>NZ_JBDPLZ010000011.1:0-229874 GCF_039871655.1 Actinocorallia sp. B10E7
TGAAGCATTTCAACACGGCCGGCCGCTGCCGGGAGGAGCTGCACTACATGCTTCCCCCGGAACCCCGGCTGCCCGAGGCGAGGGAGTACATCGAGCGGGGCTTCTACTTCGTTCTTCACGCGCCGCGACAGTCGGGGAAGACCACGGTGCTGGAGACCCTGGCCCGCGCGCTCAACGCCGAGGGCAGGTACGCCGCCGTCTGGTTCTCCTGCGAACAGGTGCGCATCGCGCAGACCGTCGAGGCCGCGGAGAACCAGCTCCTGGAGATCATCGCGGATGCGGCCGAGGAGCAGCTCGCACCGGAGCGCCGACCGCTGCTCCCGTGGCTGGACGCCAGACCCGGCAACCGGCTTCACAGGGCGCTCCAGGCTTGGGCGGTCCACTGTCCGCTCCCGCTGGTGCTGTTCTTCGATGAGATCGACTCCCTGCAGGGCGACGTCCTGGTCAGCGTGCTCAGCCAACTGCGCAACGGCTACCAGAGCGGAGAACGGAACGGGTTCCCGCACTCGGTGGTGCTGTGCGGGATGCGGGACGTCCGCGACTACAAGGCCGCCTCGGGCGGTGACCCGAACCGGCTCGGCACCTCGAGCCCGTTCAACATCAAAGCCGCATCCCTCCGCCTCGACGACTTCACCCACGCACAAGTGGCGGAGCTGTACGAGCAGCACACGCTGGCCACCGGCCAGAAGTTCTCACCCGAAGCGATCCAGCGGGCCTTCGAAGCCAGCCAGGGCCAGCCGTGGCTGGTCAACGCCCTGGCCCGCGAGGTCATCGACGAGATGCGGGTGCCGGTGTCCGAGCCGGTCACCGACGGGCACATGGACGAGGCGGTGGAACGCCTGATCGTCTCCCGGGCGACGCATCTGGACTCCCTGGTCGCCCGCTTGCACGAACCCCGAGTCAAACGCGTCATCGAACCCATGCTCGCCGGCATCGAGACCACGGCCGACCCCGCCTACGAGGAGGACCTGTCCTACGTGCGGGACCTCGGACTGATCGGGCAGGGCCGCTACATCCAGATCGCCAACCCGATCTACCAGGAGGTCATCGCCAGAGTCCTCACCGGCCACGTCGAGAGCAACATCGACGTCGATCCCTGCTCGTTCGTCACCCCGCAGGGCCGCCTGGACTTCCACAAGCTCCTCACGGAGTTCCTCGACTTCTGGCGGCTGAACGGCGAGATCCTCGCCCGACAGCAGACCTATTCCGAGGCGGCCTGCCAGCTGGTGTTCATGGGCTGGCTGCACCGCGTCGTCAATGGCGGCGGCCGCATCGACCGCGAGTACGCCGTCGGCAGCGGCCGCATCGACATCCTGGTGCGCTGGCCGCTTCCTGACCTCACCGAACAGTGGGAGGCCGTCGAACTGAAAGTCCACCGTCCCGGCCGCCCCGACCCCATCCCGCAAGGCCTAGTCCAGTTGGACGGCTACCTCGACCGCCTGGGCCTGAGCCAAGGCACCCTCGTCGTGTTCGACCAGCGCTGCGGGCCCCCGTCCCTCACCGAGACCTCCAGCCCGTCCGGCCGCACCATCGCCCTGCTCCGCATCTGAGTTCGCACCACCGGACGCTGAACGACATCACCACTGTCCGAGCCCCGCACGACACTCCCAAAGCGGTCGGCCTTTGGCGGCCGGTAGCGGCGTCGTCCAGCAGCAGGAGCAGTCTTCTTGCCCCCGCCACGCTCCGCCACAACCCATGATGTTCGGCGAGGCCGAGAGAAGGGACCTCGGCGGCTTAGCGGTGCGCGAGGTGAAGGGCGAGCGTGGTCTTGCGGACACCGGCCATGCCCGAGATCGTCTGGACGCCCGCGCGCCGAGCGCCGGCGGGCGTCGTTCCGTGGACGCGGCCGGGGCGGCCGAGGGGTATCGGCCGCCCCGGTGGGCGTCAGAGGCGCGTGTAGTAGAACTCGGAGGCCAGGGCGCCTTCGGGGCCTTCGGCTTCCATCAGAAGGCCCATGGCCTTGGCGCTGCAGGAGAACTGGGCGTAAACCGGGATGAAGGGGTCGATTTCCCCTTTGCGGTAGTACTTCGCGATCTTGGTGGTGCCCGCGGGGACGCCGTTCAGAGTGGTGGTGAAGGTGGCGTTGCCGGTGGCGGACTTCGGCTTGAGGGACAGGCTGCCCTTCTTCGCGCCGGTCAGCGTGGAGTTGAACGTCACCTTCTTCTTGTAGACGTCCACCATGCGGTATGCCTTGCCGTCGGCCGTCTTGCCCTTGGTGACGACCCGCTCGGAGCGCGCGAAGTCGTAGACGACCGACTTCTTCTTGATCGTCAGCCGGGTGCCTCCGCCGCCCTGGGAGTTGATGATCTCTCCCCCGATGTTGCCGTTCATCTTGTACTTGGTGAGCTTCCACTTGCCGACCAGGCAGGACTTGGGCGCGGCCGAGGCGGAGGCGGGAAGGGAGAGGGCGCCGCCGGTCGCCAGGGCGGCGGCCAGCATCAGACGGGCGGGGACCGAGAACAAGTCAACCTCCGAGAGGGGAAAGATCAACTCAAGGTACCGGTCACCGACAGAGCACGTGGGCGAAAGGGTGAACTTGCGCCCCAAAGTTCCCTGAACCGTTCCACTACGTCCGATCCTCGCGCCGCTTAACGATACGGACGAGCAGCCCGCCGACCCCGGCACGAGCGGATGCCCGGCGAGACGGCGGTGAATTTCGCGAAATTTCCCCCATCTGAGGGCCATCTCCCCTAGATTGGCAAGCCCATTACTGTTGTGAACAGGAGTAACATGCGATCCACTGTGATGTCAGTCATCATGATCGCGATGGTCTTCGGGAGTTCCGGGACCGCTGCCGCCGCGGCCAAGCCGACGCTGAAGTTCACGAAGATCCAGTACGACGCCCCCGGGCCGGACACACGAGACAACGACCAGCTCAACAAGGAGTTCGTCGTCATCAAGAACACCGGGCGCAAGGCCGTCCGGCTCAAGAACTGGACGCTGCGCGACGTGCAGCGACACGTCTACAAGTTCCCGGCCTTCACCCTGAAGCCCGGCAAGAGCGTCAAGATCCACACGGGCAGGGGCAAGAACACCGCGACGCACCTGTACATGAACCGCGGCTGGTACATCTGGAACAACGACCGGGACACCGCGACGCTCCGCGACGCCAGGGGCGTCAAGGTCCTCTCCCGGTCCTGGAAGAAGTCCGCCCCGTCCACTCCCCCGGAGCCCTCGACCGACCCGCGCTTCAGCACCTGCACCGAGGCCAAGTCGAACGGTTACGGCCCCTACTACCAGGGCCAGGACCCGGAGTACTACTGGTACACCGACCGCGACGGCGACGGCGTCGTCTGCGAGTAGGCCCGTGTGACGCCGGTCGGCATCGCCGGGGCATGACGACCGGACCCGGCGCCCATCGACGGTCCGCACCGCGAGGGCGCCGGGCGGCCGGCGAGGAGGGTCAGGGCTTCCTCGCCAGGCCGCAACTCGCGTCGATCTTCTCGGGGATGCCCGAGGAGGGGTCGGGGCGCCACCGTGAGGTGGACACGACGCCCGGCTCGAGGAGGTCCAGGCCGTCGAAGAAGGCGGCGATCTCCTCGGAGGTGCGGGCGGTGTAGGGCGTGGAGCCCTTCTCCACGGCGATCCGGACCGCTTCCTCGCGGCCCTCGCGGTCCACCTCGCCGGTGCCGTCGTTGACCGCCACGAAGCTTCCCGGCGGCAGCGCGTCGACCAGGTGGCGGACGATCGCGGTCGCCTCGTCGTCGTCGATCACGTTGCCCATGATCCCGAAGAGGATCAGCGCGACCGGGCGGGTGAAGTCCAGGACGTCCCGGGCGGCCTCGAGGATCCGGGCGGGCTCCCTGACGTCGTGCTGGAGATAGGAAGTCCTCCCCTCGGGACGGCCTGCCAGCAGGGCCGAGGCGTGCGCGAGCACCATCGGGTCGCTGTCGACATAGACGACCCGGGACTCGGGCGCGATCCGCTGGGCCATCTCGTGGGTGTTGTCGTGGGTCGGAAGACCGGAGCCGATGTCCAGGAACTGCCGGATCCCCTCCTCCTCCGCCAGGTACCGGACCATGCGCCCCAGGCAGGCGCGGGACTGGCGGGCGACCTCGCGGGCGGCCGGGAACGCCGCGATGACCTGGTCGCCGACCTGCCGGTCGATGGGAAAGTTGTCCGTGCCGCCGAGCCAGTAGTTCCACATCCGCGCCGGATGCGGTCGTGTCGTGTCGATCTCCACCTGCGGATCACCCCATCAGTGAATTTCACCATGAAATCGCTAAAGATCATCGTTGATGACGCGCATGCCGTCCGGCAAGCCCCCGCCCGGCCCGTCGCTGGACATACAGCCTGCATGTGGCACATACTGCCTGCATGTCCAGTGGCCGACGCCCTTCCGGGGCGCCCAGAACCACCCGGGCGGCCGACGTCGCCGACCGGGCCGAGGCGACCCGTGCGGCGCTGATCAGCGCCGCACGCCGCCTGTTCGTCGCCAACGGCTACCACGCCACCGGCACCGAGGAGATCGTGGCGGTCTCCGGAGTCGGCACCCGGGGTGCGCTCTACCACCACTTCAAGGACAAGAAGGCGCTGTTCCAGGCCGTGTTCGAGCAGGTGCAGGAGGACATGCTCGCCAACGCCGCGACGGCCGAGAGGCCGGACGACGCGCTGGGACGGCTGCGGGCCGGGCTGTCGGGATTCCTGGACGCCTCGCTCAACGCGGAGGTCCAGCGGATCCTGCTGATCGACGGCCCCGCCGTCCTGGGCTGGCGGACCTGGCGCGCGATGGAGGAACGGTACGGCCTCGGCGCCATCCGCGCCTTCCTCAAAGCCGCGGTCGCGGAGAAGACCCTGCCCGACCGGCCCGTGGACGCCCTCGCGCACATCCTGCTCGCCGCCATCGCCGAGGCCGCCCTCTTCATCGCCAACGCCGACGACCCGGCCGCGGCCAGGCAGGAGACCGCGGCCGCCATGGACCGACTCCTGTCGGGGCTGACCTACCAGAAGGAGAACGATTGAACACGAGCCTGGACCTCACCGAGCCCCGGCCGGTCCACTTCACCGGCGCCGACGGGATCACCCTGGCCGGTGAGGAACGCGGCCCCGCCGACGGGTCACTCGTCGTGATGCTGCACGGAGGCGGACAGAACCGGCACTCCTGGAGACGCGCCGGACAGGCCCTCGCCCGGACCGGGCACCGGGTCGTGGCGCTGGACGCCCGCGGCCACGGCGACAGCCAGTGGGCCGGACCCGGCGGATACCACCCCGACCTGCTGATCGGGGACGTGACCGCGGTCCTCGACCAGCTCGACCGGCCCGCCGTCCTGGTCGGGGCGAGCATGGGCGGGCTCATCGGCATCGCCGCCGCCTCCCACGCCGGACCCGAACAGGTCACCTCCCTGCTGCTGGTCGACGTGGTGCCCCGGATCGAACGGCAGGGCAGCGACCGCATCTTCACCTTCATGTCCGGCCACCCCGAAGGCTTCGCCACCCTGGACGAGGCGGCCGACGCCGTCGCCGCCTACCTGCCTTCCTCCGGCAGGGGCCGCAACCCCGACGGCCTGCGCCGCAACCTGCGTCAGCGCCCCGACGGACGCTGGTACTGGCACTGGGACCCCGCCTTCCTCACCGACGTCTCCAACGCCCTTGACCAGCGTGCCGCCGACCTCGAAGCCGCCGCGGCCCGCCTGCGCATCCCCGTGCTGCTCCTGCACGGCGGACGCTCCGACGTCGTCACCGCCGACAGCGTCCGCGCCTTCGCCGCCCTCCTTCCCACCGCCCAGGTCGTCACCCTCCCCCAGGCGGCCCACACCGCCGCCGGCGACGACAACGACGCCTTCACCCAAGCCGTCCTCGACTTCATCCTCACCTGACCGTCGGACGGAACCCGAAGAAACGGCGAAGCCCGTCCGGTGGACGGAAGTCCACCGGACGGGCTCGAGGGGGTTACCGGGTCACTGGGTGATGGTCACGTTGCCCGCGGCCTCGTAGGCCAGGCGCTCTTCGTCGCCCAGGTGGTTGCCCACGATGTTGGGGCCGAGGAGCCAGCCGGCGGGAGTCGCGTTGTTGGGGTCGTCGAAGCGGCTGGCGACGCCCATCTGGACGCCCGTGCCGGTCGCCTCGTTGAAGTTGTAGAAGAAGGGGCCGCCGCTGGTGCCGGGCGACAGGGCGCTCGGCAGCATGTTGTCGACGTAGAGGGAACCGGTGGTGCTCTGGCCCTTGGCGAAGAACATCCGGCGGCCGTCGTACAGCCGCTGGAGGGCGGGGGCCACCTTGTTCTGGGTCGGCGAGTACCAACTCCGCTCGTTGTTGGCCGGGTATCCGAGCGCGTGCACGTAGGCGTTCTGCGGCCGGGTGAAGGTGATCTGCTGCGCCCCGGTGACGTCCTCGATCCGCTGGGAGTCCCCCGGCCGCTGGACGACCAGCGTCCCGACGTCGTGGCCGAGCACCCAGTTCGGCGAGAAGTTCCATCCCCAGGTGATGTAAGCGCGGGTCGCGACCCAGATGCCGTACGGGGCGATGTCGGCGACGGACCTGGTGGTGCTGCTCCGCCGCAGCACGTCGCCGTCGAAGCCGGGAACGAAGGCCACATTGGTGGCCGTCACGTTGGAGAGCAGCGGGACGTTGACCCGCAGGCAGTGCCCCGCCGTCATGACGACGCTCTTGTTCGCGCTGGTGACGACGTTGGCCGAGCAGGTGGTGACGTAGTCGACGCCGTCCCCCTGCATCCGGACGAACAGCTTGCCCACGGTGCGCGAGGCCAAGCCCTGCGCCTCGGGCCAGGGCCGGCTCAGATCGTCCCAGTCCGCGTTGGGATCCGTCATGTCGGCGTCCGGGACGACGCTGTTGGGGTCGGTGGAGGTGTGGTCGTAGACCACCGCCTCGTTGATCTTCCCGAGGTTGTCGGCCGTCCAGTAGGAGAGGGCGTTCTGCATGGCCTGCTGCTTGCCCGGGCCGTCCGCGATGCTCAGTATCTGCGTCGGGTTCGAGGCCGCGTGGGCCGCCGTCGGCGCCACCAGAAGACCGGTGGCGACGGCGACCGCGAACGCGGCACCGGCGAGACGTTTCATCGAAACTCCTTGCACCTGGGGAGTACGTCGGCACCAAACGCTAGGTCGACGCCACGGCTCCCGGTTGGTGAAGAGTTCCGAATCGGCTTCACATTCTTGTGAGATTCTCTGATCCACGGCCCCGCTCCGCCCGGCGCGCGCCGGAAACGACCTGATCGTCGCCCGGAGTCAGGCGAAGAGGAGTTCGACGTCCTTCTCCACGCAGAACCGTAGGACGACCAGCAGTTGACGGCCGTATTCGATGTGCTGCCGGAGAAGCGGATCATCGGCCTCGTTCCTCCATTGGAGGAAGATCTCCTCCATCCTGGGCAGGAGCGCCGCACACTCGGCGGGCGAGAGCTCACCATCACAGTCCGAGTGGTTGAGAAAGGGCTCCAGCGTGGTGGCGACGTCGCTCCACTGACGTTCTCCACCGAACCCGCACATCTCAGAAAGAACGATCCCTTCCGCCTGGGCCCAACGCTCCCGGAATCTGCCGAAGCCGGTACAGGGCATGGAGAGGTCAGGGCTCGTGACCTCTCCATCATTGGGGCACAGGCACAGTCCCATGAAGCCTCCAAGCTCAGGTCGGCCGCCCGCGACCGGTACGCGGAGACCGGCGCTCACGCCGCACGCGCGTAGCGGCGGGGTCTTCGTCCGGTCGGTCCACGTTCCAGGCGTCCGGCAGCGGCGCTTCACAGACGGCACAGACAAAATGACCGTCTTTGACGATATTGCGCTGGTGACATCGGGGACAGCGGCGGAAGACGATCACGTAGGTGAAGGCGTGTGGGCGCGTGAGACCGGCACGGTCGAGCGCGGCCTCGACAGCCGTCCAGGAAGTGACGTCAGGGCAATAGCCGGTGGATTGGTTGCTGATCTCATGGACCGACCATCGGTCGCCGTCTCGGGTGAAGGCGATTTCGCCGGCGCCCAGGACGGGGTCACCTCCCGCGCAGGCGACGTGCTCGCTTCGCCGCGGTGCGAGCAGAAGCATCCCCCTCACATCGATGACGAAGGTGAACGGATCCTCCCTCTCCTCCTCGGCCTGCACTTTCAGCCAGGCGTCGAGATCGTCGCGAGAAGTGATCAAGAACCCTCGGCTACCGGGCCGAACCTGCTCGCGGATCTCAGCGGGGCCGACGTAGTGGTAATGCCTGTTCATAAAGAAAGCCTGCCCTCTCGGGGAGGGGCTGGAGTGAAGTGCACCGGCCCGGCGAAAGGTCTGGTGCTGGACCGCCCGACGGCACGCCCTCGACCCAGCCGAAGAGGGCGACCCCGACGGCGTGCGCATCCGCCTCCGGCACACGCGCCGCCGACCACTCGACCTCGTCCTCACTGATCTGGAACTTCCACCTGCCCGAACGCAGCACCTGCACCATCCTCGTAGCCTCGCGACCAGAATCTCGCGCTCCATGGGGCCGGGCACGGCCGCCCGCGCGGCTCCTGCGGGGCGTCGCGGCCTCTTTCTTCGCCCCGGCCGCTCCTTTAGGCTGCCGATCATGGCCTGTCGCATTTCCGAGCTGGTGATCGATTGCCGGGACCCGCAGACGCTGGCGGCTTTCTGGTGCCGGGTACTGGGGTTCAGCGTGCTGGACACCGACGACGACGGCGCGGTGGAGATCGGGCCGCCGGAAGGGTTCGGCGGCTTGCAGCCGACCCTGGTCTTCAGCCCCGGCGCCGAGCCCAAGACGGGCAAGCTGCGGCTGCACATCGACGTCAGCGCCACCGACCGCGACCAGGACGCCGAACTCCAGCGCCTGCTGGCCCTCGGCGCACGCCCCGTCGACGTCGGCCAAAGCGGCCAGGAGAGCTGGCATGTCCTGGCCGACCCCGAGGGCAACGAGTTCTGCCTCCTGCGAGCCCGCCTGACCTGAGCACGACCGCCGAAGACGAGCAAGGTGACGAGGGTCGGCAAGGCCAAGGCGGTTCTACCCGCTCGCGGCTTATGCCGACCTGGCCTCCGAAGGCTCCGCGGCGTCGCCGAGCGGGTCATGCGGTCTCGGCCACCCGCGGTGTAGCAGGCCGGGAAGGCCTCCGGACCAGCCGGTGACCTTCGACCGGCCGGGATCGCCGATCCTGAGGAGATCGCCCGCAACGACGAGGTCGGCGGTCAGACCCGCGTGGAACTCCATCAGGTGCTCCTGGGCCAGGACGACTTCGGCACGGGCGTCGCCCCTGACCACCGTCCGTCCGCGGCCCCGGATACCGGCGATCGTCTGCGACGCTTCCAGGCCGCCTTCGATCCAGACCTCGCTGCCCGCGGCGGCGAAGTTCCGCACCCGGACATCACCGCGCACCCACAGGAACGGGCCGGAGTCCCGTTCTCCGTTGATGATCCAGTTCGAGACGGTGAGGTCTCCGTAGACGGCCACGCCCAGGAACGCGTCCGGCTTCGTCTTCGAGATCCCCGTCCAGGCGTCGAGGGCGGAGAAATCCAGCACCAGGTTCTCCAGCCTGGTGTCGCCCACGCAGACGATGACCGCCGCGTCGTCGGCGGCCTCGTCCAGAGAGAACAACGACCGTAGACCGAAATCCCGATCGGCGTCGCGCAGTGCGACGACTCTGATGTCGTTCATGGCAACCGGTACTCCTTTCGTTTCGTCGATGACGGACCTGCCAGCGGCCAGGTCAGTCCCACCAGCGGGACAGGCGGAAGACGGCGCCAGTGCGCTTCACCTCGGCGACGGCGCACTCACCGTCTTCGGCACGGGCTTGCAGGCGGTACAGGCGGACCCCGCCGGGGGCCTGCCAGACGTCCAGGACGCGGACGCGGTAGCGGCGGCCTCGGCGGACGATGCGTCTGGGCGTCCCGGACGGGTCGGTCTCTGCGGTGATCGGTTCGTCTCTCAGCACGCCCGGGAACCTACCCAACGAACTCGATCACATGTTCGAATGACACAGGACATGCCGCACCCTTACCCGATCCTTACCTGCGGACGGCCGCCGAAGGCGGACATCCGGTTATTCCCATCGCGTTCATCGGATTACTCAAAAAGGCACTGAGGGGCCAATGTCTCTCGCTTTTCACGGCATGTGTAAAGTGGTCGGAGGGAAACAAAGAATGACCTGAAAGGCGGATCGGTGAGCTCCACGCCCGGAGCGGAACTCCAGGAGCCGGACTACCGTTTCTCGCTCGCCAACGAGCGGACCTTCCTCGCGTACGTGCGCACGGCGCTGGCGATGGAGGCCGGGGCCCTGGCGGTCGTGCAGCTCCTGCCCGACGTGGCGAACGAGCAGTGGCGGCGGGCCGCCGCCGTGGTGCTGGCGATCCTGGGCCTAGTGGTCGTCGTCTCGGGATACAGGCGGTGGGCGTTGAACCAGCGCGCCATGCGCCGCGGTCAGCCGCTTCCCGACACCTGGCTGATACCGATCCTCACCACCGCCGTCACCATCGCCTCCGCGGTGGTCATCCTGCTGGTGAGCCGGTGACCTCCCGATCCGAACCTCCCGGCATCTCCGATCCGGGGGCCCCGTTCGAACGCACCGCGCTGGCCTGGCAGCGGACGGCCCTGCTGATCGCGGTGAACGGGGCGCTGCTCGCCAGGGCGACGCCGGCCCTGGGCGCCCAGGCGATCGTCCTCGGCGGCGCCACAGTCGCCGCCGCCGTGCTGATCTGGGTCCTGGCCTCCCTGAGCTACCGCCGGGGCCGGGGCAAGCCGACCTCCAGCGTGCTGACCGCGCACGCCCGCGCCACCAGGGCCCTGACCGTCCTCATCGTCGCGATCGCCGTCTGCGATCTCCTCGCCATCCTGCTCTACCGCTGAGCCCCCGGCGGGCGGCGGCTTTCCCCGGCGCGGACCCGCAAGCGATCCCGCGCGGCCTTCGTCCGGGTTCGGAGCATCCGGGAGACGCCGGGAGGTGTCGTAGGGTGCGCGCATGAGGCTTCGGCAGCTGGAGTACGTGATCGCCGTGGCCGACGAGGGCTCGTTCACGGAGGCGGCGCGGTCGGCGCGGGTGTCGCAGCCCGCGTTGTCCCACCAGGTCAAAGCGCTGGAGGTGGAGCTGGGGAACGCGCTCTTCGCGCGGCTGCCCGGGGAGGTGCGGCTGACCGGGCACGGGGAGCGGTTCCTGCCCCACGCGCGGGCGGCCGTCGCCTCGGCCCGGGCCGCCGCGGAGGCGGCGCGGGACACCGCGCGGCTGAAGGGCGGGGAGCTCCGGGTGGCCGCGCTGCACTCGATGGCCATGGGCATCGTGCCGCCCGCGATCGGGGCGTGGCGGCGCGCCCATCCCGCCGTGCACGTGGAGCTGACCGAGTTCTCCCACATGGACCTGCTGGCCGAGGCCATGGAACGCGGGGAGGCCGACATCGCGGTAGGGACGGAGCCGCACGGCTGGGCGGGGCCGCAGCAGGTGCTGGGCGAGGAGGAGCTGCTGGTCGTGCTGCCGGTGGACGATCCGCTGATCGAGCGGTACCGGCGGGACGGGATTCCCCTGGACGCGCTGGCGGACCGGCCCTGGGTGCTGTACGCCTCGGACTTCGGGCTGGCCCCGCTGGTCGTCCAGGCCTGCGCGAAGGCCGGGTTCGCGCCCCGGGCCGCGGCGCGGGTGCACCACACGGCGACCGCCGTCGAACTCGCCGCCGCCGGGCTCGGCCCGGCCCTGGTGCCCGGCGACGTGATCGTGCCGCGCTATGCCGGGTGCGCGTTGAGACCGGCCACCCCGATCCGGCGGCGGATCGTGGCGTTCACCCGCTCCGGCCCTCCGCCTTCCGCGCTCGTCTTCACCGGTCTGCTCGCCGAGCACGCCGCGCCCGGCGCTCGAGCCACGGACCTCCTGCACGGCAAGGTCACGGCGAAGCCCGACGCCGCCGGCGAAAACGGATCGCCCGGATAGGCCGATGGGGCGGACCCCGCCGCACGGTCCGGCGCGCGGTCGCGGCGCTCGTCCGCTTCGGCGCTCAGTCCGCGGACGTCCAGCGGCGCAGGGCGGTGATGAAACCCGACACCGCGGGTGAGGGCGGGCCGGCCAGGTAGGCGGCCAGCATCCGGCGGATGGGAGGGTCGGGGCGCAGGACCGTCACCGGCAGACCCGGCTCCAGGACGCTCTCGGGGATCAGGGCGGGGCCCAGGCCCGCCGCCGCGAGTTGCAGGGCGGTCGCGGCGTGCCGGGTGCGGACCGCCGCGCGGGGCGTGAACCCGGCCTTCGCGCAGGCCTGGACGACCAGCGGGGCCAGCGCGTTGCGCTCGTCGTACAGCACCCAGGGACGGCCGGAGAGTTCTCCCAGGTCGAGGGAGACGCGCTCCTCCACGGCGAGCGGATCGCCCTCGGGGAGCACCAGTACGAGGTTCTCCTCGCCGAGTTCGTACACCGGGCCGTCCCAGCGGCCGGGCATCGGGCCCACTCCCAGGTCTGCCGAACCCGCCGCCACGTGGTTCTCCAGGTCGCCGCTCGAGACGAACTCCGAGACCTCCACCTCGGCTCCGGGCTCGGACGCCAGCCAGGCCCGGACCGCCGGGGGCACGATGCCCAGGGCGAGCGAGTACATGGTCCCGACCCGCAGCGGCACCGGGCTCCCGGCTCCGGCGCCGGCGCGGCGGGCGCTCCGCGCGCTGCGCAGGGCCGCCTCGGCGTGGGGCAGGTACTCCCGTCCCATCGGGGTGAGCAGGACCCGTCCGGACGCCCGTTCCAGCAGCGGCACCCCGACGTCCCGTTCCAGGACGCGGATCTGGTGGGACAGCGTCGGCTGGGTGACCCCGAGGCGCTGGGCGGCCGCGGTGAACGACCCCTCCTCCACCACCGCGACGAGGTACTCCATCTGCCGGAAGCTCATCCCGTCATCCTAAATCCGGCCTCATGCATGTCTTCTATGGGAAGAAGTCAAGTTATGTCTTTGACGAATAGTCCCAGCCAGGTTCATCTTTGAGACATGACGGCCTTCTCCGACAGCCTCCAAGCCCGGACCGGACGGCTGCGCACCATGGCGCTGCCGATCGTCCAGTGCGCGCTCGCCGCGGCACTCGCCTGGATCGTCGCGACGCAGGTCCTCGGCCACGCGCGGCCCTTCTTCGCACCCATCGCCGTGGTGCTGTGCATCGGCGTGGGGCTCGGCCGCAGGTGGCGCCGGGTCCTGGAACTCGTCGCCGGGGTCGGCGTCGGCGTGGGCGTGGGAGATCTGCTGGTCTCGGCGATCGGCGGCGGCCCCTGGCAGATCGCCCTCGTCGTCGCCCTCGCGATGACGGTCTCGGTGCTGCTCGACGGCGGCACGCTGACCTCCCTGCAGGCGGGCTCCTCGGCCGTCCTGGTGGCCACGCTGCTCCCGCCCGGGGACGGCGCCGGATTCGACCGGATGGTCGACGCACTCACCGGCGGGCTGATCGGCCTGACCGCGATCGCCCTTCTGCCCGCCAACCCGTCCGGGCTGGCCGCCAAGCACGTCCGGGGGCTCCTGGAGGAACTGTCCGCGGCACTCGAAACGGCCGCCGCCGCGCTGCGCGACCACGACCCTTCCCTCGCGGCCGCCGCCCTGGAACGCGCCCGGGGCTCCCAAGGCACCGTCGACGGCTACCGGGACGCACTCCAGACCGCCCGCGAGATCACCTCGCTGTCCCCCGTGCACCGCCACCGCCGCGACCGGCTCGACGCCTACCTCACCGCGACCGAGCCCCTCGACCACGCCCTGCGCAACACCCGGGTCCTGCTACGGCACACCGCCGCCGTGATCGAGAAGAACGAGCCCGTCCCCGCCCTCCTCTCCGAGGCCATGGAGGACCTCGCCCGCTCGGTGACCCGGCTGCGCGAGGAGCTCTCCGAAGGACACGACCCCGCCCTGACCCGCAAGGCCCTCCGCCGCACCGCCGCCCGCCTCGACCCCGCCGTCCTCCCCGCCCTCGGCTTCTCCGCCCACGTCGTCCTCGCCCAGCTCCGCTCCCTCACCGTCGACCTTCTGGAAGCCACCGGCACCTCCCACACCCAGGCCCTGGCGTTCCTCCCTCCGTCCCCGACGAGCCACGCCGCCCCTTCCGGCCACGACCAGGCGGCCTGACCGGGTCTCCGGGCAGAACCGGAACGCGGCGTCGACGCGAGCGCGAGGCGTTCCAAGGCTCCGCCGCCCTGAACCCGGACGGGGGCGGTGATCCGGTGTGGATCGCCGCCCCCGTCCCGTACCGCCGGTTACCGCTCGGCCGGACGGTAGGTGCAGACGTTCACACCCGTGGGGCTGGTGACGGTGGAGACGAGTTCGAGGACGTGCTTCGCTCCGTCGGTGGGGAAGATGGACTTTCCGCCGCCCAGGAGGACCGGACTCACGATGAGGCGGAGCTCGTCCACGAGGCCCTCGTGCAGGAGGGTCCGGGCGAGGGTGGGGCTGCCCATGACGACCAGGTCGCCGCCGTCGGCGTCATGCAGTTCCCGGATACGGGCGACCGCCCCGGCCGGGGGGATGAGCGTGGTGTTCCAGGTCAGGTCGGACTCGGACAGAGTGCCGGAGACGACGTGCTTGGGGATGGCGTTCATGTGGTCGGCGAAGGGGTCCCCGGCGCGCTCGGGCCAGGCCTGGGCCATCACCTGCCAAGTGCGGCGGCCGAACAGGAGCGCCTCGGCGCCGTTGAGAGCGGAGTCGAAGGCGCCCCCGGCGATCTCCGGGTCGAAGAACTGGTTGGACCAGCCGCCGTGGGCGAAGCCGCCGTCGGTGTCCTCCTGAGGGCCGCCGGGAGCCTGCACGACGCCGTCCAGGCTGATGAACTCGATGATGACGATACGCATGGAGGTTCTCCTTCGAAATTCGTGCGGCGGTCAGGCGAAGTGCTCGGTGGTCCAGGACTCCCAGGCGGACTGCTCGTCTCGTCCCGCGAAGTTCTGGTGGCCGAGGACGAGGACGTCGCCGCGGTCGATGCCGGAGTGGATGAAGCGGTACAGGCCCTCGGAGGTGCGGACACCCAGGTTGACGGGCAGGTTCGCGTAGTAGACGACGCCGGCGGAGCCGTCGGGGAGGCGGACTTCGTCGCCCTCGGAGACGTCGGGGGTGGTGCCCAGTGACTCGGTGACGGTCTTCCAGAGTGCTTCGGGGCCGCCGACGCCGGGGCGGAAGACCGTGGTGACCGACGGGGTCCGGCCCGCGAAGCGCGCGAGGTACTGCCTGAGGGTCTCCAGGTAGATGGGCCAGCCGGCCTTCATCGCCTCGAACTCGGTCTCCCAGTCGTCGCCGAGCATGCCGCTCTGCACGATCCGCAGCACGGTGGCGCCTCCGTCGCGGCCCTCGACGAGGTACTCGATCGCCATGAACCGGCCGTCAGCGGCTTCCTCGCTGCGGGTCGCGAGGCGGGCGCCCGGCTCGTAGCCGGTGATCACGGCCTGTTCGGTGTGGCCCGGCATCGTCAAGGAGGCGGGGCCGCCGACGGACGCGCCCAGCTCGGTGCGGCCCATGAACCAGGAGTCGACTCCCGGTCCGGTCGCGATCGCCTCCCAGACCTGCTCGGGGGTGGCGGCGAGCTCGATCTCCTGGTTCAGCTCGAACGGGTGTGTCATCGGTTCTCCTTCACGCTCGGGTGGACGGCGACGACGATCCGGTGGTCGCGGCCCTTCTCGGCGGACTCGTCGTGGTATTTGGAGACCAGGGCGGTGACGGCCCCGGCGAGCTCCTCGGCGAACGCGGCGCGGTCGGCGGCCGAGGCGAAGCGCACCTCGCCGTCGATCGCGAAGGTCGCGACGCGTTTGCGGGCCCGTTCGGCCCCGGTGATGAGCGTCCCGACGTCGCGGACCAGCCGGGCCGCGACGGCCAGCAGCCAGCTCGCCGACAGCCGGTCGGGGGAACGGCCCGGGTCGGGCGCGACCGAGGCCAGCGCCGCCGGGGAGATCACGTAGGACGCCGCGGTGGCCCGCATGATGCGTTCGTTGACGTTGCCCTTGCGCCGCTCCTCGACCATTTCGACGAGTCCGTGCGCTTCGAGCGTCTTCAGGTGGTAGTTGACCTTCTGCCGGGGCAGCCCGACCTTGGCGGCCAGCATGGCCGCGGAGCCGGGCTCGCTCAGCTCGGCCAGCAGCCGGGCCCTGATGGGGTCCAGCGAGACCTCGGCCGCGGCCGGGTCCTCGATCACGACGACGTCCTGCATGCCTCGAAACTAGGACCGACAACTTTTTTTGTCAAGGCCATCTTATTTGTCGGAGGTTGGACATGAAGGACCCCGGGCACCTTGGAACCGGAGGGATGGGCCGCGCCCGGGCGTCAGAGAGCCGGCGGCTCGTAGTACCCCTCGGCGTACCGCCGCGCCACCACATCCGCCTTCGCATTCGCGGCCTCGACCAGGTCGACGCCGAGCACGTCCGCGAGTTCCAGCAGGTAACTGAAGACGTCCGCCAGCTCCGAACGCACCGCTTCGGCCTTCCGGGGCGAACCCATGACCTGGAACGACTCCTCGGGCGTCAACCACTGGAATTCCGCCAGCAGCTCCCCGACCTCTCCCGCCAACGCCATCGCGAGGTTCTTGGGCGTGTGGAACGACGTCCAGCCCCGTTCCTCCGCTGCCCTCCGCAACCGTTCGATCAGCTCGTCCAGCTCCGTCGCCATCCGACGATTCAAACATCCCGTCTACCGCAGGGAAGACCGATCGTCATGGTCGCCACGTGCGCTTCGTGAGCCTTCCAGAACACGAGCATGGCCGCCTGTACGGCGCGTTCAGGGGTGGGCGAGAGGGGTGGTGAGCGGGGTGTCCGTCAGGGAGTGGCCGGTGTGGAGGAGGTAGTCGCCGGGGATCGGATGCCAGGCGTCGTCGTGCCAGATGGCGAAGGCGCGGTCCGGGATGTCCAGGGTGACGGTGGCGGATTCGCCGGGGGCGGCTTCGGCCACGGCGAAGGCCGCCAGCCAGCGGGACGGGCGGTTCTCGTCGCGGCGAGCGGGGGCCAGATACGTCTGGACGATCTCGCGGCCGGGGCGGGGGCCGGTGTTGCGGAGGGTCACGGTCAGGACGCCGTCGGCGTAGGAGGCGTTCTCATAGGACCAGGTGGTGTAGCCGAGGCCGGAGCCGAACTCGTAGGCCGGCGGGATGTTCGTGCGCTGCCAGGCGCGGTAGCCGATGAAGACGCCCTCGTCGTAGCGCATGACGCCGTCGACCGGGGTCACCTCGGTGACGGGGCAGTCCTCCAGCCTCGCGGGCCAGGTGGTGGGGAGGCGTCCGCCGGGCTCGGCGGTGCCGGTGAGGACGTCGGCGAGGGCGTGGCCGGCCTCCTGGCCGGGGAACCAGGTGAGCAGGACGGCGGAGACGTCCTCGCGCCACGGCATCTCGACGGGCGAACCGGCGTTGACCACGACGATCGTGCGCGGGTTGGCGGCGGCGACGCGACGGACCAGCTCGTCCTGGCGGCCGGGCAGCTTCAGGGAGGTGCGGTCGAAGCCCTCGCTCTCGACCTCCTTGGACGTGCCGACGACCACGACCGCCACGTCCGCGGCGGTGGCGACGGCTTCCGCCTCGGACAGCAGTGTGTCGGGGTCGGCGGTCGGTTCGCGGTGCATCAGGCCGAAGCCGACGAACGGCAGGGGCATCCCGTCCTTCACAAGGCGGTGCACCAGCTCGACCTCGACCTCCATGCCTTGCTTCAGGTCGACGGGGAAGACCGTCTGGGGTGCGAAGAAGAACGCGGCGAACGGGTCGTCGCTCTCGGGGGCGACGGTCCCGTCGAACAGGACGTCGTCGCCGACCGTGAGCTTGAAGGCGCCGACGCCTTCGATCGCGATCCGGTGTTCGCCGCTCGTCTGAGGGACGAAGGTGCCGCGTATCGCGACGGATCCGAGTTCGCCGTAGTCGACGCCTTCGGGCATCTGGCCGATCCACTGCAATGAGCCGTCGGGCTGGGCGTACTCGCCGAGAAGCCTCCCTTCGGTGTCGTAGGCGATGGCCCGCAGCGGGAAGGCGGCGGGGTTGAGGCGTCGGCTCGGGTCGGCTCCACGCGCGTACACCACGTCGAGACCGGCGCTCTCCAGTCCCTCCAGCGGGGAGACGACGTGGGACGGGAAGACCCGGGCGCTGCCTCCGCCCATCACGCGCGCTTCCTTGGCCAGGCCGCCGATCAAGGCGACGCGGGGAGTGCCGGTGAGCGGCAGGACGCCGTCGTTGCGCAGCAGGGTGAACGAGCGGGACGCCACTTCGCGGGCGAGCGCCCGCCCGTCCACGGGCGGGGTCTCGGCCGGGGACGACGTGCGCCGCGCCAGCTCCAGGACTCGCCGGACGTGCTCATCGAGCACCTTCTCCGGCACCGCGCCCTCGCGTACGGCCTCGGCCAGCGCCGGACCGTAGACCGTCGTGGGGCCGGGCATCGCGACGTCCAGGCCGCCGAGCGCCGCCCTGACGGTGTCGCGCGCACCGAACCAGTCGGACACGACGAATCCGTCGAATCCCCACTCGTCCCGCAGGACGCCGTTGAGCAGTTCGCCGTGCTCGCTCATGGCGGTGCCGTTGACCCCGTTGTAGGCGGCCATGATCCCGTAGGGGGCGGCCTCGCGGACGACGATCTCGAACGGCAGCAGGTACAGCTCGCGCAGCGCGCGTTCCGACACCACGACGTCCGCCGTCATGCGCTCGGTCTCGAAATCGTTGGCGACGAAGTGCTTGACGGTCACCGCCACACCGCCCGACTGCACGCCCTGGACGTAGGCCGCGGCCAGTTCGCCGGTGAGCAGCGGGTCTTCGGAGAAGCACTCGAAGTGCCGCCCTCCGAGGGGTGAACGGTGCAGGTTGACGGTCGGGGCCAGCAGCACGTGCACCCCTTTGCGGCGGGCCTCCTGGGCCAGGAGGCTCCCGACGCGGCGGGCGAGGCCGGCGTCCCAGGTGGCGGCCAGGGCGGTGGGGCTGGGCAGCGCGATCGACGGGTCGCCGGACGTCCACCGGGTGCCGCGTACGCCGATGGGCCCGTCGGACATGACGAGGCCGTGGAAGCCGAGTTCCGGCACGGCGGGCAGGGTCCACATGTCCTGTCCGGCCAGCAGGCGGGCTCTGGCTTCGACCGGGGCGTGCTGGTCCATCGGCGGGCTCCTCGTCGATGTCGTCTCTCCCAGACCATACAGGCGGCCCCTCCGCGCCGGGCGTGCCGTCGGCCCGAGGCCCTGACCGTGCCCGAGGCTCCGGTTTTCTCGTGAATCCCCTGTGAACAAAGGTGATTCCCCACTAGGCTCCCGTCGCCCAGCAGAAGCGCCGAGGATTCCGGAGTACCCGGCGCTCCTGCCGATCACTCCGCGCAGGAAGAAGAGCGCCATGAACCGACGCAAGCTGATCGGCACCATCACCGCCGCCGGAGTGGGGTTGGTCGCCGGGGTGGCGCCCGGCCTGTGGCGCTCCGCCGCCGAGGGCCGTCCGGGACCGCCTCTCGGTCCGCATTGGAGGCCGACTCCGAAGCCCACGAAGAAACCGACCAAGAAGCCGACCAAGAAGCCGACTCCGGCGGTTCCCCGGGATCCCGGCTACGTCCCCGCGGACCAGCTGAGGGCCCGCACCAACCCGATCGACTCGTTGCGCGACCTGACCCCGGCGGCGCCCGCCACCGCGGTGGCGCTCACCATCGACGACGGACCAGACCCCTACTGGACGCCGATGGTGCTGGACGTGCTCGCCGAGTTCGGCGTCCCCGCCACCTTCAACATGATCGGCTCGCAGGTGTCGCAGCACGCCGGGCTCGTCCGGCGGATCGTGGCGGCCGGGCACCAGATCGCCGACCACACCATGACCCACCCGATGAACCTGCCCGACCTGTCCGCCCGGGAGATCGAGCGGGAGATCGCCGAGGCCCACGACCGGATCGCCCAGGCCTGCTCGGTGGCGCCCCGCTTCTTCCGCGCCCCCGGAGGCGCCTGGTCGCAGCGGATCGTGGACACCGCCTCCGCCCACCGGATGATCTGCGTCGACTGGAACGTCGACCCCCGCGACTGGGCGCGCCCCGGCGTCCCCCAGATCACCGCCACCCTGGAGAGCGCCGGGCCCGGCGACATCCTCCTCGTCCACGACGGCGGCGGCGACCGCGCCCAGACGGTCGCGGCCCTGCGCGCTGCCCTCCCCGCCCTCAAACGACGCGGCATCACCTTCGTCGCGCTCTGACCCGTCGGTCTCCCTTACGCCTCCATTCGCTCCGATCTTTCTTCCGGGCGGCGGCGTCGTATCCGGAAACGAGGTATCACCGCTTGTCTCGCCCAGGAGAGCTCCATGGACCGCCGCCAACTGCTCAGCACGATCGTCGCCGCCGGGCTGGGGGTGGCCGCCGGGGTCGTGCCCGACGTGTGGCATTCCGTCTCCGGGAACCTGCCCGGTAAGCCCTCCGAGCCGATGGCGGCGCCCACTCCGACGCCTCCGCCGGACCCCGGTTACGTCCCCGCGGACCAGCTGAAGGCCGCCGTCAACCCGATCAAGTCCCTGCGCGACCTGACCCCGGCGGCGCCTCCCAACGCGGTGGCGCTCACCATCGACGACGGGCCGCACCCCTACTGGACGCCGATGGTGCTGGACGTGCTCGCCGAGTTCGAGATCCCGGCCACCTTCAACATGATCGGCGAGCAGGTGCCCGAGAACACCCAGGTCGTCCAGCGGATCGTCGCGGCCGGGCACCAGATCGCCAACCACACCATGACCCATCCGCTGAACCTGCCGAACCTGTCCGCCCAGGAGATCGAGCGGGAGATCACCGAGACGCACGACCGGATCGCCCAGGCCTGCTCGGTGGCGCCCCGCTTCTTCCGCGCCCCCGGAGGCGCCTGGTCGCAGCAGGTCGTGGACATAGCCGCCGCCCACAAGATGATCTGCGTCCACTGGGGCGTCGACCCCCGCGACTGGGCGCGCCCCGGAGCCGCCCAGATCACCGGCGCCCTCCAGCAGGCGCAGGCCGGCGACATCCTCCTCATCCACGACGGCGGCGGCGACCGCGCCCAGACCGTCGAGGCCCTGCGCACCGTCCTTCCGACCCTCAAACAGCGCGGCTTCTCCTTCGTCGCGCTCTGACTCCCCGGACGGAAGCGGCTTGTGGGTCTACCGTGGAGAGACTCTCCCGGGAAGAAGGGGTCACGTGAAGCCGTCCGGTGGTGGGAAGAAGAGCGCCCAGTCGATCATGGGAAGGCCGCGGGTGACGTCGCGGGCGGCGTTGGAGCGGCTGGCCTTCGAACTGTTCGCGCGCCAGGGGTTCGACGCCACCACCGTCGACGACATCGCGGGGGCCGCGGGGATCGGGCGGCGGACGTTCTTCCGGTACTTCGCGTCCAAGAACGATCTGGTGTGGGGGGACTTCGAAGGACACCTGCTGAGGCTGCGGGAGCTGCTGGCCGGGGCCGATCCGCGCACGCCGATGATGGAGGCGCTGCGCGAGGCCGTCGTGGAGTTCAACCGGTTCGACCCCGAGGACGTCCCGTGGCACCGGCAGCGGCTGGAGCTCATCCTGCGGGTGCCGACCCTGCAGGCCGACTCGACCCTGCGCTACGCGTCGTGGCGGCAGATCATCACGGATTTCGTGGCCGAGCGCACGGGGCAGCCGCCGACCGCGCTCTTCCCCCGGCTCGCCGGGCACGGTGTGCTGGCAGCCGCGATCGCGGCGTACGAGCACTGGCTGGCCGGCGATCCGGAAGGCGGCCTGTCGGATCTGCTCGACGAGACCATACGGCAGGTGGGCGCCGGGTTCGCGGTGATGGAGCGCCGCTCGGACGCCATGCCCGGGACGTGAGGCCGTTCAGCCCGGTTCGTGGCGGATGGCGTGGGCGATGAGCTCGCCGACGAGGACGGCGGTCGCCGCGGGGCCGCGCAGCGGTGCCGTGGGGAGGATCGAGGTGTCGGCGACACGGAGGCCGCTCAGTCCGTGCACCCTGCCGTAGGCGTCGACGGCCGACCCCAGGGGGACGGTGCCGCAGGTGTGCTGGGACGTGCCGAGACGGGAGTGGATCCACCGGTCGAGGGCGTGGTCGTCGCCGAGGGTCTCCGGGCCGGGTTCCAGCAGGCCGGAGGAGATCTCGCCGAAGGCGTCGGTGGCGGCCAGCGCGGCGGTCGCCCGGACCGCCTCCCTCAGACGGCGGCGGTCGTCGGGTGTCTCCAGGTAGCCGTAGTCGATGCGCGGCGGCACTTCAGGGTCGGCCGACTCGGTGCGCAGGCCGCCGCTCCTCCGGGGGGTCTGGACCGAGGCGAGGAAGGCCAGGGGCGCGCCGGGAGCCGTCGTCGTCCCGGCGACCAGCGCGGACAGCGGGAGGAGTGACTGCAGGATCTCCAGGTCGCCTTCGTGTTCCCCGCCGGACGAGGACAGGTGCAGGGCGCCGCCGAGCCAGGAGCCGGACGGCCCGTCCATCGGCCGGCGGGGCGTGCACTCCAGGACGATCTGCGGATGGTCGCCGATGGCCGCCCCGACGGAGGGAAGGCCCTGGACGACGGGGATGCCGAGACGCTCCAGGTCCTTCGCCGGCCCGATACCCGACAGGTGCAGCAGGTGCGGGGAGGCGAAGGAGCCGGCGCACAGGACGATCTCACCCGCCTCCACCGTGCTGCGCCGTCCGCCGCGTTCGACCACCACTCCGGTCGCGCGGCCTCGGCTGACCGTCACCGCGCGCACCGTGCGGCCGCCCAGCACCGTGAGGTTGGGGCGGTCGAGCACGTCGAGCAGATAGGCGAGCCCGGTGTTGATCCGTTCTCCGTCGACGGCGTTCGACGGCACCGGCCCGAAACCGGGGGCGTCCTGGGCGTTCTTGTCCGCCTCCTCGGGGAAGCCCAGTTCCTCGGCGGCGGCGCGGAACGCCTCGGCGGCGGGGTGCCGCAGGTCGGTGCGGCGGATCCGGACCGGTCCCCGGTCGCCGTGCAGGGGACCGGAGCCCAGGTCGAGATCGTTCTCCAGGGAGCGCAGGAACGGGAGCACCCGTTCGTAGGACCAGAACGGGTCATCGGCTTCGGCGGCCCACCGGTCGAAGTCCTCGCGTCGCGCCCGGATGAAGTAGCCGCCGTTCACGGTGGTCGAACCGCCGAGTATCCGCCCCCGGGGCACCGAGTAGGGCCGCTCGGGAGTCAGGTGCACGGCATAGGACCGGACGAACGCGTGCCCGGGTCGCGCGCCCGGGACGAGCCGCGCGTCCAGCAGTCCGGGCGGGAATCCGGACGGGTGCCGGGGCACCGGCCCGGCCTCCAGGACCAGTACCTCCCGGTCCTCGTCCTCGCTGAGCCTGGCCGCCAGAGCGGCTCCGCCGCCGCCCGCTCCGACCACGAGGACATCGGGACGTCTCATCCGGGGCCTTCCTTTCGGCACTCGATGCATTTAGTATCCCCCATGGCGAGAACGCGCATCGCGTCTCACCGGACATCCGCCCCCTACCCGCGAAGAAGGAGACCTTCATGAGCGCAGTCCCCGCCGAGCAGACCGAGGACACCGTCGTCGAGTCGCTGATCGAGGAAGTCTCGATCGACGGCATGTGCGGCGTCTACTAAGTCCATGCCCGATCTCGACCTCGACCGCGCCTGGGACCTGCACCCGCAGGTCTCGGTGCGGCCCGAGCCCTTCGGGGCGCTGCTCTACCACTTCGGCACCCGCAAGCTGTCGTTCCTCAAGGACCGGATGCTGCTGGAGGTCGTGCGCTCCCTCAAGGACTCGCCCTCGGCCCGTGCCGCCTGCGCGGCGGCCGGCGTCCCCGACCCGGACCTGCCCCGCTACAACGCCGCGCTGGCGGCGCTCGTCCAGTCGTCCATGGTCGTCGAAAGGACCACTCCATGACCGTCGCCCCCGAGCGGACCCCCGGAACCCGGCTGGTCGACCTGTTCGAGCACGGGCTGAACTCCCCGATCTGCCTGACCTGGGAGCTCACCTACGCCTGCAACCTGGCGTGCGAGCACTGCCTGTCCAGCTCGGGACGGCGCGACCCGCGCGAGCTGAGCACCGACGAGTGCAAGGCGGTCATCGACGAGCTCCAGGCGATGCAGGTCTTCTACGTCAACATCGGCGGCGGCGAGCCGACCGTGCGCCCCGACTTCTGGGAACTGCTGGACTACGCCACCTCCCACGACGTGGGCGTGAAGTTCTCCACCAACGGCGTGCGCATCACCCCCGAGGCCGCCCGCCGCCTGGCCGCCAACGACTACGTGGACGTCCAGATCTCCCTCGACGGCGCCACCCCCGAGGTCAACGACGCGGTGCGCGGCCCCGGCTCCTACGACACGGCGATCCGCGCCATGCAGAACCTGCACGACGCGGGCATGAAGAACTTCAAGCTCTCCGTCGTGTGCACCCGCCACAACATTCCGCAGATGGACGAGTTCAAGGCGATCGCCGACCGCTACGGCGCGCAGCTCCGCCTGACCCGCCTGCGCCCGTCGGGCCGCGGAGCCGACGTGTGGGACGAACTGCACCCCCTGCCCGGCCAGCAGCGCGAACTGTACGACTGGCTGCTCGCCCACGGCGACCAGGTCCTGACCGGGGACTCCTTCTTCCACCTGTCGGCCTACGGGCAGTCCCTGCCCGGCCTGAACCTGTGCGGAGCCGGACGCGTCGTCTGCCTCATCGACCCCGTCGGCGACGTCTACGCCTGCCCGTTCGCCATCCACGACGAGTTCCTCGCCGGGAACGTCCGCGGGCCGGGCGGTTTCGCCGGAGTGTGGCGTGAGTCCGAACTGTTCCTCGGGCTGCGCGAGCCCCAGACGGGCGGCGCCTGCTCGTCCTGCTCCTTCTACGACACCTGCAAAGGCGGCTGCATGGCCGCCAAGTTCTTCACCGGCCTGCCCCTGGACGGCCCCGACCCCGAATGCGTCCAGGGCCACGGTGAGACCCTGCTCGCCCAGCGGCCCGAGGACCGGGCGGACATCCCCAAGCCGTCCGCCGACCACTCCCGCCGCGCGCCCCGCAAGGCCCGGCCGGTGCCCGTCCAGATCAGCACCCGCCGCCCGGACCCCGAGCGCCCGCCGGTGAGCGCCTGCGCCGAGGACCCCTTGGCCGGGCTCAGCCTTTCCTGAACCCTCCTTCCTTAAGAGAGCCCCATGAGCAACCCCTGGTTCGAGACCGTCGCCGAGGCCCAGCGGCGGGCCAAGAAGCGCCTGCCCGGCATGGTCTACGGCGCGCTGGTGGCCGGATCCGAGCGCGGCCGCACCATCGACGACAACATGCAGGCGTTCGGCGACCTGGGCTTCGCGCCCCGCGTCGTCGGGCACCACGCCGAGCGTGACCTGTCCACCACGATCATGGGGGTGGAGTCGTCTTTCCCCGTCCTGATCTCCCCCACCGGGGTGCAGGCCGTGGACCCCGAGGGCGAGGTCGCCGTGGCCCGCGCGGCCGCGAACAGGGGCGTGATCATGGGGTTGAGCTCGTTCGCGAGCCGGTCCGTCGAGGACGTCTGCGCCGTCAACCCCAACGTCTTCTACCAGATGTACTGGATGGGCGACCGGGACGCGATGTCCCAGCGCATGGAGCGGGCGAAGAAGGCCGGGGCCAAGGCGCTCATCGCCACCCTGGACTGGTCGTTCTCCAACGGCCGTGACTGGGGCAGCCCCGCCATCCCCGAGAAGGTCGACCTCAAGACGATGGTGAGGCTGGCCCCCAAGGTCGTGAACCGGCCCGGCTGGTTGTGGCGGTTCGGCAAGACCGGCAAGATCCCGGACCTGACCGCGCCCAACCTCCAGCCGCCCGGCGGCCAGGCCCCCACGTTCTTCGGCGCCTACTACGAGTGGATGCAGACCCCTCCCCCCACCTGGGAGGACGTGAAGTGGCTGCGTGAGGAGTGGGGCGGCCCCTTCCTGCTCAAGGGCGTCACCCGCGTCGACGACGCCAGGCGGGCCGCCGACATCGGGGTGACCGCGCTGTCGGTCTCCAACCACGGCGGCAACAACCTCGACACCACCCCCGCCACCATCCGGCTGCTGCCGGCCATCGCCGAGGCCGTCGGCGACCAGGTCGAGGTCCTCCTCGACGGAGGCGTGCGGCGCGGCGGCGACGTCGCCAAGGCGCTGGCCCTGGGCGCGCGCGCCGTCCTCATCGGCCGCGCCTACCTGTGGGGCCTGGCCGCCAACGGCCAGGCCGGCGTGGAGAACGTCCTGGACGTCATTCGCGGAGGCCTGGACTCCGCCGTCCTGGGCCTGGGCCACTCCTCCGTCCACGAACTCTCCCCCGCCGACCTCCACATCCCCCGCGACTTCAAGGTCACCCTGGGCGGCGGTTCCGTCGCCGACTCGGCGGGCTGAGATGCCAGAGACCGGAGAGAACCCCGTGCGGCTGGCGGAGAACACCTGGCCGTCGGTCCCGGTGGGCGGGCTGGTGCTCGTGCCGGTCGGCTCGACCGAGCAGCACGGGCCGCACCTGCCGCTCTCCACCGACACCGTGATCGCGCGGTGCGTCGCGGAACGGGCGGCGGCCGTGCTGGCGCCGGAGACGGCGGGGCCGGTGCTGGTCGCACCCGCGATCGAGTACGGGGCCAGCGGCGAGCACGGGGGTTTCCCCGGGACGATCTCCATCGGGCACGAGGCGCTGCACCTGCTCCTGGTCGAGCTGGTGCGCTCGCTCACCCCGTGGGCCTGGCGGGTGGTCTTCGTCAACGGGCACGGCGGGAACCTGCGCGCGCTCGGCTCCGCCGTCGGGCAGCTCCGCGGTGAGGGCCAGGACGCCGGATGGGTCTCCTGCGAGGCTCCGGGAGGCGACGCCCACGCCGGGTTCACCGAGACCTCGGTGATGCTGCACCTGGCGCCCGAGCTGGTGCGGATGGCCGAGGCCGTCCCGGGCGACACCCGGCCGCTCGCCTCGCTCATGCCGGAGCTGGTCGCCCGCGGGGTGCGCGGGGTCTCCCCGACGGGCGTGCTCGGGGATCCTTCCGGGGCCGACGCCGAGCGGGGCCGCGAGCTCGTACGGACGATGGTCGCCTCCGTCGTCCGCCGGATCGACGCGAACCGGGCCGACGCCCGGGGCCACCTCCTGGAGCCCGCCGACCGGCGGCTCTGACCACCGCACCGCCCTCCACACCGGCCGTTCTCTTCGTCAGGGGATCTCATGTCCACGAGCACCGGCGGGAACTCCATGCCGCCCGAGGGGTTCCCCGTCGTCCTGGACTCCGGGACGTCCTTCTGGGGCGACGGTCTGGTGGCCGCGGGCGGGGCGCCCTGGAAGGTCGTGCGGTTCAAAGAACCCGCCAGACCGCATCTCGCGGAGCTGCGGCGGGCGGGTCCCGGCGGAGTGGCGGCCGCATCCGCCACCGGGCGGGCGCTGGCCCGCCAGCTGCTCGACCAGGGGTTCGCCCATCCGGTGCCGCCGGCCCGGCCCGGGCCTCACGAGGTGACGGTCGTCGTTCCGGCGTTCGGCCGGGCCGACGAGCTGGAACGCTGCCTCTCGGCCGTCAAGGGCGTGCCGGTGATCGTCGTGGACGACGGGTCGCCCGACCCCGAAGCACTGCGGCGGGCGGCGGACGCCCACGGGGCCCGTCTGGTGCGGCATCCGGTCAACCGGGGGCCCGCCGCGGCGCGCAACACGGGGCTGCGGGCGGCGCGGACGCCGTTCGTCGCGTTCGTGGACTCCGACTGCCGGCCCGAGGAGGGCTGGCTGGACGTGCTCATGCCGCACTTCGACGACCCCAAGGTGGCGGCCGTGGCTCCGCGGGTCGTGCCGGACACCGGGGACTCCCGGCTGCTGGCCCGGTATGAGGAGACGCGGTCCGCGCTCGACATGGGAACGCGGGCCGCGCTGGTCCGCCCCGGGGCGAGGCTCGGCTTCGTGCCGACCGCGACCCTGGTCGTCCGCAGGGACGCGGTCGAAGACCTCCCCTTCGACGAGGGGATGCGGCTGGGCGAGGACGTCGACTTCGTCTGGCGGCTCGCCGACCGCGGGCTGCACGTCCGGTACCAGCCCCGGACGCGGGTCGTGCACACCCCGCGTCTGGAACCGCTGGACTGGGCGCGGCGCCGTCACGAGTACGGCACGTCGGCCGCCGCGCTGGCCGAGCGCCACCCGGGACGGCTGGCACCGGCCCACCTGTCGGGCTGGAACCTGGCGGCCCTGTCCCTCCTGGCCGCCGGCCGCCCGCTGCCCGCCGCCGCCTCCGCCGCCCTCGCCACCGCCCTCCTCAACCGGGGGTTGACCGGTATGCCGGGGAGCTGGACGTTGAGCGCGGCGATCGTCGCCAAGGGCGTCGCGGCCGACGCCGCCGCGACCGGTCACGCGCTGCGCCGGGAGGCGTGGCCTCTCGGGCTGCTCTGCCTGGCCGCGAGCGGGCGCAGCCGTCTGGCCCGGGGGGCGGCCGTCGCCATGCTCGCCCCTCTGGCCCTGGAATGGCTCACCCACCGGCCCGCCGTCGACCCCGTCCGGTACACGGGGTTGAGGCTCCTGGAGGACGCGGCCTACGGGTCGGGGGTCATCCGGTCGGCCTGGAGGCACCGGTCCCTCGCGCCGCTGCTGCCGCGGGTCCGGCTTCCCCGCCCCGGAAAAGGCCGGTGAGACGTCCCCTCTGAACGGGTGGGGCCCGGGAGGCGGCTCGACTGCCGCCTCCCGGGACCGCGGGGTGGGAGGAAGATCAGGCGCTCCGGGAGTGGCGGAGCAGTTCCCCGGTCCCGAACAGTTCGATGACCTCGCCCCGGCCGGGTTCGGCGGCGGCCTCCAGCGCCTGGGCCTTGAACGCCCGCGCGGCGGCGCTCAGCCGGTGCCGCACCGCGTCGGCGCCGCCCTCGGCGTCCGCAGCCCACCGTTCGCCCCAGAGCCTGACCTCGGTCCGCCCCTCGCCGAGCACCTCGAGCACCCTGCGCCGGATGCGCTCGTCGGCGCCGTACAGGTCCGCGTCGATCGCGATGGCCTGGGGCCGGGGGCCCCTGATCTCGCAGTTCAGCGCGGTCTCCAGGTCCAGGGGCTGGACTCCGAGGATGCGCAGCGGGCGGGAGTCGCCCTGGTCGGGGGTGAGGACCATGACCTCCCATCCCGCCATCACCCGGTCGAACAGCCATCCGCCGGCGAACCGCACCACCTCGGCCTTGTTCGGTGCCGCCACCGCCAGCATGGGCCTCAGCGAGTTGAGGGCCCGGCGAGCTGCCCGGCGAGAGAACGGGTGTACTCCCTGAACACCTCGGTCAGTGGAATCGAAGAGTCGAGCAGCCATGATGCCTCTATCCCGTTGAGAAAGGCGATGATCTCCACGGCCTTGACGGCCGGGTCGAGGTCGGCGCGGTACCGTCCCGCGCGTTGACCCCGGCGGATGCTCTCGGCGACCAGGTCGACCGAGAAGCGGTATCTGCTGAGGAAACGTTCGTGCAGCGGGGATTCGGGGTCGAGGTTCTCCATCCGGAGGACGGCGAACGTACCGACCAGTTCGGGAGCCTCCCGGAACCGCTCGGCGACCCCTTCCAGCTGCTCGATGATGTCGCCCGTCAGCTCGGCGTGGGCGTCGTCGTAAGAGTCACGCGCGTCCAGTACGGCATGGAGCAGGTGCTCCTTGGACTCGAAGTGGTGCAGCAGGCCGGCGGGGGTCACTCCCGCCTCCTTGGCGATCTGCCCGAGCGTCGTGTTGCGCCACCCGTTGCGGGTCAGCAGCCGCTGGGCGACGGCCAGGATCCGCTGCCTCCGGTCCTCTCCCTTGGCGAGGAGGGACGCGTACGGCCGCTGGTCGGACATCCACCCTCCTTTCCAGAACCTACTGAACCCACATTAAGTCGGTTGCCCCACCGTGACAAGCGTCACATGGACGTAATTTTCCACTTACGGCTCATCGTTCAGAACGCAGGCGGGCTTCCGGTCGAACCGACCGGAAGCCCGCCTGCCGCGCCTCTTGGACGACCTCGCATCACCAGCCCAGACGTCCCTTGCCCGACACCAGGGACTTGGCGATCACCAGGCGCTGGACGTCGTTGGTCCCCTCGCCGATGGCCATCAGCGGCGCGTCCCTGTACAGCCGTTCGACGACGAACTCCGCCGAGTAGCCGTAGCCCCCGTGGATGCGCATCGACTCCAGCGAGCACTTGATGGCGGTCTCGGAGGCGTACATCTTCGCCATGCCCGCCTCCATGTCCACCCGCCCCCCGCCGGCCTGGGACCGGGACGCGGCCCAGTACGTCAGCAGCCGCGCGGCCTGGATCTCGGTGGCCATGTCGGCGAGCTTCAACTGGATCGCCTGGAAGTCGGAGATCGGCCTGCCGAAGGCCTCCCGCTCGCGCGAGTAGCCCAGCGCCGCGTCGTAGGCCGCCTGCGCCACGCCGACCGCCCGCGCCGCGATGTTGATCCGCCCGATCTCCAGCCCGCCCAGCACCTGCTGGAGACCGCACCCCTCGACCCCGCCCAGGAGGTTCCCGACCGGCACCCGCACCCGGTCCAGGACGAGCTCGCAGCTCTCCGGCCCCTTGTAGCCCATCTTGGGCAGGTCCTTGGTGACGGTGAAACCCGGCGAGGACGTATCGATCAGCAGCACCGACATCGCCTCGTGCCCGCCGTCGGCCTTCCCCGTCTTCACCAGGACGGGGAACATGCCGGCGACCCGCGCGTTGGTGATCCAGGTCTTGCTGCCCGACACCACGTAGTGGTCGCCGTCCCGGACCGCCGTCGTCCTGATGCCCTGCAGGTCGGTGCCCGCGCCCGGCTCGGTCAGGCAGATGCCCGACCGCACCTCGCCGGTCGCCATCCTCGGCAGCCAGTACGCCTTCTGCTCCGGCGTGCCGTTGCGGGAGACGATCCAGCAGGCGACGGAGTGCGGCCCGAAGAGCCCGGCCGCGCCCAGCCACGCGCGGGCGATCTCCTCGAACGCCAGGGCGTAGGAGACGCGGTCGGCCTCGAGCCCGCCGTACTCCTCGGGCACGTTCAGGCCGTAGAGCCCGAACTCCTTGAAGCTCTCGACGATCTCCGCCGGGTACCGTCCGGTCCGCTCCCACTCGGGCGCGACCGGCATGATCTCCTTCTCCGCGTAGTCGCGGAGCGTCTGCCGGAACAGCCTCTGTTCTTCATTCAGCTCGAAGTCCATCGTGAGCTACCTTCCCGTCCATACCGGCGGCCTGCGTTCGGCGAACGCCCGCGCGCCCTCCTTGGCGTCCGCGCTCCTGAAGACCTCGTCGACCTCCGCAGGAGTACACCACCGCCGCTCGCGCATCAGCTTCTTGGTCATGGCGACGCCGAGCGGGCCGTTCTCCGCGATCCGCTCGGCCAGCCCCAGGGCCTCGGCCAGCACCCGGTCGGCCGGGACCACCCGGTTCACCAGCCCCGCCTGCAGGGCCCGCTCGGCGGTGACCGGGTCCCCGGTCAGCCCCATCTCCAACGCCAGGGCCGTCGGCACTCGGGCGGAGAGCGTCGTGCCGCCGCCCGCCGCGAACAGGCCGCGCTTGACCTCGGCGATGCCGAGCTTCGCACCCTCGGCCGCGACGACCAGGTCGCAGGCGAGCATCAACTCGAAACCCCCGCCCAGCGCGGAGCCGTTCAGCGCCGCGACGACCGGGGTCGCGACACTGCGGTGGTAGAACCACACCAGCGCCTTGATACTCCCCCCGGCCGCGAACGCCTTCAGGTCCAGACCGGAGCAGAAGACCGTGCCCGAGCCCGTCAGGACGATCGCCCGGACCTCGGGGTCGGCCTCGGCCTCACGCAGCACCGCCGAGAGCCCCTCCATCAGCTCGGGGTCGAGCGCGTTGCGCACCTCGGGCCGGTTCAGCGTCACCACCAGCACGTTGCCGACCCGTTCGGTCAGCACCACGCCGTTCACCGGTTCACGCATGGACGCTCCCCTTCAGTCCGAGGCGGGCAGCGGCTTGGCCGCCTTGATGGTCATCGGGACGCCGTCACAGCTCAGTTCCCCCGCACCGGAGGAGGTGCAGAGCACTTCGAGCGTGTCGTCGGCGTTCACGTAGCGCTTGCCGATAAGTGTGGCGGCCTCTCCGCCCGGGGCGGAGGCGGCGGGCTGAGCGGAGGCGGCGGGGACCATCGGGCTCCCCCCGCAGCCGAGCACCGCGCCCCCGCCCTCGGGGGCGCGCACGACGACCACCCGCGTGGCGCAGACGGTGCTGGCGTACTGCTCCCCCGCACGCAGAATCGATGTGGTCACGTCAGGTTCTCCTTTTCCAGAAGGCGATCGGCGAGAACGGACAAATCGTGGGACTGGCGGGCCATCCAGAAGCGCAGGAAGCCGGTCAGCGAGTACCGCAGGAAGAGCGCCGCGCCGACGACGCTCGCGCAGACCCCGCCCAGGCCGAGGGCGAGCGCGTCCCGCTGGGCGAGCGGGTCGGTGGTGCCGTGCGACATGAGGTACGCCGCCGCTCCCAGCGCCAGGCCCGCCGCCATCAGGGCCACGCCCACGCGCAGCCACAGGGCCGGCCTCCCGGCGGCGGGGTCGGCGATCCTCAGTTCCGCCAGTTCGCGGACGAAGCGGTCCGCACGCGTCTCGGTCGAGCTCATCGGGCACTCCCCAGGTAGAGGTCGGAAAGTTCGGCACGCAGCGCCTCGTCGGGTTCGCCGTGCCGCTCGATCCGGCCGCGCACCAGCACGGCCGCGTGATCGGCGATGTCGAGGACCGCCGCCGCGAACTGCTCGACGACCAGGACCGCCACGCCCTGCCGGGCGATCTCGGCGACCTGCTCGTACAGCTCGGCGACGACGAGGGGGGCCAGCCCCATGGACAGCTCGTCCAGCAGCAGGACCGCCGGATCGGTGGCCAGGCCCCGGGCGAGGGCGAGCATCTGCTGCTCGCCGCCGGACATGGTCCCGGCCGCCTGCGAGGCGCGTCTGGCCAGGACGGGGAAGCGCGTGAACGCGACCTCCTCGACCTCCTCGCGGCTGCGGCCGGTGAAGGTCATCATCAGCAGGTTGTCGCGGACCGAGAGGTTCGGGAACACGCCCCGGCCCTCGGGGATCAGGCAGACCCCGGCGCGGGCCAGGTCGCGGGGGTCCGCCCCGGTCGCGTCCCGGCCGCCCAGCAGCAGCCGTCCGGCCTCGACCGGGTGGACGCCCGCGGCGACCTTCAGCGTGGTCGTCTTGCCCGCGCCGTTGGGGCCGAGCAGCGCCACCACCCGACCGGCGGCGACGCTCAGGTCCACGCCGTGCAGGGCGGTGATGCCGCCGTAGCCCGCGCGGACCCCGCGCAGTTCGAGCAGGGCGCTCATGACTCCCCCAGGTAGGCGGCCAGGACCGTCTCGTCCCGTCGGACCTCCTCCGGCGGGCCGGAGGCGATGATCTTGCCGAGGTCGAGCACGTAAAGGTGGTCGCACACGCTCATGACCAGGCTCATGTCGTGCTCGACGAGGACGACGGCCGTCCCGTCGTCCGCCAGCGAGCGCAGCAGGGCGGCGAACCGCTCGGTCTCCTCGCCGTCCTGACCCGCCGCGGGCTCGTCCAGCAGGAGGAGCTTGGGCCGGACGGCCAGGGCCCGGCCCACCTCCACCAGGCGGGCGACGCCGGTGGACAGCTCGTCTGCGGGAGTGTCGGCGACCTCGTGCAGGCCGAGCCGCTCGAGGATCCTCGTGACGGCGTGGCCCGCCAGCCGCCGGTCGGGCCCGAGTTCCGCGGCGACGAGCAGGTTGTCGCGGACGGTCAGCCGGCCGAAGAGCTCCAGCCGCTGGAACGTGCGGGCCAGCCCGTGCCGGGAACGGCGGGTGGGACCCATCCGGGTGACGTCCCTGCCGTCGAGCACCACCCTTCCCGACGAGGGCCTGCGCAGCCCCGAAACGACGTCGAACAGGGTGCTCTTCCCGGCTCCGTTGGGCCCGATCAGGCCGGTGACCCTGCCGGGCTCGGCGGTCAGGCCCACCCCGTCCAGCGCCCGGTGGCCGCCGAAGGAGACGGTCACCTCGCTAACCTCGAGTGATCCCACGGGCCAGCACCTCCTCGTCCTCCGCACGCCAGGGACGCCGCACGCCCCACCACTCGACCGGGATCCCGGACCCGACGTCCGCCGCCTCCCGCGACCGCGCCCAGGCCCGCAGGGCGAGCGCCAGGACCACCGTGCCGAGCAGGAGGACCGCGTTGCCGACGACGTCCCCGATCCGCAGGGACCACAGCACCGCGAAACCGCCGAGCAGCGCGGACAGGGCGGCGCGGTCGCGGGCCAGCGGCTCCCAGCCGTGCCGCATCCCCGGCACGATGCCCTCGGGATGGCGGGCGAAGCCCAGCCCCGCCAGGGCCGGCAGCAGCTGGACGATGTTGTGCGACCAGGGCGCCACGGCGTTCAGCAGATGCACCGGGCCCAGGTAGGCGGTCCCGGTGAACAGGCCGTTGCCGACCGCGCCGAGGCCGCCGATCACCGCGATCAGGAAGACCGGGAGGCCCGCCACGAAGGTGAACTGCTCGGCGGTCACCGACTGCAGCTGCATCCCGTACAGCACCCCGCCGAGCCCCGCGATCCCGGCGCTCAGCGCGAACACCAGGGCCCGGGCGACCAGCAGGCTGCCGCCGAGCGTCGCGTAGGCCGCCTCGCTGTCGCGCAGCGCGATCAGCCTGCGCCCGAACCTGCTGAGGCGCAGCGCCGCCACCCCCAGGGAGCCCAGGGCGAGGCAGACCGCGGCGAACACCATCAGCTCCGCCGGCTCGTCCAGCCGGAACCCGAAGAAGTCGGGCCCGGCCATCTCCACCGAGCCCTGGTTGAACACCGAGACGTCCACGCCGAACACCTCGAACGACGGCAGGGTGAAGATCCACCGGTCGAGGACGACGGCGAAGGCCGCGGTCGCCAGCGCCAGGTAGACCCCGGACAGGCGCAGCGCGGGCACCGCGATCAGCGCCCCGGCCAGCGCCGAGACCGCGAACGCCGCCACCAGCGCCCACGGCTGCCCGTCGGGCGCCAGCTGGCCCCAGACGACCGCGCCGATGCCCGCCATGCTCAGCTGGCACAACGAGATCTGGCCCGCGAAGCCCGACAGCGGCACGAACGACAGCGCCACCATGCCGAGCGCGAACATCGGCCCGTAGGAGATGACGTCGACCTCGTCCAGTACCGTCGCCAGCACCACCGCGAAGAAGACGATCGCTCCGGCGAAGACGAACGTCCCGCGCATCGTCGGCGCCGGGACCGGGCGCAGCTTCCGGTCCCGGCCGCGCAGCCTCCCGTGGGGGAACAGCAGCAGCGCCAGGAACAGCAGCAGCGCCGGCGCGGCGAGCCGCAGCCCAGGCAGGTACTGGTTCTGCGGCAGGTAGCCGGTCAGGTAGCTCTCCAGGCAGCCGACGACGATCGCGCCGAGGAAGGTCAGCGGCAGGCTCCGCAGCCGGCCGAAGATGGCGGCGGTGTAGGCGCTGACGATCAGCAGGGAGAGCTGGGCTGGGCTGCGTCCAGGGCCACGGTCGGCGCGATGAGGATGCCGCCGAGCGCCGCGAGCTGGGTGCCCAGGACCCACGCGACCCGGTTGGCCTTGACCGGGTCGGCGCCGGTGAGCCCGACCAGGGCCCGGTCGTCGACCGCGGCCCGCATCTCCGCCCCGGTGCGGGTGCGGTTCAGCAGGACCCACAGGCCCAGCGCGACCAGCACCGCGACGGCCATGGTCAGCGCCTGGTGCCAGGTGATCGTGGCCGGGCCCAGGTGGAGGGGCTCTCGCTCGGAGAAGAAGGTGGTGAGCGGCCGGGGGAGGTTGGGATCCCAGATCCACCGGGCGGCGGCGATGAGGCCGCTCAGCAGAGCGACCGTCATCACCAGCCGCTCGGCCTCGCCGAGGTTCTGGACCGGCCGCAGCACCACCTTCTCGACCAGGAGCCCGAAGGCGGGGGCGAGAACGAGCAGTACCGCGGCCAGCGCCAGCGGAACCGGCCATCCCCACCCGACGGCGAGCTGCCAGTAGGCGAATGCCGACAGCATGCCCGCCGCCCCGTGCGCGAAGTTGAACACGCCGGTCGTGGTGTAGGTGAGCACCAGCCCGCTGCCGATGACGGCGTAGATGGCTGCGGTGCTCAGGCCTACGACCCCGAAGATGAGGAACTGTTCCATTACTTGAAGTCGCTCATGCTCTTGCCGACGTCGGCGAGGGTCATGGGCTTGCCGTAATCGGCCTTGAACTTGTAGGCGGGGGCGTCGCAGCGGTAGGCGCCGGTGTCGGGCTTGAAGTCCGCGGGCTTCCAGCCGTCGGGGGTCGCCCGCTCGATGTTGAAGCACTCGGCCGGGGCGTCGGGCTGCGACAGGTCGAGCGGGGCCTGCAGGCCGCCTCCCGTCCACGCGGTCTCCTTCAGGGCCGCCTCGTAGACGCACTTGCGGGTGAGGTCGTCGCCGCAGCTCGCGGCCGACTTGGCGAACAGCGTCCAGGCCACGAAGGCGCGGACCACCTGCAGGGTCACCTGCTTGTCCGGCGCGTACTTCTTGAACAGGTCGACGACCTGCTGTGTGGCCGGGTTCTGGGAGGCGTTCTCCAGCGGGAAGACCCCGCCGAGGTCGGCCAGGTTGTTCTGCGCGGCGACCGCCGGGCCCGCGAGCTGCAGGAACGCCGGGCCGTAGGCGTTGCTGTTGGCGTCGATCCAGTCGAGCTTGTAGTCGATGTTGGTGAGGACCTGCTCGAGCTTGGCGAGGCTGCCGAAGTCGCCGAGGAACACCAGGCCCTTGACGCCCTTGCTCTTGATGGCCTGGGCGTAGGGGGTCCAGTCCGAGACGCCCTGCGCCGGGTACAGCTCGCTGTAGGAGATCTTCGCGCCCGCGGCGGTCAGCATCTCCTTCGTCTGGCCCTCGAGGGCCTTGGTGACCGGGGAGTCGCCGGAGATGACGCCGACGTGCTCGGCCGAGCCGGGGTAGCCCTCCTTGACGATCCAGTTGTAGTAACCGCTGTAGGGGCTGTAGGAGGCGCCGCCGGCCACCGTCTCGATCTGCAGTTCCGAGCCGGTGTTCTGCATCTGGCTCGCCTGCGCGGGGAAGGCGGGCAGCAGGCAGGACAGCCGGTCCTTGACGCCCAGCCCGTCCAGGGCGGAGCCGCCGCCGACGATGAAGAAGTCCTCGCGGCAGGACTCCAGCATGCGCTGGCGGACCTCCATCAGCTTGGAGTCCCGGGTCTTGGCGACGAGCTTGCGGCCGTTGATGCCGCCGGCCTCGTTGCACCAGGAGGTGAACACCTCCGCGGCGTCCACGAACTCCGTCTTCTTGCTGAAACCGACGTCGGTGAAGACGCCGAGCTGGATCTCCTCGCCGACGCCCTGGGCGGACTTGCTCTTGGCGTCACCGGCCTGGCAGATGTTCTTCAGATCGCCGAAGTCTCCCGAGACGGTCTGCGTGGTGTCGCCGGAGGTCTCTTCACCGCCGGAGCCGCTGCGGCCGCACCCGGCGGCCAGAAGGGAGACCGCCAGAAGGGCGGCCAGGGTTTTCTTCGTTTTCATGGGGGTCCTCCTCGATGCTGTCCCCCGACCAGCTGATGGGTGCGGGCCTGAAGCCCGCGGTGTCGGACGGGAGAGCCGGCGGCGAACCGGGGATCCGGCCTCAGATCCCGTCTGGCCTCCTCCTCTCGGTGAGAGGAAACTAGCTTCTCGTCAGCAGAGAATCAACCATGCATTTTCCGGAACACCTTGATTCGCCCTGCTCCGGAGGGGGTCGCGACCCGGAGGTTTCGCCCGACTTCGCCGCCGACGTTGACGGAACCGCCCTCCCCGTGAAAACCTTCGGCTCATAAATGAGAATGACATTCTCTTAGGTGAGAGGGGGTCGCATGACCGTGCGAACCACGGACCCGGGAAGGGGGAGCCTCTGATGCGCCTGCCCCCGCTCCCGGACGACCAGTGGGACGAGCAGGTGGACGCCGCCCTGGCGGGCATGCTCCCCGCCGCGCGGCGCAACCTGGAAGGCGCGGGCAACGCCCTGGGCACGCTCGTCCGCCACCCCGCCCTGGCCAGGTCCTTCCTCGGCTTCAACATCCACCTGCTGTTCCGCTCCACGCTGCCGCCCCGCCTGCGCGAACTGGCGATCCTGCGGGTCTCCCGGCGCCGCGGCTGCGACTACGAGTGGATCCACCACCTGAAGCTCGGCGCGGACGCGGGACTGTCCGAGGCCGAGATGCGGGCGGCCGGAGAGGGCGAGGCCACCGGCCCGCTCGAGCGGGCCGTCCTGCGCGCCGTCGACGAACTCGACGACGACTCCAACCTGTCCGACCACACCTGGGCCGAGCTCGGCGAGCACCTCGACGAGCGCCAGCGCATGGACCTGGTCTTCACGATCGGCGCCTACTGCCTGCTGGCCATGGCCTTCAACACCTTCGGCGTCGAGCCCGAACACGAAAGGTAGACCCGTGCCCCATTTCGCCAAGCCGCCGGCGGGCAGCTGGACCGAGCAGTACCCCGAACTCGGCACCGGACCCGTCGACTACACCGACTCCATCGACCCCTCCTACTACGAGGCCGAGCGGGAGGCCGTCTTCAAGAAGACCTGGCTGAACGTGGGCCGGGTGGAGCTGCTGCCCAAGACCGGCAGCTACTTCACCAAGGAGCTGCCCGTCGCGAACACCTCGCTGATCCTGGTGCGCGGCAAGGACAAGGTCATCCGCGCCTTCCACAACGTGTGCCGGCACCGCGGCAACAAGCTGGTGTGGAACGACTACCCCCAGGAAGAGGTCAAGGGCACCTGCCGCCAGTTCACCTGCAAGTACCACGCCTGGCGTTACGACCTCGAAGGCCAGTTGACGTTCGTCCAGCAGGAAGAGGAGTTCTTCGACCTGGACAAGAACGAATACGGCCTCGTCGGGGTCCGCTGCGAGGTGTGGGAGGGGTTCATCTTCGTCAACCTCGACCCCGACGCCGAGCCGTTGACGGAGTACCTGGGCGAGATGGCCAAGGGCCTGGAGGGCTACCCCTTCCATGAGATGACCGAGGTCTACACCTACAAGGCCGAGATCGGCAGCAACTGGAAGCTGTTCATCGACGCCTTCGCCGAGTTCTACCACGCCCCCGTCCTGCACCAGAAGCAGGCGGTGAAGGAGGAAGCCGACAAGCTCATGGGCTACGGCTTCGAGGCCCTGCACTACCAGCTGTTCAGCCCCCACTCCATGATCTCCTCCTGGGGCGGCATGGCGCCGCCGAAGGACCCGAGCATGGTCAAGCCGATCGAGCGGGTGCTGCGCAGCGGCCTGTTCGGCCCCTGGGACCGGCCCGACATCGAGGGCCTGGACACCCTGCCGCCCGGGATCAACCCCGCCCGCCACAAGTCGTGGGGCACCGACTCGTTCGAGTTCTTCCCGAACTTCACCCTGTTGTTCTGGGCGCCGGGCTGGTACCTGACCTACCACTACTGGCCGACCGCGGTGGACAAGCACATCTTCGAGGCGAACCTCTACTTCGTGCCGCCGAAGAACGCCCGCGAACGCCTGGCCCAGGAACTCGCCGCGGTCACCTTCAAGGAGTACGCGCTCCAGGACGCCAACACCCTGGAAGCCACCCAGACCATGATCGCCGCCAAGGCGGTCACCGAGTTCCCCCTGTGCGACCAGGAGCTCCTCCTGCGTCACCTGCACAAGGTCGTCGGCGACTACGTCAAGGAGAACGCCAATGCCGCTGCCCGCTGAATTCGCCGCCCTCGAGCCCCACCTCGGCTGGGACCTGGCCACCGAGCCGGAGCGTTACGCCAAGCGCCTCGCCTCCTCCATGCAGGAGCTGCAGGACTTCTACGAAGTCGCCTTCCCCCTTCTGGAAGACGCCATCGCCTACTGCGACAAGTTCCCCATCGACGAACTGCCCGAGGACGCCAGGACCCTGATGCACCTCATGCAGTCACTGGTCACGGTCTCCTTCCCCGTCGAGGTCTGGAAGCAGGCCCGCGTCCCCGACAGCGGTGCCGCCATGGTCCACCTCCTCGTGGAACCCGTGGTCTGAGAATGCTGACGCTCAAGGCGGCCGGACTGCTCGACCTCGACACGGGGGACGTCGTCCGGCCGGGCATCCTGCGCATCGAGGGCGACCGGATCGTCGGGGTCGGCGGCACACCGGAGGCATCCGAAGGTGAGGTCGTCGACCTCGGCGAGCTGATCCTGCTGCCGGGGCTGATGGACATGGAGGTCAACCTGCTGATGGGCGGGCGCGGCGAGACCGCCGCGTTCTCGCCCGTCCAGGACGACCCGGCGCTGCGCATGCTGCGTGCGGTGGGCAACGCCCGCCGCACGCTGCGGGCCGGGTTCACGACCGTCCGCAACCTGGGGCTGTTCGTGAAGACCGGCGGCTACCTGCTGGACGTCGCCCTCGCCAAGGCGATCGACGCCGGCTGGATCGACGGCCCCCGCGTCATCCCGGCCGGGCACGCCATCACCCCGACGGGCGGGCACCTCGACCCGACGATGTTCGCGGCGTTCGCGCCGGGCGTGCTCCCCCTGACGCTGGAGGAGGGCATCGCCAACGGAGTCGACGAGGTCCGCAAGTCCGTCCGGTACCAGATCAAGCACGGCGCGCAGCTGATCAAGGTGTGCTGCTCGGGCGGGGTCATGTCGCACACCGGCCTGCCCGGCGCGCAGCACTACTCCGACGACGAACTGCGCGCGATCGTCGACGAGGCGCACCGGCGCGGCCTGAAGGTCGCGGCGCACACCCACGGCGCCGACGCGGTGAAGGCGGCCGTCGAGGCGGGCATCGACTGCATCGAGCACGGCTTCCTCATCGACGACGAGACCATCGAGCTGATGCTCGAGCGCGGGACCTGGCTGGTGCCGACCACCTTCCTGGCCGACGGCATGGACGTCTCCAAGGCCGCGCCCGAACTTCAGGCCAAGGCCGCCGAGATGTTCCCGCGCGCCCGCGAGTCGGTGCGCAAGGCCATCGAGGCCGGGGTGAAGATCGCGGTCGGCACCGACGCCCCGGCCATCCCGCACGGCAGGAACGCCAACGAGCTCGTCGCCCTGGTCGAACGCGGGATGAGCCCGCTGGAGGTGCTGCGCGCGGCGACCGTCAGGGCCGCCGAGCTGATCAGCGTCACCGACCGGGGCCGGCTCGCCGAGGGGCTGCTCGCCGACGTCATCGGCGTCCCCGGCGACCCCCTGGAGGACATCACCGTCACGCAGAACGTGCGGTTCGTCATGAAAGGCGGAAAGATCTTTGCGAACTGACGACCTCATCGAGATCGAGCAGCTGCTCGCCAAGTACGCGGTGACCATCACCAAGGGCGACATCGACGGGCTGGTCTCGGTCTTCACCCCGGACGGCACCTACAGCGCCTTCGGCGACACCTACCCCCTGGACGAGTTCCCCGAGCTGGTCGAGGCCGCCCCCAAGGGGCTGTTCATGACCGGTACCCCGCTCGTGGAGTTCGCCGAGGACGGCGAGAGCGCGACCGGCACCCAGCCGCTGTGCTTCGTGGACCAGACCAACCACCACATGCGCATCGGCTACTACAGCGACACCTATGTGCGCGCCGACGGCGGCTGGCGGCTGCGCACGAGGTCCATGACGTTCCTGCGCCGCAGCGGGACCCACGACTCGGGGATCCCGCACGCCCACAAGCGTTCGGACGCCTGAACCCCCATGGACGTCACGGAATTCCGGGCCGGTCTTCGGGCCTGGCTCTCGGAGAACGACCTGTCCCCCGGGCCCGACCACTCGCTGGACGGGCAGGTCGCCCAACTGGCGCGGGTGCGGCGCGCCCTCCACGACGCGGGCTGGATGCGCTACGGCTGGCCCGCCGAGGTGGGCGGGCTCGGGGGGCCGGCCGTGCTGCGGGCGGTGCTCGGCGAGGAGGTCGCCACCCGCGGCCTCGCCGAACCGGGGATCTACTCGATGGTCGAGGTCCTGACCCCGACGATGATCTCCTACGCCCGCCCGGAACTGGCCGCCGAGATGGTCCCGCTGCTGCTCAGCGGGCGCGAGCAGTGGTGCCAGGGCTTCTCCGAGCCCGGCTCCGGCAGCGACCTGGCGTCCCTGGCCACCAGGGCCGTCCAGCGCGAGGACGGTTCCTGGACGGTCAGCGGCCAGAAGGTCTGGACGAGCCTCGCCCAGTACTCGGCCCGCTGCGTCCTGCTCACCCGCACCGCGCCCGGCCACGACGGGATCACCGCGTTCTTCGTCGACATGGACACCCCCGGCATCACCGTCAGGCCGTTGCGCACCATGCACGGCGTCGACGAGTTCGCCGAGGTGTTCTTCGACGACGTGGTGGTGCCCGCCGACCGGATGCTCGGCGGCCCCGGCGACGGCTGGCGGCTGGCGATGGACCTGCTCCCGCACGAACGCTCCACCTGTTTCTGGCACCGCATCGCCTACCTGTTCGCGCGCTTGGACCAGCTCGTCGACGAGACGGAGATCCCCGACGACGCCGCCCTCGGCTCGGCCTACCTGGCCCTGCACACCGCCCGCTGCCGCTCCCACGGGACCCAGAGGCGGCTGGCCGAAGGCGCCCGGCTGGGCCCGGAGACCTCGATCGACAAGGTGCTGCTGGCCACCGCCGAGCAGCGGCTGTTCGACACCGTCCGGGACCTGCTGCCGGGGACGCTGGAGCTCACCGACTCGCCGTGGCGCCCGGAATACCTGTACTCGCGGGCGGCGACCATCTACGGCGGCACGGCCGAGATCCAGCGCAACATCATCGCCCGCCGCCTGCTCGACCTCGGAAGGGAGTGACGGCGTGACCGACCTGACCATGGACGCCGACGAGCGGGCGCTGCTCGCCGAGGCGCTGCGCGGGACCATGGCGGCCACCGCGCCCGGGCGGGACCTCGATGAGGCCCTGGCCGGGCTGGGCTGGCCCGATCTGCTCGCCGAGATACCGCAGGTCGCCGTCCCGCTGGTCTTCCGGCTGCTCGGAGAGACCGGCGCCCACGCCCCGGTGCTCAACGACGTGCTGCTGGACGCCGCGGAGCTGCCCCTCGGCGGGACCCTCCCGCTCCCCTACGCGGGCGGGTCCTGGATCGTGTGGGAGCGCGACGCCCTCGGAGACGGCACCGCGCTGGACGGCGACCTGCCGCTGCGGCCCGTCACCGCCGGGGATGCTCCCTGCGTGGCCGCGCTGGCGGCGGGACGGCGGGCGCTCGGCTGGTGGCTGCTCGGCACCGGGCGGGCCATGCTCGCCCTGGCCCGCTCGCACGCCCTGGACCGCGCCCAGTTCGGCAGGCCCATCGCCTCCTTCCAGGCGGTCCGGCACCGACTCGCCGAGACCCTCGTCGCCCTCGAAGGCGCGGAGGCGACACTGCTGGCGGCCGAGGACGAACTGGGCTCGCTGCTGGCCAAGGCCGCGGCGGGGCAGGCCGCGCTGACCGCGGCGAAGCACTGCCAGCAGGTCCTGGGCGGCATCGGCTTCACCGCCGAGCACGACCTCCACCGCCACGTCCGCCGGGCCCTCGTCCTGGACGGGCTGCTCGGCAGCGCCCGCGAGCTGACCCGCGAGGCCGGGGCCCTCCTGCGCGAGCGGGGCTCCGCCCCCCGGCTCGTCCATCTCTGATCCATCCGCTCCGCGGGCCGCCGTGAACATGCGAAGGCCGGGCTGGTCTCAGCCCGGCCTTCGCATGTCGTACGCCTACTTGAGTTTGGCCTTCATCTCGTCGAGTTTGACCAGGATCGGGTAGCCGCCGACGCTCAGGGCGTTGCCGTGACCGGTCTGGTGGATGTCGAACACCGACTGGATCGCGGCGTAGAAACCCTGCACGTCCTGGGTCTGGTTCACCGCCCGCTTGGCCTGACGGAGACCGAACGCCGGCATCTCGGCGATCTGCGCCGCCAGCTCACGCGTCGCGGCGTCCAGCTCCTCCCGCGCCACCACCCGGTTGACCATGCCGACCTTCTCGGCCTCCTCCGCCGTCAGAGGACGACCGGTGAACAGGATCTCCTTGGCCTTGCGAGGACCCAGCTCCCAGGTGTGGCCGTGGTACTCCACCCCGCCGATGCCCATCGTGACCACCGGGTCGGAGAACAGGGCGTCCTCGGAGGCCACGATCAGGTCGCACGGCCAGCACAGCAGCAGGCCGCCCGCGATGCAGCGGCCCTGGACGGCGGCGATGGACGGCTTGGGGACGTTGCGCCAGCGCAGGGAGTAGTCCAGGTAGCGGCGGGTCTCCGCGTTGTAGATCCACTCCAGGGTGATCTCGTCGGGGGACGGCCAGCGGTCGTTCAGGTCGTGGCCGGCGGAGAAGTGCCTGCCTTCGGCGCGCAGCACGATCACGGCGGCGTCCTCGTCCTGCGCCGCCCTCGTCCACGCGGCGTCGAGCTCGTCGAGGAGCTGCATGTTCTGGGCGTTGGCCGCTTCGGGGCGGTTGAGGGTGATGGTCGCGATCCTGTCGGCGACCTCGTAGTCGATGTACAAGTCCGGCTCCTCAGCTTCGGGGCAGGCCGAGCACCCGCTCGGCGATGATGGTGCGCTGGATCTCGGAGGTGCCGCCGGCGATGGTGCCGGAGAAGCTCCGCGCGTAGCGTTCGAACCAGCCGGCGTAGAAGTCCGTCAGGGTCATGGGGTTGAACGGCGCCGTCCTCGCGGGGTGGGCGAGCGCGTCGGGACCGGCGGCTTCCAGCGCCGCCTCCGTGGCGCTCTGCACCGCTTCGGAGCCGAACAGCTTGAGCACGGACAGCGCGGCGACGTCCTGCTCGCCGCGGGCCGCGCGGGCCAGGGCCGCCGAGCCCATGAGGCGCAGGGCCTGGAGGTCCATGACGAGGGTGGCGTACCGGTCGCGGTCCAGCGCCCCGGCCGGGCGGAAGTCCTGGGTGAGGTCCTCCAGCCGCTCGGCGAAGCTCAGCCACAGCAGAGTGCGCTCGTGGCCGAGGGAGCCGTTGGCGACCGTCCAGCCCTGGTTCAGCCCTCCGACGAGGTTCTCGGCGGGCACCTTGACGTCCTCGAAGAAGACCTCGTTGAAGTCCAGGTCGTCGGGGCCGATGAGCGAGCCGAACGGGCGGCGGGTCACGCCCGGCGTGTCCGTAGGGATGATCAACGTGCTGATGCCCTTGTGCTTGGGCGCGTCGGGGTCGGTGCGCACGAAGGCGAGGATGAAGTCGGCGTCGTGCGCGCCCGACGTCCACACCTTCTGCCCGTTCACCGTGAAGTTGCCGCCCTCCAGCACCGCGCGGGTGCGCAGCGAGGCCAGGTCCGAGCCCGCTCCCGGCTCGCTCATGCCCAGCGCGGCCGTCTTCTCCGCACGCAGGACCGGGACCGCCCAGCGGTGCTTCTGCTCCTCGGTCCCGAACGACAACAACGAGGCCGCGATGATGCCCAGGCCTTGGGGGTTGAAGCTGTGATAGATCCGCCGCCGCGCCAATTCCTCCAGATGCACGTACTGCTGCAGGAGACTCGCGTTACGCCCGCCGAACTCCGGCGGATTGCCCGGCAGCAGCCATCCCTCGTCGAACAGCAGCCGCTGCCAGCGGCGCGCCCACTCGGGGATGTGGGCGGTGGAGCGCGGCCGCTCGGAGGACTCCGTCTCCTTGGGCAGGTGCTCGTCGAGGAACGCCGCGAACTCGGCGCGGAAGGACTCGACCTCGGCGTCGAAGGTCAACTGCACAGGTACTCCTCTGCGATCAGCGCCCGGTGCTCGGCGGCGCCGCCGAGCAGCAGCTCACCGGCCTTGGCGCGCTTGAGCGCGAACTGAAGGTCGTTCTCCCACGTGTAGCCCATGCCTCCGAACAGTTGGAGACCGCTCTGGAACACCAGGGACTGGCACTCCCCCGCCGACGCTTTGGCCATCGAGGCCGCCAGGGCACGGCGAGGGTCGTCGGCGGCGATCGTCAACGCCGCGTAGTAGGCCAGGACGCGGGCGCGTTCGATCGCCACGTGCATGTCGGCGGCCTTGTGCTTGACGGCCTGGAACGAGCCGATCGGCGCCCCGAACTGGTGGCGGGTGCGCACGTGTTCCAGGGTCAGGTCGAGGATCCGCTGGCAGGCTCCGACCGTCGTCAGGGCCAGACCGGTGAGAGCGAGGTGGCGGGCCCGCTCCACGTCGGCGTCGCTCCGGTCGTGTTCGGCGACCCAGACCTCCCGGAACGAGACCTCGGCGACGTGCAGGACGGGATCGAAGACGGAGGTGCGCGTGATGTCGGCCTCTTCGGCGGGAACGGTGAAGACGCCTTCGTCGGTGACGACGGCCAGCCAGTCCGCGCGGTCGCCGTCCAGGATGTGGCGGGCGGTGCCGTCCAGCAGCCAGCCTCCGTCGTGGCGGCGCGCGGTCACCCCTTCCAGGACCGCGGCTCCGGTCTGTCCCTGCTGGGCGGCTCCCGGCGCGAGGGGCGCGAACTGGGTCATCGTCGCCAGGTAGGGGGTGGGGTCGACGGCCCGGCCCAGCTCCTCCAGGAGGATCGCCAGCTCCACGGTCTCGGAGGGTTCGGTCAGCTCGGTCCAGCCGAGGTTGTCGTAGGTCCGCCAGAGGGGGGCCGGATCGGCTCCGCCGTCGGCGACCCCGCGGACCAGCGCGGGCGGGCACTCCTTGGCGAGGACCTCACGGACGGTGTCCTGCCACAGCCGTTGGTCGGCGTCGAATTCAAAGAGCATCCCGGTCTCCTGGATGCGGCAGCCCGCGCGGGGTGCTCTGGAAGTCCCAAGCCACGAAAAGTCTCCTCAGCCCAGGTTTAGGTGCACAGTGGTGCGAGAATAGCATTCTCGTGAATTGAAAGTAAGGGTCTCAATCTTGTGAGGCGACACACGACCAAGGCACAGGCGGCCTATCGGTACTGTGCAGTAAGGTTTACCTATGGCGCAGAAGACGGATCCGCCCGCTAACAAGATGAGCGAAGAGCCGGCCTGGAAGCAGCGCGCGATCGAGCGCTCCACCAAGGCCGCCAAACTCCGCGCCGAGCAGAGAGTGGAGCGGTTCCTCGACGCGGCCCAGGCCATCATCACGGAGAAGGGCACCACCGACTTCACCGTGCAGGAGGTGGTGGACCGCTCCCGCCAGTCCCTTCGCAGCTTCTACCAGCACTTCGACGGCAAGCACGAGCTCCTGCTCGCCCTGTTCGAGGACGCCCTGCGCCGGTCGGCCGACCAGATCCACGCCGCCGCGGCGGGCCAGTCCGAGCCGATGGAACGGCTCAGGGTCGCCGCCCAGCTGCTGTTCGAGCTCTGCCGCCCCGACCCCGCGGCCCAGCGCCCGCTGTTCACCGACTTCGCCCCGCAGCTGCTGCTCTCCCACCCCGCCGAGGTGAAGGTCGCGCACTCCCCGCTCCTGACGCTCTTCACCGAGCTGATGACGCAGGCCGAGGCCGCGGGCGAGCTGCACCCCGGCGCCAAGCCCCGCCGCCTGGCCGCCCTGACGATGCAGACGGTCATGTTCAACGCCCAGGCCGGCGGCGGCGCCGACGGCGACGAGGCCCACACCCTCACCGCCGAAGAGGTCTGGGACTTCTGCTCCCGGGGCTTCGCCCGCCGCTGACAGAGAACCCCGTTCTCAAACAGGCCGCGCCGTCACCCATGTGGTGGTTCAGGGGGTTCCGTTGTCGGGACGCCCAGGATGGACAGGAAGGCCGCGGCGGCGGGTGAGGGCTGGAAGCGGCTCCAGATGAGGTGCTCCGCGCGGGCCGGGGCGTCGCGGACGCGGATGACGGACAGGTCGGGAAGCTCGGGCGCGAAGGTGGCGGGCATCATCCCGATTCCCAGGTTCTGGCGGATCAGCCGGGCCATGAAGTCCGCGGTGGTCACTTCGAAGGCCACCTCGCGCCGGACTCCGGCCGCCGCGAACGCCTCGTCCGACTGGGCTCGGCCGGCGGTGCCCGGGGGGAAGTCGACGAACGGCTCCTCCGACAGGCGGTGCAGGTCCGTGTGCTCCTCGCCCGCCAGCGGGTGGTCGGGCGCGACCATGGCGACCAGGTCGCCGCGCGCGAGTTCTCGGCCGCGGACGCCTTTGGGGCGTGCGCCCACCGGTATCCCCAGGAAGGCGACGTCCAGGTCTCCCTGCCGCACCCGTTCGGCCAACGCGTCGCTGCCGTCCGAGCGGAGGCTGATCCGCACCTGCCGGTGACGCAGGTGGAAACGTTTCAGGACGGTCGGCAGGTCGACCGCGGTGACGGTGGGGATGGCGCCGACGGCGAGGCGGCCGCGGATCTCACCGCCGGCGGCCGCCACCTCGGCGCGGGCCCGTTCGGCGGCGTCGAGGGCCTGTCGGGCCGCGGGGAGGAACGCCTCGCCTGCGGGGGTCAGCCGGACACTGCGGCTGGTGCGGTCGAACAGCCTGGCGCCCAGTTCGCGTTCCAGCCGGGCGATCTGGTGGCTCAGCGCGGACTGGACGACCAGGCACCGCTCGGCGGCGCGGGTGAAGTTCCCCGCCTCCGCGACGGCGACGACGTAACGCATCTGCTGGAGCTCCATGGATCAATCGTGATCCACGATCGCTGTGATGACAAGCATGTGTTGGACTCATTGATCGTTCTCGTCGACGCTGGGGGCATGACGACGAAGCCCTCTACGAACGGCCTGTCGCGCGGGCTGCTCCTGCTCATGTCGACGGCGACCGGACTCGCGGTCTCAGGCAACTACTTCGCGCAGCCGCTGCTCGACCTGATCGGCCGGGAGTTCGGCACCGGCCCCTCCTCGACGGCACTGGTGGTGACGGCCGCGCAGTGCGGGTACGCGCTGGGCCTGATCCTGCTGGTGCCGCTCGGCGACCTGGTGGACCGGCGGAGGCTGGCGGTGTCCCTCTACGCGGCGACCGCGGTGTTCCTACTGGTATCGGCCCTCGCCTCCGATGGCACGGTGCTCCTGGCGGGCACGGCCCTGACCGCGCTGACCTCGGTGGGAGCCCAGGTCGTGGTGCCGTTCGCCGCGACGCTGGCGGCGCCGGAGGAGCGCGGCCGCGTGGTCGGCACGGTGATGACCGGGCTGATGTTCGGCCTCCTGCTGGCGCGGACCGCGTCCGGAGCGTTGTCGGAGCTGGCCGGCTGGCGGACGGTCTACTGGGCGGGCGCGGCGCTGATGGCGCTGATGGCCGTGCTGCTGCGCGTCTTCCTGCCCCGGATCGACGGCGACGACGGTGGCGGCGGTGGCGACGACGGGCGGCGCATGTCCTACCCCGGGCTGCTGCGCTCGACGGTGGCGATGTTCCGGTACGAGCCGCTGCTGCGGTGGCGGGCGGTCATCGCCGCCCTGAGCCTGGCCTCGTTCAGCGTGCTGTGGACGGCGCTGACCCTCCTGCTGGTGCGGCCGCCGTACGGCTGGTCGGAATCGGCCATCGGCCTCGTCGGCCTGGTCGGCCTCGTGGGCGCGTTGACCGCCACGGTGGCGGGGCGGCTGGCCGACCGCGGATACGTGCAGGCCGTGAGCGGCGCCGGAACGATCCTGCTGGTGGCCTCCTGGGCGGCCCTCGCCGCCGGAGCGCACTCGCTGGTCTGGCTGCTCGTCGGCGTGATCGCGCTGGACCTGGCACATCAGGCGGTGCTCAACAGCAGCCAGAACGTCGTCTACGCGCTCCGGCCCGAGGCACGCAACCGGATCAACTCCGCCTTCATGACCACTTTCTTCGTCGGCGGCGCGGTGGGCTCCGCGCTGACCTCGGTGGTCTGGGCGCACGGCGGCTGGACCGGCGTGTGCGTCCTGGGCGCCGTCTTCGCGGCCGGAACCGCCATGCTCTGGGCCCTGGAACGCGTCACCGCCGGCCGGACGACAGTGAAGCCCCCGGCGGCCCCGATCCAGAGCCATGACGCCGAGCCGGCCATTTCAGCCAACTGACCAGAAAGAGAGAACGACCATGTCTCGCACCGTGCTGATCACCGGAGCCACCGGAACCGTCTCCACCGCGTTGACGCACGTGCTGAAAGGAGCCGGCGCGGACCTCCGCGCTCTCGTCCGCGACGCGTCCAAAGCGGACGGTCTACGCGAGCAAGGCGTGGAGGTCTTCGTCGGGGACCTCGATGACGCCCGGTCGCTGCCGCCGACCTTCGAGGGCGTGCAGGACCTGTGGCTGCTCACTCCGAACGGCCCGCGCGCTCCGGAGAACAACATGAACGCCGTGTGGGCCGCACGCCAGGCCGACGTGGAGCGCGTCGTGCGGCTGTCCGTCGTCGGCGCGGCGCACGACGCGCCGAACCGCAGCGGCAGACTGCACGCGCTGTCCGACCGGGAGACCGAACGGTGCGGCATGCGCTGGACGATCCTGCGTCCGCACTGGTTCATGCAGAACCTGCTGAACGAGGCGGACGACATCTCCGCCACCGGGACGTTCTCGCTGAACACGGCCTCGGCGCGGATCGGCATGATCGACGTACGCGACATCGCCGAGTGCGCCGCCCGCGTGCTCCTCGACCACCCGGACCGCCACCACGGCGAGACGTACGTCCTCACCGGCCCGCGTTCGCTGACGTTCGACGAGGTCGCCGACCGGTTGGGTCTCGTTCTCGGCAGATCCATCACGTACCTGCCGGTCGGCGACGACGCTAAACGCAGGACACTGCTCGGCTACGGCGTTCCCGAATGGATCGTCGACATGCTCGAGGAGTACGCGCAGGCGTATGCCTCCGGCTGGGGTGACTTCACCACCGATACCGTCGCCGACCTTCTCGGCCGTCCCCCGCGTGACATCGCCGACTTCGTCCGCGACCACGCCGCGGCGTTCACCCCAGCCGAGAACCCAATTCTCAAATTTCGGTAGCCATGCTTACAATCGGGGCATGTCTGCTGCCAGCGTGCCCGAATCCCCCCCGTCCGAGCTCTGGAGCGATCTCCTCTCCTGCCTGGAACTGCGCGCCCCGGACGGGGAGGCCACGCCCCCGGCCTTCGAAGGACGCAACCAGCGGTTGAAGTACCACCGGTTGTTCGGCGGCCAACTCCTGGCCCAGTTCACCCGGGCCGCCTCCCTCACCTGCCCGGACAAGGCCGTCAAGTCCCTGCACGTCCTCTTCCCCCGGGCAGGAGGCTCCGAGGAGCCCGTCCGCTACGAAGTGGAGCGCCACCACGAGGGCCGCGCCTTCACCACGCTGACGATCATCGCCCGCCAGTCCCGTGGCATCGTGGCCACCGCCTCGGTCTCCCTGCACGCCGCCGAGGATGGGCCCGACCACCAGACGACCGGGCCCGTCCCCTCCGTCCCCGGGGCGGAGCACCGGACGGACCTCGAGCTCATCCCCTGGGAGACCCGGACGACCACCGACCTGGACTCCCCCGAGCCGGGGGCACCCGAACTCGAACTGTGGATGCGCACCCCGGAGGTCGACGCGGCCCTGGCTCCCGCCCTCACCGCCTACGCCACCGACCTGACCCTCATCGGCACCGCTCTGCGCCCCGTCGAAGGCGTCAGCCAACGAGACTCGGGCACGGCGTTCGCCTCCGCCGTCACCTCCCACACCCTCTGGTTCCACCGCCCCTTCCGCACCGACGGCTGGCTCCTCCTCCGTCAGCACAGCCCGATCCTGGCCCACGGCCGCTGCTTCGGCCGCGGCGACGTCCTCACCACCGACGGCGCCCTCGTCGCCTCCTACGCCCAGGAAGCCCTGCTGCGTTTTCAGGGCTGAGGCCCGGGAGACGGGGTCTCGCCCGGCTTCGACTTCGCCGACTTCACAACCGGGTGAGCCGTTCCCGATGAGCGAGGCCGCGGGGCGATGAACTGTAGATTCTGGAGAATGAGCGAGATCTCGGAGATTTCGGATGAGTACGTGGCGGAACTGGCGCGGGTCGACCCGTCGCTGGCGGCGTTGTGCGGGATCTCCGGAGAAGACGAGGCGCTCACCGACTACGGGCCGGAGGGGTACGCGGCTCGGGCGGATCTGACACGGCGGACGTTCGCCCGGCTGGCGGGCGCGGTGGCGCGGGACGACGCGGACCGGCGGAGCGCGGCCGTGTTGCGGGAGAAGCTGGAGACGTTCGCGCTGCTGGACGAGGCGGACGTTCACGTGCTGGACTTCTCGAACGTCGACGGGCCGTTTCAGCGGTTGCGCCAGTCCGTTGAGGTGCTCGACGAAGGGGGCGCCGAGAGCGGGGAGGCGCTGAGGGCGCGGATCGAGGCGTTCTCCGGGGCGCTCGCGAGGCTGCGGACCTCTCTGGAACGGGGGCGGCAGCGAGGGAGGGTCGCCGAACGGCGGATGATCCTGGCGACCGCCGCCCAGACGGGGCCGACGGCCGCCTATTTCCGCGAGCTCGCGGGAAGGGCCGGGCTGGAGCGTGGGGCGCGTGCGGCGGCCGCGGCCTGTCGGGAGTTCGGGACCTACCTGACCGAGGAGCTCGCGCCGTACGCGCCCGAGCGGGACGGGGTGGGGCGCGAACGGTACATGCTGGGCGTCCGGAACTTCCTGGGCACCGAACTCGACCTGGCGGAGACGTACACCTGGGGATGGGAGGAGCTGGCGGCCCTGCAGCGGGATCTCGCGCGCACGGCCGAGCAGATCCTCCCAGGGGCGTCGTTGCCGGAGGTGCGGGCGGAACTGGACGCCCGTCACCGGATGCCGTCGGGAGAGCCGTTCCGCGCCTGGATCCAGGAGCTCGCCGACCGGGCGATCTCCGACCTGGACGGTGTGCACTTCGACATCCCCGGGCCGCTGCGGCGGATCGAGTGCCGGACCCCGCCGACCGGCGACGCCATCTACTACCTGGCGCCCTCGGAGGACCTGAGCCGCCCCGGCCGCGTCTGGTACGCGACCCAGGGCGAGGAGACACCGACCTGGACCGTTCCGGCGATCATGTTCCACGAGGGGGTGCCAGGCCACCACCTCCAGCTCGGCGCGACCGTGCTGGAGCCGTCACTGCACCGGTTCCAGCGGGTCGGCAGCGAGCTGCACCCCGGCTGGGGCGAGGGCTGGGGCCTGTACGCCGAGCGGCTCATGGACGAGCTGGGCCGCTACCCGGATCCCGCGCACCGGTTCGGGATGCTCGACGGGGGGCGTCTGCTCCGCACGATCCGCGTCATCCTCGACATCGGCCTGCACCTCGGCCTGCGGATCCCGGCGGACTCGGCGTTCCATCCCGGCGAGCGCTGGACCCGCGACCTGGCGGTCGCGTTCCTGCGCGAGCACAGCCCCGACCACGACGACGTGGTGGCCTGGGAGGTCGACCGCTACCTGGGCCTGCCCGCCCAGGCGATCTCCTACCGGCTGGGAGAGCGGGTCTGGCTGGCCGGCCGCGAGGCCGCCCGCACCCGCCACGGCGCCGGCTTCGACCTGAAGGGCTTCCACACCGCCGCGCTGCGCCTGGGCCCCATGGGCCTCGGCCTCCTCACCCGGGAACTGGCGTCCCTCTGACTCGGCTCGGGGTATTTCCGAGAGAGTACGCATGCGACTCACTCCATACGGTGGAGCATGCCCGCCGGGAAAGGGGTCGCGATCTCTCATTTCCGTTGTGTTTCCGATCCATCACCCGGGAGACGGACTTTTAACAACGGAAGAGATTGACGGCCTTCGCAGATCATGTGACTGTTGCCCTGCAGGTCGGAAAGCCGCTTCCGCGCGGCATTCGAATGGGCGGAGGCATAAAAGGAATATGGGTGGGCTCGTTGGCTGGGTCGATTTCTCCGCCGATCTCGAGGAACGGCGGGAAATCCTTGACCGGATGACCGGGACCATGCGCGACCGGGGCCCCGACTCCGGCGGAACGTGGATTTCCCGCAGTGCCGGGCTGGGCCGCCGTGCTCTCTTCACCGGAAAGGCGCGCGGCTCCGGAGCCCCCGCCCGGGTGAAGACCTCCGCCGGAGAGGTCGTGGCGGTCCTCACGGGCGAACTCCACGAGCCTTCTGAGCCGGGAGCCGGGGATCCTGCCGAGGCCCTCATCCACGCCTACCTGCGCTGGGGTCCCGCCTTCGTCGAGCGGATGAGCGGCGCGTTCGGCTTCGCCCTCTGGGACGGCCGGGAGCGCAGGCTGGTCCTCGGCCGCGACCGGATGGGGGTGAAGCCCCTCTACTACCACGCCTACCGGGACGGGATCCTGTTCGCCTCGGAGCCCAAGGGCATCATGGCCCACCCCCGCTTCAAGGCCAGGCTCGACCTGTCCAAGCTGCCGATCGTCCTGCAGCCGCGGCTCGCGCTGCCGGGCGAGACCCCCCTGGCCGGCCTGCACGAGGTACCGCCCGCGCACCTCCTCGTCTTCACCGAGGAGGGGCTCACCGCCCGCCGGTACTGGCGGCTGACGAGCGCCCCCCACGAGGACTCCTTCGACAAGACCGCCCGGCGCGTGCGGGAACTGCTCGAGGACGCCGTCGCACGGCAGGTCACGGCCGACGCGCCGATGGGTGCGATGCTCTCCGGCGGCGTGGACTCCACTTCGGTGGCCGCGCTGTCGGCGCGGCTCCTGGCCCCCGACGCGAAGCTCCGCACGTTCTGCCTCAGGTTCGCCGGCGACACCGAGCACTTCACGGCCTCGGAACTGCGCCCCGACATCGACGCGCCGTTCGCCGAGGCGGCCGCCGCCGAACTGGGCACCGACCACACCACGCTGACCGCGTCCGTGGCGGACCTCCTGGCGACGGTGCCCGCCACGCGGACCGCCCGCGACCTGCCCGGATGGGGCCAGTTCGACGCCTCGATGCGCCTGCTGTTCCAGCACATGAGCGCCACCTGCCGGGTGGTGATGACGGGCGAGGCCGCCGACGAGGTGTTCGGCGGCTACCCGTACTTCTTCCGCCGGGACGTCCTGGACAAGGACGGCTTCCCCTGGATGTTCGGCGGCCCGAAGCTCGTCGACCACCTGGCGCCCGATCTGGCCGCCGAGCTCGATCCCGCCGCCGACGAGCGCGCCCGCTACGAGACGCTGCTGGCGCGGGTGCCGCGGCTGCCCGGCGAGGACCCGGCCGAGGCCCGGATCCGGGAGCTGTTCTTCTTCGGGCTGTCCGGCCCGCTCTCGGTGATCCTCGACCGCAAGGAGCGCATGAGCGCCTCCCTCGGCCTGGACGTGCGCGTGCCGTTCTGCGACCACCGGCTCGTGGAGTACGTGTGGAACGTCCCATGGTCGATGAAATCGGCCGGGGGCGTGAAGGGCCTGCTCAAGGCGGCGATGGCCGACGTGCTGCCGGCGGCGGTGGCCAACCGCCGGAAGAGCGCCTACCCGCACGTCCAGAACCCCGACTACGACCGGACGCTGCTCGCCGAGGCGTCCTGGATCGTCAACGACCCCGGCTCCCCGCTGAGGCACCTGTTCGACACCGCCCGGATGAACGATCTGATCCAGCGGATCACCGCCGGACGGATGAACGACGAACTGCCCGGCGGATCGAATCCGGCGGCGTTGCTGATCCAGCTCGTGGAAATGCGTCACTGGGTCGAGGACTATCAGGTCGAGATCCCCGCCTGAAAAAAATCTCGGCAGGAATGGAAAAGCGCATGCTAGAACTGCGTCCGATCACTGAGGGAATCGGCACCGAGGTACTCGGTATCGACGTCACCGAGAAAATCTCGAACACAGATTTCGACCGTATCTACGAGGCGTGGATCGATACGACGATCCTTCTCATCAGGGGCCAGGACATGACCCCGGACCAGCACGTGGACTTCACCCGCCGTTTCGGCGAGGTCTTCTCCTACACCCGTTCGAAGTTCAACGAGCAGGAGCGCCCCGAGATCCTCGTGCTGTCCAACATCACCAAGAACGGCAAGCCGATCGGCTCCCCCTACAGCGGCCGGGTGTGGCACAGCGACGGCGCGTACCTGGAGAACCCCCCGGCGGGTTCGATGCTGTACGCCCGAGAGGTGCCGCCGGTCGGCGGCGACACCTGGTTCGGCAACATGTTCGGCGCCTACGAGGCGCTTCCAGAGGAGCTCAAGGCGCGGATCGAGGACCTGAAGGTCGTCATCAGCCGGGTCCGCTCCCGCCCCTACAACTACCCCGACCGCCCCGCGCCCACGGAGCAGGAGCGTGCCGAGTGGGTCGACGTCTCCCATCCGATGGTCCGGGTCCACGAGGTCAGCGGACGCAAGGCCCTCAACGTCGGCGGGAACGTTCCCTGGCGGATCGAGGGCATGTCCGAGGACGAGAGCGCCCCGCTCATCACCTTCCTCCAGGAGGTCGCGGTGCTTCCGCGCTTCACCTACCGCCACCGGTGGCAGGTGGGCGACATCATCCTGTGGGACAACCGCAGCGCCATGCACCGCGCCACCCCCTACGACGAGACCGGCACCCGGCGCCTGATGCACCGCACGACCATCACCGGCGCGCGTTCCGTGCGTCCGGCCGCGTAGGAGCAGCCGTGCGCGACCCCCATTACGTCATCGTCGGTTCCGGCGCCGCGGGCGGCGTCCTGGCCGCCCGGCTCAGCGAGGACCCCGGCGTCCGGGTGCTCCTGCTGGAGGCGGGCGAGGAGCGCCGCAGCCCGCTGCTGTCCATTCCGGCGGCCGAGACCCTCCTCATGAACAACCCGAAGTACGACTGGTGCTTCACCACCGAGGCGGACCCCACCATCGCGGACCGCTCCGTCTCGATCCCGCGCGGCCGCCTCCTCGGCGGCTCCAACGGCATGAACGGCATGATCTTCGTCCGGGGCCAGCGGGAGGACTACGACGACTGGGAGGCCCAGGGCAATCCCGGCTGGTCCTGGGAGGGCGTCCTGCCCTCTTTCCGCCGTCTGGAGCGCGCGGTCGGCATCACCGGCGAGACCCGGGGCACCGACGGCCTGATCCACGTCGGTCTCCCCCGGGAGCGCGACGTCCTGTGCGACACGTTCCTCGAAGCGGCGGTCAAGTCCGGCTATCCGGAGAACCCCGATTACAACTCGGGCGACCAGGAAGGCTTCGGCTACTACCAGGTCAACCACGACAGGGGACGCCGTTCCGCCGTCGGCTCCTACCTGAAGCTCGCCCGGAGCCGCCCGAACTTCGCCGTCCTGACCGGAGCCCTCGCCACACGCCTCGTCTTCGACGGCAAGCGCTGCACCGGCGTCGTCTTCCGCCACAAGGGGCAGGAGCGGATCGCCCGCTGCCGGCGCGAGGTCATCGTCAGCGCGGGCGCCGTGCAGTCACCGCAGCTGCTGGAACTGTCGGGCGTCGGCTCGGCCGACGTCCTGCGCGCCGCCGGGGTCCCCGTCGTCCACCACCTGCCCGGGGTCGGGGAGAACTACCGCGACCACTTCGCCTCCCGGCTGCGCTGGCGGGTCACCCGGCCCATCACCTTCAACGAGCGGTCGCGCGGCATGCGCCTCGCCCGCGAGATCGCGGTGTACCTGCGCGGCCGGCGCGGCCTGCTCAGCCTGCCGATCGCGCTCGGACACGGCTTCGTCCGCTCCACCGGCGCCGAGCCCAGGCCCGACGTGCAGTTCCACTTCGCCCCGGCCAGCTACGGGGCGGGCGCCACCCGCCGGCTCGACACCGAGCCCGGCATGACCCTCGGCGTCTACCCGCTGCGCCCGCTGTCCGCCGGGTCGATCCACATCCGGGAAGCCGATCCGACGGCTCCGCCCGCGATCCGCCCCCGCTACCTCGAGCACGAGGAGGACGCGCGGCGGCTGGTCGCCGGGATGCGCCTGGCCCGCGCCATCGTCGAGAACCCCGTGTTCGACGCGCTCCGGGCGCACGAGCTGGTCCCCGGCCCGGACGTGCGCACCGACGACGAGTTCCTGGACTACGCCAAGAGGAACGGCGACACCTCCTACCACCCGGTCGGCACCTGCCGGATGGGCGCGGACCCGATGGCGGTCGTCGACCACCGCCTGCGGGTCCACGGGCTGGCGGGCCTGCGGGTCGTCGACGCCTCGGTCATGCCGTCGATGGTCTCGGGCAACACCAACGCCGCGGCCATGATGATCGGCGAGAAGGGCGCGGCCATCGTTCTCGAGGACCAGCGGAATGACTAGAGAGGAAAGGTCCGTGGCCGACGCGCTCGCCGCCGACAGATTCGATCACGCCTCCAACCTGTCCAGGACGGGCACCTACCGGGAATACCGCAGCGCCTTCTGGCCGCCGTCCGCCGGGTACGAGCTCTCCTGCCTCGACCTCGGCCCGGCCGGCCCCGGCCTCGGCGGGGAGTTCCTCGCCGGGCTCGCCGCGCTGAAGTCGGCGATCGAGGCCGAGTGGCAGCGGGTCAAGGAGATCGGCGTGCCCGCGCGCCGCCGGTTCAACGACCCGGCCCCCGTCGCCAAGGCCCTGCGGGAGATCGGCGGAAGGCTGCCGGGCGAGCAGGACCGGCGTGCGGCGGCACTGCGCGCCGACGCCGTCGAAGGCGGCTACTCCGACGAGATCCTCGCCGAGCTCGCCGGGCTCAAGGAGGAGTACACCCTCGTCGCAGGCCAGGTCTCCACCTGGTACGGCAAGGAGGTCAAGGGCCTGCCGACGGCGTTCGCCTGCCGGCGCGACGGCGTCCGCCAGGCGTTCGTCGACGCGGCGTCGGGCATGCGGGAGGAGACCGGGGACTACCTGCGCTCCCTCCACCCCGACCTGAAGCTGGGCGACGTGCCGGCCTTCGGCGCGGCCGAGCTGTTCTTCATGGCGGGAGAGGGAAACCTCCACCCCAAGCACATCGCCTACTTCCTGCCCGAGGACGAGGGCGTCAAGTACTCGCCCTTCAAGAAGACCTACTACTTCGCCAACACCCACGAGGCGCTGCTCCGAAGCGCCTCGGCCCCGCTGTCGGAGGAGTTCCTCCGGGTGGGCGACGGCTTCGACCCGGCGGCGGAGCGGTTCGCGGCCGTGCCGGTCCTCGGGGTCCTCGGCCACGAGTTCGGGCACTTCGTACACCGGCCGTCGACCGACTTCAAGGAGCTGAACGCGGCGGACCGCTGGGTGTCCGTCACGCTCCAGGAGGTCGCCGCCGACGTGTTCGGCACGCTCATCCTGGCGGAGGTGTGGGCGGAGCGGTTCGGCTTCACCGCCGCCGACGTCATCTCCTACTACCTCGCCGAATGCCTCCGGTACACCTCACGGGGCCTCGGCCACTTCCCCGACAGCGACGGCATGTACCTGCAGCTGTCCTACTTCCGGCAGTTCAGCGCGCTCGCCTTCGAGAACGGCGGGAGCGGACCCGTGCTCACCGGAGATCCGGAGGTCGTGCTGGCCGGGCTCCGCTCGCTCGCCAGGGTCCTGGCGGACGCCCTGCTCGCGGGCGGTTCCGACCAGGCCCGCAAGCTCTACCGGGCCTTCGGCCCCGCGACGCCGGCGCCGCTCGCGTCGCTCGTCGAGGAGCTGCGCCGCAGACCGCTCAAGTCCGTCGAGTACACGCAGGAACACCTCTACTCGAGAGCCGACCAAGGACAGGGATGATTCAGACGAAGCAGGATCTGGACCAGGTTCGCGACTACTACACGGAGCTTCGCCAGGTCGGACAGGCCGAGGAGAGCATCTACGCCATCTGGGAGCGCGGAGGCGCGTTCCAGGACTCCATCACGCCTTCCACCTACGTCCCGGAGTACCGCTCGCACATAGTGCTCAAGCTGCTCTCGCTCACCCAGAGCGGGGCGCAGATCTTCTCCCTGGGCTGCGGCAACGGTTTCGTCGAGGGCGACCTCGCCCGGCTGGACCGGAGGGTCCGCGCGATCGACGTGAACGACGAGGCCGTCGCGCTCACCTGCGACAAGGGCGTCGAGGCGTTCACCGCGGACTACTTCGCGATGCTCCCCTACGACCTCGGCACACCCGACGTCGTCTACGCCGACGGTTTCCTCGGCCACCTCTTCGACCCCGAGGAGGGCACCGGCCCCGCGCTGGCCAAGCTCAAGACCTTCGACCTCAAATCCGGCAGCCACCTGGTCTTCTCCAACGACGCCCCACGGGATCCGGCGCTGCCGTTCACGCCGCACGACCGGCTCAAGGACTTCTGGTTCATCTCCAAGGAGCACCTCAGCGAGCGTCTGGCCGAGCACGGGTTCGAGCCGGTGGAAACGTACTACTTCCCCTACCTGCGGCCGATCAGCGGCCTGCGCAACCGGACGATCTGCATCGCGCGGGTGCCATGACGACCCGAGTGGACCGTGACACGGCGCGAGAACCGAGAGGAGGTGGACTTGCCGGCGTCTGAGGAGTTCACCACGAGGCTGCTCCCGATCCTGGAGGACCTCGTCGCGGCCTACGGCACCCCGTTCCACATCTACGACGCCCGCGGCATCGTCGCGACGCACCGCGAGATGGCCGGGGCGTTCGAAGGCGAGCCCTTCCAGCAGTACTTCGCGGTCAAAGCCCTGCCCAATCCGAACGTGCTGCGGCTGCTGCTGGAGGAGGGCAGCGGTCTCGACTGCGCCTCGCCGGTCGAGCTGGAGCTGGCCGAAAGGCTCGGCGCGCAGGGCGAGGACATCGTCTTCACCTCCAACAACACCTCGCCGCACGAGTACGCGATGGCGCTCAAGGCGGGCGCTCTGATCACCTTCGACGACCGGGCGTTCTTCGAGCGCACGGACGAGCTGCCGGAGATCGTGGCGTTCCGGGTGTCTCCGCACGGGCTGGCCGCGGGGTCGTCCCTGATGGGCGACGCCACCCGCACCAAGTTCGGCGTGCCTGCCGAGGAGCTGGTGGACGTCTACCGGGAGGCCCGCCGCAGAGGGGCCCGGCGGTTCGGCGTCCACGGGATGATCTGCGCGAACGAGCTGAGCGTGGAGCGCGCGGCGCGCGCCGCCTCCGACGTCATCGAGCTGGGCGCGAGGGTCGCCGAGCAGGCCGGCGTCGAACTGGAGTACGTGAACGTCGGCGGCGGCCTCGGCATCCCCTACCGGCCGGGCGACGTCCCGTTCGACTTCGGGGCCTACGCGAGGGCGATCATCGAGCAGCGGGACCGGAGCTTCCCCGGCGCGCGGCCCCGCGTCCTCATGGAGTGCGGGCGGTACGTGACGGGGCCGCACGGCGTGCTCGTCACCACCGTGATCAACCGGAGCCGCAAGGCCCGTGAGATCGCCGGGGTGGACGCCTCGATGTCGGCGCTGATGCGGCCCGGCTTCTACGGCGCCTACCACCACGCGACCCTGCCGTTCGCGCAAGGACGTCCCGAGGTCGAGATCGACCTGGTGGGGGCGCTCTGCGAGAACATGGACAAGTTCGCGGTCGGCCGGACGCTGCCGGACCCGCGCGTGGGCGACATCGCCCTCATTCACGACACGGGCGCGCACGGTCACGCCATGGGGTTCACCTACAACGGCAGGCTCCGCCCCGCCGAGCTCCTGCTCACCGACGGCGGCGACGTCGTGGAGATCCGCAGGGCCGAGGGCATCGAGGACTACCTGGCGACGGCCCGCTGGCGGCCCGAGCCGGTACTGAGCGGCACCTGGACACGGACATGACCGGCATGGACCACGAGAAGATCATCGAGGACGCGTTCGAACGGCGGGACCGGCTGAGCGGGGCGGATCTGGAGGCCCTCTCCCCCGTCGTGGCGGCGGGTCTGGCGGCCCTGGACCGGGGCGAGCTGCGGGCGGCGCGGCCGGTCGGCGACGAGTGGGTGCCCGACACCCACGTCAAGAAGCTGATCCTCCTGTCGTTCCTCACCTCCGGAAACGAGCTGGCCGACGGCGGCCCCGGCCGTCCGCGGACCTTCGACAAGGTGCCGCTGAAGTTCGAGGACTGGGCGCGCGAGGACTTCGAGGAGGCCCGGTTGCGGGTCGTGCCCGGAGCCGTGGTGCGCTACGGCGCGCACATCGCGCCCGGCGCGGTGCTCATGCCGTCGTTCGTCAACATCGGCGCCTTCGTCGGGGCCGGGACGATGGTCGACACCTGGGCGACGGTCGGCTCGTGCGCCCAGATCGGCGCGCGCTGCCACATCTCCGGCGGCGCGGGCATCGGCGGGGTGCTGGAGCCGCTCGGCGACAGCCCCGTGGTCATCGAGGACGACGTCTTCGTCGGGGCGCGCAGCGAGATCGCCGAGGGCGTCCGGGTCCGGCGCGGCGCGGTGATCGGCATGGGCGTGTTCCTCGGCCGCTCGACCCCGATCGTGGACCGGGCCTCGGGCGAGACGAACTACGGGGAGGTGCCGGAGAACGCCGTCGTCATCCCGGGGACGCGCGCCGACCCCGGCCGGCCGTGGCTGGCGCTGTCGGCCGCGGTGATCGTCAAGTACGCCGACGAGCGCACCCGCGGCAAGACCGCCCTGAACGACCTGGTGCGGGAGTGACCGTGCCCGAACCCGGCGCCTTCGACCGGCTGCACGGCCTGCTGGCCGACGCCGCCCCGCCGCCGGGGCTGGAGCCGATCCACCTGCACCTGGGAGAGTCCCGGCTCGCGGTGCCCCGCGACCTGGACCTCGGCCCGCTCACCGACGTGGACGCCTGGTCGCGCTACCCGCCGCTCGGCGGGACGCCCGCCCTGCGCGCCGCCTACACCGGGTGGCTGGAGCGAAGGTTCGGCGTCGGCCGGTCCCTGGCGGACGGGCGGATCGCGGTGGAGCCCACGGCCGGCACCAAGCACGCCGTCTCCGCCGCCCTCGCCCTGGCCGTCGCGAAGGCGGGGCGGGACGCCGCCGTGGTCATGCCGAACCCGTTCTACCCGACCTACCGGGCGGCCACCGCGGCGGCGGGCGCCCGGAGCGTGTTCTATCCGGCGGACGGCGACCCCGCGGCCGGTGTCGCGGACGCCATCGCCGAAGCGGGCGGACGCGTCGCGGCGGTCATCGTGTGCGATCCCGGCAACCCGCGCGGCGACGTCGCCGGCCCGGAGGCGCTGACGGAGATCGCCAAGCACGCGTCGGCGGCGGACGCCCTCCTGATCGTCGACGAGTGCTACACCGACCTGGCCACCGGCGAGCTCCCCGAGGGATACCTCTCCCTGGTTGAACGGAACGCAGCCGGGACGGGGCGCTTCCTCGTCCTGCACACCCTGTCCAAGCGGTCGGCGATGCCGGGGCTGCGCAGCGGGTTCGCCGCGGGCGACCCCGTGACCACGGCGGAGTTCGCCGCCCACAACCGCGCCTGCGGAGTGTCGACGGCCGTGCCGGTCGCCGCGGTGGCCGCCGCGCTGTGGTCGGACGACGCCCAGGTGCGCCGCGCCCGGGAGGCGCTCGCCCGAGCCTGGGACCTGGCCGACGAGGCGCTCGCCGGGCTGCCCGGCTACCGCAGGGCCGAGGCGGGCTTCTTCCTATGGCTCCCGGTCGGCGCCGACGACGAAGCGGCCGCGCTGCGGCTGTGGCGCGAACAGGCGCTGACCGTCATGCCCGGCCGGTACCTCGCGGCCGACGCCGGCGGGCGCAACCCGGGGGCGGGGCATCTGCGGATCGCCCTGGTCCACCAGGGGCCGCGGCTGCGCACGGCCCTCGCCCGCCTGGCCTCCGGACTCCACGGAAGGAGTGTTCATGTCCGCTGACCTCACCGGCCTCCCCGAGCGGCTGGCCGCCGCCCCCGACCGGACGATCCGCCTGGTGGGACTCGACGGGAGGCTCCACACCAGGACCTTCGCCGAACTGCGTGACGACGTGGCGGCCCTGACCGGGGAGCTGCGGGAACGCGGAGTGGCCGAAGGCGACTTCGTCGGCGTCCTCGGACCGAACTGCTACGACTGGATCGTCGTCGACCTCGCGCTGCTCGGCATGGGCTGCGTCTCGGTGGCCTTGGCCGTCCAGGGACGGCCGGAACCGGAGGAACTGGCGGAGCTGGTCGAGCGCTACCGCCTCACGGCGCTACTCGTCGTCGGCCGGGCCGTCCCGTCTTCGGAAGGGCTGCCGCCCGCCGCGGCGCTGCTGGAAGAACGCCCGCTGCGGTTCACCCCGCGTGAATGGGGCCCCGGCGACCGGCCGGAACTGCCCGCCGACGTGTTCACCGTCGCGTTCTCCTCCGGGACCTCCGGTTCGCGCAAGGGCCTGATGCTCACCCGGTCGGGTGTCATGAACACCATCACCACCTCGCGTGAGGCGTGGGAGGTCACCGGAGACGACGACATCCTCATCGTGATGCCGTTCTCCAACTTCCAGCAGCGGTATCTGATGTACCTGGCGATCGTCTCCGGCTGCTCGGCGACGGTCGTCGCGCCCGAGCGCATGTTCCAGCAGCTGAAGAAGCTCGAACCGACGATCGTGCTGGGCCCGCCGTCGTTCTACGAGATCGTCGCCAACCGTGTCGACGCGGCGGAGGGTAAGGAGAAGCTGCCCTACCAGGTGGCCGCACTGCTGCACGCCGCGCTTCCCGAAGGGCTGACCCGGAGTCTGCGGGCTCGGCTGGGCCACCGCTGGACCGGCATGTACGGGTCGCGGGTCCGGTTGATGTTCACCGGCTCGGCGCCCGTCCCGCCGCACGTCGTCCGGCTTTTCCAGCAGCTGGGCGCCCCGCTGTTCGAGGTCTACGGCAGCACCGAGGTCGGCTGGATCGCGTTCAACCTGCCCGGACGGCACCGCACCGGAACCGCGGGCCGCCCCGTGGCGGGCATCGAGGTGACGCTGGCCGACGACGGAGAGGTCGTCGTCCGAAGCCCTCACCCGCAGGCGGCGGGCTACGTGTTCGACGGCGTGGAGACCCGGCCGTCGGTGTTCCTGCCGGACGGGTCGATCACCGGCGGCGATCTCGGCGTGTTCGAGAAGGGCGGTTTCCTGCGGCTGGCCGGCCGCAAGAAGAACGTGATCATCACCCGGAGCGGGGTCAAGATCAACCCCGAGGAGCTGGAGCTGGAACTGGAGAAGAGCTCCCCCGCCACCCGCGTCCTCGTGGCGTCGCCCGCCGGCGACGGGCTCCTGACCTGCGTGGCGTGGCTGGAGGACGGCGACTCGCCCGAGCTCGCCGCCGGGGTCGAGGCGGCGGTCGCCGAGTTCAACCGGACCCGGGACGCCGCCCACCGGATCGCCGAGGTCGTCCTGCGGCCGAACAAGGAACTGACCGTGGAGAACGGATTGCTCACCAGGAACTTCAAGCTCGACAGGACGGCGGTCATGCGCGAGGTCTTCGCGGAGGTGGCGCGGTGAAGGCGCTGACGGACGAACGGGTCTGCGAGCTCATCGGCAGCGTCCTGCCCAGGGCCTCGGCCAAGGGCGGTATCAAGCCGTCGATGAGCCTGCGCTCGGACCTGGGCGTGGACTCGGTGGGGTTGATGAGCATCGTGTTCGTCCTGGAGGAACAGGCCGGGATCGACGCGTTCGGCTACGTCGACCGGTTCGTCAAGGCCGAGTACGTGTCCGACATCATCGACATCGTGCGGGAGGGCTGAGGCCGGTGACCCGTCCCATCATCGACTTCCACTGCCACATCGCCGACACCATGTGCTTCCCGCCGTCCTTCCGCGACGGCGTCGTGGCCAACATGGAGCTGGCGCTGCGGGCCAAGGGCGTCCCCATCCCGCGCGAGAAGGTCGCCCGGATGCACGACGGCACCCTGAACGACCCGTCCTGCGACGAACTCGTCGCGCAGATGGACGAGGCGGGCATCGACGAGGCGGTCCTGCTCGTGCCCGACTTCACCTACGCGCTGCGCGACGGCTCCCACACGATCGAGGAGATCCTCGAACACCACAAGAAGGTCGTCGACCACTACCCCGGCCGGTTCCGCGTCTTCGCCGGGGTCGACCCCCGGTGGGGCGCGGACGGCCTCGCCCTGTTCGAGCGCTCCATCACCGAGTTCGGGTTCGACGGGCTGAAGCTCTACCCGCCGTGCGGCTACCGCCTCTCCGACGACATCCTGTACCCGTTCTACGAGCTCTGCGCGCAGTACGGGCTGCCGGTGCTCACCCACATCGGGGCGACCTCCCCGGTGCTGGACTTCGAGGCGGCCCTGCCGATCCACATCGACCGGCCGGCCCGCGACTTCCCCACCGTCGACTTCGTCCTCGCCCACGGCAGCGTCCACTACCCGGACGAGTGCGCGATGCTCTGCAACAACCGCCCCAACATCTACATCGACGTGAGCGGTTTCGAGGCCAACGGAGTCCCCGGCCTGAACGCCCTTTTCCGCAAGGGCATCAACCACAAGATCCTCTTCGGCACCGACTGGCCGATCTTCCGTCTCCAGGGCAGGCAGTCCGACTTCCTGACCAGGCTCCTCACCGAGGAGGCCTTCCCCCCGGAGATGACCGAGACCGAGCGGGACCTGTTCTTCCACGGGAACGCCGCCCGGCTGCTCGGCAAGCACAAGGTGAAGAACCCCGAGAAAGGCAGCTGAGAGTTGACCTCCTCCGACGCCCTGAAGGGCGGGGATTCCTTCCCTCACGGGTCGGTGTTCCTGCTTCACCGCCGGTTGCCCGCCGGGCTCGCGCCCTTGAGGTCCTACACCGGCTCCACAGGCGTTTCAGCTCTCCGCCAGCCCGGCGGCGAGAAGGTTCCTGGCTGCGTTGACGTCCCGGTCATGACAGGCCCCGCACCGGGTGCAGGTCCACTTCCGGACGCCCAGCGGCATCTTCGCCGCCCGGTGTCCGCAGGCGGAGCACAGCTGGGAGGAGGGGAACCAGCGGTCCACGACCACGAGGTTCCGCCCGTACCAGTCGGCCTTGTACTCCAGCATCGACCGCAACTCCCGCCAGGCGGCATCCGAGATGGCGCGGGCCAGGGAGTGGTTCTTGACCATGTTGCGGACGGCGAGGTCCTCGATCACGACCGTTTGGTTCTCACGGACGAGCCGAGTGCTCAGCTTGTGCAGGAAATCCCGCCTGCGGTCGGTGATCCGGGCGTGGACGCGAGCGACCTTCCGGCGGGCTTTCTCCCGGTTCCTGCCGCCCTTGGCCTTGCGGGACAACTCCCGCTGGGCCCGGGCCAGCCGGCGGCGGTCCCGCTGCTCATGCCGGGGATTGGCGATCTTCTCCCCGGTGGAGAGCACCACCAGGGACGTGATCCCGGCGTCCACGCCCACCGACTGCTCCACGGGGTCGAGGCGGGCGATGCGGTCCTCGCACAGCAGGGACACGAACCAGCGCCCGGCCGCGTCCCGCGACACCGTCACCGTGGACGGCTGCGCGCCCTCCGGCAGGGGCCGGGACCACACGATGTCCAGCGGGCCGTCCATCTTCGCCAGGGTCAGCCGCCCGTCGCAGAACGTGAAGGCGGAGCGGGTGTACTCGGCGGACGCGCGGGACTTCTTCTTGGACTTGAACGTCGGGTACTTCGCGCGTTTGTCCCAGAAGTTCACGAACCCGGCCTGCAGATGCCGCAGAGCCTGCTGCAACGGAACGCAGGAGACCTCGCCCAAGAAGGCGAGCTCCTCGGTGCGCTTCCACTCGGTCAAAAGCGCGGAGGACTCCACGTAGGAGACCCGACGCCCCTCGTTGCGGTAGGCGCGGGTGCGTTCTTCCAGCGCCCGGTTGTAGACCAGGCGGACGCAGCCGAAGGTGCGCGACAGCTCCGCTGCCTGCGCCTCCGTCGGATAAAAGCGGTACCGGAACGCCCGCTTCACCTGCCGTCCCATGCCCCGCATTTTACCAAGAGAACAGACAAGAACACGCACAGTGAAGGGAGGGAGCGGCGTTTCCTCCCCCGCCTGAAGGCAGGGGTCTTCGCGCCGCGAACTAGATGACGGACACCACGGTCCAGGGTCTGACCGACGAGCAGGTGGCGTTCTTCCGCGAGAACGGCTTCGTCGGCCCGTTCGACCTGTACGACGAGGACGAGGCTCCGCTGCTGTGGAACCAGGCCAAGATCGAGATGGTCCTGTCGCAGAACAAGCCCCACAACTCGACCATCATCAACTACGACCGGCACCTGGACTGCAACACCCTCTCGGAGCACGTCGCCAGGCCGGAGATCGTCAACCGGCTCCGCAGCCTCATCGGCGACGACATCCTGTGCTGGAAGACCAACATCTTCCAGAAGACGCCGGGTGAGAGCGGCACCGGCTGGCACCAGGTCGAGACGTTCGTCGTCGGCGACACCACGACCGCCTCGACCCCGTCGCTGAAGTACACCGAGGAGACCGACTACCTCACCCAGGAACTGACGGTGTGGACGGCGTTCTCCCCGGCCGGCCGCGAGAACGGCTGCCTGCGCTTCATCCCCGGCAGCCACAAGCGCTGGTACTACGACGAGAGCAAGCCGCTGACCCTCGACGTGGAGAGCAAGACCCACGACTTCTTCGGCTACGACTACTCCGAACTCAAGCTCGACCAGGACTGGGACCCCGAGCAGGAGCAGATCGTCGAGATGGAGATGAAGCCCGGCCAGTTCGTGATCTTCCTCGCCAAGTGCATCCACGGCTCGCTGCCCAACGTCAGCGACGAGACCCGCCTGGCCTACGCCTCCCGGTACGTGGCCCCCTCGGTGAAGGTCTACGAGAACGTCGACAGCCTCAGCGAGTTCGGCGACACGATCGACCTCGACTACCACGGCTGCGTGCTGGTCTCCGGCGAGGACCGCTACGGCTACAACCGCATCCACGAGCGCAACCTCAACGGCTACGAGTTCAAGAAGGTGACCCCCTGATGCCCGCCGTGGAGACCCAGACGTCCTTGAAGAAGCTCGTCGACTTCCTGAGCACCCAGCCGGAGACCGCGCACCTGACGGAAGAGCAGGTCACCGCGGACGCCACCCGCGAGGAGCTCGGCATCGGCTCCCTGGCCGTCATCCTGCTGGTCAACAACTACATCCAGGCCAACGCGCCCGGCGTCATGATCGACCCGGCGTGGGTGCCGCGCCTCAACGACGTCGCGGGCATCATGTCGGTCCTCGACGAGATCGACCAGAGCGCGTCGTGACCCCGGCGATCGGATCGTTCGCCTGCGCGTTCGGCGACCTCGAACGCGAACCGAAGGACATCCCCGGCTTCGACGAGCTGTGGCGCGCCCAGTCGCCCGACACGGACTTCGCGTCCATGGGCGCCGGGACGTTCCGGACGATGACCCGGCCGGTCGGCGAGTACGTCGCCGACTGCGTCAAGCGCGTCCTCGACGACGCGGGGGTGCCGGCGTCCGAGGTCGACCGGATCGTGTTCGCGACGTCCGACGCCACCCTCGCCCGGCTCGGCCGGGACTTCGCCGTCGAGGTCATGCTCGGCCTGGGCCTGACCTCGGCCGTCCCGGCCGTCCTGTCCTTCCTGCAGTGCTGCAGCTCCCTCGAGGCGCTGCGGTACGGCCGGCAGGCGTTCGACGACGAGGACGTCCGTCACGTCCTCGTCGTCGCGCTGGACTTCACCCCCGACGACGCCCAGCGGGTGAGGCAGTTCGCGCTGTTCAGCGACGCGGTGGCCGGCTGCCTGATCAGCAGGACGGCCGGCGGCCCGCTGCGGCTGCTGTCGACGGCGGCGGCCGTCGACCCGGAGGGGCTGGCCGGCCACGACTCGTTCGTCTCCCGGCAGCGCGTCGCCCGGACCGCTCTGGCCAAGGCGCTCGCCAAGGGCGGGGCCGGGCTCGACCGGGTGGCGAAGGTCTTCCCCACCAACCTCTACGAGCCGCTGACGGCCTTCAACGCGATGGCCGCCGGGCTGCCGCGCCCACTGCTGCACTTCACCGGGCCGATGCGTGCGTACGCCCACTGCGGCAACTGCGACTGGATCATCAACCTGGCCGACCACGCGGACGGCCAGGGGTTGCGTCCGGGGGAGCTGTACCTGGCGACGGCCTCCGCCCCCGGCTTCTTCGCCTGCGGACTACTGGAAGGAACTCCCGCATCATGAAGATCATCGTCGACGACCTCTCCGGTCCCGAGATCGCCGCGTTCCTCGAGGAGCACGTGCAGGACATGCGCGCGATCACCCCGCTGGAGAGCAAGCACGCCCTCGACCTCGACGGGCTGCGCCGCAAGGAGATCACCTTCTGGTCGGTCTACGACGGCGACGAGCTGGTCGGCTGCGGCGCCATCAAGAGGCACGACGCCGAGCTCGGCGAGATCAAGTCGATGCGCACCTCGCCGACCCGCCGCCGCGGCGGCGTCGCCGCCCACCTGCTCGGCCACATGATCTCCGAGGCGCGGGAGACGGGCCTCAAGCGCCTCAGCCTGGAGACCGGCTCGACCGAGCACTTCCTGCCCGCCCGCAAGCTGTACGAGCGCTTCGGCTTCACCTACACCGGCCCGTTCGCCGACTACACCGACGACCCGCACAGCTCCTACATGACCAAGGTGCTGTGAGTCGGTGGCCGCCCCCGTCTACTCCTACGACAAGGACCTCTACAGCAGGGCCTACCTCAACTGCTACCAGCGCCAGTCCCTGGTCAGGCTCGGCGAGGCGGTGCCGGACGTGACGCTGCTGTTCGCCGGGGCGCTGGTCGGCACCGACGAGATCCACCGGCAGATCGTCCGGGAGGGCAGGCCGAGGTACGACTTCGAGAGCCCCGTCCTGGACGCCGAGGCCCTCGCCCTGCTCGGGGTCACCGCGCGGCAGACCCCGGCCGCCGACTACGCCGAGGCCCGGCCGCTCCTGCTGGAGGCCGTCCGCGAGAGCGGCTTCGCGCTGCCGGTCATCGACGTGTTCTACCTGCCGCACTGCGTCGAGTACCGCAAGCAGCACGTCACCCACACGATCATGCTGACCGGCCTGGAGGACGGCCACTGGTCGTTCGTCGACGACAACCCAGCGAGTGTCCTGTGCGAGTACCGCTTCCCCGAGCGGGTCGTGGCGGACGCGTTCGACAACGGCGAACTCCGCCAGGTCAGGACGTTCACCACGGCCGGATACGACCCCGCCGAGGCCGCCGCCGGAATCGCCGCCATGTTCGCCGCGCGTCTGGAGGCCTACACCGACACCTACGCGGTGCTGAAAGGCGCAGCGGACCTGCTCGGCTCCCCGTGGATCGCGCCGGGCCGGGCGATCACCCTGCTGGGCGACGTCTTCACCGTGTACCTCGGCTCCCGGACCTGCCTGCGCGAGTACGTCCGCCGGCAGCTCCCCGACCCGGAGACCGACGCCCTGCTGGGGACGGCCGTCGAACGTGCGGCCGGGCTGCGCAGCAGGCTCCTCATCGGCGCGGTCACGGGCCTCGTCGACGTGTCGGCGCTCGCGGCGGAGGCACTGACCCTGAAGGAAACCGAAGAACGACTCCTGGACCGGCTGCGCGCCGAGGTCCTGCAACGACTCTGAGACAAGGAGCGCGCTTTTGCCCATCCAGCCCCGCCTCGTCGTGACCGGCGGCGCCGCGGAGGTCCTCATGGACGCCTCCGCCGAGCCCGTCACCGTCGGAGCCTCCCCCGGCGTGGAGTTCTTCCTGCTGTGGGGCACCCCGGACGGCACCCCCTCGGTCGGCGCGAAGCCCGCGGAGCCCGTCACGCTCCCGTTCTTCGCCGGGCCGGGCGGCACCCGGCTGCTGCTGGCGCGGTACGCGCCCGCCTCGTCGGTGCCGGAGCCCGCCGGGGATCCGGACGCGCTGCGGGCCGAGGCCGACGCGCTGCTGCCGGGCCTGCTCGACCCTTTCGAGCCGGGCGACGACTCCGGCATGCACTCCACCGACACCCTCGACTACGGCATCTGCCTGGAGGGCGAGCTGTGGCTGGAACTGGACGACGGGACCGAGGTCCGCCTCACCCCCGGCACCTGCGTGGTGCAGCAGGGCACCCGGCACGCCTGGCACAACCGCTCGGACGCGCCCGCGCTCATGTGCTTCGTCGGAATCGGCGCCGTCCGTGAAGGGTGAGCGCCACTCGGCCCGCGCCTACCTGGACGTCCTGCGCGAACGGGACTTCCGGTTGTTGTGGACGGGCTCGGTCGTCAGCCTGATCGGCGACGGCAGCACCTGGATCGCCCTGTCGTGGATCGCCGTCACGACGGGCGGCGTCGGCAGCCTGACGCTGCTGGGCGTCTGCTACTTCGCGCCGATCCTCGTCGGCGGGCCGATGGCCGGATGGATCGTCGACCGGTTCTCGCGCCGCTGGATCCTCGTCGCCGACTGCGTCCTGCGCGGGCTGGTGATGCTGAGCGTCCCGCTGTACGCGCTCTTCTCCGACGTGCCGCTGCCGTACCTGTACGCGGTCGCCGCCGTGTACGGCCTGCTCAAGATCATCCCGATCGGGGTGGTGCCCGCCGTCATCCCCGAGCTGGTGCCCAAGAGCGGGCTGAGCGCCGCGATCGCCCTGGAGATCACGGCCGCGTCCGCGGCGAACCTGATCGGGCCCGCGGTCGGCGGCGCGCTGATCCCGCTGATCGGCGCGCACGGCGTCCTGACCGTCGACGCGCTCTCCTACTTCGTGTTCGCCGGAGCCGTGCTCGCCATGAAGGCACCGCTCGACAAACCGCCCCACCGGGCCGGGGAGAACACCGCCGACCGCGGCTCGTGGCGGCCCGTCCTGGCGTTCCTGCGCCGCGACAGGGTCATGCTGGTCATCACGATCGCGTTCTCGACCCTGAACGTCGGGCTGGGCATGCTCATCGTGATGCAGCCGTGGCTCGCCCACGAACGGCTGCCCGGCGGGGCCGTCATGCTCGGCGTGCTGGTCAGCGTGCTGGCCGGGGCCGAGCTGGTCGGCTCGCTCGTCGGGGGCGCGGTCCGCCCCGCCCGCCGCCCCATGCTCCGCATGGGCCTGCTCCAGCTCGTCTGCGGGGCGGGGTTGCTGCTCCTGCTGCCCGTTGACCCCGTCCTGATCCTCACCGGGCAGGTGGTGTGCGGGCTGGCCACGTCGGTGCTGGTCGTCTTCTCGCAGACCGTGCGCTACGAGCGCACCCCCGAGGAGCTGCGCGGCCGCACCATGACCCTGATGCGCACGCTGATGCTCGGCGCGGTGCCGCTCGGCTCGATGTTGTGCGGCCCCCTGCTGGACTCCGGCTCCTACACCGCGACGGTGCTGGTGATGGCGGCCCTGGTCGGGCTGCCCGGCGTGCTCTCCCTCCTCGTCCGCGACCACACGGCCGAGGGGTCCCCCCTACCCGTCCCCGCCCTGGGAAAGGCCGACTGACCCATGCGCATCCTCGTCATGCACCGGATTCCCGACTCCTTCGCCCGCTACGCGCAGAACATCGACCACGAACGCCACGAGGTGACCTACGTCAGCGCCGCCGACCGGGTCGCGACCCTGCCGCAGGGCGTCCGGGCCCGGTTCGTGGAGCGGCCCGGCACCGGGGACACCGCCCGGGAGGTGCTGGAGGCCGTCGCCGGGCTGCCCGTCCCCGACCTGGTCATCGCGATGTCGGAATACGACCTGCTGCCCGCCGCGCGGGTGCGGGAGGCGCTGGGCACGCCCGGCCCGCGGGAGGCCGACGTCCTGCCCGTCCGCGACAAGGTCGTCATGAAGGCGGCGGTCGAGGCGGCCGGGCTGCGCGCCCCCCGCTACCTGCCGCTGGGCGCGGCCCTCGCCGGAGGGGAGAGCGCGGTGCCCTGGAAGGGCAGGACCGTGCTCAAACCGCTGTCGGGAGCCTCCAGTGAAGGGGTCAGCGAGCACCCGACCGTCGCGGCGGCGCTGAAAGCGGGCCGGTCCGTGGACGCCGCTGACCACGAGATCGAGGAGTTCGTCGAAGGCCCCGTCATCCACCTGGACGGGCTCATGGCGGACGGCGACCTCCACTCCGTCCTGGCGTCCCGCTACCTCGGCACCTGCCTGAGCTACGCGCGGGAGGGCACACCACTCGGATCGGTGCAGATCGACACGCCGCCGGACCTGGCGGACTGGGCCCGGGACTGCCTGCGCGCCGTCGGCGTCCTCGACGGGCCGTTCCACCTGGAGGCGATCCTCAGCGGCGAGGGTCCGGTGTTCCTCGAGGTCGGGGCCCGCCCCGGCGGAGCCGACATCGTGGACGCGTTCGAGCTGGCGACGGGCGTGCACCTGCAGTCGGCGCAGGTGCTCCAGCTCGTGGGAGAGACCGCGGGCCTGCCGCCCGCCCGCACCCCCGGGCCCGACGGGATGTACGGGTTCTTCGTGATCCCCGGCCACACCCTCGGCTCGCGGTACTGCCGGATCAGCGGCGAGGAACGCTTCCGCGACGACCCGCTCGTCCACCGCTGGGTACAGCGCGCCCCCGACGAACCCGTCAAGGACACCATCACCTACGCCGACTTCGACATCCCCGTCGCGGGCGTCATCGGCCCGGCGTCCTCGGAAGTCCTCGAAGGCTTCCTCACCGAACTGTTCGCCACGATCCGGGTCGAACCCGCCCACAGGGAGCTGCCGTGACCACTCCGCTGCTGCTGCTCATCACCACCGGCCTGCGCGACTACCGCGAATACCTGCTGCGCTCCATCGCCACGCGCTACCGCGTCCACCTCGTCACCGCCATCGAACCCACGTGGGAGAAGGCCTACCTGGACGGCGCGACCGTCGTCCCGCACACCGGAGCCGAACACGTCGTGCCCGCCGCCCGCGCGCTCGCCTCCGCCGAGCCCGTCGCGGGCGTGCTGAGCTGGCACGAGGAGCACATCGTGCAGTCCGCGCTCGCCGCCGAGGAACTCGGCCTGCCCGGCACCCGCGCCGACGCCGTCCGCCGCTGCCGCGACAAGTCCGCGACCCGCGCGGCCCTCGCCGCCCGCGGCCTCCCCCAGCCCGGCTTCGCCCTGGTCGGCGACCTGGCGGAGGCCAAGGAGGCCGCCGCCCGCATCGGCTACCCCGTGGTCATCAAACCGCGCGCCGCCGGCGGCAGCCAGGGCGTCGTCCTGGTCGCCGACGAGGACGAGCTCGCCGACCAGTTCACCGCCACCCGCGACGTGCCCGTCTCCGACCAGCCCGTCTTCGACCAGGGCGTCCTGGTGGAGGAGTACCTGGAGGGACCGGAGATCAGCGTCGACGCCGTCGTCCGGGGCGGCAGGGTCACTCCCGTGTTCGTAGCCCGCAAGGACATCGGCTTCCCGCCCTACTTCGAGGAGACCGGCCACGTCCTGGACGCCGCCGACCCGCTCCTGACCGATCCCGGGCTGCTGCGCGTGCTGTCGTCCGTCCACGAGGCCCTCGGCTGCGCCGACGGCTGGACCCACACCGAGCTCAAGCTCACCGCCGACGGACCCAAGCTCATCGAGGTCAACGGCCGTCTCGGCGGCGACCTCATCCCCTATCTGGGCCTGCTCGCCACCGGGGTCGACCCCGGTCTGGCCGCCGCCGACGTCGCCTGCGGCACGGCGCCCGACCTCACCCCGTCCGTCTCCCGGACCGCCGGGATCCGCTTCTGCTACCCCCCTCGCAACGACACCCGCGTCGCCTCGCTGTCCTTCCCCGAGGCCCTGCCGCCGGGCGTCGACCTGGCGGTCCCGCTCGTCGCCCCCGGCGACGTCGTCTCCCCGCCCCGCAAGGGCCTCATCGACGGCCGCGTCGCCCTGATCACAGCGACCGCGGCATCCCCCGCGGACTGCCGAGCCCTCCTCGACCGGGTGGAACGGACCCTGACCCTGACCGCCGCGCCCTGACGACCCCGCCCCCCGAACGACGGGACCGCCACCGTGACCTCTGACCAGCTCGTCATCCTGCTGTTCGACCTCGCCCTGGTGTTCGCCGCCGCCTGCCTCATCGGCTCCCTCGCCCGCCGCGTGGGCCAGCCGCCCGTCATCGGCGAGATCATCGCCGGCATCCTCATGGGCCCGACCCTCCTGGACGGCGCCGTCGGAGACCTCCTCTTCCCTCCGGAGGCCCGCCCCTACCTGACGGCGCTGGCCGACGTGGGCGTGGCGCTGTTCATGTTCACCGTCGGCTTCGAGCTCGACCACCGGCTCTTGAGGGGTATGCGCCGCGCCGTCACCACCGTCTCGATCGGCTCGGTGCTCCCCGCGTTCGGGCTGGGCGTGCTCCTGGCCTGGTACCTGCTGCCCGACGGGTCCGCCGCGTCGCTGCTGTTCCTGGGCGTCGCGATGTCGGTGACCGCCCTGCCCGTGCTGGCCCGCATCCTGCACGACCGCGGCATGACCCGCACCCCCGTCGCCGCTCTCGCCCTCTCCAGCGCCGCCGTCACGGACGCCTTCGCCTGGCTCGCCCTCGCCGCGCTCACCGTGCTCGCCGGACACCACGGCCAGTGGCGGCTCCTGCTGCTCCCCGTTCTCCTCGCCCTGCTGTCGGCGCTGCGCCCCGCGGCCCGCCGCCTGATGGCCCACGCGGAGCGGACCGGCGGCTCGACGCAGCGCGTCCTGGCCCTCGTGGTCCCCGGCCTGCTCCTGTCCGCGGCCTGCACCGAATGGATGGGCCTCCACTTCATCCTCGGGGCCTTCCTCTTCGGCCTCCTCCTGCCCAAGGACGACCTCCCCCAGATCCGCACCGAGGTCGAGGACGCCGTCCACAAGATGGGCACATCTCTGCTGCTGCCGCTCTTCTTCGTCACGGCCGGCCTGAAGGTGGACCTCTCCCGGATCGGCTGGGATGGTCTCGGCCACTTCGCCCTGATCATGCTGGTAGCCATGGGCGGCAAATCCGGCGGCGTCTTCCTGGCCGCCCGCCTCTCCGGGCTGCACCGCCCCGAGTCGGCCACCCTCGCCGTCCTCTTGAACTCCCGCGGCCTCACCGAACTCGTCATGCTCTCGGCAGGCCTCTCCCTTGGCCTCCTCGACCAGGACCTCTACTCCCTGATGGTCCTCATGGCCGTCCTCACCACCGCGTTGACCGGCCCCCTCCTCCGCCTGGTCGTCCCGCGCGCCCCGGCCGCCGCCGAGCCCTCCCCGGTCCCCGCCGGCACCGGCCCTCCTCCCCCGCCCTCCTGAGCGGCTTCGTCAGGCCGTCCGGGTGGAGGCGCGGAGGAGGGTGTGGGCCAGGGAGAGGATCTGGGCGTGGGCCCGGGCCTCTCGGCGGGCCGGGGTGTCGGCGCGATGATGGGCGTCGATCCTCCCCTGGCCTTCCCCAGCCTTGACCGCGACGCCGGGCGGTTGGCCTCACTCGCATACCGTCTACTCGGCTCGGCCGCCGACGGAGGATGCCGTGCAGGACGTGTTCCTGCGTCGGCAAGCCGCCGACCGCGACCGGATCGAGACGCCGGAGGCGTGACTGACCAAGATCGCGATGATCTTCCTCGACGCTGTCTCCTTGGGACGGGCCGAACGGCTGGTCGCACTGCCCACCGAGGACGTGACCGCGGTCTCGGACAGCGCCGGACGCGCCGAGAAGCTGTTGTTCCCCACCCTTCAGCGGATGGCCGCCGCCCTGCGGGACACGCTCAAGCCGAGCGGAGCCGAACAGCGGTTGGTCGGTGGCTCCCCCCTCGCTGCACGTCGGCGTGGTCAACAGCTCCCCCGCCGTAATCGACGGCCGGGTGGAAGAATCGCGGAAGATCGAGGCTAGCGCAACGAAAACCGAAAACTAATTCACCTTCCGCCCCAGATGGGTCTGGTCACAGTTCATGGAGGTCAATTCAAATTAGACAAGACTTCCCTTCACTGGCTCCATTAGGCCGTTAGCGACCGCCCGAATGAGTACCTCGGGAGCTCCTCCGTCATCCTCGTTCACGTAAACGCGAACCTCTCTCTGCGCACGACTGAGCGCGAGATAGAGAAGGGATAGAAGACGGGTCCTTTCATTGGCCGTCGGAGCAGCGACGTTCAGATCTGGAATACCGGCCACGAGCACCGAGTCGAACTGCAGTCCCGCCAGATACTCTGCAGGTCCGACGACGAGCCCACGGCGCCGATAGCCAAGGCCTTCGATATCAGACCGTCCGGAAATCGTGGACACATGGAACTTACCGGACTGACCGATGTGAGAAGCCAGCTCGCTGAACCTCCGCCACTGACGGGTATCGACCACTGCGAGAGCCAATCGCCCAGATGAGTACAGCTCCTGAACTGCTCGAAAGATGTCGATATCCTCAGCAGGGCGGGAGGCAGCCGAAATCAAACGCGGCACAGGACCATCGTCCTGCGCCGATTCCACAGTGGTGAAGTCGATATCCCAGTGGCGCCCCAGGTCGAGGGTTGGAAACTCATGATGAACGTGCTTGATCAGGTCAAGGATCTGTGGCGTGAACCTATGCACTGTCGTGAGTTCGAAGTTGGCTATATCACCGAGTTCCCTGTCCGTTGTGGCCGAGCTCGATGACCGGGTACCGTCAGCCGCCAGGCCGATAAATGCCTCAGACGGCGACTGACGGGGATCAAAAGCCATGAAAATTCTCGGGTAAGTTGAGACATCTCGGGTGAGGTAATGGAGCACCTGGCGCTCCAACGGACTAAAGAGATGGAACTCGTCCACGAACACCAGATCATATCCTTGCACCCTTCGTGCGCGGTTCCATTCATGCTTCTCAAGATCTTTTAGGAAGTCCGCAAGCACCTGATCTGATGTGACGAGAAAACGAGCATCAAGACTTGCCATGTACCTCGAGTAGAGCAGGAACACCACCTGCATATCCTCCCGAGTACTGAGAGGAAGCATCCATGATGCACGAGGCAGCTGGAAATAGCGCAGCTCCGACCCGACTCCGGGGAAGATGGATGAAGCGCCGATGACGGAGCCGAATTCGATCAACAGATCCCATGCAAGCGCAAGTCGATCATCATTATCTTCCGAATCAAATCTCAACCGCAGAGTCTCACTTACGCGCCCTCGATAGGTAATCCAGTCTCTGGAAATGAAATCATCCAGAAGTTCTGTTATCTCATCCAATTGGGCTCGCTTGCCACTGTAACTGTCTTCGCCAATCAGACTGAAACCAGAATCGCCGTGAACATATCGCGGGGATGTCGTCTGTGCGATTTCCAGGAGCGGGAACACGTCTATCTCGTTCAGTAGACCGAGCCCCATCGAATCAATGGAGTCCGCGATCTGCGCAGCGAGCGCCCAACTGTGCGTTACGACAAGAACACGTATGCCATCCCCCGTTTCACGGAGGCGAAGCACCTCCCGGATGGCTTTCAATGTCAACGCGAGAGTCTTACCTGACCCCGCAGGTCCTCGGAGACGTATGGACTTGTCCGTCGATGCCATGATAAACGCACGTTGATCGTTGCTCACAGCCTCCAGCCACTGTTCATAGGACCACCCCTTGGTGGTCGACTGGTCGAGCGCCGGGAGGTACATCTCGACATCGGATGGTTCGGACCGTCGAGCTTGAGCGAAGTATTCCCTTGCAGAGGAGATCACCCGATCCCACCCGTCGTCCAAACTGGGAATCGGCAGCCGGTTGGATGCTTCGAACTCTTCAAGCGTTGCTCTCCGGTCAGATGTGGTAGTGGTCCAAAACACGATGTCCACACCCTCGCCAGGCAGGATCTCAGCGATCCAACGACTTGCCTGCGTATCATTTTTCGGTACCACAAAGAAAGAAATATAATTGTTGTGCTTGTATTGGTGCCAACCTCTCGGCAAGGAAATCGAACCAGGAGTTCGCGCCCTCTCAGCAAAGCTCGCCATCCGACTCAAAACATCCCTCCTGAGATCCGAGAGATGCTCCGGAGCATAACGCTCCTTGATGTTTTGTTCGCGCATCAGGATGATACGCTGAGCATTTTCTGAATCTTCGGCAGCGATCAAGAAGTCAATTTCTGATGTGCTCATCTCGAAGAGGACAGAGGAAGCCGATATAGCTTCAGGAGAGAGCCCGGTGGCGAGCTCTCTGAGTGCACGCACGGTCAGCACCAATGGCTTCATTTGAAATCATCTCCCAACAGCTCCGAGTACAGGTCACGCAAGTCTTCATATTCTCGAGGAAGGCCGATCGACATGAACACCATCGCAAACCTCTGGACAAGTGCGTGCGTGAATCGATCCCGTATGCGAGAAATCCGGCGGTACTTAGCCTCTATCCGCCTCTGCCCTATCGATATCTCGGGCTCCCAAACCTGCTCGAGGTGCCGGAGGTAGGCGAAATAACCCGAATCGAGCTTCCGTGCAATAGAAGCCAGAAAGAGCGCATCGCCTGGTGGCCGCACGTATGCATCTTGCAACGGAGACATCACGCTCTTCAAAGCGTTCTCTCGCTTTGGATGTCCCTTTCCCAGAAGCTGCGCCTCCACGAGCGAGTCAATACTCTCCTTGAGATTGGATACCGGGGCGTCGATCATACGAATAGCTTCGAAATCAGCTCTCGCCTGCTGGGCCGTCGGCCCTTCCAATCCCAGTCTCATGATGATGGTCGCAGGAGGCTCCTCACTCGCCCACTCCCGAAGCCGTTGGTCGCTGATACCGGGTGCTCCGGCCCTCGACAAGGTCGCGCGTATAGCGACCAGGCGTTTCTTGACAAGTCGCTCACGAATCTTGGGGACTTGCATTTCTGTCAAGTATTCGTCGGCCGTGAGCAAGGGGACACAGGTGACGCGCCCCTGATGTTTGGCATGGGCGAAGTCGCAGTCAGCCGTAATGATCAAGAGATGTCGCTGCCACATTGACGTGGCTGCGTCAACGGCCTCCAGCACATCGCCCTGCCGGAGAGGGTCAGTCACACCCACCTCTTGGTATTCAGTGAATGCCTCGGCCACTACGCATCCTCTCCGAACACCCAAACCACTATATATCGATTCCCACCGTATCCGAGAGAAGGTGTTCCAAGAGAGTTTTTAGTGAAAGTTCAAGAGGGGACTGACGTGACTGGTGTGGCAATGCGCACAGGACAACACCAGAATGCCAAATATTCCGATATGTCCGCCTTATCGCCCGTGCGGTCGGGCCGCTCATCATGGAGCCTCTTTCATCCCCGGGCGGCTTGAGCGGTTCGGTGGTTCTGCAGAACGGCGATCGCTTTGACCAGGTGGTCGGCCTTGCCGGGGCTGCACCGCAGCTTCTGCAAGACGCGCCATGACTTGAGCTGCGCGTTCGCGCGCTCGCCAGGCCCGCGCAGCTTGGCGTGCGAGCGGTTGGCCTGCTTCTGTTCCTGACCTTGTACGGGGTGATGACGACCGCGGCCTCGGCTCCCTGATAGGCCTAATGAGCAGATAGGGCCCGGTCTGGTGGCTGCGAGAGAGACCTGATGAGTAGGCGGCGCTGGTAGCGCTACGACAAGAGCGGTCGTTTCGTTCAGCCCCGGGCCGGGCTGCTGGTATTGGTGGCCTGAGCCGCCTGCAGGGGTTCATCTCTTGTTTGAGCCGGGGCCGTTGAGTCCTTGACGAGTGAGAGGGCCCTGCGGGTGCCTGAGGTCACGAAACCGCTGGTGGGATGGTGGACCTGGAGTCCTGTCATGAGGGCGCGGAGTGACCTTCAGCCGGTCGGAGCGACGAGTGGGCGGAAGGGATGCCTATGACCGTGTTCTGCGGGATCGACTGGTCGGAGGAGCATCATGACGTAGCGGTCATCGATGCCGAGGGCAAGCTGCTGGCACGACGGCGTATCAGCGATGACGCCGCCGGGTTCGGGGAGCTGCTGGAGCTGCTGGCGCAGACCGGGGACGGCCCGGGCGGCGTGGTGCCGGTGGCGATCGAGACCTCGCGGGGGTTGCTGACGGCCTGCCTGCGGGCCACGGACCGACCGGTGTATGTGATCAATCCGATGGCGGTAGCCCGGTATCGGGACCGGCACGCGGTCTCGCGCAAGAAGTCCGACCACGCCGATGCGATGGTGCTGGCCAACATCCTGCGGACCGATGCGGCGATGCACCGGCCGCTGCCGGACGACTCAGACCTGGTCCAGGCGATCGCGGTCCTGGCCCACACCCAGCAGGACGCGGTCTGGGACCGCACCCAGGCCCACAACCGGCTGCGGTCGCTGCTACGCGAGTACTACCCGGGCTTCCTGGCGGCGTTCCGTCAGGCCCGCGGCGGCATCATGCGGCCCGAGGCGCGTGTGATCCTGGCGGCCGCACCGACCCCGGCAGCCGCGGCGGAGCTGACCGTCGACCAGCTCGCTGGACTGCTGCGCCAGGCCGGTCGGCAACGTGGTCTGGCCGCCGAGGCCGCCCGCCTCCACGAGGTCTTCACCGCCCAGTACCTGCGCCAGCCTTCGTTGGTCGAACAAGCCATGGGCCGGCAGGCACTGGCGCTGCTACGGGCGCTGGACGCGGCCTGCCTCAACGCCGACGAACTCGCCGTGGCCGCCGAACAGGCTTTTGACCAGCACCCGGACGCCGAGATCATCACCAGCCTGCCCGGTTTGGGCTGGCTCACCGGTGCCCGGGTTCTGGCCGAGCTCGGAGATGACCGCTCACGGTTCGCCGATGCCAGAGCTCTCAAGGCCTATGCCGGATCAGCGCCCGTGACCCGCGCCTCGGGAAAGAGCGTGTTCGTCATGCACCGGCGCGTCAAGAACCAGCGCCTGGCTGGCGCCGGCTACCACTGGGCCTTCTCCGCACTGACCGCCTCCCCGGGCGCCCGCGCCCACTACCAGCGACGACGCCAAGCCGGAGACGGCCACGCCGCAGCCCTGCGCAACACCTTCAACCGCCTCCTGGGCTGCCTGCATCACTGCCTGCAAACCCGCCAGCACTACCAGGAGACCATCGCCTTCGCCATCGCTCCCGCACCAGCTTGACACCTTCACCGCATGGGATGTCTTGTCGGCCAGGGTGAGGATCCCGCTCTTTTGCAGCTCGCGCAGGATGCCCCACACACGAGCCGCGGTCAGGTCGTGGGTCTTGCCCGCCATCGCCCCGGACGTCCCCAGGATGCTGCCGTCCGGGCCAGCGATGACCTGCACGTTCATGCCGTGGCATTGGTTTTTGACCGAGAAGTAGGGCCGGTCGGCCGCCACGCGGTCGCCTCCGAGACTCCTAATCCGGCTGCGAGCTGGGCGAACGTCTCTCCTTTGCGCAGGTAGACCAGGACCAGCAGTGCCTGTTGGGTCGGGTTCAAGCGCCGCCACCGCGACCTGATCGCCCTGCGGTGGCGGCGGACGCTGGCGGCCACGTAGTTCAGTGTTGGGCGCGACAAATCGACCGCGGCGCGGTAGAACAACATCCAGAAGCTCCTGGTGGGACAGGCCGATTGTGGTGATCAACCCGTCTACCAGGGGCTTCTCTGCGTCCAGGGGCGAATCCTCAACCCGCGATCATGCCGTGACCAACGGTCCTCATCAAGGATGCAAGAGGCTCAGTGCACCGTCTGCCAGGGCGGCAGATGAATCGTCGCTTTGACCTCGGTGGTTCGAGCCACACGGTGGTTGGACCAGCGTTCTCCTTGGCTGACGAACGCTGAGAGCAGGGTCAGGGCCGCGGCTTCGTCAGGCCGTCCGGGTGGAGGCGCGGAGGAGGAGCTCGGCTGCGGTGTAGGCGTCGTGGCCGCCCCCGGCCACGGCGGCGGCCAGGCGGGGCAGCTCCGGGTGGGTGTGCAGGAGGGTGTGGGCCAGGGAGAGGATCTGGGCGTGGGCCCGGGCCTCTCGGCGGGCCGGGGTGTCGGCGCGGTGGTGGGCTTCGATCGCGTCGACCAGTTCGGTCAGGCCCTCGCCCTTGGAAGCGGTCAGTGAGAGGACGGGGGCGTCCGTTTCCATGTGGAGGTCGCGGACGGTTTGCTGGGCGCCTTCCCGGTCGGCCTTGTTGACGACCAGGAGGTCGGCCACCTCCAGGAGGCCGGCCTTGGCGGCTTGGACGGCGTCGCCCGCACCGGGGGTGAGGACGACGACGACCGGGTCGGCCACGGCGGCGATCTCGATCTCCGACTGGCCCACGCCGACCGTCTCCACCAGGACGAGGTCGTAGGAGAGGGCCGCCAGCACGCGGACCGCGGCGGGGACGGCGGCGGCCAGGCCGCCCAGGTGGCCCCGGGTGGCCAGGGAGCGGATGAGCACCCCGGGGTCCGTGGTGTGGGCGGCCATCCGGATGCGGTCGCCGAGCAGCGCTCCGCCACTGTACGGGGAGGACGGGTCGACGGCCAGGACGGCCACGCGCAGGCCGCGTTCGCGGTAGGCGCCGACGAGCGCGGCGACGGTCGTCGACTTGCCCGCGCCGGGCGGACCCGTCAGGCCGACGACGCGGATCGTGCCCGAGTCCAGGGCGGCGAGCACCTTCTCCCGCTCCTCGCCCTCGACCAGGCTCAGCAGCCTTCCGGCGGCGCGCGGTGAACCGCTCCGCGCGGCGTCGATCAGATCCGGGATGTTCACCGCGCGCCGTTCCCCGGGAGTGCGGCGGCGGACCGGGGGCGGGAGGGCGGGACCGGGCGCCGGGGTCGTGGGCTCCCGGTCCCGCCGAGGGGGGACGGGCGGGTCACGGGGCGTGGACCTCGATGACCGCGGCCGAGCCCATGCCGCCGCCCGCGCACATCGCGGCGACGCCGACGCCGCCGCCGCGGCGGCGCAGCTCGTGGACGAGGGTGGTGAGCATGCGGGCGCCGGTGGCGGCGACCGGGTGGCCGAGCGAACAGCCGCTGCCGTTGACGTTCACCTTCTCCGGGTCGATGCCGAGCATCCCGACGGTGGCGACGCACATCGCGGCGAACGCCTCGTTGATCTCGAACAGGTCGACGTCGGACAGCGACAGGCCGGCGCGGGACAGGGCCTTGGGGATCGCCTTCACGGGGGCCAGGCCGGTCTCGGCGGGGTCGACGCCGACGGACGCCCAGGAGCGGACGGTGGCCAGCGCGGGCAGGCCGAGGCGGTCGCTCGCCACGACCAGGGCCGACGCGGCGTCGTTGGCGCCGGCGGCGTTGCCCGCGGTGATGCTGAAGCCCTCGATCTCCGGGTGCAGCGGCTTGAGCGAGGCGAGCTTCTCCAGGCTGGTCTCGCGGCGCGGGTGCTCGTCTACAGAGAACAGCCCGTGCGGGGTCTCGATCGGGACGATCTCCTCCTTGAACCGGCCCTCGTCGATGGCGCGGACGGCGTTGCGGTGCGAGCGCAGCGCCCAGGCGTCCATCTCCTCGCGGGTCACGCCGGCCCGGACCGCGGCGTTCCAGCCCACCGTGATCGACATGTCGAGGTTGGGGGCGTCGGGGCGGTTCGGGTGCGTGGGCGGGTTCCACGGGTCGATCCAGTCCTCGCCCGACCGGAACCGGAGCTTGGGCGAGGTGGAGGAGGAGTTCACTCCCCCGGCGATGACGAGCTCGTCCATCCCGGCACGGATGCTCGCCGCCGCGCTCTGCACGGCGGTCAGACTCGCCGCGCAGTGCCGGTTCTGCGCCTGCCCCGCCACCGAGGTGAGACCCGCGGTGATCGCGGCGTGGCGGGCCACGACGCCGCCGCCGTACAGGCCCTCGCCCAGGATCACGTCGTCGATCAGCGCCGGGTCGAGCCCGGACGCGGCGGCCGTGAGCACATGATGGGCCAGGTCGTAGGCGGTGGTGTCGCGCAGCGTCCCCTTGAACGCGGTGCCGACGGGGGTGCGGAGCGCGGAAACGATGACCGCTTCAGGCATGGGTCTTCTCCATCTCGGCCAGCAGGGTGCGGCGCAGCAGCTTCCCTGTGTCGGTCTTGGGCAGGTCGTCGCGGAACACGACGGTGTCGGGCGTCTTGGAGGAGCGCAGCCGGTCCTTGACCCACCGCTTGAGCTCCTCTTCTCCGACGGGTTCGGCGGAGTCGGCAGTACCGGCGGCGCCGACAGCGCCGACGACGAAGGCGACGATGCGCTGTCCCCACTCGGTGTCGGGCACCCCGACCACCACGGCCTCGCCGACGCCCGGGTGGGCCAGGAGCACGTCCTCGATCTCGGCGGGGGCGATGTTCTCGCCGCCCCGGATGATGGTGTCGTCGGCGCGCCCCTCGATGAAGACGTAGCCGTCGGCGTCGAGCCGGCCGCGGTCGCGGGTGGAGAACCAGCCCTCTCCGTCCAGGACGCTCCGGCCGCTGTACTCGCCGGAGATCTGCTCGCCCCGCACGTACACCAGGCCGGTCTCGCCCGCGCCGAGCACCTCGCCGTCCTCTGAGCGGATCTGGAACTCCACGCCCGGGACCGGGCGGCCCACCGAGCCCAGGCGGTCCCGCACGGCGGGGTCGTCCGACGTCAGGGCCTTGCGGTGGTCTCCGGGGCCGAGGACCGCGATGGAGGAGGCGGTCTCGGTCAGGCCGTAGGCGTTGACGAACCCGGTGTTCGGGAAGACCTTCAGCGCCCGCTCCAGGACGGGCAGCGGCGTCCGTGAGCCGCCGTACGCGAGGCTGGCCAGCGTCGGCGTCCCGGCGTCGTCGCCTTCCACCTCGTTGACGATGCGCGCCAGCATCGTCGGCACCACCAGCGCGTGCGTGACGTGTTCCCGCCGGACGGTCTCCAGCCAGTTCCGGGGGTCGAACGCCGCCTGGTAGACGACCCGGCGCCCGGTGTAGATGTTCGTCAGGAGATTCGCCAGGCCCGCGATGTGGTACGGCGGGACGGCCACCAGGGCGGCGGCGTCCTCGTCAGCCGACCCGAACTCCAGGGTGTTCATCACGTAGGCGAGCAGGTGCTTGTGGCGCAGCACGGCGGCCTTCGGCTCGGACGTCGTGCCGCTGGTGTAGAGGAGGACCGCCACGGCGTCCGGGTCCGCGGGCGTCTCGGCCCCCGAGGGGGCGTCCGCGGGTTCGAGCAGCCCGTCGAGGTCTTCCTGGTGCAGGACCAGGGCGCCGGGGTGGCGGGCCTGCAGGCCGTTCAGCTGGTGGTCGCCGAGCCGGTAGTTCAACGGCACGAACGGCACGCCCGCGATCGCCGCCCCGAAGAGCGCGACGGGGTAGGCCAGGTGGTTGGTGCCCAGGTAGAGAACGGCCGGGTGATCCCGGAACCGGTCGGCGGCGGAGCGCGCGAGGCTCAGAAGCTCGGAGGCGGTCACCGTGCGGCCGTCGGCCGTCACCGCCGGCCGGTCGCCGGCCGATGCCGCCATTTCAAGGATCAGGGTGATATTCATGAGAATGCTATTCTCTCAAATCAAGAGCTTGGGTTGCAAGAGAGGAAAACGCCAATGCAGATCAGTGGATGCTCGGCGCTGGTGGTCGGCGGCACGGGCGGCCTCGGCGAGGCCACCGTCCGGCGCCTGCACGCGGCGGGCGCGAAGGTCGTCGTCGCCGACGTCAACGACGAGAAGGGCAAGGCGCTGGAGCAGGAGCTCGGCGTCCGCTATCTGCACGCCGACGCCGGCAGCGAGGACGACGTCCGCGCGGCCATCGCCGCGGCGGAGGCCGAGGGCCCCTTCCGCGTCTCGGTGGACACCCACGGCGGCCCGGCCGGAGGGGGCCGCCTCGTCGGCAAGGACGGCGAGCCCATGCCGCTGGACGCCTTCCGCACGACCCTCGAGTCCTACCTCGTCAGCGTCTTCAACGTCATGCGCCTGACCGCCGCCGCGATGGGCCGCCAGGAGGTCTCCGAGGACGGCGACCGCGGCGTCATCGTCAACACCGCCTCCATCGCCGCCTACGAGGGCCAGATCGGCCAGCTCCCCTACTCCGCGGCCAAGGGCGGCGTCGTCGGCATGACCCTGGTGGCCGCCCGCGACCTGTCCCCCCTGGCCATCCGCGTCGTCACGATCGCCCCCGGCACCTTCAACACCCCCGCCTACGGCCAGCACGCCGACCGGCTCGAGGCCCACTGGGGCCCCCAGGTCCCCCACCCCCGCCGCATGGGCCGCTCCGCCGAGTACGCCGCCCTCGCCTGCCACATCGTCGAGAACACCTACCTCAACGGCGAGGTCATCCGCCTCGACGGCGCCCTCCGCTTCCCTCCCAGGTGAGCCGGGCGGGAAAGGAACGGCTCGGACGTGAGAACGTCCGGGCCGGGTCCCGGGTCAGGGTTCAGACGCGGAGCAGGGTGATGGGACGGCCGGACGGGCTGGTGGTCTCGGTCATGGACAACGGGGCGGAGCGCTGGTCGAAGACGACGAGGGTTCCACAGGGCAGACCCATGCGCTCCAGGTAGCCGTCCAACTGGCCCAGGCCCTCGGCCACCGGGTCGATGCGGCCCGGGCGGTGGACCTTCAGCTCGACGGCCTCCCACTGCGCGGTGCCGTCGGGGAGTGGCCAGCGGACGAGGAGGTCGATGCGGCCCCGGCCCACGGCGTACTCGCGGTCGATGATGCCGCCGCCGTTGACGACGCGGTGCAGCCAGGCCATGAACACCAGCTGGCAGGCCGCCTCCGAATAACTCTGTCCGCGGGTGAGGATCTCCCCTTGCAGGCGCCAGAACCCGGAGAACTCCGTCAGAAGCTTCACGAAGTCCAAGCGGCCCTCGGAGGTGACGAACGAACGCGAATCGACCTGGATGCCGCTCTCGATCTGCTCGGTCAGGACCCGGGCGATGACCTCCTGATAGATCGGATTGGCGATCTGCAAGGGGTTGCTCAACTTGATCAGGCCGAGATCACGAACGTAGGAGGCGTCGTCGTTGTAGGCCAGGTCGACGGAGGGCGCGGTACCGGCGAGCATCGGTTCGATGATGCGCTTGACCGGCGGCTCGTTCAACCGGGCGACCAGCGAGTCCAGGTGCGTCGCACGGGAGCGGATCAGGCGTTCCGCAGCCGTTTCCATGTGCCCGTCGGTGATCAGCTCGGACACCGGCACGCGCATCTTCTTGATGACTTCGCGGGCCAACGCGTTCACCAGCCACGGCTGTCCTTGGCAAGCCTCGAAGGCCCGCTGGACCGCCTCGGGAGTGAACTTCTGCCCGGTGGCCTCCGTGTGCTGTTCATACAGCTCCGCTACCTGCGCGTAGGTGAAGTCGGCGAGGCGGATGGAGTCGACCTTGATGTTGAACGGGCTGGACGTCCCGAACCGCTCCGGGTCGCCGCCCGAGGCGGCCTTGTAGTCACGAACGTCCCGCAGACCGCACAGCACGACGGAATGAACAAATTTGCGGGGCCCGAGTCGGTGACCGTCGCGCAACTGGCTCAGGACGCTGACCAGGTTGTCGCCGGTCAGGGTGTCGATCTCATCGAAGAACAGAACCAACGGAAGAGGACAGCGGACCGCCCAGTCCCGCAGCGCCCTGCGCAGCTGGTTCCCCGGTACCGCATCCGGCCACGGAGCGGGCGGACGGAACTCCGGCGCCAACTCCATGTTCTCGGCGGCCTCTGCGATCGTCCCGAGAAGTTGGGCTTCCGCATCCGCGACCGTCTTCGCCCTTTTCACCGTCTCGCAAGAGAACGAGACCGCGACGTACTCCCCCTCCGCGTTGAGCGTTCGAGCCAGTGTCTCCAGCACGGTGGTCTTCCCCGACTGGCGAGGGGCATGGAGAACGAAGTAAGCGCCCTCCTCGATGTACTCCCGCGCCTCGGGCAGCCGGGGCTCCGGCGGGAGCATGTAGTGCCTGTCCTCCCGGCAGGGACCGGCCGTGTTGAAGTACCTCACGCTCCGCACACTACAGGTCGACGGTCCGTGGCATAGCGGGTTCTCGTGCCGCCCACGGCGGTCCAGAAGGGTGAGGAAGGGAGGACCGTCGTGGGCGGCCGTCGGACACCGCCGGGTCAGCCCTTGCCGGCGGTGAGCCTGTCGATGATGGCGGCGAAGTCGTCGGTCTGGAACGACTGCTCCTCCTGGCTCATCGCGTAGTCGAGGGTGGCCAGGACGGCGCGTTCGAGGTGCAGGTTGAGGAGGCGCTTGGTGCTCTCGACCGCCTGCTGGGGGAGCTTGGCGACGCGCTCGGCGCAGGCCAGGGCCTCGGCCAGGGGGTCGGCGACGACGTGGTTGGCCAAACCCATCTGGACGGCGCGGTCGGCGGGGATGCGGGCGCCGGTGATGGCGTATTCCTTGGCCAGGAGCAGGCTGGTGTGCAGCGGCCAGGTGAGGGGGCCGCCGTCGGCGGCGACCAGGCCGACCTGGACGTGCGGGTCGGCGAGGTAGGCGGTCTCGGCCATGTAGGCGATGTCGCTGAGGGCGACGAGGCTGCAGCCCAGGCCGACGGCGGGGCCGTTGACGGCCGCGACCACGGGGACGCGGCAGCGGGCCATGCCCAGGACGAGGTCGCGGCCGTGGGCGATGGTGCGGGCGCGGAGGTCGGGGTCGGCCTTCAGTTCCTTCAGGTAGGAGAAGTCTCCGCCCGCCGAGAACGCCTTGCCCGCACCGGTGAGGACGGCGGCTCGAGCCGAGCGGTCCTCGCTGAGCTGCGGCCAGAGCCTGGCCAGGCCGGTGTGCAGGGACTCGTTGACCGCGTTGAGGGCCTCGGGGCGGTTCAGGGTGATGATGCGGAGCGGGCCTTCCTCACGGACCTCGATCTCCTTGGGCACGTCGTACATGTCAGGCTCCCAATCCGAGGATGCGCGAGGCGATGATGTTCTTCTGGATCTGCGAGGTGCCGCCCATGACGCTCTGGGCGCGGCTGTAGAGGTAGGTGCCGAGCAGTTCCGGGTCGCGGGTGCCGGCCACGGCCAGCGCCGCGTGCCCGACCGACTGCTCGGTCCAGGTCATGAGCAGCTTGTCCAGGGAGCCGTCGGGGCCGTGTTCGACGCCGTCGAGCCGCTCGGACAGGCGGCGGCGCACGTGCAGGCGCAACATCTCCGTCTCCACCGCGGCCCAGGCGAGTTCCTCGGGGACCTCGCCGCCGCCCACGCGGGCCAGGAGTTGGCGGACGGTCTTGCCGTAGCGGGCGGAGTAACCCAGTTCGGCGGGTTCGCGTTCGTGGCCGACGATGGTCATCGCCAGTTTCCAGCCCTCGCCGGGCACGCCGACCATCTGGTTCGCGGGGACGCGGGCGCCATCGAAGAGAACCTGGCCGAACTCGGTGGTCACCCCGTTCATCATCCGCAGCGGGCGCTGCTCGATGCCGGGCTGGTGCATGGAGACGACGAAGCCCGACAGGCCCTTGTGGCGGGGTGCGTCCGGGTCGGTGCGGGCCAGCAGCAGGCACCAGTCCGCGACGTCGGAGTAGCTCGTCCAGATCTTGTGGCCGTGAAGAACGTACTCGTCGCCTTCGCGGGTCGCGGTCGTCGTCAGGGAGGCCAGGTCGGAGCCCGCGCCTGGCTCGCTGAAGCCCTGGCACCAGCGCTCCGTCCCGTTGATCATGCCGGGGAGGAAGCGGCGCCGCAGCTCCTCGCTCCCGTGCCGGCCCAGGCCCTGCATGAGGTAGCCGAGGCTGGGGCGGGGCGGGGCGCCCGCGCGGGCCAGTTCCTCGTCGAGGATGACGTCGTAGACGGGCGGCAGCTCGTGGCCGCCGTGCTCCTTCGGCCAGGAGAGGCCGAAGAACCCGGCGGAGTACAGCGCCTGGTGCCATTCGCCCTGCTTGCGCCAGTACTCGTCCCCCGACGTGGGGAACCTTCCGGCCGTCTCCGCGAGCCAGGACCGCAGCCGCTCCCGGAAGGCGGCCTCCTCGGGCGAGTCACGAAAGTCCAAGGTCGATCTCCTTCAGGCTCACGGGGAACAGGTGGGTGGAGGTCAGCGCCCGCCGCAGATACACGTGGGCGAGGCATTCCCAGGTGTTGCCGATGCCGCCGTGCACCTGCACGGACGTCTCGCAGACGGTCCTCGCGGCGCGGGCGCAGTAGACCTTGGCGATCCGGGCGGCCCGCAGCGCCTCGGCGGGTTCGAGTTCGTCGACGGCCCAGGCGGCGTGCCGCAGGACGCTCACCGAGCCCTCGATCAGGGCGAGGGACTCGGCCAGCAGGTGCGCCACGGCCTGGTAGGAGCCGATCGCCTTCCCGTACTGCTCGCGCACCTTGGCGTAGTCACAGGCCAGGCGGTGCGCGCCGCGGGACGTGCCCACCAGGTCGGCGGCGGTGACGACGAGCGCCAGCGCCCGCCAGCGGTCGGCCTCCTCCTCGGCCAGTTCGCCGACCGTCTCGAGCGGGCCGACGACCTCGGCGGTCCGGCGGGTCAGGTCGGCTCCGGGCGTGAGCGTGCCGACCCGCCCTGCCAGCACCCGGGCGCCCTCCAAGGTGAGCACCCGCTCGATCCCCCGGGAGTCCAGGGCGTCGGCGCCGACCGCGACCGTCCAGGACCCGTCCGGTTCGCCGGTGCGCCCGCGCAGGTCGTCGGCGAGCACGGGCCCGAGGAAGGGGACGTCGACCAGGCCGCGCCCGAACTCCTCGGCGACGACCGCGACCTCCACCCCGGAGGCGCCGTCGGAGCGCAGGGTCCGCCAGCCGGTGGCGGTGACGGCCTTCTCCAGTCGGGCGAGACGTTCGGCGTCGTCCAGGTCGAGGACGGAGCCGGGCCCCAGGTCGTCGGCGAGCCGGGCGGCGGCGGCCCGCAGTTCCAGCTGTTCAGTGGTCAGACGTGCGTCCATGACGCTCCTTGAGGACTCGGCGCAGCACCTTGCCGGAGGGCAGGCGGGGGATCTCGGCCACGAGCAGCACTTCGCTCGGCCGCTTGTAGGAGGCCAGCCGCTCACCGACCAGCGCGACGAGCTCCTCGGGCTCGACGGGGCCCCGCGTCGCGACGGCGGCGACGATCGCCTCGCCGTTCGCGGCGTCGGGGACGCCGAACACCGCGCAGTCGGCGACGGCCGGGTGGCCGTGCAGGACCGCTTCGACCTCGGCGGGCGCCACCTGGAACCCGCGCACCTTGATCATCTCTTTGGACCGGTCGGTGAGCCGCACCCAACCGTCCTCATCGACGCTGCCGACGTCGCCGGTGCGGTACCAGCCGTCGTCGAACGCTCCGGCCGTGGCCTCCTCGGGCAGGTACCCGGCCATCAGCGACTCCGCGCGGGCCTGGATCTCCCCGGTCTCGCCGGGGGCGACCGGCTCGCCGGTCTCCAGCGACACCACACGCAGTTCCACGCCGGGCGCGGCGCGGCCGGCGCTGTCGAGCCGCGCGCCTTCGACGGGGTTGCACGCGATGACGGGCAGCTCGCTGGCCCCGTAGGCGGGCATCCAGCCGATCCCGGTCCGCGCGGTGACGGTCTCGGCGACGCTCGGCGTCACGGGCGTCGCGCCCCACATGATGTAGCGCAGCGACGAGAGGTCGTAGGACTCCAGCTTCGGATGGGACGCCAGGGCCAGCGCGATCGGCGCGACCGCCATCTCCACGGTGATCCGGTCGGTCTCGACGCACCGCAGCATGCTCTCCAGGTCGAACCGGCGGTGCAGCCGCACCCGGGCGCCGGTCTGCAGCGCGGTGACGATGTTGAGGATGCCGAGGATGTGCGAGGGCGGCGTGGTCACCTGGATCCGGTCGTCCGCGGTCAGCTCCAGCACCTGACGCCAGTGCTCGACGGCCGCGCCGAACGAGGCGTGCGTGTGCCGGACGGCCTTGGGCATGCCGGTCGTGCCGGAGCTGAACACCAGCAGGGCGTCGGAGCGCGGGTCGTGCTCGGGGAACGGCTCGTGCCCCGGCTCGATCGGCTCGTCCAGGTGCAGCATCGGCATCAGCCCGGCCAGCACCGGGTGGTCCCCCACCGCGTGCGACGGCCGCGTGATCGCGATGGCGTGCTCGGCCTCGGTCCGCTTCCAGGCCGGGCTGAACAGCACGACCGCGGCGCCCAGCCGCCAGACCGCCTGCACCGCCGCCACGAACTCCGGCCGGTTCGACGACATGAGCGCCACCCGGTCCCCCGGACGCACCCCTCGCCGCGCCAGCGTCCCGGCCATCCCATCGGCCAGCTCCCGCAGTTCGGAGAGGGTGTAGTCCCTGTCCTCGAAGACGAGGGCGATCCGCTCGCTCATGTCACCTCCTCGCATCAGGACCGGACAGGCCGCCGTGTTCGCCCAGGCGGGGCGGGGGGCGGTAGTCGGGCTCGTGGCCGGTCACCTTGACGGAGGTGCCGACGAGGCGGAAGCCTCCGGCCGTCACGACCATCTCGGGGGTGGCCTCCAGTGCCTCGGGGAGGGTGCGGACGGCCGCCGCCGGGACACCTGACGGGCGCAGGCGCGCCTCCCAGGAGACGGCGGTGTCGGCGGCCAGGGCCTCGGTGACCGCGGCCAGGACCTCTTCCCGGCGTTCGGCGCGTTCGGCCATCGTCGGGAAGCCCTCGATGCCGGCTTCTGCGGCGAAGGACTTCCAGAAGCCGTCGTGGGTGACGAACAGGGCCAGGTGGCCCTCGGCCGTCGGGAAGAGCTGGGCGGGGACGTAGTAGGAGTGCGCGCCGTTGGGGAGGCGGCGGGGCTCCGTGCCCTCGTTGAGGTAGGCCGACGCGCGGTAGTTGAGCTGGGAGAGCATCACGTCCCGCAGCGACACCTCCACCTGGCCGCCGCGGCCGGAGACGATCTGGGCGAGCAGGCCGAGCGCGGCGGTCAGGCCGGAGGAGTTGTCGGCCGACGAGTAGCCGGGCAGCGTCGGGGGGCCGTCCGGGTCGCCGGTGAGGGAGGCGACGCCGGTGGAGGCCTGGACGACGTAGTCGAAGGCCGGGTCGTCTCCCGCGTCCATGCCGAAGCCGGTGAGCGCGACGCACACGACGCGCTCGTTCCAGCGTTTCAGGTCGTCGTAGGTGAGGCCGAGCCGACGGATCGCCGACGGCTTCAGGTTCACCAGCAGCGCGTGGGACTCGGCCACGAGTTCGCCCAGCCGGGCTTGGCCGTCCTCGGAGTTCAAGTCGAGGCACACGCTGCGTTTGCCGCGGTTGAGGCTGGCGAAGTAGGCGTCGCTCACCTGGCGGGAGATGTCCCCGCCGGGCGGCTCGATCTTGGTGACCTCCGCGCCGAGGTCGGCGAGCATCATCGTCGCGTACGGGCCGGCCAGCATGTGGCCGACCTCCAGGATCCTGATGCCTTCCAGCGGGCCGGGGCTCATCGGAAGCCCTTCGCGAGCTCGGAGATCATCTCTCGCGTCCGGTACTTGGAGGCGACGAGCTCGTCCCGGGTGTCGCCGATCGGCAGCAGGCGCACCGACAGGTCGGTGACGCCCGCGTCGGCGAACCGCTGGAAGCGCTCCGCGATGGCCTTCTCGTCGCCGGCCGCGCACAGGTCGCCGACGTCCCTGGCGTCGCCGTACTCCAGCAGCCGCTGGTAGTTCGGTGAGATCTCGGCCTCGCCCAGGATGCGGTTGGCGCGCTCGCGTGCCTCGTCGACCCGCGAAGGTTCGCACAGGCATACCGGGACGCCCGCGACGATGCGCGGGGCCGGGCGTCCTGCCTCCTCGGCGGCCTTGGTGATGCGCGGCACGACGTGCTCGGCGACCGCCCGCTCGTCGGCCATCCACAGGACCGTTCCGTCGGCGTGTTCGCCCGCCAGTTTCAGCATGACGGGGCCGAGCGCGGCGACCAGCACCGGCATCGGGGACAGCGGGCCGAGGTCCAGCGGGTTGTGCACCTGGAACGTGCCGTTCTCCACGTCGACCGGGCCGGGGCCGTTCAGCGCGGCGCGCAGGACCTCCAGGTAGTCGCGGGTGTAGGCCGCGGGCTTCTCGTACGGCAGGCCGAGCATGTCCTGGATGATCCAGTGGTGGGACGGGCCGACGCCCAGCGCCAGCCGCCCCCCGGCCGCGGCCTGCGCGGACAGCGCCTGCCGGGCCAGCGCGATCGGATGCTGGGCCTGCAGCGGCACGACGGCCGTCCCCAGCTCGATGCGCGAGGTCCGCGCGCCCATCAGGGCCACGGCGGTCAGCGCGTCGAAGTCCGTCGGGACCTGCGGGATCCAGGCGCTGTCCATCCCCGCAGCCTCGGCCCACTCTATGTCGGCGAGCAGCTTGGCGACCTTGCGGGCGCCGTCACCCCGCTCGGCCCCGATCATCACACCGATCCGCATGTTTCCTCCACATCGGTCAGCGCCCGGACCTCCGCCACGAGGACGTCCAGCGGGGTTCCGGTCGGGAAGACCGCGGCGGCGCCGGCGGCCTGGAGCTTGGGGACGTCGCCCTGCGGGATGGTCCCGCCGACGATGACCGCGATGTCCCCGGCTCCGGCGGCGCGCAGGGCCTCGACGGTTCTGGCGGTCAGGGCGACGTGCGCGCCGGACAGGATGCTGAGGCCGACGACGGCCACGTCCTCCTGCAGGGCGATCGCCACGATGTCGTCGACCTTCTGCCGGATGCCGGTGAAGATCACCTCGAAGCCGGCGTCGCGCAGGGTACGGGCGACGATCTTCGCGCCGCGGTCGTGGCCGTCCAGGCCGGGCTTGGCCACGAGGACTCTTGTAGGCATCAGAACACCACCGGTTGCTGGAATTCGCCCCAGACGTCCTTCAGGGCGGCGACCATCTCGCCGACCGTGCAGTAGGCGCCGGCGCAGTCGATCAGGGGACCCATCAGGTTCTCGGTGCCCTCCGCGACGCGGGACAGGGCGGCGAGGGCGTCGCGGACGGCCGCCGGGTCGCGTTCCGCCTTGACCTTGGCCAGACGTTTGAGCTGCCGTTCGCGGCCCTCGGCGTCCAGCTCGTAGGTCGCCAGGTCGGGTGCGGGTTCGTCGGAGACGAAGCGGTTGACGCCGACGACCGGCTTCTCCCCCGCCTCGACCTCCTGATGGAGCTTGTAGGCCTCGTCGGCGATGAGGCCCTGCAGGTAGCCGTCCTCGATGGCGCGGACCATGCCGCCGTGCCGCTCGAGGTCAGCCATGATCTCGACGATCCTCTCCTCGGTGGCGTCGGTGAGCGCCTCGACGAAGTAGGAGCCGCCGAGCGGATCCGCCACGCGGGTGACGCCGGTCTCGTAGGCGAGGATCTGCTGGGTGCGCAGGGCGAGCGTCGCCGACTCCTCGCTGGGCAGCGCGAACGGCTCGTCCCAGGCGGCGGTGAACATCGACTGGACGCCGCCCAGCACCGAGGCCATCGCCTCATAGGCCACCCGGACGATGTTGTTCTGCGCCTGGGGCGCGTACAGGGAGGCACCGCCGGAGACGCAGCCGAAGCGGAACATCGACGCCTTGTCGGAGGAGGCCCCGTACCGCTCCCGGACGATCGTCGCCCAGCGGCGGCGGCCCGCCCGGTACTTGGCGATCTCCTCGAAGAAGTCGCCGTGCGTGTAGAAGAAGAAGGAGATCTGCGGCGCGAACTGCTCGATCGTCATCCGGCCCCGCTCGATGACGGTGTCGCAGTAGGTGACGCCGTCGGCGAGGGTGAAGGCCATCTCCTGGACGGCGTTGGCCCCGGCGTCGCGGAAGTGCGCGCCGGCCACGGAGATCGCGTTGAACCTCGGCACCTCGGCCGCGCAGAACTCGATGGTGTCGGCGATCAGCCGCAGGGACGGCTCGGGCGGCCAGATCCAGGTGCCGCGCGAGGCGTACTCCTTGAGGATGTCGTTCTGGATCGTGCCGGTGAGCTTCTCCCGGGGCACGCCCTTGCGTTCGGCGGCGGCCACGTAGAAGGCCAGCAGGATCGCGGCGGTCCCGTTGATGGTGAAGCTGGTGCTGATCCTGTCGAGGGGGATGCCCTCGAACAGCACCTCGGCGTCGGCGAGGGTGTCGATCGCGACGCCGACCCGGCCGACCTCCTCGCTCACCTCGGGGTCGTCGGAGTCGTAACCGCACTGGGTCGGCAGGTCGAGCGCCACCGAGAGCCCGGTGCCGCCCTGCTCCAGCAGGTAGCGGTAACGCTGGTTGGACTCTTCGGCGGTGCCGAAGCCGGAGTACTGCCGGAACGTCCACAACCGCCCCCGATAGCCGGAGGCGAAGTTGCCGCGTGTGAAGGGGAAGCTGCCCGGTTCGGGCGGCTCGGCATGCCGGTCCGCCGGTCCGTAGACCGGCTGGAGGGGGATGCCGGACGAGGTCTGGGCGAAGTCGTTCATCGCTGGATACGCTACTTGCAAAAAACGAGAATGCCAATACCACTCTAGAGAATCCAATGCCCGAGCCGCGGTTCCGGCCTGCGCGGAAACAACGAAGCCAGGCCCCGGACGGTTCGGTCGAGACGAACCGTCCGGGGCCTGGCGGCCCCCGTGGAGAGGGGGCTCAGGCTTCGCCCGCAGCCCTCTCTCCGTAAATGGAGGCGAGTCTGAGAAGCCGGATCTCCGGCCTCGGGTCGAGCTGCATCGCGTCCGACATGTCGAAGCCGCCGGCCGCCGCGAACAGCCCCGCGACGACCTCGTTCAGGTCCTCGCCCTCGATCTCGTACAGCGCGACGTAGGGGCCGTCGTCCTGCACGGGAGCGAACCGCTTCGCGCCGACGAACCCCGGCAGCGAGCACACCTCCCGCAGGTGCACCCGGTCGTACCAGTCGTTGTACTCCGCCTCCCGCTCCGGCGCGCTCGGGCGGCTGGCGACGTAGAGCACTCCACGCTCCATGGCGTTCACTCCTTCACTCTCCCGCCGGTCGACGGGCTTCGTTCAACGCGGCGGCCAGGGCGGTGAGGCCCGCGTCGAGGGCGCCCAGATCGCCGCCGAGTTCGGTGGAGACCCTCTCCAGGACCTCCATGTCCTTGCCGAGGAAGCCACCTGTGGAGGCGGCGAAGCCCGCGACCGAGCCCCTGGCCACGACTCCCGCCAGGGCACGGCTCGTGGAACTCCCGTGCGGGAGGGCGCCGAGGAGCACCGACTCGTCGACCCCCCACTGCCCGCCCAGGCGGACCGCGTCGGCCAGCAGCCCTATCTGCGCGGCGAACAGGGCGTTGTTGAGGAGCTTCACCCTCTGGCCGGAGCCGAGCGGGCCGACGTGCAGCACCGGGTCTCCGTAGCTCTCCAGTACGGGGCGGACCCGGGCGACCGCGTCCTCGGCCCCGCCCGCGAAGACGGTCAGCCGTCCCGCCGCGATGTCGTGCGGTCCTCCGCTGACCGGGGCGTCGACCACCCCGATCCCACGGGAAGCGGCCTCCTTCGCGACGGCCTCGACCGTCTGCGGGCTGCCGGTGGTGTGCACGACGAGGACGGAACCACGCGGCATCGCGTCCAGCAGCGCGCCTCCGAGGCAGACCTCGCGGACCTGCTCGTCGGTGAACACGCAGACCACGACGGCGTCCGCCTCCGCCGCGGCGCCCGCGAGACCGTCCGCGGGCCGCAGCCCTTCTCCTTCCAGCGTCCGGCGGGCCTCGGGCGAACGGGCCAGGACCCGTACGTCGTGCCCCGCCTCGCAGAGGCGGCGTGCCATCGGACGGCCCATCCGCCCGGCGCCGATGAATCCGAGTCGCATCTCGGCTCCTTCGCCGGACCCCTTCATTGCAGAAGGTCCTTCATCACCTTGCCTGTGGCGTTGAGCGGCAGTTCCTCCAAGAACACCACGGAACGGGGGACCTTGTAGCCGGCCATGCGCTCCCTGCTCCAAGCGATCAGCCCTTCCTCCGAGACCGGGGCGCGCGGGACCACGAAGGCCTTGCCCACCTGGCCGAGCCGTTCGTCGGGAACGCCGATGACGGCGGCCTGCGCGACGGCGGGGTGCTCCAGCAGGAAGCCCTCGATCTCCGCCGGGTAGGCGTTGAAGCCGCCCACGATGAACATGTCCTTCTTCCTGCCGATGATCCGCAGGTGTCCGCGTTCGTCGAGGGCGCCGAGGTCGCCGGTGCGCAGCCAGCCGTCCGGGTCGATCGCCTCGGCGGTCGCCTCCGGGTCGTCGAGGTAGCCCTGCATCACGCTGTAACCGCGGATCAGGACCTCTCCGTCGTCGGCGACGCGCACCTCGACGCCGTCGCACGGGGTGCCGACCGTCGTCGCGATGTCCTCGAACGAGTCGCCGGGACGGGACGCGGTGGCCGTGCCCGCCTCGGTCAGCCCGTAGCCGGTCATGATGGAGGTGAAGGGAAGCTCCTCCGCGACCCGGCGGATGAGCTCGACGGGGATGTCGGCGGCGCCGGTGACGGCCACCCGCAGGGACGACAGGTCCCGGTCCTTCCCGGCCTCCAGCAGCGAGTGGTAGAGGGTGGGCGGCCCTGGCAGGACCGTCACCTTCTCGCGCTCCACCAGTTCGAGGACGCGGTCCACGTCGAAGACGGGCACCGGGAGGATCGTCATGCCCCGGATCAGGGACGCGATGACGCCCGCCTTGTAGCCGAAGGTGTGGAAGAACGGGTTGACGATCAGGTAGCGGTCGCCTTCGCGCGTCCCGGCCAGGTCGCACCATTCGGAGTACAGCCGGAGCGTCTGGCGGTGGTTCATCATCACGCCCTTGGGGCGGCCGGTCGTCCCGGACGTGAAGATGACGTCGGCGACGTCCCCTCCGCTCACCCTCCGCGCGAAGGGGGAACCGCTGGACAAAAAGTCCGACTTCAGGTCGATGGCCGGCACGCCGTCCGGGGCCGGGTACTCCTGGTCCAGGAAGCCCTCCTGGACCAGGAGGAGCCTGGCCCCGCTCCGGCGGATGACGTCGCCGGCCTCCTCCGCCTTGAAGCGGGTGTTGACCGGCACCAGCACCCCGCCGGCGGTCAGCAGGCCGAACGCCGCGATGATCCACTCTGCCGAGTTGGGGGCCCAGATCGCCGCCCGGTCGCCCTTCTTCATCCCTGCCGAGGCGAAGGCTCCCGCCGCCACGCGGATCCGCTCGGCCAGTTCGGTGAAGGTCAGCCGGAGCGGCCCGTCCACGACCGCTTCGGCGTCGCCGAAGCGGTCGGAGGCGCTGAGCACCATCTCGGGGATGGTGTCCCATCTCATTTCGAGATCAGCCTGGCCAGGTTGCCGCCCATGATCTTGGCCTTCTCCTCGTCGTCGAAGGCGGTGAGCTCGTCGACGTGGGTGATGGGGTCGGCCTTGCCCTCGGGGTGGGGGTAGTCCGAGCCGAACAGCACCCGGTCGATCCCCAGCAGGTCGCCCAGCGCCGCCATGTCGTCCTCGATGAACGGGCTGACGTTGATCAGCCGGCGCATCTGCTCCACCGGGTGCTCCTCGAAGCCCTGCGGCATCTTCTTGTAGGTGTCCTTCAGACTCGCCATCAGCGGCGCCGCCCAGGACGCCCCGGCCTCCACGATCGCGATCTTCAGGTCGGGGAAGCGGGACAGGCAGCCGTGGCAGATCAGCGACCCCACCGCGTCCTCGATCGGCCGCCACTGCCCGAGGTTGCGGAAGGGCTGCGGCTTGAACGGCAGGTACTCCCGCTGCGCGCCCTCCCAGTCGTTGACGTACCGCGAGTAGCCGCTGTCGGAGGAGTGGAAGGCCACCAGCGTGCCGGTCTCCTGCACCAGCTTCCAGAACGGGTCGAACTCCGGCAGCGCGAACGACCGGGGGCCGCGGAAGCCGTAGGCCGGGGCGGGGCGGATCAGGACGGCGCGCGCGCCGCGCTCCAGGACCCACTCCAGCTCCTCGATCGCCTTCTCGACGATCGGCAGGGTGATCACCGGGGTGGTGTAGATGCGGTCCTTGTAGTTGAACGACCAGACCTCGTCCAGCCACTGGTTGAGCGAGTGGACGACCGCGTGGGTCAGTTCCGGGTCGTCCCGCATCCGCTCTTCCAGCAGGCTCGCCAGCGTCGGGAACATCAGGGTGCGCTGGACGCCCTGCTCGTCCATCAGCTCCAGCCGCGGGCCCGGCTCCCGGAACGCCGGGATCGAGCGCATCGGCTCGCCGACGATCTCCCGGTAGGACTTGCCCTCGGGGTTGCCGTTGCGGAAGTAGTCCTCCTGCGCGCCCGGACGGGCCACCACCTCGAACGTCGGGTTCGGGATGTACTCGCTGATCTGGCCCCGGACCGCGATCTTCGTCCGGCCGTTGACCTGCACGTACTGGACGGCGCCCCGGTAGTCCTTCGGCAGGTACCGGGTGAAGGCGTCCTCGGGCTCGTACAGGTGGTTGTCCGCGTCGAAGACCGGATACGGCAGTTCACGTGACGGCATTGGAATCCTCCCTTGCAGAATACGAGAATCCTATTCTCGGTTGGAGCGTACTGCAATGTCTCCGCGGTCCCGGATGCTCTGCCGCAGGACGAACTTCTGCACCTTGCCGCTGGCCGTGCGCGGGAAGTCGGCCACCTCGTGCAGCTCCTCCGGCCACTTCTGCCTGGCCAGGCCCGCCCGCTCCAGATGGGCGCGCATCCCCTCGAGGGTCGGCGCGGGATGCCCGGGCCGCATCCGCAGGACGACCGCGGCGTGTTCGCCCAGCCGCGCGTCCGGAGCCGCCACGACGGCCGCCTCCGCGACGCCGGGCAGCCCGAGCAGCTGCTCCTCGACCTCCAGGGCGCTGATGTTCTCGCCGCCGCGGATGATGATGTCGGACTTGCGGTCGGTGATCGTCAGGTAGCCGTCCTCGTCGAGCACCCCGATGTCGCCCGTGCGGTACCAGCCGTCCTCGTCGAAGGCCGCCGCGGTCAGGGCCGGGTCGGTGTAACCGAGGCACAGCTCCGGACCGCGGCTGAGGATCTCGCCGTCCTCGGCCAGCCTGATCTCCACCCCGGGCAGGACGTCCCCGTCGGTGTGGATCCGCTTGTCCACGGGCGCGGTGTGCCGCGAGCCGGTGATCGACGGGTGCTCGGTGCTGCCGTAGGAGCGGAACACCGTGATGCCCAGCTCCTCCAGCCGCGTGGTGACCGCCGAGGGCACGGACGAGCCGCCGAGGCCCGCGTACCTCATGTACGGCAGGTGCCCGGGCGTGAAGCCGGGATGGTCCAGCAGGCTCGTCACGTAGTACGTCGCGCCGCCCCCGATGCTCAGCCCGTCGCTCATCATCAGCGACAGCGCCTGCGCCGGGTCCCAGACGTCGGTGAGGTTGACCGGCGTGCCGTCCAGTACCGGGATGAGGAAGGCGTTCACCATGCCGATGAAGTGGCCGACGGGCGCCGCGGTGAGCTGCTCGCCCCGGTCCGGAGGGTAGAGCCCCGAGAGCTGGCGCGTCTCGTGCCCGAGCGTCCGGTGGCTGTGGACGACGCCCTTGGGGTTACTGGTGGTGCCGGAGGTGAAGGCGATCAGCGCGGGGCCGGCCGAGTCCGCCTCAAACACGCCCTCCATCGGCTCGGCGGCGAGCAGGTCGTCGAAGTCTCGCCCCACCACCCCGACGACGGGCACGTCGGCGTACAGGTCGGGCTGGTGTTCCATGCGCCCGAAGCGCTCGGCCGTGATGAAGGCCTTGGGCCTGACCGCGTCCAGGATGTAGCCGAGCTCCTTGCGCCCGTAGAAGTGCACGACCGGCACCACGACCGCGCCGAGGAACGACGAGGCCCAGAAGACCGCGGCGGCCTCCATCCAGTTGGGCAGCTGGAAGGCGACCACGTCGCCGGGGCCGACGCCCCGCGCGCGCAGTCCGCCCGCCAGCCTGCGCGCGATGAGTTCGACGTCGCGGAACGTCCCGGACCAGGGGCGCACCGCCGAGTGCACCCGGAACCCGGTCCCGGGAGCGCCCTGAAGGCCCCTGGCCAGCAGATCTCCGATCGTCTCCCTGGTCCACCAGCCTTCCGCCTCGTACCGCTCGACCAGTTCCGGGGGGATCGTGCGCATGATGAGAGCTCCGTTCGTAGAGATGAGAATTGTAATCTCCCAGGAGGAGAAGATAAATTCCAGACATGGCACGAGACCACGGCTTCCATCCGATCCGGATCAAGCGGATCATCCAGGAGACTGCCGACACGCGAACGTACGTCCTTGACGCGCCCTTCGACTACCAGGCCGGACAGTTCCTGACGTTCAAGGTGTGCGGAACGCTGCGCAGCTACTCGATGTCCAGTTCACCGGCCACCGATCCCGAGCTGACGACGACGGTGAAGCGTGTGCCCGGCGGCCTGGTCTCGAACTGGATGCACGACAACCTCTCCCCCGGCGACCTCCTGGAGGCGACGCCTCCCGCCGGTGTCTTCTGCCTGCGGGAGACCTCCGCCCCCCTGGTGGCGTTCTCCGGCGGCAGCGGCATCACGCCGGTCCTGTCCCTGGTCAAGACCGCGCTGGCCGCGACGGACAGACGGGTGCGCCTGCTGACCGCCGACCGGGACGGCGATTCGATCATCTTCGAGGCGACCCTGGCACAGCTGGCCGAGCGGTACCCCGGACGGCTCGAGGTCCGCCACCACCTGGACTCCCTGGCCGGATTCCTCACCGAGGCCCGGGTGAAGGAGTTCGCCGCCGACGCGCGGGACGCCGACTTCTACATCTGCGGCCCGGAGCCCTTCATGGACCTGGTGGAACGCGCCCTTCTCGCGCAGGGCGCCGACCCCGGACAGCTCTTCATCGAGCGCTTCGGGTCGGGGGACGACGGAGCCCCGGGCGAGGAGACCGAGGGCACCGTCACCATCGTCCTCTCCGGTAAGACGCACACGGTCCCGCAACACTCCGGCGAGACGCTCCTGCAGAGCGCGCGCCGGGCCGGCCTCGCCCCGCCCTTCTCCTGCGAGGCGGGCAACTGCGCCACCTGCATCGCCCAGGTCACCGAGGGCAGGGCCCAGATGAAGATCAACAATGCTCTCGACGAGGACGAGGTCGCCGACGGCTGGGTCCTCACCTGCCAGGGCGAACCGGCGACCCCGCACCTCACCGTCGTCTACGAGGACTGACGGCCCCCACACCCCAAGCTTGGAGAACCGCACATGGCAGAGGTAGAGCTCGAACTGGACGGCGGGCTGGCGATCATCACCATCGACCGCCCGCACGCCCGCAACGCCATCGCCCCGTCCACCATGGACGAACTGGACAAGGCCCTGGACGAGGCCGCGGACGCCCGGGCCCTGGCCATCACGGGCGCGGGCGACCGGGCTTTCGTCTCCGGCGGGGACCTCAAGGAGCTGGCCGCGCTGCGGACCGAGGAGCAGGCCATGGACATGGCCCTGCGGATGCGCGGCGTCTGCGACCGGATCGCCGCCTTCCCCGGCCCGGTCGTCGCCGCGCTGAACGGCCACGCGCTGGGCGGCGGGGCCGAGGTGGCGGTGGCCGCCGACATCCGGGTGGCCGCCGACGACATCAGGATCGGCTTCAACCAGGTGGCTCTGGCGATCATGCCGGCCTGGGGCGGCGCCGAGCGGCTGGCCGCGCTGGTCGGCAGGGGCAGGGCGCTGATGCTGGCGGGCTCGGGGAGCGTCCTGGACGCGGCCGAGGCCGAGCGCCTCGGGCTGGTGGACCGGGTGCTGCCCCGCGAGTCCTTCGAAGAGGGCTGGCGCTCCCTGGCCCGCTCGCTCGCCAACGGCTCGTCGCGGTCGATCAAGCACGTCATGGGCGGGGTCTCCGCCGACGAGGCCGCGCGTGCCTTCGCCCGGCTGTGGGTGGCGGACGAGCACTGGGAGGCGGCGGAGAGGGTGATGAACCGTGGCAGGTGAAGTCCACGTCGAGGAGAGCAGGTCCGGCCTGCTCGTGCGCCCACCGGACCCCGTCGGCCCGGCCGTGCTCTACCTGCACGGCGACCGCTACCTCGGCGGCTCCCCCGAGGCGGCGCTCGACATGGCGGGACATCTCGCCCTGCGGACGGGCGGCACCGTCGTCTGCGCCCGCTACCGCTCCGCCTTCCCCGCTTCGCTCCACGACGCCCACACCGCTTACCTCCACGCCGAGGCGCTGGGCCCGGTGGCAGTGGCGGGCGAGGGGTCGGGGGCGGGCCTCGCGGCGGCCCTGATGGTCCACCTGCGCGACTCCGGAGCCCCGTTGCCCCGCTGCGCGACGCTGGTCTCGGGCCTCCTGGACCTGACCCTGCAGGCGCCGAGCCTGCTGTTCAACGCCGGCGCCAACCCCGAGTTCGACCTCGACCGGCTCCGGCGGGAGGTGACGCGCTACGCCGACGGCGCGGAGCCGCACGACCCGCTGCTGAGCCCGCTGCACGCCAACCTGCACGGGCTGCCCCCGCTCCAGCTCCTGACGGCGGGCACCGACCCCTTCCTGGACGACTCGCTGGCGTTCGCCACCCGGGCCGCCCGCTCCAGCCTCGTGGTGGACCTGCACGTCCACCCCGACCCCGCCGGCCTGCGCGCCGGTCTCCTCCGCGAGATGACCACCTTCCTGAAGACATGGACCTCGGTGGAAACGCCGCCCCTCCCCGTCTGAGCCCTCGAAAGTAAGAACGCTCTGCCCGGGAGGTCGATTGCCGGAGCGGCCTTCCCGGCTTACGGTCGATGGTCATGTCCTCCGACAGATCGGCGGTCGTCATGGCAGGGGTCTCCGGCTTTCATCAGGAGGATGAGGCCGCTCGGCGGGCGCGGGAGCAGGAACTCCAGAGACTGCGGCAGGAACGCCAGGCCTTGGAGAAGGAGCGTCTGGCCCTGGAGAAGGAACGCCGCGCATGGGAGGGAATGCGCCTGGCGTGGGAGAAGGAACACCAGGCCAGAGAGAGGGAGTCACGGAAGGAGAGGACGGACGCGCAGGCCCTGGACGAGGAGGCGGCCAGGAGGACCAGCGCGGCACGGGGGCGCGTCGTCATCCTCCAGAGGCTGCTGAAGGAATCACTCGAGCGCGATCCGCGTATCGCGCCCGCGTCGCTCAAACGCCAGGCGAAGATACCTCCGCTCGAACTGGGGGATCTCGAGGAGCCGCATCCGGTTCCCTCTCGGGATGCGTATGTTCCGAGCCCTCCCGGGCCGTTCGGCCGGATGTTCGAATGGCAGCAGCATCGTTACGAGGCCGAGGTCGAAGAGGGTGAAGCGGTGTACCGCCGGGCGGTCGCGGAGCACGAACGGCAGGAGGCCAACCGGCTGCGGAGAATCGCCGAGGCGAAACGCACCCATGAGCAGGAGGCTGCTCGGATCACCCGAGAGGTCGCTGAAGAGAACGCGCGTATCGAGCAGATGATCGTCGGCCTGCGGAACGGCGATCACGACGCGCTCGGCGGCTATCTGACCATGGTGCTTCAGAAGTCGTCGTACCCTCAGGGCTTCCCGACCCGCGTCAGCGCCGTCCAACTGCCCGAATCGGCGCTCCTGGTCGTGGAGAAGCGCCTGCCGACGATCGAGGTGATCCCGCCGGACAAGGCGTTCCGGCATGTCCGGAGCCGTAAGGCCGTCGAGTCAACGCCGCGGCCGATGAGCGAGATCAGGGATCTCTACCAGAGCGTCATCGCGCAGATCGTGCTCCGCACCCTCCGGGAGGTCTTCACCGCCGACACAGCCGGCCGCGTGACGACCGTCGTCTTCAACGGTCTCGTCCGCGCCGTCGACCCGGCGACCGGCCGACGCGCCGAGGTGTGCCTCATCGCACTGCGCGCCACTCGAGAGCAGTTCGCTGACCTGGTCCTCGACGAGCCGGAGTTCGATCCGCTCGAATGCGTCCGCCGCCACTTCTCCGCAAAGCTCTCTCCACGCCCCGAAGCGCTGGTCGCCGTCGAGCCCATCCCCGTCTGAGCGGACGTCCCGGGCCGGAGCACCGTGCGAAGACGGGGCGGGAGGCACGATGCCTTCCCGCCCCGTCTTCGCACGGCCGTTCGTTACGGCTTGGCGGCGGCCGCCGTGGCCGCGCGGGCCCGCTGCCGGTAGCCCTCGAGCTTCTCCTCGGGAGCGACGATCCGGTGGCTGCGGGACTTGATCGACACATCATGGTCGGCCGACGCCGCCCGCAACGCCCCCACGGTGGCCTGCTCACGCGGGATGTGCGCGAACGGGTCGAAGGAGTACCAGCGCATCGCGTTCTCGTGGGTCATCTTGTCGATGTCCTCGTCCGAGACGTCGTAGCGCTCCAGCACCTCGTGGAGCTCCTCGGGCGCACCGGGCCACATCGAGTCGCTGTGGGGGTAGTCGGCCTCCCAGCAGATGTTGTCGATCCCGATGTCGTGGCGCAGCCGCACCCCCAGCGGGTCGCTGATGAAGCAGGTCAGGAAGTGCTCCTTGAACACCTCCGACGGCAGCCTGCCGCCGAAGTCCTGCGCCGTCCAGGTGGCGTGCATCTCGAACGTGCGGTCCACCCGCTCCAGGAAGTACGGGATCCACCCGGTGCCGCCCTCGGACAGAGCGATCCTGAGGGTCGGGAACTCCTTGATCACCCGAGACCACAGCAGGTCGGCGGCCGCCGAGACGATGTTCATCGGCTGCAACGTGATCATCACGTCCGGCGGTGAGTCCACCGCGGGGATCGACAACCGACCCGACGACCCGATGTGCACGTTGAGGATCGTGCCGGTGTCCGTCAGCGCCCGCCACAGCGGGTCCCAGTACTCGTTGTGGAAGCTCGGGTAACCGAGCGCGGCGGGGTTCTCGGTGAAGGTCAGGGAGCGGCAGCCCTTCTCCGCCACCCGCCGCACCTCGGCGGCGCACAGTTCCGCGTCCCAGATCGCCGGCAGCGCCATCGGGATGAAACGCCCCGGATAGGCTCCGCACCATTCGTCGATGTGCCAGTCGTTGTAAGCACGCACCAGGGCCAGGGAGAAGTCCGAATCCCCGGTGTCGAACAGGCGGGCGGCGAAGCCCGGGAAGGACGGGAAGTTCATCGACGCCAGGATCCCGCCCGCGTTCATGTCCTTGACGCGCTCGTGCACGTCGTAGCAGCCGGGCCGGATCTCGTCCAGGCCCTGCGGCTCCAGCCCGTACTCCTCCTTCGGCCTGCCCGCCACCGCGTTCAACGCGGCGTTCGGGATGACGGTGTCGCGGAACCGCCACACATCGGTGCCGTCGTCGCGGTGCACCAGGCGCGGCGCGTCGTCCCTGTACTTGGCGGGCAGGTGGTTCACGAACATGTCGGGCGGCTCGATGATGTGGTCATCGACGCTGATCAGGATCATGTCGTCTTTGCGCATGGACGCTCCTTGTCGATCACCCCGTGGGCCGGCTCTCGGCCGCCTCCGGGTGGAAGTCCGGTCGAAGGTGGTGTGGTGGAGCCGGCGCGCTCCACCACACCGGTCCGGGGACCGGCCTCCTCGCCGGCCGGTCCCCGGGGGCTCAGGTGACCGCGCCCGCGGTCTTGAGCGCGATGATGCGTTCCCAGTCCAGGCCGAGCTCCAGGAGGATCTCCTCGGTCTGGGCGGCGAACTCGGGGGCCGGGCCGGGCTCGGGAGCCGTCACGTCGAACTGCACCGGGTTGGCGACCAGGTCGAGCTCTCCCGCCTTGACCAGGTACTCGTTCGCCCGGACCTGGGCGTCGTCGCCCACCTGCAGGGAGTCCTGCACCGGGGCCCACGGGCCGGCCAGGGTGGCGAACCGCTCGCTCCACTGGGCGAGGGTGCGGGCGCCGATCACCTCTTGGAGGATCTCGACGGCCTGCTCGGTGTTGGCGGCGATCTGCTCGCCGGTGGCGAAGCGGGGGTCGTCGATCAGGTCCGGGCGGTCGATGTGGCGGCACACATCGGCCCAGAACTTGGTGGGCTGCAGCATGACGAAGGAGATGTGGCGGTCGTCCGCCGTGCGGTACAGACCCGAGAGGGGGTTGGCCTGCGAGCCGTGGGCCCCCGGCGGGAGCGCCTCCCAGGCCTTGCCGAGGTGCAGGGACAGCGCGATCCCGTGGCCCATGGCCCACAGTCCGCTGCTGAGCAGGGAGACGTCCACGACCGACGGCTCCCCTGTGCGCTCGCGCCGGAACAGGGCCGCCGCGATGCCTCCGGCGAGGTTCGTACCGGAGATCGTGTCCCCGTAGGCCGGTGCGGGCGGACTGATCAGCCCCTCCGAGCCGCGCGGCGTGATGCTGGCGGCCGTGGCGCCCCGGGACCAGAAGGCCGTCATGTCGTATCCGCCCCTGTCGGCCTCCACCCCGCGTGGGCCCAGCGCGCTGCCCCGCGCGTAGACGACCTTCGGGTTGACCGCGCGGATGTCGTCCACGTCAATGCCGAACTTCCGCCGGTGCCCGGGCAGGAAGCTGGTCAGGAACACATCCGCCCGGCGGGCCAGGTCCAGCAGCACCTCCTTGCCCTCGGGCGTGGACATGTCGAGGCCGATGCTGCGCTTGCCGCGGTTGGCGTGCTCGATGTTGGGGTTCGGGTCGCCCTCCACGCGGAAGGCGCCGGTCTGGCGGAGCCCGCGCTGCGGGTCTCCGTTGACGGCGTGCTCGACCTTGATGACGTCCGCGCCCCACTCGGCGAGCACGGCCCCCGCGGACGGGACGAAGCCGTACATCGCCACTTCGAGGACCTTGACCCCTTCGAGCGGCCTCATGAGACCACCGTCGCGAGGGTCTTGATCTGCAGGAACTCCTCGAGGCCCTGGACGCCCATCTCCCGGCCGATGCCCGACTGCTTGTACCCGCCGAAGGGAGCTTCGGGGCCGAAGTAGTTGCCGCCGTTGATGCTGAACGTGCCGGTGCGGATCCTGCGCGCCACCCGCAGGGCGCGCTCCTCGTCGCGGCTGTGCACCGCCCCGGACAGGCCGAAGATCGAGTTGTTGGCGATGCGCACCGCGTCCTCCTCGTCGGTGTAGGGGATGACGGTGAGGACGGGTCCGAAGACCTCGTTCTGCGCGATCTCGCTGTCGGGGTCGACGTTCGCCAGCAGGGTCGGCTTGTAGAAGAAGCCCGGATCCACCTTCTCCCCGCCGATCACCAGTTCGGCGCCCGCCTCGACGGCCCGCTGGACCATGCCGTGCACCTTGTCGCGCTGCTTCTCGCTGATGAGCGGGCCCATGTAGGTTCCGGGGTCCTTGGGGTCGCCGTACGACACCCGGCTCATGGAGGCGGCGACCTTTCCGACGATCTCGTCGTGGTTCTCCCTCGGCACGAGCAGCCGGGTGGTGAGCGCGCAGCCCTGGCCCGCGTGCGAGCAGATGGTGAAGGCGGCGAACATGGACGAGGCGTCGAAGTCGGCGTCGTCGAGGACGATCATCGCGGACTTGCCGCCGAGTTCCAGGAAGACCCGCTTCAGCGTGCCGCTCGCGGCCGCCATGATCTGGCGGCCGACCGCGGTGGACCCGGTGAAGCTGACGATGTCCACGTCCGGGTGGGTGGTGAGCACCTCGCCGACCGCCACCTCGGACGAGGCCACGACGTTGATCACGCCGGCCGGGATGTCGGTGTGCTCGGCGATCAGCTCGCCCAGGGCCAACGTGATCAGCGGGGTGTCCGGGGCGGCCTTGAGCACGACCGTGCAGCCGGCGGCGAGCGCGGGGACCACCTTGGCCAGCCCGATCTGGTTGGGGTAGTTGTACGGCAGGATCGCCGCGACGACTCCCCCGGCCTCCTTCTCGATCCAGCGGCGGTGGTGGCGGCCCCGGTCCTCGAAGGTCCCGAGCTCCTCGCTCAGGGGGTAGGTCCGCAGCAGGTCCGCGTAGAAGCGGACGATCTCGATGGGCGTGTCGAGCTGGTTGCCGTGGGTCAGCATGCGGCTCGCGCCGACCTCGGTGATCGTCAGCTCGCGCAGCTCCTCCTTGTGCTCGGTCAGCGCCCGGTGGAGCTGGTCGAGGCAGCGGACGCGCAGATCCCTGTCGGTCGACCAGTCCGTGGTGTCGAAAGCGCGCCGCGCCGCCTCGATGGCGGCCTCGGTGTCGGCGACCGTGGCGTCGGGGGCCTCGCCGAACACCTCGCCCGTCGCGGGGTCCACCGAGGGGAACGTCCGGTCGGAGCCCACCAGCTTCCCGTCGATGAGCAGGCGCTTCGTCACGCCCTGCGCCTTGTCGTCAGATCCCATCCTGCCTCCTCGTCGATGACTGGAAACTACATTCTCACTTCTTGCAAATCAAGCATCCGATAACGAGAATGCCGGTCAAGAGCCATGACTCCCACCGGCCGCGCCCGGCACCCTCATGACCGCCGCACCGCGACCTCGAGTCCCCCTTCGAACCGCAGCGCGGCCGGGGACTTCCGGAAGGACCGATTGTGAGAGTAAGGTTCTCGAAATCGGAAGGGAGATTCTCGTGATACGGACGACAGCGTTGAGCCCGTCTCTGGGCGTCGAGGTCACCGGTATCGACGACTGGCTCGACGAAGCCGTGATCGCTCAGTGCCTGGAGGCGCTGAAATGGCGCGGCGTCCTGCTCGTCCGCGGCGCGGACCTCGACGACGAGACGCAGCTCGCGTTCAGCCGCAGGATCGGCGAGGTCGTGAACGTGAACGGCTCGGAGATCTTCACGGTCTCCCTCGACCCCGCCAAGAACGCGGCGGCCGAGTACCTCAAGGGCACCTTCCAGTGGCACATCGACGGCACCACCGACCCGGTGCCGATCAAGGCGACCACCCTGACGGCGCGGCACGTGGCCATGGCCGGCGGCGGCACCGAGTTCGCCAGCACCTACGCCGCGTACGACCACCTGACGCGGGAGGAGCGCCGGCGCTACGAGGGCCTGCGGGTCGTGCACAGCTTCGGCGCCTCCCAACGGCTGACCAGGCCGCACGCCGGCGAGAAGGAGAAGGCCTTCTGGGACACCCTGCCCAAGCAGGAGGTGTCGCTGGTCTGGGAGCGCGCGGACGGCCGGCGCTCGCTCGTCATCGGCTCGACCGCCGACCACATCGTCGGCATGGACCCGGACGAGAGCCGCGCCCTGCTCGACGAGCTCCTCGACTACTGCACGCAGGAACGTTTCCGCTACACCCACGACTGGCGGGTCGGCGACCTGGTCATGTGGGACAACACCGGCATGTTGCACCGGGCTCTCCCCTACGACGCGTCCTCCGAGCGGGAGATGCACCGGACCACGATCTTCGGCGATGAGGCATTCACATGAGAACAGCTGTAGTGACCGGCGGCGGCTCGGGAATCGGGCGGGCCATCACCGAACGTCTGAGGGCCGACGGGCACCGCGTCGCCGTGCTCGACCTCGCCCCGCCGGACGCCGAGCACTCCTACAAGGCCGACGTGACCGACCGGGAGCAGATCGAGGAGGCGCTCGTCTCGATCCGAGCGGACCTGGGCCCGGTCACCATCCTGGTCAACGCGGCGGGGATGGACGGGTTCAAGCGTTTCGCCGACCTGAAGTTCGAGGTCTGGCAGCGGGTGATCGACGTCAACCTGAACGGCGTCTTCCACTGCACGCAGGCCGTGCTCCCCGACATGGTCGAGGCGGGCTGGGGACGGGTCGTCAACATCTCCTCCTCCAGCGCGCACTCCGGGCAGCAGTTCATGGCGCACTACGTGGCGGCCAAGTCCGCGGTCAACGGGCTGACCAAGGCGCTGGCGCTGGAGCTCGGCCCCTGCGGCGTCACCGTCAACGCGGTGCCGCCCGGCTTCATCGACACCCCGATGCTGCGCAAGGCCGAGGAGCGCGGACTGCTCGGCGGAACGATCGACGACCACATCCAGCGGACCCCCGTGCGCCGGGTCGGCCGGCCCGAGGACCTCGCCGCGACCTGCTCCTTCCTGGTCTCGGAGGAGGCCGGATACATCACCGGCCAGATCGTGGGAGTGAACGGCGGACGCAACACATGAGCTCCGGCAGGCGGCCGGGCCGAAGAAGCACCGAGAAAGAAGAGGACATCACCCATGGGACGTGTTGAGGGCAAGGTCGCGTTCATCACGGGCGCAGCGCGCGGTCAGGGCCGCAGCCACGCGGTCCGGCTGGCCGAGGAGGGCGCCGACATCATCGCGGTCGACCTGTGCCGGAACATCTCGACTGTCGGATACGACCTGGCCGGGCCGGAGGACCTCAAGGAGACCGTCCGCCTGGTCGAGGAGAAGGGCCGCCGCATCGTGGCGGTGCAGGCCGACGTGCGCGACGCCGCGCAGCTGCGCGAAGCCCTGGAACGCGGCATCGCCGAACTGGGCAAGGTCGACGTCGTGGTGGCGCAGGCCGGCATCGCCCCGCTGCACGGCGAGCCGCCGCTGCAGGCCTGGTCCGACGTCATCGACGTCAACCTGATCGGGACGATCAACGCGATCCAGGTCGCGCTGCCCCACCTCACCGCGGGCGCCTCGATCATCGCGGTCGGCTCGGCCGCCGCGCTCATGAACCACGGCATGGTCCAGGTCCCGGGCTCCAACCCCGGCGGGACCGGCTACGCCTTCGCCAAGCGCACGCTGTCCGCCTACGTCCACGAGCTCGCGACGAACCTCGCCCCGCACAACATCCGGGCCAACGTCGTGCACCCGACGAACTGCAACACGCCCATGCTGCAGAGCGAGCCGATGTACCGCTCGTTCCGCCCGGACCTGGAGAACCCGACCCGCGAGGACGCCGAGCCGGCGTTCGCGGTGCAGCAGGCCATGCCGGTGCGCCACATCGAGCCGATCGAGATCAGCAACGCCATCCTCTTCCTCGCCTCGGAGGAGTCCCGCTTCATGACCGGCACTCAGATGCGGGTCGACGCCGGCGGCTACCTGAAGTGGCACGACTTCCACGTCTGATCAGAACGGCGAGGCCGACGCCCCGCCCCTGTCAGGCCCCGGCCTCGCCGGGGCCTGACAGGCGAGAACACCGATCCCGCCCCCGCGACAGGAGGAGAACCGTGAAGGTAAAGGTCGACCCGGAACGCTGCCAGGGCCACACCCTCTGCGCCATGAAGGCCCCGGAGGTCTTCGAACTGGACGACGTCGACGGCCACTCGTCGGTCATCGACGAGAACGTTCCGGCCGAGCTGGAAGGCAAGGTCATGGCGGCCGTCAGGTCCTGTCCTGAGAGAGCGATCTCCGTTTTCTGAATCCCGGCGGTCTCGGGGGTCCGCCCCTCCCCACTCTCCCCGGCAAGGAAGGACGACACCGTGAGCACGGAAGACGTCGTCGGCGACGACGACCGCAAGAAGATCCAGTACCACTTCGACCGGCACGCCCCCGGATACCGCGAGCAGTTCGAGGAGATCACCCAGGAGATGCACTCCCGGTGTCCCATCGCCTGGTCGGACACCTACGGCGGCCACTGGGTCGCCGCAGGCAACCGCGAGGTCTTCGAGCTCGCCGCCCGGTCCACCGAGTTCATCTCCAACGACCACGACCCTAAGGGCGAGCGGCGCGGATACAAGGGGATCATGATCCCCAACTCCCCGCGCGGGGACCGGGGCGGCTTCCTGGAGATGGACCCGCCCGAGCAGCGCCATTACCGGCAGACGCTCAACCCGTACCTGTCCCCGGCCGCGATCAGCCGCTGGATCCCGGTGATCGACGAGATCATCCGCGCCGCCGTCGACGAGAGGATCGAAGAGGGCCGCATCGACTTCGTCGAGGACCTCGCCAACATCGTGCCGGCCGTCTTCACCCTGGCCATGATGGGCATCCCGCTCAAGAACTGGACGATCTACAACGAGCCGGCGCACGCGGTGATCTACACGCCGCCGACCTCGCCCGACATCCAGCGGGTCGGGCAATTGCACGCCGCCATGCAGCGGGACCTGGTCGCCCAGATGACGGAGATCCGGGAGAACCCCCGGCCGGGTCTGGTGGACGCGCTCGTCCGCGCGGACATCGGCGGCAGGACTCCCCCCGACAGCGAACTCCTGGGAGTGCTGTCCTTGCTCATCGGCGGCGGCTTCGACACCACGACGGCGCTCACCGCGCACGCCCTGGAGTGGCTCGGGGAGAACCCCGGGCAGCGGAACCGGCTCAGCCTCGAGCGCGGCGCCCTGCTCGACTCCGCGACCGAGGAGTTCCTGCGCTTCTACACTCCCGCCCCCGGCAACGGGCGCACGATCTCCGCGGACTGCGAGGTCCTCGGGACCCGCTTCAAGGAGGGAGACCGCCTGTGGCTGTCCTGGGCGATGGCCAACCGCGACCCCGCGGTCTTCGAGGAGCCCGGCAGGATCGACATGGAGCGCGAGGGCAACAGGCACGCCAGCTTCGGCCTGGGCATCCACCGCTGCATCGGCTCGAACGTCGCCCGCACGCTGTTCAAGCGGATGATCGTCCATGTGCTCGACCGGATGCCGGACTACGTGTGCGATCCCGAGGGCACGAGACACTACGACACGATCGGCGTCATCAACGGCATGCGGAACCTGCCCGCCACCTTCACTCCGGGCCCCAGGCTCGGGGCGGGCCTCGACGAGACCCTCGAGAAGCTCCAGAAGATCTGTGACGAACAACGGCTCGCCGAGCCCGTCACGGTCCGCAAGGCCAGGGCCCAGGTCACCTGACCTTGAGAGCCGACCATCAGGAGCCGGACGCGGCCTCCCTCCCGTCCGGGGGCGGTGGCCGGTCCGGACTCCCTTCACCAGCAGCACGAACAGTTTGAGGAGGCGATTGTGGCCGGGTCCTCGGGACGTCCCCTGCCCATGCTCACACCGGAGAACGAGTTCTTCTGGACATCCGGGGCGGATGGCCGGTTGCGCTTCCAGGAGTGCGAGTCCTGTTCGGCCCTGATCCACCCGCCCCAGCCTGTCTGCCGGTACTGCCGGAAGACCCGGATCGGGGTGCGTGCCGTCTCCGGGTACGCCACGCTCATCGGCTTCACCGTCAACGAACGGTTCGGCCTGCCCGGCCTTCCGGCGCCCTACGTCGTGGCGCAGGTGGCGATCGAGGAGGACCCGCGGGTCCGGTTCACCACCAACGCCGTCGAGTGCGACCCGGCGGACCTGGTGCTGGGCATGCGCATGGAGGTCGTCTTCGAGCGGGTCGAGGACGTGTGGCTGCCGCTCTTCCGCCCCGCCGCCGAGCAGGGCGAGCCCGCCGGGCTTCCGCGTGACGAGATCGAGCCGGACCAGATGTGGCGCCACGTGCGCCCGATGCTCACGCCGGAGAAGTTCGAGGACAAGGTCGCGATCAGCGGCGTCGGCGCCTCGGAGATCGGCCGCCGCCTCATGGTCGACCCGCTGTCGCTGACCGTCCAGGCGTGCGAGCGCGCGGTCGCCGACGCCGGCCTGACCATGGACGACATCGACGGCCTCGCCACGTACCCGGGCGCCGGGCCGTTCGGCGGGTTCGGCGAGGGCGGCGTGACCGCGCTGGAGTCCGCCCTGGGAATCCGGCCGGTCTGGCACAACGGCGGCGGAGAGACCTTCGGCCCCGGCGGCTCGGTCATCGCGGCGATGATGGCGGTGGCCTGCGGGATGGCCCGGCACGTCCTGTGCTTCCGCACCCTCTGGGAGGCCACGTACAACGAGCTCACGCGGCAGGGGAGGATCACCCCGCCCGGCGGCCGGGCGGGCGGCGGCTCGGCCTGGCGGATGCCCTTCGGCTCGACGTCGGCGGCGCACACCCTGGCCCAGAACGCCCAGCGGCACTTCCACCGCTACGGCACCACCCGCGAGACGCTCGGCTGGATCGCGCTGAACCAGCGGGCGAATGCCGCCCTCAACCCGACGGCGATCTATCGCGACCCGATGACGATGGACGACTACCTGAACGTCCGCACGATCACCACCCCGTTCGGGCTGTACGACTGCGACGTGCCCTGCGACGGCTCCGTCGCCGTCATCGTCTCGGCCGTGGACGCCGCCCGGGACCTGGCCAAGCCGCCCATCCGGGTGGAGGCCGTCGGCACCCAGATCATCGAGCGTCTCGAGTGGGACCAGAGCACTCTCACCCACGAGCCCCAGGTCCTCGGGCAGGCCGCCCACATGTGGACGCGCACCTCGCTGCGCCCGTCCGACGTCGACGTGGCCGAGTTGTACGACGGCTTCACCATCAACTGCCTGTCCTGGATCGAGGCGCTGGGCTTCTGCGGGATCGGCGAGGCCAAGGACTTCCTGGACGGCGGCAAGAACATCGCCCGCGACGGCGTCCTGCCGCTGAACACCCACGGCGGGCAGCTGTCCCACGGACGCACCCACGGCATGGGGCTGTTCCACGAGGCGGTCGTCCAGTTGCGCGGAGAGGGCGGGGAACGGCAGGTGCCGGACGCGAAGGTCGCCGCCGTCAGCAGCGGAGGCCTCACCCCCAGCGGCGCGATCCTCCTCAGGACGGACACGTGACGCCCCGCGAGGCCGGTCTGGCGGTGGACGCTCCCGTGGAGCCGCTCACCGGCGGCGGCCCCGGCGTTCCCCTGACCGTCGAGGTCGGCGGCATCCCGATGTCGGCGCGGCTCCAGGAGGCTCAGAACCCTCGAGCCGTGGTCCTGGCCCTGCACGGCGGCGCGACGACGAGCCTGTACTACGACGCGCCGAACCGGCCGAGGCTGTCGCTGCTGCGGGCCGGCGCGGCGCTCGGGTTCACCGTCCTGGCCCTGGACCGTCCGGGATACGGCGCCTCCGCCGCCCACGCGGCGGAGCTGAACTCCGCGGCCCGGAGAGTCGACCTCGCCTACGCGGCGGTGGAGCGGATGCTGGAGGGGCGGCCCCGGGGCGCGGGCGTGTTCCTGATGGCGCATTCGAGCGGCTGTGAACTCGCCGTCCGGATGGCGGGAGACGAGCGCGGCGCGGACCTGCTCGGCCTGGAGCTCGCCGGTACCGGACGGCACCGCCACGAACGCGCCATGCGGCTCTGGGAGGACTGGCGGGGGCGGGAGAGGGAGGCGCGAGAGGGCCTGCGCGCCATTCTCTGGGGGCCGCCCCACCTCTATCCGGACGATCTCGTCGGCGGCTACAGTGTCTCGGCTTCCGCGCCTCCCTACGAGGGCGTCGAGGCGGAGTCCTGGCCGCGCGGCCTCCCCGGTCTCGCCGCCCGGATACCGGTCCCCGTCCACTACAGCCTCGGGGACCACGAGATGTGGTGGCGGTCCGGTTCTCAGGCGTTGGAGGACATCGCGTCCCTGTTCACCGCCTCTCCCCTGGTCTCCGTCCACGAGCAGGCGGGCGGCGGACACAACCTGAGTCTCGGGAACTCGGCCCTGGCCTACCACCTTCGAGTCCTGTCGTTCGTCGAGGAATGCGTACTCGCCCGCCGGAGCGCGGGCGCCGGGAGGGTGAACTGATGGAAGCGGAAGCAGCCGCGCTGCTGCTCGTACGGGCGGTCGTGGGAATCACCATGATCGCGCACGGCTACAACCACTGGAGGGGCGGAGGCCGCATCGAGGGCACCGCCCGCTGGTTCGGCGGACTCGGGCTCAAGCACGGGACGCTCCAGGCCTGGATGAGCGTGGTCACCGAGATCGGCGCGGGCCTCCTGCTGGTCGCCGGCCTGCTCACGCCGCTGGCCTGCGCCGCGGTCGTCTCCGTGATGCTCGTGGCCGGGCTCCTCGCCCACCGCAAGAACGGGTTCTTCGTCTTCAAGGACGGCTACGAGTACGTCCTCGTCCTGGGCGCGACCTGCCTGGCGCTGGCGCTGCTGGGCCCCGGCGACTGGTCCGTCGACGAGGCCGCGGGCATCACCGTCGACGGCTGGACCGGCGGTGGCATCGCACTCGGCGTGGCCGTGGCGGCGACCGCCGGGATGCTCGCGACCTTCTGGCGACCGGAGAAGACCGAGACGTCCGTCTGACTCCGCCTGCCCTCTCTGTTCCCTCCCACCCAAGGAAGAGAAATGAGTAGATCCGCCCCCACCCCTCCGGTTTCCCGCGTCCATCGGCGGGAGGCCCGCTGATGCGCGTCGGGTTCATCGGCCTGGGCATCCAGGGCGCCCCCATGGCGCGTCGGATCATCGACGCGGGCTACGAGACGACCCTGTGGGCACGACGCCCCGCCTCACTGGAGCCGTTCTCCGGCACCTCCGCGCGGGTCGCCGCCTCCCCCGCGGAACTGGCCGCGGACTGCGACGTCGTCTGCGTCTGCGTGGTCGACGACGCCGACGTCGAAGAGGTCCTCACCGGCGACCGCGGCGTGCTGGCCGGGCTGCGGCCGGGCGGTGCGGTCGTCGTGCACAGCACCGTCCACCCCGACACCTGCCGCAGGCTGGCCGAGCTGGCCGCGGAGCAAGGCGTGCGACTGGTGGACGCGCCGGTGAGCGGAGGCCCCTCGGCCGCGGCCGAAGGCCGCCTTCTGGTGATGGCGGGCGGCGAGACCGAGACCGTCGAACGCTGCCGCCCGGTGTTCGCGACCTACGCCGAGCCCATCATCCACATGGGTCCCGTCGGCTCCGGCCAGTTCGCCAAGCTCCTGAACAACCTGCTCTTCACCGCCCATCTGGCGACCGCCGCCAGCACGTTCGCCCTCGGCCGCTCCCTGGGAGTCGACTCCGCCGCCCTCGCCGAGGTCATCTCCCACGGCACCGGCTTCAGCTTCGCGCTGACCCGGGTCGGCGCCGCCGGGGGCACCCTGGAGCGGATGGCCCCCGTCGCGGGCCCCCTGCTCCAGAAGGACGTCCGGCTGATCGCCGAACTCGCCGAGACGGCCGGAGCCTCGGCGGGCACCGTCCTCGCCGCCGCCGACGACGCCCTGGGCCTCATGAAGCATCCCCGCTGATGGAAGGCGTTCCCTTGACCGAGAGCACCCGACGGTACCGGGTCGTCCAGTGGGCCACCGGGAACATCGGCACCCGTGCGCTGCGGCATGTCATCGAGCACCCGGACCTGGTCCTGGCCGGGCTGTACGTCCACAGCGCGCACAAGACCGGGACCGACGCCGGTGAGCTGTGCGGGCTGGCGCCGACCGGCGTCACCGCGACCGGGAACCTCGACGAGATCGTGGCGCTCGGCGCGGACTGCGTCCTGTACATGCCCGCCGCGTGCGACTTCGACGAGGTGTGTCGGCTGCTGGAGTCGGGCGCGAACATCGTCACGACCCGGGGCGAGTTCCACCACCCGGGCAGCATGGACCCCGGCGTGCGCGAGCGGGTCGAGGCCGCCTGCGAGCGCGGCGGCACCTCGATCCACAGCACCGGGAGCAGCCCCGGATTCATCACCGAGGCCGTCCCGCTGGTGCTCACCTCGATCCAGCGGCGGCTCGACTCCCTGACGATCAACGAGTTCGCCGACCTCTCGCGGCGCGACTCGCCGGATCTTCTCTTCAACGTGATGGGCTTCGGTAGGCCGCCCGCGGCGCTCGACGAACGGCGGCTGACCCACGGGAAGGTCAGCTTCGGTCCGTCTCTGCGCGCCGTCGCCGACGCGCTGTCGATGCCCCTCGACTCGCTGGAGGCGGGAGGAGAGGTCGCAGTCGCGAGCCGCACCGTCCGCATCGCTGCGGGCACCTTGGAGGCCGGTACCGTGGCCGCCCAGCGGATCACGGTCTCGGGCATGCGGGCCGGACGCCCGGTGCTGAACTTCCGCGCCACCTGGTACTGCACCACCGAGATAGCCGCGGACTGGGACATCCGTCCCACCGGCTGGCACATCACGGTCGAAGGCGACTCCCCGCTCGACATCGACATGCGCCTCGCGGTGCCCATCGAGAAGATGGGCGAGGCCTCACCCGGTTTCACCGCCAACCGCGCCGTCAACGCCGTGCCCGTCGTCTGCGGCGCGTCCCCGGGGATCCGCACGGCGGCCGACCTGCCCCAGGTCGTCGCCGCCCTCGGGTAGGGACGGCACGCCGAATCGCCGGGTCGGAGCATGCGCCGCCCGTCCGGAACTGCCATGCTGTCGTCCTGGTGTTCCCCGGACCAGGAGGCCGACTTCGATGACCGCGGCCTCCTTCCCTGAGCTGCCCCCGGTCCCGGGGGCGCCACCGCGCCGGGTGGCGTCCCCGGGCCTGGAGGCGCCCGAATGGGCCCCGTCACTCGGGCTCCTGGCGCCATGACGTCGCTGTTGCTGCGCGATGTCGAGGTCGGCGGGCGCCGGGCCGATGTACGCCTGGCCGGCGGGACGGTCCGCGAGGTGGGCGGGAAGCTGCGCGCGGATCCCCGGGAAGAGGTCGTGGACGGGCGGGGCGGGGCGCTGATCCCGGGGCTGCACGACCACCACATCCATCTGATGGCGACGGCGGCGGCCGAACGGTCCGTACGGCTGGGGCCTCCGGAGGTGTCGACTCCGCGCGAGCTCGCCGAGGCGCTGCGGCGGGCCGACGCCGCGTTGCCGCCGGGCTCCTGGCTGCGGGGGGTGGGCTACCACGAGTCCGTCGCCGGTGATCTGGACCGGGAGGCGCTCGACGCGCTGCTTCCCGGGCGGCCGGTGCGGGTGCAGCACAGGTCGGGAGCCCAGTGGAGCCTGAACGGGGCGGCCTGCCGCGCCGTCGGGCTGGACGGCGGGCCTCTTCCCGAAGGGGCCGAGACGGACGCCGCCGGGCGCGCGACCGGACGGTTGTTCCGCGCCGACGCGTGGCTGAGGGAAAGGCTGCCGCCGCAGCCCCCTCCCGACTTGGCCGGGCTGGGCCGACGGCTGGCCCGCGCCGGGGTCACCGGGGTCACCGACGCGACGCCCGTGGAGCGGGTGGAGGATCTGCGTCTTCTGGCCGAGGCCGGGCTGCCGCAGCGGCTGGTGCTCACCGGGGGTCCCGCGCTGGCCTCGGCGAACTTCCCCGAGGGGGTGGGGCGCGGGCCGGTCAAACTGGTGGTCGCCGACCACGAGCTTCCCTCGCTGGACGCCCTCGCCGCGGCGATCGAGGCGGCGCATCTGGCCTCCCGCCCGGTGGCCGTCCACTGCGTCAGCCTCGTGGCGCTCGTCCTGGCCCTGGCCGCCTGGGAGCAGGCGGGAGTGCGGCCCGGAGACCGGATAGAGCACGGATCGGTGGTGCCCGCCGGACTCATCCCCGTTCTGGCCGAGCGGAGGCTGACCGTGGTGACGCAGCCCGGTTTCATCGCCGAGCGGGGGGACCGCTACCTTCTCGACGTCCCTCCGGAGGACCACGGGGACCTCTACCGCTGCGCCTCCCTGCTCGCCGGGGGCGTGCCCGTCGCCGGGAGCACCGACGCCCCCTATAGCGCGCCCGACCCCTGGCGTGCCGTCAGGGCCGCGACCGACCGGCGGACGGCGTCCGGCCGGGTGCTGGGAGCGGGGGAACGGCTCCCCGCCGACCGGGCCCTGGACCTCTTCCTGACGCCCCTCGACTCTCCCGGCGGGAAGCCGAGATCGGTCCGGCCAGGGGTCCCCGCCGATCTGGTCCTGCTGGCGGCACCGCTGGAGGAGGTCCTGGCCTCTCCCTCGGCGGACGCCGTCACCCTGACGTTCTTCGCCGGAGCCCCCTTCCCCCGCTGAACCTCAGCAGGAGGCGCGGTCGTCGCGGGGCTCGTCGAGGTCGTGGTCGCTCCAGAAGGCCTCGAGTTCCGCGCGCGTGAGGTCGCCGTAGGGGCGTTCGGGAATCGGGCGGCCGGTATGGAGGGCCCACACCGTGTAAAGGCAAAGGGCCAAGGTCTCTTCATCGTCCGCGCGGGAGCTCGTCGACACAGTTCCACCGTGCGGCAGGATCGCTCTCTTCCGCGACCGAATCCTCACTATCCAGACAAAACCGGATACCCCGAATGGCTCGCCCGCACCTCCCGGAGCATCCCCTTGCTCGTGAATGGCACAATATAACAAACGCACTGGTCGGGAACGCGCACGGATGGAAGGATGCTCACGCACAGCACCGCATCGGAGTGCACGGATCCTTCCGGAGTCTGGATGTCCCACCGATCCGCACAGGAGGTGGTGGCCGCCTTCATCGCCGACCTCAAGGAGGCCTGGGCGGTGGCGGCCACGTCCTACGCCGCCGTGGAGAGGCTGGCCGAGGAGACCAGGAGCGGTCCGGGTCGGCCGCTCGGGTCGCGGATGACCCTGCTGCCCGCGGCCACCGTGAACGACCTGCTCACCAAGCCCCGGCACAGGCTTCCCCGCTGGGAGATGACGGCCTCGCTGCTGGTCGTGCTCCGGAAGGTCATCGCCGACCGCGGAGAGGACCCCGACCGCATCGGCACCCTCACCGGGTGGAAGGCCCGGCACGAGGCCGCGCACAGGGCCGTGGACGAGATCCGGCTGCGAAACCGCCGGTCGGGCGTCAGTCTGGCCTCCGGCGAACCGGCCCCCGAGGACCTGGCCCGCAGGCGCGCCGAGATCGAGGACGCCCAGCGCGCCACCCTGCTGGCGATGGCGGGGAACGGCGAGCGGAAGTGGTGGCATCCCTACCGGGACGTCGTCCCCGCCGGCTCCCGCGACTATCTGACGCTGGAGCGGTCGAGCCACCGGCTTCAGATCTACGAGCCCGGCGCGGTCCCCGACCTGCTGTGGCCCGAGGAGCGCATCCACCGCCTGGTCCGGCGGCGGCATCCCGGCGCGCCGGAGAGCCTGGTCGCCTCGACGGTCGGGCTGCAGCTGAGCCGCCGGCACGTGCTCCACCGCGACGAACCGACCCGGCTGTGGGTACTCCTGGACGAGACCGCCGTCCAGCCCTTCGCCGACCGCGACCTCTGGCGGGCGCAGCTGGAGCATCTGCTCGCTTTGGCCTCGCTGCGGAACGTCAGCCTTCAGATCCGGGCCTCGGGGGCGCACACCAGCCCGATCGGCGACGAGGTCAGGCTGCTGCGCTTCCGGGAGGCGGCGCTTCCGGACGTCGTCTGCCTCCGGCAGGGAGAGGAGCTGTTCTGCCCGGCCCAGTCGGAGCTCGTCCACCACTACGTCGCGCTCCTGAAAGGACAATTCTTCTCCGCGGCCACCCCCGAAAACTCGGTGAAAATCCTGAAAAACCTCCTTAAGCGGAATTGATGTCCAAAAATCCCTTATATCTAGCCAACACCCTTGTTCTTCTGTTGTCATGTGAGGGTCACCCGCACGATCACAGCGCCCTTCGTGGTGCCTTCCGGAGGCTGGTATGACCGCTGAAGAAGAGCGTTTCGCCTGGCATGAGGCGGAGAAGGACATCTATTCCGGGATCGACACCTCGGTACCGCACTCGGCCCGCATCTGGAACTACTGGCTGGGCGGCAAGGACAACTTCCCCGTCGACCAGCAGGCGGGCGACGAGTACGTGCAGGTCTTCCCCGGCATCATCGACCTCGCCCGCCACTCCCGCGCCTTCCTGACCCGCGCGGTGCGCCACCTGGCCGCGCAGGAGGGAATCCGCCAGTTCCTGGACGTCGGCACCGGGCTCCCCACCTTCGACAACACCCACGAGGTCGCCCAGCGCGTCGCGCCCGACGCGCGCATCGTCTACGTCGACAACGACCCCCTCGTGCTCCTCCACGCGCGGGCTCTGCTGACCAGCACCCCCGAAGGGGTGACCGCGTACGTCGACGCCGACCTGCACGACCCGCCCGCCATCCTGGAGAAGGCCGCGGAGACCCTCGACCTCTCCAAGCCCGTGGCCCTGATGCTGATGGGCATCATGGGCCACGTCTCCGACGACGCCGAGATCAAGGAGATCATCCGCCGCCTGCTGGACGGGCTGCCCTCCGGCAGCTTCCTGGTGCTCTACGACGGAACCGCCACCGACGAGTCCTTCACCGAGGCGCAGGAGGGCTACGACGAGACGGGCGCCGTCCCCTACCGCCTGCGCAGGCCGGAGCAGATCATCGGCTTCTTCGAGGGCCTGGAACTCCTCGACCCGGGCGTCGTCCCCGTCACCCTGTGGCGCCCCGAGCCCAGCCCCTTCGACCCCGGCCCCCCGGCCCACGCCTACGGCGGAGTCGGCCGCAAACCCTGAGCGCCCCCGTTCCCGCCCTCGCGACGATCACCGAAGACGGTCCTCCCGTCACCCGGCGCGAAAGCGGATGGGAGCGGCGGTCCGGGAGACGACCTCTTCCGGGGCGACGCCGGGAGCGGTCTCGACCAGGAGCAGGCCGTCGGGGGTGATGTCCAGGACGGCGAGGTCGGTGATGACGCGGTGGACGCAGCGACGGCCGGTCAGGGGGAGGGTGCAGGCGTCGACGAGTTTGGGGGTGCCGTCCTTGGCGGTGTGCTCCATGAGGACGATGACCTTGCCGGCGCCGTGGACGAGGTCCATGGCGCCGCCCATGCCCTTGATCATCTTGCCGGGGACCGTCCAGTTGGCCAGGTCGCCCTCGGCCGAGACCTGCATGGCGCCCAGGACCGCCACGTCGATGCGGCCGCCGCGGATCATGCCGAAGGACAGGGCCGAGTCGAAGAAGCCCGCACCGGGCAGGACGGTGACGGTCTCCTTGCCCGCGTTGATGAGGGCGGCGTCGACCTCGTCCTCACCCGGGTAGGGGCCGACGCCCAGCACGCCGTTCTCCGACTGGAGCACCACCTCCACCCCCTCGGGCAGGTGGTTGGGGATGAGGGTGGGCAGGCCGATGCCCAGGTTCACATAGGCGCCGTCGGGGAGTTCGGCGGCCGCGCGGGCCGCCATCTCGTCGCGGGTCCAGCTCATCGGACCGTCCTCTTCTCCACGTGTTCGACGGCGGCCTGCTCGGGGGTGAGGACGACGACGCGGTCCACGTAGACGCCCGGCAGGTGGATCTCGTCGGGGTCCAGGTCGGTGAGCTCCTCGACCTCGACGATGGTGGTGCGCCCGGCCATGGCGCACAGCGGGTTGAAGTTGCGTTCGGACTTGTCGAAGACGAGGTTGCCCCACCGGTCCGCCTTCAGGGCCCTGACCAGTGCGAAGTCGGTGACGATGCCTTCTTCCAGCACGTGTTCGCGGCCCTGGAAGTCACGCACCTCCTTGGGCGGCGACGCGACGGCGACGGTGCCGTCGGACGCGTAACGCCACGGCAGGCCGCCGTCGGCGACCAGCGTGCCGACCCCGGCCGGGGTGTAGAAGGCGGGAATGCCGGTGCCTCCCGCCCGCAGGCGTTCGGCGAGGGTCCCCTGCGGGACGAGTTCGACCTCGATCTCACCCGCTAGGTACTGGCGGGCGAACTCCTTGTTCTCCCCGATGTAGGAGCCGACGGTCCGGGCGATGCGCCCGGCGCCCAGCAGCAGGCCCAGGCCCAGCCCGTCCACACCACAGTTGTTGGAGACCGTGCGCAGCCCGGCCGCGCCCTGCTCGTACAGCGCCTCGATCAGGGTGAAGGGCACCCCGCACAACCCGAAGCCGCCGACGGCCAGTGACGCTCCCTCTGGAATGTCGGCCACCGCCTCGGCGGCGGACGCCACCGTCTTGTCGATCAATGTCCTTCTCTTTCTTGCTGCCCGGACCGGCGCCGCTCGACCGAGGAGTCAGCGCCGGTCCGGGGCCGGAGCCCCCTGCCGGGGGAGGGTCCGGCCCGGCGACGTCGAGTGGAAGGGTCGCGCCGGGCCGGAGGCCTGTGCTCCTACCGGGAGGCCGGGGCGGCGCGCAGCGCCTCGGCCAAGGAGGTGAGGTCTTGCGCGTCGGGCAGGCCGTAGGTCAGTTCGGTGACGCGGTCGGCCTGCTCGGGGGTGAGCAGCCGGGTGGCGTTCAGCCGGAACTTCGTGGCCAGCTCCTCGGAGCTCAGCGGATTGCCGGGGCCGCCGCGGTTGACGCTGACGCGCTCCTCCAGCACCTCTCCGGAGGCGAGCCGGACGCGCAGCACGGCCGGGAACTGGTGCGGGAAGATCCGGTCGCACTCGGCGTCCGGGACGCAGTGGACCTTGGCGGCCAGCGCGAGCCGGGCCGGGTCCGCCGCGGCCTCGTCGGTGAAGTCCTCGTGGAACAGGCCGAGGCCTCCGCCGCCGAGCAGCGCCGCCGCGACCGTGTAGGGGCCGGAGAAGGCGGCGTGGTAGCCGGACCTGGGGTGGATCTTGTCCTCGCGCGGCTCGCCGATGGTGCGCAGGACGGGCGTGGGCGCGCCCAGCTCGATGTGCTCGACCTGGGAGACATTGAGGCCGCGCTCCCGCAGCCGCAGTGCCGCGTCGATGCCCGCGTGGGTGAAGTGGTTGCACGGGTAGGGCTTGAAGAAGATGCCCGGCAGCTCCCACTTCTCGCCCAGCCCGTCGAGCAGCGGCTCCAGGTGGTACTGGTCGCCGCAGAACGCCTGGAGCAGGCCGAAGCGGCCTTCCAGCACGGTCGGCGGGCCGGTCAGGCCGGTGCGGGCCAGACCCGCGGCGGTGACGGCGGCGTGCGCGGCCCAGCCGCAGTGCACGCGCTTGACGGTGCCGCCGGTGCGGTTGGCCTCCAGCAGGCCGGAGCCCATGCTGGCGGCGATGCCCAGCGCGTCCGCGACGCCCTGGGCGCCCAGGCCGGAGAGCATGGCACCCGCCGCGGCGCCGCCGAGCGCACCGCAGATCGCGGTGGCGTGCAGGCCGCGCTCGAAGAACACCGAGTTGCCGAGCTCCTCGTCGTACCCGGCCATGCCGACGCGGACGGCGATCTCGATGCCGACCCCGATGGCGTCCAGCAGCTGGGCGCCGGTCGCGCCCCGGGACTCGGCGACGGCCAGCGCGGCGGGCACGACCGAGGCCGACGGGTGCAGCACCGACGGCAGGTGGGTGTCGTCGAAGTCGAGGGAATGCGCGAGGGTGCCGTTCAGCAGCGCCGCGCTCGGCTCGGGCAGCGGCTCGCCGAAACCGATCGCGGTGGCGCGGCCGCTGCCGCCCCACTCGCGGACCAGCGCGCCGACGGCCTTGGCGGGCGGCTCGGCGGTGGCGGCCAGGCTGTTGCCGAGCACGTCGAGGACGCGGCGGGCCGCGTCCGCACGCAGCTCGGCGGGCAGCCCCTTGACCCGGACCTCCTCGGCGAACTCGCCGAGCCTGTGGACGAGCGGCGCGGTCATGCGCTCACCGCCGCGAGCGGACGGACCGGGGAGCCGGTGCCGCCCTTGATGCGCAGCGGGGCCAGCACGAAGACGAACTCGTGGATCCCGGCCTCGGCGATGTCCTCGAGGTCGAGGTGCTCCATGATGTAGATGCCGTTCTCCACCAGCAGCACCCGGTGGACGGGCAGGACCGCGTGGCCCGCTCCGGCGGGGATCTGCTCGTAGGCGGTGGTGTCGGCGCCGGTCGCGACGATGCCGCGCGCGGCCAGCCACTCGGCGGCGTCGACGGTCGCGCCGGGCACGCCCTCCGCCTTGCTCATGTAGGCCTCGGGGTCGCCGAAGTTGCGGGCCCAGCCGGTGCGGATGAGCGCGACGTCGCCCTGGCCGGGCTCGACGCCCGCGCGCTTCGCGGCGGCCTCGAGGTCGGCGGCGGTCACACCGTGGCCGGGCGGCAGGGTCGGCACGCCGTGGACGGCGGCGACGTCGAGCAGCACGCCGCGGCGCAGCAGGCCGGGGAGGTTCTCGGCGCCGTGCTCCTTGAACACGCCGCCGAGCTGGGCCTCGGCCGCGTCGACGTCGCCGTGCAGCTTGCCGCAGTGGCTGACGTGCGACAGCGCGTCGATGTGGGTGCCGACGTGGCCGCCCGTGACGATGATCTCGTTGGCGGCGGAGCCCCCGTCGGGGCGCTCCATGTCGCCGTGCCGGCGGATCAGCGTCATCCGGAAGCCGGGGTGGTTGGGCGAGCACGGCATGCCGGTGAAGAACGGCTGGCCGAGCTCGATCAGCCGCACTCCGCCGGCGACGGCGGCCAGCAGGGGGTCGGTGGTCTGGGTCATTGAACGTCGCCTTCCTTGGCGTTCTCACGGTCGACGGTCCCGGCGAGGGAGAGCAGCCAGCGGGCCCGCTCCACGACGGCCTTGTCGACGAACTTTCCGGAGGAGTCGATCCAGGCTGATTCCCCGGTCGACCCGGCCGCTCCGGTGAACCGGCCGAGCAGCTCACGCGCCCACGCGGTCTCTTCGGGATCGGGGGCGCACGCCTCGTGCACGACGGGGATCTGCGCGGGGTGGATGACCGAGCGGCCGAAGAACCCGGCCTCGCGGCCGGACTCGGTGTCGGCGCGCAGTCCGTCCAGGTCGCGCACCGCCGTCCAGACGCTCTGCGCCGGGCTGGGCAGCCCGGCGGCGCGTGCCGCGACGACGATGCGCGACCGGGGCCAGGCCAGGGCCCGGCGGCCCGCCCGCAGGTCGGCCTGGAGATCCGCTTCGCCCAGCGAGATCCCCCCGACCAGCGGGTGGGCGGTCGCCAGCGCCAGGGCGTTCTCCACCCCGAGCGCCGACTCGATCAGCGGGAACACCGGAACGCCGAGCCGGTCGGCGACGCGTCGCAGCTCACCGGGGTCCTCGCTTTTAGGCACCCGGACGCCGGCGAGCGAGCCCTGCGCGGCGGCCAGCTCCCGCACGTCGGCCTCCCCTGAGGGGGCGGCCGGGTCGTTGATCCGCACGTACGCGGGCCGACCGGAGGCCAGGACGTCCAGCACGTTGCGCCGCGCCTCGTCCTTGGCCCCCGCGCCGACCGCGTCCTCCAGGTCGAGGACGACGGCGTCGGCGGGCCCGGCCAGGGCCTTGTCCATCCGGTCGGGGCGGTCCCCCGGCACGTACAGCCAGCTGCGGATCACCTGATGACGCCCTTGGCCCGCAGCTCCCGCAGCTCCTCGCCGGTGACGCCGTAGCGGGCGAGGACCTCCTCGGTGTGCGCGCCGACGGGCGCGCCGGCGGACTCGATGCGTCCGGGGGTCTCCGAGAGGCGGAACAGGATGTTCTGCATCTTGATGGGGCCGAGTTCCTCGTCCTGGACGGTGGCGATGGTGCCGAGCGCCTGGAACTGGGGGTCGGCCATGATGTCGGCGGCGTCGTAGATGGGGGCGACGGCGGCCTCGGCCTCCTCGAACGCCTTGATGACCTCGTCGCGGTCGCGCTGCGCGATCCAGCTTCCGACGGCCTCGTCGAGCTCGTCGGCGTGCTTCGCGCGCTCGGCGCCGGAGGTGAACCACGGCTCGTCGATGTACTCGGGGCGGCCGACCAGCCGCATCACGCGCTCGGCGATCGACTGCGCGCTGGTGGAGATCGCGACCCACCTGCCGTCGCGGGTCTGGTAGGTGTTGCGCGGCGCGTTGTTGCTGGAGCGGTTGCCGGTGCGCTGCTGCAGGATGCCGAGCTGGTCGTAGTTGATGATCTGCGGGCCGAGCAGGGTGAGGATCGGCTCGATGATGGCCATGTCGACGACCTGGCCGCGGCCGGTGGTCTCGCGGGCGCGCAGCGCGGTCATCACGGCGAACGCGGTGGTCAGCGCGGTGATGCCGTCGGCGAGCCCGAACGGCGGGAGGGTCGGCGGGCCGTCGGGCCGGCCGGTGATGGCGGCGAAGCCGCTCATCGCCTCGGCGAGGGTGCCGAAGCCGGGCCGCTTGGCGTAGGGGCCGATCTGGCCGAAGCCGGTGACGCGGACCAGCACGAGCCGGGGGTTGATCCGGCTGAGCTCGTCGTAGCCCAGGCCCCAGCGTTCCAGCGTGCCGGGCCGGAAGTTCTCGATGACGACGTCGGCGTCGGCGACCATCCTCCGGAAGATCTCCTGGCCTTCGGGCGAGCCCAGGTAGAGCGTCATGGCCTTCTTGTTGCGGCCGATCATCTTCCACCAGAGCCCGACGCCGTCGCGCTGCGCACCGTGGTCACGGACCGGATCGCCCTTGGGATGTTCGACCTTGACGACCTCGGCTCCGAAGTCGCCGAGCAGGGTCGCGGCGAGCGGGCCGGCGAACAGGGTGGCCGTGTCGATGACCCGGATGCCCTCCAGAGCGTCTGCCATGGACCGGCACCTTCCTTTCCTTATCGTTCCGCCTGGCGGAACGGTATCGAACCGCTCTCCCCGGATCGGTTCCGGTGATGCTTTTTCAAGTTCGCACTGGTTACTGGCTATAGTCAAGTTGGCGCAGGATGTTGACCCAAGACAGGGGCCGATGTCACGCTGGGCAAGCTCCGGGCTAATGTTTCCTCCAGCGGAACGATCCCGGACGGCGGAGTCAGGAAGGAACGCAGTGAGCGGAACGCAATTCGACGGACCCGACCTCGTCGTGGCCGGCGCCGGAGGCGGCCTCGCCGGAGCCCTGCGGGCCGCGGAGCACGGGCTGAGCGTCCTGGTGGTGGAGGCCAGCGAGCATTACCGCCGCGGCAACAACACCTCGATGTCGACCGCGATGTTCCCCGGCGCGGGCTCCCGCTGGCAGGCCGAGGCCGGGGTGCAGGACTCCCCCGAACGGTTCGCCGCCGACATGGCGGCCAAGACCCGGGGCCAGGTCGACGCCCGGCTCGCCCGCACGCTCGCCGAGGTCAGCGCCCCCCTCGTGGAGTGGCTCAACGACGGCGTCGGGCTGCCGATGTCACTGGTCACCGACTTCAACTACCCCGGGCACTCGGTCACGCGCTGCCACACCGTGCCCGGCCGGCACGGCAGCACCGTGATCGACCATCTGGCGCGCCGGGTGCGCGAGCACCCCGCCATCGACATGCTCGTCCCCGCCCGGCTCACCGACGTGCTGACCGGCCAGGACGGCGCGGTGCGCGCGGTCGTCGTGCGGATGCCCGACGGCTCCGAGGAGGAGATCCCGACCCGCGGCGTCCTGCTCGCCACCAACGGCTACGGCGCCGACCGCGAACTCGTCGCCGAGCACATGCCGGAGATCAGCAAGGCTCTCTACCAGGGCGGCGAGCATTCACGGGGCGACGCGCTGCGGATCGGCGAGAAGCTCGGCGCGGCCAGCGGCTACCTGGACGCCTATCAGGGCCACGCCGCGGTCGCGGCCGGCGCGAGCACCCTGGTGAGCTGGGCCACGATCGTCCTCGGCGGCATCCTGGTCGACCTGACCGGCCGCCGCTTCGGCGACGAGACCCGCGGCTACTCCGAGTACGCCGCCGAACTCGCCGCCCGGCCGGGCTCGACGGGCTGGATCGTCATCGACGAGACCATCCACGAGCGGTGCCTGGCCTTCCAGGACTACCTGGACGTCGTGGAGTCCGGCGTGCTGGTGCGGGCCGACGACGCCGCCTCCCTCGCCGAGGCCACCGGACTGCCCGCCGAAGTGCTCGCCGCCGAGCTGGCCGACTCCGCGTCCGCCGCCCGCGGCGAGATCCCCGACCCGCACGGGCGCGCCAACTGGACGCGCCCGCTCACCCCCCGGTATGTCGCCGTCCGGGTCGTCCCCGCCCTCTTCCACACCCAGGGCGGCCTGATCGTGAACGAGCACGCCGCCGTCGTCGACCGGGAGGACCGGCCGATCAAGGGCCTGTACGCCTCGGGCGGCGCGGCGGCGGGCGTCTCCGGCCACGGCGCGGCCGGATACCTGGCCGGCAACGGCCTGCTGCCCGCCTTCGGGCTCGCCTACCTCGCCGCCGACGACCTCGCCCGCGAACTCGCCGACTGACCCCCTTTCCCCTCAACACCCGCAAGCGGAGGAGACCGCCCATGGCGTCCATCGAGTTGCTGATCAAGAACGTCCGGGTCGTCCGGCCGGGCGACCCCGACGGGACGCCCCCGCCGGTGGACATCGCCGTCAACGACGGCACCATCGTCCGGGTCGGCCCCGGCCTGCCCGAGGACGACGCCGCCACCGTCGTCGACGGCCGGGGCCTGCTGGCCTTCCCCGGCGTGGTCGACGCCCACCAGCACTGGGGCATCTACAACGACCTGTCCACCGACACCCGCACCGAGAGCCGCGCCAGTGTGCAGGGCGGCGTCACCACCGCGGTGACCTACATGCGGACCGGCCAGTACTACCTCAACAAGGGCGGCAGCTACCGGGACTTCTTCCCCGAGGTGCTCTCGCTGGCCGAGGGCAAGGCCTACACCGACTACGCCTTCCACCTGGCGCCGATGAGCGCCCAGCACATCGGCGAGATCCCGTACCTCGTCGAGGAGCACGGCGTCACCTCGTTCAAGATCTTCATGTTCTACGGCAGCTACGGCCTGCACGGCAGGTCGACCAGCCAGAGCGAGTTCCTGATGATCCCGGAGAACGAGCGCTACGACCTGGCGCACTTCGAGTTCGTCATGCGCGGCGTCCAGAACGCCCGGGAGATCCTCACCGAGTACGCCGACCACCTGTCGTTGTCGCTGCACTGCGAGACCGCCGAGATCATGACGGCGTACACCAGGATGGTCGAGCAGGAGGGCACGCTCACCGGGCTGCGCGCCTACAGCGCCTCCCGGCCGCCGCACTCCGAGGGCCTGGCCGTCACGATCGCCTCCTACCTGGCGCACGAGACCGGCCTGCCGAACATCAACCTGCTGCACCTGTCCGGCGAGAAGGCCCTGTCGGCCGCGTTGACCATGGCCGGCGCGTTCCCGCACGTGAACTTCCGCCGCGAGGTCACCATCGGCCACCTACTCGCCGACGTCGACACCGCCAGCGGCATCGGCGGCAAGGTCAACCCGCCGCTGCGCGAGCGCGAGGACGTCGAGGCGCTGTGGAGGCACGTGCTCGACGGGAACGTCGACTGGGTGGTCAGCGACCACGCCTGCTGCCGCGACGAGCTGAAGTTCGGCGCCGACCGCGAGGACGTCTTCCTGGCCAAATCCGGTTTCGGCGGCGCGGAGTACCTGCTGCCCGGCCTGGTCGGCGAGGGTCTCAAGCGCGGCCTGTCCCCTCAGGCCGTCGCCCGGCTCTCCTCGGCCAACCCGGCCAGGCGCTACGGCCTGCTGCGCAAGGGCGACATCGCCGAGGGCTACGACGCCGACATCGCGCTGGTCGACCCGAACGCCTCCTGGACGGTCCGGGCCGAGGACTCCGAGTCGACCCAGGAGTACACGCCGTTCGAGGGCTTCACCATGACGGCGAAGGTCACCGACACGTTCGTGCGCGGCAACCGGGTACTGGCCGACGGCGAGGTCGTCGGCGACCCCGTGGGCCGCTACCAGCCGCGCGGACGCTGACGCCGCTCCCCCAGGCCCCGCGGACTCGAGGTCCGCGGGGCTTTTTCGGATCTCTCCAGCCTGCCGAGACTTAGGATCTACACGTGACCGAGAAGAGCGTTTCGGGGCGTATCGCCACAAGGTCCGCGGACAGCTCCGGAACCGAGACGGCGGCCCGCGTCGCCGACGTGCTCCTGCTGTTCGCGGGCGGCCCCCAATACCTGGGCGTCAGCGCGATCAGCCGGGAGCTGGGCCTGTCCAAGGCGGTGGTGCACCGCATCCTGCAGTCCCTGGTCTCCCGCGAGATGCTGCAGACCGACCCCGGCGTGCCCGGCTACCGGCTCGGGCCCGCGGCGGTGGCGCTCGGCGCGAGCGCGCTGTCGAGGTTCGAGACCCGCACCGCCGCGCTGCCCGTGCTGCGCAGGCTGCGCGACGAGACGGGCGAGACCAGCACCCTGTCGGGGCTGGTCGGCGAGGAACGCGTCTACCTGACGCAGTTCGAAAGCCCCTACGAGGTCAAGATGACCGTCGAGGTGGGCCGCAGGTTCCCGCTGCACGCGGGCTCGTCCGGCAAGGCCATCCTGGCGTTCCTGCCGGAGGACCGCAGGGAGTCGCTGTTGTCGCGCCCGCTGCTCTCGTTCACCGAGCGGACGGTCACCGACACCGGCGCGCTGCGCGCCGAGCTCGCCGAGATCGCCCGCGACGGGGTGGCGGTGTCCGCCGGGGAGCGCCAGTCCGACGCCGGCTCGGTCGCCGCGCCCCTGTTCGGACCGGACGGCGAACCGCACGGCTCCATCAGCGTGTGCGGCCCCCGCCACCGCTTCACCCCCGAGAGGGTGGAGCTGTGGCGGGGGCTCGTACTGGCCGCCGCGGAGGAGATCAGCCGGAGCTGGACCTGGTCGCGCCCCGCGGGCGAGCGCTCCCGCTGATCCGCCTCCCTACCAGAGTTCGGGGTCGCTCTTGGTGCGGGCGGACGGGTTGAGCGCGTCGCGGATCGCGTCGCCCAGCAGGTTGAACGCCACCACCACCAGCATGATCGCCAGGCCGGGGAAGACCGTGGCCCACCAGGCCAGCCGCAGCGTGGTGCGCGAGTCCGACAACATGCTGCCCAGGGAGAAGTCCGGCGGCTGCACGCCCAGGCCCAGCAGGCTGAGCGCGCTCTCCACCAGGATCATCACGCCGGCGCTGGTCGACCACAGGATGACGACCGGGCCGAGCACGCTGGGCGCGATGTGCCGGAAGAGGATCGCCGGGGTGCGGGCGCCGATGGTGTGGGCCGCGGTGACGAAGTCCATGCGCTTGGTCTGGGAGACCGAGTTGACGATCGTCCGCGCGTAGTTCGCCCAGCCCCACACCGCCAGGATGATCATGAGCTTGACGATGCCGGGCCCGACGACCGCGGCGAGCGCGACACCGACCGCGACGAACGGGATCGCGAACTGGATGTCGGCCAGCCGCATGAGCACCAGGCCCAGGCTGTTCTCGAAGTACCCGGCGAGCAGGCCGAGCACCAGGCCGAACAGGGCGGCCCCCGACGCGGTCACCACGCCGACGATCAGGCTGAGCCGCAGCCCGTACAGCAGCCGGCTGAACACGTCCCGGCCGAGGGTGTCGGTGCCCAGCAGGTAACCGCCCTCTCCGCCCAACCAGGACGGGGCCTGGCTCGCGGCGGCGAGGTTCTGGTGGGTGGGGTCGTGGGGCACGAGCCACGGGGCGAAGACGGCGATCAGCACCAGCACCGCCAGCATCGGGATCGCGATGCGCCCGGAGGTGTCGCCCCAGACCCGGCCGAGGATCTCGACCAGGCGGGAGCGGCTGCGCGGGGCCGGCTGGGACTTGGCGACCGGGACGGTGGCCGTGGTCATGGGGTCCTCCGTGGGGTCAGGGGGCTCACGCCGCCGCCTTGGCGCGCAGCCTGGGGTCGATCAGCCGGACGATGAGGTCCATGGCGATGTTGACCAGGGTGATGAGCATGGCCATGCAGAACACGCTGGCCTGCACCAGCGGGAAGTCCTGGTTGCCCACGCTGCGGATGAGCAGCGCGCCCAGCCCGTTGTAGCCCAGCAGGGGCTCCAGCACGAGCAGCGCGCTGAACAGGAACGAGAACTCGATGCCCAGCCAGGCCAGCAGCGGCGGCATCGCGCCGGGCAGGGCGTGGCCGAACAGCACCTTCCAGGGCGGCACGCCTTTGGAGCGGGCGGTGAGCACGTGCCCCTCGTTGAAGGAGTCCAGCAGCTGGCCGCGCACCAGACGGGTGGTGGTCGACACTCCCGCGAGGGTCAGCGCGGCCACCGGGATCACCAGGCTGGCCATGCCCTCGCTGCCGGTGGCCGGGAGCCACTGCAGGTTCACCGCCAGCAGCAGCACCAGCAGCAGGGCCATCCAGAAGTAGGGCACGCTTCCGGTGATGAAGGCGCCGACCATGAGAAGGCGCCCGGTGAGGCGGCTGGGCTTCAGCGCGGCGACGATTCCGACGCCGAACGACACCACCACGCACAGCACGAGGGCGGGGATCACCAGCCACAGGCTCGGGCCGAGCCGTTCCAGGACCATCGTCGCGGCGGGCTGGCTGAAGGAGAACGACTGCCCGAAGTCGAAGGTGAACGCGCTCAGCAGCGCCTCGCCGTACTGGACGAAGAAGGGCTCGTTGAGGCCGAGCCGCTCCCGGGTCGCCTCGATCACCGCGGCGCCGGCGTCCGGCGGGGCCATCAGCTCGGCCGGGTCGCCCGCCAGGCGGGCCAGGACGAACAGGAAGGTGGTCACGCCCCAGGCGACCACGGCGACCAGCAGCAGCCGGCGGACGGCGTATCCGATCATCGGGGTCCTCCCGCGGCGGCAGCCTCCATGACGCGTTCGAGGAACGCCCTGCGGTCGGCCGCCAGCCGGGCGCTCAGCTCCGGTCCGGGCTGGAACAGGTCGAGGTCCCGCCGGGTGACCGAGCCCCGTTCGGCCAGCAGCTCCTCCAGGACGGTGAAACGGTCACGGAGCACCCAGAGCTCTGAGGCCACTTCCATGAGTGCGTTGAACACCCCGTCCAGGCGTTCGGAACGTTCCAGATAGACGGGGTTCTCAGCGGCGAATCCCGGCATGGTCATCCGCCTTTCTTGAGGGTCGGCAAATCGGTGGCGGGAAGGGTGAGCGGGGGCGGCGCGGGCACCGCGCGGTGCCCGAGATCACCGCCGAGCCGCAGCTCGCCCGGGAAGTGGCAGGCCGCCTGGCGCCCTTCGGCGACGGTGACCAGCGGCGGCGCCTGCTCGACGCACCGGGCGGTGGCCAGCGGGCAGCGGGAGCTGAACGCGCAGCCGGGAGGCCGGTCGACCGGGGAGGGGATGTCTCCGGTCGGCAGGATGCGGTGTTCGGCGTCCCGCTGCATCGAGGCCAGCACCGCGGTGTAGGGGTGGGCGGGGTCGGTGAACAGCTCGGCGGCGGGGCCGATCTCCACCACCCTGCCCAGGTACATGACCGCGATCCGGTGGCTGAGGTGCCGCACCAGAGCCAGGTCGTGGGTGATGAACAGGTAGGCCAGGCCGCGCCGCCGCTGCAGGTCCTGCAGCAGGTTCACCACCTGGGCCTGCACCGAGACGTCCAGGGACGCGGTCGGCTCGTCCGCCACGATCAGCGACGGGTCGAGCATGAGGGCCCTCGCGATGCCGACGCGCTGCCGCTGGCCGCCGGAGAGCTCCTGGGGGTACCGGCCGGCGAACGCCGGGTCCAGCCCCACCTGCTCCATCATCTCCAGCACCCGGCGGCGGCGCTCGGCGGAGCCGCCCTCCCCGTGCACCTGCAGCGGCTCGGCCAGTACGTCGCCCACCCGCTGGTAGGGGTTGAGCGAGGTGGACGGGTTCTGGAAGACCATCGCCATGCGGCGGCGGACGGCGGTGCGCAGCGCCGAGCCGCGGAGCGCGGTGACGTCGCGGCCCTCGAACTCGATGCGGCCCGCGGTGGGCTTCTCCAGCCGGATCAGCATCCGGGCCACGGTGGTCTTGCCGCTGCCGGACTCCCCCACCAGGCCCAGGGTCTCGCCGCGGCGCACCTCGAAGGAGACCCCGTCGACGGCGCGCAGCGTGCGGCCGCCGCCGAGGCGGAACTCCTTGACCAGGCCGTCGGCCCGGGCGACGTACTGCTCACTCATCACGGGCTCCTGTGGTGATCGGGCCGTACCCCTCGGTCAGCAGGCAGGCGGCGGTCCGTCCCGGGGCCACCGGGCGCGGCTCGGGACGCGCGGACCGGCACACCTCGTGCACGCTCGGGCAGCGGGCCGCGAACGCGCAGCCGGTCAGCTTCTCTCCGGGGCCGGGCGGGCGGCCCTCGATGGTGTTCAGCCTCTCGCCCGGACGGTGGGAGCCGGGGGCCGAGCGCAGCAGCGACCAGGTGTAGGGGTGGCGCGGGCGGGCCAGGACCTCGGCGGTCGGCCCGGTCTCCACGACCTCGCCCGCGTACATCACCACCAGCCGGTCCGCGAGATCGGTGATCACATCCAGGTCGTGGGTGGCGATCACGATCGACAGGCCGAGCTCCCGGTTGAGCTCTTTCAGCAGCTCCAGGATCTGGGCCTGGGTCGTCACGTCCAGAGCCGTGGTGGGCTCGTCGCAGAACAGGACGGCCGGTCCGGCCACCAGCGCCATCGCGATCACGATGCGCTGGGACTGGCCTCCGGAGACCTCGTGGGGGTAGGAGTTCATCCGGGAGGCCGGCTCGGGGATGCCGACCCGGGCCAGCATCCGCTCGGCCAGCTCGCGGGCCGCGGCGCGGGACAACGACGGGTCGGCCGTCCGCGCCGACTCGATCAGCTGCGCCCCGATGCGCTTCATCGGGTGCAGCGACCGCCACGGGTCCTGGAACACCAGCCGTGCCCGCTTGGCCCGCAGGTCGCGCAACCCGCGCTTGGGCATGGCCAGCACGTCCTGGCCGTCCAGGACGATCGAGCCCTCCACCTGCGCGCCGGGCGGCAGCAACCGCAGCGCCGCCATGATCGAGGTCGACTTGCCCGAGCCCGACTCCCCCGCCAGCGCCACGATCTCGCCCTTCTCGACGTGGAACGTGGCGTCCCGGATGATCCGCAGCCGTCCCTTGCCGGTCGGGAGCGTCACCCGGACGCCCCTCATCACCAGGGCGTCCTCCCGGAACCTCTCCGGGGACGGCGCCGCGGCCGTCTCCACCAGTCCCTCGCTCACGTCGACTCCTTCTCTTCGGCCGGGCGGCGGGCGAGGGTCACCCACGGGTAGTTCCCGGGGCCGAGGGCCTGCTGGCGCACCTCGGTGAACCCCGCGGCCTCGGCCATCTCCACCAGATCGGCCGTGGCGGTGGTCCGCCACCACGGCTCGTTTCCGTTCTCCGCGTCCCAGTCGTCCAGCCACGCCTGGTAGGGGGTCCGCTCGTGATAGGGCGCGACGTCGGAGAACACCAGGTCCCCGCCCGGCTTCAGCAGCCGGAACGCCTCGGCGAAGACCTTGCGGATCGTGTGCGGGGGGATCTCGTGCAGCAGGATGAACGAGGTCACCAGGTCCTGGCTCCCCGCGGGCAGTCCCGTCTGCTCGGCGGGAGCCCGCACCAGCTCCCAGGTCAGTCCCCTGTCGGCGGCCCGTCGCTGAGCGTAGCGCAGGGCCGTCAGTGACAAGTCCACTCCGGTGACGCGGGCGTCCGGGAAACGTTCGGCCAGCTTGAGCGTGTACTGCCCGGTTCCGCAGCCCAGATCGCAGACGGCGGTGTAGCCGGTTCTCGGCGCCGCCGCCGCGACCTGGGCCCGCTGGCGAAAGATGTCACCGTAGGCCGGCACCAGCAGATACCGGTAGACCAGCTCGTGGTGCACGAACCCCATGTGCTCGTGGCCGTCCCAGCCACCGGTGGTGCCGTGGAACTCGTACTTCCAGTACCGCGGCACCACCTCCTGCCCCCGGTCGAGGATCGCCGCGGGGTCGGGTGCCTGCGCGAACTCCTCCAGCTCCGCGCGCTGGGCCTGGAAGGCCGCGGCGGCACGCGGGGTCAGCGAACGGCGGCCCCAGCGCAGCGCGGCGCCGATCACCGCCTGTTCGGCGGAGCCGTCCAGGGCCCGATCGGCCGCCTCGCGCAGGTCGCCGATCCGCGGGTCCAGTGCGTCCGCCCACGCCGCGACCTCGGGCGAGGCCTCGAGCCGGGCCTTGACCCTCGCCCGCAGCGGGTCGAGGGCCGCCCGCTGCGCGGCGAGGAACTCCAGCTCGGCCCGGCCGCGCTGGTGCAGCCGGACGTCCGGGTTCATGCCGTCGGGAACCTGTGCGGCGATCTCCTCCGGGGGCAAAGGTCAGACCTCCTTGGCCACTGCGTCGAGCTTGAGCATCAGGCCGTTGCCGTTGTCGAACCCGGTCACGCCCTTGCGGTAACCGCCGACGGTGGGGGCGCCGTAGGTGTAGAGGATGTAGGCCTGCTCGTTCAGGTACTCGGCGCACTCGATGAGCTTCTTCTCGCGCTTGGCGGTGTCCAGCTCGGTGCGCTCGGCCTGCAGGAGCTTGTCCCACTTGGCGTCCTTGACGAACGGCTTCTTGGACGAGGAGACGTGCCCGTACATGCGGTCGGCGTCGAAGATGCCGGTGTAGGAGCCGCCCCGGTAGAAGACGTGGGCGTCCGAGCCGTTGCGGAACGACTGCACCCAGACCGGGATGTCCACCGAGGTGATCTTCGGCTTGAATCCGGCCTCCTGGAGCTGAGCTCCGACCGCTTCGTACAGCTTCTTGTAGAGGTTCATGCCGAAGATCTCGATCTCCGCGCCCACCGCGCCGGCCTCCTTGAGGAGGTTCTTGGCGCCCTCGAGGTCGTAGGCCGGACGGGTGATCGACGTGGTGTGCCCGAAGACGCCCTCCGGCGCGACCTGGCCGTCCTCCAGCACGCCCGCCCCGTAGGTGAGCGCCTTCATCAGGGCCGGGGCGTCGATCGCCTTGATCGCGGCCTGGCGCACCCGGATGTCGTCGAAGGGGGCCTTGGTGGTGTTCAGCTGGAACATGTTCTGGTTGCCGCTGAAGTCGGAGGCGATCGTGAGGTCGTCCCGGCCGCTCAGCGTCTTCAGGCTCTCCGCGCTGAGGTTCTGCGCGGCGTCGATCTCCCCGGCCTCCAGTGCCGAGGCGAGCGCCCCGGCGTCGGTGAAGTACCGCAGGGCGATCTGCGAGGTCTTCGGCGCGCCGCCGTAGAACCCGTCGTAGGCGGTGAACTCGATGCCGGTGTCCACCCCGAACTTGCTGATCTTGAACTGGCCGGAGCCGATCGGGTTCGCGGTGAAGCCGTCCGGGCCGACCTTCTTCCAGTGCGCCTGGGGCACGATGAAGACCTGGCCGAGGCGGGCCAGCAGCAGCGGGTCGGGCGCGACGGTCTCGATCTGCAGCGTGGTGGCGTCGATCTTGCGCACGTCCTTCACGCCGGTGAGGAACATCGCGACGGCGTACTGCTTGGCGGTGACCTCGGTGAGGCTGAAGACCACGTCGTCGATGGTGACGGGCGAGCCGTCGTGGAACGTGACACCCTGGCGCAGCTTGAACTTCCAGACCGTCGGCTTGATCCGCGTCCACTCCTCGGCCAGCCGGGGGGCGGCCTCGGTGTCGCCGCGCAGCTGGCGCACCAGCGAGTCGAAGGCGTTGAACTGGAAGGTGGTGTACTGCTCCTGCATCGGGTTCAGCGTGTCGTCCACGATGACCGTGCCGAGGGTCAGGAGGGAGGCCTTGGAGCCGCTGCCGCCCGAGTCGCCGGGTCCGCCGCAGGCGCTCAGCAGGGGGGCCGCCGCCGCCAGGCCGCCCAGCGCCAGGCCGCCACGCAGGAAGCCCCTGCGGTCGATCGCACGGGCCTGGCCGGAGAAGAGGTTCTTGCTCACTTACCGTTCCTTAAGATTCGGTGGCCGCGACCGCGGCCTTCACCCGGGTGTCGGGGTCGAAGATCGCCCCGAACACGCGTCCGACGAGCGCCTCGCGCTCCTTGCGCAACTTCGCCACGAGTTCCTCGGACGGCCGCAGCTCGTCCACCGCCGCGGGGTCGAGGCAGCCCCGCTCGGCCAGCAGGTGCTCCAGGACCAGGGTGCGGTCCTTGAGGATCCACAGCTCGGAGGTCAGCTCGGCGATCATGCGCGCGAGCTCGTCCAGCCGCCCCGAGCCGAGGTAGGTCTCGCCGCTCACAGGTTCTCCTCCTTGCGTCCGCGGACGATCCACGGGTAGTCGCCCTTGTTCAGGCCGTAGGCCTTGACGTCGGTGAAGCCCACTTCCTCCATCAGGGCGGGCAGGTCCAGCTGCAGGTAGGCGCGCATGAACGGCTCGCCCCGGTGCTCGGTCTCCCAGTCCAGGACCACCGACCGGAAGGCGCCGTTGCGGTCGAAGGGCGCGATGTCGCCCATGACCAGGTCGCCGCCGGGCTCCAGCACCCGGAACATCTCCTGGAGGATCTCCTTGGTGGCCTTCGGCGGGGTCTCGTGGAAGAGAGTGAAGATCGACACCAGTCCGACCGAGGCGTCCGGCAGGCCGGTCTCCTCGACCGGGGCCTGGATGAGGGTCCACTCCTCGCCCTCGTGCACCGCGCGGGCGCGGGCGTAGCGCAGCTGGGTCTCCGACAGCTCGACGCCGATGATCTCGCTGTCGGGGAAGACCCCGGACAGGGCGGTCAGCATGCGACCGTTGCCGCAGCCGGCCTCCAGAACGGTGCCGTAGTCCCGGCGCGGGGCCTCCATGGCCACCTGGGTGCGCTGGTCCATCAGGTTCTCGCCGGTCCGGACGGCGCCGACGCCGCCGGGCATGATGACGTAGCGGTAGCCCAGGTCGTGGATGACCACGCCCATCAGGTCGTGGCCGTCCCAGCCGCCGGTCGTCAGGTGGAACCCGGCGTGGAAGTAGGCCGGCACGTCGGCGTCGGGGTTGAGCGTGAGCGAACCGGGGGCGTCCTCGGGGACGTCCAGCCACCCCTCGATCGCCGTACGGGACTCCTCGGCGGCCGGGATGGAGCGGACGTAGATCTCCTCCGCCACGTACCGGGTGTACAGCCGGTCGAACAGCCAGGGGGCGTGGTCGGCCAGCTTCTCCGTCACCGAACGGCGGCGTTCGGCCAGCTCCGCGGGGGGCTCGGACTCGAGCTGCTCGTACCGCGCGGCGGCCGCGGGCTGCAGCACTCCGCCGGCGTAGCCCTGAAGCGAGCCGAGGAATTCCAGGCTCGCGCGGGAGCGCTGCTTCACAGGGACGTCCAAGGGAACCTCCTTCTTACGATGCGGAAATCAAGGGGTCAGGCGGGCTGTGTGTCGCGGGAGACGCGGGAGGCGAGCATCGAGGAGCGCAGCAGGTGCGCCCGCGCCAGCTCCGGGTCGGCCGCGGTGCGGCGCATGTGGTCGTTCTGGCGCCGCCGCTCGGCCGGGTCCTCTTCGCGGAGCATGTCCCGGTTCTCGTGGGTGACGACCCGGACGTAGTCGTGCGCGACGGACTTGCGGGTCTTCTCGTAGGCGTCGAGCAGGGCGGTGTCCCCGGCCTCCGCGGCGAGGATCGCCTCGGCCGCCATGGCGGCGTCGTGGATGCCGCTGTTCATGCCCATGCCGCCGAGCGGGTTGTTGAGGTGGGCGGCGTCGCCCGCCAGCAGCACCCGGCCCACCCGGAACCGCTCGGCGACCCGCTGGTGCACCCGGTAGATCCGGGAGTGGACGATGTCGTAGCCCTCGGGGTGGGGGGCGATGGCCTGGAGCCGGCGCTGGATCTCCTCGGGGTCCAGGGCCTCGGCGGCGTCCTGCTCGCCCGAGGAGATCGGGAAGAGCGCCCGCCAGTGCAGCGGGGTGCGCAGCAGCACCAGCCACTCGCGCGGGTCGGAGATGTAGTTGACCGAGGCGATGCCGGGGATGAGCTCGGCGAAGTCCACGTTGGTGGAGACCACGAGGAACTGCTCGGGGTAGGTGATCCCGGGGAAGTCGATGCCCAGCGCGTGCCTGATCGGGCTGTGCGCGCCGTCGGCGGCGATCACCCAGCGGGCCCGGTGCTCGATCACGGGGGCGTCGGGGTCGGCCGAGCCGGCGACGCGGACGACCGCCTCGTCGCCCTCGGTCTCGGCGGAGCGCACGTGGGCGTTCTCGTAGAGCCGGACGTTGGGCAGTTCGGCGAGCCGGTCGCGGATGATGCAGACCAGGTTCTGCTGCTCGCTCTGCAACCGGTAGGGGAACGGCGTGTCCTGGGCGATGTCGGCCAGGTCGAAGTGCGCGATCAGGCCTTCGGCGCGGTCCCGGTACTGGTAGGTGTCCGCCACCAGGCCGACCTCGTGCAGCGCCTCGGACACGCCCAGCTCGGCCAGGATCTCCAGCGTCGGCGGGTGGAAGGTCGAGGCCCGGGACTCGCCCAGGACGCCCTCACCCGCCAGGCCCGCCTCGAAGACGGTCACCTGGAGCCCGCGCAGGGCGAGCGTGAGCGCCGCCGTGGCGCCCACCGGGCCGAGGCCCACGACCACCACATCGGAACTCTCCGGCGGACGCGAGTCGTTGAAGCCGAGAAGCACGGATCCTCCATCTGCTGACAGCTCTCACACTGCGGTAACCATGCACTCGAGATGCGGGAACGCTAACTAGCGCAATACGGGCAAGTCAATGCCTTCCAGACACGGATTAACCAACTGGTTACATCAGTGGACTTTCGTTCCGCTGAGCGAAACGCGATCACGCCAAAACACCCCTGTACAGGGGTTGGCCGTTCCGCCGAACGGAACGTTGATCTCGAGCCGGACAACAAGAATCCCGGCCCGCGGTATGGCGGGCCGGGATCAGAGGGGGCGAAGGCTCAGACGCGGTGCGAGCGGTCCACGAGGATCTTGGAGATCTCCGCCGCCCCGGAGACGACCAGGTCGATGATCCGGGCCCGGTCGGCGTGCTGCAGCCGGAAGAGGGGGCCGGCCACCCCGAGCGCGCCGACCACTTCGACGCCGTCCTTGATCACGGCCGAGGCGCCCCAGATGCCCTCGTCCACCTCGCCGAAGCTCTCCAGCCAGCCCAGCCTGGCCACGGTGTCCACGTCGGCCCTGATCTGCTCGCGCTCGGCCTCGGTGAGCTGGGACATCGCCGCCAGGTAGCGCTCCCGCTCCGCCTCCTTCATGGAGGCCAGCAGCACCCGGGAGGCGGAGCCCTGGTGCAGGATCATCGGCTGCCCCTGGTCGAACTGCAGCCGGACCGGGTGCGGCGACTCGACCCGGTCCGCGCAGATGGCGCTCCAGCCCACCCTCCTGATGAGGAGCGTGGTCTCGCCGCCGGCCTCGGCCACCGACTTCAGGACCGGCTTGGCCAGGACCTCCAGGGAGTCCCCCGCGGCCCGCGCGGCGTTGGCCAGGCTGACGAACAGCCAGCTCAGCCGGTACTCGCCCGGCCTGGCCTCCTCGACCAGGCCCTCCTCGCGCAGGACCGACAGGTAGCGGTAGATCGAGCTGATCGGCATGTCCAGGACGGTGGCCAGCTCCGCGGCGGATCTGGTGTGCCGCTGCGGGCTGAAGGCCATCAGCAGGTGCAGCACCTTGCGCGAGCTCTCCGCGCCGCTGCGCCTGGTGGAGCGCCCCTGCGCCGAGACGGCGGGCGTTCCCTCCGCCACGGTCCCGTCGGACACACCGCCTCCTTCGCCCCGGACCCCGGCTTGACCTCGGGAGACACCAGGATCTAGGTTGTCTTACATAGCAATAATCATTCTCTCACACTGCGGGAACCCAGCGCCAGCGATCGACATCGATACGACTACGCAGGGGAGGAACCCGCCATGGTTCGGCACATCGTCCTGCTGAGGTGGACGGAGACGGCCACCGCCGAGCAGAAACGACACGCAGAGACAGCTTTCCACAAGCTGGCAGAGCAAATTCCACAAATCGGGCACATTTCCTGCGGCTCCGACCTGGGGCTCACCGACGGAGCGCACGACTTCGCCGCCGTGCTCGACTTCGCCGACGCCGAGGACTGGCGCGCCTACCAGGGCCACGAGGCGCACAAGGCGCTGATCGCCGATCATCTGGCGCCGATCCTGGCCGAACGCTCCGTCATCCAGTTCGATGTCTGAGGGGGCCGGAGAGGCGTTCACCCGCGACGCGCTCGCCGCCGATTACCAAGGGGCGGGATTCGGCGGGAGCCTCGGGATCGGCGAGCGGCCCGCGCTGGTGGTCGTCGACCTCGTCCGCGCCTACCTGGATCCGGAGTCGCCGCTGTACGCGGCGGCGGAGTCCGCCGCCTCCCAGACCCTCCGGCTGGTCCGGTCCGCACGCGCGCTCGGGCATCCCGTCGTCTTCACCTACGTGGAGTACGCGCCCGGCGGCGCCGACGGCGGCCTCTTCTACCGCAAGGTACCCGCGCTCCGGCTGTTCGACCGCGGCTCGCCGTGGGGAGAGCCTCCGGCCGGGCTGGAGCCCGGGCCGGGCGACCTCGTGGTCACCAAGCAGTATCCGTCGGCGTTCTTCGGCACGTCGCTGGCCTCCACGCTGACCTCGCTGGGCGTCGACTCGGTGGTCGTCACCGGGACGAGCACCAGCGGCTGCGTCCGTGCCACCGCGCTCGACGCGCTGTGCCACGGGTTCCGGCCCATCGTCGTGTCCGACGCCGTCGCCGACCGCGACCCCCGGCCGCACGAGGCGGCGCTGTTCGACCTGGCCGCCAAGTACGCGGACGTCCACGAGACTGCGAAGGTACTGGAGTTGTGGAAGACAACGACATGACTCCTCAACTCGTCACCCCCGCCGACCGCCTGCGCGCCCGCCTGGCCGGAGGCGCTCCGCTCCTGGCCGCCGGATGCCATGACGCGCTCTCCGCCAGGCTGGCCGCCCAGGCCGGATTCGAGGCGATCCACCTGTCCGGCGCGCTGGTCAGCGCGGTCACCTTCGGGCTGCCCGACCTGGGCTACGTCGGCGCGACCGACATGGTCGAGGCACTGGGCCGGGTCGCGGCCGGCACCGACCTGCCGATCATCGCCGACGCCGACACCGGCTACGGCGACCCGCTCCAGGTGGCCGAGACCGTCCGCCGGTACGAGCGGGCCGGGGCCGCGGCCCTCCACCTGGAGGACCAGGTCATGCCCAAGCGCTGCGGCCACATGGCGGGCGTCCGGCTGGCCGGTCTGCCCGAGACCGTGGCCCGGCTGCGCGCCGCCGCCGACGCCCGGCGGCGGCTGGTGCTCATCGCCCGCACGGACGCGCTGAACGCCGCGGGCGAGGACGAGGCGCTGCGCCGCGTCGCGGCGTTCGCCGAGGCCGGAGCCGACGCGATCTTCGTCGAGGGCGCCCGGGACTCCGCCACCGTCCGGCGGGCGCACGAGGCCGCCGGAGGCCTGCCGGTCGTGGTCAACTACTCCGCCGCCGGACACGCCCCCGAGCCGATCGACGAACTGGCCAGGGCCGGAGCCCGGCTGGCCCTGTTCCCCGTGGCCGCCGCGCTCGCCGGGGCCGCCGCGATGAGCGCGGCCTACCGCGAGATCCTGACCGGCCGCCGCGCCCCCGAACCACCGCTCAGCTGGGCGGACTTCACCACCGTACTGGGACTGCCCGGCCTCGCCGAGGAAGAGGAGCGCTGGCGTCCCGCCGCCTCCGACCGAGAGGAATCATCATGACGACCGTTCTGGCCGACCGTCACGTCTTCGGCGTGATCGTGCCCTCCACCAACACCGCGGTGGAGGACGAGTACTACCGCTTCCGCGCACCCGGGGTGTCCTTCCACGCCGGGCGGATCCTCATCCGCAACGCCATCCTGAACTCCGACGAGGACATGGAGAACTTCCTCGAGGACCTGCGCGGGGAGATCGGCGCCGCGGTGGAGTCCGTCCTGACCTGCAAGCCCGACTCCCTCATCATGGGGATGAGCGCCGAGACGTTCTGGGGCGGCGTGAAGGGCAACGCCGAGTTCGAGCGCTGGATCAAGGAGCTGTCGGGCCTGGAGGTCGTCACCGGCGCGTCCGCGACCCACGAGGCGCTCCAGCGGCTCGGCGTCCGCAAGATCGGCGTGATCACCCCCTACCAGCCCGTCGCCGACGAGCAGGTGCGCGCCTACTTCACCGAGCTGGGCTACGAGGTGCACGCCGTCCACGGGCTGAAGTGCACCTCGGCGACCTCGATCGCGGAGGTGACGCCGGAGGAGATCCGCGCCGCGTTCGCCGAGGTCGACGCCCCGGACGTGGAGGCGCTCGTCCAGGCCGGCACCAACCTGCCGGTCATCGGCGTGGCCGCCGCGCTGGAGGAGGAGCTGAACAAGCCGGTCGTCCCGATCAACGCCGCCTCCCTCTGGCACGCCTACCGGACCAACGGCATCAAGGACCGCATCCCGGGCGCCGGTCGGCTGCTCGGGACGCTTTAGAAAGGCAGGAAGAGATGACGAAGGTTCGGGTCGCGGCGGCCCAGTTCTTCTCGGGACCGGATCCGCTGGCCAACCTGGAACTGTGCGCGGGCCACGTCCGTGACGCGGCGGCGCGGGGAGCCAGGCTGGTCGTCCTGCCCGAGAACTCCAACCGCGTGCGGAACTACTCCTCCCGCGAGGAGTGCTGGGAGCGCTCCGAGGACCTCGACGGCCCGTTCGTGACGGGCCTGCGCGAACTCGCCGCCGAGCTCGGCGTCCACATCGCCGCGGGCGTCGACCTGCGCGGCGGGGACTCGCCGACCGTCTACATCGCCTCGGTCCTCCTCGGACCGGACGGCGGAATCGTCGGCGTGCACCACAAGCACGTCCTGTGGGACTACGAGTACACCCTCTTCGTGCCGGGCGACGAGCCCTACCAGGTGTTCGACACCGAACTCGGCCGGATCGGGCTGCTGCTGTGCGCCGACGGGATCGTCCCCGACACCCCCCGCGCGCTCGGCCTGATGGGCGCGCAGATCCTGTGCAACTCCCTGAACTCCCGGGGCCCGGACGAGTACCGGGTGCACGTGCCGCTGCGCTCGATGGAGAACCGGGTGTGGCACGTGGCGGCCAACACCGTCGGCGGGCCGGAGCTGGAGTGGCCGTGGATGGGCGGCAGCCAGATCATCGCCCCGGACGGCACCCGGCTGGCCGACGCCGGGGAGGAGGAGCCCGGCCTGGCCATCGCCGACATCGAGCCGGAACTCGCCGACGACAAGCGCATGGCCGGTGTGGGCGACGTGTTCGCCTGGCGGCGTCCCGACCTGTACGGCGTGCTCACCCGTCCGCTCGACGAGGTGCCCGCGGCCTCCATGTACGGTCCCGCCCCGGCGGACATGCCGTCGCGGCCGCTGCCCGTCGCGCTGCTCCAGGTCAGCTGGTTCCGCAACACCGAATGGACGGTGCTGCGCGCGCTCGGCCAGGTCGCGTACGCGGGCAAGCGGGGCGCGCGGCTCGGGGTGCTGCCCGAGCTGTTCTGCCTGAAGCCGGGCGAGGCCGCGCAGGACCCCGAGAAGGCCGCGGGCCTGTCCCGCGACGTCCTGCAGCGGCTCGCGGCGGCCTGCGCCGAGGCGAAGCTGTGGCTGGCCGCCAACCTGGTGGAGGCCGAGGACGGGCGCTACTACTCGACCGTCTACCTGCTCGACGACACCGGCGCGGTCGTGCACCGCTACCGCAAGACCCACCTGACCGACGAGGACCGCGCCTGGGCGACGCCCGGTTCGGAGCTGTCGGTGGCCGACACGCCGATCGGCCGGATCGGCTTCATGATCGGCGAGGAGGTGTGGGTGCCGGAGGTGTCACGGGTCCTGGCCGTGGAGGGCGCCGAGCTGATCGTCCACCCGACGTCCTGGACGACGCCGGACGCCATGCACGTCGCGGCCACCGAGCGCACCGAGGAGAACCGCGTCCACCTGGTCTCGGTCACCCGCCTCGACTGCCCGGCGAACCTGGGCAGCCAGGTCGTCCGCGCCGACGACTTCGAGCCCGGCCAGCCCATCGCGGTGATGCGCTACCCCACCGGCTACTGGACCCGCCCCGGGTTCGAGGAGCAGCTCCTGCTCGAGCTCGACCTGCGCGAGTCCAACGACAAGATGATGGGCCACCACCTCGACCCGCTGGCGACCCGGGCACCGCACCTGTACGGCTCCTTCACCGCGTCCTGACCTGGAGGCCCGTCGAACGGATTCCCTCAGGTCCCCTTCTGCGCCCGCGCCCCGGTCCGGTCCTCCGGCCCGGGGCGCGGGCGTCCTCACGCGTCCTCGGGCGGCGGGGCGGTGCTCTTGCGGACGACGAGGCTGGTGGACAGCTCCAGTCGGGTGGGCGGGTTTCCGCCGTCGCGCAGGCTCAGCAACATCTGCGCGGCGGCCTCGGCCATCTCGCGCAGCGGCTGATGGACGGTGGTGAGGGCCGGGCTGGACCATGGCGCCACCGCCACGTCGTCGTAGCCGACGACCGACAGGTCGTTCGGGACTCGCAGGCCGTGGACGCGCGCCGCCTCCAGGACGCCGAGGGCCTGCAGGTCGCTGCCCGCGAAGATCGCCGTCGGCCGGTCGGGGCGGCCGAGCAGCTCCAGCGCGTGCCGGTAGCCGCCTTCGACGTGGAAGTCCCCATAGGCCACCAGTCCCGGATCGACCTCCAGGCCCGCCATGCCCATCGCGGACCGGAACCCGTCGAGGCGGGCCAGCGAGCACAGCATGTCCTCGGGCCCGGTGATGATCGCGATTCGCCGGTGCCCGCACTCGATGAGGTGGCGGGTCGCGGCGACCCCGCCCGACCAGTTGGCCGACCCGACCGACGGCACGTCCGGCTCGGGGTCGCCCGCCGGGTCGATGACGACGAACGGGATGGAGCGCGAGCGCAACTGGTGCTTGACCTCCGGCGGGAGGCTGGAGAAGACCAGGACGACGCCGAGGGGACGGCGGCGCAGCACTCCGTCGAGCCACTCGGGTCCCGGCGCGTGCCGGGTTCCGCTCTCGGTGAGCACCACGGCGGCGGTGTTGGCCTTGGCGACGGCCTCCACGCCCCGGATCAGCTCCATCGCCCAGAGGCTGTCGAGCTCGTGGAAGACGATCTCGATCAGCGGGGCCTCCCCCGCCGAACCGGGCGCCCTGCGGTAGCCGTGCAGCTCCAGGAGACGCTCGATCCGGGCACGGGTCGGCCGCGCCACGTCCTGGCGGCCGTTGAGAACTTTCGAAACCGTCGAAACAGAGACTCCGGCCTCATCGGCCACCTGGGCCAGAGTGACCCGACCCGTCTCCTCCTCTGCGCGCATGGACAGCAGCATAGGCCACCCCACGTCGAGCGCTGTCTTCCTTCGTCCTTGGTGCGGGGTTGACCGTCCGGAGAACGCGTTCTAGTGTCCCGGATCACAACGATGTTTCGGGGGAGCTTCCGAAACTTTTCGAAAGGTCTGCGATGAAGAGACGTACCTGGCTCACCCGGGCCGTCGCCGGTGGAACGGCCCTCGCCCTGAGCCTCGCCCTCGCGGCGTGCGGCGGGGACTCCGGCGGCGGAGAGGACGGAGAAATCCGCATCCTGGTGTACGGAGACGCCACCAACAAGGCCGAGACCAAGCTCGTCGAGACGTTCAACAGGACGTCGGACGTCAAGGCGGTCCTCGACACCATCCCGGGCGCCGACTACCAGGCGAAGCTCCAGACGATCATCAACTCCAAGCAGGCGCCCGACGTCTTCTTCAACTGGGGCGGCGGCAGCATCCAGCCGTTCGTGAAGGCCGGCCTGCTCATGCCGCTCGACGACCTCATCGCGAAGGACCCCGCGCTGAAGTCCAGCTTCCTGCCCTCGGTGTTCGACACCGCGGTCGTCGACGGCAAGCCGTACGGCATCCCGATGCGCGGCACCCAGCCCGTCCTGCTGTTCCACAACAAGAAGGTCCTCGCCGACGCGGGCGTCTCGGTGCCGACCACATGGGACGAGCTGCTCGACGCCGTCGCGAAGCTCAAGGCGAAGGGCGTCACGCCCATCGCGCTCGGCGGCGGCGACAAGTGGCCCACCCAGATGTGGTTCCAGTACGTCTACGACCGCGTCGCCGGGCCCGAACTGTTCAAGCGGGCCGTCAGCGGCGACGCCTCCGCGTGGGACGGCCCCGACAGCCGCAAGGCGCTCGAGACGCTGCGGCAGCTGATCGACGCCGGGTCCTTCGGCACCAACTTCGACTCGGTGAAGTTCACCGACGACGGCTCCCCCACCCTCCTCGCGCGGGGCAAGGCCGGCTTCGAGCTGATGGGCTCCTGGGCCTACTCCACCCACCAGGAGCTCGACCCCGAATTCGCCGAGAAGGGCCTCGGATACAGCGCCTTCCCCGCCGTCCCCGGAGGCAAGGGCGACCCGGCGAACATCGTCGGCAACACCAACAACTTCTACTCGGTGCTGAAGAACACGAAGCACCCGGAGGCCGTCGCGGAGTTCCTGAAGCTCCAGTACTCCGACGAGTTCGTCAAGGAGCATCTGGCCCTCGGCAACCTGCCCACCACCACGAACACGCCGAAGTTCCTCGACACCTCGGCCAACCCCGAATACGCGAAGTTCCAGTTCGGGCTCGTGGAGAAGGCCCCCGCCTTCCAGCTGTCCTGGGACCAGGCGTACCCGCCGGCCGCGATGACCCCGCTGCACCGGGCCGTCCAGGAGTTCTTCAACGGATCCATCGACGCCGACGGGTTCATCAAGGCCATGCAGGCCCTGCCCAAGCCTTGACGGACCCCGCCATGACCACTCTCACCGCGACCACCGCGGGCAAGCTCCGGGCCGCGCGGCGGCCCGGAGCCGCGTCCACCCGCCCGGGATTCCTCTGGGCGCTGCCCGCCACCGTCTTCTTCACCCTGTTCGCCCTCGTCCCGCTCGTCCTCGTCGCCGTCCTGTCCTTCACCGAGTGGAACGGCCTGGGCGACCCCGCCTTCGTCGGGACGGACAGCTGGTCGGCGCTGCTGGACGACCCCGTCATGCTCAAGAGCATTTGGCTGAGCCTGCTGCTCACCGCGCTCGGCGTCGCGTTCCAGACGCCGATGAGCATCCTGCTGGGCGTGTGGGCGGCGGGTAAGCAGCGCAACCGCGCCCTGCTGTCCGCGATCTACTTCGTCCCGCTGCTGCTGTCGGCCACCGCCGTCTCGGTGCTGTGGCGCTCCCTGCTCGACCCGAACTTCGGCGTCCCCGCCGAGGCCCGCTGGCTGTTCGGCGACGGCAACCTGTTCAGCTCCCAGAGCGGGGCGATCGCCGTCCTCGTCTTCGTGGGCGTCTGGCAGTTCACCCCGTTCCACACCCTGATCTACCAGGGCGCTGCGCGCGCCATCCCGCAGGTGCTCTACCAGGCCGCGGAGATCGACGGGGCGGGACGGGTGCGCAGGTTCCTGCACATCACCCTGCCGCAACTGCGCAACGCGATCATCACCTCGGTGATCCTCATGGTCGTCGGCGGCCTGACGACCTTCGACACCGTGCTCATCCTCACCCAGGGCGGGCCCGGCACCGACACCACGATCACCGCCTACTACATGTACGACAAGGCGTTCAAGGGCTTCCAGTTCGGCGCCGCCTCGGCCGTCTCGCTGGTGCTCGTCGTGACCGCCACCCTCATCTCCCTCCTGGTCGTGCGGCTGTCCGGCTACGACCGGATGCGCGGAAGCACGGAGGGGGTCTGATGCGCGGACGCCCCAACCACCTCGCCGGACTCGGCTCTCTCGTCTGGCTCGCGGTCGTCGGACTGCCGCTGTACGTGATGCTCGCGGCGTCCCTGCAGAGCCGCTCCGACTACTCGGCCGGCGGACCGCTGAGCGTCCCGGGACGGCTGACGCTCCAGAACTACCTCGACGTGTTCGACGGCGGATTCGGCCGCTACTTCCTCAACACCCTCATCGTCACCGTCGCCGTCGTCGCCATCGTGCTGCTGGTCGTACCGCCCCTGGCGTACGCGATCGTCCGCAGCCGGGGCCGCGCCACGACGGTGGTCTTCCGGCTCTTCCTGCTCGGGCTGGCCGTCCCCGCGCAGGCCGTCATCGTGCCGATGTTCTACGTCATCAGCGAGGCCGGCCTGTACGACAACCTCGTCGGGGTGATCCTGCCGACGGCCGCGTTCTCGCTGCCGGTGTGCACGCTGGTCCTCACCGGCGTCATGCGGGAGATCCACACGGAGCTGTACGAGGCGATGGCGATCGACGGCGCCTCGGCCGGACGCATGTTCTTCCGGCTGGTCCTGCCGTTGTCCAAGGGCGGGCTGTCGACCATCACCGTCTTCTCCGCCCTCCAGGCGTGGAACGGGTTCCTCTTCCCCCTGGTCCTCACCCAGTCGGCCGAGACCAAGCTGATCACCCTCGGCCTCTACGACTTCCGCACCCAGCACGGCGTCAACGTCCCCGGCCTGCTCGCCGCGGTCGTGCTGTCCATGCTGCCCATCCTCATCGTCTACCTGTTCGCCCGGCGGGCCCTCATCCAGGGCCTGATGGGCGTCGGGGGAAAGTAGACCCGCGTATGGAGAGCGAATTGGAGACCGAAACGGCCGCCCCCGCCTGGCGGGACGCCTCACTGCCCCCGCACGAGCGCGCCGCCGCGCTGCTCGCCGAGCTCACCCTCCCCGAGAAGGTCGCCCAGCTGTTCGGCGTCTGGGTCGGGGCGTCCGACGAGGGCGGCGAGGTCGCCCCCTACCAGCACGAGATGGAGGAGCCCCCCGACCTGGAGGAGCTGCTCCCCGACGGGCTCGGCCAGCTGACCCGCCCGTTCGGCACCGCGCCCGTCGACCCGGCGCTCGGCGCGCTGTCCCTCGTGCGCACCCAGCGCCGGATCGTCGGCACCGGCCGGTTCGGCGTCCCCGCGATGGCACACGAGGAGTGCCTCGCCGGGTTCGCCGCCTGGCGGGCCACCGCCTACCCGGTGCCGCTGTCGTGGGGCGCATCGTTCGACCCGGACCTGGTGCGGCGCGTCGCCGGGCGAATCGGCCGCGACCTGCGCTCGGTCGGCGTCCACCAGGGCCTCGCCCCCGTCCTGGACGTCACCCGCGACGGGCGCTGGGGCCGGGTGGAGGAGACCATCGGCGAGGACCCCTACCTCGTGGGGACCATCGGCACCGCTTACGTGCAGGGGCTGGAGGCCGCCGGGGTCGTCGCCACACTGAAGCACTTCGCCGGATACTCGGCGTCGCGGGCGGGCCGCAACCTCGCGCCCGTCGGCATGGGGGCGCGCGAACTCGCGGACGTGATCCTGCCCCCGTTCGAGATGGCGGTCCGGGAAGGTGGCGCCCGGTCGGTCATGCACTCCTACACCGACCTCGACGGGGTGCCGTCCGCGGCGGACGCGGAGCTGCTCACCGGGCTGCTGCGCGACACCTGGGGGTTCACCGGCACCGTCGTGGCGGACTACTTCGGCATCGCGTTCCTCAAGACGCTGCACGGCGTCGCCGGGAGCTGGGGCGAGGCCGCGGGGACCGCGCTGGCGGCGGGCGTCGACGTCGAACTGCCCACGGTGAAGACCTTCGGCGGGCCGCTGCTGGAGGAGGTTGCCGCCGGACGCGTCCCGGAGGAGCTGATCTACCGGGCCGCGCTGCGCGTCCTCACCCAGAAGGCCGAACTGGGGCTGCTGGACCCCGACTGGGATCCCGTCCCGCCGGCGCTCGCCGGGGCGGATCTGGACGACCCGGCGTCGCTGCGCGGAACGGTCGAACTCGACAGGCCGGAGAACCGGGCGCTCGCGCGGGAGCTCGCGGAGAAGGCCGTGGTGCTGCTGCGCAACGAAGGTGTGCTCCCGCTCTCGCGGCCCCGGCGGATCGCGTTGATCGGGCCCAACGCCGACGATCCCGCGGCGGTGCTGGGGTGCTATTCCTTCCCTCGGCACGTGGGGGTGCACCATCCCCGGGTCCCGGCGGGCATCGCGCTGCCGACCCTGCGGGAGGCGCTCACCGCGGAGTTCCCCGGAAGCGAGCTGGTCCACGCGCCCGGCTGCTCCGTGGACGGGCCCGGGAAGGAGGGTTTCGCCGCCGCGCTCGCCGTCGCCCGGGACGCCGACGTGGCGGTCCTGGCGCTCGGCGACCGGGCCGGGCTGTTCGGGCGCGGCACCAGCGGCGAGGGGTGCGACGCGGAGTCGCTCGTCCTCCCGGGTGTGCAGCAGGAGCTGCTGGACGCCCTGTTGGACACCGGGACTCCGGTCGTGGTCGTCCTGCTGGCGGGACGCCCCTACGCGCTCGGGCGGGCGGTCGGCGAATCAGCGGCGGTCGTCCAGTCGTTCTTCCCCGGGGAAGAGGGCACCGGGGCGATCGCCGGGGTGCTCAGCGGGCGCGTCGACCCGTCCGGGCGGTTGCCGGTGAGCGTGCCGAGGCGCCCGTACGTCCAGCCGTCGACGTACCTGGCGGCGCGGCTCGGCCACGCCACCGACGTGTCGGGCACGGACCCGACGCCCGCCTTCGGTTTCGGGCACGGACTGGCCTACACGAGCTTCGTCTGGTCGGACTTGGCCGTCGTCCGGGGCGAGACCGGCACGGATGGGGAGTTCCTGCTGGAGTTCACCGTCCGCAACACCGGGGACCGGGACGGGACCGAGGTCGTCCAGCTCTACCTGCACGACCCGGTGGCGTCGGTGGTGCAGCCGGTGCAGCGGCTGATCGGCTACCACCGCCTGCCGCTCGCGGCGGGCCGGGCCCGCCGTGTCCGCGTCGCCGTGCCCGCCGACCTGGCTTCCTTCACCGGGCGCGACGGGACGCGCCGGGTCGAGCCCGGGGAGCTGGAGCTGCGGCTGAGCGCCTCCAGCACCGACCCGCGCCTGACCGCGGCGGTGGCGCTCACCGGCCCGGTGCGCCGACTCGACCACACCCGCCGCCTGCACCCGGTGTTCTCCTCCGCCGACGCCTGAGGGGCCGGCCGTCCTGCTCGAAGGGGCGCCGCGGGGCCGCCGGGCGCGGCATACCTGGTGAAACGGGTGGCCGAGGCCGGTCGGCGCCGATAGCGTGGCGACGGAACGGCCAGATCAGGCGGGGAGCGGGAGTGCGGCTGAGCGCCAACCGGAACAGGTTCCTGCTGGGGCTGCTGCCCTACGCGATGATGGGGGCGATCGCGTTCGCGGACGCGGTGACCGGGCCCGAGTACGGGTTCCTGCCCCTGCTGTCGCTGGGCCCGGCGTTCGCGAGCCTGAGCGGCGGTGTGAAGCGGGCCCTGTCCATCGGCGTGCTGGCGATGCTGCTGTGCGCCGTGCTGGCCGTCTACAACGGCGTGCTGGGAACGCGCCAGAACACCGTGACGTGGGGGACGCTCCTCGGCGTGATCGGCGCCAGCGTCGTGGCGACCATGGGACGGCAGCGCAGGGAGCGGGAGCTGGCCAACGTCCGTTCGATCGCCGAGGCCGCGCAGCGCGTCCTGCTCAAGCCGGTCCCGCGGCAGGCCGGGCATCTGCGGATCGCGGTGTCCTACACCTCCGCGGTCACCGAAGCCCTGATCGGCGGCGACCTGTACGAGGTGGCGTCGTTCCCCGGCGGGGTGCGCGTCATCGTCGGCGACGTGCAGGGCAAGGGCCTGGAGGCGGTGGAGACCGCCGCGATCGTGCTGGGCGCCTTCCGTGAGGCCGCCCCCGACGAGCCCGACATCAAAGCGGTCGGCGCCCGGCTCGAACGCGCCCTGAACCGCCGCCTGAAGGGCGAGGACTTCGTCACCGCGATCCTCGCGGAGATCCGCGACGACGACCTCACCCTCCTCAACTACGGCCATCCCCCGCCCCTCCTCCTCCGAGCCGACGGCACCTCCCTGTTCGCCGAACCCGAGCAGGCCGCTCCCCCGCTGGGCCTGGCCGACCTCGAACCGGACCCTCCCCTGCCCTACGGCCTCCCGTTCACGTCCGGCGACCAGCTCCTCCTCTACACCGACGGCGTCATCGAGGCCCGCGACCCGTCCGGCGGCTTCTACCCCTTGGACGAACGCGTCGCCCACCTCAAGGCCGACGACCCCGAAGAGGCCCTGGAGAACCTCCGCCGGGACCTCCTCACCCACCTCAGCGGCCCGCTCCAGGACGACACCGCCATGCTCCTCGTCCGCTGCCGCACCCACCTGGAAGGCCTCGAGAACTTCGAGGGCCCGGCGGAAGAGCGCTGACCGCCCGTCGGAATGCTTTCTTCATCAGCTCATGAACCAAAGCGGAAATTCCGTTTCATACCATGCAGGCATGTCCTCAGAACCGGGTACCGCGGAGAACGGCGAGCAACTCCTCCAGACCGCTCTGCGGCTCTTCGCGCTCCTGGGCTATGACAACACCACCGTCGACATGATCGCGGAAACGGCGGGAAGGGACCGTGAAGCGGTCGCGGCGGCGGGCGGGAAGGCGGGGCTCTACCGGGCCTCGATGCAGAGATACGCCGACATGACGCATGCTCTGCTCGATTCTCTCGCCGCTCATTCCTCCCCTGATCCCGCCGAGGCGCACACGTCTCTCGACCTTATCCTCGACTTCTATTTCGAGCATCCCGAGTTCGGCCTCCTGTGGACTCAGCGCTGGCTCTCCGACGCTCGCGACATATCTGATATCGAGCAGTCCTATCGGTCGCCGCTGCAAAAGATCGGTCACCGCCTTCTCTCCGTGACGATCCTCAAAGGAAGAGGGGAAGAAGACGTGGAGATGGCGGCGAGCCTCTTCGACTGGGCCATTCACGGCTTCCTCACCGAAGGCATCGGGCAGGCCGACGGCGACGCCCTGAAGTCCGACGACCCGCGGGCCCGCCGCCGCTTCCGCGCCTACATGCACCGCCTCATGGACCTGCTCGAGCACGAACACCGCTCCTGAGCCGGTCGTGGCCGGCATGCCGCGTGGCGAAAGTGGCCTAGAATTGCATGTAACACATAGCTCTGTCCTCTGCTCCGGAAGGGTCGTCCATGCCTGAGTCCTCCGAGGGTGGGATCCGGATGAGCCCGATCGGTGGCGGTGAGCTGCTGCTGGACCGGGTGGCGGGGGCGCTGCGCGCGGCGATCCTGAGCGGGGAGCTGGCGCCCGGCACCCATCTCAGCGTGCCGGAGCTGGCCCGGCAGCTGGAGGTGAGCCGGACCCCGGCGCGCGAGGCGCTGTTCCGGCTGCAGAGCGAGGGCCTGGTCAGCGTGACGCCGCGGCGCGGAGCGGTGGTGCTCAGCGGGGACCCGGGACGGCTGGCCGAGCTCTTCGAGTACCGCGAGGCGCTCGAGGGCATGGCGGCGCGGCTGGCGGCGAAGCGGATGGACGCGGACGGCAGGGCCGCGCTGCGGGCGTCCTTCGAGGCGCACGCCGAAGCGGTGCGGACCGGTGATCTGGCCGCGCACGTGGAACACGACCAGGAGTTCCACGAGCTCTTCATCGCCGGCTCCGGCAACCAGCGGATCGAGCAGGAGCTCGGCCGGGTGCGTTCCCAGCTGACGCTGCTGACCCGCAGGATGTCGGCCAAGCCCGGCGCGCTGACCGAGATCGTCACCGCGCACGAGGCGATCCTCACCGGCATCGAGGCCGGGGACGGAAGGCGGGCCGAGAACGCGGCCAGGGTCCACGTGCGCGGGATCTTCGACTTCTACCGGGAGAACCCCTGACGTCTCACGGGGTCCGCTCGGAGAACGAGGCCCGCAACGCCTCCTTCTTGACCTTGCCCGCGGGGGTCCGCGGCAGCTCGTCCACCCGGACGACGTGCTCGGGCGACTTCTGGATCGCCAGCCCCGTTCCGGTCAGGAACGCGCGGAGCTCCTCGGGCCCCAGGAGCGCGTCGCCGGTCACCAGATAGGCGCAGGCGCGCTGCCCCATGACGGGATCGGGCACTCCGACGACCGCGACGTCCGAGATCGACGGATGCTTCCGGAGCGCCTCCTCCACCTCCATCGCGCTGATGTTCTCGCCGCCTCTGACGATGATGTCCTTCGCGCGGCCGGTGATCCGCAGCCGTCCGTCCGCGTCGAGCACCCCCAGGTCGCCGGTGCGGAACAACCCCTCGGCAGTGAAGGCGCCCTCGTTCAGGACGGGATCCAGATAGCCCAGGAACATCTCGGGACCGGCCGCGACGATGTGCCCTGGCGTGCCCGAGGGCAGTTCGCGGTCGTCCTCGTCGAGCACGCGCAACCGGATGTTCTCCAGCGGGACCCCGTCGGTGCCCGCCAGCCGCTCGGCCTCCCACTCCGGGCGCGTGCAGGTCACGGTGGGGATCTCGGAGAGCCCGTAGACCCGCAGGACGGTCACCTCGCACGCCGCGGCCGCGTCCATGAGGCTTCGGGGGATGTCCGCGCCGCCGCAGCGTACATACCGGAAGGCGCGCAGGGCCTCGCGTGCCCCGGGGAGGGCGAACATCTGCTGCAAGAACGGGGTGGCCATCACCGAGTAGGTGCATCCGTGCCGCTCGACGAGCCGCAGGGCCGTGGCGGCGTCCCACTTCTCCTGGAGCACGGTCGTGCCGCCCAGGCTGATCGGGGTGATGATCCCGTTGAGCAGACCGGTGATGTGCGCCAGCGGTGACGGCATGAAGAATACGTCGGCGCCGGAGAGTCCCAGGAACCGCTGCATGGTCCCGACCTCGTACAGGAGCGTCGCCTGCGAATGCAGGACGCCTTTGGGGTTCGACTCCGTCCCCGACGTGTAGACGACCACCGCCACCTCCCGGGCCGACGCGGGCGTGTGCGCGTCCGGACGCGGGTCGGCCGCGGGGGTGGCGGGCCACCTCGAACCCGGCCGTACCGGCACGACCTCGCGCACGGACGGAACGTCGTCGGCCACTCCGGCCGCGAAGTCGAACCGAGGGTCGCCTCCGGGCACGAACAGCAGTTTCGCCCCGGTCTGGCCGCAGATGAAGGAGACCTCCTTCCTGCGGTAGATCGGGACGACGGGCACCGCGACGGCGCCCAGGTCGAGGACGGCGAGGAAGATCGCGGCGGACTCGACGCAGTTCGGCAGCTGCCAGGCGACCGGGTCGCCCGGCGCGACGCCGCGGGCCCGCAGTTCGGCGCGCCAGGCGCAGGTCAGCTCCAGCAGCTCGGCATAGGTCACCGGGCCGTGGTCGTCGACGTAGGCGGTCTTCTCCGGGGCCTGTTCCGCCGCCAGGCGCAGCCGGAGCCCCAGGGCCCCGCCCTCCCAGGACGGTTCCACAGCGGGTTCATGTGTTACATGCAACATGCAAATCAGCCTATCAGGGCAGGTGAACACACCATCGGCCAATTCACATGTTGCATGTAACGCGTAGACGAACTACCGTCCTGTGGCGGACCTCACATCACAGGCATACCCGGCCTGTCGAAGAAACCGCATCCGGAGGGGCATGTGCCTGAACGCATCGAAGTGAGAGATGCCGCTGCTACGAACGGATCGGCGAAATCCGCGGCCTCCTCCCGGCTGCCGGGCGAGGAACGACGCCGGGCCGTCTGGGAGGCGCGCTACCCGGCGCGCTTTCGCATCGTGTGGGTCGCGCTCGCCGTGCTGCTCGCCGTCATCGCCGTCGTCGAACCCCAGGTGCTGTCCGGGTCCTCGCTGAAGGCCGTCACCGCGCTCACCGGGGTGCTCGTCCTCATCGCGCTCGGAACCCAGCTGGTTCTCCAGACCGGCCAGATCGACCTCTCGCCCGGTGCCACGATCACCCTGGTCGCGGCGGCGGTCGTGCACCACTCCGACGCCGTCGAGGCCAGGCTGGGCACGGCGATCGGAATCGCGCTGGCCGCCGCGGCCCTGATCGGGCTGGTCAACGGGCTGCTCATCGGCCTGGTCGGGCTCAACGCCCTGATCGTCACGCTGGCGACGGCGAGCGTGATCTCGGGCGTCACCCTCCTGTGGCTCGGCGTCCCGCCGTCCCCCAGCGGCCGGGTGCCCGACTCCCTGTACGACCTGGCCCACGCCGGCATCGGCCCGGTCAGCGTGGTGCTGGTCATCGCGCTGGCGGCCGCGGTCGGGGTGGCGTGGTTCCTGCGGCGCGCCCCGGCCGGCCGGCGCTTCGTCGCCATCGGCGGCAACCCGGCCGCCGCCGAGGTGCTCGGCCTGCGGGTGCGGACCCACCGGGCCGCGGTCTACGTGTTCGCCTCCACGATGTACGGCGTCGCGGGAGTCCTCGCGGCCGGGTTCGTCCGCAGCCCCGACATGACGCTCGGCGAGCAGTACCTCTTCACGACCATCGTCGCGGTCGCCCTCGGCGGGACCCTCCTGCACGGCGGCACCGCGAGCGTCTCCAGCACGGTGGCGGCCTGCGTGTTCCTGACTCTGCTCGACCAGCTGCTCGCAGGTCGGAACATCCCCGCCGGCTACCGGGTCCTGGTCCAGGGCGTCGTCCTCGTCCTCGCCGTCGCCGCCGTGAACGTCGGCTCCACCACGCTGGCGGCTCTCCGCCGGAGGGCACGGCGCGAACCCCCTTCCGTGGCCACCGCCACGGCTCCCCCCGCCTGAAGGAGGCAAAAATGCCCATCAACCACTCCAGAACCCTCAGGATCGGGAGATCCAGCCGGTCGGCCGCGGTCGGCGTGTCGCTGGTCGCCGCGCTCCTCGCCGGCGCCTGCGGCAACTCGGCCACCCAGCCCTCGACCGGCGAGAAGAGGTCCATCGGCCGGATCACCGTCCCCGACGTGCCGGAAGCAGACCTGAAGGCGACGCTCGACCGGGTCTTCACCGGCGCCGCGCCCGCCGTGTCCGAGCTCGATCCGACGGTCGTCGCCGCGCTCAAGACCGCTTCGGTGCCGCTGACCCCGGAGCAGAAGAAGATCGCCGACCGGTGTTCGGAGGAGAGTTCCTGCGACACCGGCACGGGCTCGGTCACGATCGCGATGGCCGAGTCCTTCGGCCAGGCCACCCGCCGGAAGGTGTTCCGCCGCGAGATGGTCGAGCAGGCCGTCGCCTCCGGCCGGGTCCGCAAGATCATTCACCTGGACGCGCGCGGCGACCTCCAGACGTTCCTGTCCAACTTCCGCAGCCTGGTCACCCAGAACGTCGACGTCGTCTTCAGCGCCTTCGACTTCGGCGCCTCGGCGCTGCCGCAGGTCAAGGACGCCACCGCCAAGGGCATCCTGGTCGTGCCGGTGACCACCGGGCTCGCCGGGGCGACCCCCGGCGAGGACTACGCCTTCGACGTCGCGACCGACGTGTGCTCGGTCGGGACGCAGATGGCCGAGGCCGCCGTGAAGGCCGGGGGCGAGAACGGCTCCGCCGCCGTCTACACCGGCCCGGCGGGCAACCAGTACGCCGCGCAGTGGCAGCCGTGCCTGAAGAAGGTGCTCGACGCCCACGGCTGGAAGACCACGCTGAGCGGCAACACCGACTGGACCCCGCAGGGCGAAGCCAAGATCGCCGCCACGCTGGCGGGCTCCAAGGAGAAGCCCGACGCGCTGTTCTACGACAGCGCGCCGACCGTCCTGCTCAAGGCGCTGCTGGACGCCGACAAGCCCGCGCCCTTCGTGGTGTCGAACACCGCGACGTACGAGTACCTGAAGTTCGTCCACGACGAGAACAAGAAGGGCACGAAGATCGACGCCCAGGTCGCCCCGTTCCAGAGCTGGCTGTTCCGGGTCGGCGTCACGGGTGCTCTGCTGCGGCTCTCCGGCGAGAAGGTCGCCGACCACGTCCAGATCCCGAGCGTCTTCGCCCCGGCCTCGACCGTGTACGACCTCGCGGGCGACGGCATCGACACGCTGTCTCCGCTGCTGCCGGCCTTCCCGCTGCTCGACGACGACGTCGCGCAGAGCCTGTACCAGAGCAAGTAGGGCCGCGGGGGTTCCGGGCCCGTCCGGAACCCCCGCACTCCGATCACCGAGTCCGACCGTCGGGAGTACGTCCTCATGTCCACAGCCACCCCGTCGCCGCCGTTGCGGCTCGCCCGGGTCAGCAAGTCCTACGCGGGATCCCCCGCGCTCGACGACGTCAGCTTCGAGTGCCGTGCGGGCGAGGTGCACGCCCTGGTCGGCGAGAACGGGTCGGGAAAGTCGACCCTGATCAAGATCGCGTCCGGGGTGGTCCGCGCCGACCGGGGCCAGGTTCTGATCGGAGGGAAGGCGCTGCGGCCCGCCGGCCCCCGGCGCGCCAAGGAGCTCGGTCTGCTGACCGCCTACCAGGACACCTCGCTCGTGCTCGGCCTGAGCGTGGCGGACAACTTCCTGCTCGCCCAGCACGGCGCCACCCGCCCGTCGTGGCGGCGCGACACCGGCCTGGCCGCCCGGTCCCTGGCCGAGTACGACCTGCCGTGGCACACCGACGACCTCGTCTCCGAGCTGAGTCCGGGCGAACGCCAGCTTCTGGAGGTGGTGCGGCTGCTGGCGTTCCAGCCGCGGGTCCTGGTCCTGGACGAGCCGACGGCCGGCCTCGACGCGGTCGGCGCCGAACTGCTGGAGAACATCGTCGACACCGCCAGATCGCGCGGCGTCGGCATCGTCTACGTGACCCACCGGCTCGGCGAGATCGAAAGGCTCGCCGACCGGATCAGCGTTTTGCGCAGCGGCCGGATCGTCGGCGAGCACGCGCGCGGCTCGTGGGACCGGGCCTCCATCGTCGACCTCATGGTCGGGGTGCCGACCTCCCTGGCCTTCCCTCCCAAGGCCGCCGCGCTCGACCCCGGCGACGAGGTCCTCAGGCTGGAGGACGTGTGCGGCGAGGGCTTCGGCCCGGTGGACCTGTCCGTGCGGCGCGGCGAGATCGTCGGCCTGGCGGGCGCGGAGGGCAACGGCCAGCGCCGGATCCTGCGCGCCTGCGTCGGCGCGGCCGGGTACCGGGGAACCGTGGAGATCGAGGGAGAAAGGACGTCCTGGACACCGGGCCGCGCACTGCGCGCCGGGGCGGTGCTGCTCAGCGGGGACCGCCACGTGGACGGGATGTTCCCCGACCTCCCGGTCATGGAGAACGCCGTCTTCCCCGTCCGCCGCGCCCTGGCCCGGCTCGCCCCGGTCTCCCGGACCGGTGACACGGCCGTCTACCTCCCGCTCGCCGGCCGGCTCGGCATCGTCGCCTCCTCCCGCGACCAGCCCGTGGCCGAACTGTCGGGAGGCAACCAGCAGAAGGCCGTGGTGGCCAGGGCGATGGACGACGGCCTGTCGGTCGTGGTCATCGACGAGCCGACGCAGGGCGTGGACGCAGGCGCGCGCCTGGACATCCACCGCGCCCTGCGCGACAAGGCGGCCTCCGGGAGCGGGATCCTGCTCGCCTCGTCCGACGCCGCCGAACTGGCCGGGTTGTGCGACCGCGTCCTGGTCGTCTCCCGCGGGCGGATCGTCCGGGAGTTGCGGGGCGACGAGTTGGACGAGACGACGATCGTCGAGGCGTTCGTCACGGCCGGGCACTCCCGGGACGTCCCGGCCTCCCCGGAGAAGAAGCCCGCCGGGCGGGGCGGACTCGCCCGGCTCGTCTCCTCTCCGCGGCTGCCCGTCCTGATCGTCCTGGCCATGACGGCCGCGCTCGCGCTCTACGCCGGCGCCCGCTCCCCGGTCTTCTGGACGGCCCCGAACATGATCGCGCTGCTGACCGGCGCGCTGCCGCTGATCGCCATCGCGATCGGCCAGCAGGGGGTCCTGCTCACCGGAGGGTTCGACCTGTCGGTCGGCTCCGCCATGACGCTCAGCGTGGTGCTCGCCTCGTTCTGGATCTCGGCGGCCTCGCCGGTCGCGATCCTGCCCGGCGTGGCCCTGGTCCTGCTGGCGGGGGCCGCCGTGGGCCTGCTCAACTGGTTCGTGGTCGGGGTGCTCCGGGTGGACGCGATCATCGGCACGATCGCCACGCTCAGCGTGATCCAGGGCATCGCCACGATCATGCGCCCGCTGCCCGGAGGGGCCATCGGCCAGGGGCTGGTCCACGGGCTCTCCTACAACGTGGGGCCGGTCCCCGTGGTGCTGATCGTCTTCCTGGTCCTCGTGGTCGCCGCCGACCTGTGGCTGCGCCGCACCCTCGCCGGGCTGACCGTGCGGGCCACCGGGATGGCCGAGGAGGCGGTCCGGCGCAGCGGCGCGCGGGTCGTCCTCATCCGGGCGGGCGGCTTCGTCTTCGTCGCGCTCATGGCGGCGGTCGGCGGCCTGCTGCTCGCCTCCCAGCTCGGCCTGGGCTCCAACTCCGCGGGCGCGACCTACGTGCTGGCGGCGTTCACCGCCTGCTTCCTGGGCGGCGCGAACCTCACGGGCGGCAGGGGCTCCTTCCTCGGGGCGACGCTCGGCGCCGTCTTCCTGACCCTGCTCATCAACGTCGCCCCGCTGCTGGACTTCTCGGACGCGCTGAGCGAACTGGCGACGGGCGTGCTGCTGCTGGCCGCCGTCATCCTGTTCTCCCTCCAGCGCGGGAGGGGTCGAGCGGCATGAGGGCTCCGCTCGATCTGACCGGGCTGCTGGACGCCGCGCTCGCCGAGGCCGCCGACCGGGTCGTGCTGGTGGACGCCGGCCGGAGCCTGACCGGTGCCCAGGTGCGCCGCCGGGTCGACGAGATCGCCTCCTGGCTGCGGGAGCGGGGAGCCGGCCCCGGCCGGGTGGTCGCCGCGTGCCAGGGCAACCACACCGAGGCGGTCGTGCTGTTCCTGGCGGCGCAGCGGGCGGGCGCGGTGTGGGCGGGGATCAACCCCGGACTCGGCGCCAAGGAGAAGGCCCGGCTGGTCGCCGGGCTGGATCCCGCCGTCCTGGTGGCGGACGAGCCCGCCGAGACGCTGCTCGGCGGCGCGCCCCCGGACGGCTGCCACCTGACCGGCGAGGCCGGCTCCGGTTCCGGCCCGGTGGAGCGCGCCGCGGCCGACCCGACGGCCCCCGCCGCCATCGCCTTCACCAGCGGCACGACCTCCGCCCCCAAGGGGGTCGTGCACAGCGGGCACAACCTCGCGCTGGCCGCGCTCGGCGTGGCCGGCCGGCGGACCCGGCCCGACGGTCCCCTCGGCTCGTGCCTGCCGGTCATGGTGCTGAACATCATGCTGCTGGGCCCCGTCGCGGCGCTGCTCAGCGGACGCCGGTCGGTCCTGATCCCGAAACCGTCCGGGCAGGTCGTGGCCCGGTGGGTGGCCGAGCACCGCGTCGCGGAGCTCGGCGTGCCGCCCACGGTCATCCACGACCTGCTCGACACGTGTGAGTCCCCGCGCGAGACGCTCCGTTCCCTGGTCTGGCTGGAGTCGGGCGGGGCCGCGTGCACCCAGCGGCTCGCCGAGCGTTACGAGGCCGCGACGGGCAACCGGATCGTCCGGTCGTACGGGCTCACCGAGGCCCCCGGGACGGTCTGCGCCCCCGACAGCCCGTCCGCGCAGGTCCCCGGGGCCAGCGGCCGGCCGCTCGAGCACCTGCGGCTGGTGATCCGGGACTCCTCTGGCGCGCCCGTACCGGCCGGGACGTCCGGCGAGATCTGCCTCGGCGCCAGGGACGACGGCCCGTTCGCCGGCCTGTACCGTCCGATGCTCGGTTACTGGCGTTCGGAGCGGGAGGCGCCGGTCGTCGCCGGAGAGCTGCGCACCGGCGACCTGGGCGTGCTGGACGAGGACGGGAACGTCCGGGTGCTGGGCCGGGACAGCGAGCTCATCATCCGCGGCGGCGCCAACATCGCGCCGCAGGAGGTCGAGACCGCGCTGACCGCCCATCCCCTGGTGGCGCAGGCGTCCGTCTTCGGGATCCCCGACGAGCGGCTCGGCCAGGTGGTCGCGGCGGCGGTCGAGGTGCCCGGACCGGTGCCGACCGTCGAGGAGCTGCGCGCGCACGTCGCCGCCGAGCTGGCCTGGGGTAAGGCCCCCCGGTACGTCCTGGCCGTGCGGACGCTGCCCAGGAACGCCGCGGGGAAGATCCAGAAGGCGCCGCTGCGGGAGGCGGTCGAGGCGGTGCTCCGCGCGGGCGGGCACCCCCGGCACCTGCTGATCGACCGGACCTGAACCGGGGCCTCCGTACGGACCACCCCCACCATGCGAGTATGTTACATGTAACATGAAAGGAGTGATCGTGTCTGACTTCACCACGGTCCGCTACACGGTCGACGGCCCCGTGGCCTGGATCGAGATGAACCGCCCCGAGAAGCGCAACGCGCAGAGCGTGCCCATGACGTACGAACTGAACGAGGCGTTCGACCTGGCCGCCAGGGACCGTGACGTCGCCGTCGTCGTCCTGGCCGGAGCGGGCCCTCACTTCTCCGCCGGACACGACATCACCGACCCCGACCGCTACGCCGAGCCCGACCACTGCGTCGGCACCTGGGCCGGCTGGGACGCCGGCGGCGCCGAAGGCCGCCTGGCCCGCGAGCACGAGATCTACTTCGACATGTGCAGGCGCTGGCGCGACTTCGCCAAGCCGACCATCGCCGCGGTCCAGGGCAAGTGCATCGGCGGCGGGCTCATGCTCGCCTGGGTGTGCGACCTCATCGTGGCCGCCGAGGACGCCCAGTTCCTCGACCCGGTCGTGAACTTCGGCATCGGCGGCGTCGAATGGCTCGCCCACCCGTGGGAGCTCGGCCCGCGCAAGGCCAAGGAACTGCTGATGACGGCCGAGTCGTGGAGCGCCCAGGAGGCGGCGTCCCTCGGCATGGTCAACCACGTCGTGCCCCGCGACGAGCTGCGGGACTTCACCCAGCGGCTCGCCGAGAAGATCGCGAGCAAGCCGAGGCTTGCGGTCAAGCTCGTCAAGGAGGCCATCAACGCGACGCTCGACGCGCAGGGCCAGACAAGCGCCATGCAGACGGCGTTCGCTCTGCACCAGCTCGCCCACGCGCACAACGTCATCCAGTTCGGCGAGCCCCTCGACCCCTCGGGCATCCCCGCGGCGGTCCGCCCCAAGACCACGAAGAAGGAGGACTAGATGGACCTCACGCTCACCGCCGAGGAGGAGCGCTTCTACCAGGAGGCGCACACCTGGCTCGCGGCCAACGTCCCCGACGGCGCCCACTCGCCCCCCGGCACCCCCGAGGCCGTCCAGCGCAGCCGGGCCTGGGACCGCGCCCTGTTCGAAGCGGGCTGGTCGGTGCTCACCTGGCCCGCCCGTTACGGCGGACGGGACGCGTCCATCATGCAGTGGCTGCTGTTCGAGGACGCCTACCACAGCTTGGACGCCCCCTACCGGCTCTCCCAGAACGGCATCTCGCTGCTGGCTCCCACCGTCATGGAGTACGGGACGGACCGGCAGAAGGAGCAGATCCTCCTGCCGATGGCGCGGGGCGACGTCATCTGGGCCCAGGCCTGGTCCGAGCCCGGCGCCGGCAGCGACCTGGCCGCCCTCACCTCCAAGGCGACCAAGGTGCCCGGCGGCTTCCGGCTCGACGGACGCAAGATCTGGAGCTCCCACGCCGCCTCCGCGGACATGGCCTTCGGCCTGTTCCGCACCGGCGACCCCGGCGAACGCCACCGCGGCCTGACCTACCTGCTGATGCCGCTCGACGCCGCGGGCGTCACCATCTCGCCGATCCCCCGGATCGACGGCCACGCGAGCTTCGCCGAGATCCAGTTCGACAACGTCTTCGTCCCCGACGACGACGTGCTCGGCGGGGTCGGGCGGGGCTGGCAGGTCGCGATGGCCACCACCGGCTCCGAGCGCGGATTCGCGCTGCGCAGCCCCGGCCGGTTCGTCAGCGCGGCCGAACGGCTGCTGTCCCTGCTCGACTCGTCCGTCGCGCGGCAGTTCCCCGACCTGGTGGACCGGGCCGCCCAGATGTGGCAGGACGCCCGCGCCTACCGGCTGCGGGTGCTGGCCATGGCCGCCCGGGTCGGCCGCGGCGAGTCCGTCGGCGCCGAGTCGAGCTTCGACAAGCTCTACTGGTCCGAGCTCGACGTCCGGCTGAACGAGCTCGCCCTGGACATCCTGAGCGCCACCGGCTTCCCCGAGACCAACGACCCGAAGCTGCGGCGCTGGCTCGAAGGCCTCGTCACGGCGCTGCCCGGAACCATCTGGGGCGGCACCAACGAGATCCAGCGCAACATCCTCGCCCAGCGCGCACTCGCCCTTCCCAGGAGCTACTGATGGACTTCTCCTTCGACACCGACCACGTCGAGATGGCCGGGGCCGTCCGCGAACTGCTGACCCGCGACTTCCCCGCCGAAGCCCTGCGCTCGTCGGCCGGCGACCGGTCCGCGCGCCGCAAGATCTGGGACCAGCTCGCGGGTCAGGGCCTGCACGCGACGCTCGTCCCCGAGGCCCGCGGCGGCCTGGAGCTCGGCTGGGAAGCCGCGGTGCTGTGCCTGACCGAGCTGGGCCGGGCGGCCGTGCCCGGTCCCTTCATCGACTCGGTCGCCGTGGCCCCCGCGCTGCTGGCCTCCGCGCCGGGAGACGCCGCCGCCGACCTGCTCACCCGGCTCGCCGAGGGTGCGACGACCGTGGGCGTGGCCGAGCACGGCGGGCTCGTGGCCTGCGCGGAAGACGTGGAGGTGGTCCTCGTGATCCGCGGTGAGCAGATCACCGCGCTCTCCGTCGGGCCCGGCTCGTTCATCCCCGTGCCCACGCTGGACGAGTCCATGCCGCTGTCCCGGCTGTCGGGGGGCGAGGAGCTCTTCACCGTCGAGGTGACGCCCGGGGACGTGCGTTTCGCCCGGGCCTCCGGCGCGCTCGCGGCCAGCGCCCAGCTCATCGGCGCCACCCGGCGCATCATCGACATGACCGTCGGCTACGTGGCGCAGCGGGAGCAGTTCGGCCGGACGATCGGCTCCTTCCAGGCCGTCCAGCACGCGCTCGTCGACGCCGCCCTGAAGCAGACGTTCGCCGAGCCCGTGGTGCACGCCGCGGCCTGGGCGATGGGGGACGGCGACTACGAGGCGCCGGTGTCCCACGCGAAGATCGCCGCCTCCGACGCGGCGCACCTGGCGTCCCGGACGGGTTTCCAGCTGCACGGCGCCATCGGGTACACCTACGAGTACGACCTGCACCTCTGGCTCAAGCGCGCGAAGACCCTCACGGGGCTCTACGGGACGCCGTCCCACCACCGGGCCCGGCTCAGGGAGCACGTGCTGTCCCTGGCGGAGGCCTCATGACCGTCCACGGTTTCTCGCATATCAACATCAACTGCACCGACCTGGACGCCACGGTCGGCTTCTACGCCGGGCTGCTCGGGATGCCGGTGGCCAAGAGGCTCCCGGTGCGGGAGAACACCGGCGCGCTCGTCGGGCTCGCACCGCCGCACACCAACCGGGTCGCGGTGCTGTCCCCCGGGAGCGGCGAGCCCGGGATGGAGCTCATCGAATGGCATCTGCCGACCCCTCCCCCGCCGGTGGAGGCCCCGGCGGGCGGGCGGCTCGCGGGCGTCGCCGCGCTGCGCCTCACGGTCGCCGACCTCGAGGCCGTCCGCGGCTCGCTGCCGGAGGCCGAGGATCGGGACGGCCTGGTCGTCACCTACGCCCCCGAAGGCGAGCGCGTCGAACTGGTGCAGGGCGACCGGACGGCTCTGCAGGCGGTCACCGTCGTGGTCGCGGACCTGGACGCCGCGGCACGCGCCTACGACGCGGTCCTCGGGATCGGGCCGAGCCCGGAAGGACAAAGGCTCGGTGACGACGGGACGCCCTTCCGCGAACTCGACCTGATCGTGCCCGCCAAGCCCGCGCCGCTGACCGTGACGCTCCGCGAGTACCGGGACGGGCTCACCCACGTCGTGCCCGAGCGCCGCGCCGACACCCCCGGGGCGCTGCGCCTGGCCTTCTTCGACAAGGACATCGAGGGCGCGCACGAGCGCGCCCTGACCGCCGGGGGCACCTCACTGTCGGCGCCCGAACTCTTCTACTTCGGCTCGCTCACCGCGCACGCCGCGCTCTGGTTCGACCGGGACGGCGTCCTGATCGAGGTGCTGACCTTCCTACGCGCAGAATCCAAGGAGACGAAATGACGCTGATGAGCGTGCTCGGGCCGGTGGAGGAGTCCGAGCTGGGCAGGGTGCTCGTCCACGAGCACGTGCGGGTGGCCTTCGCCGGCTGGGACCTCGACCCCCGCGGCACCATCGGCCGCGACGAGGAGATCGCCACCGCCGTCGGGCGGATGCGCGAGCTCCAGGAGTTCGGCGTGCGGACCTTCGTCGACCCCTGCCCCATCGAGCTCGGCCGGGACGTGACGCTGCTGAAGGAGGTGAGCGAGCGGACCGGCATGCACATCGTCGCCGCCACGGGTTTCTACCACGAGGAGGACGGCATGGGGATCCCCTACTACTGGCGCATGCGCTGGGTCGAGGAGATCGCCGAGCTGTACCTGCACGAGATCCAGAACGGCATCGACGGCACCGGGATCCGCCCCGGCGTCATCAAGACCGCGACGTCCAAGCCGGTGGGCCGGCACGACCTGAAGATCCTCGCCGCCACGGGCATCGCCGCCCGCGAGTCCGGGCTGGCCGTCATCACCCACACCACCCACGCGGCCGGGGTCGAGGAGCAGCTCGAGGCGTTCGAGAAGGCCGGGGTCGACCCGTCCCGCTGCCTCATCGGCCACCAGGACGAGCAGAAGGACTACGACGTCCTGCTCAAGATCGTGGAACGCGGACACTTCGTCGGGTTCGACCGGATCGGCATCTCCCGGCTCGCCGCGGACGAGCACCGCGCCGACAACATCGCCCGGCTCGTCCGGGACGGCTACGCCGGGCAGATCTGCCTCTCGCAGGACCACATGTGCTACGACGCCCACCCGCGTCCCGCCTACTGGATCCCGCCGAACCGCGCCGAAGAGGTGTTCCGCGACATCAAGCCGGTCGCGGACGAGGAGCTGTGGGGCCGCTCGCACACCTACATGTTCACCTCGTTCTTCCCGCTGCTGCACGAACGCGGCGTGTCCCAGGAGGAGATCGACCTCATGCTGACCGAGAACGCCGTCCGTCTCCTCACCGGGAAGTAGCAGCCGTGGACCTCGGACTTCACGCGGCGCAACAGCCGGACAGACCCGCAGTGATCATGGCCGAGAGCGGCGCCGTGACGACCTACCGCGAGCTGAACGCCAGGTCGACCCGGCTGGCCCGGCTGCTGAGGTCCGAGGGCCTGCGCCCCGGCGACCACATCGCGATCATGATGGAGAACCGCCCCGAGTTCCTGGAGGCGGTCTGGGCCGCCCAGCGCACCGGCCTGAAGTACACGCCGGTCAACTGGCACCTGACCGCCCGCGAGGCGCAGTACATCGTGAACGACTCCGGCTCCCTGGTCCTGATCACCTCCGCCGCCCTGGCGGAGGTGGTCGACCCGGCGGCCCCCGGCTGCGCGCTGCGCCGGACCCTGATCGTCAACGCGGGCCCCGGCCGGCGCGAGGACTACGAGACGGCCCTGGCCGAGTGGTCCGACGAGCCGCTCGACGACCAGGTCGAGGGCCGCTACATGTTCTACTCCTCGGGCACCACCGGCGACCCCAAGGGCATCGACGGCCCGCTGCCGGGCGTCCCGTTCGGCACCGGCTCCCCCTTCGACCGGGACCTGGGAACGTCCTTCGGCTACGGCCGCGACACCGTCTACCTCTGCCCGGCCCCGCTCTACCACGCGGCCCCGCTCAACTGGACGCTCGGCGCGCACCGCCACGGCGGCACCGCCGTGGTCCTGGAGAAGTTCGACGCCGAGACGGCACTGGCGCAGATCGAGGCCCGTCGGGTCACGCACGCCCAGTTCGTCCCCACGATGTTCGTGCGCATGCTGAAGCTCCCCCCGCGGATCCGCGACCGGTACGACCACTCGTCCCTGCGGATGGTGCTCCACTCCGCCGCGCCCTGCCCGCTCGACGTCAAACGCGCGATGATCGACTGGTGGGGTCCGATCCTGGTGGAGTACTACGGCTCCACCGAGGGCATCGGCATGACCCGCATCGACTCCCCCGAATGGCTGACCCACCCCGGTTCCGTGGGCCGCCCGCTGCCCCCGGCCACCCTGCACGTCCTCGGCCCCGACGGCCGCGAACTGCCGCCCGGCCAGGTAGGCGAGGTCCACTTCGGCGGCGGCCCCCGCTTCGAGTACCACAACGCCCCGGACAAGACCCGCGCCTCCTACACCCCCGACGGCCTGGCCACCTGCGGCGACCTGGGCCATCTCGACGAGGACGGTTACCTCTACCTGTCGGAACGCCGCACCGACCTGGTCCTCAGCGGAGGCGTGAACCTCTACCCGCAGGAGATCGAGGCCGCGCTCATCATGAGCCCCCTGGTCGCGGACGTCGCCGTCATCGGAGTCCCCGACGACGAACTCGGCGAGGCCGTCAAGGCCGTCGTCGAACCGGCCCCCGGCGTCCCCGCGAACGACGCGACGACCGCAGAGATCATGCGGTTCGCCCGAGCGAACCTGTCGTCCTTCAAATGCCCCAAGTCGATCGATTTCGCGCCCGAGCTCCCCCGCCTCCCGTCCGGCAAGATGCTCCGCCGCAAGATCCGCGAGGAATACGGGACCCGGACGCGCTCTCACAACGACGTTGCCGGGACGTGAGGAGGGCCGGGACGTAGACTCGGCGACATGAAGCGGATGGTGCAGATCCCGTACGAGCTCGAGCAGGAAGAAGACGGCAGCTGGGGTGCTCATGCCTCTTTTCCTCGGGGAGGCGCTCACGGGGTCGGGGAGACTCCGGAGGAGGCGGTCGCTGACCTGTACGAGGCCGTCAACCTGGTGATCGAGGAGTTCGGTGTACCGCAGGTACTGACCATCGTGCAGGATGTCGCCTGATGCCTCCTTTGCCTGTGGTTTCGGGGGCACAGGTGGTCAAAGTGCTAGAAAAGGCTGGATTCACGCTCGCGAGGGTCAAGGGTAGCCATCACATGATGACGGGCCCGTCGGGGCGGTTCACCGTCGTGCCCGTGCACCGGGGCAAGGATCTACCGCCTGGAACCCTGCGGCGCATCATCAACGACACGGGTCTGTCCGTAGGGGAGTTCATCGGCTTGCTGTAAGCCTTGGCGATGCCCTGATCCGACCTCCGGGCGCAGGCCTCGTCCTTGAAGGCGGGCTCAGCCCACGCGGTCCCCGCCGATCCTCTGACGGGCAGTTCACGGCTTCGGACTCCCGGCACTCACGGACGTGCCGTAGACGTGCCAGTCGTAGATGCCATCACTCCCGTCGAGGTCGTCATACCCATGAGCGGTGACCTCGACGGCGCCGTCATGGGTGGTGATTCCCCAGATCGTCCAGTCCGGGCCTCCCTCGATGCCCCACTCCTCGTCCTCGACCTTCGCGGAACGGGCATCCTGGAGCGCGACCAGACGCCATCGGCGAAGAGCAGGCGCGCACGGGAGACACGGGCCTTCCTCTGAAGACGGATCACGGGCAGGCTCGCCCTTCGGGGGTTGAAGATCGTCAGCCGCATCATGGACCTCGATCACGGCCTCTTGCTACCGACCATGAACGATCAAGGTCAGGCGGGCGGCATCAGATCGCTCTCGCTGATGGTGTACGTCAGCAGGGGGTAGATGAAGTCCGTTTCCTTGTTCTCACGGCGCCGTAGTCGGTAGAACTCGTGCCTCTGCTCATCGTCGGCCGACATGAGGCGCTCACCCTGCGGGAGGTATGCGTGTCCGTCGCGAAACCGAACGAAGGTCTTTGACGTTCGAAAGGTCACACCGAACCATTGGCTGTCCGTCGTCTGGACGGGCGTGTCCAGTACGATCTTGTGCCTGAGTCGCCGATTCGAGTCGACAGAGAACGCGACGATGCTGTTGTGGGCGAGGGGGATCTCGAACTTCTCGCCACCAGACCCCTTTGATTCGAAGATCAGCTTCCTCGGCGGGCTCGCTTCGGGATGCCGGTAGCAGGAGAAAACGGCGATGAACGACCCGTCGGCCAGATCGAGGGCCTGGTCGGAATGGCTGCCCATGGTTCTGTAATCGTTCGTGTAGATCTCGATGAGAGCGTTGTTGAAGCCGACCGGAAGCGCCGCACGTTCTTGAATCTGTTGCGCCAGCCGTTCGTGCACCGCACGGAAGCGCTGCGCCGGGCTGCTGTATTGAGTGGTAGTACGTACGAGAGGCACACCATCCGCCTCGTCGATCTTGGTGAGCACGGCACCACGCCGGCCTTTTCCCACGTCTTCCAGACGAGCCGACGCGGACAGCTCCGCGAAGAGATTCTCCTCGGTCGGCAAAGTGTACGAGAGGATCTCATCCGAGATCCTATTCTCGGGGGGCAGCGTAGTCTCCCGTGTTCATACTGAAGACGAACTCGTCGCCGTAATCAATGAAGGACGAGGTCTTGTTCTCCTCGGCGTACAGTCTGCGCAGCTCGTTCATGCCCGCCGGCGTGGGCGGCTCCAGCCTCACCAGATCTCCGTCCACCTTGAGGAACGTGTGGCCGTTCTTGTGAACGGCTTCGGCGCTCGAACAGCGCACCACGTATCCCAGGCGGGTCGGGAGCGACTCGGCGTCCAACGTCGAGGGCCGGATTTCGTGCGTGTACAGGCGGTTGGTGGACAGCGGCATGAAGAACACGGAGCCGGGGTGGAGAGTCAGGGTGAACTGCCGGGGGAACGCGACCCCGTCGCGTTCCCCGATCGGCTCCTTGAGGCGAAAGTGCAGCCTGGTCAGCCCGCTGACACCCTTCACACCGTAGTCGAAGGCGTCTTCGGCCAGGGGCTGCAGCTTGTCGAGCCGGTCATAGAAGGTACAGAAGGCCATGATGCCGTTGACGGGCATGTCCTTGGTCTTGTCGGCATGGGCCGAGATCTTGGCCTTGGACTGCTTGCGCTCAGTCGTGGCAGGGGCGTTGTGGTAGATCTGAGCGAGGACGTGATTCAGCGGTGCCTGGTTCCGGAAGACGGCGGCGGCCTCGAGGTTCAGAGCCTCGACGATACGCGTGTCGGTCGGGCGGAAGCTCTCGGTCGGCCCCGAGAGATTCGTGGAGCACCGGAGCAGACGGAAATGCAGTTCGTCACCGTTTCGTGTGACGGGCGTCAGATAGATTCCGCTGCGATGGGCTGTTCCAGGCTTGGTGGACTCCGTCAGGGACTGGAACTCGTGCTCCGCACGGATCCGTCCGAAGTGATCGGCGCCAAGGCCGAAAAAGCGGCGGTAGTACACGCCGACGCCGTGTACGCGGATGGGAACTCGGCCGAGGCCGACGAGGGTCCAAGGTTCGTCGACGTCCTCGCGGTAACCGTGTGACAGCTCCCGGACAACGAATACCCGGGCCGCCGCACGCAATCGGCGGCCGCTGATCCCGGATACGTCGCCACACAGGTAGACGGTCTTCTGCGCGAGGTCGGTCGAACCCGAAGCAAGGTCCTCTGGCGTGATCGTGGACCCGAAAAAGTCCCTGATCAACTCACTGTCCTGCAACGTCGAAGGCGCGACCAAGATGTTGCCCGCATCCTCGAGGCGGGCTTCCATCGGCTCTGCCGTGCGCATCAAACCGTACCTGCCGTTCGCACTCCGAGACACGAACCCGCAGAGCCGACCAGACGGCTCGCCGACCCGATCGACCCATTCCATGAAATTCCGGACGGTAGAGGATGCAAGATATCAGCCTTCAGCCGACCGCGCCCCGGCCGTACGATGTCCGCCTCTCAGGAAACTTATTCATAAGCCCTCAAGAAGAGCAGTCCGGGCGCACGCAGTACGTCACGTATTCAGAACGCCACGCCGTGTCAGGTCTGTCATTCCGCCGCTTCTGAGGCGGTTCGGCTTTTGGTGCCGCCGAGCTTGCGCGGGACGGAGCGACGGGCTTTGGGGAACACGATGATGATCACGGACAGGCCGAACAGCAGGTAGAGGGCGTTCTCCACCCACGAGAAGGAGCCGGGGTCGTAGACGTAGTCGTTCGACCCGGTGTACAGCGCTGGGATCACGGTGCCGATGCCGACGTCGTCCGGCACGTCGCCCTTGTACTCGACGTGGTGCAGTGTCGTCCCGTCGTCGCCGGAGAAGGTGCCGCTCCAGGTCGTGTTGCGGCGGGAGCTCTCCCCCTGGCTTTCGATCCGGAAGGTGCCGGACGTGCCGGAACCCAGGTTCGCGCGGACCGCCGGGACGAGTGATTGCGCGGAGAAGAAGACGATCATCGCGCCGCAGAGTATGGAGAAGAAGGAGGTGAGCGCCTCGCCTTTTCCGGTCTTCCGCTCGGCCACGATTCTCCCCTGTCCGGGAGACCTCTCTCCCCCGTATTGCTGATGCGGGAGAGGGCTGGTCGGTTCGCCTGATGTCCGAGAAGCTCGATCGGGCACGCGGGCAGGGGAACGGATCGGTTGTTTCTGGCCGTTCTGGCGGCTGGCGATGATCGTGGTGATGACGATCGTGGCGGAGATGATGAGCGTGATGAGGACAAGGGCGAGCGGCCAGTCAACGGTGATGCTTCCTTGGACGAAGGGGTCCTTTTGCTCATCGTCGGCTCTACCCGCGCCGGTCGGTCAGGGAACATGGTCCGTCAGTGCGGACCATCGTCGTCATGACGTTCATGGTCTGGGAGAGGAGGGATGGCCGAATGCGTCGCGATGGGTCAGGTCGTCTTGACGCCTTCACGGCCGTCAACGGCCATCACCAGAAGGATGATGAATGAGATCGATGTCCAGCTTGGTGGTCCCAGGGGCGGTGCTTCTCCTCGCGACCGGGTGCGGGAAGAGCGTCTCCCTTGATGGACCGCCTACGCCTGGCGCCGAGTCGCCGGTCCCGTCGTCCTCGCCCACCTGGCATCTCCCGGGTGCCTGCGCCCTGCTCGATCCGTCCGTCGGCCGGGGGATCCTGGGGGCTCCCGTCGTCCAGCCCCGCCTGGCAGGGGAGCGCTCGTGGCGGGCTGAGGACGATCCTGCGAGCACCATCCGCATCGTGGCAGTGGAGGGGTTCGCCGAGACAGGTGAACGGAACCTCGAACGCAACACTGCGGTCATCCGCGAACGCTACGGCGAGATGGACGCCGACGAGTGTGCTCCGCTGCCGGTGTCCACCGTTTGCTGGGTGCCTCCTTCCAGGGGCGGAACGCTGACTTCCAGGGGCGGAACGCTGATCGTTCACGCCATCAAGAACGATGTCATGGTCACGTTCATCGCCAAGGGCTCCCTGCTCTCGTCCACTCCGGACGGAGCCGTTCGGCGTCTTGCGGAACAGACCGCCACGTCGGTTCTTTCCCGGCTCTGATCCCGTCGGCCGTCGTCGCGGTGGCCGGCAGGGTCTGACGCAGTGAAGCCGCCGACCGGTGGAGTCCGGTCGGCGGCTGGGTGGTGCTGTGCTCTCGCGGCCGGCGCGCCGCGGGCCACAGCGGGGGCCGGGGCCAGCCGTGTGCGTCAGCGCACGGTGAAACCGGCGTCCACGGGGAGGGCGACGCCCGTGATGTAGCGGGCGGCGTCGCTGACGAGCCAGGCGACGGACTCGGCGATGTCCTCGGGCTGGAGGACCTGGACGGGCAGGGCGTTCTGCATGGTGGACAGGCCGGCGCCGGCCGCGGCGACCACGTCCAGGAACGCCTGGTTGTTGATCATTCCGGTGTTGACGCCCGTGGGGTGGATGGTGTTGACACGGATGTCGTGGGGGGCCAGGTCGTTGGCGAAGACCTGCATGAGGCCGACGAGGCCGCGTTTGGCGGCGGTGTAGGCCTGCGATCCCGCGATCGGAGAGCCGGTGCCCTTGATGCCGGCGCTGGAGCTGGTGATGACGATGGAGCCGCCGCGGCCGCCCTCGACGAGGGCCGGGATGGCGACCCGGCAGGTGTTCCAGACGCCGGTGAGGTTGGTGTCGATGATGTCGCGCCACTCGGTGACCGGGTCGACCTCGGTGAAGCGGACGATGCCGGCGTTGGCGATGACGATGTCGACGCGGCCGAACTCCGCGAGGCCCTCTTCGAAGACGGCCTGCAGGGCGGCCTGGTCGCGGACGTCGGCGACGCGGGCCAGGATCTTGCCGCCCTCGGCCTCTACCAGCTTCTTCGTCTCCTCCAGATCGGCCGGGGAGGCGTTGGAGTAGTCCATCGACTCGATGTCGGCGCAGATGTCGACGCCGATGATCGAGACGCCCTCGCGGGCGAGGCGGACGGCGTGGGCGCGGCCCTGGCCGCGGGCGACGCCGGTGATGAAGGCGACCTTGCCGGACAGACCTGATGTCATTTCTGGTTCCTTGGTGTCGGGGTGGTGGGTGGGGGCCGTTCAGGCCAGGGCGATGCCGACGGCCTTGACGCGGAGGAACTCCTCGATGCCGGGGCGGCCGCCCTCCTTGCCGAAGCCGCTGAGGCCGAAGCCGCCGAACGGGCGGTGCACGGCGAGGTTGGCGGCGCCGTTGATGAGGACCTCGCCGGAGACCAGGGCCTCGGCCATGCGGTGGGCGCGGCGCAGGTCCTTGGTCTGGATGTAGGCGGACAGGCCGTACCTGGTGGCGTTGGCGATGGCGATCGCCTCTTCCTCGGTGTCGAACGGGATGATCGACAGGACCGGGCCGAACACCTCGGTCTGGGCGAGTTCGGAGTACGGGTCGACGTCGGCGAAGACGGTGGGCTCGAGGAAGTAGCCGCCGGCCAGGTCGCCGTCCAGGGTCAGCCGGACGCCGCCGGTGACCAGGCGGGCGCCGTCGGCCTCTGCCCGCTCGATCATGCCGAGGATGCGGTCGACCGCCGCCTGGTTGATCACCGGGCCGGACTGGACGGCGGGGTCGAACGGGTCGCCCACCGTGATGTTCTCGGCGATCGCGGTGACCTGGGCGACGACCTCGTCGTAGATGGAGCGCTGGACGAGCATGCGGGTCGGGAACGCGCAGCCTTGGCCGCTGAGCAGCGCCACCGGCAGGAACACGCCGTGCGGGCAGACCACGTCCAGGTCGGAGTCCTCGAACACGATGTTGGCGGACTTGCCGCCCAGTTCCAGCACCGCGGGCTTCATCTGGTCGGCGCAGGCGTGCAGGATCTTGCGGGCGGTCTCGGGGCCGCCGGTGAAGGTGACCTTCTGGACGAGGGGGTGTTCCACCAGCGCCGCCCCGGCCTCGGGCGCGCCGGGCAGGATGTTGACGACTCCGGCGGGAATACCCGCCTGCTCGACCAGGTCGGCGAACAGCTCGCCGGAGAACGGCGTCATCTCCGACGGCTTGACCACGACGGTGTTGCCCGCCGCGAGCGCCGCGGGGATCTTCATCGCCAGCGAGATGAGCGGCCCGTTCCAGGTGATGATGATGCCGATGACGCCGTAAGGCTGCGGCAGGGTGTAGCCGAGCTCGCCGGTGTCGGTGCTCATCGCGGTCATGTCGCCGGAGAGCTTGTCGGCCCAGCCCGCGTAGTAGCGGACCCACTCGCTGGAGGTGCCCGCCATGCCGGCCGCGGCCGTCATCGGCGTGGCGTTGTCGAGCGTGCCGCGCCGCGCGAACTCCGTCGCGTTCTCGTCGATCAGGTCGGCCAGGCGCATCAGCAGCCGGCGGCGCTCGGACGGCGCAGTCCTGCTCCAGCTCTGGAACGCCTCGTGCGCCGCCTTGACGGCCTGGTCGATCTCGGCGGCTCCGGCCAGCGGGATCTCCTTGTCCACCTTGCCGGTGGACGGGTCGACGTGCCCGTACACGCCGCCGGAACCGGACGTCAGCCGCTCGGCGCCGATCCGCAGGTGGACGTCGGGACGCGTCCGGTCCACTTCGTTGGTCGTCATCTGTGTTTCCTTGTCTTGAACGAGGGTGGAAGGGGTGGATCGGCCGTCGGTCAGGCCAGGACGCCGGAGCCCTCGCGGGTGCCGGGGGTGAACGTGGCGGGCAGGGTGGCCCAGCCGTTGACGACGCCGATGGTCGAGTAGCGTCCGGCGGAGGCCTCGATGGTGTAGTCCGGCATCCGGCGCAGCACCTCCTGGAGGATCACGCCGAACTCGACGCGGGCGAGGTTGGAGCCCAGGCAGCGGTGGATGCCGAGGCCGAAGGCCTGGTGCCGGTTGGGGAAGCGGTCGAGGACGACCTCGTCGGGCCTGTCGAACATCGTCTCGTCGAAGTTGGCGGACGACCACGACATCAGGACCTGGTCTCCGGCCTTGATCTGCTGCCCGCCCAGCTCGCAGGCGCGGGTGGCGGTGCGCGACAGCGCCTGGACCGGGGAGAAGTACCGCAGGAACTCCTCGGTGGCCTGCGGGATCAGCTCGGGGTTCTCGCGCAGCCGGGCGCGCTCCTCGGGGTGGCGGGCCAGCCATTCCAGGACGCTGCCGGTCAGCGCCGAGGTGGTGTCGATGCCGCCGTAGATCACCAGGCTGATCATCTCCATCAGCCGCTGGTCGCTCAACGGCGCGCCGTCGACCTCGGAGTGGACCAGGGCGGAGATCAGGTCGTCGGCGGGCTCGGCGCGGCGCTGGACGACGGCCTCCTGGACCTGGCCCATCAGCGCCATGATCTGGGCGACCGCGGCGTCGTTCTCGGGTGTGCCCGGCACCGAGTGGATCGAGGCGTGCACGGCCGCGGAGAACTTCTGCCAGTCGTCGGTGGGCAGCCCCAGCAGCTTCAGGGTGAGGATGGCCGGGACGGGGCCCGCGATGTCGCTCATGAAGTCCGCCGTTCCGGACTCGATGACGCGGTCGACGCAGAAGGTGACGGCCTCTTCCAGATAGGGGCGCCACTGCTCGGCCTTGCCCGGGGAGAACCACGGGGTCAGCAGCTTGCGGTAGGTGTGGAACTCCGGCGGGTCCATCTCGATGGGCACCTGGCGGATCGCGGTGACCGGGACCGTGACGCCGAGGTGCGAGCCGTCGGGGAGTTCCTGGTAGGAGGAGAAGGTGGTGTCGTCGTGCACCACGGTGGAGACGTCGTCGTAGCGGCTGACGACCCAGAAGCCGCCGTGCGCCTCGCTGCGCGCGACCGGACAGGTCGCCCGCAGTTCCGCGTTGATCTCACGCCAGTTCTCGGCGTAGTGGGTCGAGTGGTGGTCGAAGTCCTGGGCGGTCATGGCCTGGCTCCAAGGGGGTCGGGGTGGGGAGGTGGATCAGTCGGTGAGGGTGATCGCCCGCTCGGGGCAGGCGGCCGCGGCGCGCCGGGCGACGGGCTCCTGGCCCGCCGGCACCTTTTCCTGCAGCGGCAGGGCGTGCTCGGCCTCGTCGTCGAAGCCGAACAGTTCCGGCGCCGCCGACAGGCACTGGGCGTGTCCCTGACAGCGGTCGGGATCGACGGAGATGCGCATGGTGAACCTCTTGATCGTAAAGTGAGTTATTGATTACTTTCTGTAACACCCCGGGGGGTGGCGTGGGGATGCGGAGCCGCCGTTCCCCGGGGCTGCACCGGGGGTCAGCCGCAGGCGATCACACCGCGGGCTTCGAGGTCCTCGATGGCCTTCTCGTCGTAGCCGACCTCGCCGAGCACCTTGCGGGTGTGCTGGCCCAGTGAGCAGCCGACGGTGGCGGTGGTGGCCGAGCGGGAGAAGCCGACGAGGGGCCCGACGCGGGTGTACTCGCCGAGCACCGGGCTGTCCACTTCGGCCGTGTAGCCGTGCGCCCGCCCGAACTCACCCATGTAGTTCTTCTCCACCGGCCGTTCGTCGACCATCACGCAGCCGACGTCGGCCGCGAGCAGGTCGCGCTCCCAGTCGGCGGCCGGGCGGGTGGCGAAGACCTCGGCCAGTCCTTCGGTCAGCTCGGCGTCGTGTGCCTTGCGGGCCTCGTCGGTGGCGAACCTGGGGTCCGCGGCCAGTCCGGCGAACGCCGGCACGGCGGTCAGGTCACGCCAGTCGCCGTCCGAGGGGACCGCGAGGAAGACCCAGCCCTGTGCCGTCTCGTACAGGCGGTAACGGGCGTTCAGCCCGAAGCCCTGCGCGTCGACCTTGGCGGGCTCGGGACGGCCCTCGTACTCGAGCATCTCCTCGCCTTGGACGTGCGCGCACGTCTGCAGCATCGTGGTGAGCATGTGCCGGCCGCCCATGCCGATCCGCTGCAGGTACGCGCCGAGGCTCAGCGCGGTGCCGACGACCAGCGCCGCGAGCCCGTCCGGCTGTGCGACCGCGGGCCCGACCGCGTAGGTCAGCTGCACCGACCTCGCCCTGATGACGGCCAGGTCGTCGACGTTCTCGTCGGGCACCAGCGTCCCGGCGTTGCGCATCGCGATGCCCGCGCCCGACGCCATGGTGGGGGCGAACGCCGGACGGTGGCCGTAGGGGCCGTCGATCCCGTAGCCCGGGGCGTCCAGGTAGATCAGGTTCGGGTTCAGCTTCAGCAGGGCCTTCGCGCCGATGCCGAGCCTGTCGGCGGCGCCGGCCCGGAACCCGCACAGCACGATGTCCGCCTGCTCCGCGATCCGCGCCAGCACGGGCCTGCTCTCCGGCGAGCCCAGGTCGAGCGCCACCGACTCCTTGCCCTGCAGCACCCTCACTCCCCCGGCCTCGGGGAACGGCTGCATGCTCCGCGCGGGTTCGCCCTCCAGCGGCTCGATCTTGATGACCCTGGCGCCCAGGTCGGTGAGCATGGTGGCGCCGAACGGGGCCGCGAAGATCTTGCCGAGTTCCAGGATCGTCACCCCGGCCAGCGGCAGCTTTCCGACGGGGGCGTCCGGCGCCGACGGGACGGGCCGTCCGGCGGAGTCGGCTTCGGCGATCCGGGCCCGGATCCGGGCGCCGTGCTCGTCGAGCGCGGGCGCGCTCCCGGTCAGCTCGCCGGGCGTGCGGTCCAGCTTGATCAACTGACCCGGCTGGAGCACCGGGCCGTGCTCGGGGTCGGTGATGGTCACCGTCTGGCGCGCGAACTCCATCTGCGGGTGGTGGAGCAGAGCGGTGCCGCGCCGGTAGACCTCGGCGAAGACGTTCGGGTCGTGCTCGAACACCTCCTGCCACTGCGCGAGCGTGCGCTTCTTGACCTCGGTGAGCAGGATGTCCCAGAACCGCATGCGCTGCTGCCTGTCCTCGAACTCCGGGGCCGTCGACCACTCGGGGTCGTCGTACATCCACTCCAGGCCTGAGGCCTTCATGAACGCGCGGAACAGGTGCGGCTGCGCCTGGGAGAACTGCAGCCAGTGCCCGTCAGCGGTGACGGCCACCAGCAGCCGGAACGTGAAGCTGTAGTTGGGGACCCCGTCGTCGGCGATGGGCGGGGCCGCGACGAACGCGTCGGGGAACTTCGAGGTGATCCAGGCGCCGACCTGGTTCCACGGGTCCTGGGCCGCGAGGCTCTGCGCCAGGCTGGAGGTGACGAGCTGACCGGCTCCGCTGTCCTCGCGCTCGCGCAGGGCGACGAAGATGCCCTGGAGCAGGGTCTGGGTCGCGCTCCAGGACGCGTACGGCACCGAGACGAAGCTCGGTCCGGGCCGGATGGACATGCCGGCGAAGGCGCTGCCCATGGCCCCGAGCTTGGCCAGGACCAGGCCCTCGTAGCCCTTGGTGCCGGCCATCGGGCCGGTCTCGCCCCAGCCGGTGGCCACGGCGTACACCAGACGCGGGTTGCGCGCCGACAGCGTCTCGTGGTCGAGGCCGAACCTCCGCAGCGCCGGGGCGCGCAGCGTGGTGACGAACACGTCCGCCTCGTCCACGAGCCGCCGGGCGGCCTCCGCGTCGGCCTCCTGGTGCAGGTCCAGGACGATGCTCTGCTTGCCGCGGGCCAGGAACGGGAAGCCCGCCTCGCCGCGGTAGGGCACCCCGCCGGGCGCCTCGACCGTGACGACCTCGGCGCCCAGGTCGGCCAGCAGGCCGCCGACCTGCATCCCGGTGAGGGTGGGGGAGATCTCTACGACACGGAGATGGTCCAAGGGACCGCTCATACCTGTGCTCCTGTGTTTCTTCGGAAGATGGGGCGGGGCGTCAGCCGGCCGGCCGGAAACGGGGGATGGTGACCTCGGCGTCGACGTCGTCCCAGACGACCTCGACGCGGGAGCCGATGGCGATCCGCGCCGGATCGCACTCGACGATGTTCGCGATCATGCGGATGCCCGGCGCGCCGTCCGGCTCGATCACCGCGATCGTGTACGGCACCGTGCCGGCCAGCGACGGGACGACCCCGTGCCGGGCGACGGTGTAGGTGTAGACGGTGCCGGTGCCGGGCAGTTCGACGTGTTCGACGTCCTGGTGCCGGCACTCATGGCAGAACGGGCCGGGCGGGAAGCGGAACGTTCCGCATTCGGCGCAGCGCGGGGCGGTGAGCCGGTGCTCGCGGGCCGACAGCCAGAACGGCTCGGTCCACGAGTCGGGGTTGAGCTGGGCGAACTCGGCGGGCATCGCGCCCTGGGGCCGGGACATGGGGGTTACCTCCGGAGGATCAGCGCGCTGGTGGGCATGGAGGCGGGGCCGCCGGTGACGAGTGCGAACTCGGCGTCCTCGACCTGGTTGACGGCCTCGCCGCGGAGCTGCTCCACGGCCTCCTTCACGTGGGTCATGCCGATGATGTAGGCCTCGGACAGGTTGCCCCCGTGGGTGTTCACCGGGATGGAGCCGGTCTTGAAGCGGATGTTGCCGGCCTCGACGAACGGGCCTCCCTCGCCGATCTCGCAGAAGCCGTAGTCCTCCAGCTGCATCAGCACCATCGGGGTGAAGTGGTCGTAGAGCAGCGCGACGTCGATGTCGGCGGGCTTCACGCCGGCCCGTTCGTAGACCGCCCTGGCCACCGGGCGGTGGCCCGAGGAGACGAAGTACTCGTCCGGCATGCCCATCCAGCTGATCGCCTGCCCCCACCGGCCGTGCGCGCCGTGCGCCGAGGCGGTCACGTAGACCGGCGGCTTGCGCAGGTCGCGGGCGCGTTCGGCGGAGGTGGTGATGACCGCGACGGCGCCGTCGTTCTCCTGGGTGTAGTCGTACAGGCACAGCGGGTCGGAGATCATCCGGGCGTTGAAGTACTCGTCCAGGGTGAGCGGTTCGCGGAACCGGGCGGTGGGGCGGTTCACCGCGTTGGCCCGGGTGCTGATCGCGACCTCCGCGAACGCCTCGCGGCGCGTCCCGTACAGGTGCATGTGCCGCATGGCCAGCAGGGCGAACATCTGGCCGGGGGCGAACAGGCCGTGGGGCGCGACGAAGTCGGTCTGCGGGTCGGCGGGCCGCGAGTAGGCGCCGCCCCCCTTGGCGGCGAACGCCGCGCCGAAGCGGCTGTCCGGCACCTGCTGCAGCGCCATCAGGGACACCACGACCTCGGCCTGCCCGGAGGCGATGCCGGCCGCGGCCAGCCCGACGCTGCCGGCCGCGCCGCCGCCCCCGCCGGTCAGCGTGGCGGTGAAGGTGATCTCCGGGATGCCGAGCGTCTGGGCGATCAGCGCGGAGTCGAAACCACCGGAGTAATAGGCGAATCCATCGATTTCGTCCACTGACAGACCGGCGTCCTCGCAGGCGGCCAGGATCGCCTTGCAGGCGAGTTCGATCTTGCTCTGCGGGAGCGACTCGCCGCGTCGGTAGTACGGCGTCGCGCCGATGCCGACGATGGCCGTGCTGTCCTTGATCGACATTTCGGGAGGGGTTTCCAATCGGTGCTCAGCCCGGACCGGCCGCGATCGCGCGGGGGTCCGGCATCCCGTCCATGTGACGGGGCTAACAAAGGAGTACACCGAAGGACGGTTGTTGTACAAGGTACAAAAGAAGATTTTTTTTACGCAGTACGACGGATGTCGGAGAGTGCTCGGAGATCGGCGACGGCCGGGAACGCCGCACGGCACGGCCGACGAGATGGCTCGAACCGGTCGTCAAAGGGCACAGGAAAGGACGAAACGCCCAGGTCGGGGTCGGTCGTCAGTGGATCAGGACAGGCGGGCGCGCCGTCATCCCGGCGCGCGGACACCGCCCGCGGGCGTCACTCCGCCGCGGGGTCCTGCGGACGGTTCCGTCGCCGCGCGTCGCCGCCGTCCTCCTGCTGGGCGAGCATCATGCGCAGGCCGTCCAGGATGTGCTGCATCGCGAAGGCCCGATGGTCGTAGCGCAGGAGCTGCGGCCACAGGTCCTCGATCTCGCGCAGCGCCGGCCACTTGTCGCGGTCGGCCTCCGGCCTGGTGCCCATCTCCCCGGGCAGCCGCCGTTCCATCGCCGCGCGGCCGAGGCCCTGGGCGTAGATGATGCTGAACGCGATGACCGCGTTGCGCTTGGAGAAGCCGCCGTCCAGCAGGATCTGGAAGTACCCGTCCATGATCCGCCAGCCGTGCTCGGTGAGGGCCCGCTCGTACAGCAGCGGCTCGACGCCGGGGTGCCGCGACAGGATGTCGGTGGTCCGGATGTACAGCTCGTAGAGCCGGTCGTCCCAGGGCCCGTAGTCGATGCCGGGGATCTCCACCTCGGCCAGGACGGCGTCGACCACCAGCTCGATCAGGGCCTGCTTGTTGGGCACGTGGTAGTAGGCGGCCATCGTGGAGCAGCCGAGCTCCTCGGCCAGCCCCCGCATGGTCAGGGCCTCGAACCCCTTGGTGGCGCCGATCCGCAGGGCCGCCTCGATGATGTTCTCGACCGTCAGGAGGCGTCCGCCGCTCTCTGCGTCCGTTTCCGGGCTTCGGCCGGCCTTTCGGCGGCCGCGGGGCGGGGCCATCTCACCTTCCCGAGGTCGGTCGGAACTGATGCGCGCTCGCGGCCCCTCGGCCGACGGCGGCACCGCTGACTATACTTCATACAAGCCATTGGATCATCATGAGCCCCCGCCCCGGCGGCACGGGCCCGCCGGTGGACGCAGGCGCCTTCAGCACATCGCGCCCTCAAGGCGGACACGGCCGCCCACTCCGGTCATCGACTCCGGCGCCCGGCGTCGCGGTGCGCACCAGCCTCTGAGCAGCGGATTCTCCTGCCGGTCCTGGAGATCTTCCCCGCCCTCCCGATCGGGACCGCTCCGCCATCCTCCTTTCCCGCCCTCGGCGTGCAGCGCCTCTGGTGAAGTACGCTCAAGTGTCTTACGGTGTACAAAACCTTTTCGAGCGTGCCCGGACGGGGCACCCGGGCGGAGTGGAGTGGCGATGGCCCTGGCGATCACGGATGAGCATCGCGAACTGGCCGAGGTGGCCCGCGCGTTCCTGGCGGACGGCGGCGGACGCGCGGCGGCACGGCGGTCGCTGGACGACGGAGGGCCGACACTGCCGCCGTTCTGGAAGCAGCTGTGCGACCTCGGCTGGCTGGGGCTGCACCTGCCCGAGGAGTACGGAGGCCAGGGCTACGGCGTCCCCGAGCTCGCCATCGTGGCCGAGGAGCTGGGCCGGGTGCTGGCGCCCGGCCCCTTCCTGCCCACCGCGGTGGCTTCCGGGACGCTGGCCGCCGCCGGCCGGGAGGAATCCCGCCGCACCCTGCTCCCCCGGCTGGCCGACGGCTCGCTGACCGCCGCCGTGGCGCTCACCGGAACGACGGACAGGGCCGCCGACGGCACCGTGAGCGGGCACGTCGGGCAACTCGTCGGCGAGGTGTCCGACGGTGCGCTCCTCCTCCTGCCGGTGGGCGAGGACCTCGTGCTGGTCGACTCCGGCGCGCCGGGCGTGCGGATCACCCCGCTGGACGGCCTGGACGCCACCCGCACGGTCAGCTCCGTGCGCCTGGAAGGCGTCGCCGTCAGCGATGAGCGGGTGCTGCCGGGGGCCCGTGCGGCGGCGGTGGCGCTGGCCCGCACCCTCGCCGCGGCCGAGGCCTCGGGAATCGCGCACGCCTGCGTGGAGATGGCCACCGAGTACGCCAAGATACGCGTCCAGTTCGGACGTACGATCGGCACCTTCCAGGCGGTCAAACACCACTGCGCCGACATGCTCGTCGCCGCCGAGGCCGCCACCGCCGCCGCCTGGGACGCCGCCCGCGCCTTCGGCTCGGCGGAGCGGTCGGCGTTCGCCTCGGCGGTGGCCGTGCCGATGGCGCTGGACGCCGCCGTCCGCAACGCCCAGCAGAACATCCAGCTGCACGGCGGCATCGGCTTCACCTGGGAACACGACGCCCACCTGTACCTGCGGCGCGCGCTCGCGTCGGCCACGCTGTTCGGGCAGGTCACGGACGCGCGGAGGGAGATCTTCCAGCTGGCCCGGACGGGCGGCGAGCACGGTCACGGACTCGACCTGCCGCCGGAGGCCGAGGTGTACCGCGCCGAGGCCCGCGCCTTCTCCGAACGCCACGCCGCGCTGCCGGAGGACGAGCGGCGCGCCGCGCTGGTCGACTCCGGCTACCTGATGCCGCACTGGCCGAAGCCGTGGGGCCGCGCCGCCGACGCGGTGGAGCAGCTGGTGATCGAGGAGGAGCTGGCCGGTATCGACCTGCCGGATCTGGGCATCGGCGCCTGGGTGACCCTGACCCTGGCCCAGAGCGGCGACCCCGGGCAGCTCGAGCGCTGGATCCGGCCGAGCCTGCTCGGCGAGCTGCGCTGGTGCCAGCTGTTCAGCGAGCCGGGCGCGGGATCGGACGCGGCGGCGGTGCAGACCCGGGGCGTCCGGGTGGAGGGGGGCTGGCGGGTCACCGGCCAGAAGGTGTGGACCAGCGGGGCCCAGCACTGCAACCGCGGCCTGGCCACCGTGCGGACGAACCCGGACGCGCCCAAGCACCGCGGCATCACCATGATGGTGGTCGACCTGGACGCCCCGGGCGTCGAGGTGCGCCCGCTCCGGGAGATCACCGGTGACGCGGCGTTCAACGAGGTGTTCTTCGACGACGTGTTCGTCCCGGACGCCGACGTTGTGGGCGAGGTCGACCGGGGCTGGACGGTGGCCAGGGCCACGCTGGGCAACGAGCGGGTGAGCCTCGGCAAGAGCATCCGGACCGGGCTGGCCGCCGCGGACCTGCCCGAGCTGGTCGCACGGCACGTCCCCGGCGACGCCGCGATCGAACGGGACGTCGCCGACCTGATCGCCGAGGAGCAGGCCCTGGGCCTGCTGAACCTTCGCCAGGCGGCGCGCGCGGTGGCGGGCGGCGCCCCCGGCCCGGAGGCCAACGTCACCAAGCTGGTGTCGGCCGAGCACGTGCAGCGGGTGACCGAACTGGCCATGCGCGCCGCCGGAGCCGCCGCCGTCACCGGACGCGAACCCCGGATCGCTTACGAATACCTCCTCGACCGGTGCATGACCATCGCCGGCGGCACCTCCGAGATCGGCCGCAACGTCATCGCGGAGCGGCTGCTGGGACTGCCCAGGGACCCGCTGGCCGGGTGATCGACCGGCTTCGCTCCCTATCCCAGTACCCAGTGACTGTTTCCGAAGTTCTCCCCGCGATGGCCGATGGCCGGGCGGGGCCGCAAGAAAGGGAAGAGGAATGTCGATGGTGAAGGCAGGCGTGCGCCTGCGCAGCCAGGTGGGCGGCACCGAGGTGATCGTGGTGCGGGCCCCTGCCGAGGAGATCACGGTGAGCTGCTGCGGGGTGCCGATGGCAGGCGGCACCGAGCCGGTGTCCGAGGCGCCGGCCGCGCTGACCGGAGAGCCCGTTCTGCTCGGCAAGCGGTACAGCGACGCGGCCGGCCGGATCGAACTGCTGTGCCTGAAGCCGGGCGACGGCCCGCTGACGGTGGACGGCGAAGTGCTCTCGGTCCAGGCCGCGAAGCTGCTGCCCGCTTCTGACTGAACGAACGGATCACCATATGAACACCCTGATGCTGCTGGAGATGACCGCGGCGGGGTTCGGCGAGCGCGTCGCGCTCGGCCCACTCGATCGCGGCATGACCTACGAGGCGCTGCAGGCCGCGGCGCTCTCAGGGGGCGCCCGGCTGCGCGCCGGAGGACGGCGCACGGTCGTCTACATCGGTGAGAACGGCCCTGCGTTCCCGGTGGCGCTGTTCGCCGCCGCGGCGGCGAACGTGCCCTTCCTTCCGCTGAACTACCGGCTGACGCCCGAGCAGGTCGCGGACGTCGCCGCGCGGCAGGACCGGCCGCTGGTCATCGCCGGCGCGCACCTCGACGTCCTGGCGGCCCGGTGCGAGGAGGTCCTCACGCCGGACGAGTGGATCGCGCAGTGCACCGGGCCCGGAGCGTCCCCGGCCGACCAGGCGGCCCCGGCCGCCCCGGACACCGACGACATCGCCGTGCTCCTTCAGACCAGCGGCACCACGTCGGCTCCGAAGAGCGCCGTGCTGCGTCACCGGCATCTGACCGCGTACACCTTCGGAACGGTGGAGTTCGGCTCGGCGGACGAGCACGACGCGACACTCGTCAGCGTCCCGCCGTACCACATCGCAGCGGTCGCGAACCTACTCACCAACCTGTACGCGGGCCGCCGCATCGTCTATCTGGAGCAGTTCACCGCGACCGGGTGGCTCGATCTGGTCCGGACCGAGCGCATCACGCACGCCATGGTGGTGCCCACGATGCTGGCCCGCATCGTGGACGAACTGGAGCGCACCGGTGAAGCCGCCCCGCCATCGCTTCGCGCCGTGTCGTACGGCGGTTCGAAGATGCCCAGGCAGGTGGTCGAACGAGCGCTCCGTGCCTTCCCCGAGACCGACTTCACCAACGCCTACGGGCTCACCGAGACGTCCTCGTCCATCGCCGTGCTGGGTCCGCAGGAACACCGCGCGGCGCTGGCGGCCACCGAGCCGGGAGAGCGCGCCCGGCTGGGCTCGGCCGGGCTGCCGCTGCCGGACGTCGCCGTGGAGATCCGCGACGACAAGGGCCTGCCCTGCCCGGCGGGCGTGACCGGGGACATCTGGGTGCGCGGGCCGCAGGTGGCCGGCGAGTACCTCGAATCGGGCACCACGCTGGACGGCGGCGGCTGGTTCTCCACCCGCGACCGAGGCCATCTCGACGAGGACGGATACCTGTTCGTCGAGGGGCGCTCCGACGACACCATCATCCGCGGCGGGGAGAACATCGCCCCCGCGGAGATCGAGAGCGTGCTGCTCGACCATCCGGCCGTGGCAGAAGTCGCGGTCGCCGGAGTCGAGGACGTCGAGTGGGGCCAGCGGATCGCCGCCTTCGTGGTCAGGCGCCCGGGCCCGCCGGTGGACGCGGCGGACGTCCAGGCGTGGGTCCGCGCCCGGCTGCGCGGTTCGAAGACCCCGGACCTCGTGATGTTCCTCGACGAACTACCGCAGACCGACACCGGGAAGGTGCTGCGCCGGGTCCTGGTGGAAAGGGCGCGGGCCGCCTCCGCCTGACGGCGGACCCGGCCCGAGAAGACGGAAGGTCCGCGGGTCCGGTACCGGACCCGCGGACCCTCACTCATCGGAGACGGCAGGAAGGAGGTGACGATCGTGCCCGTCGGAACGCAGCACGGCGCCCCGAAGGACGACCGGCCGTCACGCGACCTCGATGAGGACCGCGCCGCCCTGGCCGGCTCCCGCGCACATCGCGGCGACGCCGAGCCCTCCGCCGCGGCGGCGCAGCTCGTGGACCAGGGTGGTGAGCATCCTGGCCCCGGAGGCCGCCACCGGGTGGCCGAGGCTGCAGCCGCTGCCGAAGACGTTGACCTTCTCCTCCGCCAGGCCCAGGAGCTTGCAGGCCGCGACCGGCACCGAGGCGAACGCCTCGTTGATCTCCCACAGCGCGATGTCCTCGACCCGGCGGCCCGCCCGCTCCAGCAGCCTCGGGACGACCTCGACCGCGCCCATGCCGGTACGGGAGGGCTGGACGCCGACGGCCGCCCAGGCCCGGACGGTCGCGAGCGCCTCGAGCCCCTCCCCCGCGGCGAGGCCGCCGTCGGCCAGCGCCAGAGCCGACGCCCCGTCGTTGACCCCGCTGGCGTTGCCCGCGGTGATCGAGAAGCCCTCGATCTCCGGGTGCAGCGGCTTCAGCGCCGCCAGCTTCTCCAGCGTGGAACCGCGCCTGGGGTGCTCGTCCACGGCGAACTCCACCACGCTCCCGTCGGGCCGTGCCACCTTGATCGGGGTGATCTCGTCGGTGAACACGCCGGCGTCGATCGCGGCGATGGCGCGCTGGTGCGAGCGGAGCGCCCAGGCGTCCATCTCCCCGCGGGAGATACCGACCTCCTGAGCGACGTTCCAGCCGACCGACAGCGTCACGTCATCGGTGGCGTCCTCGGTGTAGGGGAAGGTCGGCAGTCCGCCCTCCTGGAACTCCTCCGCCGTGCCGGGCGTGCGCCACAGCAGCTTGGGCGAGGTCGAGGTGGCCTGGACGCCGCCGGCGACGACCGCCCGGTCCATGCCCGCCCGGATGGACGCGGCGGCGTTCCCCACCGCGGTCAGGCCGCCCGCGCAGTGGCGGTTCACCGCCTGGCCCGGCACTCCGACCATGCCCGCGGCCACCGCGGCGTGGCGGGCCAGGTCGCCTCCGCCGTAGAGCGACTCGGCCAGGATCACGTCGTCGAACCTGTCCGCGGCCAGGCCGGAGCGGCGCACGGCCTCGCGGACCACGTGGACGGCCAGGTCCTCGGCCCTGGTCTCGCTGAGCGTGCCCTTGCGGGCGGTTCCGACGGCGGTCCGGACGGCGCTGATGATGACGGCTTCACGCACGATGTGCCTCACAGATTTTTTGGCTGATGGAAAAAACCCGAAGTCGTCGCCGGATGTCCGGCGGACTTCTCACTTCAGGAGGAAATATGGAACTCTCCAACGGCTCCGCCCTGGTCACCGGCGGTGCGGGCGGCTTCGGCGCGGCGACCGTCCGACGGCTGGTCGCCGCGGGCGCCAAGGTCGTCATCGCCGACATGTCCCAGGAGAAGGGCGAGGCCCTCGCCGACGAACTGGGGGACGCCGTCCGGTTCGTCAAGACGGACGTCACGAACGAGCGGTCGGTGCTCGACGCCCTGGCCGCGGCGCAGGAGCTCGGCCCGCTGCGCGTCGCGGTCGCCGTGCACGGCGGCCCCGTCGCGGGCGCGCGGATCGTCAACAGGAGCGGGGAGGCCTACCCGGTCGACGCCTTCCGCCGCACCGTGGAGGTCTTCCTGACCGGGACGTTCATCGTCCTCAGCCGGGCCGCGCAGGCCATGGCCGGCAACGAGCCGCTCGACTCGGGCCAGCGCGGCGTGGTCATCACCACCGCCAGCATCGCCGGCTTCGAAGGCCAGGTCGGGCAGAGCGACTATTCGGCGGCCAAGGGCGGCGTCATCGGCATGAACCTCACCGCGGCCCGCGACCTGGCCCCGCTCGGCGTCCGGGTCATGTGCATCGCCCCCGGCACCTTCTTCACCCCCGCGTACGGGATGGAGGAGGCCGAGGCCCAGGCCAAGTGGGGTCCGGGCGTCCCGAACCCCAAGCGCATGGGCCACGCCGACGAATACGCGCGCCTCGCCGTCCACATCGCCGAGAACGACTACCTGAACGGCGAGGTCATCCGCATCGACGGAGCGCAGCGCTTTTAGCGCGGCCGGGCCGGGAGCGGCGGTCAACGGCCCTGCCAGACGGGGTCGCGCTTCTCGGCGAAGGCGAGGGGGCCCTCCGCCGCGTCCTGGGAGGCCAGGACGGCGGCGGTCTCCTTCGCCGTCAGCTCCCACGGGGCGGCCTCGGCGGGACGTCCGCCGTCGCGCAGGCCCAGGGCTATGCGCTTGCTGGCCTGGACGGACAGGGGCGCGTTGGCGGCGATCGTCTCGGCGAGGGCGACGGCCTCCTCGAGCACCCGGTCGGCGGGGACCACCCGGTTGACCAGGCCGAGTTCCAGCGCGCGGGCCGCCGTGACGGGCTCGCCGGTCAGCAGCAGCTCGAGACCGACGCGCGGCGGCACCTGCCGCACCAGGCGGAAGGCCCCGCCCGCCGCGGCCACCAGGCCGCGGCGCACCTCCGGCAGCCCGAACACCGCGGTCTCCGCCGCGACGGCCAGGTCGCTGGCGAGCACGATCTCCGTGCCACCGCCCAGGGCGGAGCCGTTGACCGCCGCGATCGTCGGCTTGCTGATCGGGTGGCCGACGAAACCGGCCAGGCCCCAGGCCTCACGGCCTTCGGGGATGATGCGCTCGCCGCGGGCGAGGGCCTTGAGGTCCGCGCCGGCGCAGAAGGCCCGGTCGCCCGCCCCGGTCAGCACCAGGACGCGGACCTCCCGGTCCTGCTCCGCCTCCGCCAGGGCGTCGCCGACACCCAGGCAGACCGCCTCGTTGACGGCGTTGCGCGCCTCCGGCCGGTTGATCGTCACGATCATGACGTGGCCCTGGCGTTCGACCAGGACTTCCTGCTGGTCCATGTTCTCCTCCAGGGAGATCGCAATGTTCACGGTGAATCGTTCAGCCGCGGTTCGGGCGCCAGGCGAACCCGAGTGTCAGCGCGGCCCCCAGCACTCCGGGGACGGTCGACAGCGCGAAACCCGTCCAGCCGGACAGGTCGAGCCCGAGCGCCGCGTCCGCCGAGATCCCGCCCGGCCCGGCGATCCCCACCGCCGCCGACACGATCGCGATCACCGCGACGTACTCGTAGCCCTCGCGGAAGATGAAGAACCCGTGGGGCAGGTGCACGGTCACGAACGCCACGCACATCACGCCGATCGCGGCCGCGCAGGCCAGCGGGGTGAGCAGCCCGAGGATGAGCCCGGCCCCCGCCGCGACCTCCGTGACGACGCTCGCCCAGGCGTGCACCACGCCGGGACGCAGCCCCAGGCCCTCGAACCAGTCGGCGGTCCCGGCGATGCGGCCGCCGCCGAGCGCGTGGTTCCAGGCGTGCGCCAGCAGCACGACGCCCAGGCACACCCGGATCAGCAGGAGCGCGGCGTCGGTCGAGCCGGTCATGCCGGGGTCCCGCCGTCCAGCGGGCGCAGCACGACGTTGGCGCGTCCCTCTCGGGGGACGTCCTCGGCGTGCCAGCGGGAGCCGTCGGAGGCGGTGACGATCAGCCGGCCCGCTCGGGCGGGGTCCCAGGACGCCTCGCGCAGGTAGATCGGCGGCGACATGAAGTAGCTGCCGGCCACGACGGGCTCGCCGTCCCGCACCAGCACCTCGAACGTCGGGGTGCCGAGAGCTTCTTCCTCTTCTTCCAGGAACTGCATGAGATGTCCTTCCTCGAGTCTCCGTGTCGAACCGGTGGTCGGCCGGGCGCCTCCGGGAGCGCCCGGCCGGACCGGATCAGTACTCGTCGGCGGGCGGGGCGCCGACCTCGGGGAACAGGTCGTTGAAGGCGCCCACCGTGATGCGCTTGCGCACCGCCTCGGGAACGTCTTCGAACAGTTCGTGCAGCGTCTTCTGCGTGTGGCCGTACGTGCCCTCCAGGTGGGGGTAGTCGCTCCCCCACATCACGTTCTGCCAGCCCATGTGCTGCATGGCGGCGATCGCGGTCACGTCGTGCTGGAAGGAGGCGTACACCTGCTCGTAGATGAACTCCATCGGCGGCTTCGACAGCTGCGGCCGCACGTAGATGCCGTGCTGGCGGTACCCCTCGTTCATCCGGTCGCCCAGGAACGGGCCCCAGGCGGCGCCGCCTTCCGACACCAGGACCCGCAGGCCCGGGTGCCGGTCCAGGGCCCCGGACGCGACCATCTGCATGGTCGCGATCTGGCCGCCGAACGTGGTCTGGGTGTAGTTGAGCACCGCGCCGCCGGGCCCTCGGAACTTGACGCCCACCTGCTGGTCGGCCTCGACCGGCTCGGTGCCGATGTGGAAGGACAACACCATGTTGTTGGCCTCCAGGGCCGTCCACAGCGGGTCCCAGTGGTCGATGTAGTTGAAGGGCTTCTGTCCGGCCGGCGGGGCGGTCGGCACGAAGACCGCGCGGAAGCCCAGGTCGGCGCAGCGCTCGACCTCGGCCACCGCGTCGTCGATGTCCAGCAGCGAGACCGACGCGGTGGCCACCAGCCGCGGCGAGGCCTTCATGATGTGCTCGTGCGCCCAGTCGTTCAGGCAGCGGACGCCGGCCTTCATCAGGTCCGCGCTCTTGATCGAGCTCGCCCAGATGCCGAGGGACGGGTAGGTGACCTCGGCCCAGATGCCCTCCTCGTCGAGGTCCTTGAGACGGAGCACCGGGTCGTTGGCGCCGGGCGCGCGTTCGACGACGACGTCGATGATCGCCTTGCTGTCCGCGTTCGGACTCGGCATGTCCCGGCGGAACTCCTGGCCGTCGACGGTGACGACTTCGTAGCCGTCGAACTTCTGGGACTTGGGCATCCGGTCGGCCAGCGCCTTCGGCAGGCGCTCGTCGAACAGGTCCGGGGGCTCCATGAAGTGGGAGTCGCCGGAGTTCGCCCAGATCTTCTTGGGGATCATGCATGCCTCCTGAACGGATTTATACGGCGTACAAACTGTTTTTACAGTGTACGAACCTGTATCGCCGGAGGTCAATGCCCAGCGCGCGGGCGGTGCCTTCCAAGGTGGGATCGAACCGGGGTACAGCCGGAAACGCCGCGGCCCGACCGCCTTCTACGAGGCGGTCGGGCCGTTGATGATCGGGCACCGGTCACATCCCGGTGCCGGTCAGGAGGCAGCCTTGATGCGCTCGCGCGCCTCCTTCACGTACCACGGGGTGCCGATGGCCTTCTGCACGCCGTTGACGACCGCGTAGTTCAGCTTCCTGCCGATCGCGCGCTGCCGCGGGGTGGACTTCGCGCCGAGGACCTCGCGGGCCCACCACGGCATCGCGTCCTCCAGCGCCCAGCGCATCGGCGCGCGGCCGGGCTTGTCGAACTCCGAGAACGCGAAGTCGAGTGCCCACTTGCCGTCCTCGTTGATGCACATCCGCGGCCGCATCTGCCGGTAGTACTCCTCGATCTCCTCCATCGTCCGCGGCAGGTCGGTGGCGCCGATCGCCTCGTGGATGCGGGCCATCCCGGCCACCACCTCGTCGAGCTTCTTCGGCGGCAGCGGCCTGGGGTGGTACAGCTGGTGGCCGCGGACGTAGCCCCAGGTGAGGCCGGCGTGCGCCCAGCGGAGGTTCTCCGCGCTGTTGGCGGCGTACGGCGTGCCGTCCGGCATCGTGCCCTGGACCGTCTCGTGGTACCGGTGCACGTTCCGGCAGATCTTCTCGGCGACCTCGGTCGGGCCGAAGACGGTGGCCCAGTAGAACGACGCCGAGCGGCCGCCGCGGCGCTTGCGGTCGTTGAAGAAGTCGCTGTGGTCGAGGCCGCCGTACACCATGTCGGGCTTGACGCCCTCGCACATCAGCCCGACGAAGCCGCCGGCGATCGCGGAGAAGTGCGAGTGGACGTACCACATGGCGCTGTCGGGAGAGAACCAGCCGGGGTCGCCGGCCGGCCGGTCGAAGCGCACGCCGGGCAGCATGGCGGACTCGTACATCAGGTGGTCGAGCTTGTCCTGGACCCAGCCGTGCCGGCGGATCGGGTCGACGGGACGCTGCGTGCGGGTCTGCGGAGGGCGGCGCCCGTCGGCCGGCATCGTCTGAGGGGGTTCCTGGGTCACGTCCATCGTTTACATCCCAACTTGGTCGTCCTGGTTGCCTTCGTTGATTTCTGAGCTGGAAAGGCCGGTCCTCCGCGGCGAGAGGGGCGGGCGGCTGATCACACGATGGTGATCGCGCGTTCCGGGCAGGCGCGGGCGCCGGCGAGGGCCGCTTCCTCCATCCCCTCGGGCACCTCGATCTCGTTCACGGCCACGTATCCGAGGTCGTCGAGCTCGAACAGCTCCGGAGCCCGGTCGTTGCAGCGCGCGTGGCCGCAGCACTTGCCCTGATCCACCACGAGTTTCATGAGATCTCCAGTCGCGTTCAGCGCGCGGACGGTCCCCGCGTCCACGTCTCCAGGACGTCCAGCCGCTGCTCCAAGGCGGCCCTCGCCTCGGGCCGCGACTCGGCGTCGAGCCGCGCCCGGACGTCCGTGATCTCGGCGCGGACCCGTTCGGCCGCCTCCTCACGGGTGAGCAGGTCCAGGTCGGTCCAGTCGGAGCGCTCCGACTCCGGGCGCGTGCTCATGCGGGGAAGTCGTAGAGCCGGCGGGTGTTCAGCTCGACGATCTTGTGGACCTCCTCGTCGGGCACGCCGGCCAGCCGCTCGGCGGCGACGGCGCGGCTCTTGGGCCAGTAGGAGTCGGAGTGCGGGTAGTCGCACTCCCAAGTGATGTTGTCGACGCCGATCGCGTGCCGGGCCTCGATGCCGAAGGAGTCGTCGATGAAGCAGCCGTGGATGTGCCTGCGGAACAAGTCGGAGGGCAGCACGTCCTGGTTGACGTTCTGGTAGAAGCGGTGCCGCTTCCAGGTGGTGTCGATGCGCTCGAGCAGGTAGGGCACCCAGCCGATGCCGCCCTCGGACAGGCCGACCTTGAGCTTGGGGTGCCTGTGGAAGACCGGGGAGAACAGCAGGTCCGCGGTGGCGTACATCGAGTTGCAGCCGAACAGCGCGATCATCACCGCGAACGGGGCGTCGGGCGCCGTGACCGGCGCGTATCCCGAGGTGCCGAAGTGCATGCTCAGCGGCATGCCGGTCTCCTCGGCCGCGGAGAAGACCGGGTCCCAATGGTCGGTGTGGAACGAGGGAAGCCCCAGGGGGACGGGGTTCTCGGGGAACGCGATCGCCTTGGCCCCCTTGGCCGCGGTGCGGTGGATCTCCGCCACGCACAGCCCCACGTCCCACAGCGGCAGGATGGCCAGGGGGATGAGCCGGTCCGGCGCGGCGGCGCACCACTCGTCGAGGACGTAGTCGTTCCACGCCTTGACGCACAGGTGGGCCAGCTCGCGGTCCTCGCCCTCGAGGAAGAGGGTGCCGGCGAAGCGGGGGAAGGACGGGAAGCACAGCGCGCCCCAGACGCCGTCGAGGTCCATGTCGGCCAGCCGGGCGCGGGGGTCGTAGCAGCCGGGGATCATCTCGTCGTAGCGGGTCGGTTCGAGGCCGAACTCCTCGGGCCGCTTGCCCGCCACGGCGTTGAGGCCGATGGTCGGGTAGATCCGGTCCTCGTACTTCCAGACCTCGGCGGGCGCCCCGCCGCTCGGCCGGTCCTGCTCGACGATGACCGGGCCGACGTCGCGGTACTTCGACGGCAGGCGGTCCGACCACACCCGCGGATGCTCGATGAGGTGGTCGTCGGTGGACAGCATCTTCATCCACGGCTGCAACGGCATTGTCGTTCTCCTCCGTCAGAAGGCCGGCTGCTGGGGGCGGTTCTTGACGTAGCTGCCGGCGTCGACCCGCATCTGCATGCCGGTCACGTACCGGGACTCGTCGGAGACCAGGAACAGCACCATGTCCGCGACGTCCTCGGGCTCGACGAACCCGACCGGCATCGCCTGCATCGCGGGGAACGCCAGTAGCGCGTCCTCGCGGGTCGGCTGCTCCAGGTCCGGGCGGAACACCCGGTACATGACGTCGCTGTTGAGCATGTCGGTGTTGCAGTTGGAGGGGTGCACCGCGTTCACCCGGATCCGGCGCGGGGCCAGGGCCACGGCCAGGTCGTGGACGAACGAGGCGACGGCGCGCTTGGCCCAGGCGTAGCCCATGCCCCCGAAGCCGTTGGCCGGGTTGTCGGTGCTTCCGAGCAGCAGCCCGGCGACGGAACCGGTCGCGACGATCGAGGCGCCGTCCGGCAGGTGGGGTATCGCGGCCTGGACCGCGTTCACCACGCCGTTGAAGTCGACGGACACGGCGTCCAGGAACGCCTGCGCGTCCTGGCTGCCCAGCGGGCAGATACCGGCGTTCGCGACGACCGCGTCCAACCCGCCGAGCTCGGCCGCACCCCGGGAGACGGCGTCCACGAGCGCCGCGGGCTCGCGGACGTCGGCCTGCGCCGCGAACATGCGGCGGCCCAGTTTCTCCACCTGGCGGACCGTCTCGTCCAGGTCCTCGCGCGTGGCGAGCGAATAGCCGTTGGTGGCGATGTCAGCGCACAGGTCGACGCCGATGATGTCGGCGCCCTCCTGCGCGAGGCGCAGCGCGTGGGCCCTGCCCTGGCCGCGTGCGACGCCGGTGATGAACACTGTCTTGCCCTGGACCCGGCTCATTTCTCTTCCCTTCCTCACGGCCGGGCGGTGCGGACGGCTCAGCCGCCCGCGACGCCCCAGCTGATGCTCTTGGTCTGCAGGTACTCGTCGAGTCCGTGCTCGCCCCACTCGCGGCCGAGGCCGCTCTGCTTGTAGCCGCCGAAGGCGATGTGCGGGCTGACGCCGCCGCCACCGCCGTTGACCGAGACGAAGCCGGCCCGGATCCGCTTGGCGATCTCGTAGGCGCGGACCGGATCCGCCGACCACACCGAACCGGCCAGCCCGTAGGGGCTGTCGTTGGCGATGCGCACCGCGTCCTCGTCGTCGTCGAACGGGATGACCACGCCGACGGGGCCGAAGAACTCGGTCCGCGCGATCGTCATGGCGTTGTCGACCCCGGTGAACAGCGTCGGCTCCACGAAGTAGCCCCGCTCCAGGCCCGCGGGGCGGCCGCCGCCGAAGGCGAGGTGCGCGCCCTCCTCCTCCCCGGTCCGGATCAGCTTCTCGACCTTGCCGCGCTGCGCCTCGCTGATCAGCGGGCCCATCGCGGTGTCCGGCTCGGCCGGATCTCCGACCTTGACGTACCGCAGCGCGGTGACGATCTTCTCGACGAGCTCGTCGTGCCGGGAGCGGTGCACCAGCGTCCGGGTGAACAGCGCGCACCCCTGCCCGGCCTGGACGACGATGCCGGCCAGGATCTCCGGGAGCACCTTGTCGAGGTCGGCGTCCTCGCACACGACGCTGGCGGACTTGCCGCCCAGCTCCAGCACGACCTTCTTCATCGTGGGCGCGGCCTGCCCGTAGACCATCCGGCCGACGGTGTCGGAGCCGGTGAAGCTCACCAGGTCCACCATCGGGTTGGTGGTCAGCTCCAGGCCCGCCTCGACGTCGCCGGTGACGACGTTGAGCACTCCCGCCGGCAGCCCCGCCTCCTCGGCGATCTCCCCCAGGACCAGCACCTCGAGCGGGGTGGTCGGCGCGGGCTTCAGCACGGTCGTGCACCCGGCGGCCAGCGCGGGCGCCAGCTTCATGACGCTGAGGAAGAACGGGAAGTTGTAGGCGGGGATGAGCGCGGCGACGCCGAACGGCTCGCGCCGCAGCACCCCCTGGCCGATGCCCTGGCCGACGGTCGGCGGCATCGGCGCCTCCCAGTCGAAGGCGGGCATGACGCGCTCGGCCATGTCCCGGAATTGCCGGATCGGGATGCCCACCTGGATGGACTCGGCCAGCGGGCGGGTGGAGCCGGCCTCGGCCATGTTCAGCTCGATGAGCTCGGGCAGCCGCCGCTCCATCACCGCGGCCATCGCGAGCATGACCTCCGCGCGCTCCCGGACGGACATCCGGGGCCAGGGGCCTTCGTCGAACGCGCGCCGCGCGGCCTCGATCGCCCGCACCACGTCGTCGCGGGTCGCCTGCGGCACCCGGCCGACGACCTGTTCGGTCGCCGGGTTGACGACCTCGATCCGCTCGTCGCCGGTGCCCTCGGTCCAGGCCCCGTCGATGTACAGCCGGTGGGTCGATTCGGTGCTCATCACACGTCCCATCGCAGTCGCAGCGCGTCGAGCCCCCACACGCCGCCGCCGTGCTCCGTCGGCGTCTCGACCAGTTCGTAGTCGGGGATGAGCCGGTGCCATTCCGCCAGCAGGACCGCCATCTCCTGGCGGGCCAGGTGGGAGCCCAGGCAGCGGTGCGGCCCGGCGCCGAAGGACAGGTGGCGGACGTCCTCTCGGTCCAGGTCGACGCGGCGGGCGTCGGGGAAGGCCGATGCGTCGCGTCCGGCCGCGGACAGCGGGAAGGCGGCCATGTCCCCGGCCTTGATCGGGCAGCCGTGGAAGTCGACGTCCCTGGTGGCCTTGCGGGCGGTCTGCACGATCGGGTAGACGCGCAGCAGTTCCTCGACCGCGTGCGGGATCAGCTCCGGCGAGTCCGTGACGCGCTTGCGGTCGCCGGGGTGCGTGGCCAGGTGCAGGAAGGCGTAGGAGGTCTGGCTGGTGACGGTGTCCAGGCCCGCCATGAACAGCAGCAGCATGCAGTTCAGCAGGTCGGCGTCGGAGACCGGTTCACCGTCGATCTCCCAGTTCAGGGCCGTGTTGACGATGTCGGTCGCCGCTTCGTCCGGGTCGGCCCTGCGCTCGGCGATCAGCCCGGCGAAGTAGCCCATCACGAGCTGCATGCCTTCCATCCGGACGTCGTTGTCGCTGCTGTGGAGGATCTTCTCCTCCCACTCCATGAACTCCTCGAACTTGCCGACCGGCATGCCCATGATCTGCAGGAAGATCGTGGCCGGGAAGATCCGCGCGACGTCGCGTACGAAGTCGCACTCGCCCTTCGGCCTGACCGCCTCGATGATCTCGGCGGCCAGCCGGCGCTGCTCGTCGAGCATCGCCTTGGTCCGCTTCGGGGTGAAGTAGCCGCCGAGCAGCTGCCGCCAGCGGGTGTGCTCGGGCGGGTCGAGCATCACCGGGATCCACTGGAACGGCGGGTCGGGCTCGGTCGGCGTGATGACCTGGCTCGACCACAGGTCGGGCTGCTGGAGCCCGTCCAGGATCACGTCGTGGTCGGTGAAGACCCAGTAGCCGGGGGTGTCCCTGGTCCACAGCACGGGGCGTGCGCGGTCCTGGTATCCGTCCATGCGTTCGAACGACGTCAACGCCGGCACCGGCGGACCGAAGGTCCGGTAGTCCTCGATCGGGCACGCCGCGGGGGTGGGGTCTCCGGCCATATCGGCTCCTCAGAGGGCGCATGTGATCTGACGCACTGGAGCATAAGTCTCTTCACCGGATTTGGGTAGCCTCAATTTAAAGAAGACCACCACCCTCACCCCTCCCTCTCCGGACGTCACCCTTCCAGCGAAGACACCTTCCCTGCCCGCTTCATCCCCTACTTACTCAGCAAAATAGGCGATCTTCCCCATCCGATCAGAGACCTTCCGCCATCTTCCCGAAGATTCGAGCGGTTGCTATGCTCCCGCCGTAGCGGCAACAGAGTGCACACAATAACGTTCTGTAGGCGCTTCATCGCTTCGAGGAGAGGGCGGTACGGAATGCATCGACCCATGGACGGCGTGCGGATCCTGGAAGTAGCCCAGTTCACCTTCGTGCCGTCCGCGGGCGCGGTACTGGCCGACTGGGGGGCCGACGTCGTCAAGATCGAGCACGCCGAGCACGGCGACGCCCAGCGCGGCCTGGTCCGGCTGCTCGGCCTGGACGTGCGCAGCAAGGGCACCTCGTTCTTCCCGATCATGGAGGGGCCCAACCGGGGCAAGCGCAGCGTCGGCCTCGCCCTGGAGAACCCGTCGGCGCGCAAGGTGCTGGAGGAGCTCGTCCGCGACAGCGACGTGTTCCTGACGAACTTCCTCCCCGGCGCGCGGGCCAGGCTGCGCATCGAACTCGAGGACATCCGCGCGATCAACCCCGACATCATCTACGTCCGCGGCAGCGGGTTCGGCGCGCGCGGCGAGGAGGCCGACAAGGGCGGCTACGACAGCACGGCGTTCTGGGCCCGGGGCGGCAGCGCCGCCGGGGTGACCCCGCCGGGCTCGGACACCATGATGCGCATGCCCGCCGGCGCCTACGGCGACTCGATCGGCGGCATGACGATCGCCGGAGGGATCGCCGCGGCGCTGTACTCGCGGCAGGCCACCGGCCGGCCGTCGGTCGTCGACGTGTCGCTGATCGGCGTCGGCGCCTGGGCGACCCAGTTCTCGGTCAATCTCGCGCTCATGGCCGGCGGGCCGCTGCCGCAGGTCGAGCAGCCCAGGCACGGGTCGGCGACCAACCCGCTGATCGGCGCCTACCGCACCGCCGACGGGCGCTGGCTGGAGCTGGCGATGCTGCAGCCCGGACGGTACTGGCCGGAACTGTGCTCCGTCATCGGCCGCGAGGACCTGATCACCGACGAGCGCTTCGACGGCGTCGAGAAGATCATGGAGAACGCCGCCGAGGCGGCCGAGATCCTCGCCGGAGTCATCGAGCAGCGCACCTACGCCGAGTGGATCGAGCTTCTGGAGGACGTGCAGGGCCAGTGGGCCGCGGTGCAGGACGCCTGGGAGGTCGGTCAGGACCCGGCGCTGCGCGCCAACGGGCTCATCGCCCCCGTGGTCGACGCCGACGGCCGTCAACGCGAACTCGTCGCCAACCCCGTCCAGTTCGACGAGACCCCTCCCGCACTGCGGCGCGCGCCCCAGTTCGCCGAGCACACCGACGAGGTGCTGCGCGAGCTGGGTTGGAGCGACGACGAACTGATCCAGCTCAAGATCGACGGCGCGATCACCTGACCCGCGACCGGGCCGGGTGCGGCGCCTCCCGCACTAGACTCGGCGCCAGATGTCGGGGGCCGGAGGTGAGCCGCTGTTGGCGAGGACTGATGCCCGGCTCACGGACGTCCGCGACGGCGGCCCCGTCCCCGGCGGCCGGGGCGGGTCGGTGGGCAAGCTCGCCTCGCAGGTGGCCCGGCGGATCGAGGCCGAGGTGATCAGGCGGGGCTGGCCGGTCGGCGAGATCCTGGACTCCGAGCCCGTGCTCCGCGAGCGCTACGGGGTGAGCCAGACCGTGCTGCGCGAGGCGGCCCGGCTGCTGGAGCACCACCAGGTCGCCAGGATGCGCCGCGGCCGGGGCGGCGGGCTCGTCATCTGCGCGCCCGACGCCGGGCCGGCGGTCAGGGCCGTCGTCGTCTACATCGAGTACGTCGGCGCGGCTCCGGGCGACGTGCTCCACGCCCGCCGCCTCATCGAGCCGCTCGTCGGCAGGCTGGCCACCGAGCGGATCGACGAGAACGGCATCGCGGCGCTGCGCGGCACCCTCGCCGCGGAGCTCTCCGCGCGCGAGCACGGTGACTGGGCGGACGGCCTCTTCCACGCCGTGCTGAGCGAGATGACCGGGAATCCGGTGCTCCAGCTCTTCACCGACGTGCTGGAGCAGCTGACCTACCGGCACGCGGGCGTGTTCGGGCACATCTCCAGGGACGAGCTGATCCGCTTCAGGATGGTCTCCCACCACCGGCACGCCGAGATCATGGACGCCGCGGTCGCCGGCGACACGTCGCGGGCCGAGGTCGGGCTCATCGAGCACCTGGACGAGGTGGTCGAGTGGCTCGGCATCGGAACCGACCGGGAACGGCCGGACCCGGTCGTGCCCGCCGCCGCGGCGGTGAACCTGGGCACGGGCACCACGCTCGCCGAGGCGCTCGCGGCGCGGATCTACCAGGACATCGTCGATCGTGGCATGCGGCCCGGCGCGGTCCTCGGCTCGGAGGCCGAGCTGATGGACCGCTACGAGACGAGCCGCGCCGTGCTGCGCGCGGCCGTCCGGCTGTTGGAGCACCATTCGGTGGCCATGGCCCGGCGGGGGCCGGGGGGCGGCCTGGTCGTCACCCCCCAGGCGCCGCAGGCGGCCATCGACGCGAGCGCGCTGTACCTGGCGTTTCGCGGCGTCACCGCCGAGGACCTGGACCTCGTCCGCGAGGCGATCGAGATCGGAACGGTCGCCCGCGTGACGGCCCGGAGCGGTGAACCGGACATCGCACGCCGGCTCGAGACGCTCGCGGACCGGCCGCCTCGGGAGCCGGGAGACGAGGGCGACCCCGCCGACGGCCGCGGCTTCCACGCCGAACTCGCCGAGCTGGCCGGCAATCCGGTGCTGAGCCTGTTCCTGCGGATCATCACCGACCTGTCCCGTCGGATCCGTACCGCCCATGGCGGATCCGTGCCGACCGGCGCCTGCCTCGACGGCTTCGACCGCGCGCACGGGGAGATCCTCGGCGCGATCCGCGACGGCGACGCGAGCCTGGCCCAGCACCGGATGCGGCGGCACCTGTCCTCCTGACCCGGTATCCGGGTACGGAGCGACCGGCGAGCCCTTTTGAGGCTACTTATTACGCTCAATATCCACAATGCCGCACCACGATCTCTTGATGCCGCAGGATTGTGTGCACTATATTCGGCCTCGGTCACCAGCGACCTTCGAACGAAGGGGCCTCGACATGGATCGACCGACAGGCAGGCCGCTACCGCAGCCGACACTGGCCAGCGCCGATTTCTGGGCGGCCGGCGGTGATGGCGAACTGCGTATCGCACGCTGCGGGGACTGTTCCACCTACACGCATCCGCCGCTGCCGCGCTGCCGTTCCTGCCGTGGCGCGAACATGGCGATGACACCGGTCTCCGGCCGGGCGACGGTGGCCGGGTTCACGATCAACTTCCAGCAGTGGCTGCCGGACCTCCCCCCGCCGTACATCGTCGCGATCGTCGTGATCGACGAGGACGACGGGGTCCGGCTGACCACGAACATCGTCAACTGCGACCCCGCCGACGTGCGCGTCGGGATGCAAGTACGCGTGGTCTTCGAGAAGGCGGGAGATGTCCACCTGCCGCTCTTCGAGCCGGACCCGGAGCACACGGGCGTCACCGGCCCCCTCCCCGAACCCCGCGACCACCGGGCGGCGCTGCGGCCGATGGCCCGCCGGGAGAAGTTCGAGGACAAGGTCGCCCTGACCGGGGTCGGGCAGTCGGCGGTCGGCCGCCGCCTGATGGTCGACCCGCTGTCGCTCACCGCCGACGCCTGCCTGCGGGCGCTCGAGGACGCGGGCCTGTCCGTCGACGAGGTCGACGGCCTGGCCACCTACCCCGGCAACGCCCCCGCGGGCATGTCGGAGGGCGGGGTCATGGCGCTGGCCGAGGCCCTGCAGCTCAAACCCACCTGGGTCGCAGGGGGCGCCGACACCCCGGGTCAGATCGGGTCCATCATGTCGGCGATGCTGGCGGTCGCCTCCGGCCTGTGCCGCCACGTGCTGTGCTTCCGGACGGTGTGGGAGTCCTCGCACACCGCCCTGGTGCGCTCTGGCCGCTGGCACGTCGGCGACGAGCGGGCCACCGGGATGATGGAATGGCGCCTGCCCTTCGGCGCGATGTCGGCTGCCAACTGGATCGCCTGCCAGGCCTCCCATTACTTCCACCGGTACGGCGGCGACCGCGAGACGCTCGGCTGGATCGCGCTCAACGCCCGCGCCAACGCGGCGCGCAACCCCGAGGCCGTCTACCGGGATCCGATGACCATGGACGACTACCTGCGGGCCCGCATGGTCTCCACCCCCTTCGGGCTCTACGACTGCGACGTGCCCGTCGACGGCGCCGTCGCCGTCGTCGTGTCGGCCGCCGAGACCGCCGGGGACCTGCGCAAGCCGCCGGTGCTGGTCGAAGCGGTCGGCACCCAGATCACGGAACGGCTGTCCTGGGACCAGGACACCCTCACCCACCTGCCGCAGTCCCTCGGCCCGTCGGCGCACCTGTGGAGCAGGACGTCGCTGCGCCCCGAGGACGTCGATGTGGCCGAACTCTACGACGGGTTCACCTTCAACGCCCTGTCGTGGCTGGAGGCCCTCGGCTTCTGCGAGTTCGGAGGCGCCCGCGACTTCATCGACGAGGGCCGCGGCATCGCCCTCGACGGACCACTCCCCCTCAACACCCACGGCGGCCAGCTGTCGGCCGGACGGCTGCACGGTTACGGATTCGTCCGGGAGGCCGTCCTGCAGCTGAGAGGCGAGGCCGAAGGCCGCCAGGTCCCCGGCGCCCGGGTCGCCGTCGTGACCGCCGGCGGAGGCGTCCCCTCGGGCGCGATGCTGCTGCGCTCGGACCGCTGAGTTCGCCCCGACCACAGAAAGGCGCCTGCCGTGACCCCCGCGGAAGACCGCTTCACACCGGCCGACGACGACCTGCACCCACCCGCCGGCGACTTCTACCACACCGAGGCCTTCTGGTACTCCTTCTTCGTTCCCGAGCGCGCGCTCGGGGGGTGGCTGTACGCGTCGGTCCGCGGTGCCCTGGGCGCCACGGCCGGCGGGATGTGGATCTGGGACGCCACCGCGACGGACCCCTGGGATCTGCCCTTCTTCGAGCAGTTCGGCCACCTCAAACCGCCGACCCCCAGAGGGCCCGGGCACATCGACTTCCCCACGGGCATGTCGGTGGCGACGCGCGAGCCCGGCATGTCCTACGACCTGCGTTATGACGACCGCGACCGGGTCCGGGTACGGCTGCGCTTCGACGCGCTGGAGGAGCCGGTGCCGCTGCGCCGCGGAGCGCCTCCCTACCCCAAGGCGTCCCACTACGACCAGACGGGCCGGGTGACCGGGCAGATCGTCCTCGACGGCGAGCTCATCAATGTCGACTGCCACGCCATGCGCGACCGCTCCTGGGGGACGCGCAACGAACGCGGCTACCGCCGGGTGGGCTACAGCTGGGCGGCCTCGCCCGAGTTCAGTCTGCTGACCTACACCATGCCGGACGGCGAGGGGCCCGAGCGCGTCCACGCCGGATATGTCCGGCGCGATGGCCGCACGGCGCACATCGTGGACGGCCGCCGGGAGGTCGAACGCGACCCCGTCAAGAACTGGATCACCGGAATCTCCCTGGAGGTCCGCGACGACCTGGGGCGCATCACCGCGGCCCGCGCGGAGTCCGTCAGCAGGATGTTCCTGCCGGGCGCCACCTCCCTGTGCCTCAACAGCTCGCTGCGCTGGACGGTCGAAGGACTCCCCCTCCACGGTGAGGACCAGGACGTCTGGCCGCTGAAGGAATGGACCCGAGGTTGACGACGAGATCCGAGGAAACGGCCACCGGGCTCAGCGCGGCCCTGATCGACTGGATGGCGCGCTCCGTCGGAGGAAAGATCACCTCCGTCGAGCGGCGGCCCGGTGGAGGAAGGCGCGAAGCCTGGTTCGTCGACGCGGAGACGGCCGACGGAGAGCGACTCGAACTGTTCCTTCGCTACGACCGCAGCGACCCGGACAAGACCGGCGACCCCTTCACCCTGCAGGACGAGGCGCGCTACTTCCTCGCCCTGCAGGACACCCCCGTCCCGGTGCCGCGCATCCACGCCGTCCACCCCCGCGAGCAGGCCATCCTGTCCGAGCGGGTGCCGGGGCAGGCCTGGTTCTCCCAGCTGCGGGACGAAGAGCAGCGGCTGGGCGTCGCCCGCGAGTTCATGGGCGTCCTCGCGGCGCTGCACGAGGTCGACCCCCGCCGGGTGGCGCCGCCCGGACTGCCGCCGGAGGCCGACCTGCGCGAGCTGGTGCACGCCGAGATCGACCGCTGGGAGGCCCTCTACCGTCGGGCCGAGGCCCCCGCCGACCCGCTCATCGAACTGGGACTCGCCTGGGTGCGGCGGAACGTCCCCGACGTCTCGGAGCCGGCGGTGATCGTCCAGGGGGACACCGGGCCGGGCAACTTCCTCTACCAGGACGGCCATGTCACGGCGGTGCTCGACTGGGAACTGGCCCATCTGGGCGACGCGCACGACGACCTGGCGTGGCTCACGGTGCGCGCGGTCCAGGAGCCGTTCACGCACCTCCCCGACCGGCTCGCCGACTACGCGGCGGCGGCCGGACGCACCCTCGACCCGCACCGGATCCGCTACTACCGCGTTCTCGCCGAACTGCGCATCCTCATCCTCGGCCACCGGAGCCCGGAGAAGATCGACCCGCTCTCCGAGGTGGGCAACAACCTGATCTTCCGCGTGCTGCACCGCCGTCTCTTCGTGGAGGCGCTGGCCGACGTGACCGGAGCGGAGCTCGGCCCTCCGGTCCCGCTGACGGCCGCCGACCGCGACGACGCATGGCTGTACGACGCCGCCATCGCCCAGCTCGGGGGGATCATCGTGCCGCGCAGCGAGGACCCCTTCGTCGTCCAGCGCGGCAAGGGAGTGGCCCGCATCCTGAAGTACCTGCGCGAGAGCGGGCGGCTCGGGGACGCCAAGCGCCGGTGCGAACTGGACGACCTCGAAGGCGTGCTGGGCGACCGCCCGGACACCGTCGCCGCCGGGCTCGCCCGCCTGTCGGATGGACTGCGCGAGGGCTCGGTGACGCTCTCCGCGGCGCTGCCCGTCCTGTACCGCTGGGTGCTCCGGGAGACCCAGGTGTGCCGCCCCGCGATGGGCCGGCTCGCGGACCGGCATTTCGACCCCCTGGCCTGACACGGCCCGTCCCCCACGGCAGAACGGAGTCCCGATGGACCTCACCACGGTGATCTACGAGGTGTCCGATCACGTCGCCACCATCACGCTGAACCGCCCCGAGGTGCTCAACAGCTTCAACCCGGCGATGTGCGAGGAGTTCTCGCTGCTCTGGAAGACGGTACGCGAGGACGACGACGTCCACGTGGTGGTGCTGCGCGCCGCCGGCGACCGCGCCTTCTGCACCGGCGCGGACGTCAAGGAGGGCATCAGCCTGCACCCCAACGTCTGGAACCAGGCCGACCCCGGCGAGAAGCTGTCGCCCAAGCTCAACCAGGTGTGGAAGCCCGTGGTGTGCTGCGTGCACGGGATGGCCGCCGGCGGCGCCTTCTACTGGATCAACGAGTCCGACATCGTGATCTGCTCCGAGGACGCGATGTTCTTCGACCCGCACGTCACCTACGGGCTGACCGCGGCGCTGGAGCCCATCGGCCTGCTGCACCGCGTCCCGCTCGGCGAGGCGCTGCGCATCGCGCTGCTCGGCCTCAACGAGCGGCTGTCGGCCGAACGAGCCCTGCAGATCGGCCTGGTCACCGAGGTGCTCCCGGAGAAGGAGCGATTGTGGGAGCGCGGGGCCGAACTCGCCCGGATCATCGCCGACCAGCCGCCCATGGCCGTCCAGGGCACCGTCCGTGCCATCTGGGAGTCGCTCGACTCCACCCGCAGTCAGGCGCTGCGCATGGGCATGTCCTACCCGCAGCGCAGCAACCTGGCCGAGGGCACGAAGGTCGACCTGGCCGCCCGGTCCCGACCCAAGTGGACTCTGCGGTGAGAACCGCCCCACCTCTACGGCAGTGAAGCGAAAACGGAGGACACATGGAGATCAACGGTAAGAAGGCGGTCGTCTTCGGCGGCGCCTCGGGCATGGGGCGCGCGACCGCGGAGGCCTTCGCGGCGCGGGGCGCCGACGTGGCGGTGGTCGACCGTCCGGGATCGGGCGGGGACGAGGTGGCCAAGGCGCTGGGCGGCTCGTTCTTCGCCTGCGACGTCACCGACTTCGAGGGCACCGAGAAGACCCTCGACGACGTGGTGGAGGAGCTGGGCGGGCTCCATGTGGCCGTCACGACCGCCGGTGGCGGGATCGCCGAGCGCACCCTCGGCAGGAACGGCCCGCACGACCTGGACAGGTTCCGGCAGGTGCTCGACCTCAACGTGGTCGCCGCGTTCAACATCAGCCGGCTGGCCGCCGCGCACATGAGCGCCAACGACCCCGAGGACGACGAGCGCGGCGTCATCATCAACACCTCCTCGATCGCCGCGTTCGAGGGACAGATCGGACAGGTCGCCTACACCGCCGCCAAGGCCGGCATCGCCGGGATGTGCCTGACCATGGCCCGCGACCTCGGCTCGCTCGGCATCCGGGTGCTGGCCATCGCGCCCAGCCTGTTCGCCACCGGGATCACCGCGGCCATCCCCGACGACATGGCCGAGGCCCTCACCAAGGACGCCGCCTTCCCCCGCCGCATGGGCCGTCCCGAGGAGTACGCCAAGCTCGCGCTGGCCATCGTCGACAACCAGATGCTCAACGGCCAGTGCCTGCGCCTGGACGCCGGGCAGCGGTTCGCTCCGAAGTGACCGCGGGGACCGTCGGCCGAGAGAAGAGTGTCACCGAAGCAGGGGCGCCGTCGGGATCCGGACGAACGGTCTCGGGGCGGAACTAAACTGAGGATCCTTTGATCCCTGCGGAGGAGTTTCCGTCCCATGGCGAGAGCCGACCTGAACGTCCCGGCCGCCGGTGAGCGGGAGCCGGTGCGGGCATGGGACTCCGCCGGGCGGCCGGACGCCGACGGCGCCCCGGCGGGCAAGCTGGCCGCCCAGGTCGCCCGGCGGATCGAGGACGACATCATCCGCCTCGGCTGGCCGGTCGGACGCAACCTGGGCTCGGAAGCCGAACTGCGCGACCGCTACGGGGTGAGCCGGTCGGTGCTGCGCGAGGCGGTGCGCCTGGTGGAGCACCACCGGGTGGCGCGGATGCGCCGCGGGCCGGGCGGCGGCCTGCTGGTGACCGCCCCCGACGCCGCCCCGGCCAGCCACGCCATGGTGATCTACCTCGACTACGTCGGCACCGGCGTCGAGGACCTGATGTACGCCCGGCTGCTGCTGGAGCCGCCGGCGGCCGCGCTGGCGGCCGAGCGGCTGACCGAGGACGGCATCGCCCGGCTGCGGCGCGCCCTGCGCGAGGAGGAGGAGCGCGGCGGCGAACCCGGGGTCTGGTCGCAGAACCCGCTGCACGTCCTGCTCGCCGAACTGTCCGGCAACCCCGCCCTGCACCTGTTCGTCGACATGCTGGCCCGCCTGACCACCTGGTACGCGCACCACTCGCGCCCCATGCCCAGGGCGAAGGCCGAGCACGCCAAGGAGCTGTCCCGGCACTCCCACGTCCAGATCGTCGACGCCGTCATCGCCGGTGACGGAGGCCGGGCGCAGGCGTACCTGACCGGCCACCTGAACGTCATCGCCGACTGGCTGCGCGAGTACCGGGCGCCGGAGGGCACCCGGCCCCCGCAGGCGGACGGCCGGCTGGTCGGCGGGCCCGGCGCCAAGCTGGCCGAGACGATCGCCGCCCGCATCCACGACGAGATCGCCGCCGACGGCTGGCGGGACGGCCGGGTGCTGGGCTCGGAGGCCGATCTGCTGGCCCGGTACGGCATCAGCAGGGCGGTGCTGCGCGAGGCGGTGCGGCTGCTGGAGTACCACCAGGTCGCGCGGATGCGCCGGGGTCCGGGCGGCGGCCTGGTGGTCACCACCCCCGAGCCGGACGCCAGCGTGGACACCATGGCGCTCTACCTGGACCACCAGGGCGTCACCGCCGAGGACCTGCGGCTGGTGCGCGACGCCGTCGAGCTGGGCACTCTGCGGCGGGTGACCGCCCGCCGCGGCGAGCCCGAGGTCGGCACGCGGCTGCACGCCGTGCTGGAGCGGACGGCCGAGCCGGTCGGGCCCGGGCTGTCGGGCGCCGACCTGTTCCACACCGAGCTGGCCGACCTGTCCGGCAACCCGGTGTTGTCGGTGTTCCTGCGGATTCTCACCGAACTATGGGCCCGGCACACCTCGGCCCAGGAGCAGCCGCTGCCCGGCGCGGAGTCCGCCGCCGAGGTGGAGCGGATCCACCGCCGCATCCTGGAGGCGATCCAGGAGGGCGACGAGAGCGTGGCCCACCACCGCATGCGCCGCCACCTGGAGGCGCTGACGACCTGGTACCACTGACCGGGGGGCGCACCGGGCGTGAGGCCCGCGTACGTCCCGCCGCTCAGGGCACCGCGTTCCGTTCCCCGGTCAGTCCCCGCACCACGTCGTGGCGCAGGATCTTGCCGGTGGGGGTGCGCGGCAGCTCCGGCCAGCAGGCGATGCGGTCGGGGGTCCTGGAGCCGCGCAGCGCCGCGCGGACGTGTTCGCGCAGCGCCTCGACGTCCACGTCGGAGCCGGGCTCCGGGACGACGACGGCCTCGATGCGCTGGCCCCACTCCTCGTCGGGCACCCCGACCACGACCGCGTCGGCGACGCCGTCGTGGCGCAGCAGGACGTCCTCGATCTCGGCCGGGGCGATGTTCTCCGCACCGCGGATGATGGTGTCGTCGACGCGGCCCTCGACGAACAGGTAGCCGCCGACGTCCAGCCGGCCCCGGTCGCGGGTGTCGAAGAAGCCGCGTTCGTCGGTCGCCGGGCCCCGGCCGGCGTATTGGCCGGAGACCTGCTCGCCGCGCACCCAGATCCGCCCGGTCTCGCCGGAGGGCAGCACACCGCCCGCCTCGTCGCGGATCTCCAGCTCGACCGCCGGGACGGGCCGTCCGGCCGAGCCCAGGCGGGCGCGCACGGCGGGATCGCCGGAGGCCAGCGCGGCGCGGTGCTCCTCGGGGCCCAGCACCGCGATGGTCGAGCTGGTCTCGGTCAGCCCGTAGGCGTTGACGAAGCCGACGTGCGGCCACTCGGCCAGGGCCCGCTCGATGACCCGGGGCGGCGTCCTGGCGCCGCCGTAGGCCAGTGAGCGCAGCGACGGCACCGACCGGTCCAGGCCGTCGGCGTCCATGATGCGGGCCAGCATGGTGGGAACGACCATCGCGTTGGTCACCCGCTGCTCCCGTACCGTCTCCAGCCAGCCGAGCGGAGAAAAAGACGGCAACGCGATGAACCTGCGGCCCGCGTACAGGTTGGTCAGCACGTTGGAGACGGCCGCGATGTGGTACGGCGGCACGCTCATCAGGGCCGCCTCGTCCTCGCCCGCCGCCGCGAACTCCACCGACCCCAGCACGTAGGACACCAGGTTCCGGTGGTGCAGCAGCACACCCTTGGGTTCGGAGGTGGTCCCGCTGGTGTAGATGACGACGGCCGGAGCCCCCGTCTCGGCGGGTTCCTCGGCGCCGACGGGCCCGGAGCCCGCGGCCGCCAGGAACTCCGCGGGCGTGCGCGCCCGCAGGCCGGCCTGCCGGAGCACCTCGAAGTGGTCCTCGTCGGCGATCGCGTAGGCGCCGGGGTGGCCGGCCAGCAGCCGGTCGAGCCGCTCGCGGCCGAGCCGGTAGTTGACGGGCACCAGCGGCACCCCGGCACGGGCGGCGGCGAACATCGCCACCGGGAAGGCGGGGCCGTTCACCCCGAGGTACAGGACCGCGTCGGCGTCGGCGGCCGAGACCTCCCCGGCTCCACCGATCGCCAGCTCGCGCAGCCGGGAGGCGGTCAGGCCGTCCGGCCCGCCCCCGACGACGACCCTGTCGCCGAAGCCCTCCGCCGCCATGTCCAGCAGCATCGTCACGTTCATGGTCACTCCGGTCTGTCGTGGGATCGGCGGGGTCAGTCCGAGGCCGGAAGCGGCTTGCTCTCCTTGATCTTCAATGGCTCGCCGTCGACGGCCACCGTCCCCTGGCCCGGCTTGGTGCACAGCAGCTCCAGCCCGAGCCCTTCGTGGGTGTAGCGCTTGCCGAGCAGGGTTCCGTCCTGCAGGGCCGGGTCGGCGGCGCCTCCCTCGCCCGTCCCGGCGTCTGCGGGATCGACCATGGCCGGGCCGCCGCAGGTCAGGACGACGTCGTCGTCGGGAGCGCGCACCACGATCATCCTCGTGCCGTCGACGGCACTGGCCACCTGCTGTCCAGGGCTCAGCTTCATGGCAGGTCCTCCGCATGCTCGAACGAGGGGCGCCGGGTGAGGCTCCCTCACTGTATTGACGGGTCAGTGGCCGGTGAAGCGCGGCGGACGGCGCTCCAGGAAGGCGGCCAGGCCCTCCTTGAAGTCGTCGCCCCGCAGGCTCAGCTCCACGGCGCGGGCCTCCGCGGCCAGCGCGCGGGGCAGGTCCGAGGTGAGGTGGTCGGAGATCATCGCCTTGGTGAGGCCGTGCACGAAGGTGGGCCCGGCGGCCAGCTCGGCCGCCAGCCGGGCCGCGGCCTCCGGCAGCCGTTCGTCCGGGACGACCTCGCCGATCAGGCCCCACTCCAGCGCCTGCGGAGCCGTCACCACCTCCCCGCCGATGAGCATCCGCTTGGCGCGCGCCACCCCGACCAGCCGGGGCAGCAGGTAGGTGGCCCCGCTGTCGGCGGTGAAGCCCCGCCGGGCGAACGGGTGGCCGAACGTCGCCGACTCGGCGGCCACCACGAAGTCTGCGGCCAGGGCCAGGTTCAGGCCGAACGCGGCCGCCCGTCCCTGGACCGCCGCGACCGTCGGCACCGGCAGGTCCCACAGCGTCTGGACGACCCGGTGCGCCACGGCGTTCAGCGACCGCAGCATGGTGCCGATCGGAGGCCGTCCCCCGCCCGGCGGGTTGGCCGAGACCAGGTCGGCCCCGGCGCAGAAGTTGCGGCCCTCGCCCTCGATCAGCACCGCCCGCGCCGTCCGGTCGGCGGCCACGGCCTCCAGGGCCTCCAGGACCACGTCCATGTCCCGGCCACGCATCGCGTTGGCCTTGTCGGGACGGGCCAGGGTGATCCGCAGCAGGCCGCCGGAGACCTCGCAGCGCGGCTCTCCGATCACCGGCCGCCCTCGCGCAGCAGCTCGCCGTGCCGGGTCATCATCTCGATGGCGCGGCGCTGCAGATCGGCGGGAACCTCCGGCAGCAGGGCCGGGCCGTGCTCCCGGCTGGGCAGCGCGATCGTCGCGGTGCCCTTGATGGTGTCCTCGCCGCGCTGGTTGGTGGCCTTGAACGCGACATCGACCAGGCACCGGCCGTCCCGCTCGCGTTTGCCCGTCACCTCGCCGGACAGGAAGTGCACGTCACCGTGGTAGTTGAATTTCCGGATCTCGTCGTGCTGGGAGACGATCCAGCCGTCGTCACCGGCCCAGTCGGTCAGGTAGTGGTGCACCCAGCACTCGCGCAGCACGCCGTAGTCGTAGGCGCGGGGGTTGCCGATCGCCTGGGCCCAGGCCGAGTCCCAGTGCACGCGCTGCGCCACGTCGGGCACGCCGTACTCGTTCTTGATGTAGAACGGCGCGATGCGCTGCCGGTTGGCGTGGGCGAGCCGGCTCGTCTTGAGGCCGTAGGGGGTGAACCCGTAGCCGCCCGCGTGGAAGACGATCATGTCGGTGGTGGTGAGCGGGCCCTTGACCATCGCGGGCAGCTCCTCGCCCACCGCCACGTCCTCGAAGTAGTGCGGCCACGCTCCCCTGGGGCGTTCGGCGGCGTAGATCTCATCGATGCGCGCCAGGTCCTCGTCGGTGTACGAGGGCTCCTCGATACCCGCGTACTTGCCGCGCTCGCGGGCCTTCTTGCGCTCGGTGTAGATCACCAGGGTCCGGTAGACGCCGACGACCTCGGCGTCGCCGTTCATCTTGACGTCGCGCAGCACCTTGATGACCGAGCGGCCCGCGAACTCCGAGCGTTTGACCTCGACGGACTCCAGACCCCCGAAGGAGTACAGGGTGTCGCCCGGGCGGATCGGCCGGTACCAGTCCCAGGTGCCGCCGGAGACGAAGGCGTGGATGCCGCGGTAGCTGCCGCCGCGCTCCCCCTTGGAGGGGCGCTCACCACGCAGCGGCGCGTTGAGGACCGCCGCCATGATGGGCGGGGCTATCTGGCCGCCCCAGCGGGTGCCCCGGCCGTACTCGGGGTCGGTGAACAGCGGATTGTCGTCGCCGTAGCCGTGGGCGAAGTTGCGGATGGCCTCGGGGGTCGCGGTGGACAGGAACTCCTGGGTCCGGCCCGCCCAGTCGCGCCCGAGGATCGCCCGGTCCTTTTCGATGTCGGAGTCCTGGAGTTCCGCCGAGGTGGCCTTGGCGAACTCCTCCTCCTGCGCCCGGTCGCCGGTCGTCGTCTCACTCATCGCTGCTCCTTCGGTCTCGTGGTCGGCGCGCGTCACAGGGAATGGCCCGCCCTCAGGGGCCGACCAGCAGCCTGCGCAGCAGCTTGCCGGTCGGGGTACGCGGCAGTTCGTCGGTGAACTCGATCGTGCGGGGGCACTTGTAACCCGCCAGGTGCTCGCGGCAGTGTGCGATGAGCTCGTCGGCCAGCCCTGGCCCGGCGGCGGGATCGGCGGGCTGGACGACGGCCCGCACCCGGCGGCCCAGCTCGGGGTCGGGTGCGCCGACCACGGCTACGTCGGTCACGGCGGGATGGACGGCCAGGACGTTCTCGATCTCCTGCGGGTAGATGTTGACGCCCCCGCTGAGGATGAGGTCGGTCCGCCGGTCCACCAGGTACAGATAGCCGTCGGCGTCGAGGCGGCCGACGTCGCCGAGAGTGCTCCAACCGCGTTCGTTGTGCGCCCCGGCGGTCTTGTCCGGATCATTGTGGTACCTGAAGTCCGGCCCGTCCTCGAACCAGACGGTGCCGACCTCCCCGGCGGGCAGCTCGCGGCCCTCGTCGTCGAGGATGTGGACCCTGCCGAAGGCGGGCCGCCCGACCGAGCCGGGATGGGCGAGCCAGTCCTGCGGGCCGATCAGGAAGAAGCAGTTGCCCTCGCTGCCGGAGTAGAACTCCCACACGATCGGCCCGAGCCACTCGATGATCCGGCGTTTGGCCTCGACGGGACAGGGCGCGGCGGCGTGCACCACCGTGCGCAGGCTGGACAGGTCGTGCCGGGCGCGGACCTCCTCGGGCAGCTTCAGCATCCGCAGGAGCATCGTCGGCACGAACTGGGCGTGCGTCACCCTGTGGCGTTCGATGTACTCCAGCGCCCGTCCGGCGTCGAAGCGGTCCATGAGGACGACCGTGCCGCCGTTGCGCATCGTGCCGAGCGTCCAGCCGGTGGGCGCGGCGTGGTACAGCGGGGCGGGGCACAGGTAGACGGTGTCGCCGCCGAACCCGAACATTCCCCCGAGGGTGTGGTCGATGGCCAGCCCTGTGCCGAACGGCTCGCCGGTGAGGGCCGGGAGGATCCCCTTGGGCCGTCCGGTGGTGCCGGATGAGTAGAACATGTAGTAGCCCTCGCGCTCCCCTTCCCGCTCCTTCGCGGGGCAGGCGCGAATCGCCTCGTCCAGATCCTCGAACCCCTCCGGCACCTCCCCTCCCCCGGAGATCAGCCGCGTCTGCACGCCCGGAACGGCGGCGGCGACCTCCCGCGCCCGCACGCCCGGCGTCCCGGAGGCGATCAGGGCGCGGGCGCCGCAGTCCCGCACGATGTGGGCGGCCTCCTCGACGGTCAGGTGATGGTTGACCGGCGTCCAGTACAGCCCCGACCGCTGGCAGGCCCACGCGGCGACGAAATAGGCGGAGATGTTGTCGATCAGCAGAGCGACGTGGTCGCCGAACGCCAGGCCCCGGTCGGCCAGCAGCCGGGCGAGCCGGAGGGAGAGCCCGTCCAGCTCACGGTAGGTCACGACCTCCCCGGTGGCCGCGACGATCACGGCGGGCTTGTCCGGATGGGCCTCGGCGAGCCTGGACAGGTGCATGGCGTCCTCCGTACGGGGCGGGGCGGGACTAGCGGGGTTCGCGGGGCAGGCCAAGGCCGCGCTCGGCGATGATGTTGCGCATGATCTCCGAGCTGCCGCCCGCGATGGTGTAGGCACGGGCGTACAGGTAGGCGTCCTGCCAGCGGCCTCCGGCGACGGCGTCCGGATCGTCCTCGGTGAGCACTCCCCTGCGGCCCAGCAGCTCCAGCGCGTACTCGGCGATGCGCAGGTTCAGCTCGCTGAAGTACAGCTTGGTGATCGGGGCGTCGCTCGCCTGCTCCTTTCCGGCGCTCCACCGGGCCAGTGAGGTGTGGGCGAGCAGCGCGCAGGTGTCGACCTCGGCGCGGAACGCCGCCAGCCGCTGGCGGACGTCATCGCACTCCAGCGCCGGCCGCCCGTCCAGCACGACGCCGCGGGCGTCGCGGACGAGGTCCTCCCAGGCGAGCTGGAGCTGGACGACCGAGGCGCCCACCCCGTTGCGCTCCTTGGCCAGCGAGGCGTTGGCGATGAGCCAGCCCTGCCCGGGTGCGCCGATGAGGGCGTCGGCGGGCAGCCGGACCCCGTCGAAGAAGACCTCGTTGAAGTCGGAGGTTCCGGTCAGCTCGCGCAATGGCCGCACCTGCACGCCCGGTGCCCTCATGTCCAGGACGAAGGCACTGATGCCCTTGTGCTTGGGCGCCTGCGGATCGGTGCGGGCCAGCAGGTAGCCGTGACCGGCCCAATGCCCGTTGGTCGTCCAGACCTTCTGCCCGTCGACCACCCACTCGTCGCCGTCCCGCACCGCGACGGTCCGCAGCGACGCCAGGTCGCTGCCCGCGTCGGGCTCGCTGAACAGCTGGCACCACAGGTCCTCACCGGACCGGATCCGGGGCAGGTACCTGCGCCGCTGCTCCTCGGTGCCGAACCCGATCAAGGCGTGCGCGGCCAGCGAACCGCCGCCGGCGGGCATCGGAGCGCGGGCGCGGGCGACCTCCTCGCCGACCACGAAGTCCCGCAACGGGTCGTGACCCGGCACACCGCCGTACTCGACCGGCCAGTCCGCGCCGACGTAACCGGCCGCGTAGAGCCTGGCCGTCCAGTTCTGCAGCTCCTTGAGCTCGGCGGCGTTCTCGGGGCTGCGCACCCCCGACCTGACCTTGTAGCCCGGGGCGTGCGCGGCGACGAACGCGCGCACCTGCTCGCGAAACTCCTCAAGGGGCGTTCCGGCACCGAATTCCATGAAGTCCTCTCTCGTTAGCCGAACAGCGCGACGAGGTCGACGCGGCTGACCTTCTGGGACACTCCGCGCGGCAGTTCGCGCACGGGAAGGAAGCGCACCGGCACCTCGTAGGGCAGCAGCTCCCGGCGGCACCACTCGTGCAGTTCCTCGGCGCCGGGGGCTTCGGCCCCGGGACGCACCTCGAAGGCGGCCACCGGCACCTGGCCGAGCCGCTCGTCGGGCAGCCCGGCGACCGCGGCCTCGGACACCGCCGGGTGCCGTTCCAGCGCGGCGGCCACCACCGGCGGGTGCACCTTGAAGCCGCCCCGGATGATCACGTCGTCGGCGCGGCCCTCGATCCACAGGAAACCCTCGGAGTCCAGGCGGGCGAGGTCGCTGGTGCGGATCCACCCGCCGTCGCCGCCCGCCTGGGCGGTGCGGATCTCCAGCACGCCGCTGCCACCGGCCGGCTGCTCCTCTCCGTCCTCGCCGACGACCCGCAGCGCGACCCCCGGGAGCGGGCGGCCGACACTGCCCTTCTTGCGCTCCCACCACTCCTGGTGCAGCGGCAGCGACCAGCCCGCGACGGCGCCGGAGAACTCGGTGGCGCCGTACATGACCAGCACGGCCACGTCATAACGCCGCTGGAACTCCTCGATCAGCTCGGGCGGGGTCGGCGCCGTGCCCGCGATGACCGCGCGCAGGCTCGCCAGGTCCTCCGCGGGCACGTCGGCGTTCAGCACGCCGCGCATGGCCGTCGGCGGCAGTCCCGCGACCCTCGGCCGGTGGGTGCGGATGAGCTCGCGCCAGGCGTCCACGGTGAACCGTTCGAGCAGCACCATCCGGCGGCCCTCGGCCAGCGCCTGGATCACCCCCCACATGCCGCCGATGTGCACGATCGGGGTGGTGAGCAGCACGACGCCGCCGGTGAACGGCGGCCGCTCACGCCTGCCCGCGGCCATGTGGCCGTGCACCGAGTCCAGCGCGGACTCCAGCTGGCGGTAGGCCAGCGGGATGCGTTTGGGCGGGCCCGTGGTGCCGGACGTGCTCAGCTCCACCGCCGTGCCCGGCGCGGTGCGCACCGGGGCGGAGGCGTCGTCCACCGCCGGCAGGGCGACCCGCCGCACCGACCGGCCCTCGGCGGCGAATCCGGCGGCACCGGCCCGGGCGGCGGCACCGGCGAACTCCGCGGACTCCCACAGCACGGCGGGGGCGAACAGCACCGGCGGCGCGGTCCGCTCCACGTCGGCGACCAGCCGCCCGGCGGGCTGCAGGGGGTTGAAAACGGTGGCGCAGCGCCCGGTGGACAGGATCAGGTGGACCAGGGCCACGGACTCGGGCCGGTTGCCCAGGACCACACCGATGCGGGCGCCCTCGCCCAGACCGAGCGCGTCCAGCTCGCGTCCGGCCGCCTCGCCCAGTTCCCGCAGCTCGCCCCAGGTGATCTCGGCCCCCTGGTAGTCGACCGCCGTGACACCGGCGTCGGTGCCGTCCAGCCTCCGCATCAGCTCGGGCAGAGACGGACTCCGCCCGTTCTCCGCCCGTTCCCGTGTGGTGAATGTGCTCAAAGCGATGCTCCCGTGGAAGAGACGAGGATCAGGGCAGTTCGAGGGCGGTGGTCACCAGCGTCGTCGCGGCCCGTTCGCGCAGCCGGTCCGGCAGCGCCACGAGCGACTCGGCGGCCTTGGCCCGCCGCAGGTAGCGGTGGGCCGGGTGCTCCCAGGTGAAGCCCATGCCGCCGTGCACCTGGACGCAGCCGCCCGTCACCGTGACGGCGGCCTCCAACGCGCAGGCGGCGGCGAGGTCGACGGCGACGGCGGTGTCCCCGGACGGCTCGTCGAGGGCGGCGGCCGCCGCGGCGACGAGCGCCCGGGCGGACTCGACGGACACGAACATGTCGGCGCAACGGTGCGAGATCGCCTGGAAGGAGCCGATGGCGCGGCCGAACTGCCGCCGTGCGGCGGCGTACTCCACCGCCATGTCCAGAGCCCGTGCGGCCACGCCGACCGCGTCGGCGGCCAGCATGACCAGCGCCGCCCGCTCGGTGGCGCCGAGAACCTCGGCGAAGCCATCTGAATCGGACAGCGGCTCGGCGGGAGCCGCCTCCAAGTGGACGGCGGCCAGCGGCCGGGTCGGGTCCAGCGCGTCGAGCCTGTCGATCCGCACGTTCTCCGCCGTGGCGTCCACCAGGAACAGCGCCGGGCCCGCGCCGTCACCGGCGGCCACCAGCAGCAGCCCGGCCGCGGCCGCGTCGGCCACGACGGGCACCGAGCCGGTGAGCGTCCAGCCGACGGGCGTGCGGGCGGCCCGCACTCCGTCGGCCGCGACCCAGCCTTGCGCGGTCCGCCCTGCGGCCACCTCGCCGGAGGCCAGGCGCGGCAGCCACCGCGCCGCCCCTGCCGGGTCGCCGACGGCCAGCAGCGCTGCCTGCACCGCGACCGTGGACACCGAGGGCACCGGGGCCAGGCCGCGGCCGAGTTCCTCCTGAGCCGCCGCGGCGAGGGCGAAGCCCATTCCCTCGCCGCCGTACTCGGCGGGCACCGCCAGGCCGGGCAGCCCCATGGCCGACAGCGCGGCCCACAGGTCGCGGTCCCAGTCGTCCGGTCCGTCGGCGAGGGCGGCGACGCGCCCGGCGTCGCAACGCTCGGCGAGCAGCGCGCCGAGCGCCTCACGCAGTTCCTTCTCGACGTCCATGGTGCTCACCGCGGCTCCCCCAGGTGGGACGGCAGGCCGAGGACCTTCTCGGCGATGGTGTTGCGCTGGATCTCCGCGGTCCCGGCGCCGATGGTGGAGGCGCGGCTCATCAAATAGCCGTAGGTCCAGCGGCCCCGTTCGGGAGCGGAGGGCTCCCGGACGCCCAGCACCGCGTCCGGTCCGAGCACGCGCAGCGCGGCCTCGTGCAGCCGTTGGTCGAACTCGGACTTCACCAGGCGGTTCACCGAGGCGGCGGCTCCGGGATCGCGGCCTTGAAGCACCAGGTCCAGCGCACGACGGCTGTTGGCGGCCAGCACCCGCACCGACGCCTCGATCCGGGCCAGCGACTGGCGCACGACGGGGTCGGCGGCGGCTCCGGTCCTGCCCGCCAGCGCCAGAAGCTCGTCGACGACGCGGCGGTAGCGGAACTCGTCGGCCAGGAAGGCGGTGGCGCGCTCGTGGCCGAGGCTGGTGCGGGCGATCGCCCAGCCCTTGTTCTCCTCGCCGACCAGGTCGGCCGCCGGCACCCGGACGTCGTCGAAGAAGACCTCGGCGAAGTGAGCGCCGCCGCTGATGTCGCGCAGCGGACGGACGGTGACGCCCTCGGCCTTCATGGGGATGAGCAGGTAGCTGATGCCCGCCCCGCCGGGGCCGGGCGGCGCGGTGCGCACCAGCGCGAACATCCGGTCGGCGCGGTCGGCCATGGACGTCCACACCTTCTGGCCGTTGACCACGTAATGGTCGCCGTCACGCACCGCACGGGTGGTCAGCGCGGTCAGGTCACTGCCGGCCCCCGGCTCGGAGAAGCCCTGGCACCACAGCTCGTCGGCCCGCAGCAGCGGCCGCAGGAAGCGCTCCTTCTGCTCGGGGGTGCCGTGCATGATCAGCGTGGGCGCCACGATGAACGACAGCGGACAGGGATGCCTGGGCGCCCGGGCCCGGGTCATCTCCTGGTGGTAGGCGAGCTGGCCGACCAGGTCCAGGCCCATGCCGCCGGCCTCGACCGGCCAGCCGGGGGCGGCCAGCCCGGCCTCCTCCAGATCGGCGTGGAAGGCGCGGGCCCAGGCCGACCGCTCGGCCCCGTCTCGGGGCGGGCGGCCCGCGTGCTCGGCCAGGAACTCCCGCAGCCTGGCCCGCCACTCGGGCGGCGGTGGAACGTCCCCGGCCGCGTCGGTCGACACGGTGGCCATGGGTGTCTCCTCCCCACGTCGCGCGGTGTTGTGGTGTCTGCGCCCGACGAAGCATACATGGTTTACTAAGTTACCTACCAGGCGCCGATGAGAGGAGACCGACATGGAATGGGGACTGCCCTGGCCGGGCCCGCAGGTGGCAGCCGAGGCCGAACGGGCGGGCGCCGCCGCCTTCTGCGCCGGCGAGTTCGCCGACACCAACGCCTACCTCACGACCGGCGAGATGGCCGCCGACACCGAGCACGCCATGATCGGGCCGGGCATCGCCTACGCCTTCGCCCGGTCGCCGTTCGTCCACGCGTCGGCGCTGCGCCACCTGGCCAAACGGGCGCCGGGCCGGGTCTTCCTGGGGCTGGGCGCGGGCACCAGGCGGATGAACGCCGACTGGTTCGCCGTCGACGCGAGCGAGCCGGTGCGGCGGATGGCGGACCTGATCGGCGCGATCCGCGGCTACCTGGAAGCCGAGAACGGCCACCGCGTCGTGCACGAGGGCGAGTTCTACCCCGTCAACGCCGACATCAGGGCACCGGTCTTCGGCCGGCTCGACATCCCCGTCCTCATCGGCGCGTTCAACCGGCGGATGGCGCGCACCGCCGGCTCGGTCGCCGACGGGGTGCTCGGCCACGGCCTGTTCACCGACCGCTGGTGGAACGAGGTCGTCGGGCCCGAACTGGCCGAGGGCGCCGAAGCGGCGGGCCGCGACCCGGCCGGGCCGCGCCGCTGGGGCTGGATGATCACCGCGATCGACGAGGACGACCCCGCCCGCGCCCGCCGCGACGCGCAGCTGCAGATCGGCTTCTACCTCACCGTCAAGACCTACGACGGCCTGGCGGAACTGCACGGCTGGCAGGAGGAGACCGCCCGCCTCCGGGCGGCGTTCCGGGCCGGGGACTTCGACGGCATGGCGGACGCGGTGAGCGAGGAGATGCTGGACGCGATCGCGCTGTACGGCACGGCCGAGGAGGCCCGGCAGCGGCTGGCGGCCCGCACGGCACCGCCCGATCTGGCCTTCCTGTCCCCGCCGGCGTTCCTGGTGGGAGAGCGCCGCCGGCAGCGGTACGCCAGGGCCGCCATCGGGCTCATGCGCGGCGGCGGATGACCGGCCGCCGGCCGATATCCTTGGCGCACCGAGTCGACCCGGTGCTGAACGCGGGGGCGCGGCGCGACCGGGCCAGGAAGGAACGATCGTCCATGGCACTGCCGGAGTCCGGGCCGCGGCACGACCTGCCCGCCCCGTCGGCCGACGGCGTCCGCCCGCCCAAGACGGGCGAGCTGGTGGCGCGCCGGCTGCGTCGCATGATCGTGGACGGCTCGCTCACCGACGGCGACCACCTGCCCCACGAGGCCTCACTGATGGAGCACTTCGGGGTCTCCCGCCCCACGCTCCGCGAGGCGTTCCGGGTACTGGAGTCCGAGGGCCTGATCGAACTGCGCCGCGGCTCACGGACCGGCGCCCGGGTGCGCATCCCCGGCCCGGAGGCCGTCGCCCGCCCGGCCGGGCTGCTGCTGCAGCTCGGCAAGGCCACGCTGGACGACGTGTACGCCGCGCGCAGCGCCATCGAACCCCCGGCGGCCCGGCTGCTGGCGCTCAGCACGGATGAGGAGCGGTACGCGGCGCTGGAGGGGGAGCTCGAGGCCGCGCGCGCCCGTCTCGGCGACGCCGAGCGGTTCGCCGCCGGCAGCGCCCGTTTCCACCTGCGGCTGGTCGAGCTGTCGGGCAACCGGACGCTGGCGCTGATGGCCGGAATGGTGCACGAGATCATCCTGCGGCAGACCCAGGCGTCCGTCCGCGCCGTCGAGGCGAAGGGGACCCCGGGCGACTACGCCCGCGCGCTGCGCTCCTACGAGAAGCTGGTCGAACTGGTGCGCAGCGGCGACGGCGACGCGGCCGAGCGATTCTGGCAGCAGCACCTGCGGGTGGCCGACGAGCTGGTGCTGGCCGGCCGCGAGGCCACCCAGATCATCGACATCCTGGACTGAGCCGACGGGCCACGGGAGACCCGCCTTCCCCGTCCGCCGGGCCGCCCTTGAGGCGACGGTCAGGCGACCAGGTCCAGCAGCCGGGCGCGGTGGTGCCGCGGCGTGCCGCCCAGCAGCTCCCCGGTCTTGATCCTGCGCAGGTACAGGTGCAGGTCGTGCTCCCAGGTGAAGCCCATGCCGCCGTGCAGTTGCAGTGCCGTCCCGGCCACCCGCGAGCACGCCTCGCCGGCGATCGCGGCGGCCTCGGCGACCCGGACCCGCCGGGCGCCGGGATCGTCGGCGTCCAGCGCGCGGGCGGCGGCGCGCACCGTCACCCGGGCCGCCTCGACGTCCACCGCCATGTCGGCGCAGTGGTGCTTGACCGCCTGGAACCCGCCGACCACCCGGCCGAACTGGCGCCGTTCGCCGACATACCGGACCGTCATCGCCAGCAGCCGGTCGGCGGCGCCGAGCGCGTCGGCGGCGTGGTGCAGCGCCAGGGCGTCGCCGAGGGCGTTCGTCGTCTCCCTCGTCACGCTCATCCATTCCCCTGCCGCCACCCGGACCCCGTCGAGCGTCACGCCGGCGAAGTCGCGGGTGAGGTCGAGCACGGTGCGCGCCGCCCGCTCCAAGCCGGGTGCCTCCGCCGCGACCAGTGCCAGCACCGGCGCATCCGCGACGTCCACGGCGGCGACCAGCAGCCGGTCTGCGGCCGGCACGCCCGCCACGACCGGGATCCGTCCGTGCAGCACCAGCCCGCCGTCCGGTCCGGCGGCGGCCGCCACCTGCGGCTCCCCCGGCTCGGGCACCACGGGCACCACGAGTTCGGCTCCCGTCACGACCCGGTCGGCGACGTCCGCGGCGAACCCGGCGTCGTCCAGCGCGCGGCACGCCAGGGCGGCCTGGCCGAGGGGCAATGGGGACGCCGCGCGGCCGAGTTCCTCCACGATCAGCGAGAGATCGGTGTGGGTGCCGCCCTCGGCGGCGCGAAGCAGCCCCACCAGGCCCAGCTCCGCCGCCGCGCGGAAGTCCGCCGGGCGCGTCAGGGGCGTCCGGTCGCGGTCGGCGTGGGCGGCCGCCAGGTCGGTGCGCCGCTCCAGCCACTGGCGCACCGTCTCGACGAGCACCTCCTGCTCGTCACTGATCATGTATTCCATACCGCCGCCCTCCCGCTGACATAGTTTACGAAGTACCCTACGTTAGGCGGATCTGGTCTGCCATCCGTCTCAAAGGAGCCTTCATGTCCGACGAGGTACTGGTCGAGCACTCCGGCGGGGTCACCGTCATCACCATCAACCGCCCCCAAGCCCGCAACGCCGTCAACCGGGCGGTCAGCGACGGGATCGCCGCGGCGTTGGAGGAGTTCGAGGCCCGCAAGGACCTGGTGGCCGCCGTCATCACCGGCGCCGGCGGGACGTTCTGCTCGGGCATGGACCTCAAGGCGTTCGTGGCCGGCGAGAACGTCATGCACCCCGAGCGCGGCTTCGCCGGAATCGCCCACCGTCCGCCGCGCAAGCCGGTGATCGCCGCGGTCGAGGGCCACGCCCTGGCGGGCGGCTGCGAGATCGCGCTGGCCTGCGACCTGATCGTGGCCGCCGAGGGCGCCCGTTTCGGCATCCCCGAGGTCAAGCGCGGCCTGGTCGCCGGCGCGGGCGGCCTGCTGCGGCTGCCCCGCCGCGTCCCCTATGGGGTGGCCATGCGGCTGGCGCTGACCGGCGGCTCCCTCAGCGCCCCCGAGGCCGAACGGTACGGGCTGGTCACCGAGGTCACCGCACCGGGCAAGGCCCTGGAAGCCGCCCTGGCACTGGCCGGGACCATCGCCGCCAACGCCCCCCTCGCCGTCGCCGCCACCAAGGAGATCATCGCGGCCTCCGCCGACTGGTCCTCCGACGAGGCCTTCACCAAGCAGAACGAGATCATCCATCCGGTCCTCACCTCAGCCGACGCCAGGGAAGGCGCGATCGCCTTCGCCGAAAAGCGCCCACCCGTCTGGCGCGGCGAATGACCGCCGCAGATCACGTTGCCCTGTCCACGACCGGGAAGACGTCTCCCCCTCCGCGGTCCCGCTCATTTCCCCGGGGCTGGGAGCAGGCTCTCTACCAAGGATTAAAAGGACTTACCGGGGTAAGTCGCCGGGTATGGAAGGTTCGCCGTCTCGGTTCACCGACTGCCAGGAACAATCCCTTCGCTCTTCGGAGACTCACGACCAGGTGTGCGGCGCAGCGACCGTCATGGACGGCCGTTGCCTGGCCCATCTCACCCCGGCCGCCAGGGCGTCCCTTCTGAACGGTTCCGACCGTCTGAACGCTCGTGGCGTCACCTTCTCCGGAGAACTACTCGCCGAACTGCTGGACGCCACCGGGCCGCAATCCAGAGAAAACCTCCTCTACGCAGCGGATTTTCGTGGTGCGGAATTCTGTGCGGACGCCGACTTCAGCTGCGTGAACATAGCGAAAGCAGACTTCAGTGGCGCGTCCTTCACCGGAAAAGCAGACTTCCACGGAAACACGTCCACGACGGGGCTCTTCGCCGGCACACGCTTCGCCGACGCGGACTTCAACGACACGACCTTCCCCGATGAGGCCCGCTTCGTGGACGTGGCCTTCACCGGGGATGCCTCCTTCCGGAGAGCGAGATTCCTCGGCAGAGCCAGGTTCAACGGAAAGTCGTTCGAAGGCGGCGCGGACTTCCACCAGGCGGTCTTCAAGAACCTCGCCGATTTCAAGGGCAGGACCTTCACGAAGGGAGCGGAAGCTGAGAGCGGAGAGAGACCTTCGCTGGCGCTGCGCCACGGGAAGTCTCAACCTCTCCCGGAGCCGCACAGCCGAAGATCTGTCCGTCGAGGGGGCGATCTCCCACCTGCAGGGCACAGAGATGCGCGCGAATCGAGCGAGGATGAGACTGCGGGGAACACGGATGGACATGTCGGGATCGACGTTCTCGGCTCTGTTCGCCGTAGCGGAGAACGCCAGCCCCTTGATTCAGGAGGAGCTCTGGAAGAGCGGGGAAAGAGAGGTCGGCCCAGTCCTTTTGACCTCCCTGCGGGCAGTTGACGCCGAACGGATCGAGCTGACCGACATCGATCTGAGCACATGTCTTTTCGCCGGGATCCACCGCCTGGACCGGATCAGGCTCGACGGGAGGTGCGTCTTCGCGACCGGCCCGTTCGGACCCCGGAGGGTCCTGGCCGAGGAGCAGCATTGGCGGCATGATAATTCCAAATTTGGTACGAGATGGGAACCGGCGCCCAAAGGCACGGACGTACTGGATCCGCATCGGATCGAAGCGCTGTACAGGCAGTTCCGCAAAGCTCTGGAGAACGACAGGGACGAACCCGGCGCAGCCGACTTCTACTACGGAGAGATGGAGATGCGGCGTGCCGGCGCCGCCACCGAAACACCCTCTTTCGCCCACTTCGTCGAACGACTCCTGCTGACCGCCTACTGGTGTACGTCGGGATACATGCTGCGCGCGGGCCGGGCCGTCTCCTGGCTGCTGCTCATCATCATGGCCGTGGTCGCGACGACGGTCATGTGGGGGCTTCCATCCGCAGACCGAACCCTCACCCTGAATGGTGCCCTGACCGAACCGGACGGTGACGTTCGTCCGGTCACAGTCACCGTGCCCCGGTCCGAACCCGCCAAGACCATCTGGGAACAGACCGGAAAAGCCACCGAGACCACGCTGAACGCCGTTTTCTTCCGAGCTCCGTCCACCGAGCTCAACACCGTCGGCCGCTACATCAACCTCGTCGTCCGGATCCTCGGACCGGTGTTCCTCACCTTCTCCGTCCTGGCTTTCCTGAACCGCGTCAAACGCTGAGTTCACGCACGGAGAGCCCCGGCCCGGAACACACGTCCCATCGGCACCGCTCAACCGGAGCCGATCGGCGCCGAAAGGCGGATGCCATCGTGGGGACAGCGGCAGGGGCACGTTTCGGCTGCTCGCCCAGTTCATAGCGTGCACAGAGGTCTGCTGACGTATGCGATCAATCGAGCCTGTCATCAGGCAGCAGGTCAGGCATCCGACCCTGGCGCTTGACCTCCTGGCTTCGCTCTCCTCCTTCTGTGATGGATGGAACCGTTTTGGGATCAACGCGGTCTCAACAACGGAGCAGCTCCCGCCCTCTCTGTCAGACTGGTGTGACACACGGGACGAACAGATCCTTTTGATGTGAAGCAGGGCGAGACGGGACTATCAGGACAGTGACGATGACCCTCGCCGACCAGGCCGCCATGAGAGGGCAGGATGGTCGAGTGACCGATGAGAAGCCGAGCCGGCCCAAGCGGCGGACGTTCACCGCGGCCTACAAGGCCCGGATCC
>NZ_JBDPLZ010000012.1:0-180099 GCF_039871655.1 Actinocorallia sp. B10E7
CCGGATTTTCTGGCATGCTATTGTCCCCTTCACCTTTCGGATCCAGGTCAGCCATTCGGCCCAGAAACCTCCCTCCAAGTTCCTCCCGGCTGAACCGGGGATACAACAGAGCGCCTCGCGGCGCACATGGTCCGCTCGATCTTCCACCGGTGCCGGCCTAGCCGCTGTCCGGACTCGATTCCCTTGCGGGATGCGATTCCCCGCCGGCGCAGCCATCTGCGCAGGTCGGCGGCCTCGTAGGCTTTGTCGCCCGGACCTTGGCAGGGCGGCGCCGGCGCGGTCCGTGGCGGGAGCGGACCGGCGGGATCGCCTCGATGAGCGGCTTGAACCCGTGGATGTCGTGGACGTTGGCGCCGGTGACCAGCACGGCCAGCGGCAGGCCTTGCCCGTCGCAGACCACGTGGAGTTTGCTTCCCCTCTTGCCCCGGTCGACCGGATTGGGGCCGGTCAGCGCGCCCCCTTTTTCGCCCGCACCACCGCGGCGTCCACGATCGCGCTACTCCAGTCGACCTCGGCCTGCGAGCCCAACTCGTCCAGCACCGCCTGATGGAAGGCCTGCCGCAAGCCCTGCCTGGTCCAGAAGACGAACTGGCGGTGCACCGTGGCGGGCGAGACCCCGAACTCCGTCGGTAGGGCATTCTCAAGAGGTTTTTGCAGAGAAAACGATCCGTCGGGAGAATACCTCTAGAATCGGCGTTGCGGCCGGATCTGATTACATAATATTTTCCATCGGCGGGTTGCCCGGAAAGGAATCTCCGTGTTGCCATGTCCTCGGGGATGATGAGCGCGAGATGATCCGTGAATGGCGTGAGCGATGCCGACTGAATTCTTCACCGAGGCTGTCGACGACTCTGGGAGCGTCCATGGTCAGGTCTGTCTGGCGGTGGATTCGTCGGACGTGCCCTGGATCGCTTACACGATGCAGTCCGGCGCGGTCATGCTGGCCTACAGAACCGCGACGGAATGGTTGCGGGAAGCGCTGCCGTGCGAACCGGCGGCGCGCGACGAGTACCGCATCTCCCTCTCGATCGATTCCAAGTCCCGGCCGCACCTCGCCTACCAGAGCAGAGCCACCGATCATCTGATCTACGGGGTCCGGGACGTGAACTGGCAGTTCGAGGAGGCCAACACGGAAGGCGGCCTCTTCCCGGGCAGCGTCCGTTTCGTCATCATGAAGGTCTGCCATGGCGTCTTCCAGAATCCTCCCTTCAAAGATATTCCACATCTCTGCTATCAGGCTGGCCTTTCGCTGTGGCATGCGTCCAAGGCGCCTCCGCCGACGAATCCGAGCGCCCCGCCGACCTGGCGTAAGAACGTGGAGAAGGTCGACTCCTCGAATCTCGTGGAGAAGGGGTGGTTCACGGCGCTGGACTTCGACTCCCAGGAAGTGCTGAGGACCGCCTATTTCGACGACCGGTCGCCCGCGGGCGTGACGGCTCGGCAGCTGCGGATGGCGACCATGATTCCCGGGGTGGATTTCCCCGGCCAGCCCAACGAATGGCGGGTGGAGATCCTCGACAGGGGAGATGTCCTGGGCGAGTGCCCCGCGATGGCGCACTCGATCACCGGGGAGGGAATCATCTCGTATTTCGAGCGGAAGACCCGGTCCCTCAAAATCTGCATGTTCGGCAATTTCCCCGAGTCGCCCGCCATCGAGGTCGTGTCGAGCGATGTGAGCGACGTCCGCTCCGCGGTTGGGGTGAGCCACCAGTCGAGGTTCTGCATCGTCTACGGGGCCGGGGGGCGGCTGCGGTACGCGACGCGCACCGGCATCGGCACGTTCGCCGTCGAGGACGTGGAGGCGGGCGGGGGATGGCCGCAGCTGATCTTCGACAGCGTGGGGAGCGCGCATGTGGCGCACGTGGTGAACGGCACCCTGCGCTACGCGCTCGCCCCGCAGACCTAGGCGGTGGAGATGGCATCGCAGACTTTCCTGATCCTGCGGAGCCGGGACCTCGTGGTCCTGGCCGTGCGCTGGGAGGGGTTCGAGGTCCGCCCACCGGTGTCCGCCGCGGCACCGCCGCAGCTGGTGGCGACCGGCGCCGATCCGACCGTGACGGTGACGTTCCCGCCGCAGGCCATCCTGGAGCAGACGACGACGCAGGCCATTTTCAGTACGGCGGGTCTCGTGCACGGCGACTCGCGGTTGACCGGGGTCAGCGAGCTCGTCTTCCGGCTCGACAGGGGGACCGGGATCGAGCTGAGCGTGGCGGGTGTCCTTGAGGCGCTGGCCGGGGGCCCGCGCCTCGGGCCGACATCCGCCGTCGAGATGCCGTGGGGGCTGCGGCTGGCACCTGAGGCGCTGACCCTGGGAGAGGCGGTGGTGTCCGACCACGCCGCCCGTCCCACCGTGATCGCGGACGCGGTGGGCCTGTGGCATGCGCGGCTGCGCGCAGGCGACGGAGGCCCGGCGGACGCGCGGCTGGCGGTGTGGCCCCAGTTGGTCTCGGCCGGGAGCGGCATCGCCGACCAGGGGTTCTTCCAGGATCCGCCGCTCGAGAGGTGGCGGGAGAAGATAGTGAACTGGACGAACGAGACATCGTTGCCACCGAAGGCGACCCGGCTTGAGCTCAGTGCGCTGGGCGGGACCCTGTCGGCCGACGGGAAGTGGCCTTCCAGCGCGTGGAGCCACGAACTCGTGTTCGGCCGCGACCAGAAGGTGGAGGTGGTCGCGCAGGGCAGGCTGTGGCCGTTCGGGCACCGTGCCATCTACCAGGTGTTCACCAGGCGCGCCTTCCTACCCGTCCACACCTCCACCACGGTGGGCCAGGCAGCGGCACTGCTGACGCGGCGGATCCTGGTGATCACCCAGCCGTTGCGCACCGGGGTACGCGGCCGCACCTTCCCGTTCGACGAGGTCGAGATCCTGGGGACTGCCTTCTCCATCAACAGCAGGGGGGAGCCCGGCAATGTGGAGCTGTTCATTCCAGAGAACGGCGGCGCGTCGTTCCTGTTCCCGATCCGATGCCGTACCGGGGACAAGGACGTGCGGTTCGACACGCCCCTGGTCTTCGTCGCCGACATGGTGCCGGACCCCGCAGGAGCCGCGTCGGCGTTGTGGGATCAGCATGGAACGGTCCGCATCCCCGGTGTCGAGATCGACCTGGTGGGCGCCGACGGCAAGCCGGGCGACGTCCAGGAGGTGCACTCGCTCACCTTTTCCGGCATCCGGGACGGTGACGGATTCCGGCCGGATCTGAAGAAGGCCGGAGTGGTGCTGCCCGCGCTGCGCTCCCTGCTCCCCGGTGCGGAGCACGCCCAGGAGCGGACGCTGGAGTATTCCCCCGAATTCCGTGCGCTCTCGGCTCCCCCGGACGCCGCGGCCGCGTCCTCGATCCCTCCGGTCGTGCTCCGTTTCGACGAGCAATCCAAGGTCCCGGTCGACTTCACCGAGAACGCCGACCGCTCGGGCGGGCTGGTCGCGCCCAGGTTCACCGCCGACGGGATATCGCGCGAGCTCGGTCCCGTCCCGACCGGTGTCCTGCCGCATCAGCCCGACTCCGCGAGCGCGCTCAACGAGGCGTTCAAGGGGGCGACGCTGTTCGGTTTCCCGCTGGCCGCGCTGATCGACGCCACCTCCAGCCCGAGGCCGGGGCCGCCGAAGATCGTCCAGCGGCGGGTGGGCGCCGCAGTTGACATGGAGATGCGCTGGGAGAAGGTGAGACTCAGGAACCACGGGCCGTTCCGGCCCAGGCCGGGGCTGGAGCCCGCCCAGTTCGATCTGGTCGTCCGCAGCGGGTGGCTGCCGTCCGACGCCCAGCAGCAGCCCACCTGCTCGCTGAAGAACTTCATGCTGGTGCTGCCGCCGCCTCCCGCGGCCTCCCTGCTGACGCTGTCGTTCGACTCGGTGGCGTTCACACAGTTCCCGGGGCAGCCGACGAAGCTGGAGATGCACAACCCGAAAGTCGAGTTCGGCCGGGGGCTCAGACTGCTTCACGATCTGCAGGCGAAACTCATGGAGCTCATCGGCGGGCGGGGACCGACCATCAGCGTGTCGACGACGGGGCTCGTCGCCGGTTACCGGATCGGCCTGCCCGCGGCGGCAGCCGGGATGTTCGTGATGCGGAACATCGCCGTCCGCATGGAGGTGCACGTCCCCTTCGCGGAGCAGCCGGTGTCCGTCGTCCTGGCCTTCGCCAGCCGGGAGCAGCCGTTCACCCTGACGGTCAGCGGGTTCGGCGGCGGCGGATACGTCGCCTTGGAGGTGGCGGGAGACCGGGAACCAAAGGTGGAGCTGTCCCTGGAGTTCGGGGCGATGATCGCCCTCGACTTCGTGGTCGCCAAAGCCGAGGTCCACGCCTTCGGCGGCGCGCATTTCGTGCGCTGTCCCGACGGCTCGATGGAGCTGGAGGCGTTCATCCGGATCGGCGGCTGCGTCGAGTTGCTCGGCTTGGTCACCGTGTCGGTCGAGCTGCGGGTGACCCTTATCTACCGGGACGAACCGCCCCGGTTGTTCGGCCGGGCAACGCTCGTCATCGAACTGGACCTGACACTGTACTCCGAGTCGGTGACCGTCGACAGCGGGACGTTCGAGCTGGTCGGCGGCGGTGCGCCCGCCGCGCGGAGCGGGTTCGCCGCCATGCTGGAGGAAGGCGGTGCCGGGTTGGAGACCTGGGAGAGCTACCGGAAGGCGTTCGCGTCATGAGCGAGATGTTGTGGCTCTCCGTCCCGGGCGGCATCGCGGGGGACGACGCGCTGCTCCGGGTGCTCATCGTGCCCAGGCTCGGCGGCGGTTCACTGTCCGGGCACGGCATGGAGCACTGGCCGCCGCAGGCGCTGCGGCAGGGCGCCGTCCGGGTCGAGGCGCACGGTCCGGACGCGGACCCGCAGACGCCCCCGGCCCTCATCCGCGACCTGGCCCCGGTGTTCCACGTCCAGCCCGGCCTCTGGGAGCGACTCGTGGCGGGACTGATGGTCGAGGACGCCGTGACGGAACGGGCGGCGGCGCCGAGCGGCGGCCCGCTCACGGTACGTCCGACCTCCCAGGACGCGCAGGCGGTCATGCGCACACTGCAGACGGTCTCCCAGTCCCAGGTGACCGCGGAACTCGGTTCTCACTCACCCGATTTCCAGGAGAAGGTGCGCAACGCCCTCCACGACTCCCACTGGACCGGTCCTGATCCGTCCGCGTCGGCGTCCGCGCCCGATCCGGCCGTGCTCGCGGGTCCGCCGGAGCGTCCGGCGGGCTTCCACCGGACCCTGTCGATGCTGCGCGAGCATCCGGCGGTACTCCGGGCGCTCGGTCTGATCGTCGAGTTGCGGCTCGATGCCCGGGAGGTCTCCGCCCTCGCTGGCGGGACGGTGCGGGTGCTGTGGCCTGGCCGCGCCGCCCCGCTTCCCGAGGTCGTGTCCCCCAGGACACGGTTCGGCGCGGAGTTCCTGCCGGCTTCCATGCCCCAGGTGAACGCCGGAATGGTCACCCTCGACCGGCTCGACGCGACCGGATCCCGCCGCTGGGAGGTGGTGACCGTGGAGGTGGACGTGGCCGCCCAGCGGATGCGCGAGGCGGCGCGCGCCGTGTCCGCGCGTCCGGACGAGACCGCGGCGCTGCCCGCACTGCGTTCGGGCGGGCTGCAACTGGTGTTCCGCGGACGCGGGCAGGAGATGCGGGCGCGGCTCGCCAGGGCGGCTCGTGCTCGGGCGGCGGCGGAGCCCGAGGTCCTCACCGCCGACGACCTGGTGCTGGGCTACCGCATCGATGTCCGGCCTGGATTCGGCGGTGCCCAGTGGTTCTCGCTGCACCGGCGGAACGCCACCTACCGGATCCATCGGCGCCTGCCCGACGGCGGGATCAGCGACGATTTCCTCGTCGTCGGCTCCCCGGGAACCCCGGAAGAAGGCCATATCAAGACGAATGCCGCGATCTTTGACGGCAGCGCGCTGTACGCGGACGAGACCGTGGCCTCCTGGCGGGGATGGAGCCTCGCCGTGCCCCGCCCCGGTTTCGATCCGGCGTCGCAGACGCAGCGGCCGTCCAAGCCGGAGATGAACGTCACCATGGGCTTCGAGGTCGAGCCGGGATCGGTGCCCCGGCTGCGCTTCGGACAGTTCTACACGCTCCGGGCGCGGGTGGTGGACATCGCGGGCGGGGGGCTCGAACTCCATGACCCCGCCGCCAACCGGCACAGTACGCAGTCGAAGTTCTACGCGCGTTACGAGCCGGTGGCCTCTCCGGACGTCGTCCTCCCCGAAGGCGTCCTCATCAACCTGCTGGGCCCCGGAGAGTCGACCGAACACATCGTCGTCCGCAGCGATCCGGTCGCCGATCTCGACGTCAGCGCCTACGGGGAACGCTTCGGCTACCGGGTCGACGACGAGCGGGTGCTCCTGCCCCCGGCCACCACGGTGGACATCGCAGAGCAGCACGGGATGTTCGATCTCGACGGCGACGACGCCGAGGTGAACCGCCTGACCTGGGAGTGGGTCAAGCGTGCGCTCTCCGCTTCCGGCGAGGCCGGGGCCGAGGGGGCAGGGCTGCCCGATCCGGCCGCAGGCGGCGTCGTGGTCACGGACGTCCGGCCGGGCGCCGCCGCCGTGCAGCCCAGGGACTGGGACGGGGTGGACAGGTGGCCCGATCTGCTGCCCAAAACGCTGGAACTGACCACCCCGAGCCCCGGGCGTCCCCAGGTGGGCTGGGAGGACGGACGGCTGGTCGTGCGGCTCGCACCGGCGGAGCAGATCACCCTGCAGCTGTCGACGTTCCCGAGGAAGGGGATCATCGACGACTTCGCCCTGCATGCGTTCGATCTTCCCGAGAACTCGCTGGAGGCGGCCCAGCAGGGACGGCATCCGATGCTGACGCCCGCCCGGACCCTGACGCTGGTGCACGCGGTCCAGCGTCCGCTCCGCGCCCCGGAGACCGTGCTGCTGCCGTCCCGCGAGGCCGGCGCGACCTTCGCCGGGCTCGCGCCGCAGACCCCGCTGCTCGATCCGAAGAGCACGGTGCGGCTGGAGATCACCGCCGGCTGGCAGGACCAAATGGACCGCACCATGTACTCGGTCTCCGACGTGCAGATCGCCTCTCTCGACATCGATCAGGACGACCCGGCGCAGCCGGCGACGCTGTTCCGTCACGAGTTCGGCGACACCCGCCACCGCAGGGTGACCTACACGCTCAGGGCGGTCAGCCGGTTCCGCCACTACTTCCGCGACTCGGACGATCCCCAGCAGTTCACTCAGACCAGGACACTGCCTCCGGTGAACATACCCAGCACGAGCCGCCCCGCGCCGCCCGTGGTGCTCTCCGCCAGGCCCGCGTTCCTCTGGAAGGAGACGGGCGGCCTGGACACCCCCTCGGGCGTCCTCACCCGGGAGCGCCTCGGCACCCGCGTACGGCTCGCCCTGCAATCGCCCTGGCACACCACCGGGGTCGGCGAGTCGCTGGCGGTGGTCGTGCGCCCGGAGATCGACGGGTCCGACCTTCCGGACGAGCGGCTCGCGAACTTCATCTCACGGGCCGGACACGACCCGATCTATCCGTCCGTCGGCTTCCGGGGCGGCGGCCCATTCGCCTCCCACATCACCACCGGGGCCGGCCCGGAGCGGAGGCTGCGGCTCAAGGAGGCCGACGCGGACGTCGTCATCAAACCGCACGAACCGACGTACAGCGAGGAAGAGAAGTGCTGGCTGTGCGACGTGGCCTTCGCCGGGAGCGGCGTCGCGTCCTTCGACTACACCTTCCTCCAGCTCGCCGTCGCCCGCTACCAGCCGAACAGCCTCGACGGCCTGTTCCTGTCGGACGTGGTGAAGACGGACATGGTGCCGCTCCTTCCCGGCCGCACCCTGCGCGTGACCCGGCTGCCCGACGGGTTCGAGGTGAGGCTCACGGGGGCCGTCTCCGCCGCCCCGGCCGTCAACAGGGTCGACTTCCTCTTGGAACGTTGCCGGGCACCCGAGGGGATGCCGGCCGACAGGGTGGAGCTCATCGATCTCGGTCCCGAGAGCAGCACCGTTCCGGCATGGGTCTTCTCCCACGTCCTGTCACCGGTGCCGAAGCCGGCAGGGCTCTCGCCCGCCCTCAAGCACTGGACGTCGAGGTTCTTCGTGGCTCCGGGGACAGGTTCGTTCCGGCTGCGGGTGCGCGAGGTCGAGCTCATCCCCAACAGGGAGCCGCGGCCGGGCGCCCATCTACACTCCGGCAAACCCGGTGAGATCACCGAACGGCTGGTGTTCACCGACGTCGTTTCCCTACCCATCCTGTGACTGGCCGGGCGGTCACTCGACCGTGAGCGAGAAGGCAGTCCGCCGGACCTCCGGCCAGGGGACGCCGCTGAAGAGCTCGATCTCGGCCCGGCCCGGATGCCGGGCGAGGAAGGCAACCCTGCCGGGGAGCCCCTCCGGCGTGTGGAGTCGCTGGTCGGTGCCGAGTACGCCGGGCGAGAACGGTCCGAGGAACTCGACGGTCTCCGCGCCGGAGCGGATGCGGCCCCCGACCGCCCAGACCAGGAGTAGGTCCCCGACCTGCAGAAGGAGATCCGGCACGCCCTCCTCGGCGGGCCGGATCTCGATCAGATGAGCCATGACGGAACGGGCTCTCACACCCCGGCCGGGGTGAGGCCGGTCTTCGTCAGTCCGGCCTGTAGGTCGGGGGCGGTGACATCGTCCTTCTCGTCCCAGTCGTCCGTGCGCCCGGCCGTCATCTGGAAGGCGAGCTTCGGATAGATGGATCCGGCGAACAGGTAGTCGTTGGTGTTGATGTCCGTCCCGCCCAGGATGGGTTGACCGTCCTTGGTGATCGACCCCGGCAGCTGGTAGCACATGATCGAGGTCTGGTCCACGGGCGTGCCGAGCAGCGAGGCCTCGTCCAGCGGGGTGAGCACCTGCTGGTCGACCATGGTCGGCGGCCAGCCGTACTGCTCCAAGAACCAGACGTACGCCTTGTCGCGGTCGATCCGGGCCACGAGCCCGGCCCGCATGTGCTCATGGGGAAAGCCCAGCGTGTGCCCGGCCTCGTGCCTGACCACCCGCCGGAACTCCGACTCGCTGGTCGCCATCGTGAACCCTTCGAGGTTCATCGTCTGCTGCCCCTGCGGGATCAGGAGGACGTCCGTCCCGAGGTAGGAGTAGTAGCCGCCGGGTCCCCGGGAGATCCGGACGGTGCCGATGCCGTTGGTCCGGACGAACGACACGCACGAGGTCTGCGCCCAGGCGTTCAGGTGCGCGATGATGCGGTCCTGCAGGTCGATCGGCGTGCTCTCCATGAAGCTGACCGTCAGCTGCCGTGGAGTGGGGCCCCAGTACTTGCTCGTCACCACCGCGATGTGCTGGGGGGCGGGCAGCGCCTTCCCCCAGGTCATGTCCCCCAGCCCCAGCAGCCGCAGGGCGTTGAGGCGGTTGGTCTGGATCGCGACTTCCTCCGCCTTCGCGAGGAGCCGGGTGGGGAGCGTCTTCAGCATGCACGTCCCGGGTGCCGTGCCGTTGTGCGCCCCCACCATCTCCTCGCGAGACTCCGGACGTTTTCCCTTTTCCACTGATTGTGCGATTTCAGCGATCGATCGGAGTGTCTCCAGATAGCTGGTGTCATCCTCGGCCATCGCCCACCTCCTGGTGATTTTTCACGGATGACCGGTCGATACCCGTTACTTAACCACGCTCCAGTAGGTGCTGGGTAAAGGTCTCCCGGCTGGTAGAAGACCGCTGAAGATCTTGGTTGGGGCTGTCCGGCCGTAGGCCGGGCAGTCCCTTTTTGGGGTTATGCAGGGGCCGGGGTGAGGGTCCAGGTGGTGCCGGGTGCGAGCTTCCCCCGTTCGACGGCCGGGCGCGGTGAGATGGACCAGGTCGATCAGGGGAAGGAAGATCACGTGCCGTCACCTACTTCGCGCGTGAGAACGTCCTCCCAAAATAAAGTTCCCGCTGATCCGGGAACTCTCCGGGCACGGGATTCCCGTGGCGATGGCATGCCGGACTCTGGGCGTCTCCCTGTCGGGCTATAAAGACTGAGACCTTGTCCTACGTGGATTTTCGGGTGATCTGCGGCGATGATCCTAGATCGTGTTGATGTCGAGTCTGGGTCTGCGGTCGGTGCCCGATGAGCTGTGGGAGTTGTGGGGGCCACTGGTGCCTCGCTATCCGGAGCGGCGGCAGGGCGGCGGGACGGCGCCGTTGGACGACCGGGCGGTGTTCACCGCGATCGTGTACGTGCTGACCAGCGGGTGTGCGTGGCGGCATCTGCCGACGGAGTTCGGGGTGTCGTCCTCCACCGCGCATCGCAGGTTCATGTTCTGGACCGAGCAGGGACTGCGGCCGCAACTGCACCGGGCGGTGCTGGACGAGCTGGGCCGGTTCGGCCTGGTCGACTGGAGCAGCGCGGCGGACGCGGGATCGTCCCGCGCATCGCCCGCAAGGGCATCGAATCCAAGGAACGCCTCGGCCGCCACCGGTGCAAGATCGAACGGACGCTCTCCTGGCCGTTCGGCTACCGCCGTCTGACCGTCCGCTACGAGCGCCACGGCCACCTGTTCATCGCCCTCGCAGCCGCCTTGACCTGCTACAAGAAGCTCGCCAAAATCGCCACGTAGGACACGGTCTTAGGAGGAAGAGCGGACATGGCGAGTGAGGCGTCGTCCGTGACGACGTTCGAGGCGATTCTGTTCCGCTGGCAGGGCGAAGGCTCCTGGGTGTTCGCTCCGATCCCGGAAGATCACGCGCCGGGTGTCGCGGGGCCTTTCGGGCGGACTCCGGTGATCGCGACCGTGGACGGTCACACCTGGCGGACCAGCGTCTGGCGGGACAAGACCGGTGCCTGGGCACTGCCGGTGCCCGCCCGCATCCGAGCGGGAAAGGACGACGGGGACACCGTCGACGTCGCGATCGAGGTCGACCACACTCGCCTGTGAGAGGCGGGTGCGGTCCGCCGGACGGCGGCAGAGGGAGGACGGGGGGAGCGCGCCGGCCGAGGGTCAGGCTCTGGCGTTGGTGAGGGTCTCCCAGGCGATGAACTCGCGGACGGTGCCGGGGCGCTGCTTGAGGACCATCCTCTTGGTCCAGGGCAGGTTGGTCTTCTTGTGGTACTCCTGCCAGACGATCTCGAAGGCGGAGGCGGGCGCGCCGGTGGCGGTGCTGATGGCTCCGCCGCACAGGTCCGCGGGGACTCCGGCCAGGTTGAGCCTGGAGGTCAGCTCGCTCGCGGCGGTGATGCGGGCGCGCAGCTCGGGGAACAGGTTCCGGCCCTGGATCTTCGCGGTCTCGGCGAGCTGCATCACCGCGGCGATGCCGTAGGTGGCGTGCAGCCGGTCCCGGCAGGTCTCCTGGGTCTGGCCGTTGACGTAGTGGACGTGCTGTCCCTCGGCGCACGGGTGCCTGACGTCCTCGGGCTCCTCGGGGCTGATCGTCTCGCTGCACGGCTGGTACCAGTAGGCGTCCAGGTCCCAGACGGCCGGCGTCGGCTGGTGCGGCCTGGGCCCGTCGGACTTCAGGTAGAAGTAGGCGGGGACGCGGGAGCGCATCACCTCGATGCCCCGGTCGAACACCCGGCGGTCATCGAGGAAGACGCCCATGTCGACGGTCGCGTCGGCCAGCGCCAGCTCCCAGTTCCCGTTCATGACGCGGTCGTGGTAGCCGTTGACGGTCCACGGCAGGTAGTACTTGCGGAGCATGTCCTCGAACCGCTTCTCGGTCTTCCACCTGACCTTCTTGGGCAGCGAGTAGCGCGCGATCTCGGCGGCGCGCGTCCAGCTGATCGCGGCCCATCCCGCCTGCAGGGGGGCGTCGGCTCCGCCGCGCTCCTTCAGCGTGCGCGACCAGGAGTTCATGTACTGGGCCGTTTTGGCCAGGTAACGGCGGTCCTTGGTCAGGTACCACAGGAGCGCGGTCGCGTAGGCGGCGTTGGCGTCGTGGAGCTCGGCCGAGCATCCGCCGTTGGAGCCGACCCCGTACGGCTCGCAGATCGACTGCGTCCAGGGGTGCGGTTTGGCCTTGAGCGAGGCGAGCGGGTTCTTCTTCAAAGCGGCGAACGCGCCCTTGAAGGGCTTGCGCTTCAGATGGGCCCGGACGTAGTCCAGTTGCGCCCGGGTGACCAGCACCCCGGGGTGCTTGAACTTCGGTGCCGCACCCGCCTGGCCCTGCGGCGCGACCAGCAGGCCCGTCGCCAGCACGCAGGCCACCAGTACTACCAGCGACTTTTTGCTCACCCGGGTATCAAATCAATGCTGCTCCCGAGACTCACGCGTCGGACCTTATCGTGTTGTTACTGTTATGTTGTGTGATTCGGGAACTCTCGGCTTTTTTTGAGATTCTCGGCGGCTGCGGCCTGGTGCTGGGAGGATCAGGCCCGGGCTCTCGGGCGGGCCGTCGGCGATGCGGGGGTGAGGGTGGCCGGAAAGTGGCCGGTTTCTGTGAAGGGTGTTGTTCTCGATCGTGCGGAACGTGTTCTGTTGTTGCGGAACGAACGGGAGGAGTGGGAGCTGCCGGGAGGTCGGCTGGAGCTCGCGGAGACGCCCGAGGAGTGCGTCGTCCGTGAGATCTCCGAGGAGTCCGGCTGGACGGTCGCGGCGGGACCGTTGCTGGACGTGTGGGTGTACGAGCCGATTCCGAACGCCAGGGTGCTCATAGTGACCTACGGGTGTCGGCTGCTGGAGGACGGCGTCGTGCCGAAGCTGAGCCACGAGCACAAGGAGATCGGTCTCTTCGGGGCCGAAGAGGTCGGGGGGCTGGTCATGCCGGACGGCTACAAGGACTCTATTTGGGCCTGGCACCGGCGGGAAACGGGCTCGCCTGCGCCCGAGTAGGGGTGCGGTTCACGGGCGGTCGGCCTGGCTGATGGCCCAGGCGGCGTTGATGAGGCCGATGTGGCTGAAGGCCTGGGGGAAGTTGCCGAGGTGTTCGCCGGTGGCGGGGGAGATCTCCTCGGCGAGCAGGCCGACGTCGTTGAGATGGGCCGCGGCGTGTTCGAACACGGCGCGGGCGCGGGAGGTCTGGCCGGACAGGGCCAGGGCGTGGGCAAGCCAGAAGGTGCACAGCAGGAAGGTGCCCTCTTCGCCGGGAAGGCCGTCAGGGGCGCGGTAGCGGTAGACGAGGCCGCGGTCGTCGGTGAGGCGCCGTTCGACCGTGTCGATGGTGGCGAGCATGCGGGGGTCGTCGGCGGGCAGGAAACCGGTGATGGCCAGCATGAGGCCGGCGGCGTCAGGTTCGGAGGAGCCGTAGTGCCGGGTGAACGTGCCGGCTTCGGGGTTCCAGCCCCGGGCCAGGATGTCGTTGCGGATCTCGTCGCGTTCGCGGGTCCATTCCCCCACCCTGCCGGTGGCCTGGAGCAGGTCGGCCAGGGCGATGGCGCGGTCGAGCGCGGCCCAGCACATGACCTTCGAGTGCAGGAAGTGCTGGGGTTCTCCGCGTATCTCCCAGATGCCGTGGTCGGGTTCGCGCCAGTGGCGGCCGGCGGCGTCGGCGCAGGCGCAGAGGAAGGCGCGGGTGCCGTCGTCGATCTCGGTGAGGTAGTCGGCGAGGCGGTGGGCGGCGGTGAGCAGTTCGCCGTACACGTCGATCTGGCGCTGGTTCCAGGCTCCGTTGCCGACCCGGACGGGTCGGCTGTCCCGCCAGCCGGCTAGATGGGGCAGGACCCGTTCGGTGAGGTCGTGCTCGCCGTCGATACCGAACATGATCTGCAGTGAGAGGTTCTCGCCGGGCGGCCCCGCCGCGGTGGCGAGGAAGGAGAAGAACCCGGCGGCCTCGTCGGGGCAGGCGGCGACCCACAACGCGTCCATGGTGAGGCTGGCGTCGCGGACCCAGGTGAAGCGGTAGTCCCAGTTGCGTTCGCCGCCCACGCCCTCGGGCAGGGAGGTGGTCGGGGCGGCCACGATGGCGCCGCTCGGCTGGAAGGTGAGCGCCTGCAGGACGAGTCCGCTCTGCCGGACGAGGTCCTGCCACGGCCCCTCGTACGCCTGGTGGAGTTCGGACCAGGACCGCCACGCGGTCACCGTGCGCTCCAGACGGCGGAGCAGCTCCTTCTGCGTCCACACCCTCGCGGGAGGCCGCTCCGGGTCGGAGTAGTGCAGGGCGAACAGCAGCGTCCGTCCGGGGGTGAGCCGCAGCCGGGCGGTGGCGTCGCCCTCGGTGAGGCGCATCGGCACCGGACTGGTCAGGACCATCCGTTCCGTGCCGCCGGGCACCTCGATCCCGCCTTCGACGGCCGACAGGACGGGGCGGACCGCGCCGTACTCCGGCCGGGGCCTGAACACGACCTCCACCTCGGCCTCACCGCCGGCGCAGTCCAGGCGCCGCACCAGCAGGTGCGGCGAGTTCGCGCCTATCCCGTGGCCCCGGTCCTCGACGCCGGTCACGAGCGCGTCGGTGAGGGTGACCACGGCGTCGGGGAGCCGGAAGACGGTCTCCAGCACCATGGTGTCGTCCAGGTAGCGCCGTGAGATCCGGGCCCGCTCCACCGGCCGGATCGACCAGTGGCCCGCCTCGTCGTCCAGGAGCCGGGCGAACTGCGACGGCGCGTCAAAACGGGGCAGGCACAGCCAGTCCACCGACCCGTCCCTGGTGACCAGCGCGGCGGTGCGGCAGTCCGACAGCAACGCGTGGTCGGCGATCGGAACGTTGCTCATGTCCGCTGTCCTCCAGAGCCGGTGACGGTGTCCGCGCCGCGGCGCGGTTCGCAGGAGGACCTACCCGCTTCGGCGACGACAGATGAGGGCGGGACTTCGGCACGCGGTCACGGCAACGACAGCGGAGACCATGAGAGCGCCTCGCGCCAGCCGGGCCTTCGGCGGGACCAGTCCTGCAGGACCCTGGCCACCGGTTCCAGACCGAGGAGTTCGTGTCCTCTCGGCACCTCGGCCTGGAAGTGCCGGTCCGGGCCTCCCTCGCGGTATTCGATCGTGTAGCTCAGGTCGTCGTTGAGGTGGACCTGCATGTAGTGCTGGTCGGCGGGTTCCAGGTCGAGCCGGGTGACGATGACGAAGCGCCAGGTGAGGTTCATGTCGGCCAGGAGGTCGTGCAGTTTCTCGTCGGACGGGTCGTCCCAGGAGGTCCCGTCCCACTCGGTCGCCCTCAGCACAGGTGTCGTCATGCGGGCGACCTTATCGGCGGGCCGGGACACTTCCGCCGGACCCGGTGACCGGCACCGGCACATGATCTTCAGCGTATGCTTGGCGGTCCCCATCCTCGTGATCAAGGAGCATCCCCCCATGCTCAGAAGGCTTTCGATCCCGCTCGCGGCGATTCTGGTGCTGTCCGCCTGCGGCGATGAGAGAAATGACGGACCGATCCAGCCCGCTCGGGTCACCGTGCCCGCTCTGCCGGAGGCTCCGGTGTTCCCGGCCGAGGAGCCGCTTCCGAGCTACGATCCCGACCGCGATCCGGCGGAGGACATCACTGAGGCCCTCGCGAAGGCGCGCAAGGACAAGCATCCCGTTCTGATCGACTTCGGCGCCGGCTGGTGCCCGGACTGTGTCGTTCTGGGGGAGACCTTCCGTAAGAAGTCGGTGCGCCGCCACCTGGACGTCTTCCATGTGGTGGCCGTGGACGTCGGGGAGCTCGACCGCAACCTGAACGTGGCGAAGAAGTACGGGCTCGATCTGAAGAAGAGCGGGATTCCGGCGCTCGTCGTGCTCAGCCCCCGGGGCAAGGTCAAGGTCGCCACCAACGACGGCTCCTTCGCCAAGGCCGGGAAGATGCCGTCCACGAAGGTCGTCGAGTTCCTCAAGCGCTGGGCATGAGAGCGGCCCCCGGACGTCAGTCCGGGGTCGGGGTCCATATGCGGGGCTCCAGGGTCAGCGAGGCCAGGGTGCGGCCGTCGGCGGCCAGGGCGGTGGCTGTGGCGGGGTGAAGGGTGGGCCAGACCACGGAGACGATCCCGTGGCGGGGGACGCGCACCGGACGGTCGTCCAGGCGGAGGCCGGCGACCTCGTCGGAGAGTTGGAGTTCGGCCGTCGAGATCCAGCGTCTGGCGGGGAAGAGGCTGTGGCGGCGGCGTCGGGTGAGGCCGTGGCCGGTCAGCCTCATGTGGAGGCCGTTCAGCTCCTCGCGGGTACGGCGGACCGGGGGAGGGAGGCCCATCGAGGCCGAGCCGCCGCCGAGGTACTCCCAGGTTCCCCGGATCCGTTCGAAGACGTACTCCTCGCTGTAGTGGACGTTCTTCTCGGGCGCCGAGGTGAGGAAGGTGACGACCGCGACGTCGTTGTCGATGTCGCAGTTCAAGGGGAAGGTCCCGGGGACGGGAGTGATGAAAGCGGGGGTTTCGACTCCTCCTTCGTCCAGGATCCTTCGGGACTCTCTCAGCAGCTCTTCGTGGTTCAAGACGGTCCTTGGCGTCGGGTGATGGCCGATCGAAGATCATTTCAGGGAAGGCGGGGGCAGTCTACGCGCGTGATCTGAGGAGTGTTCCGGCGTCGATGGGGAGTTCGCCCAGGACGGTGGAGGACACGCCCCGGCCGACGGCGTTGAGCCCGGCCAGGCCGGTGCCGGTGCGCAGGAGGGCGAGCCAGCCGGGTTGCGAGTCGTCGGGGCGGTAGGCGTTCGCGCAGGTGCGGTCGACTTCCGCGATCAGTTCGTCCAGGTCGGGAAGAGTCATAAGGCAAGCGTTGCTTGCCTTATTGGGATTGTCAATGTCGTCTTGCTAAAGAAGGCCGGGTCGGTCACTCGGGACCTTCGGCATCGCGATACGGTCGTTTAGTTCTGCTTTCAAGGGAAATGTCCGGGAAGCTTGAGAACGATCGCCCCCCACAGGAGAAGAGCCCCCGATGACGCTCCGCCAGTCGGCCGCGCGCGCCTCGCGCCGAGGACTCCCGTTCGAACCGCCCTCCCGCCGGACGGTCAGCGCGGTGCTGGGCGTCGTCCTGGCCGGCGTGCTGCTGGGAGCTGTGCTGCCCAGGCTGGTGGACCTGCGGGAGGTAGGGGAGATCCTCGGCAGCAAGGTCAACGCGGTGGAGATGGCGGGCCTCGTCCTGCTGACGCTGGCCGCGATCGCCGCCTCCGCCGGACAGCTGATGGCGGGCCTGCCCGGACTGAGGTTCCGGGACGCGACCGCGGTGAACGTCGTGACGACCGCGGTGTCCTACGGACTGCCCGCCGGGGGAGCGGCCGGGACGGCGCTGAACATCACCATGCTGCGCAAGGTCGGCTTCTCCCTGACGGAGATCGTGACGCAGGCCCTCTCGACGGGCGTGTGGAACCTCGTGGCACGGCTCGTCCTGCCGCTGACGGCGCTCGGGGCCGCCGCGGTGGTCTCCGAGGTGCCTTCGGGGGTGCGCGGCGCGGGAGCGCTCGGGTTCGGCCTCGCCGCGCTGGTCCTCGGTGTCACCGCGTGGCTCTTCTGGGGGACGTTCCCGGCGGAGAAGCTGGCGCGCGGCCTCTCCAAGGCGGGACGGATCCTGCCGGGTAAGCCGGAGATGAAGCCCGAGAAACTGCAGCTCTTCCGGTCCGAGGTGCGGGAGCTCGTCCGGTCCCGCTGGGCCTCGCTGACGGCGACGACGCTCGCCTACCACCTGGCGACGTTCGGCGTCCTCTACATGTCGCTGCAGGCCGTGGGGGTCACCGAGGCCGGGGTCATCGAGACGTTCGCCGTCTACACGGTGGCCCGCCAGGTGACGGCCATCCCCCTCACCCCGGGCAGCGCCGGCGTCATCGAACTCGCCCTCATCGGAGGGCTCGGGCTGACCGGCGGCGACCTGCCGAAGATGGCGGCGGGCGTCCTGCTGTTCCGCTTCTTCACCTTCCTGCTGTACCTGCCGGCGGGCGCCGTGGTGTGGGTGTGGTGGCAGTGGGCGGTGAACCGCGAGGACCAGGAGCAGCCGACGGTCTTCCGCCACCCCGGCGACGGCGTCCGGGCGCTGGCCGCCGCCGTGCTGACGGCGGGATGCGCGCTGCTCGCCGCCCAGGGGCCGGGAAGCCTGGAGACCAGTCTCTTCCGCCTGGCCAACGACCTTCCGGACCTCCTGTTCGGGCCGCTCTGGGTGTTCATGCAGGCCGGATGGGTCGGAAGCGTCGTCATCAGCGCGCTCCTGGCGCTCATCGCGCACCGCAGGGCGCTCGCCCTGGCCCTGGCGACGGCGGGCGGCGCGGCCTGGGGCCTGGCCAAGGTCGTCAAGTGGGTCGCGGGACGGGAACGTCCGGGCGCGATCCTGGAGGAGGTGACGCTGCGCGGAGACGTCCACGTCGGAGGCGTCGGCTTCCCGGCCGGGCACACCGCCGTCGCCGCCGCGCTCGTCACCGTGGCGTCGGCGTACCTGCCGCGCTCCTACCGGCGGGTCCTGTGGGGGCTGGTCGCCGTGGTCGGGTTCGCACGGGTGTACGTCGGCGCGCACCTGCCGCTGGACGTGGTCGGCGGTATCGCGTTCGGCTGGGGGATCGGCTCGGCCGTCCTCTTCGCCTACGGCACCCCCGCGCACATCCCCGGGATCATCCGGCTGCGGACCGTCTTCCCCGACCTGATCCCGCCCTCGGCCGCACTGGAGCCGATCCGCACCGACATACGCCGCGCCGTCGTCTACCGGGCTCCCGCCGTGAAGCTGTTCTTCAAGGCGATCGGCCGTGACCAGCGCGACGCCGACTTCTTCGACCGTCTGAGGTCCCTTCGCGGAAGCCCCGGAGCGCCGTTCGTCTCGGCCAGACGACAGCTGGAGCACGAAGAGTACGTCCTGCAGCTCGCCCGGCACAGGGGAGTCCGCGTACCGGCCGTCGAACGGTTCGTGGCCAGGCGTTCCGGTGACTGCTACCTGGCGATGGAGTACGTCGACGGAGCCGGGCTCAACCTCATCAACAACATCAGCGACGAACTCCTGGACGAGCTGTGGGAGCAGCTCAGGCTGCTGGGCGAGGCACGTGTCGCGCACCGCGAACTGAGCGCGGAGAACATCGTCGTCGACTCCGAAGGGCTCCCGTACCTGGTGGGCTTCGGACGCGCCCGCTCCCAGGCGCCGGTGAAGGCGCTGAAGCTGGACCGCGACCGGCTGCTGGCCGTCACCGAGGAACTGGTCGGCCGCGAACGCGCCGAAGCAGCCCGGGAACGCGCCGGCGAACCCGATCTCGAGGTCCCCGAACGGAAGAGGCGCTGGAACCGGACCGGCCCGCACACCGCGCGGCACCCGGGCGACGTCGTGCGCATCATCGTCGGCCTGTTCCTGGTGACGTTCCTGTCCCTCTACGCCGCGGACGGGTTCCTGCTGCCCGTGGAGGGCGACCTCTTCCGGCTGGTCAACAGCCTGCCGGACTGGCTGTTCTGGCCCCTGCAGATCCTCATGCAGGCGGGAGCGCTGGGAGCCGTCGGCGTGGCGGCCGCGGTGGCGCTGCTCTTCCGCCGCTTCCGGCTCTCCGCCGAACTCGCCCTCGGCGGAACGCTCGCCTGGTTCCTGGCGAAGTTCCTCAAGGACATGGCCGACCGGGGACGCCCGGGAGCGCTCCTGGAGGAAGTCGTCCTGCGGGGCGCCCACGAGGGCGGTCTCGGGTTCATCTCCGGGCACGCCGCCGTCGCCGCGACCCTCGCCACCATCGCCTCGGCCCACGTGCCGCGTCGGCTCCGCCGCGTCTTCTGGGCGTGGGCGGTGGTCGTGGCGGTCAGCCGCGTGTACGTCGGCGCGCACTTCCCGCTGGACGTCGTCGCGGGCCTGGGTCTCGGCCTGCTGATCGGCGGGGCCTTCCACATGCTCTGGGGCACGCCCTCGATCCTCCCGAGCCACGACGACATCGTCCGGGGCCTGCGCCTGGCCGTCGGCGGCGTCGACAACGTGCGGAAGCTGAAAGCCGACGCCCGGGGCTCCGTCCCGTTCCTGGCCGAGCGGACACGGGACGATACGGGCCTGTTCATCAAGGCCGTCAGCCGCGACCACCGGGACGCCGACCTGCTGTTCAAGCTCGCCCGGCTGCTGACCATGCGCGGCGTCGAGGACGAGAGCCCCTTCGCCACCCCGCGCCGCCAGCTGGAACACGAGGCGTGCCTGGTGATGCGCGCCCAGGGCGCGGGCGTGCGCGTCCCGGCGTTCGCGGGCCTGGCGCCCTGCGGCGGCGGCACCTACCTGCTGGCCGAGGAGGCGGTCGAGAACGCGCGCGAGCTCGCCGACCTGCCCGAGCTCACCGACGAGTTCCTGCGCGGCCTCTGGGAGGAGGCCCGCAAGCTCCACCGCACCCGGATCGCGCACCGCGACCTGAGGGCCGCGAACATCCTCGTCGACGAGCAGGACCGCCCCGTCATCGTCGACTTCGGGTTCGCCGAGGACGGCGCCAGCGACCGCAAACTCGCCCAGGACGTCGCCGAACTCCTGTGCTCCACCGCGATGCTCGTCGGCCCGGAAAGGCCCGTGAAGGCGGCCGCGGACGTCCTGGAACCCGCGGAGCTGGCCGCGGCGATCCCGCTTCTGCAGCCACTGGCCTTCGGCAGCGCGACCCGCAAGGCGCTGCGCGAACACCCCGACCTGCTGGACGAGCTGAAGGACGAGATCCGGCGGACCACCGGGGCCGGCGAGGCCGAGGAGATCCGGCTCACCCGCCTGCCGTCCCGCGCCTGGACGCTGTTCCTCGCCCTGCTCGGCATGGCCGCCACGGCCGTCGGCCTGTCCGGCCTGCCGGAGGTCCACGACCCGCTCGACGTGCTGGGCGGCGCCGACCCGCGCTGGCTGGCGACCGCGGTCGTGCTGATCGCCGTCTCGTACGCGGCCGGCGCGCTCGCGCTCATGGGCGCTTACGGGCGCCGCCTGCCGTTCCTCCGGACCTGCCGCGAGCAGCTGGCCGCCGCCTACTCCTCCCGGCAGCACCTCCCGGGCCTGGGGTCGGCCGCCCTTCTGGCCGAATACCTCCAGGCGTCGGGGGCGTCGGCGAACAAGGCCGAGGCCGCCGTCGCGACCACCCGCCTGACCGGGGCGCTCGTCCACACCGCCGTGCTCGCCGCGGCGCTCGTCGCGGCAGTGGTGGAAAGCCCGAGCCCCCTCGACTTCCCGGAATGGCCGATCCTCCTGACGGCGGCGGGCGTTCTGGCCGTGGTCGGCCTGATCATCCAGCTGAAGGTCCAGCAGTCCTTCCTGAGCCGGCTGCGTGACGCGCTCCCCGCCCTGACCCGGGGCCCGGGCGCCTCACCCCGCATGGCGGCCCTCCTCACGGGGTCCTCGGCCGTCACCGTCTCCTCCGCCCTGGCGTTCCTGGCCACCGCGCAGGCCCTGGGCGTGGACGTCGGCCCCGGCGCCCTGGCCGCGGCCTTCCTCGCGACGATCCCGCTCCGCCTCCTGGGCCCGCTCCCGGCGGGCATCGGCCTGGTCGAACCCGTCCTGGTGGTCGTCCTGGTCATGCTCGGCGGCGGCGTCACCGAGACGGTCGTCGCGGTCGTCCTCCACCGCGTCCTGTCCTTCTGGCTCCCCGTCCTCCCCGGCGCCCTCGCCTGGCGCCGGGGAGGACGATTCCGCAAGGAGGCGTCGCCCGCCGGGTGAGACCGCCGTGCCCGGGGCGGAATATCATTTCTCGGGTGAAAACGTCGAGGTCGCCCGGGGGAAGCCTGCTGGTAGCGGGGACGACGTCGGATGCGGGCAAGAGTGTCGTGACGGCCGGGCTGTGCCGGGCGCTGGCGCGGCGGGGGGCGCGGGTCGCGCCGTTCAAGGCGCAGAACATGTCGAACAACTCGATGGTCTGCGCCGACGGGGCGGAGATCGGGCGGGCGCAGTGGGTGCAGGCGCTGGCGGCGCGGGCCGAACCCGAGGCGGCGATGAATCCGGTGCTGCTGAAGCCGGGGAGCGACCGGCGCAGCCATGTGGTGGTGATGGGGGAGCCCGCTGGGGCGATCGAGTCCTACCAGTTCGCCGGGGGGCGGGCGCGGCTCGCCGAGGCGGCGTTCGCGGCATATGACGACCTGCGCGGACGGTTCGACGTCGTGGTCTGCGAGGGGGCGGGCAGCCCTGCGGAGATCAACCTGCGGGCCGGCGACTACATCAACATGGGGCTGGCGCGGCACGGGGGGATCCCCACCGTGGTCGTCGGCGACATCGACCGGGGCGGGGTCTTCGCGGCGATGCACGGGACCGTCGCGCTGCTGGAACCCGCCGACCAGCGGCTGATCGCGGGCTTCGTCGTCAACAAGTTCCGGGGCGACCTCGGGCTGCTGAAGCCGGGACTGGAAGAGTTGGAGCGGCTGACGGGGCGGCGCGTGTTCGGGGTGCTGCCCTGGCGGCCCGACCTGTGGCTGGACTCAGAGGACGCGCTCGACCTGGAGGGGCGCAGGTCCACGCACAAGGCGGCGCTGCGGGTGGCCGTCGTGCGGTTCCCCCGGATCAGCAACTTCACCGACATCGACGCTTTGGGCGCCGAACCGGACGTCGACGTCGTGTTCGCGGGCAACGCGCGGGCGTTGCAGGGGGCCGACGTCATCGTCCTGCCGGGCACCCGGGCGACCATCGCCGATCTGCGGTGGCTGCGCGAGCGCGGCATGGACGAGGTGGTGCTGGCGCACGCGCGGGTGGGACGGCCGGTGCTGGGGATCTGCGGCGGTTTCCAGATGCTGGGCCGGGCGATCGCCGACCCGGACGGGGTCGAGGGCGCCGCCGGGGCGTCCGTCGAAGGGCTCGGGCTGCTGGGCGTCGACACCCTGTTCTCGCCGCGGAAGGTCCTGCGCCTGCCCGAAGGGAGCGCGCTGGGGCATCCGGTCGGGGGATACGAGATCCACCACGGCCGGATCACGCCTGCTGACGGCACCGAGGAGTTCCTCGGGGGAGCGCGCAGCGGAGCGGTGTACGGGACGATGTGGCACGGCAGCCTGGAGAGCGACGGGTTCCGCCGCGCCTGGCTCCGGGAGGTCGCGGCCGTCGCGGGGCACGGGGACTTCACTCCGGGCACCGAGGCCTTCGCCGACCTGCGCGAACGCCGCCTCGACCTGCTCGGTGACCTCGTGGAGGAGCACCTGGACGTGGACGCCCTCCTCGCCCTCGTCTCCGGGGGCGCCCCGTCCGATCCGCCGCTGCTGGAGCCGGGAGCCTCTCGATGACCGTTCTGATACTCGGTGGCACGGCCGAGGCGCGCGAACTCGCGCTCCTGCTCCAAGCCCGGAACGTCCAGTTCGTTTCGTCGTTGGCCGGGCGGGTCGCGCAGCCCCGGCTTCCCGTCGGCGAGGTGCGGATCGGAGGGTTCGGCGGCGTCGAAGGCCTCACCGGCCATCTGAAGGAGAACGGCATCTCGGCGGTCGTCGACGCGACGCATCCGTTCGCGCGGGGGATCTCGAGCAACGCCGTCGCCGCGTGCGCGCAGGCGAACGTGCCGTTGCTGCGCCTCGAGCGACCCGGCTGGGAGTCCGCTCCCGGGAGCGACTCCTGGATCTGGGTCGACACCCACGAAGAAGCGGCCGAGACCGCCGCGAGAACGGGCCGCGCCCCGTTCCTGACGACCGGCCGCCAGACGCTCGGGCATTTCCTCGAGCCGCTGGCGGACGCCGCGGCGGTGGTGCGGGTGGTCGACGCCCCCGAGCAGGTGCTGCCTCCGTCCTGGACCCTGCTGCGGAGCCGCGGCCCCTACGTCCTGGACGGCGAACGCGAACTCCTGCGCCGCCACGGATGCGACGTGCTGGTGACGAAGGACTCCGGCGGCACCCACACCTGGCCGAAGATGGTCGCCGCCGGAGAGTTGGGGCTTCCCGTCATCGTCGTACGGAGGAAAAGCCGAACCGCCGGCGTCGAGGTGGTCATCGACCACGTCGCCGCCGGCGGCTGGCTCGTAGAGAGAGGACTGGCCTGACCGGGGCGGGACTCCAGGCCGGGCCGTCCACTCAGGTGCGGACGCTCTCGATGAGCGACTGTCGGGCCTGGGCGGCCCGCGCCGTCCGCTGGACGAGACCGCTGAGGACCACGGTGATGGTGCCCCACAACACGGTCTGGGTGACCAGCGAGGAGAAGCGGAACCCCCAGAGGGTGCCGGCCGGGAAGTCGCCGGGGACCTCGTCGATCGACGGGAGCGCCAGGCCGGCGGCCGTCACGAGGACGAGCCAGCCCAAGGCGGGGACCACGGAGGCGAACCAGGCGTCGCCGCGCCGGGCCAGGTGGGCTGCGAGGACCACCGCGCCGACGGCGAGCACCACCGAGAACGCCTGGAAGCCGAAGTAGGCGGCGGTCCGCGAGGCGATCGTTTCGCCGCTGCCCGTCGCGGGAGGGTTCGGCGGGTACTTGGCCCAGCTCACGAGAGCGAACGAGACGAAACCGACCACCGCGACGAGGGCCGTGGACGCGGCAGGCCGCAGCCTGCCGACCCGGCCGAGGGCGAAGGCGGCGGCGAGCCCGACGACGCCGCCCAGCGCGACGCCGACGGCGATGGTCGCGGTGGCCAGGCCCGCCGTGGACTGCCGGGCCCGGCTGATGCCGCCCTCCTCGCCATGGCTGTGGGCGGGGGCACCCTCCGCGTGGGCGTGGTCGGAGGCCGCCGCCTCCTCGACGGCGATCGCGCCGTCGATGTGGGGCTCTCCGAAGACATAAGCGGCCCCGAAAGCCAGAATTCCGGCGATGAAACCGGCCAAGAGGCCGTGGATGAGAAAAGTCCTGGGACTCAATTCCTGCTCCTGGTGCACAAAGGCATACCCGAAAGGAAAAGTGTTTTCGGGCATGCTGAAAAAGCCGGTCGCCCGGCGAAAGGGGAGTGCCTCAGTGGCAGGGGTAGCCGAGCAGGTGGCGGCCGTCGTGGACCCACTCGTGGATCGCGGTGCCGGAGAAGAGCGAGAAGGCCCCCTGCTCGGCGCCGACGAAGAAGACGGCGATGGACGCCAGGAGCACGAAGAAGAAGGCCCACGGGGCGAGGGCGGAGAGGGGAAGCCTGGGGACTTCCAGCTCGGGGCTGGTCGTGGACACGTGAGACATGAGACCTCCGTCAAGGGATACTGCGTCCCGCTGGATGGAACCTCGCCCTCGAGTGTCTGACTTCGCCGAGAACGGCGTCACAGTAGCGCGACTGTGCCGGATTCCCACCGGCTTCCTCGCGGACGATTATGTAAAACGGTACAGGTTACTTAAATTCTGGTCAATTGCCGTGCGGCTGGTCATTTATCGAGACGACGGAACCGATCACGGTCACGGCCGGAGCGGTGATCCCTTCGGCCCGCACCAGATCGGCGATCTTCGCGAGTGTGGAACGCACGGCCCGCTGTCCGGACGACGCCCCGTCCGCGATCGTCGCCGCCGGGGTCTCGGCCGGCATACCGGCTTCCAGCAGCGCCTCGGCGATCTCGGGGAGGGTGCGCACGGCCATGAGGAACACCAGGGTCGTCCCCGACTCCGCGAGTGCCCGGTAGTCCACCGACGAGTCCGGGTGCCCCGGCGGCACATGGCCGGACACCACGGTGAACCCCTGGGACAGCCCCCGGTGGGTGACCGGGATCTCGGCGAGCGCGGGCACCGCGACCGCCGAGGAGACACCGGGGACCACGGTGACGGGCACCCCGGCGGCCCGGCAGGCGAGGAGCTCCTCGCCGCCGCGCCCGAAGACGAAGTTGTCGCCGCCCTTGAACCGCACGACGTGCGCCCCCGCCAGGGCGCGCTCCACGAGCAGCGCGTTGATGTCGGACTGTGCGGCGGCCCGGCCCCAGGGCACCTTGGCGACGTCGATGATCTCGGCGTCCGGACGCGCCCAGCGCAGCGCGTCCAGCGGGGCCAGCCGGTCGGTGACGATGACGTCCGCGGACTCCAGGGCCTCCCGCCCGCTGACGGTGAGCAGCCCGCAGTCCCCGGGACCGCCGCCGACGAGCGTCACCCGGCCGGCTCCGGCGAAGGCGCGGCCCTCCGCGCGGGGAGGCCGCACGCACAGCACACGGGCCTCGTCCGACTCCCGCTCGACGGCCTCGTCCTCCTCGACGACGCCCGTCGCGGCCACGGCGAGCCACACCCCGTCGAGATCCCCGGGACGGAGGCTCCGCGCGCTCCACCGGACGAGTCCCCGCGTGGCGAGGTCCTCGACGGACGGGACGACCGAGGGGGCGACCACGTGGACCCGGGCTCCGGCGGCGCGCAGCCCGGCGATCTGGCGGAGCGCGGGCTCCCCGCCGCCGAAGACGACGACATCACGCCCCGAAAGGTCCAGAGGATAAGGATTCATCATGAGGTTCCCAGCCGAGGTGAGGTGAGGGCGGAGGCGGCGAACCGGTGTACGGCGCCGGCGAAACGCCGCGCCATGGCCGGATGGCCCGCCCAGTGGGTGTGAAGGTAGGAGGCGTGCACCGTCGGCGTGCCGGGGCCGGTGCTGAATCCCTCCGGCGCGCCGTCGACGGTCCAGGCCGCGCGGCGTCCGGCGGGCGGCCCGACCACGGTCCGGTGGAACTCGTGCCCGGTGACCCGGTCGCCCGCCCCGGCCAGCAGGGTGTCCTGCGGCGCGGTGGCCTCCCGGTAGCCGAGGGTCAGCCGCGGGGACATGCTCGCTTCGGCGTCCAGCGAGCCCACCATCGGCTCGCCGTCCAGGACGCGGCACAGGTAGAGCAGCCCGGCGCATTCGGCGACGACGGGCACGCCGCCGTCCACGGCCCGTCCGAGGGCCGTGCGCAACGGGAGGTTCGCGCCCAGCCCGCTCGCGTGCACCTCGGGGAAGCCGCCGCCGAGGTAGAGGCCCGAGGTGCCGTCGGGCAGCCCGGAGTCGGCGAGCGGATCGAAGTGGACGACGTCGCATCCCGCCGCGCGCAGCAGTTCCTCGGTCTCGCTGTAGCGGAAGGTGAACGCCCGTCCGCCCGCGACCGCCACGACGGGCCGCCGCGCGCTGGGCGGCGAGATGTTCTCGGCGGCCGACCACGGGACGGCCTCGAGTGGCGGGGCCTGCCCGGCGAGGGCGACGATCCGCCGCAGGTCGACCTTCTCGGCGATCCGCGCCGACAGCCGTTCCAGCGCCCGGGTGGCGTCGTCTCGTTCGGCGACGGGGACGAGCCCGAGGTGCCGGGACGGGACGGTGATCCCGTCGTCCCTGTTCAGAACGCCCAGAACCGGCACGCCCGTCGGTTCAAGGGCTCGTCGGACCTCTCCGGCGTGCCGCTCCGAGCCCGCCTTGTTCAGGATGACCCCGGCGATGCGGAGTTCCGGGCCGTAGGCGACCATGCCCTGGACGACGGCGGCGATCGACCGCGAGGCGTGCGAGATGTCCACGACGAGCACAACGGGCGTGCCGGTGACGGCCGCGACATGGGCGGTCGAGGCGAAGCCGTCCCCGCCCAGCTTCCCGTCGTAGAGCCCCATGACGCCCTCGATGACGGCGATGTCCGCGTTCCGTGCTCCGGCCAGCAGCAGCGGCGCCAGCCGTTCCTCGCCGGCCAGGTGCGGATCGAGGTTGCGCCCCGGCAGCCCGGTCGCCAGCGAGTGGTACCCGGGGTCGATGTAGTCGGGGCCGATCTTGTGCCCGGACACCCGGTGTCCGGCCGCCCGGAGCGCCGCCATGAGGCCCGTCGCCACGGTGGTCTTGCCGTGGCCGGAGGCGGGGGCGGCGACGACCAGGCGCGGCAGGTCTACCATTCGATGCCCCGCTGGCCCTTCTGTCCGGTGTCCATCGGGTGCTTGACCTTGGCCATCTCGGTCACCAGGTCGGCGGCCTCCAGCAGCCGGGGGTGGGCCCGCCGCCCCGTCACCACCACGTGCTGCCGCCCCGGCCGGTTCACGAAGGTCTCGACGACGTCCTCGACGTCGACCCAGCCCCAGACGATCGGGTAGGTGAACTCGTCCAGGACGTACAGGTCGTGGGTCCGGGCGGCGATCCGGCGTTTGATCTCCGCCCAGCCTTCGGCGGCGTCGGCCGCGTGGTCGGCCTCCGACCCCTGAGTGCGCGACCAGGACCAGCCCGAGCCCATCTTGTGCCACTCGACGGGTCCGCCCTCGCCCGTCTCGTCGTGCAGCCGGCCGAGCCGTTCCAGCACGGTCTGCTCGCCGACCCGCCACTTGGCGGACTTCACGAACTGGAACACCCCGATGCTCCAGCCCTGGTTCCAGCCGCGCATGGCCAGGCCGAACGCGGCGGTCGACTTGCCCTTGCCGTCGCCGGTGTGCACCACGAGCAGCGGCCGGTTGCGCCGCTGCCGGGTGGTGAGCCCGTCTTCGGGGACGTTCAGCGGCTGGCCCTGGGGCATCAGGCGATCCTCTCTCGGACGGCGGTGGTCAGTTCATCGGCGGCGACCTCGCCGAGAGGCACGTACTCGGCGCGGAGTTCCCCGCTGAGCCGGCGGGCCAGGCCCATCCGGAAACGGCCGGTCTCACAGTCGACGACCAGCGCGGCCACGCCCGTGTCGGCCAGCCACCGGGCGGCTCGTCGCGACCTGGCCACCGGGTCGGGGCCCGCCGTGGCCCGGCCGTCGGTGACGACGACGAGCAGGGGTCTGCGCCGAGGGTCGCGCAGGCGTTCCCGCCGCAGCACCTCGGCCGCGGCGAGCAGGCCCTCGGCCAGCGGGGTGCGGCCGCCCGCGGGCAGCTCGGCCAGGCGGGCGGCGGCGACGTCGACCGAAGAGGTCGGCGGCAGGACCACTTCGGCGGACGTCTGCCGGAACGTCACCAGCCCCACCTTGTCGCGCCGCTGGTAGGCGTCGAGCAGCAGGGAGACGATCGCCGTCTTGACCTGGGCCATGCGGCGGCGCGCGGCCATGGAGCCGGAGGCGTCGACGCAGAACAGGACCAGGTTGGACTCGCGGCCCTGGGTGACGGCGATCCGCAGGTCCTCGCCGCGCACCAGCAGGCCGGAGCCCCGGCGGCCGCGTGCGCGCTGGTGCGGGGCCGCCGCGCGGAACGTCTCCAGCAGGTGGACCTGACCCGCCCCCTCGCCGGGCCGCCGGGCGCCGATCCGCCGCCCGGTCCGGGTGAGCGCCGGAGACCTGCGTCCGGCCTCGCCGGTCCCGGTGCCGGAAACCCGGAACATCCTGGACCGGTAGGGGGTGCCGGGGGAGACGACGCTGAAACCGGCCGCGCCGGAGTCCGGATCCGCGGGGTCCGTCGCGGAAGGATTCTCGGCGGATTCTTCGCCGTTTTCGCCCGGCTCGGTCGGCCCGGCGTCGGGCTCGGAGCTCTGGTGGGCGTCGAGGGGCGTCCAGGTCTCCTCGTCCGCGGGGCCTTCGTCCTGCCCGGGGGGCGGGTCCGAGGGCTCAGGCCCGGACGGCGGGGGCGGATCCGGAGGGAGTTCGTCGCCGAGGATCTCGTCGAGCAGATCCTCGTCGATTCCGGGCGCGTCGAACGGGTTGCGGCGGCGCCGGTGCGGAAGTGACAGGCGGGCGGCGGCCCGGATGTCCTCGCGGGTGACGGCGTCGCGGCCGTGCCAGGCCGCGTGGGCGGCGGCGGCGCGGGCCGTGACGAGGTCGGCGCGCATGCCGTCGACCTCGAAGGCCGCGCACACCTCGGCGATCTTGAGCAGGGCCGCGTCGCCGAGCACGACCCGGCCGAGCAGTTCCCGTGCCGTGCGGATCCGGCGGGTGAGCTCCTGCTCGGCGCCGGCGAACCGCGCGGCGAACCCGTCCGGGTCCGCCTCGTAGGCCAGCCGCCGCTTGACCACCTCGACCCTGGTTCGCGGGTCCCGGGGCGCCGCGACCTCCACGGTCAGCCCGAACCGGTCGAGCAGCTGGGGCCGCAGCTCCCCCTCTTCGGGGTTCATGGTGCCCACCAGGACGAACCGGGCGGCGTGTTCGACGGAGACCCCGTCGCGTTCGACCGTCGAGCGGCCCATCGCCGCGGCGTCCAGCAGCAGGTCGACGAGGTGGTCGTGCAGCAGGTTCACCTCGTCGACGTACAGGATGCCGCGGTGGGCGCGCGCCAACAGCCCCGGCTCGTAGACCGTGACGCCTTCGGCCAGGGCCTTCTCCAGGTGCAGCGAGCCCAGCACCCGGTCCTCGGTCGCGCCGACGGGCAGTTCGACGAGCCGGACCGGCCGGGTCTCCACGGGCGCGTCCGCGGGGAACGGGCCGTCGGGGGAGAGCGGGTCGCGCTCGGCCGGGTCGCTGGAGAAACGGTCTCCCGCGATCACCTCGATGGGTGGCAGGACCCGGGCCAGTGCCCGGACCATGGTGGACTTGGCTGTGCCCTTCTCGCCCCGGACCAGGACGCCGCCGACCGCCGGCGAGACCGCGGTGAGGGTGAGGGCGAGCGCCATGTCGTCGGAGCCGACGACCGCGCTGAAGGGGAAAGGCGATGGCATGTGAGGCTCCCGCTCGTCGTGCCGCCGATCAGCGCACGAGGCCGGTCTTCGGACTTCCCAGGTCTTCGCCTGAGTCACCGCAGCGGGCCTGTGCCGGACTTTCACCGGCTTCCCAGATTCTCCCCCGGAGGGGCACCTCGTGCTGAAGTACGCGCCAAGGCTACTCCCCGGAGAAGGCGGGACGAACCGCGGGTGGTCGAGCGCTAGGGTCGTGCGCCATGACTTCCTGCGTGACCGTGGTCGGCATCGGCGCCGACGGCTGGGCGCGGCTCGACGAGGAGACCCGCCGAACCGTCGAACGCGCCGGGACCCTGATCGGCGGTGAACGGCACCTGGCGATGGTGCCTCCGGTCGAGGGGCAGCGGCGGCTGCGCTGGCCGTCCCCGCTGCGCGCCGGGCTGCGCGAGCTGCTGGCGTCCTGCGACGGCGGCGCGGTGGTGCTGGCGTCGGGCGACCCGCTGCTGTCGGGAGTCGGCAGCACCCTCATCGACGTGCTCGGCCCCGAGCGGGTGGAGGTCATCCCCGCCCTCTCGTCGGTCACGCTGGCCCGCGCCCGGATGCGGTGGCCCGCCGAGACGACGACCGTGCTCAGCCTCGTCGGCCGGGACCCGCGCACCCTTCTGCGGCTGCTGACCCCCGGCCGCCGGATCCTCGTGCTCTCCGGCGACGGCTCCACCCCGCGCCGCGTCGCCGAACTCCTGGTCGCCTCCGGGTTCGGGACGAGCGAGCTGACGGTCCTGTCCGACCTGGGCACCGCCCAGGAGGCGGCGTTCCGCGCGGTCGCCGCCGAGGGCGTGCCCGCGCGGTCGCCGGCGCTGAACGTGGTCGCGGTCGAGTGCGCCGGTTCCCCGGCCGGAAAATCGCTGGTGGCGGGCTTGCCCGACGAGGCGTTCGAGCACGACGGCCAGCTCACCAAACGGGACGTCCGGGCTTCCGCGCTGGCTCGGCTCGCCCCGATGCCCGGCCAGTTGTTGTGGGACGTGGGCGCGGGCGCGGGCTCGGTCGGCATCGAGTGGATGCGCACCGACGCCTCCTGCCGGACCGTCGCCGTCGAGTCCCATCCCGAACGGGCCCGCAGGATCGAGGCGAACGCGGCGGCCCTCGGCGTTCCCGCCCTGCGGGTCGTGCACGGCCGTGCGCCCGAGGCCCTGGACGGCCTGGAAGCCCCCGACGCGGTCTTCGTCGGCGGCGGAGCCACCCGTGAGGGCGTGCTCGAGCACTGCCTGCGGGCTCTCCGCCCGGGCGGCCGCCTGGTCGTTCACGGCGTCACCCTGCAGACGGAGGTGCTGCTGGCGGCCAAGTACCGCGAACTCGGCGGCGAGCTGGTGCGCCTGAGCGTCGAGCAGCTGGCGCCCCTGGGCGCGTTCGACGGCTGGACCCCCTCCAGGACCGTCACCCAATGGTCGCTCAGAAAGGAAGCACAGTGACCGTCCACTTCGTCGGAGCCGGACCCGGCGCCGCCGACCTGCTCACCCTGCGCGCCGTCAAGCTGCTGGAACGCGCGGACGTCTGCCTCTACCCCGGCACCTACATCGACGAGCACGTGCTGTCCCACTGCCGTGACGACGCCGTCCTCATCGACACCCGGCACCTGGACCTCGACCGGATCGTCGCCCACCTGGCCGACGCCCACCACGCGGGCCGCGACGTCGTCCGCCTCTGCTCGGGCGACCCGTCGCTCTACTCGGCCCTGGCGGAGCAGACCAGCCGCCTGGACGAGCGCGGCGTCCCCTGGGACGTGACCCCCGGCGTCCCCGCCTACGCGGCGGCGGCGGCCCTCCTCGGCCGGGAGCTGACAGTCCCGCTGCTGGCCCAGTCCGTCGTCCTCACCCGCACCCGGGCCAGATCCACCGCCATGCCGGAAACCGAATCCCTCGCGGCCTTCGCCAGGACCCGAGCCACCCTCGTCCTGCACCTGGCCATCACCCGCGTCCGGCACCTGGCGGCCGAACTCGTCCCCGAGTACGGCCTCGACTGCCCCGCCGTCGTCGTCGCCAACGCCTCCCAGCCCGCCGAGCTCATCCTCACCGGCACCCTGTCCGACATCGCCGACCAGGTGGAGGCCCACGGCCTGAGACAGGCCGCCGTCATCCTGGTGGGCCGCGCCCTGGACCCCGAGGCTCGCCGAGGCCGGGAGTCCTACCTGTACGACGCCCGCAGGGAACGCCGCCTTACGGCCCGCGAGGACTGAGTCCCTCCATCCCCGGCCGGCCCGCCCTCACCGGGCGCGCTCACGACGTGGGCATGCAGACCGACGATACCGTCACGCTTCCCGGCGACCCGTTCTCGCTGGAGAAGGTCCCCTGCCACTGCCGGACGGACGGCTGGGAGCTCTGCGAGAGGACCGGTGACGTGGCGTTGAAAGCCCCGCCGACCAGCACGGTGTCCGCCGGACACTCGCCTCCGAGCGCGACCGCCGAACCGCTCGCGGGCACCGTCACGGCCTCGCCCGGCACGGTCACGGGATCCCCCACCGCTCCGGGCGGGCCAGGGTCGCCCTTATCGCCCTTGTCGCCTTTATCTCCCTTTTCTCCTTTCTCGCCGTCCCGGCCGTCTCTTCCGTCTGCGCCGTCCTTCCCGTCCCGGCCGTCCAAGCCGTCCCGGCCGTCCAAACCGTCCGCGCCATCCGTGCCGTCTTTGCCGTCCACGCCATTCGGACCGTCTCTTCCGTCCCGGCCCTCCCTACCTTCCTCGCCTTTCTCTCCCTTGCGGCCTTTTCGTCCCTTGGATTTGGCGCATTTGATTTTGACGAAGACGAATCTGGGCTTGTGTCCCCTTTCTTTGATCTTCACCCGCTTGTAGCATCCTCCGCTCGAGCTCAGAGCGTCGGCTGGGCCGGTGAAGAGGGCGAAGGCAGAGGCGGTCACCACTGCCAGAAAAAAGACCGACAACCGCATAAGAAGCATTCTTCTCTCTTGTCCGACACCATCCGGGCCCGGTCGCCGGATGACAGGAACAGGAGATCATCTACGCGCCCGCGCAGTGTTTCTCCTCATTATGAATATGGTCGAGGATCATTAATTCCGACCGGTCGCCCGGGTCAGATCCAGCCTTCCCGCCAGGCGCGGTGGGCGGCGGCGTGACGGGAGGAGACGCCCAGTTTGGCCATGGCCGACGAGAGGTAGTTGCGCACCGTGCCGGGGGCCAGATGGACCTGGGCGGCTATCTCGTTGACCGAGGCACCGGTCCGCGACGCGCGCAGCACCTCCAGCTCCCGCGCGGTGAGCGGGCAGTCGTCCTCGGCCAGCGCGGAGGCGGCGATGTCGGAGTCGACGTAGCGCCGCCCGGCGGCGACGTCGCGGAGGATCTCGGCCAGCCGGGAGGCGGGCGTGGTCTTGGGCACGAAACCGCTGACGCCCGCGGCGAGGGCGCGGCGGAGCACCCCGGGACGCGCGTGGCGGGTGACCAGGACGATCCGGGTCGGCAGCTCCGCGCGGATCTCCTGCGCGGCGTGCAGCCCGTCGGCGGGCGGCATCTCCAGGTCGAGCACGGCGATGTCGGGGCGGTGCTCGCGCGCCAGCCGCACCGCGTCGGTGGAGGTCGACGCCTCGGCGACCACGGACAGGTCGTCCTCCAGCTCCAGCAGCGCCGCCAGCGCACCACGCATGAGGTCCTCGTCGTCGGCGATCAGCAGCCGGATCACGCCGCACCCGCCGATGCGGCCGTCCCCGCCGGAAGCGACGCGACGACCTCGAACCAGCCGCCCTCCCGCCGCCACTCGAGCGTGCCCTCGGCGTCCCGCAGGCGTTCGGCCAGGGCGGACAGCCCGGTGCCCGCGTCCGGGGGAGAGGCCCCGTCCGCGCCATCGTTGCCGACCCGCAGGAGGGCGCGGCCCTCCTCGAACCGGTAGGAGATGCGAGCGCGGCTCGCGCTGCTGTGGCGCAGCATGTTGGTGGTCGCCTCGCGCATCACCAGGCCCAGAAGGTGGCGGCCGGTCTCGGAGAGGGCCCGCGCGTCGGCGCCGTCGGCGCGCTCGACGCTCGTCCGGATTTCGGCGGCCTCCAGCACCTTGGACGCGTTGGCGATCTCGTCCCGCAGCGCCGTGCGCCGGTAACCCTGCGCCACGGCGCGGGTGTCGCGGAGCGCGTCGGCCGACAGCCGCCGCACCTCCCGCATCTCCGCGGCCGCCCGGGACGGGTCGGTCGCGGCCAGCCGCTCGGCCAGTTCGCTCTTGAGGGCGATGACCTGGAGGCTGTGTCCCTGGATGTCGTGGAGGTCCGCGGCGAACCTGAGCCGCTCCTCCTTCACCGCGAGCTCGGCGGCCAGACGTCCGGCGGCGTCCAGGCGGTCGGCGACGTCCCAGGCCCACAACATGCCCAGCGTCATCCACGCCGTGAACGCGACGGTCCCGGCCGGGAAGACCGCGGCGAACGGCCATTCCGCGTCCCCGGAGAGGAGGCCGGCGGCTCCGCCGAGCGCGGCGGCCGAGACCACCGCCGCGGCGACCAGCGCGCGCCGTCGTGTCGGCGGCAGGAACGTCGCCGCGACCGACACCATCACGGCCGGGGGCAGCGGCCAGGACTCATGCCCGAGGAGGACCAGCGGGACCAGGCCGAGCACGGCCGCCGCCGCGCAGCCGGCCGCGAGCCACATGACGGGCGGACGTCCGGGCCGCGCGCCGCCGGTTCCGCGGGGAAGCCGACGGTCGAGCAGAACCAGGACCGCCGGAAGGAGCACGGCGAGCGCGGCGGCGCCGAGCAGCGCCGCCCAGCCGGGCGTACGCGGGTCCATGCCCCAGCCCCGGACGGAGAGCACGAGGAAGAGCGTGATGGTCCCGGCGAGACTCCACCATGTGTAACGGCGGAAACCTCCCAGACCGGTCCCGCGTTCCGTCGGCATGTCACGCACGCCGACATTGTCCCTCTTCCAGCGAGGGACGCGGCCGCACCGCCTGGCTGATGACAAATGTCATGAGAGGTCGTGACAGCCGCACCCGACCGCGTGCGCTTCCGTCACTACTGGACGGCACCGGCCTGCCGCAGTCTGTGACTCATCCCCTTCGACTCCGTACCGGAAGGAACCGGCACATGAAGCGCACCGGCCACGACCATCAAGCGCGAGGATGGCTCCCCTTCCTCCGCCACTACCTGGAGATGATCGCCGCGATGCTCGTCGGCATGGCCGTCTTCGGCATGCTCATACGCGGCGGCCTCGCACTCGCCGGACTGGAGTTCCCGGCGAGGCACCCCGAACTGCTCATCCTGGAGATGGCCTTCGACATGACGGCGGGCATGACGCTCTGGATGCGTTACCGTGGCCACGCCTGGCCCGCCACCGCCGAGATGGCCGCCTCCATGATCGTCCCGGCCCTCGCCCTGCTCCCGCTCCTGTGGCTGGACGTGCTCTCGGGCGGCACGGCGATGCTCCTGGAACACGTGCTGATGCTCCCGCTCATGCTCCTGGTCATGCTCCGCCGCCGCGAGGAGTACGGAGGCCCCGACCATGTCTGACCGCATGGCCCGGCTCTGGCCGTTCGCGCTGGCCATCGCCATGGCGGCGTCCATGCCGACCGACGACTCCTCGATCCGGACGGTCCTCACCGACATCCTCCTTCTGCTGCCCTTGGTCTACCTCGTGGCCGCCAAGACGGACCGGCGCGAGGCGTCGTGGCCCGCCCTCCTGCTCCTCACCGGCTCCTACGTACTGCTGCGGGCACTCGACCTGGTGGCGCCATCCACCGCCTTCGCTGCGATAGCACTGGCCATGCTCGTCTGGGGTACCTTCGACGGAGCACTACGCGACTCCCGCGCCTTCCGCACGCAGACCCTCGGAATGATCGCTTTCGGCTCCCTGGCCCTGGCCGGCCTGCTGACGGAGCCCGACCTGGGCCGCCACCTGATCGCCGCAGGCTGGTTCCTCCACGGCCTCTGGGATTTCGTCCACCTCAAGAAGGACGCGGTCGTCTCCCGCTCCTACGCGAAGTGGTGCGGCACCCTCGACGTCCTGGTCGCGGCCCAGCTCGTGCTCCTTTCCTGACAGGCCGGGCCGTCAGGGGCGGTCGGTGAAGCCGGTGCGGTAGGCCCAGACGACGGTCTGGGTTCGGGCGGGATCTAGTCGTTTCCGGGTTGCGGCGGGTGGGTGGCTGTGGTCTTTCGGTGGTCTGGTGTGGCGGTCATGGTGCGGATGAAGGTGCCGATTTCGGTGATGGCCTGGTGGCCTTCGGGGGTGAGGTCGGCGAAGGCTTGGAAGACGTGGATCTGGCCGGGCCAGATGTGCAGGTCGGTCCGGATTCCGGAGTGGTGGAGTCGGTCGGTCATGAGTTCGGCGTCGCTGCGCAGGGCTTCGATGGAGCCGACGTGGATGAGGACTGGGGGTAGGGCGGTGAGGTCGGCGTCCAGTACGGAGGGGGGTGGGGTTCCGTCGGGGGTGAGCATGGTGGCGATGCGGGCGAGCTGGTGGATGGGTAGGTAGGGGTCGGTGGGAGCGTTGGGGTGGTGGATGTTGTGGGCGCATTCGAGGTCGAGCCAGGGGGAGAGCGCGGCGATTCCGGCCGGGGCTGGAAGAGCGTGGAGGGTGGCGGCGAGGGCGGTGGCGAAGGCGAGGTGGCCGCCGGCGGAGTCACCGGCGATGACGATGCGGTCGGCGGGGATGCCGCGGTCGAGCAGGTGCCGGTAGGCGGCCAGGCAGTCCTCGACGGTCTGGACGAGGGTGGCGTCGGGGAGTTGCCGGTAGGCGATGTGAAGGACGGGGGCCTGCGCCGCGGTGGAGATGCGGGCGACGAGGCGGCAGTGGGTGCGCAGGCCGCAGCTGATGAAGGCTCCGCCGTGGAAGTACAGCACCATCCGGCCGCCGGTGTTGCGGCCGTGGACCCCTGGCCCCATGACGAGTTCGCCGTCGAAGCCGGGGAACGGGACGTGCTGCCGCCGGGTGCCGCGAGGGGCGGGGAGGAGGAGGCCCGCGTAGTCGGACAGCCAGGCCGCCCGTAGCACTGCCGGGGTGACCGGACCGTGGTCCAGGATCGGACGGACCGTCGCATGGAGCGCTCGGGCCAGTATCCGTGCCCCGATGGAGGACGGTTGCGGCGACGGTTGCGGCTTGGTGACCGCATGTCCGGATGGGCTGGGGTGAACGGGATCGGCGGTCATGCGCCGACCGGACCGTCGGCGCGCTGGTCGGCGCTGTAGGCGTAGTCGTCCAGGTTGTAGGCGCGGGCGCGACGCCAGGTCTGGAAGCCCGACTGGGGGCGGATGAACGGTGAGTTGCCGTGGCGGTCGAAGTAGTAGCTGTTGGAAGTGGCGCAGGAGGACTGGGCGAGGATCGTGCTCTTCATGCGGCGCCGCATGTCCTCGGTGAAGGCGTCATGGGGCTGTTGCCGGATGACGACGCGGGTGGCGTGGCGGCGCTCGGCCTCGGTGAGGCAGCGGACGATATGGGTCGCGCTGTTTTCGATGATGGCGAACCAGGACGCGCCCGACACCGTGTACGGGCCGTTCATGAGCCAGTAGTTCGGGGTGTGGGTCGAGGCGAGGCCTTCATAGTTGGCGTAGCCGTGGGTGTCCCAGTGCTCGCCGAGGTTCACCCCGTCCAAGCCGACGACGGGGAACGGCGGCATCGCCCCGACTTCGAGGACCTTGAAGCCGGTGGCCAACACGAGCGCGTCGATCTCGCGGTGCAGGCCGTCGCGGGTGGTGATCCCGGTGGGGGTGATCTCCTGGATCGGAGTGGTCACCAGTTCGACGTTCTTCCGGGTGAAGGACCGCAGGTAGGTGTTGGAGAACGATGGCCGTTTGCAGCCGAACCCGTAGGTCGGGGTGAGCTTGCGGCGGGTCTCGCGGTCGGGGACCTGGCGGCGCAGATGCGCCTTGCAGATCTGTTCGGTGATCCGGACGATGAACGGGATCTTGTCGTAGTGGACGATCCCGAGGACCATGACCGCCTCGGAGGCGACCGTGGTGCCGAGCCGCACCAGGCGCTGCAGGGGAGGCGCCAGTCGGAACAGGCTGCGGACCGGTGCCGGGATCGGGAGGTCGACCTTCGGCAGGACCCAGATCGGGGTGCGCTGGTAGACCTTCAGGTCGGCGGCCTGCTCGGCGAGTTTCGGGATGACCTGGAGGCCGGAGGCGCCGGTGCCGATCACCGCGACCTTCCTTCCGGCCAGGTCGAGGTCGTGGTTCCAGCGGGCGGTGTGGACGATGTCGCCCTTGAAGGTGTCGATGCCGGGGATGGCGGGGTTCTTGATCTGGTCGAGGGGGCCGACCGCCGATACCAGGAACCGCGCGGTCAGCCGGCCGCCGTCGGTGCCGATGCGCCATAGCCGGTTCTCCTCGTCCCAGGTGGCGGACTCCACCCGGACGCCGAGCCTCATGTGGGGGTGGAGCCCGTATTTGTCGGCGCAGTGTTCGGCGTAGGCGCGCACTTCGGCGCCGGGTGCGAACGCTCGCGACCAGGACGGGTTGGGCTCGAAGGAATAGCAGTAGGTGGCTGAGGGGATGTCCACCGCGACACCGGGATAGGTGTTGTGCCGCCATACCCCGCCCACCGACGGGGCGGCGTCCAGGATGACGAAGTCGTGGCGGTCGGCGCGGCGCAGCTGGATCGCGACGCCCATGCCGGAGAACCCGGCGCCGACGATCACGATCTCGTGGTCGGGTGCGCTCATGCTCGTCTCCTGGACTGCTCGATGAGGCGCTCGTCGTGTTCGCCGCGGGTGCCGAAGACGGGTGGGTATCTCATGGTTCTCCTCAACGGGGTCGAGCGGGTCAGGTGCGGTCGGCCGCGGAGTCGGTGAGGACACGGCGGAGGATCTTTCCCGTCGGGGTCCGGGGAATGCCGTCGACGATGTGCACCTCGCGTGGAGTCTTGTAGCGGGCGAGATGGTGCTTGACGTGGTCCTTCAACAGGTCGGGCAGACCGTCGGCCGCACCGGCTGGGACGACGAACGCGGCCAGTCGCTGCCCGAAGTCGGCGTCGGGGACGCCCAGGACGGCGACGTCGGCGACGGCCGGATGGGCGGCCAGCAGGTTCTCGACCTCCTGCGGGAACACGTTCTCCCCGCCGGAGACGATCATGTCGTCGGAGCGGCCGTCGATGAACAGCAGGCCCGAGGCATCGAGGTGGCCCAGGTCGCCGGTGTCCATCAGGCCCCCGCTCCCATGGCCGTCGGCGATCATCGCCCCGCCCACGAAAATCCGTCCCGTCGTCCCGGCGGGGAGCCGGCGGCCGTGGTCGTCGCGGATCTCGACCGGGACGCCGAGCACCGGACGACCGACGGTCTCGGGGGCCGTACGCAGGTCCGCGGGGCTCGCGATGGTGGCGATCCCGATCTCGGAGGAACCGTACCCATTGGCCAGCACCGCCCCGAAGGCGTCCGTGAACGCTTTGACAGTGTCCGGCCGCACCGGTGCGCCGCCGGTCAGCACCGCCTTCAGCGACGAGACGTCCCGGGCGGACCGTTCGCCCTCCGGCAGTTCCATGATCCGTTGCAGCATGATCGGAACGGCCGCCAGCACCGCGACCTTCTCCTCTTCCATCACCCGCAGCGCGTCCGCGGCGTCGAACCGGCGGCGCAGCACCGCGGGGCAGCCCAACAGGAGGGCCAGCGCGAGATAGATCAGCCCGAACCCGTGGAACAGCGGCGGGGCGATGAGGATCGGCCGGCCTGTGCGAAGGTCGAGCCGGTCGATGGCGGAGACCATCGGGCCCAGAATGCCTGTCGACTCCGGCGTCCGGCCGACGCCCTTCGGCGCACCCGTCGTCCCCGAGCTCAGCACCAGGATCCGCCCCGACCTCGCCGGGCCCGCAGGTGCACGCCGCCTCAGCGCGATGAGGAGGTCGATGCTCTCGTTCCGCCCCGCCGACTCCGACGACGTGTTGATGCGTGGTCCCGCGTGGGCCTGGTCGAGGACGGTGGCGAACTCCTTGTCCGCGATGACCAGATCGGCGGGATGCCGGGACAGGGTGTGCGCGAGCTGGGGCCCCGCGAACTCGGTGTTCAGCGGCAGCAGATCGGCTCCGGTCGCCGCGGCGGCGAGTGCCGCTTCGACGAATCCGCGGTGGTTGCGGCACATGACGGCGACCGTACGTCCGGGCCCGATCCCGTACCGCTCGGCCAGCGCCCCGGCGAGCGCGCCGACCCGGTCGTGGAGCTGCCGGTAGGTGAGATGGCCCCGTTCGTCGCTGACCGCGATCCGGTCGGGCCAGCGCGCCGCCGCGATCCCCGACAGCGTGGCGAGTGTCAGCCCGCGCCCGCGAACCGCCCGGATCATCCCCGCCAGCCGCCCCGGCGGCACCGCCCCGACGATCCCCGCCCGCCGCAGCACCGGAATCGCCTGCCTGAACAGTCGGACGGCATCGGCGCCCGCGCCCTCCGCTGGACTCGCGGTGCCCCGTGCCGGCATCGCTGACACCCCGGCCAGCGCGCTCGGGGTGTCGCGGCTCAACCGGTGGACGCGCGCCAGGACCGGTTCCTGCACGCCACGGCTCAGCAGTGACAGCAACTCGGCCGACCCGACCCACCACGGGCCGATCGCGCGAGGCCGGTCGATGATCGCCCGGTACACCAGCCCTGCGGCCTGCTCGGGGAGCAGCCCCGGCAACCGCCGCATGATCGGGGTCGGCGCGCTCATCCGCGTGTAGATCAGCGCCATGTACAAAGTGGTGACGGTCACGCCGTCGGACCGGATCTCCGGGGTGACGCTGCGCAGCCAAACGTCGAACGCGGCCTTGGACGCCTGGTAGGCGCCCCATCGCGGGCTGGGGAAGACCCGCACCCCGATGGTCGAGACGTTCACGATGTGCCCGCCGTGCTCACGCATCGACGGCAGGAGCGCCAGCACCAGCCGGATCGGCCCGAGATAGTTGACGCCGATGGTGCGGGTGAAGTCGTGGAACCGATCGGTCTGCAGTGCCACCGACCGGCGCATCGATTTGCCGGCGTTGCTCACCAGCACATCGATCCGCCCGTAGGTCTCCAGCAGCTGCTTGACCAGCTCCTCCACGGCCACCGGATCCGACAGATCACACGGATGGGTGTGCGCCTTCCCTCCTTCCCCGCGGATCTGCTCGGCGACGGCTTCGAGCTTGTCCGCCGACCGAGCGACCAGCAGCACCCGCGCTCCCGCACGGCCCAGTCCCCGGGCGGTCGCCTCGCCCAGCCCGTGCGAGGCCCCCGTCACCAGCACGACCCGGCCCCGCACCGCCCCTTCCAACGCCGACCCGGCCACCGTCCACGACGGATTGACCAGCCGGTCGAGCAGACTGCGCCCCATCACCACTCCAAATAATGGTATTATTTGAGTGTCATGATTATCCAGGTATCGATGTTCTGTCAATGGTATGATTCCGATCATGGCCCGCCTGACCCGTCCCGAGACCCAGGCCCGCAATCGCGAGCATTTGCTGAGCGCGGCCGAGAGGCTGTTCCTGCGCGACGGCTACCAGTCGGTCTCGATCGCGAAGATCGCCGATGAGGCCGGTCTGTCGACCGGCGCGGTCTACTCCAACTTCACCGGCAAGCAGGAGATCGCCCTGCACGTCGTCCGCGGCGTCCAAGAGAGGTACGCGAGCCGACTGGAGGAGATCCTGCACACGATCCCCGACCCGAACGCACTCCGGGCGCTACGGGAGTGGGCCGATGACGGCCTGGCGTCCGGGTGGCCTCGCCTGGAGCTGGAGTTCGCCCTGGACGCCAAGTCCGACACCGCCCTGCTCGAAGCGGAGGCGGGACGCCACCGCTCCGTCGTCGCCCGGCTCGCCAGATCCCTGGAGAAGATCAGCCCCGCCATGGCGCCGCTCGCCACCCAGGGCGCCGAGGCCATCATCAACCTCGCCATCGGCGTGGCCGTCCGCCATGTCATCGACCCGACCGTCACCGCCCAGCCCATCCAGGACCTGCTGGAGACCCTGTTCGCGGCCACCGGCCTCACCCCCGGCGCCGCCGAGTCGCACTGACGTTCGCAGGGAATCGGCGGCCGAACGCGACAAGATCGCCGTCCGGAGACGTTCCCGCACCCGGAAGGCGATCCTTCCTCGCATCGCCGGAATCAGCCGTCGCCCTTCACCGCCTTGCCGTTGAAGCGGTCATCGAGGAACATGACCGAGGCCGGTTCGGCGAAGATCGTGCCCAGCACGTGCTCGGCGATCGGGTAGACCTGCCAGGTGACATCGGCGCCCTTGGCGCACCAGTCCTTTGGCAGCTTTGGCGCAAAACCCCACAGCACGCTCACCGCGTCCAGACCACGGACGTGCGTGCCCGTCGAGAGTGGCGAGATCCGGTAGATCCGCTGAGATGAGGCGGCGATCCCGGCCGACCGCAGGTAGGCCTCCACCGTGTCGCGGTAGGTGGCGGGCCGTCCTAGTTGGTCGCCGGGGGTGGGAAGGTGGGGCGACAGGAAATGTGGTGCGCGATGACCGCCTTCGGGCGGTGAGGCGGTGATCGCCGGATGGCGGCCAAGGGCGGAGACCGGGCAGCGCGCCGACGCGCTTACCTTCGCCGCCGCCCTGCAGGTGATGCTCCACTCCGCCCACCGCAGCCCAGGCTCATCGGAGGTTCGGCCGTTCGGGGAGCTGGGTGAGATGCGGGCGGAGGTTCACCAGGCGATCGGGATGGTCGCGGTACAGCTGGATGCGGGCATCTGACCTACCACCGTCCTGTGCGCACGCCCAGGGCCTGAGCTTTCAGAAAAGTGTGACCGACCATGCCGCGTGAAGAGCTTCTGGCCCAGGTGTTCGTCGAGCTGGCCGACACCCTGATAGCCGATTTCGACGTGATCGAGTTCCTGCATCTGCTCACCGAGCGGTGCGTGCAGGTGCTGGAGATCGACGCGGCCGGGCTCCTGCTCACCGACCAGGTCGACCGCCTGCAGCTGGTGGCCGCCTCCAATGAGCAGTCACGGCTGCTGGAGCTGTTCCAGCTCGAGGCCGAACAGGGTCCCTGCCTGGACGCCTACGCCACCGGAACCCCGGTCATCGTCCCGGACCTGGCCGCTGAGACCGGCCGGTGGCCGAGGTTCACCGCGGTCGCCCACGAGCGCGGCTTCGCCGCGGTGCACGCTCTGCCGATGCGGTTGCGTGACGAGGTCATCGGCGCCCTGAACCTGTTCGGCACCGCCCCCGGCGGCCTGGACGCGAGGACCGCGGCGTTGGGGCAGGCGTTCGCCGATGTCGCCACGATCGGGCTGATCGGTGAGAGGGCCGCCCGTGAGCAGGCGCTTCTGTCCCAGCAGCTCCAGATCGCGCTCAACACCCGGGTCCTGATCGAGCAGGCCAAGGGCATGCTGGCCGAGCGCGGCAGCGGGTCGGTGGATGAGGCGTTCGTCGTGATGCGCGCCTACGCCCGCAACAACAACCGCAAGCTCACCGACGTCGCCACCGGCGTCATCAACGGCGACATCCTCCTGCCCGAATCCGCCCGCACCCGCCCGCCGTCCTGACCGATCCCGGCCCGGACGAGGTGACCTGGTCAGGCGGCGGTGGGAGCGGCCCCGGGCGGCACAGGTTCCGGAGCGGGCCCGGCCTGGGCGGTGAGGGCGGCCGACAACCCGTCCAGATCGGGGTGCAGGGACAGGACCCGGTCCACCCCGGTCAGGTGAAAGACCCGGGCGACCCGGTCATGCGCCCCGGCCATCTCCCAGCCGATCCCGCGGGCCCGGCATCGTTTCAGCGCGCCGATCAGGACACCGATCCCGCTGGCATCGCAGAACCCCACCCCGGCCAGGTCCACCGCGACCCCGCAGGCGGCGGCGTCGATGGCGGACGACAACCGATCGCCCAGCCAGCCGCTGTTGGACGCGTCGATCTCCCCCCTTAGGGACACCAGTGCGTAGGAGCCCAGACCACCGGAGGCAACCGCCAATGCCGTCCCGCAGCTGTCGCTCTCCATCGACTCTCCGCCACCGTCCGCGACGCCGCGGGACTGATCCTGGACCCGCACACCACCGCCTTGGGAAGAGACCGGCGCGGGGCGCTCATCGGCCGATGGCCCAGGTAGGGCCCCGCCGGTCATGGCGGCCTGCCCCGCCAGGGGCGCCGACCCGTGCAGGACCGCCGCCTGGATGCCGGCGATCGCGGCGTCCACCGTCGCGATCGCCCGGTGCAGCCGCAGCGCCGCCGCAGGATGGTCGATCACGCCAAGGACCAGATGCAGATCCAGACCCACCGAGAACAACCACCTGATGATCTCCGCCGCAGGGTCATCGGCAGCCCGATCCAGGCCGCCCTTCCCCACCGGATCCGGGTGAAGAGCATGCCCCTCACCCCGCCAGGCGGCACCGTCACCTGACCGTGTGTCCCCGACGTTCTTGTGGAGCGGCCCATCCATGCTCAACCCCCGGCCCCGGCCGGTGCCTGCGCCACCGGGCCGGCACTCGCCAGGGCCTCGATCGACAGGAGCAACCCCAGAGCGGCCGGACCATGCTCGGAAACGAAGATCTCCTCGTCCCCGCCCGGGACCTCACCGCCACGGCAGGACGGCACAGCACAGGACGAAGACACGACCGGAGGGACGAAGGGAGGCTGACTCATGCCGGAACTCCTCACGACGATTCACTGGCAGAACATTGCGTGAACGCCGCCAGGGACCGGAGCGACAAGATCAGCAGACTCCCGGGCCGCAGCCCAAGAAGGAGATGAACTCTGCGTTCAGGCTACGCCCGGCCAGGCCACGAGGGAACCCCGCCGAGGGCCGTTCTCATCCGCAGCGGACAGACGCGACTCTGAGCGGAGAGCCCCCCGCACAGAGCGGAGCTCCTCAAAGGCGTCCCCCCACGGAGGGTTCTTTCCGGCCCGATCGAGATCCCCGCAGGCCGGACGGCCGAGGTCGCCCCGATCTCCCTGCCGGGACGTGGACCTGACCCCGTCCCGGCATCCTCGCCTCGGCCGAGGAACACATCCGGAAGATCAACCCGAACGCCCGGGTCGGTGCGGATCAGGGCGCCGTCCAGCACGAGATGGAGTTGGCCGTCCCGCTCGGCCTTGCGCAAGCGGACCAGCACCAGCAGGGCTTGCCGCCCCGGGTTCGGCAGCCGCCAAGCGGACCCGATGGCCTTGCGGTGCCGGCGGATCGCCCCGGCCAGGTGGTTCAGCGTTGAGGACGACAAATCGACGGCGGCACGACGGCGGCACGATAGAACAGCACCGAAGCTCCTGGTTGGAATGGGTGTTGGTTGGTGATCAAGCCATCTACCAGGGGCTTCTTCATGTTCGGGGCCGGACCGTCAACCCGCGATCATGCTGTGATCAGCGCACCCGAACCGAGGATGAAAAAGGTTCAATGATCGGGCTCATCGGACGAACCAGGAGGGTCGTCGAAACGTCCATGTCTGCGTGTCGAGAAATGATCTGGCCCTGGGACGGGCGTTGGCGTTGCGCATCATGGACGGGCTGGACCGGGAGCTGACCCTGGTCGAGGAACTGGTGGGCGGTCCGTTGGAGGCGGCCAGGAGGCTGCGGGACGGGTGGCGGGCGGGAGAGCCCGGAAACCTGCACTGGGACAACAAGTCAGTGGAGGTGTTCACGGCCGAGATCTCCATGGCGCGCTCCGAGTACTACGGTGCCTCTTTCCGGCCGTGTCTCTTCGATCCCCACCACGAGAACGCCGACGCGAGGGTGTTGTGGCGGCCGCAGGGAGGCGCGCCGCGGCTGGTGGCCTGCTGCGCCGCCGATGAGGCTCTCCTCAGAGGCGGAAAGCCTCCAGCGGTGCGTCTCGTCCCCACTCTGAAGGGCATGGCGCCGCTCTGGGAGGGCTCTTCGGTCGACGCCCGCTGGCTGCTGGGCCACCACGCGGCCACCGGGACCGGCCCCGTCTGGGACGCCTTCCGCGACACCCCCCTCGGCCACGAACTCAACCGGATCCGGGCCGCCTGACAGGCCGGGGAGCCGGTCCCGGTGCGAGAGCTTCATCCGGCCGGGACGGAACGGGCGGTCTGCGCCCGGCCGGACGGGTCACCCCGGTGCCCGGGGCGTCACGGGTAGTTCGGGTTGTTGGTGTCGGGGATCTGGATATTGATCGACTGCCCCTCGGACAGGAAGAGCAGCGCGAACTTGCGGAGGAACTCGTCGAAGGTCCAGTAGGCCGCCGGCGCCAGCGGGAACGGCAGCAGGCCCTCGCGGACGGCGATGAACGGGCCCCAGGACGTCTTGAGGAGGTTGTCCCACAGCAGGTAGCGGGGGATCTTCAACCATCCGGCGATCTCGTCCCCGAGCAGGAAGCGGGTGAACGAGCCGAGGATGGACTTGCTGAGGATGGTGCCGTCGATCTGCGCGCCGAGGCTGAGCAGGATGTCGGCGAGCTTGACGCCCTCGGGCGTCGGGGCCAGGAGCGTGTCCAGGGACTGCTTGGCCTGGGACTCGGCCGCGTCCCAGGAGGCGGGGATGTACTCCTCCTTGATGCCGAGCATGTACGCGGTCAGCTGCCACGAGTGCAGGAAGGCCGTGGCCTCGTCGGCGGGGATCGGCACTTTCCAGTTCTTCAGGTGCCGCATGACGGTCGTGGGCAGGCTGTGCCAGGTGACCATCATGTCCATCTGGCTGATCGGGATCTCCTCGTCGGCGACCTTGTCCCAATACGGGGACTGGGGCAGCAGGTGGCGCACCCCGGCGTGCGCCAGCCGGGTCTTGACGCAGGTGACGATCATCTCGCCGTCGGGTTTGAAGGCGTTCGCGGTGCCGATGTCGTACCCGAGCTTGGCGGTCTTGGAGATGCGGTCCTTCATGTCCGCGCCGCCCTGCGAGTAGTAGACCGCGCGGGCCTCCTTGGGGATGACGGTGCTCATCATGCCGCTGGCGAACCCGTACAGCACGCCGAGGTAGAGCCCGCGCTTCTCGTTGAACTCGAAGGCCGTGTCGAGCTTGCTCTGGTCGGACCACGACGGCAGCGCCCGGGCCTGCTCGATGAAGTTCTTCAGGTCGCTCGGCAGTCCGGCCGGCAGCGTCTGGCCGTTCTTGGTCCAGTTGCGCAGCAGCTTGTTGACCTCGGGTACCTTGCCCGTCTTGATCAGGTCGGCGACGATCGGGTCGGCCACGTCGTCCCAGACCCACCGCGGGTCGGCGCCGGCGCCGGCGCCGACCACCGAACCCGTGGGGGACCAGGTCCATGCGGGTGTCGCGACGCTCAGCGCACCGAGTGCGCCCAGCGTGCCTCCCCCGATCAGCACATTGCGTCTGCTGGGTCTCTCCATGCCTTCGCTCCTCATCTCAGGCTGGGAACACCTTTGCTGATACGGTGATACACAAACTGCTTCTGCGTATCACTGTTTCAAGTCAATAAAGCACGGTGTGACTGCTGTCACAAGGCCCATATCGCGGGGACCCGCGGATGATCGAATGGGAAGCGATCATTCAGGGAGGGGATCATGGAACCTGTGCGTCCAATGGCGGACTTCAGCCGGCCGGGACGGAGCGGGAGGTCCAGACCCGTCCGGATGGGGTGCGCCGGGTGCCTCGGGCGCCGATGATGAGCAGGCACTTCATGTCGATGGACTCGGGACGCAACTCGCCCAGGGTGGTCACGGTCAGCGACTCTTCGGCGCGGCCGATGTCGCGGCCCACGATGACGACGGTGTCGGCGGGGCGGTGCTCCAGGAGGATCTTCCGGGCCTCGGCGACCTGGGTGGTGCGGGAGCGGGAGGCCGGGTTGTAGACGCCGAGGACGAGGTCGGCCTCGGCGACGGCGCGCAGGCGCTTCTCGATGACGTCCCACGGCTTGAGGCGGTCGGAGAGGCTCATCACGGCGAAGTCGCCGCCGATGGGGGCTCCGGCCCGGGCGGCGACGGCCTGGACGGCGGTCATGCCGGGAACTACGCGGATGGGGACGTGCCGCAGGTCGGGGTGTTCGGCGGCCTCGAAGACGGCGGCGGCCATGCCGAAGACGCCGGCGTCGCCGCCGGAGACCACGGCCACGCGTTCACCGGAAGCCGCCAGTCGCAGGGCGGACGATGCCCGGTCGACCTCCACGGTGTTGCCGCTGGCGTGGCGCCGCAGGCCTGCCCGCTGGGGTACGCGGTTGACGTACGGGGCGTAGCCGACGACGTGGTCGACGTTCGCCAGTGCCTCGGCGGCCTCGGGGGTGAGCCACTCGTCGGGGCCGGGTCCCAGGCCGACGACGAGCAGCTCGGCGGCTTCCGCCGCGGCCTCGGGAAGCGGGTCGGGCCGGGCGGAGGGCGCTTCGGTGAGACGGGCCGCGGGGGCGCTGGTCTCGCGGACGCCGTTCACGGTGTCTCCGGTGACCACGATGACGGAGAAGTACGGGACGGCCGCCGGGTCGACCTCGCGGACGGGGCGCCAGCACTCCTCTGGCATGGAGGCGCGTTCGACGTACAGGGCGTCGTCGAGGCGGCCCGCCTCGGCCAGGGCCTGGAGCACGCCGGGGAAGGCGCGGCCGAGCTTCATGATGATCGCGCCCTGGGTGTCGGCGAGGCGGCGGGCCAGTTCGGGTACCGGCAGGGTGCCGGGCAGGACCGTCAGGACGTCGGTGTGCCGGACGAGAGGGCTGGCGATCGCCGCCGTCGCCGCCGACACCGAGGTCACGCCCGGCACGATCTCGGAGGGGAAGCGGGAGGAGAGGCGGTCGTGCATGTACATGTACGAGCCGTAGAAGAGCGGGTCGCCCTCGGAGAGCAGGACGACGTCGCGTCCGGCCTCCAGATGCCGGGCGAGCCGTCCGGCTGACTCCTCGTAGAACTCCGCGATCGCTCCCGAGTAGCCGCCCGGATGGTCCGTCGAACCCGTCGTCACCGGGTAGATGAGCTCCTCTTCGACGGCTCCGGCAGGGATCAGGGAGTCCGCGATGCGCCGGGCGTTGGAATGCCCAGTGGCCTTCGCGTGGTAGGCGACGACGTCGGCCTCCGCGATCAGCCGCGCGGTCTTCAGGGTGATGAGTTCGGGATCTCCGGGGCCGACGCCGACCCCGTACAGCTTTCCGGTCATTCGGCTTCCTTCGCGAGGGCGTTGAGGGCCGAGGCGGCCATGGCCGAGCCGCCGCGCCGCCCTCGGACGGCGAGGAACGGCAGGTCCAGTTCGGGCGCGCACGCGATCAGCGCGTCCTTGGACTCGGCAGCCCCGATGAAGCCGACCGGCACGCCGATGACGGCGGCGGGCCGGGGGGCTCCGTCGAACAGCATCTCCAGCAGGTGGAACAGGGCCGTCGGGGCGTTCCCGATCGCGACGACCGCGCCCTCCAGCCGGTCGGCCCACAACGACACCGCGGCGGCCGAGCGGGTCGTGCCCCACTGTCGGGCGAGGTCCGGGACGCGCGGGTCGCGCAGGAGGCAGAGCACCTCGTTGTCCTTCGGCAGCCGGGCGCGGGTCACCCCGGAGGCGACCATGTTGGCGTCGGTGAGGATCGGCGCTCCCGCCTCCAGCGCGGCGCGGGCCGCCGACACCAGACGCTCGTGGACGACGAGGTCCCCGGCGAGGTCCACCTGCCCGGTGGCGTGAACCATGCGGACGGCCACCTTCTCGGCGTCGGCCGGCAGGTGCGAGAAGTCGCTCTCGGCGCGGATGGTCGCGAACGAGTCCACGTAGATCGCGGCCCCGTCGTCGGCATAGGCGAACCGCCTGGTCGGGCGAGTCGGGTTCATCGAAACTCCTAGGAAGACCCCGGCCTCAGCCGGGGAGGGCACGGCGAAGCCGCGAAGGTCGAAGGCGCGCGGGGCGGCGACATCCGCGGATCGGTGGGAGAGCCCCGCGGCCGGCCGCGGGAACTCCGTTTCATCAGGACGAGAAGGAGATCAAAACAACTCCGAAGCGGACATATCGGGAATGATGATGCTGTGCCAGGGCGTCACGATGGCCCGCGAGCCCAGCGACGCCAACCGGACGGCTTCCCGCGCGGGAAGGAGGCCGTCCGGTACGGCGAAATGCCCGGCCTGACGTCCGTCGTCCTGCTCGATCCCACCGAACGGCGGCACGGTCGCGACGGGGTCGGGGCACCGCTGCTCGGGCGGCGGGGCGTCGAGCAGTTCGCGTCCGGTCCGGGGGAGTTCGTCGACGTGCCAGGCGGCGGAGTCGCCGGTTCCCCGGGCGCGCAGGAACTTTCGGGCGAAGGCGAGGAGCGCCTCGGGTGCTTCGGAGAGCGGGACGACGGGACCCTGGTGGGCGGTGCCGATCCGGAGTCGGGCGCGGGAGGCGTCCAGGGCGAACAGGCCGAGGTCGAGGCGTCCGGCGGACACGTCGCCGCGGCCGTCGTCCAGGCAGAACAGGAACTTTCCGGGCAGGGCGGCGAGTCCGGGATCGGCGCACAGGAGCCGGTCGAGTTCGGCGGCGACCGGGCGCAGGTTCGCGCGTCCGGAGGCCAGCCCGGTCAGCGGGGAGACCAGGATGTTGCGCACCCGGTCATGGGCCGGGCTGGGCAGCAGGCCGGTGGCGCGCACGGCGTCGACGAGATCGGGGGAGAGGCGGTCGCCGGCGTGGGCGATGCCGCGGATCTGCAGGTTGGCGCGGCTGGTGAGGTGCAGGTTCCCGTCGCCGAAGGTCTCGGCGATCGCGGCGAGGCGGCGCAGCGCGTCGGCGTCGAGTTCGCCGCCGACGAGGCGCAGCCTGATGAGGGCGCCGTCGTCGGCGATCCAGGGTCGCAGCACGCCGGGGCATCGGTCGGCACGGTCACGGGTCACGGGCGCCATGGTGCCACAGCGCTGCAGATGCTCCCGAACGGCGCATGATGGACATCAGTGGTGTCGTCGGACGCTGGTACATTGCTTCTGCCTTGGTGCTCGGGAAGCCGGTGTGAATCCGGCGCGGCCCTCGCCACTGTGAACGCCGAGTCGTACGACCCTCGCCGACGAGCCCGCTCGTCGGAGGCCACTGGACGCCAGTCCGGGAAGGCCGGACGTACGGCGCTGACGCGTGAGCCAGGAGACCGGCCGGGGCGCGTCATGTTTCCACGAGGGTCTGGAAGTAGAAATGCGCAGTCGAACGCCCGTGCCCTGCCGCGATCCGCATCCCCCTGCCCGCAGGCGGTGCGTCGTGCCGCGGCACTCATGCTGAGCGGGGAGCCGGACGGCGGGACCGCCGCAGTGCCGGCCGGGATGCCACCGGGGGAAGCCACCCGCAGGGGCGAGCTGCTCGGCTTGGCGCGAAGCCTGCCGGGAGCCTCGGCCTCCTTCCTCCAGCCGGCCGATCCCTCGTTGAGCAGAGAACTCACCCGTCCCCTCGCATCTCGCGACCGAGGAGAGTCATGACGCGCATCGCCCTGCTGTCCACGTCCGACACCGACCTGCTGTCGGCCCGCGCGTCCGGATCCGACTACGCGCTCGGCAACCCCTCCCGGCTCGACGTCGCCATCGACCTGCCCGGCCTGCTCGACGGCGCGGAACTCGTCGTCGTGCGGATCCTCGGCACGGCTCGCTCCTGGCAGGACGGCCTCGACGCGATCGCCGCGCGGGACGTGCCGTTCGTCGTCCTCGGCGGCGAGCAGACCCCGGACGCCGCGCTGATGGCGCTTTCGACGGTGCCCGTCGGCGTCGCGGCCGAGGCCCACCGCTACCTGGCACAGGGAGGGCCCGGCAACCTCGCCCAGCTCCACGCCTTCCTCACCGACACGGTGCTGCTCACCGGCGTCGGCTTCGAGCCCCCGGCGGTCGTCCCCGACTGGGGCCATGCGGCGCGGGACATCCCGCCGGGCGACCTGCCCAAGATCGGCATCCTGTACTACCGCGCCCACGAGACCAGCGGGAACAACGCCTTCGCGCACGCCCTCGCCGACGCGATCGACGCGACCGGTGAAGCCGTCGGCGTCCCGCTCTACGTCTCCTCGCTGCGCTCGGCCTCCGACGAGCTCTACGCCGAGCTCGCCGCGTTCGACGCGATCATCGTCACGGTCCTGGCCGCCGGCGGCACCTCCCCGGCCGCCGCGAGCGCCGGGGGAGACGACGAGGCCTGGGACGTCGAGCGGATGCGCGCCCTGGACGTCCCGATCCTGCAGGCGCTGTGCCTGACCTGGTCGCGCGAGGCCTGGGAGGGCTCCGACGACGGCGTCTCCCCGCTGGACTCCGCCACCCAGATCGCGATCCCCGAGTTCGACGGGCGCCTCATCACGGTGCCGTTCTCGTTCAAGGAAATCGACGAGGACGGCCTGCCCCGCTACGTCGCGCACCCCGAACGGGCCGCCCGGGTCGCGGGCATCGCCGTCGCCCACGCGCGGCTGCGGCGCGTCCCTGCGGCCGAGCGCCGCGTCGCGATCGTGCTCTCGGCCTACCCGACGAAGCACAGCCGCATCGGCAACGCCGTCGGCCTGGACACCCCGGTCTCCGCCGTCCGCCTGCTGCGCGCGATGCGCGAACACGGCTACGACCTGGGCGCTCCCGGCGAGCTCCCCGGCCTCGACCCGCTGCCGCCCGTCGAGGGCGAGGCCCCCGACACCACCGCCGGCAACGCCCTCATCCACGCGCTCATCGAGGCCGGCGGCCAGGACGAGGAGTGGCTGACCGACGCCCAGCTCGCCGGGAGCGCCGTGCGCATCCCGGCCGCCGACTACCGCGAGTGGATCGAAGGCCTGCCCGCCGAGCTCACCGACGCGATGACGGAAGCGTGGGGGCCCGCCCCCGGGAAGCTGTTCGTCAACGAGGACGACGAACTCGTGCTGGCCGTGCTGCGGGCCGGGAACGTCGTCATCCTCATCCAGCCTCCGCGAGGCTTCGGCGAGAACCCCGTGGCGATCTACCACGATCCCGACATGCCGCCGTCGCACCACTACCTGGCGGCCTACCGCTGGATTGAACGCGGCTTCGGCGCGCACGCCGTCGTCCATCTCGGCAAGCACGGCTCGCTGGAGTGGCTGCCCGGCAAGAACGCCGGGATGTCCGCGGCGTGTGCGACGGACGCCGCCCTCGGGAACCTGCCGTTCGTCTACCCGTTCCTCATCAACGACCCCGGCGAAGGCGCGCAGGCCAAGCGCCGCGCGCACGCCGTGATCGTCGACCACCTGGTGCCGCCGATGGCGCGGGCCGAGACGTACGGCGACATCGCGAAGCTCGAGCAGCTCCTCGACGAGCACGCCAACATCGCGTCCATGGACCCGCCCAAGCTCCCGGCGATCCGCGCCCGCATCTGGACGCTGCTCCAGCAGGCCCAGATCAACCGCGACCTCGGCCTGGACGAGCGGCCCGACGACGAGGAGTTCGACGACTTCCTCCTGCACGTCGACGGCTGGCTGTGCGAGATCAAGGACGCGCAGATCCGCGACGGCCTGCACGTGCTCGGCCAGGCGCCGGAGGGCCCGGCCAGGGTCGATCTCGTGCTGGCGATCCTGCGCGCCACCCAGATCTGGGGCGGCGACACCAAGGCGCTGCCGGGACTGCGCGCGGCGTTGGGTTTGAAGCAGGACGCGCCCGCTGCCGAGGTCGACGCCGCCGAGGAGACGGCACGTTCCCTGGTCTCGGGCCTGGAGGACGCGGGCTGGGACCCCGCGAAGATCCCCGGCCTCGTCCGGGACCGCCTCGGCCGGGACGACGAGACCGTCGCGAAGGTGCTGGAGTTCGCGGCCCGGCAGGTCGTCCCGCGGCTCGCGGCCACCGGCGGAGAGATCGACGCCGTCCTGCACGCGCTCGACGGCGGCTTCATCCCCGCAGGGCCGTCCGGCTCGCCGCTGCGCGGACTGGTCAACGTCCTGCCGACCGGCCGCAACTTCTACACCGTCGACCCGAAGGCCGTGCCGTCCCGCCTCGCCTACGAGACGGGCCGCTCCATCGCCGAGTCGCTGCTGGCCCGGCACCTGGAGGACACCGGTGAGTACCCGCGCTCGGTCGGCCTGTCGGTGTGGGGGACGTCGGCGATGCGCACGTCCGGCGACGACATCGCCGAAGTCCTCGCGCTGCTCGGGGTGCGCCCCGAATGGGACGAGGCGTCCCGGCGCGTGAACGGGCTGGCCGTCATCCCGATCGAGGAGCTGGGACGGCCCCGCATCGACGTCACCGTCCGGATCTCCGGTTTCTTCCGCGACGCGTTCCCGCACGTCATCGCGATGCTCGACGACGCCGTCCGGCTCGTCGCCGAACTGGACGAACCTGACGAGCAGAACTTCGTCCGCGCCCACGCCCGCGCCGACCTGGCCGCGCACGGCGACGAACGGCGCGCCACCACCCGGATCTTCGGCTCCAAGCCCGGCTCGTACGGGGCGGGCATCCTGCAGGTCATCGAGGCCGGGAACTGGCGCGACGACGCCGATCTCGCCCAGGTCTACACCGCCTGGGGCGGTTTCGCCTACGGTCGCGGCCTCGACGGCGTCCCCGCCGAGGAGGACCTGCGCGCCAACTACAGCCGGATCACGGTCGCCGCCAAGAACATCGACACCCGCGAACACGACATCGCCGACTCCGACGATTATTTTCAGTACCACGGCGGCATGATCGCCACCGTCCGGGCGCTGACGGGCAGGGCCCCCGCCGCCTACATCGGCGACTCCACCGCCCCGGACGCCGTGCGGACCCGCCTGCTCGCCGAGGAGACCGCCCGGGTGTTCCGCGCCCGCGTCGTCAACCCGCGCTGGATCTCGGCGATGCGCCGCCACGGCTACAAGGGCGCGTTCGAACTCGCCGCCACCGTCGACTACCTCTTCGGCTACGACGCGACGGCCGGCGTCGTCCACGACTGGATGTACGAGGCCCTCGCCACGTCCTATGTCCTGGACGAGGAGGTTCAGTCGTTCATGCGCCGCGCCAACCCGTGGGCGCTGCGCAGCGTGATCGAACGCCTCGACGAGGCCGCGGAACGCGGCCTGTGGGAGTCGCCCGATCCTGCCTTGCTGGACGGCCTGCGGCAGGTCTACCTCGAAGTCGAAGGCGACCTGGAGGACGACGCCCGGTGAGACGCGTCCGCATCATCGGCATCGGCCCCGGCCACCCCGACCAGGTGACGGCCGAGGCCGCCCGCGCGATGAACGAGGCCGACTACTTCCTCGTCCCCGACAAGTCGGCCGACCACGCGGGCACGGACGGTTTGCTGCGCGCCCGCGAGGAGATCTGCCGCCGCCACATCCCCGGCGAATACCGCGTGGTGACCGTCCGCGACCCCGAACGCGACCGCGACGACCCGTCCGATTACCGCCGCGCCGTCGAGGACTGGCACGAGGCCCGTGCCGCCGCCTACGAGCAGGCGATGCTGGAACACCCCGGCGACGTCGGCTTCCTCGTCTGGGGCGACCCCTCCCTGTACGACTCGACCATCCGCGTCGTCGAACGCGTCCTGGCCAGGGGCGCCGTGTCCTTCGACTACGACGTCATCCCCGGCGTGAGCAGCCTCCAACTCCTCGCCGCTCGCCACCGCCTCGTCCTCAACGACATAGGCACATCCCTGATGGTCACCACCGGCCGCCGCCTCCCCGCAGAGGCCGCGGCGGGCGCCGACAACCTCGTCGTCATGCTCGACGGCGCCCTCCGCTGCCGCACCCTGCCCGCCCCGTCCGCCTGGCACATCTGGTGGGGCGCCAACCTCGGCTCCCCCGAGGAGGCTCTCGCCTCCGGCCGTCTCGACGAGGCCCTGGACGACATCGTCAGCGTCCGCACCCGGGTCAAAGCCGCCGCAGGCTGGGTCATGGACACCTACCTCCTCCGCCGCCTCCCGTCCGGCGGCACGGAAAGGTAGTCGCTGATGCGGCGGAACCACCAGGCGTATTTCTCGAAGACCCGCATGTGATGCCCGGCAGCGGCCGGCCCGCGCGCCGCCGCGAGCCCTCGGTCATCGGTGCTTCCTGGAGAGAGTCTGGGGAATCCGAGATGATTGTCACAGGCGACGGTTACTGTGTGCTACGAAACGTGCACCCCCATGCGGAACCCCTCTCGGACCTGGTGAAACCGGTCCGCGGGCCTGGCCCCCGGGAGAACCTGATGGCATCTCAGAACAGTGAAGTGGTCGGCCCCCAGAAGTCGTTCGTGATGGAGATGCGGGCTCGACGCGAGGCTGTCGGGCTGTCCCGGAACAAGCTCGCGGAGACTCTGGGCTGCACGCCTCAGTGGCTGTCGAAGGTGGAGAACTACGACAAGACGCCCTCCGAAGGGCTGGCCGACGACCTCGACACCTACTGGAAAACGGGAGGGACGTTCCGCCGTCTGTGGGAGCAGATGGTGGAAGCCCGGAAACAGGGGCTCGTCCCCAGCGCGTTTCGGCCGTTGATCGACGCTGAGAGGGAAGCCGTCCAGATCAATATCTATGAACCGCTGCTGATCCCCGGCATCTTTCAGAGCGCGGAGTACGCACGCCGGGTGCTCAGCACGGGTTTCCATCAGGAGAACCTCGAGGAACTTCTGGCGATCCGGATGGAGCGTCAGAAGCTGTACGAGAAGGCCGATCCTCCGGCGGTCTTCCTGGTGATCCGGGAAGCGGTGATCCGAGATCTGCCGCTAGAGGTCCGGATCGATCAATGCAAGAAGCTCCTTGATCTGATCTCGTGGCCAAGGGTCTTCATCCAGGTCATTCCAAGTAGCACGCATGTTTTCGAGCCGACCGGCTTCCAGATCTTGAGCTTCGCGGGTGCCGCAGACGTCGCTTACGTGGAGGGGGCGAACGGGCACGGCCAGATGTTCGTTCAAGCCGAGGAGGTGCGGGGGCTTGACGTACTCTTCAACGTGATCAGGGCCGCCGCGCTGCCGGTGGAGGAAACCGAGCATCTGATCCATACGATCATGGAGGGCACATGAGCGCATCCGATCTGCCTTCGCTCTGGCGAAAGAGCTCTTACAGCGGCGCGTCCGGAGACAACTGTGTCGAGGTCGTCGGGCTTCCTGCTGCGATAGCGGTACGGGACTCCAAGGCTCCGGAAGGGCCGAAGCTGGTGTTCGGGCGGGCCGCGTTCAGCGTGTTCGCTCGTGGCCTCCGCGACGGCTAGAACGCGGCCGGATCATAGCTCTCGCTGCCGTATCGCCGCAGCAAGGGTCAACGTCGGCACCTGACCCGAGCAGCGCGGTCCCGGCGGTGACCGCTCTCTCGTGAACGTCAGGTCGACGGCGGGCCGTAGGTGCGGAAGGTGCTGGTGTCCAGGGTGATGTTCAGGGGAGGCGGGAGATCGATCGGCTCGCCGAAGGGGAAGACGCGGTGCTCGGTGTAGGTCGGGCCCACGCGCTCGTCGCCGCTCTGGGGGACGAGGCGTAGGACGCACCTTCCCTTGAACGGATCGACGGTCAGGTGGAGCGGGATCCCGAACCTGGCGTAGACATCGGTTTTGCGGACCCCGTCGTTGTGGGGGTCCCTCCGTGAGACGACCTCGACGACGAAGACGACCTCGTCGGCGGGATGGTAGGTGTCGTCGGAGGGCTCGTCCGTGTACGGGAGGACGGCCAGGTCGGGCTCCGGCAGATCGGTGAACCTCGGGTGCTGGATCGTCTGCTCGGTGATGCACTCCCAGTCTGTGAGCGAGGTGAGTTGGGCCGCGATCCGGCTGATGAGACGCCAGTGCAGCCGACGGCCTGAAGGCGACAAGATGATCTCCCCGTCGATCAACTCTGCTCTGAAGCCCTCGGGAACGATGAGTTCCCCGAACGCCTGCTGGGCGTCGGGCAGGTCTCGGCTCGCCATGATGGTCCGCCCTTTCGTCGACTCGCGGGCCGCGACCACGCTACCCCGATCGTAACGATCGTAACGATCGGTAGCCTATTGGTTACGAATTCGATATGAAACCGAATGCCGTCAGCGGGTGGTGATGATGCGGCCGTACTCGTGGACCAGGTAGGTGCCGACGACGCCGACCAGTCGGGTGGAGCCGGGCAGGGACGTCAGGTCGTCGGGCCGGGTGTTGAGGTTGCCGTAGGGGAGGACGCGGGTCTTCCAGGGGCCCTTGGCGGTGCGGTGGTAGAGGCGGTCCACCTCGTTGAGCAGGGCGGGTTCGGAGCCGAGAGCCCACATGCCGCCGCGGCCGTCCGGGATCGCCATCTGCAGGACCTTGCTTCGGGCCGGTCCGGGCTTCTCGACACGCCAGCGGCGGCCGTCCCCGGAGACGATGCGGCTTTCGCCGTCCAACGGGACGCCGTCCTCGGTCGATCGTTTCGTGGAGAAGCCGACGGTGACGCGCTCGCCCTGGACGTCCAGGGACGTCGTCTCCCAACGGGAGGCCCCTCCGGGCAGTGTGACCTTGACGGTCTTCCACCGGGTTCCGGTCCAGCGGAACAGGCTGTGGCCGCCGAACCGGTCGATCGCCCAGATCCGGCCCGCGCCCGACCGGACCTCGAGGTAGGCGGGCTGCGAGCAGCATGTCGGGGAAGGACCGGACCTTCGATCAGCGCCGCCCGTCCCAGCGGATCACCCAGCTGCTGCCCGGCCTGTCGAACTCGTCCCGGGTCGACACCAGCGTCCATACGTTGGAAGGCCCCGAAGCGGCCGCTTCGATCTGAAGGTTGGCCATGTCGTCGAACCCGCCGGGCATCGGCGACGAACGCCACGACCTGCCGTTCCACCGGTAGGCGAGCGGTTTCTGGGGCTCACGTCCGACGAAGGTGGAATGGTTTCGGATCGTAGGTCTCGCTGTCGGACGGAGAACAGAAAAGGCCGGACCCGGGAACGGGTCCGGCCTTTTCTCCGCGTTCTTCGCGGAGACGGGTCATACGGAGGTGAGGGAGGAGAGCAGGCTCACCACCGTGGACAGGGCGGCGAACAGGAAGGACAGGGGAAGGGTGTAGCGCCAGCGTTCGGTGGCGCGCAGGCGTTGCTCGTGGTCGATGACCTGTTCGCGGATGCGTTCGTGGGCGGCGAGCGAGCTGTCGACCTTGCTGCCGAGTTCGATGAGCTTGTCGTAGATGTCCCTCGTAGTGATCATGAAGCCCTCGCTCATGGCGCGGGTACCTCAGACGGTTCCAATCTGGTCCTCCTCAAGGGTCAGGAGAACCCGGCCGGTGTGCGCGGTGATCGTCATCCCGACGATCCGCCAGCGGGGGCCGGGATCCCACCAGGTCTCTTCCAGCTGCACCCGGACCCGCTCGCCGAGCCGGTCCGGGTGCAGCGACGGGTGCTCGTCGAGCGGGGCGACGAGCTTCAGCGCCCGGGCATTGGCGACGCACGGTCCTTCGTGCGCGGAAGCGCGGTCCAGAGCGGGCCAGCCGGCCAGCAGATGGCTTCGCGCCTCAAAGGTGTCGCGGCCGGTTCCGGAGCGGGTCGACCCGGCGGCCGCGCTGTCCCGGTAGGACCAGGCCAGGACGTTGCCAGAGGTGAACTCCGTGCGGGCCGGGGCGTCGAGGGCGCCGAGCCGAGGATGGCCGGTGACGAACTCTCTGTGCCGCCGGGTCTCGTTTCCATAGGTGCTGATGCGGTATTCGAAGCCGTCGGGCGCCGCGGCGAGCTCCGCCAGGCATTCACCGTAGGTCACGGTCCGCTCAGGGGAGTACGTCCTGGTCCGGTGGACGCCCGAGAGCCTCCCTGCCGGGACCAGCCCGATGTCCTCGTGCGGTACCTCCTGCATCGCGCCGATCAGATCGTGCGCGATGGCGATCTGGTCGACGTCGTCGAAGCGGAGCTCCCGCCGGATCACCCGCCGGTACAGGTACGACTCCAGAGAGGCCCCGTACAGCGCGAGCCGGGGCCCGTCCGAGCCGTCCGCCGAGGAGACGGAGCTCCACACGATGTAGGAGCCCCACAACTCCCCGTCCCGGTACACGTGGCAGACCACCCGGCCGGGGCCGGCCGCGGCGGGCCCGCCGTGCGCGGGCGGGAAGGCCGCCCTGACACGGCGGACCGTCTCCGCCTCACGCGGGTGCAGTACCGCCCGGAACCGGCCGGGCCGGCCGATCCTGCGCTCGAACCCGGCCTCGGCCAGGTCCAGCTCGGTGATCGGCCGGTCGGTCAGCAGGTCGCAGAACAGATAGCGGTAACGGCCCGCCATCGGTCACGGCGTGCCGTCCCCGGCGGTGTAGACCGGGGTGCGGGAGGTCAGGCTGGCGGAGACAAGTGCCCGGCCGAGCCGGGGCGCCCGCCGCTCCAGCAGCCGGGCCAGGGCGTAGTACGCGGCGGTGACCAGCACGGTCAGCACGTCGGTGACCGCGGCCTCGGGGAGCTCCAAGCCGTACGAGGCGACCCTGGTGAGCAGCACGCCGGCCGCGACCGGCACGAAGGTGCGGACCAGGCCGTCGAACATCAGGTGTTACCCAGCCAGGTGACCTCCCACATGCAGCCGCCGTTGAGACCGGTGGTCGACGACAGGTACATCGGCTGTCCCGTGGTCTGGAGGGCGTAGATCTGGAGGTAGTCGCCCACCTGCAACCACGGCATGCGGGTGATGTTGACCGCGAAGGCCCCGGCGTTGGCGTTGAGCGCCGCGCCCCAGAGGTCGATGGGGCTTGTGGTCCCGCTGCCCGAGGTGATCCGGAAGAAGAACTGGACGGGACCGGGCGCGAGAAGGGTCCCGGCGAGGGTGGCGTTGGCGAGGTAGCGGCCGGTTCGCTGGGCCGTGTAACGCGTGTTGTTGACGGTGTCGCTGTGCCCGTTGGCACTGTCGGCGTATTCCCTGTCCCAGTAGATCAGGGTGCTGGTGTTGTTCTCCACCGTCGCTCCGCCGTTGTTGGACAGAGACGCATAGGGAGGCGTGATGAGCTCGTCGATCCGCGTGTCGATGCCCTTGACGGTCGTGTCGATGGCGTCGGCGAGGGTCTGCAGGTGCTGGGGGACGTTCGGCGGGTCGGTGAGCGCGGGGTATTGCCACGAGTAGTTGGGGGTGCTTCCCATGGGGACTCCTGTGATCAGTAGGCGCCGATGACGACGGCGGCGGACGTGCCGAGCCACAGCAGGACGACGGTGTCGCCCACGGTCGGCGTGTAGTGGGACAGGTAGGGCAGGTCGACGGGGGCTCCGCCCAGCGCGACCGTGACGAGGGGCCCCGCGACTGCGGTCACCGTGCCGGTGACGGGGCGCTGTGTCTCCCGGCCGCGGCTCAGCCGCTGGGTCAGCTCGCGCCGGCCTCGCCAGCTTTCGAGGCTCATACGCCCTCCTCCATGGATCGCTGGCGGGTGGCCAGGCCGAGGGTGCCGTCGACGGTGAGGGGGATGGTGACGGCGTCGAGCTGGAAGACGCGGACTGCGCCGTCCGGCATGCTCACCCGGACGGCGTCACCGGGATCGAGCCCCGGATGGGGGACCGCGGTGCAGTCGACGACCGTGTCGGCCAGGGAGTGCCTGGCCAGCAGCAGGTCGGCGGCGGCCTGGGCCTTGGCGTGGTCGGTGAGCAGGCCTGAGGTGTAGACCCACACCCGTTCGCCGAACGGGCCGCCGACATACGTCGGGCTGCTCGGGTCGGAGTTCTCGGCGACGGCCTGCGCGGCGGGAGCGTCCTCGGACGCCTCGCCGCGGGCGATCACCACGTTCCAGACGCTGCTGCGGTCCTGCCCGGCCTGGGCCTCCAGTTGGACGCCGTTCGGCCCGGTGTCCAGGTCCCAGACGGGTTCGGCGACCTCGTCCAGGCGCCGGAACCGCCAGACGCCCTCCCTGTCGGGGAAGACCTCCACGCCGAACGACGTGGCGATCTCGTCGATGGCGGCGAGCCGGTCGGACTCGAAGACGGTGCCGTCGGGGAGCGTCCCGGTGCCGAGCGCGTCCCACTCGGCGGTGTCGTAGTCGATCGTTCCGAAGTCCGCGGGCAGCCCGCCCTGGATCAGGGTGAGCAGGACGTCACGGGCGACCAGGCCGCCCGCGGCGAACGGCTCGCGCAGCTTGGCGTCCCGCAGGTAGGAGCGGTAGCCGCCGGCCTTCACCGTGACGGCCGTGGAGACCGCGGCGCGCTTGAAGTGCTCGACCAGCAGATGCCCCAGCGGGACCTCGGCGGCAGAGCCGTCCGGGAGCCGCACCCCGCGGTAGGGCCGGATGACCAGCCCGTACACGTTCAGGTCGGCGATGCTGATCGCGTCCGTGCCCAGCAGCCCGCCGTTCTCGGTGAGCTGTACGGTGAGCTCGGCGGCGGAGTACACGTCGGTGTTGCGGTCGAGGGTCACCGACCCCGCCGAGATCTCCAGATTGTCGCTGAGCTTCACCTGGGTGCCGCGCCACAGCTCCACCCGGACGGTCATCTCGTGCGGGCCGCGGATCAGCTCGCCGAACAGCGCGTCCGTCGGCCACATCAGGGGCCCCCGACCGGCAGGGTGTCGCGCACCCAGTGCAGATAGGAGCCGTAGGCGCCCAGCACGTCGCTGTACTCGTCGTACACGCCGAGCCAGTCGCCGTAGCCGGTGCCGACGCCCTCGGTGATCAGCGGGGTGACGGGGGCGGCGACCTGGGTGCAGGCCAGCTCCCAGCGTCGCGCGGTCTCCCACGCGGTGCGGCCGACCCGCATCTCCTTGGTCGCCTGCGCCAGGAAGTACAGGTTGCCGCCCTCGTCGGGGGCGCCCTGCAGCAGCAGGTGGGGCGCGAAGCCGATGAGCCGCCGCAGGTCGTCGGCCTCCCGCTTGGTGAAGGTGAGGAGCGTGAGCGTGAAGGTCGCCCTGCGCCGCACGTCGGCGATGGTCACCGGGTCGGGCCGCCCGACGACGTAGTGCACGCCGGCGGAGATGTCGCGGTTCAGCTCGGGCAGCGCGACGATCTCCACCTGGGTGGACAGCGACGGGTGCGACACGTCCCGCAGCCAGGTCCGCCGGTAGGGGAGGCGGGCGGCGACCTGGCCGCCGATCTCCAGGACGTCGCCGTCGGCGTCGAGGACCCGGCACAGGTAGACGTTGTCCTCGTCCAGCCACGCCTCGAAGTCGGCGGCGACGGCCTGGCCGTCGTTCAGCGCCAGTCCCCGCATGGTCCGGACGACCTGCAGCTCGCCGTCCGCCCCGGACCGGTAGACCGTGACGGCCTCGGCGGCGGCGTTGTCCGTGGACACCTCCAGCAGGACCTGCGCGAGGTCCGCCTGGGGTGTTGCCGTGATGGTCGTGGTCATCGGACCCCTCCCGCGACGTAGAGTTCCCGGGCCAGGTCGGTGTTGTTGCGGTCGACCTCGACCCGCACGATGTCCCGCAGCTCGGTGTCGCCGATGTACACCCGCACGTTCGGCGCGGCCCCGCCGCGCACGAACTCCCCGAGCCGCGACAGCGGGATGACGGCCTCGGCCTCGCCGGCCTCGCCGATGACCGCCAGGTTCCCGCCGGACCGGGGCATCACGATGCCGCCCTCGGCCAGTTTCGGAATGGTCGGCAGGTTGAGTCCGCCGAACTTGATGCCGGGAAGATTGATCTTGATCCCGTTCAGCTTGCGGATCACGCCGTTGACCAGCTCGATGATCCCGTTGATCGGTTCCCTGATCACGTTCCGGATCCCGCTGAACGCGGCGCTCGCGATCTTCGACAGTCCGCCCCAGGCCTTGCCCAGGCCGTCCTTGACCTTGTCGAATGCCTTGGGGATCGTGTTCCGGATCCAGTTGACGACCGGCGAGATGATGCCCTTGATCTTGCCCCAGACGTTGTTGATCACCGTCCGGACCCCGTTCACCGCGGCCCGCACCGCCGTCGTGACCGCCCGGAAGACGGTCACCACCACGGTCCGGTAGACGTTCACGTAGGTCCGGATGACCTTGGCGATCCCCTGGAACACCGCCGTCACGACCTGGCGGATGCCCTGCACCGCCCTGCTCACGAAGGGCCCGATCGCCCCCCACACCTGGGTGATCACCCGCCGCGCGGTGGTCATCGCCGTGCTCACGACCTTGCCGATCGTCTCGAAGACCTTCGACACGATCCGCCGCATCGTCTCCGACTGCATCGCCATGTCGATGATCTTCGTCACGAGCGGCGCCAGCAGCGCCAGCAGCAGCCCGATCGCACTGCCCTTCATCGCGGTGTTCAACCCGCGCTGCGCGGTGGTCGCCCCATTGATTCCAGTTCTCAGCCGATCGAAGAACCCGCCACCGGTCGAGGCGTTTCTCCCATAGTCGGAAACCGATCTCCCGGCTCTGGAGGACTCGTCCCCGAGTTTTTTGAAGCTTGCGGCTGCTTTATCTGCCTGTCCTTTGATCCGACCGGTGGCCGTGGCTGCCTGATTGGCTCTGTTCTGGACGTTGGAAAAATCCGAGGACGCGCGGGATGCGGAGCTTCCCAACTGGTTGAACGATCGGCTCGCGCTCTGTGCCGCTGTCCGGATCCGGCCCAATCCTTGAGCGGTCCTTGTGAGTAGTTGCGCCATTTCTTTCCCTTCTGCTAAAGGGTAGAGAAAACTCTGATGAGTTCTTCGACTTGCTTCCTCAGTCCCCTGATGTCGCCTTCTGTGTCACTTGCCCCAATCCCTCTGATTTCCTGGACCTGGTTCTGGACGGTGTTTATTCGGCTTTCTCTGGTATTTCTGAGCCTGTCTATTCTGTTGTTTGTCCTGCGTACCTCCCCTTCTGTGTCGCGAACCCTTCCCTCGACTTGGTCGATCTTTGCGCGAAGAAGCCTTCCGAGGGTGTTCGTCCTCTTCTTGTGCTCGTCCAGGTCTTTTGCGTGCTCTTTTAGATCTCTTCTGTCCTGGTCGAATTCACTCTTGTGCTCGTCGAACTGCTGGACGGTGACCGGCTGCTCTTTTGGCTTTCGCCATGCATCGAATCTCTGGCGGAGATCGCGGAGTTCCCAGTCAAATCGGAACAATTTGATGTCAACGCCGAGCACGGAAAACCCGAATGCGATCGTGGTGACGACTTCGGTCTTTCCCCAGAAGCCTTCGTGCTTCCATTTCTGGAACCAGCTGTTCGATTCGTCGATCTGCTTCTGTACCTGGTCGAACTGCTTTTTTGTACTCTCCTCGTTCTTGTGAAACGCGGACCAGTTGATGGTCTGCATTTCAAGTTTTTCTACTCTTCTTCTCAAGTCGTCCACAGGGGCCAATTGACATCACTTCCAATTTTTCTCAGTGAGTCGTGACGTGCGTTGACAAGTGCAAGTGCGGCGATTTTGCGCAGGGGCGGCGGGAGGGGAACGCCGTCCCGGACCGGGTCGGCAGATGAGAGCCAACGGGTCCGGGGTGCCGTTACCGGAGCGGGCGGTGTTCCCGCTGAAGAGCATGGTGGCTCCTCTGGGCGGAAGGCGGACGGCCGATCCGGTAGACCCATGTTGCACGGATACGCGATGCTGGTCGGATGCATCTCGATGGGTTGGTCGGGCTGGGGATCGGGCTGCTGGCCCTGGCCGTCATGCGATTCTTTCCCGAGGAAAGCAGCCAGGACGAGAAGAAACTTCCATGGATCAACTACGGCATCTTCGTGGTCCTCCCGATGTCCATCGGTGCGGTCCGGCTGTTCGGCGGCGAACCGGACGCGGCGTTCCGGGCCGGTGTGTTCTCTATTTGGTCGCTCACCGTCGTACTGGCGGTCCTCGCCGTCTGGAACACTCGTAGAAGAACAGAGTTCTTGGTAACGGCCGGGATCCTCGCAGTTGTTGGCCTGGGGTTCGGAGTACCGCTTCTTCTTCCAGCCTGGATGGTGACCAACGGCAGGTGATGAGCTTTTTCGTGTCACGACCGCCGGCGTTGCGTGACCGCGTCAGCGGGTGCGGTCGTGTTCGCGGCGGAGCAGGACGAGGACGGGGCTTTCTCTCCTCGTGGGCGGTTGCCCGGGCCGTCAGAGGGATCGGAATTTCTTCTGGCCCGGCGCTGCACCGCCCGTGCCACCCGCCCGGGAATGCGGCCGCGCGAGCGGTCTCAGGACGAGGGACGACTCGCCTGAGTGAGATGCCCGTTGAGCCGTCAGCCGGTGAAGAACGCGGTGAGTTCGGCGGGAGTCGCCTCCTGTCGACCTGTATCGGCAGGAGGTCGGCTGGTCGTGTCGGGTGCGGTGGGGCGTGGGAGGGGCTCTGGGGGGTCGGAAGGGTCGTTGTCGGTGTGGGCGGTGGTGAAGAGCCAGTTGCCGATGGCGAGGTGGTCGACGGCCAGGGCGAGGAGGTAGTCGGTCACGGACCATTCGGCGGCCTCCCCCGAGGCGGCGCGGACGAAGGCGCTGTCCCGGGGGAGGTGTTCGAGGAGGACGCGGAGGCGGCGGCTGGTGAGAGTGCCTCGGTGCCAGTCGAGGAGGTCGATGCCGTAGTGGCGGAGGAGGTCCGCTTCAAGGGCTTCGGCGTGTTCCTCGACGAGGGCGCCGAGGCTCAGCCTTCCCCCACCGTGAGGCCGGTCTCCTGGCCGTAGGCCTCGAGGATGGCGTTGACGTCCTGGATGGTGAGGTCCTTCTCGGCGAAGCGGTCGTACTGGGCGTTGCCGAGGAGGAGCTGCAGGAGGCCGTCGATGTCGTTGTCGTCGAGGGCCTGGAGCTGCCTGGTGACGCGGCGGGGGAGCTCGGTGGGCAGCGAGAAGGTCTCGCCGTCGATCTCGAACTCCCAGGCGCGGCCGAGGGCTTCGAGGCGCTGCGCGCGGGCGGCGTTCACGTTGAAGGCCATGACGGACTCCTTATGACTCGGGAAATGGAGAAAGCCGCGCGAGACGCCTGGAGGAGGCGGTCGCTCGGCTTTCGGAGGGGAATTCGATGCGGATGGACGGTCGTCGGCCTCTGCGATCGGAAGGCATCAGCCGAGGCACGTCTGCACATGCTCGACGCGATCACTCCGCAAACGGTCGACGGGTGGCGGGCCGGCGGGTGGGGATTCCCGATGACCGCCGTTACGCCGTGCCGCCCGCGCGGCCGGCTCGAGGGAGACGGCCGCGCGGGCGGGTCCGGGCGGCGGTGCCGCCTGGACGGTCGGGGGTCAGGACGTGGCGTAGGACGGGTCGGTCATCAGCCAGGTGGCCAAGGGGGAGCCGTCGGACGGGGCCAGGGCGGTGTAGGTGACGGCCAGCTTGATGGCGGCGGTGTTGACGAGGGTCAGGTCCTCGTTGTCGGTGACCTGGCCGCGGGGGACGATGAAGCGGTACTTGACGGCGGCGCCGTCGGTGAACTCGATGCCCAGCATGCGCTCGTCGGCGACAGCCTGCGTGGACAGGTCGTAGGAGAAGGTGCCGGCGGCGGAGGTCTCCTCGACGGCGCCGCCGCCGAAGAAGAACGGCACGGTGTCCTCGTTGAGCTGCAGCAGGCCGAACTTGACCGTCAGGTCGCGCTGGGAGTAGACGAGCCGCGCGGGGCTGGTCGACTGCCAGGTCTCGACCTGCTCGATCTTGTCCTTCTTGGCGAACTTCACACCGTCGTTGCCGGTGAAGCCCAGGTCCTTCCAGCCGGCCGCCCACGCGGTGGTGGTGTCGGTCGGGACGGCGGTGCCGAGCGGGGCGACGAGGACGCGGCCGGTGCCGGCGACGCGGATCTCGTTCGGGTTGTTTCCAGCCATGACTGATCTCCTAGGGAGAGAAGGAACGGGGCATCGTGCCCCCTGAAGGGAAGGCCGTCAGAGCGGACGGATCGTGAGCTTGTGGAAGCTCACGTACCGGTCTGCGGCCGAGTGCAGATAGTCGGGAAGCCATCGGGGGCCGTCGGTCTCGACGCAGTCGGCGATGACGGCCGTGGCGGTGCCGGACACCGGCAGGGCCAGGCCGATCATGTGCAGCATCCGGACGCGGGCCGCGATGGCGATGGTGTTGGCGGCCTGCTTGTCGGCGCCGTAGCACTCCAACTGGACGATGGGGGTGTCGAGGCGCTGGTCGTCGATCCAAACGCCGCCCATCCGGGAGACCAGGACGGCCGGCGTGGTGCCGTCGAACCCCGGCGGGACCACGTTGGTGACCGTCACGCCGGTCAGTGCGGGATCGTCCTGGAGGAAGTCGACGACGAGGACCTCGACGTCGGGCAGGGTGGTCGGAGGATCGTTCAAGGGGTTCTCCTTGGGTGTGCGGTCACTTTTCCCAGGTGGCCCGCCAGGTGATGTGCCCGACGACGCCGTCCACGGGAAGGTCGTGTTCGGTTTGGAAGGCGCGGCAGGTGGCGCGTGACGCGGGGCCGTAGACGCCGTCGACGGTGACCGGCCAACCGCGGTCGTGCATGCGCTTCTGCCAGCGGCGCACGTCGTCGCCGCGGGTCGGGGGCGGGTAGCGCAGCAGGCGTCCGGGCCACGCCGGAGCCGTGGGGGCCGGCTCCGGCGTGGCCGCCGGCTGTACCGATCCGGGGCGTGGAGCCCCGGCGCCCACCCAGTCGTACAGCCGTTTTCCTGGACAGTCCGTGGCGTATCCGTCTCGGTGGCCTTTGATCTCCTTGCCTGCGTCGCCGTGCTTACGCAGGTACTCGATCGCGTCGCGCAGGCCGTGCAGCATGGCGTCGGTCGGCTCGGTGAGCCCGGCGTTCCCGACGAGGCCGAGGACGGCGTAGTGGTCGTGGTTGAGACCGGGACCGTTCGCGGCGGGCAGGCGGTGCGGGCCGCGGCCGACGAACACATGGCCGTGCGGGCAGGCGATCATCGAGTAGCCGATGTCGCTCCAGCCGTTCCCGTCCATGTGGCCGCGTTGGATCGTCTTGACGAGAGTCACGCAGCGTCTGTGCTCGGTGGAGAGTCTCGGATCCACCCGGGAGCCCGTGTAGTGGATCTTCACTCCGCGGGTGGACCGGATCACGGTCAGCCCGGTGGCGGGCCTGCGCGCTCCCCACGCGGTGCGCGGTACCAGCTTGATCGGCATCGGGTGCTCCTTCGAGGTCCGCCCACGCGAAAGCCCCCGGATCGTGGACCCGGGGGCTCTCCTGGACGCAGTTCACCAACTTCGATGCCTATCGTGACACTAGTTAGGCATCTTTGCAACCCGTTTATAGGAAAATTTCAGAAACTAGTGTCGTCCGGCACGGAGGCGAGTGCGTCGCTCGGCCTCCAGGACGTCCAGCTCGCGGAACCAGAGCCGGCCCGAGATCTTGACGGCGGAGAGGGTGCCACGGCTGACCCACTTGCGGATCGCCGCGGGGGAGACTCCCGCCAGTTCGGCGGCCTCGTCCACGCGCAGGAAGGTCTCGTTCGTCTTCACCGTGCCTCGCCCCCTTCCGCCCCGCGCATCCTGCTCTCGTACTCCTCGCTCGTGTAGGTGCGTCCGCACCTGCGGTTGCGGCAGCGGATCCCCTCGCCTGCCTCGTCGCGTTCCAGCGAACGCAGGTCGCAGCCGGGGCAGGGCATGCGGACCCGGCCGGAACTCCGCCCGCCCCGGGTGTGCCGGACCAGCCTCCGGTGCAGCCGCAGCACCTCCCGGCCGAAGTCGGCGGCGCCGTCGAAGGAGAGGAGGCCGTCCAGGTGCGCGGCCAGCCAGGCGATGTTCCCGGCCAGGGTCGGCGCGAACCGGCCGCGTCGCGGGCGCGGCGCCAGCCCCCGGTGCTCCCGGTAGGCGTCCTCCCAGCCCAGCAGCGTGTGCAGGAGTTCGTCCAGGTCGTCGACGTGCGGGGCCGGTGACGGACGGCCCCGCGAGCCCGAAACCCGTTCCCCCGACCGCGCGCGGTGTCCGCCCTCCAGTGCGGCCAGCAGGGCGGCCTGGTCGTCCAGGTCGAGCAGCCTGGCGCGGATGAGCGCCTGGCACCGGCGGCACCAGACCGGATCGCCGGAGATCAGCGTGCCGGCGCCGTTCCTGCGGTGGGCGGCGTTGCACGTCCCCGGGCACTGGCGCCCGTTCACAGGCCCTTCTCCTGGCCGCCCGCGGCGATCCGGACCACCACTTCCTTGGCCGTGTTCTCCCGGACGGCGCAGGCGATGTCCTGCAGCGCGCGGGTGACGGCCACCGCGGCGAGGGCCAGTACCTGGCCCTTCTGCCCGGACCGGATACGGCTGAGCTCGCTCAGGGCCCCTTCGAGGAGTCCTTCGGCGGAGGCGGCGGCATGGGTCGGCTGAGTCTTCAAGATCTACTCCAGGTAAAGCATCCATAGGATGTGACAGGTTAGTGAAAGCCCGTAGCGGGCAATATAGGAAAAAGATCTTTACCGGGCAAGTCTTAGAGGAGGTTCTTTCTTACTTTCGAAGGGAGATTGCCGATCTGTGACACGCTTGCTTACTTGACGTTACCGATCGATACCGGCACTGTGGCGTCTCATCTACTCCTCCGGACCGGAAAGAATCGTCGACCGTGGCATCGAGCACCGAACATCGCTGGACACGTCTGGGCGCGGCCCTGCGCGACCGCAGGATCCGCGACCTGGGCATTGACCGGCTGACCGAGTTCAGCCGGGAGCACGGCATCGGCTACCGGATCCTCACCGACCTGGAAGCCGGTCGCCGCGTCAACTTCGCCTCCCGCACCAAGGCCGCGGTGGAGCGCGCCTACGACCTCCCCGAAGGAGCTCTGGACAGGGTGCTCTCCGGGGAATGGGCGGAGAGCACCCTCCGCGCGGAGAAGACGCTTCAAGAGGCGCCGGCCGAGACACTCCCCGTCGAGCCACCTCCGCGGCGGGACGGGCCGCACACCTTCCGTCTCGGTGACGCGGAGGCACGCGCCCTGGTGACGGCCGCCTACGATCTGGCGGGCCCGGAGGGCAAGGAGGCGCTGGTGGGCCTGGCCCTGCGCCTCCTCGGCGAGCGCGGGGACATGACCGTCTCCCGCACCTCGGGTGACTGAGCCCTTGAGCGCGTCCCACGCCAAGCCTATATTTTCCTAATATGAGTAAATCTAGGAAAAGAATCTCTTGGTGGTCCCGGTGCAGAGCCCGTCTCCGCGCACCCGACCGCCCGGCCCCGCCCGTTCCCGCCGATCACGGCCACTACTGGACCGGTGCCCCGGTGGGAGACCTGCTCGGCGACCCCGTCTCGGCCCGGATCGCCGTCGACACGGTCTTCGCCACGCACCACGACCTCCTGAGTCTGGACGTCCTGCTGGACCGCATCGCACGCATCGACCCCTGAACACCGTGGGGGCGGGCCCGTCCCCGTCCCCACGGCACCGGCCACTGAGCCATCGGCTGTTCAGGCGGCGGGCCGGTGGAGCATGCTGTCGATGGCGGTGTGGAGGAAGCCGCGGAAGGCCTTCTGGGCGTGGGGGTCTTCGGCGGGGAGCATGCCCTTCTCGGGGGCCAGGACTCCGGTGCAGAGGAAGCCGTTGATGGACCACAGGACGATGCCCAGGAACGGGTAGGGGCCGAGGGCCTCGGGCACCGCGTCGTGGATCTTGCGGGCGGCCATCGTCATCAGGGGGCGCAGGTAGTGGTCCTCGACGTCGGGGACGTCGGCGGCGTCGGCGACCCAGCGCTGGGTCCACAGGGCGATGAGTTCGGGGCGTTCGAGGAAGAAGTCGAGGTAGGAGTCCGCGATGAGGTGGGCGGCCTCGTGGGGTGAGTGGACCTCGTCGATGATCTTCTGCACCTTGACGCGGTTGGCCTCGTAGATGCGCTCCAGCACCAGCAGGTAGAGCCGGCGTTTGTCGCCGACCTCCTCGAGGACCACGGAGGAGGGGACGCCCGCGGCCTCCGAAATGGTCTCCAGGGAGGTCATGTCGTAGCCGAGCCCGGCGAACAGGCGGGTGGCCACTTCGATGAGGCGTTCCGGTGTGGCGTCCATGCCTCCCACACTAAGAAGAGAAAGGGCACCTTCCGGGCATATTTCCCAAAGCGGATATTAATGCTCAGGCAGGCGGGGTGTCGCCGTGGGGGACGGTGATCCAGGTGGCGGAGGCCACGGCCAGGAGGGTGCCGGCCTCGGTGTGGAGGGAGGAATGGCTGAAGATCTTGCGGCCTTCCGGTTCGGTGGAGGAGGCGGTGATGACATACCGCTCTCCGGCGGAGGGAAGGGTGTGGATCTGGGCGGACATGCGGCCGAGGACGCGCGGACGGGCGGAGAGGTCCTCGGTCCAGCCGCTGGGGCAGTCGAGGGCGGCCCAGACGAAGGCGGGGTCGAGGGTGCCGTCGGGGGCCGCCAAAGAGGGGTCGGGGCGCCAGGTGCAGGCGACCTCGCGGGGGCGGCCCGGGAGGGGGCCGGGGGTGAGGGCCAGGCCGTCGTGTTCGGGGCGGCCCAGGCCGCAGACGAAGCACGTCGGGAAGGGGTGGTAGGTGTGGCCCTGGTAGCGGGCGTGGCATTCCTCGGCGGTCTCCACCGGCACGGGGGGTACGGCGGGGATCTGGTCCGCGCCCGGCGTGACGGTGGCGATCACGGCGTCACCGTGCAGGATGCGGGACTCCTCCTCGCCTCGCTCGACCGTCAACGGGGTGTGCAAAGGAGGGGGGAGGCGGAGCGTGACGACGGATCGGGGCAGGTCGGGAAAGCCCGCCGCGGCGGCGAAGACCCCGCAGGAGTAGCCGCCGTTGCCGCTGTTCGCGGGCCCGTTGAACCGCTTCGGGATCACCAGTTCACTCATCACGCCCCCTCTTCGTGCGATCTACGAAGAGCCTAGCCAGGCCTGGTTCCGGTTCGGGCGGGAGGGCGGACCTCAGCCTCCCGGCGTCGCGGTGCAGGGGGAGGCGTCGCAGACGTCCACGACCTCGCCGGTCTTGAGGAACGTGGCCGCCTGGAGGCGGGCGGCGGCGGACTTGCGCGGGTCGGAGTGCGGATCGCGGCCCTCGGTGGGCGGGGTGTTGGTGAGCGGACCGTAGGGCGAGCCGCTGTCCCAGACGATCAGGGCCGAGCCGGTGTACGGGTAGGAGTCGATGGCCGGGATGTCCCAGTACGGGACGGTGTCGGGGTGGCGCCCGGGGGCGACGGCGGGCTGGTGGACGCGTGCGCCGATGGTGCGGGCCTGGATGTCGGCGGTGAGCGGGGAGACCTGGTGGTCGCCGAACGCCACGTGCAGCAGGACCCGGTGGGCGGGAGTGCCGGGCAGCGGGTCGTCGGTGAGGTGCTGGGCGTACCCGTCGGCCTCGCCCCGGTCCCAGAGCATCTGGACCAACGCCAGGTTGAGCTGCTGGTCGAGCTTGTCGGGATAGGCGAGGTTCATCACGGTGGCGTACTGCGTGAAGTCGACGCTGCGGTTGAGCAGCGTGCTGTAGTTCATCCCCGGAACGCCCAGCACGGCGCGCCGGATGTCGGTGGAGACGGCGGTGAGCGCTCCGCCCATGATCCCGCCCTGGCTGTTGCCGTAGTAGGCGAGGCCGTGCGAGACGTCGATGACGGGCTCGCCCTCGGCGTTCTGGAAGGCCTTGTGCTTCGGCAGCCCGGTGGTCATGGCGCGGCCCAGCCAGAGCATGTTGAGGATGCCCTGCTGCATCCGGTCGGCCATCGAGGGGAAGTTGCTGAAATCGGCCAGGGAGACGACGGCGTTCCCGATGTCGTCCTTCGACAGGCCCGCCCACTTGGTGGCGCAGAAGACGAAGCCGTGCTCGGCCGCGAACGCCTTGACCGCGCCGGAGCCGACCTCCTCTTCGCTGCCCAGCAGTCCGTGCCCGTAGAGGGAGGCGCGGCCCGGCGCGGTGAGCGCGCTGCGGGGGATCTCGCACTGGAATGCGGCGACCTGGACGTTGCCGGGAAGCCGGGACGGAAGCCCGTCCGCGCCGTACCGGAAACGGGATCCGGGCAGGCCGCCGTAGGTGTCGAGGTAACTCGGGACGGTCATCTGGCCGCGCACCCTGCGGGCGATCGGATCGCCCTCGGGATTGTCGGTGACCTTGGTGACGAGGAACGACGGGCTTCTGCCGCCGAGCTTGCCGAAGGCGTCGTCGCGGATGCGCAGGATCCGTTCGGACAGGTTGCGCTCACTGGCGATGGTGAAATCCCAGGCCAGGTAGAGGCCGTCCGTGCCGACGCCGTGCCGTCTCAGGTCGGCGACGACGCCCTTGGCCTCCCGCTGCCGCGCGTACAGCGGATCGTCGTCGGGGAGCGTCGGCCCGAGCAGCGTGCGGAACACGTCGGGGGGTTCGATCGCCTCCCCGGAGGCGTTCTTCAGGCCGCGCAAGGCCACCGCGTACCGGTGGCCTTCGAGGAAGTTGCGCGCCGGCCGGATGATGAGTGCTCGCCGGTCAGGGGAGGAGGCGTTGGCGTCCAGTTCGGCGAAGTGGGGCCAGCGTTCTCCGGTGACGGTGTCCACGATGACGATCGGCGCGTCGTCGCGGAGCGAGCGTCCCATGTCCGTGACGGGGGCCGCTCCCGTCACGTTCAGGTCCAGCCCCGGGACGTGGGCGAGCAGCATCGAGCCGGGGGAGAAGCCGTCGTTCCGGTTCCACTCGGCGGGGTCGATGTGCTTTCCGAGCCGGTTTCGGGGAGTCGAGGAAGGCGCGAGGTCCACCCGCAGCCCGGTCGAGGTGCTCGCGTCCGGCACGGTGTACCAGTCGTTCGGGAACGGCAGCAGGCAGGCCGCCGGGTCCACGGGGTCGCAGGCCGCGGGATCCCCGGCCGGTTCGGCGGACGCCGCGGGCGAGAACAGGATGCTCGCGGCGATGAGGACGAGCAATGCCAGGGTCCGTCCGCGCACCCGCCACCTCCGTGACCTGAAACACCTTCATGTACTGATCGCACCATCCCCCTCCGCAGCGACGCGGTCAACCGTTCCTCGGCACTGTCCAGGAGCGGTCCTGCAACATTCCGCGGTGATCCGCCCCTCACCGAGCTGCTGCGCCGCCTATGAGTCAGGCACCGGCGGGTTTTCGGCGCTCGAGTTGCTCCTCGACCCGAGGTAGATCGAGGTGTCCCTTGCGGCGGAGGACGACTTCGCGGTGGGCGTCGAGTTCAGGCGGTGGGCTGTAGGCGATACGGACGACGGGCTTGCCGCTGGGCCTGACCTCGCGCTGCTTCTGCTTGATCTGGTCGAGCCGGGCACGGAGCCCGGAGCGGGCGTCTGCGGCGGGTGTCTGGGCGGCTTTTCGGCGGCGGTCGTTGCACAGCAGGCAGCGGCTATCGCCGGTCGGGCGCGGGTCTTCTGGGCCGCCGCGGTGCTCGGTGCAGATCGGCGGCCGGGTGAAGCCTCCCGGTTCCGGGAAGTTCTCCGGGTCTGCCTCGTGCTCGTCAGCGTTGGCCGGTGGCTGCCCGGCGACCTGGACGGCTTCGACGATGTCGAGGAGGTCGGGCTTGGGGTTGCCTTGCTCGTCGCGGTGCATGGCCTCGAGGTAGCGGGCCAGGTTGCGGATATTCGGGTCGATGCTGCGGACGATCCGGATCACCTCGTCAGCGGCGTCGTCGTCGAGGAAGAGCGTTGCGGTCAGCCAGCGGCGGCCTCGAGCGTCATCGGTGAGACGAACGGCATCGCGCTGAGAGCGGGCGGCTTTGAGCTTGTCGGGCTGCCTGTTGCTTGCCGATCTCCCAAGCGTCTGCGACGGGTGCGGATGGACTTCCACCTCGGCCGCAGGAGGGAGAGAACCCTGGCCACTCCCGCTAACGAACTCGGTAACGCACTCCCTTACGTACTTGTCCTCAATCATTGAGGTCTTTTGCTCCAACGGTTGAGGTGAATCGTCCTCAACCGTTGAGGTGATCGGCTCCATCGATTGAGGCGATCCCGAAGTAGACGACCTCAACTGTTGAGGAGAAGGAGCAGGCTGTGCCTCTCCGGGCTCTCCTGACGGTTGAGGCGATTCCAGCTCATGGAGCTTGCACATCCCCACCCCGCGGTGCTTGGTCCCCCACCCGGCCGGGCGCGTGCAGGTCCCACCCTTCCCCGTCGGATGACCGCACCGGTCGGTCTTCGGAGTACCAGCCGCGACACGGTCAACGGCCGGCCAAGCAAGCGTGTAGACCCACCTGCGGCGGTCGCCGGGTTTCGGCTCCTTGAGGAGCCAGCCCTGCTCAACGAGGAGGTCCAGTGCGGTGATGACAGTGTTCTCGCTGAGCTTCACGTCGTGGGCGATCCGCTGCTGGGTGGGCCACACCTGCTTCACCTCCTTGCCGATGGCGTGAACGAACAACCGCTGGGCCACGGCGGTCGCCGAGTCCGTCAAGGTTCGGGACTCGTAGACCAGCAGGGACCACAGCAGGCCGCGGTCGAGGCGGAGCTGTGCGGGGGAGAAGTATGCTTTCGCCCACTCGGGGAGCTGGGCGGCGTCGATGGGAAGCCCAAAGTTTTCGGGCATGCGAAAGAAACCCCCAGGTCGGGGAGTAGAGGATGAGCGGCCACTGAGGGCGTCCGGAATTAAACCGGAGTCAGCAGATGCGGACCACGGGTGCGGACGAGTCGCTGCCGGGTGAGCTTGGGGAGCGCCGATCAGAAGAGACCCATAGGCCATCCACTCGGCGCCAGCGCGCCCCTTTGCTAGCTCTGCTCTTCGTCGCCGCTCGCGTTCTTCTGTTCGGGACGGCGGGGCAGATGGTCGGTCTCGCCGATGTACCAGCGGACGAGCTGGCGGATGACCTTCGAGCGGTCGAGTTCGGGGTCGGCCTTGGCGACGGCGGCAGCGAGCGCGTTCCACATCTCGTCATCCATGCGGATGCGGCGGAACGGCGTTCCTGGCGGCACTTCGACTCCGATCCTCGGTGACATCGTTGATCCTCTCATGACTTCTCCTGTTCGATTACTTGTAGCTACAGCATGTCCCACGGTGAACCTACAAGCAAGTTGAGAGAACGAACTTCCGCGCCGCCTGAGGAGTCTCTGTGATCGACGGACCTGGCCCGCTCGCCGCCCTCGCCCGACTGCACCGCCCTAAGCGGCGCATAGCGGGCGTGCATGGCCAGGGCGAGTCGGACATCTACGGGATCTGCGTGCACCGCACCGACCTCGTCGGCACCGCAGACCCGAACGACAACTACGAAGCTGCGGCGTACCGAGAACCGGTGGAGCGCCACCCGCCGCGGATCTATTGACCACAACACGAGGAAGGGGAGCCTGAAGCAGGCTCCCCTTCCTCGTGTTGTGGACCCTAGGTGGTAACGGGCAACTGCTGAGGTAGTAGCTGATACGCCAGGAACCCGCCTCGTGTCCCGAGCTCGACCGCACCGGCCTTGGCCAAGGCCCGGCGCCGCGCCACATCGTCCTGCAGGACAGTGATCGTCGGCTCGTTGATGCCGTGGCCTGCCAGCAGCGGCAGCACCTCCTGCAGCAGCTGTGTGCCCAGCCCCCGGCCGCGCAGGGACGGCCGTACCGACCACCACAGGTTCCCGCCCCACCTGCGGTTCAGCGGCACCACGTGGTGGCGGATGCTCGCGCGCCCGACGTAGCTCGCCTGCCCCTGCTCGCTGAGTCGGCACCACCACAGCTCCGTGCCGGCGACGCCGTATTCAACGCCCGGCCGCGGATAGGCCCCGGAGGCGAGGTCGGCGGTGTAGCCCTCGAGGGTACGGCCTTCGAGATCGGACCAGGTGAGGCCGTCCGCATCAGGCCTGCCGTCGATCCGGTCGTGCTCTTTCATCGCTTCGAGATAGGACGGGACGAGGTGCGTGGCGGGAGCGAGGAAGCGCATGCTTCTCACTTTGCCAGGCGCCGCATGAGACTCCCAGAACATTGCGGAAGCGGTGTCCTCAGGAGGCCGGCGAGTGCGCCCGTGATGGGCAGGTTGGTCCTGCGATCGACGAATCCCCACTGCCCGGTCGGGTTGCATTCGAGGAACACCCACGGCCCGTCTCCGGGGTCGATGAAGTCGAACGCCCCGTACAACAGATCGAACGCCCGCATGTAAGTAAGGACACTGCGGCGGATCGGTGGCGGCACTTCGGTCGGGGCGTAGGCGAGACCACCTTGGACGGGCCGCCAATCGAGCAGGTCGGTACCGGTGATCCGCACGGCGAACAGCTCATCCCCGACGACGGTGAGCCGGACGGGTACGCCGTCGACCCGCTCCTGGACAGTGTGGGCGGCCAGCAGCCGATCCGGTACAGCCGAGCGGTCTAGGCTGCCGGCGGTGACCATGCAGTCCTCATCGGCACCGTCTGCCCTGAACGCCTTGTAGATCAGGGGGCGGTCGACGAGCCACCGGCGGACGGCGGCGCCGCGGGTGGTGATGAGGGTCGCCGGGGTGACGAGCCCGCACTGGTGGGCGATGGCGAGCTGGCGGGGCTTGTCTTCGGCGGCCTGCGCTCGGCCGGGGTGGTTGACCCAGCGAACGGGTAGTCCGCGCAGCAGCCCGTACAAGGCGTGGTAGTCCTCGCGGGCGGCCCAGCGGCGGGCTGCCTCGTCCGCGATGGACGGGTCTCCTGCCGGAGGGTCCGGCCACCGCCAGAACACCGACACGATCGTGTCGATGTCGACGTGGCGGCGGCCGTCCCCCACTGTGCCGCGCCACTGCCCGGCTGCCAGCTCCGCGTCGACGTGGACGCCGGTTCCGGGGTTGAGGCGGACGACCGGGGTGCCGTCGAGGGCCTGGATGACGAGGTCGGTGCCGTAGTCGTCATCGGACGTGACGACCAGGACAGAAGCACGGCTGATCATCACTTGTCGGGGTCTGACTTGTTGTCGTTGCCGGTGGTGCCCCACGTGACGGTGCTGTCCGCCATCTGCGGGTGGTCGGCCATCGGGATCTCGCCGATGACGGTGAGCTGGAGGTCGACGTCGTAGACGGCCTGGTCGAGGATGGCGGGCCGGGTGTGCTCGGGGCCGAGGGGCTGCTGGTGGCTCAGCCCGTAGGGGCGGTCCAAAACGATGCTGCTCATGGGTTCCTCCCTGGTGGGTGGGGTGCCGCCTGTGCGGCGCTGGCTCTACGACACCGCAGCCACCGCGGGATGAGCTCATGATCGTGCGGGATCAGCACGGGCCGTGCAGGAACTGCACATCTCACGGACAGCGGCCAAGCCCTGTCGTAACGTGGCGGTGCACCCGCCCCGGTCCACCTCAGGGAGTCCGGATGAGCAGTAGCGACGACGCGTTCTGGCGCTCGACCGCGGTGCGCCACGCCGCCCACGCAGGGCAGGCAGGCACCGTCATACGCCTGGCACGGGAACGCCGTGACTGGAGCCAGGACACCCTCGCCGCACTGGCCGGCTACTCCCGCTCCACCATCAGCCGCCTCGAAAGCGGACGCCTCACCCCCGGGAACCTGCCTCGCCTGCAAGCCATCGCCCAAGCCTTGAACATGCCACCAGAGGTCTTCGCCGTGCTGACGGGTATGCCTCCCGCCGTGGCTACTACGGTGGTCCGCAGTGCCGCTGCTGGAGAGGACGACCCAATGCGCAGACGATCCCTGATAGCCGCCGGCGGGCTCGCCCTACCGCTGAGCCTCCTTTCCCGCCTCGACGACGCCTTGGCCGTCATGCCCATCCCATCCCAGCCCGCTGACCTCCACCAGCTCCTGCAGCGGCTCGGCCGAGCCCGCAAACTTTTCGACGACGGACACATCGCCCCACTCGTTGGAGGTCTGCCCGACCTCCTGGCCGCCGCTCACGCCGAGGTCGACAAGACCAGCGACCGCAACACGCTCGTCATCCTGTCCGCCGCCTATGGGCTGGCCGCCGGCGCTCTCACCAAAGTCGGTATTCGCGAACAGGCACGCCTCACCGCTGACCGGGCGGTCGGCTACGCCGAACGCTCAGAAGACCCCATCGCCCGTGCTGCCGCTGACCGGCAACTCGCCATCGTCCTCCGGCATGAGGATCGCCGCACCGTCGCCCAAGAGCTCACTGTCCGCGCCGCGGTCCGTGTGGAAAAGACCGGCCTGACGACCCGCGCCCAGTCTGCGGCGTATGCCCAGATGCTGTGCACTGCCGCCTACAGCGCCGCCCAAGCCGGGGACCGCAGCGATGCGCTGGAGATGATGGGCGAAGCCAAACGGGCGGCGCGGCTCCTGCCCGCGGCCTCTACGCGCCGCTCCACGCTGGGTTTCGCATTGACCACTCCGGAGGTGCGACTGTACGAGGTCGGAGTGCTGTGGTCACTGGGAGACGCGGGCCACGCGCTGGCGGCCGCCGATGGCCTGCGAGCGGAGCTGTTCCCCACGGCTGAGCGCCGCGGCCGCTATCACACCGATCTCGCTCGAGCGTGGTGGCAGCGAGGCAAAGCAGAGCAGACCGCCGCCGAGCTGCTGTCGGCGATGCGTCAGGCTCCCGCTGAAGTTCGTGACCGGCCTGCGATTCGAGCGATCGCGGACGAGCTCGTCGCCCGGCACCGGCTCGTGCCGGGGGCGAGGGAACTGGCCGGGGCGCTCGGCTCACGTGAGTGAGGGAGCGCGGATGATCAGCTCACCGGTCGTGTTCTGAGGGTGACGTCGGACTCATGTGCCCTGGATGTGCCCTCGCCGGGGTAGGGGACTCTGCTGTGAGCGGTTATTGGGGAGACATCGCGCTGGTCCTGTTGTTGATCCTGGTCAACGCGCTGTTCGCGGGCAGTGAGATCGCGCTCATCTCACTGCGGGAGGGGCAGTTGCGGAAGCTGGAGGACGAGGGCGGGGCGTCCCGGCGGCTGGCCCGGCTCGCCCGCGATCCCAACCGGTTCATGGCGACCATCCAGATCGGCATCACCCTCGCCGGCTTCCTCGCGTCCGCGACGGCCGCCGTCTCGCTGGCCCAGCCGCTGGTGGAGCCGCTGGGCTTCCTGGGCGGCGCGGCGCGTCCGGCGGCGGTGGCCTCGGTGACGGTCGTGCTCACCTTCTTCACGCTGGTGCTGGGCGAACTCGCGCCCAAGCGGCTGGCGATGCAGTACCCGCGGCGCTGGGGGCTGCTGGTGGCGGCGCCGCTGGAATGGATGGCGACGTTGTCCCGGCCCGTGGTGTGGGCGCTGGGCAGGGCCACCGACGGGGTGGTCAGGTTGTGCGGCGGAGACCCGTCGCTGGGCGAGGAGCCGGTCAGCTCCGAGGAACTGAAGGAACTGGTGTCCGGGCACGAGGAGCTGACCGCCGAGCAGCGCACCGTGATCTCCAGCGCGCTGGACCTGCGGGCGCGGATCCTGCGCGAGGTGCTCGTGCCGCGCCGCCTGGTCTTCTCGCTGCCGCACGACATGCCGGTCGAACGCGCCCGGCTCGACCTGGCCGAGTCGGGGCACTCCAAGGCCCCGGTGGTGATGGCCGGGCATGTGGACGACGTCGTCGGGGTGGCGTACCTGCGGGACCTCGTCATGGAGGACCTGGACGTGCCCGTCGGCTCCAGGGTCCGTCCGGCGATGGTGCTTCCCGACGTCATGCGGGTCACGGAGGCGCTGCGGGAGTTCAAGGACAGGAGCCAGGCGTTCGCGCTGGTGATGGACGAGAACGGCTCACTCGCCGGCATCGTCACACTGGACGACCTGATGGAGGAGGTCGCCGGTCAGTTCGCCCGAGGCATCGATCAGGACATCTTGGACATCAGGGATGAACGGGAAGGGGCGTTGCTGCTGCCCGGCACCTTTCCCGTCCATGATCTGCCCGATCTGAACGTGGACCTCGGTGAAACGCGGCACAGCGGGTACACCACCGTCGCGGGGCTGGTGCTCTCCAGGCTGGGGCGCCTCCCCGAACGGCCGGGGGATCACGTCGAGGTCGCGGGATGGGATTTCGGGGTCGTCGAGATCGAACGCCATGCCATCACATCCGTGAGGCTCCGTCCGGCGCGTCCAGAGGAACCGCATGAAGACCATCCGGAGGCTCCTTCTTAAGTTCCTGGGTTCGGCGGTCCTCGGGCTCGTCCTCGTCGGCGTGGTCTTCCTGGCCGGATCCACGGTCTGGATGATGCGCGACGACTCCCGGGCCCGAATGGCCACGAAAGGACCTTTCACCGCGACGAGGGAGTCCCTGGGGAAGCACGAACTGCCGGCCTGGTTCGCCGACGCCAAATTCGGGATCATGCTGCACTGGGGGCTGTACTCCGTTCCGGCCTTCGCGCCCAAGGGCAGGACCATCACCGAACTGCTGGCCGAGGACTACGACCGGGCCATGACGAGGAATCCCTACGCGGAGGACTACGCCAACGCGATGAAGGACCCGTCGTCACCCACCGCGGCCTACCACCGGAAGCACCACGGGAACGCCCCCTACTCCGATTTCGTGCGGAAGTTCGAAGCCGGTCTGGCGGCATGGGACCCGGAAGGCTGGGCCGCCGCGTTCCAGGAGGCGGGGGCGTCCTATGTCGTCATCACCGCGAAATACGCCGACGGCTATTCGATGTGGCCGACCTCGGTGCGCAATCCGCACGCACCCGGCTTCCATTCCAAGCGCGACCTGGTGGGCGAGCTGGCGAAGGCGGTCCGGGCCCGGGGAATGAAATTCGGGATCTACTATTCCGGCGGCGTCGACTGGACGTTCCGCCCCGCGGTGATGAAGACGTTCGGGGACTACGCCTACCAGCCGTACGGCGAGGACTACCGCGCTTACGCCGTCGCCCAGGTGCGGGAGCTGATCGAGCGCTACCGCCCCGACATCCTGTGGAACGACATCTTCTGGCCCACCGGAGAGAAAAGGCTGTTCTCCCTGCTGGCCGACTACTACAACACCGTCCCCGAAGGCGTCGTCAACGACCGGTGGGAGACGGCCTCCTTCGGCCGCCAACTGCTGGGCTGGAAACCGGTGCGCAGGGGATTCGACGTTCTGCTGAAGACGGCCCTGTCCGACCCGAAGGCGGGGGACCGGCTCCGCACGCCCAAAGACGTTCCGCACAGCGATTTCCGCACACCCGAGTACCGGGCCCACGACACCGTCCAGGAGAAGTTCTGGCAGCAGGACCGGGGGATGGGCGGCTCCTTCGGGTTGAACCGCGCCGAGACGGACGCCGATTACGCCTCCGCCGAAGAACTCCTGAACGAACTGGTCGACGCGGCGGCCAACAACGGCGCCCTGCTGCTCGATCTCGGCCCCGAGGGAGGGGAGGGGACCATCGTTCCCGAGCAGGCGAGCCGGCTCAAGGCGATCGGCGCCTGGATGAAGGCGAACCGCGAGGCGCTCCACGGCACCCGTCCCTGGACCCGTTCGTCCGCGACCACTTCGGACGGGACGAAGGTCGCCTTCACCCGTAAGGGCGACGTTCTTTATGCGACGGTCCTGGGCCGTCCCCGGGGTCCGATCGTGCTGAAGGGCGTCGCCCTCAGCGGCACCGCCGTCCATCTGGGCTCCGGCGCGCGGGCGGGGCTGTCGGCGTCGGACGGCGGTACCAGGATCGTCTCCTCCGCGCTGAACGGCTCCTACGCCCCGGTCTTCAAGATCGTTAATCCCGGTTCCTGAGCGCTGAACGTAAGGAAAAGGGATATTTGGGTCATTTCGGGTTTGCGGGGTGGGGTCGGTGGTAGCTGAAAGTAGTGGTCATGTTGAGGCTGCCGGGAGTGTACCGGCCACAAGGAGACACTCATCTGCTGTGTGACGCGCTGAAAGAGGCCGGGGTGCGCGGGGCCAAGGTGCTGGACGTGTGCACCGGAACCGGGCGCGTGGCACTGGCCGCGGCGCTCTACGGGGCCGCGAAGGTGACGGCCGTGGACGTGTCCTGGCGGGCCGTGGTGTCCGCCCGCGCCAACGCGCTGATGCGGGGGCTGGACATCCGGGTCCGCCAGGGAGATCTCTTCACCCCCGTGAAAGAGGAGAGGTTCGACGTCATCACCGTCAATCCGCCCTACGTGCCGAACCTGAACGGCGAACCCGGGCGGCACGGCAGGGAACGCGCCTGGGACGCCGGACCGGGCGGCAGGGCCACCCTGGACCGCGTCTGCGACCAGGCCCCGAGGCTGCTGGGCTCCGGAGGGATGCTGCTGATGGTGCATTCGGCGCTGTGCGGCGTGGAGACGACCCTGGGCGCGCTCCGGGCGTCCGGGCTGAAGGCGTCCGTGCTGCTGCGGCGCGAGGAGCCCTTCGGGCCCGTCATGCGGGGAAAAGCCGACGAACTGGCGTCCCACGGGCTCATCCGCCGGGGGCAGGACCGGGAGGAACTGGTGGTGATCAGTGCCGAGCGAGCGTGAACCGCGCCGGGTCGTGCTCGACCCGGAAGGGCCCATCCTGGTCGAAGGCCCCGTCGAGATCGTCCTGGAGGACGGTTCCACCGTCGTCTCCGACCGGTTCATGGTGGCGCTGTGCACCTGCCGCCGCAGCCGGGACTACCCGCTCTGCGACACCAGCCACCGCAAGAAGAAGCGCGGCTCAGCGCCGGGGAAGCTCCGAGAGAAGTGAGCCCCGGCCGTCCCGCCAGCACTCCAGCAGGTGGGAACCGAGCCTCTCCTCCACCAGTTCGGTCGCCTGGACGCCGAAGACGACGTCCGCGGCGAGCTCGGGCTCGCGGTCCAGCAGGTCGCCCACGACGTCGCGGCGCAGCACCTGCTCGTGCACGGCGTCGGCCTCGATGTGCTCGGTGTAGAAGACGGTGGAGTACCGGCCCGCGCCGAAGCGCTCCAGCGCCTGCGCCATGCGCCGAGCACCCGGCGCGCTGGTGATCTCGACGGCGGCGAAGTGGCCGACGAGGGCGCCGCGCAGCGCCCGGTGCAGGCCGAACAGCGACATCATGTTGACGGGCGCGAGCGCGACGGCCGGGGCGATCTCCAGGTAGTAGAGGTAACCGGAGTCCAGGCCCGCCTCCTCCATCAGCTCGGCGAAGAGCCGCGAGTGCATGCGGTCGGCGCGCCCGCCGCCGTACTCGTCGAACTCCACCGCGACGAGCGACGCCTTGGCCTGGCCCTGGAGGCGGGGGATGACCCAGGCCTGCGGGTCGGCCTCCTTCAGATGGTAGATCGAGCGGTGGACGAGGTACTCGCGCAGTTGCCACCACTCGCCCCGGTCCTTGAGGTGGTGGGAGACGCCGGGGACGTCGAGGTCCTCCACCAGGAGTTCTCCCAAAGCGGCTCCGACGTCGTCGCCGCCCGCGACTTCGGCCCTCAGACCGCGGAGGAAGACGTCCTCCAGGTCGCGGCGGAGCTTCAGGAGATCCGGTTCCCACTCCCAGGCGGGGTCGACGCCGACGAAACCCCGATAGTGCAGTTCGTAGCAGACATACAGGGCGAGCTGGATGTCCTCTCCGAAGGGGTCCGCGCCGTCCAGCCCGTCGGCCGCCGGTCCCGCCGGGACGGCGCCGGCGCGCGGCGGGCCCTGCAGGGCGTGGACGACCAGCGCGGACAGAGGGCCGCGCGGACGGGGCAGAGGGACCTCGAAGAAGCCGGTCTTCTCGAGGTGAGCGGTGGTGATGGTCATGGTGTCGTTGCCTTGCCCCCGACTTCGGTGATGAAACATGAACCGTGTGGCCAAAGAGGCGCTTTCATGGTGTTTCATCCGTTTCTTTCCCTGGGCTTGCCCCGAGTTCTGATTGCCTGGAAAGCGCAAGGTCATCCTCAAGCCCGCGGCCCGAACCCCGGTGATCCGATGCCCTGGAAGCGCCTGTACGGAACCGACCTGGATCCCAGGACGGCGGGCGGCCATCTGCCGCCCGCCCGCAGCGCTCTGACCGCCCGCCTGGTACTGGCGGCCTTCGGACTGCTGGCCGGTCTCGCGGGCGTGGTCCTCGTCCTCGCCCTCGGCCTGCCCTGGGGATTCGCCGTGCTGTTCGGCCTCATCGCCCTCACCGCCGTCGTGGACCTCGCCGTCGTGGCCAGGCGGAAATCCCGCCACGAGCCCGGCTGAGCATCGGCGGGGCCTTGATGGCTGAGCTGAACTCAACTTAGTCTCCAGGGCATGACATCCCTTTCGGAACGCGGGGTCCGGACCCGCAGGCGCCTCCTGGACGCCGCGGCCGAGGAACTGATCCGCACCGGCCAGGTCGAGGTGGCCGCGGTCGCCCGGCGGGCCGGGGTGAGCGTGGGGCTGCCCTACCGCTACTTCGGCACCCAGAGCGGCCTGGTGAGCGCCCTGCTGGCGCGCTTCTACTACGGCGTCGACGCCGAGGTCTTCCGGGGCTTCCCGGGGGAGACCTGGGCCGAACGGGAGCGGGCCAGGATGGAGGCCCTCGTACGGCACCTGTACGCCGACCCCGTGGCCCCGGTGATCCTGGGCCAGATGAGCCGCGACGTCCAGGCCGCCGAGGTCGAGGCCCGCTACATGCGTCTGGTCATCGACCGCGCCGCCCGCAACCTCACGGCCGCCCGCACCCGGGGCGAGGCGGCGGCCGGCGGCGACCTCGAACTCCTCGCCGCCAACCTCATGGGCGGCCTCCGCTCGGCCATCGGCCTGGCCCTCAACCGCACCCCCAGGCCGGATCCAGCGGTCCTGACCGAACATCTGTGGACGTTCATGGAGAACATCACCCGCCCGGTGAGGCCCCCGGCCCGGCCTCACCCGTGCGCGTAGTGGGTCACCCTGGCGTCGGGCCCCGGAAAGAACAGCGAGACGTGCCCGTTGTCGGACCAGCGCACGTAGTAGGGCGGATCTCCCGCCGGGTCCGGCACCTCGATGACCACGCCGTCCCGGAAGACCCCGTGCTCGTCGTGCCGCAGAATGTCGATCCGATCTCCCACAGTGGCTTTCACGGACCTCTCCTCCCCCGAACAAGCAGCCGTAGGGGGGTTTCTTCCAAGATACGCCTCCCGGGGCCGTCCGGGGAGGAAGGGACGGATCGGCGGCCCGGGGTCGACCGATTACCACTCGTCAGCGGATCGGTGCTACGCTCGGCCCAGTTGCAGTTGTGGTACCCATGAGACTTTGTGTGCGCCTGACGGGATGTAACCCTCGGGCGCATTTTTGTTCTAACCGGTCATCTCCGGATGGGGCTCATCGCGGCGACGCGGAATCGGCACAGTGCGGATTCCGGCTCTGCCCCCCATTTACCAAGGGAGATCGACATGGCTACAGGCACCGTGAAGTGGTTCAACTCCGAAAAGGGCTTCGGCTTCATCGAGCAGGACGGCGGCGGCGCCGACGTCTTCGCCCACTACTCGAACATCGCTGCCCAGGGCTACCGCGAGCTGCTGGAGGGCCAGAAGGTCTCCTTCGACGTCACCCAGGGCCAGAAGGGCCCGCAGGCCGAGAACATCGTTCCCGCCTGACGCAGCACGCACGACACGACCGAGGCCCGCACCTGGAAAGGTGCGGGCCTCGGCCCGTTCCGGCCGGAGGCGACGGCCCGGCGGGCCCTCGTCCGTTGAGCGGGACGGCCCGGCGCCTCCGGCGCGCGGTGCCGTTAGAAACTCCTGATGGACGACCGACACCAGATCATCGAGCAGCTCGCCCGGTTCGCGGCGGGGCTGGACGCCAAGGACTGGGAACTGCTCCGGGAGCTCCTCGCCGAGGACGCGAACGCCTACGGCCGGAGCGGCAGGGACGCGATCATCGCCACGATCCGGGGGCACCTCGGCGGATGCGGGGCCACGCAGCACCTGCTGGGCAACCACCGCGTCGAGGTGGACGGCGACGGCGCCCGGTCCCTCACCTACGCGCGGGTCTACCACGAGGGGGCGGGGGATCGCGCGGGGGGCTTCTTCGAATGCCTCGGCGAATACGAGGACCGCTGGGTGCGCACCGGGGACGGGTGGCGGCTGTCCTACCGAAGGTTCGACATGCGTATCAGGCTGGGGGACTTCGGCGTGCTCCAGCCCGGCTGAACCGATCTCCAGAGCACTCGGGGGCGGTCTTTGCCCCCTCTTTGAGGCCCGACGGGTGGTTTTGGGCGTTATCTGAGCTGCGGTCAGGGCATGGGCTAGGAGTGGTGTCCGGGGCGACACCGCCGTTCCGTGTAGTCGGGGGAAAGGGAAAGACCATGCCGTTTCGCTCTCGGAGTCGATCCGCGAAGTTGAGCACCCCTGAGGGGCTGGCCCGCGCCCACGGGCTCTTCAACATCGTCGGCGGCGCGTGGCCGCTGGTGCACCGGCGGAGCTTCGAGGGATTCTTCGGCCCCAAACAGGAGGAATGGCTGCAGCAGACCACCGGCGCCCTGCTGGTCGCGGCCGGCTGCTCGCAGGTGCTCACCGTGGGCGAGCCCGGCGGCCACGCCCACGCCCGCCGGACGGGCCTGGGCACGGCCGCGACCCTGCTGGCCATCGACCTGATCTACGCGCCCAGGGGCCGGATCCGCTGGACGTACCTGCTGGACGGTGCCCTGGAGGCCGCCTGGATCGTCGCCTGGCTCCGCATGGGCCGCAAGGCCCGTCAGGCCGCCGTGGCCGAGCGCCGCGCGGCGATGAGGACACCGGTCGTCGAGACCCCGTCCGCCCCGGCGTCCCCGGGCACGGTCACCGCCGAACACGTCGAGCAGCTGCTGAACACCGACGACCCCGGCGCCGCCCTGGTGGCGGTCGGCGGCAGGATCGAGGTCGTCTCCTCCGCCGAGTCCTCGGGAGGCCTGGTCGTGGCCGAACGGGAGGAGGTCCTGCGCACCCTCCCCGCGGGCGACCGGTCCCGCACCGCGCTCCAGCAGGTGGCCCGCGCCCTGGACACGGCCGTCTCCGACCTCGGCGGCTGACACCGGCTCAGCGGACGCCGCCGGGCTCGCGCGCAGGCACGAACGCCTGCGGCGTCCGCAACGGTGACATCCCAGCCGCGAGAGGCCGGGTGTCTGGAGACAGTGGTGAGCTCTCCGTCGAGAACGGCGCAGACCGTCCTGTACGCGATCGTCTGCGCGGCGCCGCCCGCCCTGCACGTCCGCGACCTTGTGGGCGAGGCCCACGAGCGCGGGTACGACCTGTGCCTCATCGCCACTCCCACCGCCGCGCGCTGGCTGGCCGACGACCTCACCGACCTGGGGGCGCTCACCGGGCATCCGGTTCGATCCGCCTACAAACGGCCCATCGATCCCGACGTGTTGCCGCCGCCCGGCGCCGTACTGGTGGCCCCCGCCACCTTCAACACCCTCAACAAATGGGCGGCCGGCATCAGCGACACCCTGGCCCTGGGCCTGGCCAACGAGGCCCTCGGCCTCGGCATCCCGGTCGCCGCCGTCCCCTGCCTCAGCGACGCGCTCTCCGCCCACCCGGCCCTGTCCGCGAACCTGAGCCTCCTCCGAGGCGCGGGCGTGTCCCTGCTCCATCCGGACCCCCGGCCCGCACCGTCGGCCTTCCCCTGGCACCGGGCGCTGGACCTCCTGCGGGACCGGCACGCCGACCGGTGAAACCGGACCGCCGGCCGCGACACGGCCTCGGTGCCGCGGCCGAGCCGGGAGGAGGCCGTCTCAGGAGCGCTGCCGGGCCTGCTGGACCCTCTTCGCGAGCTTCTCCGCGAGGGCGACGGCCCGGACGCCGCGGTCGGCGCGGTCGGTGTCGTAGATGACCGTCACGACGGCGTCGTCCACCCTGAGGGCGACGAGAGTCGCTCCGCCCTCCCAGACGGGGGAGCTGATGGTGGCCTTGAGGCCGCCGCTCTTCGTCTTGCCCTTGGTGACCGTGACCTTCGCGGTCACCCCGTCCTCATGGGACGTGAAGGAGGCGCATTTGGCGAGGGCGGCGGAGATCCCGGCCATGGTCGTCTGGGCGCCGGAACCCTCGTAGGTCTCGATCTCCTGCCCGAACAGGTTGTGCTGCTTCGCGTCGATGTAATAGTTCTGCGCGAAAGCCGCCGGTCTGACTCCGGCGACCGAACTCCAACTGGTGCTGCCCAGCCTGTCGCAGAGTTTCGAGGCCGGGATCTTCTCCAGAGCGGCCTCCCCGGTGTCCCCGGTGTTCCGGACGCTGTCCGGGTCCAGCTTCAGCCCTTTCGGAACGCTCTTCGCGGGAAGCAGCAGCCGGTTCAGCTCCTTGCCGGTGAGCTTCTCGGGCTCCGCGGCGTCCGACCGGGAGGGGGCCTTGCTGCCGGGAGACGCCGAGGGGTCGTCCGTACCCAGGCATGCGGAGGTCATGAGGAGCGAGGCGGCCACCGCCGTCGCGACGAAAAAGAGGGGGGTTCTCACTGGAGGAGGCTAATGATCTCCACCGGACGCGCGCAACGGAGCGCCAGGTGGGATCGCGCACAGGGAACGCTCCGGAGGAGGAGGCCGCCACGGGGACGGGGGTCGTCGGGGACGTGATGACCGGGACCGCACTGAGGCTGCGTTAGAGGTCAGATACCTACCGGTAGGAATTCGGTTTCGGGTAGTGAATTTTCCTCTCTTATTGATTTTCGGTATTTCTTGTGAACTGTCTTGCGATGGCTGGTAGAAATGCAACCTCCGTCCTTCAAGTCGTGAATCGGGGGAAGCGCTGTCCACTGCCGAGTGGTTCTCCGACCAGGCCGGGTACCGGTTGTTGCCCGGCGCGCTCGTCAAATGCGGGCAGACCCGGATAACAGGGACATTGTTTGTCCAGGGAAGGCCCGGAGGGGTCTTCCACTACAGGCGGGGGTTCGTGGTGGCGGTACAGACGCCGGGCGCCCCCGGGCCGGAGGCCCTGCTGATGCGCACCGGGCGGATCGCCTCGCCGGGGGAGTGCGCGGGGGAGGAGGGCAGGAAGGTGGGAGCCGCCGAACTCGAGGTCGTCCGGATGGTCTCGGCCTATGACGCCGCCTTCGCGATCATCGCGGGGACGGTGGAGGACTGCGTGCTGCGCACCGGGGGCGAACCGGAGGCGGCGGGGCGCGGCGAGGAGCCCGAAAGGCTGGTGCGGGAGGCGCTGCGGCGGGTGGAGGCGTTGAAGGCGCTGCCGCACGCGGTCCTGCCGCACGACGACAGGGTGGTCGCGGCTGCCGGGATCGACCTGGAAGAAAGAGGAAGGCCGCCGATCAGAAAGGAGATCCTTCTTCTGGCTGATGGGCGCAGAACATGCCGGGACATCGCTTATGCCACGGCCCATGGGGTTTATTCGGTCGCGGTAGAAGTCTCCCGGATGCTGGGGGACGGGCTGCTGGAACGGGTCGCGTTCGAGGAGCCGAAGCTCGGGGCGGAGGGGGAGACGCCGATGCCACTCCTGCCCAGGGCGCCGGTGCCGGAGGGCACGGTCCTCGGCTCTCCGCAGGAACTTCCCCGAAGGAAACCGGGACGTAACGGCATCGATCCCTCAAGGCCAGAGAAACGCGCCAGAGACTGGGCGGACTTCGCCCGGTTCCGCGATCTGGCCAAGTGACGTTGAGAACCTCCGAAGACGAACCGAAAGCGCACTCTCGGGAGGAACAGATATGAACAACGCACTGACCGCGGAGATGCTGGGCCTGCGCAAGCGGGTGGTCGGGGTCACCGGTTCCCTGGTGGCGACGATCGACGGACTGCTCGTCGCCTCGGACACCGAGGAGAGCGTGGCGGCCGACCACCTCGCGGCCGTCGCCGCCGCCGGCCTGAGCATCGCCCGCCGCACGGTGGAGGTCACCGACCGCGGCGCCCTCCTCCAGACCATGATCCAGGGCCGCAAGGGCTGCACCGCCGTCTACGCCGTCGGCGACATGGCGCTGATGGTGGTCCTGGGCGACGAGGGCCTCGACGTCGGCAGCCTGCACGGCCAGTCACGCCCCGCGCTCGAACGTATCGGCTCGATCCTCACCGAAGGAGAATGATGGGAACGCCGCAGAAGCAGATGACGGGCAACTTCTCGGACCAGATCCAGAGCATGGTCAAGGCACTCCGGTCCGAGGCGCCCGACTGCGTCGCCGCCGGGGTCGTGGACATGGCCACCGGGATGCTGCTCGCCTACGAGACCGTCGACAACCACCCGACCGAGGTGCTGGACCTGCTGGCCGGCGCCACCCTCGACCTCTTCCAGGGCCGCACCGTCCTGATGATCGAGGACGTCTTCAAGGAGCGCCGCGGGGTCTCGTCCGACCAGCACTACTTCCAGGAGGTCCTCGTCAACAGCCAGCACGTGACGCACCTGTTCCTCCGCATGATCACCCAGCAGGACGTGGTCGCCGTCGTGGTGTGCCGCAAGTCCGTCAACGTCGGCATGCTCTTCGCCCAGAGCCGCCGCGTGATCTCCCAGTACACGGCGGCCTGATGCGAGCGTGTGAGCCCTAAGCGGGTGCGTCCAGGAGGCTCCGCAGGGAGGCCAGGGCGCTCGCGCGCACCTGCTCGGGGGTGTCGAGAGCACCGCTGACGGCCACTCCGTCCCGCAAGAGCAGCAGCTGGTGGGCCGTGGGCTCGGGGGAGGGGTGGCCGGCCTCGGTGAGGAGCCCGCTCATGAACCCGGTGAACCAGACGCGGTAGTCGTCGACGATCGCGCGGACGGGGTGGGCGGGGTCGGCGAACTCGGCGGCGGCGTTGAGGAACGGGCAGCCGCGGAACCCCGGCCCCGTCCCGAGCTCGGCGAGCCTGGCGAAGACCGTCTCCAGTTTGGCCCGCCCTTCGCCGGGAAGGGCGGGCAGCGCGATGCGCTGCAGGTCGTACTGCTCGGTGAGGTAGGCGCAGACCAGGAGGTCCTTGGCCTTGAAGTGGTGGTAGAAGGTGGCCTTCGCCACCCCTGCCTCCGCGATGATCCGGTCGATGCCCACGGTGTGCACGCCCTCCGTGTAGAAGAGGCGCGTCGCGGTGTCGAGGATCCTCCGCCGGGCGTCTTTCATGGCTTGACTTTACCAGACAGACCTGTCTACGTTGGGCAAGCCCAATACAGACAGGTCTGTCTAGGAGATGAGCATGAGCCCCCTGTACACCGCCATAGCCACCGCCTCCGGCCGCGACGGACGCGCCGCCAGCAACGACGGCAAGCTGGACGTCGCCGTGGCCCTGCCCAAGGAGCTCGGCGGCGACGGCCTCGGCACCAACCCCGAGCAGCTCTTCGCGGCCGGCTACGCCGCCTGCTTCGCCAGCGCCATGAAGCTGGTCGCCGGAGGCATGAAGCTCGACGTCTCCGACGCCGCCGTCACTGCCGAGGTCGGCCTCAAACCCAACGGCTCCGGCGGTTTCGCCCTGGAAGTCGTCCTGCGCGCCGAACTCCCCGACACCATCTCCGCCGAGGACGGCGAGCGCCTCCTGGAGGCCACCCACCAGGTCTGCCCCTACTCCAACGCCACCCGGGGCAACATCCCCGTCTCCCTCGTCCGCGAGTGACCGCCCGGCGGCGCGACGGTTGACCAGCGGGGCAAGTCGCTTCCAAGCCGCCGCCAAGTAGGCGGATCCATGCTCATACCGGTCCGGAGAGACGGCCGATCAGGGGGTCGGCCGGCCGGGCCGGTACGAGCAGCGCCTACTGGAAGGGTCGTCATGCCGGAGAGCGGACAGGGCAGGCGGGGGCACGCCGTCGTCATCGGAGGGAGCATCGCCGGGCTGCTGGCGGCGCGGGTGCTCAGCGAGGAGTTCGCGCGGGTGACCGTGGTGGACCGGGACGAACTGGTCGATGAGGCGGCGCCGCGGCGGAGGGCGCCGCAGGGGCACCACCCGCACGGGATGCTGGACAGGGGACGCGTGATCCTCAACGAGCTGTTCCCGGGGTTGACGGCGGAACTCGTCGCGCTCGGGGCCGTCGAATGCGACACGCAGAACGACTGCGTCTGGCACAACGACGCGCGGCGGCTGCACCCGGCGCCCTCGGAGCTGCGGGGACTGGTGGTGAGCCGGCCGCTGCTGGAGCAGCACGTGCGGTCGCGGGTGGCGGCGCTGCCGAACGTCGAGATCCGCTCGCGGTGCGAGGCCGTGGGCCTGCTGCCGGGCGACGGCGGGGTGAGCGGGGTGAAGGTGCTGCCCGTGGGAGGCGGCGAACCCGAGGAACTCGCGGCCGGGCTCGTCGTGAACGCGGCGGGGCGTGGTGACCGGGGCGTCGTGTGGCTGCGGGAACTGGGGTACGGGGTCCCGGAAGAGGAACGGGTGGACTCCGGGCTGGTCTACGTGTCGCGGGAATACCGGGGACGTCCCGGTGACTCCGAGGCCGCCGCGATCCTCATCGCGCACAGCACCGCCGCGCCCCGGGGCGGATTCGCGATCAGGGCCGAGGGGAACCGCTGGCTGATCACCGTGCTGGGCATGGGCGACGACATCCCCTCCGCCGACCCCGACGAGTACGAGCGGTTCGCCGAAGGGCTGCCGATCCCGGACATCCACCGGCTCATGCAGAGCCTGGAGCCGATCGGGGCCCCCAGGCTGATGCGCATTCCGACCAGCATCCGGCGGCGTTACGAACGGCTCCGGCGCTTCCCCGAGGGCTATGTGGTGCTCGGTGACGCGCTGTGCCAGTTCAACCCGTCCTACGGGCAGGGCATGACGGTCGCCGCTTGCGAGGCGGTCGCACTGCGTGAAGCGCTGCGCGGCGGCGTCGAGGGCGTGGCCCGCAGGTTCTTCCCCCTGGCGGCCAAGGTCGTCGACGTGCCGTGGGACATGGCGGTGGGCGCCGACCTGCGTTTCCCGCACATCGAGGGACGCCGCACCCTGCGGGTGAAGCTGCTCAACGCCTACATCGCCCGGCTGCACGTCGCGGCCGAGGCCGACCCGGTGGTCGGCAACGCCTTCCTCCAGGTCACGAACCTGGTCGCCCCGCCGCAGAGCCTCTTCTCGCCCAGAATTCTGACCAGGGTGCTGCGCCCCCGCCCCGCCGCCGTCCGGGAGGCCCGGGTCCTCGTCGGCACGGCGGCGGTCCGCGACGAATGAGCCGACCCGGCCGGGTCAGCCGGGCAGGGGAGTGGTGCTCCATTCGGACGCCGGCCCGTCGATCAGCGTCATCCGCCGGAACAGGCCGAGCAGGCCGCCGGACGGTTTGAGGAGCTCCGACGCCCAGTCGGCCCCGGGCGTCACCACGTCGATGGAGACGGTGGGGTCGATGGGCACCTGCGCCTTGGTGGAAAGGCACACGTCGAACCGCCGGACCCCGTAGACGCAGAGCACTTCCGAACCGACCAGCCTCTCCTGGCGCCCGTCGATCTCCTCCAAGTGCTGGGGCGCTTCCCCCCTCCGGCCGGACAGGGCCGGGAGACGGGTCTCGGTGCCCGCGAAATGGTAGGCGGGACGTCCGTCCGCGGTCGTGTTCGGCCGGTGCCGGCGGTCGGACCCCGCCGGAGTGATCTCGAGGCGGAGGCCGTGCCGGAAGGAGACCTCGACCTTCCGGCGGGCAGGATCATGCGGCTCGATGATCCTCGTGGTCAACGTCCAGAGGTCCGGGGGGAGACCCGTGATCCGGAATGGCAGGGCCACCGCCCGTTCGGTGAAGTCCAGGCTGTCGGCGACCTCGCGCAGGACTGCGAGGGTCTCCTCCCTGGTCGCCTTGAACTGGAACGTCTCGAGTTGGGCCCACAGATTCTCGGCGTACTGGAAGCGCAGGTCGAAGATCGACCGATCCTGGCCCGCAGTCACCCAGTGCGCGGCCCTGCCGTGCACCGGGTCCGCGGCCCAGGTCTCGACGTCCTTCTCGGCGCTCCACTGCCAGGGGCGTCCTTCTCCGTTCTCGTGGAAGACCGTCAGGGTGATCAGTGGCTTCTGCGGATCGGAGGATTCGGCCACCATGGTGTACGAGCCTTCCTCAGCCTTCGTCAGCGCTCCCACGTACCTGGAGGGGAGCCGGCCGAACGACACCGGAATACTCCACCGGCTCTGCGCGTCGTCGCCCGTCTGCGCCGGAGCCACCCGGTCCGCCTCGCGGGGCAGGGACAGCCCCACCGCGGCGGCTGCCACCGCGGCGACGGCGACGGGCGCGACGATCCTCGTGAGGCGTCGGTTGCGGATGGCGCGCCGCCCTTGGAGACGGGCCCGGGCGATGTCGGCGCCGGGGGCGGTGTTCTCGTCGTCCGCGAGCAGCCGCAGCGCCGTCCGCAGCTCGCCCTCCATTTCGGTCAGGTGCTGGTCGGTCATGAGGTCTTCCCTTCGAGGCGGGGTTCCAGGAGGCGGCGGAGGGAGGCGAGGGCGCGCGAGGTCTGGCTCTTGACGGTGCCCGCCGTGCAGCCGAGCACGGCCGCGGTGTCGTCCACGGACAGGTCGCAGTAGAAGCGCAGCACCACGGCGGCGCGCTGCCGCGGAGGCAGGGACGCGAGCGCGGTGCGCAGGTCCTCGGCCTGCTCGAGGTCGGCGGCGGTTCCGGGTGTCTCGGGCAGGTCGCGGGTGACCGTGACCCGACGCCACCAGGAGGTGCGCTGCTCGCCGAGGAACACATGCACGAGGACGGTCCGGGCGTACCCGTCGAGGTTCTCGACCTGGGAGACCTGCGGCCACCGCGTGTACAGGCGGGTGATCGCTGTCTGGACGAGGTCGTCGGCGCGGGCGCGGTCCTGGCACAGCAGGAACGCCACACGGGTCAGCCAGGCCAGACGTGACGAGACGTAGGCGGTGTATTCGTCGTCGGAACTCACACCTGCCCTTTCTGTTGGGGGGTCACACCCCCTTGATGCCGTCGGCCTCCGTCCGGGTTGCATGGGAAGAGAAAAGGCCGGTCGCCACGGATCGTGGCGACCGGCCCGTACCGGCCCGGGAGACGGTCACTCGGCGGACCGGGACCGTCCGCTGGGGAACTGCGGGGCACGCTTGTCGAGGAAGGCGGCGACGCCCTCCCGCCCGTCGGGGGAGGCGGCACAACTGCGGATCGACAGGGTCTCCTTGCGCAGCGCGCCTTCGGCGAGCGGCGTGGCCTGCTCGCGCAGCAGCCGCTTGGTCGCCACCTGCGCGGTACGCGAACCCGCCAGCAGGGTGGAGACCACCCGCTCGACGGCGGCGGGCAGTTCCTCGTCGGGGTGGACCTCGGCGACCAGCCCGGCCTCCCGTGCCTGCTCCGCCGAGAGCCTGGGGTTGAGCAGCGCCATGTGCAGGGCCCGGTGCAGGCCGAGCGAGGCGGTCAGCAGCGAGGTGCCGCCGTCGGGGGAGAAGCCGATGCCGGTGTAGGCGAGGGTGAACTTCGCCGACTGCGCGGCCAGCACGAGGTCGGCCGCCGCCGCGAGCGGGACTCCGGCTCCCGCCGCCACCCCGGCGACCGCCGAGACGACGATCGCGTCCATCCGCTGCAGCTCGCTGACGGCGTGGTGCAGGGTCTCGGCCAGGTCGTCCAGGAAGACCTCGACATCATCCGCGGAGCTGAAGGAGCGGATGTCGCCTCCGACGCAGAAGGCCTTGCCCTCCGCGGACAGCACGACCACCCGGACGTCGTCGGCCTTGGCCTTGCGCACCGCGGCGAGGAGGTCCGACGCCAGCTCCGGGTTGATGGCGTTGCCGTCTCCGGGCGAGCTGAGAGTGATCCGGGCGGTGCCGTCCACCGCCTCGTAACGAACTTTGCTGCCCAACGCTGTCTCCCTACGGACTTCCTCGACACGAGTTCGGTGTGGTGGCGGCCACTCCGACGCGCAGCCAACCGTAGCCGACGGCGTTCCCGCATCCTGAGCGCGGTGTCCGGTAGCCGTTCCGGCGGCACGTTCAGGGACGGGACCGCGGCTTGGCCCGGACGTGCATGCGTTCGCCCTGGCTGCCGAAGATGCTGAGGAACTCGACGGGTTCGCGGTCGGCGGCGGCCCAGCCGTGCGGGGTGCGGGTGTCGAACTCGGCGGCCTCGCCCGGAGTGAGGACGAGGTCGTGCTCGCCCAGCCTGAGGCGAAGACGGCCGGAGAGGATGTAGAGCCACTCGTACCCCTCGTGGGAGCGCTGCTCGGGCGGGGTGTCGGTGGTCCTGCCGGGGAGGATCTGCTTGTAGGCCTGGAGGCCGCCGAGGTGGCGGGTCAGCGGGATGTAGGTCATGCCGTAGCGGGTGAAGGGGCGGAACCGGACGCGGGGGTCCCCGGTGGGAGGGGCGCCGACGAGGTCGTCCAGGGGGACGTCGTAGGCCTTGGCCAGGGGGAGGAGGAGCTCCAGGGTCGGTCTGCGCTGCCCGGACTCCAGCCGGGAGAGGGTGCTGAGGGAGATTCCGGTGCTCTCGCCGACCTGGGCCAGGGTGAGGCCGTGCCGTTTCCGGATCTCGCGCAACCGGGGGCCCACGGCGTCGAGCACCCCGTCCAAGTCGTCTTCAGGCATGAGTGTATTTTGCCGATACGGCAATAAACTTTGTCAAATCAAAGGAGTCCGACGCAGCATCTCACTCCATGGAAGGAAGTGAGATGAGCGAACAGACCGAGCACGTCCCCCACGGGGGAGCGAAGCGGTACGACGTAGTGGTCGTCGGCGGGGGCGCCGCGGGCCTGAGCGGAGCGCTGACCCTGGGCCGCGCCCGCCGTTCCGTCCTCGTGATCGACGCCGGGAGGCCGCGCAACGCCCCGGCGGAGCACATGCACACCTACCTGACCCGGGAGGGCACGCCGCCCTCGGAACTGCTGGGGATCGGCCGCGCGGAGGTGGCCGCCTACGGCGGCGAGATCATGACCGGTGAGGCCGTGGCGGTAGAGCGCCCGGGTGACGGCGGGTTCCGCGTCGTCCTCGCGGACGGTTCCGCCGTCCTGGCCCGCAGGCTGCTGGTGACCACCGGCCTCGTCGACGAACTGCCCCCGGTGCCCGGGGTGCGGGAGCGCTGGGGCCGCGAGGTCCTGCACTGCCCGTACTGCCACGGCTGGGAGGTGCGCGACCAGGCCGTCGGCGTCCTGGCCACCGGCCCGATGGCCGTCCACCAGGCTCTGCTGTGGCGGCAGTGGACCCCGAAGGTGACCCTCTTCCAGCACACCGCCCCCGAGTTCGGCGACGACGAGTACGAACGGCTCGCGGCCCGCGAGATCAGGCTGGTGACCGGCGAGGTGACGGGGCTGGACATCGGGAAGGGCAGGCTCGCCGGCGTCCGTCTGAAAGGCGACCGCTTCGTGTCCTGCCGGGCCCTGGTCGTCGCGCCCTACCTCGCCGCCCGCTCCGGCCTCCTCACCTCTCTCGGCCTGGAGTCCGAGGAACAGGAGATGTTCGGCCACGCGGTCGGAAGCCGCGTCCCGTCCGACGCCTCGGGAGCGACGTCCGTCCCGGGTGTCTGGGTCGCCGGGAACGTCACCGACCTGAGCGCCCAGGTCATCGCCGCCGCGGCGGGCGGCGTCCGCGCCGGCGCGGCCGTCAACGCGGACCTCATCGCGGAAGAGACCAGCCGTGCCGTCGCCGCCCGCGGCGAGCCGTTCTCGGCCCAGCTGGAACGGGAGGTCTGTGAACGCGTCCTGGATGCCCGCCGCCACGGCCTGTGACCGGGAGGAGTTCACCGAGAAGCCGCCGGTCCAGGTCAGGAGGGGCCGCGGAAGGGGGGACATGTCCGAAGGCGCCGGATAGTCTGCCGGAGGCGGAAAGGGGACGGAGTGAAGCGGGCGGCGACCGGAGCCTTGATGGGGCTGGCGATCGGGGACGCGATGGGCTTCCCCACGGAGTTCGACGATTTGGCGCGGATCGTCGCCAAGGTCGGTCCCTGGCGGGAGATGCCCCTGCCTCTGGCCTCGGGACGCGCTTACGTCACCGACGACACGCAGATGACGCTGGCGCTGGGGGAGGGGCTCGTCGAGGCGCTGGCCCGGGGGCCGCTGACGGCGGACCGCATGGAGCCGCCGGTGCGCGAACGGTTCGTCCAGTGGTGGCGGTCGCCGGAGAACAACCGGGCGCCGGGGATGACCTGCCTGCGGGCCTGCGAGGAGCTGAGCCGCGGAGGCGACTGGCGGGCGGCGAGCCAGGTAGGTTCCAAGGGGTGCGGGGCGAACATGCGGGTCGCGCCGCTGGGCCTGATCCCGGGGCTGGACCTCGAGCGTTGTGCGGGCGCCGCGCAACTGCAGTCCGCCCTCACCCACGGGCATCCCACCGCGCTGGCCGCCAGCGACCTGACGGCTTACACCGTCCGGCTGCTGGCGCGGGGCGCCGATCCGGCCGGGCTGCCCGGACTGCTCCGCGCGTACGCGCATGAGAACCGCCTGATCTACCGGGAGGACTGGCTCGGAGACCTGGCGGAGCACGCGCACGACCACGACCGGGAGGCCTTCATCGCCCGGGGCTGGGATGAGTGCCTGGAGGCGCTGGACCGCCTGGAGGCCGCGCTGGCGAACCCCGATGTCGAGGCCGATCCGTGCCTGGCGACGGGCGAGGGTTGGATCGCCGAGGAGGCTTTCGCCACCGGCCTGTACTGCTTCCTGATGCTGCCCGATGATCCGACGGCGGTGGTGCGGCGGGCGGCGTGCTCCTCGGGGGACTCCGATTCCATCGCCGCGCTGGCGGGCGCCTTCGTCGGCGCGCACCACGGCGCGGACGCCTGGCCCCGGGAGTGGACGGAAGCCGTGGAGTACCGGGACCGCCTGCTGGCGCTCGGCGCGGCCTGGAACGTCTTATTTGGTGCCTTTTGGTTGGCGTAGCATTCGGGCTGGCGGTCTGGGAGGGGGTACGCGGTGGCAGGGGTGCCTCGGGTGCCGGGTGAGATGTTCCGGTTCACCACCACGGAGAAGGCCGAACTGCACACCGCGGTGTTGTGGGCCTTCGGTGAGGCCGGCGAACTGCTGGTGGCCGCGCTGACCGTCGAGCAGGTGCTGGAACGGCTGCGCGCGGCCGGATGGTACCTCGCGCTGGAGGTCGGCGAGCTGAGCGGCGCGCTCGACAACCTGGTGCAGTGGGGTCTGCTGGACGTGGTGTTCAACCACTCCGGCCACTTCGCGACAGCCGAGGAGTACGAGCGCAAGAACCTGCAGTACTCGTTGACCAGGCGAGGCGAGGCCGCGTTCGCGGGAGTGCGGCACGCGCTGTCGGTGCTGAGCTCGACTGGAGCGTTGCAGACGGCGGTCCTGGATGCGATCGCCGACCGGCTGAACGAACTCGGAACACTGCTGGGCGACGCCGACAGGAGCAAGGACCGGCGTATCTTCTCCGCGTTGCAGGAACTCGAAGGACACCTGGAGACGTTGCGGGCCAACACCAAGGGCTTCAACGGAGAACTGCAACGGCTGATGCGCATCGAAGGAACCGACCTCGCGACCTTCCACGAGGTGAAACGCGCGACCGTCAGTTACCTCCAGGAGTTCGTCACCGACCTGGAAGCGCGCGCGGACGCCGTCGCACAAGCGTTGGAGACCGTGAACGCACACGGCGTCAACACCCTGCACAGAAGGGCCCTTTCGGGAGCCGACCTTCCGCCCGCACACGGAACCGACCCGTCGGCGGCCTGGCTCAGCGCGCGCGCCGCCCGCTGGGAGGCGCTGCGCGACTGGTTCGCTCCCGAAGACGGCGGCGCACCGCGCGTGACACGGCTGCACGATGTGGCCCGCCACGCGATCGTGTCGCTGCTCCAGGTACTCGACCGCATCACCGATTCACGGCGGCGCTCCTCGAGTGTGGCGGGAGACTTCCGGACGCTGGCACGCCGCTTCGCCACCGCCCCGTCCGAACCGGAAGCCCACCGGCTGTGGTCCGTGGCGTTCGGACTCGGCTCCTCACTGCACGCCCACCTGGGACACGAGGACGCCGAAGTCATCCCCGCCGGGATCCCCTGGAGCGGGGCGGCGCCCGTCCGGGTGTCGGCTCTGCTGCGGGAGAAGGGCAAGACCGAACGCATGGGAAGGCCCGGACGCGTCCGCGACGTCACCGCCGTACGGGCGGAACGCAGAGCCCGCGCCGAACGGGAACGCGCCGAACTCGAAGCGGCATGGGCGATGCTCGCCACCCCGGGCCCCGTCCGCCTGTCGTCCTTCGGAGACCTCGACCACGGCACCTTCGGGCGCCTCCTGGAACTCCTGGGACGCGCCCTCGCGGAACGGGCGGACGCCGAGGGGACGCGACGCGCCGTCACCTCCGACGGGAGAGCCGAGATCCTCCTCCGTCCTCCGGCGGACGGGGCGACGGCCGAGCTGCGCACGTCGGAAGGGCGGCTCCTGGGCCCGGACTACGTCATCGACGTGCGCGTCGCGGGCAGAGCGGCGGCGGGCGCGTGAGCCGGTCCGGCAACCAGCTCGCCCGCCGGGAACGCGAGGAGATCGCACGGGCGATCAGGCTGCTGCTGCGCGACCCGCTGATCTCCGTGCACCTCGACCCCGCGGGATTCGACCTGATCCGCAAACGCCGGCAGCCGCTCACCGCGTGGTTCGACTACTACTGCGGCTGGCGGCTCGTCGTGGAGCCCCGCCACGGCTACGCGCGCCTCGTCAAGGTCCGGGGCGACGCGGGCCCGTCGCGTCCCGCCAGACGGCGGCGGGGCGGCCGCGCCCCGTTCGACCGCCGCCGCTACACGCTGTTCTGCCTGGCCTGCGCGGAACTGCTCGCCACCCCCGTCACGACCATCGGGATGATCGCCCGGAGCGTCGTCCAGGCGGCCGCGGCCGAGCCGGACGTCCCGGAGTTCGATCCCGTACGCGCCGACGAGAGGTCCGCGTTCGTGGACGCTCTGAAACTGCTGGAGCACTACGGCGTGCTCGCCGCGACCGACGGCATGACGGACGCCTACCTCAAGGACGCCGACGCCAAGGTCCTCTACCGGGTGGACACCACCAGGATCATGCGTCTCCTGGCGACACCCGTCCCCCCGTCCCGGACCGAGGACGGCGACGGCTGGCCCGACCCCGCGGGACTGGCCGTGGAGAGCCGCTACGGCGCCTCCCCGAAGGGAGGCACGGCCGGTCCCGCGGCCCCCACGAGCAACCAGCGCAACCTCTGGGCCCGCCACTCCCTTCTCCGCCGGCTGCTGGACGACCCCGTCGTCTACCGCAAGGAACTCACCCCGGACCAGGCGGCCTTCCTGGCCTCGCCCGCCGGACGCAGGACCGTGCGGGAGGCCGCCGAACGGGCCGGCTTCGTCCTGGAGGAGCGCGCCGAGGGCCTGCTGCTGGTCGACGCCGAGGGCCTGGCCACCGAGACGAGGTTCCCCGACGACGGCAGCCCCGCCCAGGTCGCCGCCCTCCTGCTCCTGGACCTCCTGGCCGAGCACGGCCCCCTGTCGACGATCAGGCTCAAACAGGAGCTCGACGGGATCCTGGAGAGGTTCCCCGGATGGGCCAGGGCCTACCGGTCCGAGGGCGGCCCGGCCCGCCTCCTGGACGACGCCCTCGACGTCCTGGCCCTCTTCGGCCTGGTTCACCGCACCGAGGGCATGACCCTCCCCCTGCCCGCAGCCGCCCGCTACCGCGTCGCTCTGGAAACCACATGACCCAACCCCGCTGGATGCCGACGCGCGCCGGGATCCTCAACGTCTGGCGCTACTACGACGAGATCTTCGAGTTCCACAAGGGGCGGCTGCTGCTGCGCGGCCCCAACGGCAGCGGCAAGTCCAAGGTGCTGGAGCTGTTGCTGCCGTTCGTGCTGGACGGGAGCCTCAAGGCGAGCCGCCTGTCGACGTTCGGCGGCACCGAACGCACCATGCACTGGAACCTCATGGGCGACGGCGCGACCGGCACGACCCGCGCGGGCTACGTGTGGGTGGAGTTCGAGCATCCGGACGGGAGCCGGTTCACCTGCGGGGTCCGGCTCCAGGCCACCGCGCACACCACGACCGTCACACCGTCCTACTTCACGACCGGGCTGCGGATCGGCGACGGGCTGTCGCTGACCACCGAGACCGGCCAGCCGCTCACCCGCGCCCAGCTCGAAACCGCGCTCGGAGGGCACGGAACCGTCCACGACTCGGCCGACGAGTACCGGGCGCGGGTCCGCCGGACCCTCTACAGGGGGCTCGGCGAAGCGCGCTACGACTCCCTCCTGGCCGCGCTGCGCCAGCTCCGGACACCGAAACTGTCCGAAAGGCTCGACCCGGGACTGCTGTCGGACCTGCTGTCCAGCGCGCTGCCGCCGCTCGGAGAGGGGGAGATCCACGAGATCGCCGAGGGCTTCGAACGGCTCGACCGCCAGCGCACCGAGCTGCGCGCCCTGGACGAGCACGTCGAGGAGGCCGCGAGACTCGCCTCCGAGCAGAAGACCTATGCCCGGAGGGTCCTGTGCGCCGCCGCGCACGCCGTGCTCGGCGCGGTCGAGACCACGCAGAAGGCCGAAGGCGAACTGAAGGCCAAGCGCGAGGCCCTGCGAGCCGCCGAAGAGGAGCAGGAGGAGGTGGCCGCCGAGCACACCGAGACCGACAACCTCGTCAAACGGCTCGAGGCCAGGGTCGAAGGCCTCAAGGAAAGTAATGCCTACAGGGCCGGAAACGACCTGTCCCGGCTCCAGGCCGAGGCGGCTGAAGCCCTCCGGCTGGCCGGGGAGCGGCGGAGGAGGGCCGATGAAGCGGCCTGCGCCGCCGAGGAGAAAGAGCAAGCCGCGGAGAAGGCCCGCCAGGAGCTGTCCGAGGCCGAAGGACTCCTCGCCCGCGCGGAGGACGACGCCGCGCGCATCGCCCAGCAGTCCGGTCTGGAGACCGTCTACGAGGAGCTCCGGGGGACACCCGGTCTCGCACAGGCCCGTACGCTCCTGCGCGCCGCGATCGGCGCCCGTGCCGCGCGGATCCGCGAAGCGGGCACCCAGGTCAGGGCGCACGCGCATGCCGTGCGGCTGCGCACCGAGGCCGAGCGCGACCGCGACGAGGCGCTGGAACGCCTGGCCTCCGCCAGGGAGGCCGCAGACCACGCCCGGACGGTGCGCGACGAGCTGGGCGACGAGCTGGCCGCCGCCTACACCGCCTGGGCGGAGAAGTGCGTCCTGCTGGAGCTCGACGGCTCCGCCCTCGCCTCGGCGGCCGAGGACGCGGCGGCGGTGGAGACGATGATCGGCACCGCGCGTGACGACGCGATCGACCGCCTGGCCGCCGGGAGGCTGGAGGCGCTCGTCGCCGGGCTGGGGGCGACCCCTGGAACCCGAGAACACGGGACGGGCCCCTTCTCCCTGGCGGACGAGCGCAAGGCGCTCGGCGGCGAACTCGACGCCCGGCCCGACAGGGGTCCGTTCGAGGAGGCGGTCCGGGAACTCGACCTGGCCGAGCACACCGCGGCCGACCGCGAGGACACCGCGGGCATCCGGCAGGAGCACGTCAAGACCCGGGAGAAGGAGGTCGCGGCGGCGTCCCGCAGGCTCGGCTACACGGGGGCGAAGCTCGGCCTGCCCACCTCCCGGTTCGAGCTCGATCTGCTGGACGCGGCCCGCAACAAGGCCGACGAGGCGCTGAACGCCTGGCTCGACGCCAGGGAGCGCGCTCGCACCGCCGCCGAACTCAGGGACGTCGCGCAGGAGACCGCCGGCGCCTACCGGGACCTGGCCCGGCGAGCCGCGGCCGAGGCGGCGGAGGCGGCGGCCGGGGCCGAGGCGCTGGAGGAGCGCCACGCGGCGGTCGACTCCGCGCTGGGCTCCTCCGACCGCGAGATCCTCCAGAGCATCCAGGCGGCACTGGAGGAGCGCCGAGCGGGCCGCGCCAGGCTCGGGGAGCTGGCCGAACGCCGGACCGGGCTCAAGGTCGCCATCGGGGTACTGGCCAACGAGACCGCCGCGCTGGAGGTCCGCCGCGCGGAGACGGCCAGGGCCCGCGACCGGGCCGCCGCCCGCTTCCACCGCCTGACCCGCGGCCATCTGCTCACCGACGCCCGCCTCGACCTGGCCCCGCCGGGAGCGGAGCTCGGCGCGGTCACGGCGGCGGCGCGGGCGGTGACCGAACGGCTGCCGAAGGTTCCGCACGGGCCCAAGCACGTCCGCGAGGCCGAGACCGCCCTCCAGGAGGCCTACCACCACGCGAGGGACGTGCTGCAGACCCGTGCCGACCTGGAGCTGACCCCCGACGAGGACGTGCGGATCCTCACCGCCGCCGTCGGCGGCATCAGGCTCGGCATCGCCGCCTTCGAGCAGGCGCTGCGCGCCGAACGCGACGAGCGCAGCTCCGACATCACCGACTCCGAGCACGAGCTGTTCGACCGGACCCTGGCCGGGGACACCCGCCGGCACCTGGCCGAACGGATCCGCCAGGCCACCGAGCTGGTGGCGGGCATGAACGAGCGGCTGCGCAGGGTGCGCACCGCCTCCAGGGTCGCGGTCGAGCTGGTCTGGCAGGTCGACCCCCGCAAGCCCGCCGACACCAGGGAGGCGCGCGGACTGCTGCTCCGCGATCCCGGGGAGCTGGGCGAGGCCGACCGGGCCGCGCTGCACCGGTTCTTCCGCGGCCTGCTCGACGAGGCCAGGGCCGACGACACCGCGGCCACCTGGGAGGAGCAGCTGCTCAGGGTGCTGGACTACACCGCCTGGCACCAGTTCGTCGTCCGGCTGGACCGGGGCGACGGCAGGGGCTGGCACGAGCTCACCCGCAAGCTGCACGGCGCGCTGTCGGGCGGGGAGAAGGCCATCGCCCTGCACCTGCCGCTGTTCGCGGCGGTGGCGGCCCACTACCAGGCCGACCCGGGCTGCCCGCGGTTCATCCTGCTCGACGAGGTCTTCGTCGGCGTCGACCGCGCCAACCGGGGACAGGTCTTCCAGCTGCTGGTGGACCTCGGCCTGGACCTGGTGCTGACCTCGGACCACGAGTGGTGCGAGTACCGGGAGCTCGACGGCATCGCCGTCCACGTCCTGCAGACGGGCGACGGCGACGACGCCGTCACGACCACCCGGTTCGTCTGGGACGGCGAACGGACGCGGTGAGCCCACCGCCCGGTGACGTCGCCCGTCGGCCGGACGGAGTCCGTCCGGCCGACGGGCGGAGCATTCGGCTCAGTCCGACTTGAGCGCCTTCTCAAGCTCCGACTTCGTCATGTTGGAGCGTCCGGGGATGTCCCGGCGCTTGGCCTCCTCGTAGAGCTGCTCCTTGGTGCGTCCGCGCGGGCCGGGCTTGCCGGAGCGCAGGCCGCCCCGGCGCTGGGGCGACATGTCCTCCCTGGAGGTCCTGCTCGACTGGCGTGCCTCCCCGGACTGCGCGCGGTTCTTGTTCACGGTGCGCGCCGCGATCTCCTTGGCGCGCTTCTCACCGGTGCCCTGCTCCTCCTGGGACTGCTTGATGTGCTCGTACTGGCGTTCCCGCTTGGCGTTCCATGCCTCAGGCATCTCTTCTTCTCCTTCCTTTCAATCAGTTGTCCTCGGGACGCGCCGGTCAGGCCGGCACGTGCTCGGAGTCGCGGCCGAAGTGCCGGTGGGCGGCCACGGCCTCGGTGAAGGCGTTGGTGAACTCGGCGGCCGAGGCGTTGCCGGTCACCACGCCCTCGGCGGAAGCAGGGACCCCGGCGCGCTCCAGCAGCGACCGCGCCGCCTCTCCGGAACCGGCGACGGCCTTGCCGTGCTTGTAGGCCTCGGTGACGAAGTGCAGGGCGTCCCCGTCCTTGCCGAGCTCCTCGACGCTCTCGTCGCCGCCCGGTACGTAGACGGCGTCGTAGAGCACCGAGCCGACGGTCTTGATCGACCTGTCGACCTCCACCCGGTCCCCGTTCGCGCCGCGCACGGAGCCGTCGCGGGAGGCGAGGACCTCGCACACCGCGCCCCGGCCGGTGAGGGCCTCGGCCACCGCCGTCACGTCGGAGGCGTCCACGCCGTCGGCGACGAGGACCGCGATCTTGCGGGTGGCGACGTCGCGCACCGGGTCGACGGCCTGGCTGAGCGCGGGCGAGGAGCGCTTGTGGGTCTCCCCGGCCCGCTCGGGCGGGGTGACGCCGACGCCCTCGGCGACCGCCACGGCCAGGTGGTGGTCGACGTGGGCGAGGTTGCGGACGACGCCCTCCCGGATGTGCTTCCGGCCGACCTTGCCCAGCTCGAACCGGAAAGCCGCGATGATGTGCTTCTTCTCCCAGACCGACATGCTGTTCCAGAACAGGGTCGCCTGGCTGTAGTGGTCGTTGAAGCTCTCCGCGCGCTTGCGGATCATCGGCCCGTCGACCTGCTGGGTGTAGAAGGTGTAGGCGGAGGCGTCGCCGGCCAACGCGGGGCAGCCGCCGCCGACGGAGTTGGGGTGGTAGGAGGCCTGCCCCTTGTGGATCGTCGTCTGGTGGTAGCCGTCCCGGTGGTGGGTGGCGACCTCGGCGACCGGGCGGTTGACCGGGATCTGCGTGAAATTCGGGCCGCCCAGGCGGATGAGCTGGGTGTCCAGGTAGGAGAACAGCCTGGCCTGCAGCAGCGGGTCGTTGGTGACGTCGATGCCCGGGACCACGTTGCCCAGGTGGAAGGCGACCTGCTCGGTCTCGGCGAAGACGTTGTCGGGGTTGCGGTCGAGGACCAGGCGGCCGACCGGCCGGACCGGCACCTCCTCCTCCGGGATGATCTTGGTGGCGTCGAGCAGGTCGAAGTCGAACCTGTGCTCGTCCTCCTCGGGCACCAGCTGCACGCCGAGCTCCCACTCGGGGAAGTCGCCGTTCTCGATCGCCTCCCACAGGTCCCGCCGGTTGAAGTCAGGGTCCTGCCCGGCGATCTTCTTGGTCTCGTCCCACACCAGGGAGTGCACTCCGAGCCGGGGCTTCCAGTGGAACTTCACGAACGTGCTGCGGCCCGCGGAGTCGACGAACCGGAAGGTGTGGACGCCGAATCCCTGCATCATCCGGTAGCTGCGCGGCAGCGCGCGGTCGGACATCAGCCACATCATCATGTGCGTGGTCTCGGGCTGGAGCTGCACGAAGTCCCAGAGGGTGTCGTGGGCCGAGGACGCCTGGGGGATCTCGTTGTGCGGCTCGGGCTTCACCGCGTGGACGAAGTCGGGGAACTTGATGCCGTCCTGGATGAAGAAGACGGGCATGTTGTTGCCGACGAGGTCGAAGTTTCCCTGGTCGGTGTAGAACTTCGTGGCGAAGCCCCGGACGTCCCGTACGGTGTCGGCCGAGCCGCGGGAGCCCGCGACCGTGGAGAACCGGACGAACACCGGTGTCCGCTGCCCCGGAATGGTCAGGAAGCGGGCCTTGGTGTACTCCGAGAGGGAGCCGTCATAGGGCTCGAAATAGCCGTAGGCGCCCGCGCCGCGGGCGTGGACCACCCGCTCGGGAATGCGTTCATGGTCGAAATGGGTGAGCTTTTCGCGGAAGTGAAAGTCCTGGAGCAAGCTCGGTCCGCGTTCGCCGGGGCGCAGTGTGTTGTCGGTGTCGTCGACACGTATGCCCTGGTCGGTGGTGAGGGTCCCTTCCGCGGCGTTCACCCGGAAGCCGGCGAGTTGCCGGTCCTTGGACGTACCGTCGTGGGTCATGCCTGTTCCGCCTTCGGTGTCGCGCGGGGTCCGATATATCGCCACCTCCCCCCGTAGTCAGGGCTGAATCTGTCACTTGTCGTTTATTTACGGTGATGATCTGTGAATCGTCTCTCGTGACGCCGGGGCGGGTCTCAGCCCTTGCGGGAGCGGTAGACGATCGGCCCGACGAACCAGAGCCACAGCGCCATCAAGGCGAGGATGGAGGCGGTGACCACCGCGAGGGGCCAGCGGAAGATGTAGTCGACGACCAGCAGGGTCGCGGAGGTGATGGACACCGCCAGGGAGAGAGTCCCGATCATGGCGTACCGGTTCGACCGGTGCACCAGGGGCTCCTTCAGCCCTTGCCGGAACAGGATGCGGTGCTGGGCAGCGGGGGTGATGAAGAAGATCGAGGCGACCGCCGCGGCCACCAGCGCCACGTAGTACAGGACGCGCTGGAGCTCCGTCACCTCCCCGAAGCCGGGGGAGAACGGCACGGTGAGCAGGAAGGCGAAGAGCACCTGCACTCCGGTGACGGCGACCCTCAGCCCCTGGAGCAGTTCCACGAAGTTCCGGTCGGCCCTGGCGGCGGGGCTCTCGCCGGGCACTCCGCTGGGGGCCTCGTCCATGTCCTGGGGTTCTTCCATGCTCAAGTGCTCTCACCCTTCGATGCCGGTGGCGTGGGGGGCTCCGACGGGCTTGGACTCGGGGGAGCCCCGTTGCCGGAGGTAGACGGACAGGACGACCATGGACGCCACCGCCAGGAACTCCGACTGCCAGTTCTGCAGGGTGCGGTTCCAGAAGTCGGGGGAGACGAGGTACTGCGTCCACAACAGGGTGTCCCGGTGGTCGGCGAGACGCTCGGAGTTGAAGGCGGCCCGCCCGGCGATGGACTGGGCCAGCCAGGACAGCAGGAAGATCACGCCCATGGTCAGCCCGAGGGAGTACCCGTAGAGCAGGGCGGGGAGGCCGCCGGCTCTGGCCGGGGCGGGAGAGCCGGGCAGGGCGTGGACGCCGATCTGCTGGTCGGCGTCGGACTCGGCGCCCTGCGAGCCGACGGGCTTGGACTCGGGGGAGCCACGCTGGACCAGCCAGACGGTGACGGTGACGAAGAGGAGGAACTGCAGGTACTCCGACTGCCAGTTCTCCGCGACGTCCACCGCGAACTGCGATCCCGTCACATAACGTCCCAGGGAGACCGGGTGTCCGCCCTGGCTCACCGCCCGGTCGTTGTAGTCCAGCACCCCCGCGACCGCCTGCCCGGCCAGGGCCACCGCCATGATCAGGAGGAAGAAGAGCGTCAGCCCGTTGTCCCGCAGGAAGCGCCTCACCGGTGCATCACCCCGAGCGCGATGAGGTAGGCGAGCCCCCCGAAGATGAACAGCAGCGTCGCGGTGAACAGGATCCGCACGGCTCAGCCCTCGACTTCGCAGTCGTAGGGCTCCCCGGTGCGGTGCTCGCAACCGGCGGCGGTGATCTTCCAGGACGAGGCCCAGCGGGTCAGGAACACCGTGTCCCCGCCCATCCGGATCCGCGCCTGCTCACCCCAGATCTCGGCCGGTCCGGCCTCCCCGCCCTCCAGGGGCAGCTTCGTGATCTCCTCGTCGCACCGCGATCCGCCGGTCTCCAGAGCACTGCGGGCCCGCGGGGTCAGCAGGGCGCACGCCCGGCTCCCGTCCTCGGACGTCACGGCGCCGAAGAAGTTCCGTGCCGTCGTCTCGACGGAGGACTCGTCCCGCGCCTGGGAGCAGCCGCCGGTCACGGCGGCCGCCACCGGCACCAGCGCAAGCCATTTCCGCATGGGTCGCTTTTACCCATGCTCACCAGAGAAAACGCAGACGATCAGGGGAGGGCGGGGTGAGCTCCGCCTCAGCGGGACAGATGCCGGGAGATCACCAGGCGCTGGATCTGGTTGGCGCCCTCGAAGATCTGCATGACCTTGGCCTCGGGAATGGGCGGCAGGCGTACGGCGGGCATCGCTCGTCTTTCCTCGTTTCCTACCCGTGAGCGTACGGCCAGGGCGAACGGGATCAGGCGGCGGCCGGACGCAGCGCGGTGCGCAGGTACTCCCGCCACTCGCGGACCACGGGATGGCCCTGGTGCGGGGAGAGCTCCGCGGTGAAGGACTTGAGGAGGGCCCGGGCCCGGCGCGAGGTGAGGCCGTTGGCCATGGGGACGGCGCGGCGCGCCACCGCCACCGCCTCGTCGAGCTCGCCGAGCCGGGCCAGCGCCTGGGCCTCGTGCACCACGTTGAACTGGGCGGAGCGGGGATAGGCGGTACCGAACCCGGCCAGCGCCTCCCTGGCGCAGGCGGCGGCGCGGCCGGCCTCTCCGATCATGCGCCAGGCGCAGCCCGCCTCGGCGGCGATCTCGGCGGGACCCAGGTCGCTGATCCAGGAGGGCTCCTCGTCACCGGGCGTGGCCAGGGCGAAGGTGGTCTCCACCTCCTCCAGCAGCCGCCGCACCCGCCGGGCGGTGTGCCCGTCGGGGACCTCGGACAGCTCGGCCCGCAGCGCGGTGGCGCGGGCCTCGCGCAGTGCCAGCGCGGCCCGCACCCGGGGCGGCGCGCCGGCGTCCCGCCCGGACCTGCGGGCGGCCCTGGCCAGCCGGACCGCCCAGACGGGCCGGCCGAGGTCGATGGCCTGCTGGGACATGACGGTCAGCACCCAGGCCGCGGTCATCGGGTCGTCCGCGGCCTTGGCCAGGCCCAGTGCCTGCCCGTAGTGCCGCTGGGCCAGGCCGTCCAGGCGCAGGTCGTAGGCCTCCCACCCGGCCAGCCCCGTCATGGTCGCGGCGGCGGTCAGCAGGGCGGCGCCGACCCGGTCGGGGTAGGTGCCGGCCAGCAGCGGGGCGACCCGCGTGTGGAGGTAGTCCACGACCGCGGGCCGGACCATGCCCCCGCCGTGGCGGCGGTCCATGGACGCGAACGCCCGGGTGGCCTCCTGGATGCGCCGGACGTCCGGCATGCCGACCCTGCGGCTGCGTCCGGCGTGCTCGCGCGACTCGGGTCCGGCGTCCAGGTCCCAGCTGAGCAGCCACTCGGGCCAGGCCTCGGGGGAGACGGGAAGGGACCGCAGCTCCCGGCGCCGCCTCACGTCCGCGTCGGCGGCCCACAGCTCCACCGCGCCGCGCACAGTGCCGCCGGTGTAGCCGGTGCAGCCGCTCCAGCCGTCGGCCGGGGTCCGGACCGGCTCGGGGCCGTCGCCGAACCAGAGGGAGACCTCCTGGAGCGTGGTGCCGAAGACCTCGGCCAGCCTGGCCCGGTGGGCGGGGCGCACGTCCTGGACCCCGCGTTCCCAGCGCGACCAGGTGGAGACCGACACCTGCACGGCCTCCGCGGCCTGCTCCTGCCCCCAGCCCCGCCGGTCCCTGGCGGTCTTCAGCCCGCTCCGGTGGCCCTGGTCCCGCTTGGTGTCCACTACCTGCCCCGTCCCGGCGCCTCCTCTTTGCTTGGTAATTGTGGTGGTTTATTACGAGCGATCCATCTGGTTTGGCAATAAACGCCCAGTAAACGCCTAGTGGAGGGAACGCCGGGTGAAACGCTCTTCCTCCCGAGCCGAGCAGCCGGTCTTCTAGGGCGCTGTGATCATGCGTCGTGGGGGTGAACCCGGGTGAACTGGTGGAAACGGCTACGGGAGCCGGCTCCTCCGGCGGCACCGCCCGCCGCACAGCCCGCGACGCCGCCCCGGCCCTCCTGGCCGCCGCAGGTCGCCTCGGCGATGACCCTGCGCCTGCTCGGCCTCACCGAACGGCAGCGGGAGGCCCTCGACTCCCTCCAGCAGGCCGAGGACGACCCGCGCACTCTCGAACTGCTCTACCGGCTCGACCACGGCAACGCCCAGATGCGCCGCCTGTCGCGGGGGCTGCAGATCCTCGCAGGGGAGCCCGCCGGATACGGCGGAGGGCACGCCGCGACGATGCGGGACGTCGTCAACATGGCGACCGCCATGGTCGGCCGGTACCAGCGGGTCCGCGTCGCCGAACTCGTCGACCGGGTCGCCCCGCCCCACTTCGCCGAGGACCTCGGCCTCCTGCTGGCCGAGCTGCTCGACAACGGGACCCGCTACGGCGAGCGGGCGACCGTCGGCGCCTACCGGCTCGAGAGCGGAACCGTCGCGGTCTACGTGCAGGACGGCGGAACCGGCTGCTCCCCGGACTGGATGGCCAGGGTCAACGCCTGGCTGGCCGGAACGGTCCAGCCGGTGACCGCCCAGACAGGGCAGCACAGCGGCCTGACCATCGTCCACCACCTGGCCCGCAAGCACGGGCTGCAGGTCAACGTCTCGATGTCCCCGCCGGGGCAGGGCGAGAGCGGCACTCTCGTGACGGTCTACGTCCCCGCGCCGCTCCTGACCGAGGCCCCGCAGGAGGCGCCGCCGCCCCCGCAGGCGCCGGCGGACGTCCCCGACCTGCCCCGGCGGGTTCCCGGCAGCGCCTACACCGGGGACGAGCATCAGGAGCAGGACGCATCCCCCGCCCCACCCGCCGGAGGCTCGCTGGCCGACCTGGCCGCGGCCTTCTCACCCACCCCCGAGCACCAGGAGCGTTCGTGACAGCACCGCCCCGTCCGCCCGGCCAGGTCGGAGGCGACCTGCGCTACCTGCTGAACGACTTCGCCCGCACCCCCGGCGTCCGGCACGTGGTGCTGCTGTCCATGGACGGGCTGGCGATGTCGTGGTCCGAGGGGCTCGACCGCGACACCGCCGAACGGCTCGCCGCCCTGACCTGCTCGGCGCTGGGCACCGGGCGGGCGCTGGCCAAGGAGGTCGGCGAGTCCGACCAGCGCGGCGGGCAGATGATCTGCCAGTTCCCGTCAGGCGGGCACTTCGTCGTCGGCGCGATCGGGATGACCGCGGGCCTGGGCGTCGCGGTCGAGCCGGGCGCGAACCTGCCGGCGATCGTCAACGACCTGCAGCGGCTCATCGGCGGGGTCGGCGCCCGGCTGGCGCCCCAGCCGCTGCACACGCCGGGCGGACCGGCGTGAGCGGGCCGCCCCGCCATCCCTGGGCCCGCAACTTCGTGCTCGTCGGAGGCCGCACCGGCACCCGGTGGCGGATGCTGGTGCACACGCTGGTCAGCAGCGCCGGGACCCATCCGCCCGCCGCGGCCGGACCGCAGCCCGAGGCCCGCGCCCTGTACCTGAAGGTCCTGGACGGGCCCCGGTCGGTGGCGGAGCTGTCGGCCTCCTGCGGGGTGCCGCTGGGCGTCACCCGGGTCCTGCTGGGCGACCTCGCGGGCCGCGGCCTGGTCACCCTGCACGCCGACATCGACCCTTTCAGCCCGCACATCCTGGAAAGGCTGCTCGATGGCCTCCGCGCACTCTGACCGCCCGCCGGTCTCCGCGAAGATCGTCGTCGCGGGCGGGTTCGGGGTCGGCAAGACGACCTTCGTGGGCTCGGTCAGCGAGATCGAACCCGTCGACACCGACGCCTGGATGACCGCGGAGTCCCGCGGCGTCGACCGGGACCGGCCCGGCAAGGTCCGCACCACCGTCGCGATGGACTTCGGCCGGATCTCCCTGCCGACCGGGCTGGTGCTGTACCTGTTCGGCACGCCCGGACAGCCGCGGTTCTGGCACATGTGGGACGACATCGCGCGGGGTGCCAGCGCCGCGATCGTCCTGGTCGACACCCGCGAACTGGAGTCCTCCTTCGCGGCCGTCGACTACTTCGAGCGCAGCAGGCGGCTGCCGTTCATCGTGCTGGTCAACCTCTTCGACGGGGTGGCCACCCACCCTCTGGACAAGGTGCGGGACGCGCTGCAGATCTCCCCTCACGTGCCGCTCATGGCCGCGGACGTCCGGGACCGGCGGCAGACCGTCAGCGCGCTGATCGCCTCCGTGGAGCACACGATCCGCACCACCGACCCCGCCGCGGCGCACGCGGCGGCCACCTGACCCATCTTGGGAGCACGGATGCGCAGAATCCTCATCATCGGCGCCGGGCAGGCCGGACTCCAGCTCGCCCTCACCCTGCTCGGGCACGGCGGCTACGACGTCACCGTCATGACCGCGCAGACCCCCGAGGAGATCCTGAACGGGCGGATCACCTCCACCCAGTGCATGTTCTTCCCCGCCCTCCAGATCGAACGGGACGCCGGGCTGAACCACTGGGAGGAGCCCGCCCCCTGGATCGAGGGGCAGCGGGTGACCCTGGCCGGGCCGGGCGGCCAGAGGCTGCTGGAGACCTACGGGATCTGGGACGCCCCCGCCCAGTCGGTGGACCAGCGGATCAAGATGTCGGGCTGGCTGGAGCGGGTGGAGAAGGCCGGCGGGCGGGTCGTCCTGCACCCGGTCGTCACCTCCGACCTGGAGGCCCTGAGCCGCATGTACGACCTGACGCTCATCGCGGCGGGCAAGGGCGCGCTGGTCGAGCTGTTCGACCGCGACCCGTCCCGCTCGCCCTACGACGCCCCGCAGCGGAACCTCGCCGCGATCTACGTGCACGGCGTCAGGCCCTACCCGCCGCACCCGACGCCGCACGTGCGGATCAACGCCGTGCCGGGAGTGGGGGAGACGTATCTGATGCCCGCCCTCACCAGGAGCGGGGTCTGCGACGCGGTGCTGGTCGAGGCGGTGCCGGGCGGGCCGTTCGACGTCTTCGGCGACCGCCGGATCAGCCCGGACGAGCACCTGCGGCGGTTGCAGGCCCTCTACGCCCAGTGGGCGCCGTGGGAGCACGAGCTGTACGTCGAGGCCCGGCCGACCGACGAGTTCGCCACGCTGTACGGGGGGTACGCGCCGGTCGTGCGGCGTCCGGTCGGGACGGTGGGGGACCGGCACGTCCTGGGCATGGGCGACGTCGTCGTCCTCAACGACCCGGGCTGCGGGCAGGGGGCCAACAACGCGGCGCACTGCGCGTCGATCTATCACAAGGCGATCGTGGAGCACGGGGACAGGCCCTTCACCCCCGAGTGGATGCACCGGACGTTCGAGCGGTACTGGGAGTACTCCCAGTGGGCGACCGCCCTGACCAACACGATGATCGGGCCGCTGCCCGAGCACGTGCAGCAGATCCTGGGCGTGGCGTCCATGGACGACGAGACGGCGCGGCGGTTCGCCCGCGGCTACGCGGTGCCGCCGTCCCTGGCCGACTGGTTCTTCGACCCCGAGAAGGCGGGCGCCTACCTGGCGACCCGCATGCCGCAGTCCGCGGGGTGATCTCCCCGCGGGCCGCTGCCGATAAAATGGGCTGATTCGCTGGTCACGGCGCCGTCGGCGCCCCTGCAGGAAGCGGTCCATGTCCACGCTCTCGGTTACCAAGACCCACGGGTCGCGCAATGAGATCTTCGTGATCGACGGCGCGCCCGACGCCCTGCTGCCCGCCGGGGACGTGGCCCGCGCCGTCGAGCGCCTGTGCGACCGCGAGCTCGGGCTGGGCGGCGACGGCGCCTACTTCGTCGAGGACCTCGGCGACGGCACGGCCAAGGCCTGGTTCTTCAACCCCGACGGTTCGCCCTCGCTGCTGTGCGGGAACGGGATGCGGGCCGTGGGGCGGCTGCTGCTGGACCGCCACTCGGCCGAGAGCGTCCTGGTGCACACCGGGCCCTACTCCTTCGCCGTCCGGCGGGCCGAGCCGAGCCCGCACGGGGTCCGCCGGGTGTCGGTGGAGCTGCCGCCGGTCGACTTCACGCCCGCCGACCCGATCGTGGCGGGGGTGGAGTATCCGTTCGTCGACGGGGCGCTGCCGGCCTACCACCCGTCCCGGACGGTGACGGTCGTCGCCGTGCCGAACTCCCACCTGATCACCGTGGTCGACGCCTACGACGAGAACGAGCTGATCGCCACCGGGCGGCGGATCGCCGCCGACACCGCGACGTTCCCGATCGGGGCGAACGCCAGCTTCGTCCTGCCGCTGGAGGAGGACGAGGTGTTCGTCCACACCTTCGAGCGGGGCGCGGGCCTCACCCCGTCCTGCGGCTCGGGGATCGCCGCCTCGCGGGCGACGCTCTCCCGGTTGGGGCTGGTCGAGCCGGACCGGCCGGTGCTGGTGCGCAACCCCGGCGGCCCGGCGCGCAGCTGGCTGCAGGAGCGGGAGGGGCGCTGGCAGCCGCTGCTGGAGGGCAACGCCACGATCGTCTACCGCACCGAGTTGGAGCCGTCCGCGCTGCTCGGCGAGGGCGCGGTGAAGTGGGAGGAGGACGCGGACCCGGCCGAGGCGTCGGCGTTCGCCGCCCTCTACGAGGAGAACGCCGGGGTCCTGCGCGCCAGGGGCGTGCGTCCCTCGATGCTGTAGCCGTCAGGTCGTCCCGGACGCGGCGCCGTATCGCGTCCGGGACGACCCGTCCCAATTCTCTACTATTCTTGTTGGAAATGTGTACTGCCCTTGGAGAATGTTCGATGTCGAAGTTCAGAGTCAGGACGGGCCGGTGGTCGCGATCGTCGGAGGAGGCGCGAGCGGCATGAAGGGCTTCATGCCGGTGATCTGGATTGCGCCCGGTCTTGGAGCCGTTGAACCCTAGAGGAGCGGATATTTCCGGAAGATCCTGAATCGAGGCTTGGCATCGCCTGTGCCGGCGGTGATGATCGAGGCCCGGATTCCCGAACGGAGTGACCGTATGACCGCCTCTTACCTGCAAGGAAACTTCGCGCCCGTTCCCGACGAGATCGAGACGGGGGAACTGGCCGTCGAGGGGGTCCTTCCGGCGGAGCTGAACGGGCGCTACTTCCGCAACGGCCCCAACCCGCTGCCCGGCCAGGACCCGGGCCACTGGTTCATGGGCCACGGGATGCTCCACGGGATACGGCTCCGCGACGGCCGCGCCGAGTGGTACCGCAACCGCTGGGTGCGCACCGGCCAGCTCGAGGGGAAGCCGTTCCTCAGCCGTTCGGGGATCGACCTGTCGGCCGTCGCCGCGAACACGAACGTCATCCGCCACGCGGACAGGATCCTCGCCCTGGTCGAAAGCGGGCTTCCCTACGAGGTGGACCGCGAACTGGAGACGCTGGGCCCCTGCGACTTCGGCGGCAGGCTCACCACGGCGATGACGGCACACCCGAAAGAGGACCCGCGCACCGGCGAACTCCACTTCTTCGGCTACGGGTTCGCCCCTCCCCACCTCACCTACCACCGCGCGAACGCGTCCGGTGAGCTGGTGGAGAGCCTGGAGGTCCCGGTGCCGGGCCCCACGATGATGCACGATTTCGCCATCACCGAGCATCACATCGTCTGGCTCGACCTGCCGGTGGTGTTCGACCTGGAGATGATCCGCGACGGGCTCCCGTACCGCTGGGACGACGAGTACGGAGCCCGCATCGGCATCATGCCCCGTGACGGCGACGGCACCGTCCGCTGGTTCGACATCGACCCCTGCTACGTCTTCCATGTGGCCAACGCCCGCGAAGACGCCTCCGGCCGCGTCGTCATCGACGCCGTCCAGTACCCCCGCGACATCTTCGTAGAGCTCTGGAAGGGCATCAGCGGCGCTTCGAACCCGGCAGCCCAGGCCGGGGGCTCCGGGCTGCACCGCTGGATACTCGACCCCGCCACCGGCACCGCCAAGGAAGAACTCCTGGACGACCGCCCCGTCGAGTTCCCCACCATCGACAACCGCCGCACCGGCATGCCCAACACCCATCTCTACGCGGTGAGCGGCCAGGAGATCGTCAAGTACGACACCGCCACGGCCTCAGCCCTCGTCCACCAGACCGAAGGCGCCCCCGGCGAAGCCGTCTTCGTTCCCCGGAATCCCGGCGCCGCGGGCGCGGAGGACGACGGCTGGCTCCTCTCCCTCATCGGCTCCCGGTCAGAGCTGCGCGTCCTCGACGCCGCGGACCTCTCCCACGTCGCCTCCGTCCGCCTCCCGCGCCGGGTGCCCGAGGGCTTCCACGGCAACTGGTTCGCCGACTGATTCAGGCGGGCGGCAGGGAGCGGGCGAGGCGGAAGCCGAGGTCGTCTATGCGGAAGGTGGGGTGGCTCTTGCGGCGGGTGGAGGCGCGGCAGCTCCAGGAGGGGTCGTGGGCGCCGCCGCCCCGGAAGACGCGGTAGGGGCCGTAGACGCCGGGGTCGTAGAGGTCCCAGCACCACTCCCAGACGTTGCCGAGCATGTCGTGCAGGCCCCAGGGGTTGGGGGACCTGGTGGCCACCTCGTGGACGCGGCCCTGGGAGTTGGCGCGGTACCAGGCGACCTCGTCGAGGGGGCCGTGGTGGGGGCCCGAGGTGCCGGCCCGGCAGGCGTACTCCCATTCGGCTTCGAACGGGAGGCGGTAGCCGTCCGCGTGCCGGTCGCAGGTGACGTCCTGGGCGTTGGGGTCGTCGGTCAGGCCGTAGCAGGGGGTGAGGCCCGCGGCCCGGGAGAGGAGGTTGCAGAAGCGGACGGCGTCCAGCCAGGAGACCTCGGTGACGGGGACGCGCGGAGCCTCGGGGCTCTCGGGAGAGCCGTCGTGGACGGCGCGGTAGAGCTCGCGGGTGACGGGGACGGGCGCCAGGAGGAAGGGGGCGACCTCGACCGTCCAGGTGGACTTGGTGCTCTCGTCCCGCAGGGCGACCTCGCCGGCGGGGATCTCTATCAGGGCCTCGGCGACGGACGGGAACCGGTCGGAGGCGCGGTTCGTCGGCGGGTGGTGTCTCGCGTGGTCTCTTCGGATCAGCGGCATGTCTCGGGGGTGGCCGTTCGTGACGGGGAGGGGCTGGACGCGGGTGGTTCGCCCCGGTAGGCGGCTCTGCGGTGGACGAGGGAAGAGGGGCGGGCGTTCACTGTGCCGAGATTACGGGTCGGAAGGCGGCGCCGTCCTCGCCCTTGGCGTGTCGCCCGCATCGAGCCCCCTGAGCCGCGCCACCGCCGACCACCCGCATGATCGTCTGCGCAGCATGGCAGAAATTGTGAATCGAGTCAACAAAATGTCAGGGCTCTCGCGCCTCAACGGCGCGGCCGGTGCCTTTCCGCGGCGCGGGCATGGGCCTCCTCGAGGAGGGCGCGGGCCTGAGAGCCGGTCGCCTCACCCGGGTTCAGGATCGAGATCCAGCCCTGCGTCGCGTATACCGGGTGGGGGAGGAGCCTGTCCGCCACCGTGTAGTCGATGCCGGAGTGGTGGTCCGGGTGCGCGGCGGGCGCGTAGCCGAGCAACTGCTGGAAACGGGCGCGGCCGACGGAGACGTTCAACCTGAAGACGCCGGGCCGGTTCAGCGAGGAGGCGGTGTCGAACCCCTCGTAGTCCTTGACGACGAGGGTCGCGAAGGGCATCCGGCGGTCGGGCGGCGTCTCGCCCTCCGGGTCGTAGAAGAAGAACGAGTCCCCCCAGGCGGCCTCGGGCGCCCCGTTGTCCGCGCCGGCGGTGACGGCCAGGGTTCCCGGCAGCCCGGACACGAACCGCACGATGTCATTCTCGTTCACTCCGGAGTGCCCCTTTCAGGTGGAGGTTTTCCCTCTTCGACTATGTCATTGCACTGCCCTGTGAGACTTTCCTCGCCCCGATCGGGAAGTGCCTGGGAAAACCCTCAAACCCCTTCAGGAGAGGCCGAGAGGGGGAGCCATCTCGGGCGGGGACTCTTCGCGGGTCTCGGCCTCCTTGCGTCGCCGCTGGGGCAGGACCGTGTACTTCGGGTCGTCCGCGCAGGCCCGGCCCGCCTCCAGGACGGCGAAGCGGGTGAGGGCGGAGCCGAGCAGGAGGGAGCCGCCGCAGAGGAGCCCGGCCTTACGCGTGCGGGCCGTCGGAGCGGTGAGGGCGCCGAGGAGCGTGAGGGTCTCGGCGGCCAGGGTGAGCAGGCCCGCGCGGCCGCGGCGGTAGGGCTCGGCGAGGAGCCCCAGACGGCGGCGCATGCGGCGGGAGGCGGCCAGCTCGATCAGCCCGCCGAGGAGGGCCGTGGTCCGGACGGAACCGTGACGTGCGGGGGAGAGCAGGGCGAGGGCCAGCCCGGTGGCCGCGCACATGGACGAGCCCGCGAAGACGAAGGGGAGTTCGCGGTGGGACTCGTGCCAGGTGGGGACGGCGGTGTCGGCGAGGAGGACGGCCGTGTAGGTGGCGACGGCGGGGCCGGTCAGGGCGGCCAGCGAGGTGGACGTCGCGCCCAGGCGGGGGAACAGCCGGGTGACGTGGGTCAGGGCGGCGAAGCCCGCGGAGGGCCCGTAGACGGCCAGGAGCCAGGAGCCCGTGTTCATCGGGGAGGTCGGCTTGAAGACGCGGAGCATGTGCGGGAAGCGGGACGGCACGCCGAGGTCGTGGATGAGGAGGGCGGTGGACACGCCGATGGCTCCCAGCGCGCCGAGCTTGCTCACCGTGGCGAGGTGGCGCCGTCCCGCCGCGTCGGCGCCCGCGGCCAGCACCGAGGAGGCCCCGGCCAGTCCGCCGAGGAAGAAGTACCCGGCGATGTCGGAGGCGGCCCAGGGGGCGCGTTTGAGGATGGGGCGCCCGTAGTAGGAGGCGAACTCGGCGTCGGGGACGACGGTCCTCTCTCCTCCCCGGCGGCCGGAGCGCAGCGCGGCGGGGCTGGCCTCCCGGCCCGGCCGCTGGCCGCGGACGCCTTCCCTGGTGACGACTGACTCGCTCATCGGCGTCTCCCGAACATCGAGATGGCGGTGATCCCGCCGAACAGGGTGAGCGCCGCCATGCCCGCGTACCGCCACATCGCGGGCAGGTCCCGGGTGGTGACGACGGGGTCGGGCGGCAGCCCGTAGGTCTCGGGGGCGTCCAGGAGCAGGAAGAACGCGCCGTCTCCGCCCACTCCGTCAGTGGGTTCGTGGCCGTACAGACGGGCGTCGGAGACCCCCGCGACGTGCAGCTGCGCCAGCCGGGTCGCGGCGCGGGTGCGGAGTTCCTCCAGCGGCCCGAACTGGATGGAGTCGGTCGGGCAGGCTTTGGCGCAGGCCGGTTCGAGCCCGTCGCCGAGCCGGTCGTAGCACATCGTGCACTTCCAGGCCCGCCCGTCCTCCTCGCGTTTCTCGATGACGCCGTACGGGCAGGCGGGCACGCAGTACCCGCACCCGTTGCAGATGTCCTCCTGCACCACGACGGTGCCGTACTCGGTGCGGAACAGTGACCCGGTGGGGCAGACGTCCAGGCAGGCGGCGTGCGTACAGTGCTTGCACACGTCCGACGCCATCAGCCATCGCATACCGCCGTCCCCGTCGGGTCTGCGCTGTTCGACGAACGCCACGTGCCGCCAGGAGTCCGCGCCCAGGGCCCGCGTGTTGTCGTAGGACCATCCGGTGAAGTCCAGGCCGTCCTCGGGGACGGCGTTCCATTCCTTGCAGGCGACCTCGCACGCCTTGCACCCGATGCAGACGGACGTGTCGGTGAAGAAGCCCACCCGGGGCGGCGGGTCGGCGTGCCCGGCGTCGGCGGCCACGTCCGGTTCGGGTCCGCTGAGAAGGCCCATGCCTCACAACTCCATTCCGGTGGACGCGGTGATGCCCGCCCGGGTCCGGTACTCGCGCACGAGAGCCGTCAGGGCCGCTCCCCGGGGGCGCCGGCCGGGGCGGATGTCCGCGCTGAACGCCTTGACCTCCTGGATGTGCACGTTCGGATCCAGTGAGACGGAGGCGAGCTCGTTGGCGGAGTCCCCGGTGCTGTAACCGTTCGGTCCCCAGTGGTAGGGCAGTCCGATCTGGTGCACGACCTGCCCGTTCAGCCGCAGCGGCCGCACCCGCTCGGTCACCATGACCCGGACCTCGATGGCGTTGCGGGCCGTGACGACCGTGGCCCACCCGCCGTGTTCCAGCCCCCGTTCGGCGGCCAGCTCGGGCGAGACCTCGCAGAACGCCTCGGGCTGGAGTTCGGACAGGTAGGGCGACCACCGGCTCATCCCACCGGCCGTGAAGTGCTCGGTGAGCCGGTAGGTGGTGACCGTGTACGGGAAGACCTCCGACCCCGGATCCGACCCGCTGGGGTGGTACCGGTTGTGCGGGTGGGAGAAGACCTGACGGACGGGATTGCGCCGCTGCCCGTAGAGCGGGTTGTCGAAAGGCGAGTCCTGCGGCTCGTAATGCGTCGGGAGCGGCCCGTCGACGAGCCCGGAAGGCGCGAACAGCCAGCCCTTCCCGTCGGCCTGGAGGATGAACGGGTCGGTTCCGCTCAGGCCCATGGGCCCGGTGGCGTCGGCGGCGGGCCGGTAGGAGGGAGGCATGTCGAGTTCGAAGTCCGGAACGTCATGCCCGGTCCACTGCCCGGCTGCCGCGTCCCACCAGACCAGGGCCTTGCGGTCGCTCCACGGGGTTCCGTCGGGCGCGGCGGACGCCCGGTTGTAGAGGACGCGCCGGTTCTCCGGCCACGCCCACGCCCACTCGGGCGCGATCCAGCTCTGCTCGCCGCCGGGCCTGCGGCGGGCCGCCTGGTTGACGCCGTCCTTGTAGACGCCGCAGTAGATCCAGCAGCCGCAGCTCGTCGTCCCGTCGTCGCGCAGCAGACTGGAGGTCGACAGGTGCGCCCCGTCGGGTCCGAAGCCGTTGATCTCCGCCAGGACCGCCTCGGCGCTGGGCTCGGCCAGCCGCCCCTCCACCGGGTAGTCCCAGGTCAGGTCGAGGACGGGGCGGTCGCGTCCGGCCGTGGAGCCCGCCAGCTTCTCCCGGATGATCCGCCCGAGGTGGTACATGAACCACAGGTCGCTCCGCGCGTCTCCGGAGGGTTCGACGGCCTGGTGGTGCCATTGCAGCCACCGGTTGGTGTTGGTGAAGCTGCCGGCCTTCTCGGTGTGGGAGGCGGCGGGGAAGAAGAACACCTCGGTCGCCACGTCACGGGTCCGCAGCTCGCCGGTCTCGATCTCCGGCCCGTCCTTCCACCACGTCGCGCTCTCGATCAGGGAGAAGTCCCGGACGACGAGCCAGTCGAGCTTCGCCATCCCGAGCCGCTGCAGCCGGGCGTTGGCCGAGCCGACCGCGGGGTTCTCGCCGAGCAGGAAGTAGCCCTTGCACTCGCCTGCCAGCTGCGCGAGGACCGTCTCGTACGTGCTGTGGCCGCCGGTCAGCCGAGGGAGGTGGTCGAAGCAGAAGTCGTTCTCCGCGCGGGCCGCCTCACCCCACCAGGCTTTGAGCAGGCTGACGACGTAGGCCCGCATGTGGCCCCAGTAGCCCTTCCGCGCGGCGTCGGCCGCGACGAAGGAGTCCAGATCCTGGTGGGCGTGGGCGTGCGGCATCGGGATGTAGCCGGGGAGCAGGTCGAAAAGGGTGGGGATGTCGCTGGAGCCCTGGATGCTGGCGTGCCCGCGCAGCGCCTGGATCCCGCCCCCGGGGCGGCCGACGTTGCCCAGCAGCAGCTGCAGGATCGACGCCGTCCTGATGTACTGCGAGCCGACGGTGTGCTGGGTCCAGCCGACGGCGTAGGCGAACGCGCTCGTCCGGTCGGGGCCGGAGTTGCGCACCAGCGCGTCGCATACCCGGGCGAACAGCTCCGGAGGGACCCCGCAGACCCGCTGGACCATCTCGGGCGTGTAGCGGGCGTAGTGCCGTTTGAGGACCTGGAGGACGCACCGCGGGTGCCGCAGCGTCGGATCGGTCTCCGGAACCCCGGCGCCGATCGCCGGGCCGCCCGCGCCGTGGCTCTCCCCGCGCCCGGACTCGCGGATCTTCCGCGTCCGCTCGTCGTAGGCCTCGTCCCGCGCGCCGGACGCCGCCGCGGCGGTGGCGCCCACGCCCTCGTAGCGCCAGGTGTCGAAGGTGTAGGCGCGGTGTTCGCGGTCCAGCCCGGAGAACACACCGTCCAAGTCCTCGGTGTCCTGGAAGTCCTCGTTGAGGATGGTCGCCGCGTTGGTGTAGTTGACGACGTACTCATGGAAATAGGCGTCGTTCTGAAGGACGTGGTTGATGATCCCGCCGAGGAAGGCGATGTCCGACCCGGCGCGCAACGGCACGTAGAGGTCGGCGAGCGCGCTGGTGCGGGTGAACCGCGGGTCGACGTGGATGACCGTCGCCCCGCGCGCCTTGGCCTCCATCACCCACTGGAAGCCGACGGGATGGGCCTCGGCGAAGTTGGAGCCCTGGATGACGATGCAGTCGGAGTGCTGCAGGTCCTGCAGGAACATCGTCGCGCCGCCCCTGCCGAAGGACGTCCCCAGGCCCGCGACGGTCGAGCTGTGGCAGAGCCGCGCCTGGTTCTCCACCTGGACGACGCCCAGCGCGGTGAACAGCTTCTTGATGAGGTAGTTCTCCTCGTTGTCGAGCGTCGCGCCGCCGAGACTGGCGATCCCCAGCGTCCGGCGCACCCGCGCCCCGTCGTCCTCGTCCTGCCAGGTGCTCTCCCGGGTGGCGATGACCCGGTCGGCGACCATGTCCATCGCCGTCTCCAGGTCGAGCTCCTCCCAGTGGGTGGAGCGGGGACGCCGGTACAGCACTCGGTGCTCGCGCGCGGGGCCCGTGGTGAGCTGCAGGGACGCCGCACCTTTCGGGCACAGCCGGCCCCGGCTGACCGGGGAGTCCGGATCGCCCTCGATCTGGACGACCTTCTCGTTCTCGACGTAGACGTTCTGCGCGCAGCCGACCGCGCAGTAGGGGCACACCGACTTCACGACCCGGTCGGCCGTCGCGGTGCGCGGTCTCAGCCGCTCGGTCTCCGCCGACCGCGCGGCCGCGCCCCTGCCGAGCCGGTCGGCTCCGGTGAGCTGCCGGTAGACCGGCCATCTCCTCAGGTCCATGACACATCCCCGCGGCCGCAGTGGTCGGAAGGCATGAGGAGGCCGGGCGTGCCCCGCCCGGCCTCCGGTGGATCAGCGGCCGCGGCCCATCGTGTCCCTGGGCTTCTGCCGGCTCTGCTCCTGTTCCTGCTCCTGTTCCTGCTGGTGCCGGTTCTGGCCCTGCTTCTGGCCTTGGCCGCGCTGCTGCGGCTGCTTCTGGGACTTGCCTCCCTTGGCCTGGGCGGTGCCCTTGAGCTGGCCGGGCCGGGGCGCGGCGTGCGGCTGAGCCCGTCCGGCGGACGCGGCCTGCTTGCTCTGCATCATCTGCTCGCCGATCCGCTGGGCGCGCTGCGGGTCCATGACCTTGCGCAGCGACGGCAGGACCTGCTGCTCCTTGAACTCCATGTGGGACTTGACGTCCTGGGCGGCGTTGCGCAGCATCTCCTCGAACTTCGCCTCCTGCGGGTCGAGGCCGCGCAGCTCGTTCATCATCCGCTGTGCCGACTGCTCCTGCCGGATGCACTGCTCGGCCAGCTGGTCGCCGTTCGCCATGAGTTCGCGGACGGCGGGCCAGAAGCACTCCTGCTCGGCCGCCTCGTGCCGGGAGTGCTCCATGATGAGCCGGTCGACCATCTGACGGCGCCGGGCCAGCGCGGCCTGGTTCGCCCCGTTGGTGCTGTTCGGCGAGCTCTCCAGTTCGCGGAGCATGCGCCGGATCTCGCGGTGGCCGTTCTCCAGAGCGGTGAACACGTCGTCCATGTTTCCCCCGTTGATATCGTGCGTCACCGTCGGTGACGCCAGCACAGGGCCTCCCCCTGTCGCGTCCGGCAAATCCCCGGTATGCCCAGTTCAGAGCGTTTCTGGTGATGCCTTTCCCGGCCTTTCCTGAGCTTTGCCGGAAGTGTGTTCGCTCCGTGAGGGTGGCGAGAGGTTCACCTGCCGGGCGCTTCCTCGTTCCGATTTTTCGGACTTTGTTCTGTTTTGTTGGCACCTGTGACATTGTTCGGCGAACAACGTCATGCGTCCGTCTGAGGAGGAGTCGACCGCGTGGTGAAGATCGTGGAACACGGGACCTGGAGACTCGGAGAAGAGGACGAGTCACGGCACACCCCGGGCGAGGGGACGCTGTGGAACGAGTCCTACTACTTCGACTTCGTCACCGAAGACGGGTCGCTCGGCGGGTACGTCCGGCTCGGCCTCTACCCCAACTGGGGGCGGGCCTGGTACTGGGCCTGCGTGACCGGGCCGGGACGCGAACTCGTCCTCGTCGCGGACGACGACGCCCCGCTGCCCGGCCCCGGTGAGACGACGGTGCGAACGGACGCCTACCGGGCCACGCAGGAGATCCTGAAACCGTTCGGCCCCGCGCGCCTGAACCTGGACGCCACCGCGCACGTGCTCCCGTCCGCCACGGACGCCTACGGGGACCTCGGCACGGCGGAGACGACGAGACTCGTCCTCGACCTGGAATGGCACACCGTCGGCGGCGTGTACCCCTACAAGGACCTGCCGCGTTACGAGATCCCGTGCACGGTGTCGGGAACGGTCCGGATCGGCGACGAGACGTTCACCGTCACCGCCTCGGGGGAGCGGGACCACTCCTGGGGAGAGCGGGACTGGTGGTCGGTCTCGTGGCTGTGGAGTTCGGGACGGCTCGACGACGGCACCTGGTTCCACGGCATGCAGGCGAACATCGGCTTCCCCCTGGCCTGGCCGTCGTTCGCCGCGACCCCGGACGGAGGGCCGGCCCATCTCGACGGATTCTGCGCCGAGACCGTGTTCGGCTCCGACGACCTGCCGGAGCTCTCACGGCTGCGGCTGAAGGGCGCGCCGATGACCGCGACGCCGGTGGCGTTCGCTCCCGTCGCGGTGACCTCCCCCGACGGCGTCCTCGCCCACTTCCCGCGCGCCCTGTGCCGCTTCGAGACCGAGGACGGCCGCACCGGGCACGGCTGGACCGAGTGGCACCAGCCGCCGGGCTGGCGCGACCACGGCTGGTCCTACCTCCCCGAACCTTCCGCGACCCCGCTCGGCACCCCGGAGGAGCAGCCATGAGCGCCCCCGCCCTTTCCGGCCCCTCCGGCCTGACCGCGGCCTGGCTGACCGAGGCCCTCGCCCCCCGCCTGTCCGGGGTGGAGGTGACCGACGTCCAGGCCACCCCCGTCGGCACCGGCCAGGTCTCCGACACCCTCCGCCTCGCCCTCACCTACGAGCGTCCCGTCGACCTGCCCTCCACCCTGGTGGCCAAGGTCCCCGCCCTGGACCCGGCGAGCCGAGCCGCGGCCAGGGCGATCCGCACCTACGAGGTCGAGGCGGGTTTCTACACCCACCTGGCGCAGGGGCTGTCCGCCGCGATCCCCGTCTGCTACTTCAGCGCCCACGAACCCGAGCACGACGACTACGCCGTCATCCTGGAGGACCTCACTCCGGGCCGCCCCGGCGACCAGCTCGCCGGCGTCACCGTCGAGGAGGCCGCCGCGGCGGTGGACGAGTTGGCGGTCCTGCACGCGGCCGGCTGGGACTCCCCGGACCTGGCCTCCCTCTCCTGGCTGAACCGCCACAGCACGGCCTCCGCCGAGTTCACCGCGGCCATGGTCACCGGCCTGTACGAGGGTTTCCGCGATCGCTACGCCGAGCGCCTGGCCCCCGAGGCCCTCGCCCTCATCGAGGACTTCCTCCCGCACCTCGCCGCCTATCTGGCGCCCCGCTCCGGTCCGTCCACCCTCACCCACGGCGACTTCCGCGCGGACAACCTCCTGTTCGGCCGCCCCCGCCCCGCCATCCTGGACTGGCAGACCTGCTCCTACGGCTCACCCCTGTCCGACCTGTCCTACTTCCTGGGTTCCAGCCTCTCCACGGACACCCGCCGCGCCCACGAACGCGCCCTCGTCCGGCGCTACCACTCCACCCTGACCGCCGGCGGCATCCCCCTGACCTGGGACGACTGCTGGCGCTCCTACCGCGAACACGCCTTCCACGGCATAACCATGTCCATCGGCGCCTCCATGCTCGTGGAACGCACCGACCGCGGCGACGACATGTTCTGCACCATGACCACCCGCCACGCCCAGCACGCCCTGGACCTGGACTCCCTGTCCCTCCTCGGCTGAGGAGGGACAGCGTCGGAGACACGGTCTCCGACCTCGTCCTGAGCCGGTCAGCCGAGTTGGACGCCGAAGAAGAGGGCTCCGAGGGCGGTGACGGTGCCGACGGCGCCCCAGACGGCCAGGCCGGCCTTGGACTTGGCGCGGAGGTGCATGAAGGCGCCGAGGCCGGAGAGGAGGACGAAGGCCATCTTCACGTTGAGGGTCATCTTGTAGGCGTCGCCGACGTCGTCGCCCAGGGACGCCATGTTCCAGATGCCGGTGATGAAGAGGACGATGAAAGCCGGCCAGGCGACCATGTTGAAGCGACGGGCGGCGACCTTGGTCACGCCCTCGAAGCCGCGGAGGGCCGGTACCAGGGCGCCGAGGGTGAGCTGGCCGCCGACCCAGATGGTGGCGGCGAGCACGTGCAGGAAGACGCGGATGGTGTCGAGGGATACAGAGAGCATGGGAGCCTTCCGGGGATCGTTCGGGTCGGGCCAAGTATGCCGCCGGTGATCCAAAAGAGAGATCTGGGGTGCTTTCTCGGCTTCCGGGAAGACGAGAGGACGGGCTTGAAGGTTCCAGGTGCGGAACGGGTCCGGAGGACGCAAGATGAAGAGGTGGAAGATCTTGTGGCGTTCCTCCGGGCGAGACTCGACCGGGACGAGGCCGTGGCGCGGGCCTGTATGAGCGCTTCGTGGAAGGTGACGGCGGGAGGACGGGTCCGGGTGGACTCCTGGCCCGAGACGGCCGGGGACGCGCCCGGGCATCCGGAGCGGCAGGGGTTCGTGGCCTCGGCGGAGAACGAGGCCTACGCCGAGCACATCGTCCGGCACGATCCGCGGCGGGTGCTGCGGCGGGTCGAGGCGCAGCGGAAGGCCGTCGCGCTGTACGAGAAGGAGCAGTGGGCGCGGCAGCGGGGCGTGCCGGGCAGCGGCGTGCTGGAGACCGTGCTCAGGGACCTGGCCTCGCAGTACTCCGACCACCCCGCCTACCGGCCGGAATGGGCGTGACGCCCGTCAGGGGATGACGGGCAGGGTGATCCAGGACGGGCGCTCCGCGTCGTGGAAGAGGGTCTGCTCGGCCTTCTCCAGCGCGGGGTGGCGGTCGAAACGCGGGTAATTGGAGCCGGCGACCTCCACTCGGATGCGGTGCCCGGCCAAAAAGACCTGGCTGGTCGCCACCAGGTCGACCTCGTGGATGAGCGCCGAGGCGGGGGAGCGCACGATGCCGTCGGCGACGTTCATGGCCCGGCCGTCGGGGTGGACGTCGACGAGCTTCACCGTCCAGTCGGCGCCGGGGGCGGTAGTGGCACCGTGGAGGGTCGCGGTCAGCTCGCCGGTGACCTCCAGGTCGCGGGCGAGGGGCTCGCTGGTGAAGCACAGCACGCCGGGGTGCCGCTCCACCTCGCGCTGGTCGCGGGGGCCGACGTCGAGCGGGTCGGGCAGGAGCAGCCCGCCGCCGCGGGTGGGCACGGGGTTCTCCGGGTCGTGCGGGAAGCGGGACGGCCGGGCGTCGGCGGACGGATCCTCCTGGGAGAGCACGCCGTCGGGGTGCAGGTGGAAGCGCGTGGGAACGGCGCGGGCCGGAGGCCATGACTCCTCATCACGCCAGACGTTCGCGCCCATGACGAAGATCCGCACGGTGGGCCCGTCCTGCTGCCCGGTCAGGAACGCGAGCTGGGCCTGCTCCAGCCCGGAGAACCGACTCGCGGCGGAGGAGCCGAAGTAGATCTCACCGGCGGACGCGCCCTGGTCGAGGTGGGTCCACGGGCCGACGATGAGCCGTCCGCCGACACGCTTGTGGTTCTCCAGCGTCCCCTTGAGGAAGACGTCGAACCAGCCCGCCGTGTGCAGTACAGGGACGTCGATGTTCTCGTGCCGCAGCGTCCCGGCGAGCCCTTCCCAGTAGGCGTCGCGTTCGGGGTGCTCCACCCACTCGCGCCAGAACGGGAAGTTCTTGGCGACCCGGGCGTCGGGCAGCGGGTGGTCCTCCGTCGGCGACGGCGTCTCGCCGATGAGCGGGAGCTGTTCGAGGAGCCGTCCGAGCGCGTCGGGGTCACCGGCGCGCAGGTCGTGCAGCGCGCCGAGCATGCCCTGCAGCGCGCTCCAGTGGAAGGCGGAGCCGACCGCGAACGCCCCGCCGTTGTATTTGAGCCCTTCGTAGAAGTCGTGCGGGGTCATGGTCGCGACGATCGCCTTGAGCGCTCCGGGTCTCTCGGAAGCCAGCTGCAGCGCGCACCCGGCCAGATAGGACATGCCGAAGCCGACGACCTCCCCGTTCGACCAGGGCTGCGAGGTGACCCAGTCGACGGTGTCCGCTCCGTCCCGGCCCTCGTCCACCCAGGGGGTGAACTCGCCGTCGCTGTCGCCGCGTCCCCGGCAGTGCTGGAACACCACCGCCAGCCCCGCCTCCAGGGCGGGGACGAGGGGGAAGGACCGGAAGGTCTGCTCCCCGTAGGGGCTGCGGACCAGGACGGTCCGGTGCCGCTCCCCGTCGTCCGGGCGGTGGACGTGGGCGCGCAGGACCGTCCCGTCGCGCATCGTGACCGGCTGCCGGTGGACGGACGCCACGGGTAGGGGCGGCAGGTTCAGCTGACCCATGAAGGCTCCTCAGCTCAGGGTGTAGGCGTCGTAGACGACGGCGTCGGCCTCCCGGCGGCCGGTGGCGACCGCGACGGTCCTGCCGAGCCACGTGTAGGCGGGGTCGGAGGTCTCGAACTTCAGCACGAGCCGGAAGTAGTACTCCGACGGGTCGACGTGCTCGCCGCGGGCGAGCCGCTCCATCACCTCGGGCGGCCCGTGGCGGAAGCCCTGGGTCTGGAGGTAGATGAGGGCCCCGTCGTGCGTCCGCAGGGTGTAGCGGGTGTCGATGGAGGCGGAGCCGTCGTCGTGGACGATCTGCCAGTCCGCGCCGCCGGGCAGGACGGTCCCGCTCAGCCGGGCGCCTTCGAAGCTCCCGCCGCTGATCTCGATGACGCGCCGGTCGCCCCACTGGGTGCGTCCGAGGTGCCGGACGGGCTCGAGCGTGACGCGGAACGTCGCTAGCGGGGCGAGGGCGGGCGCGTCCCGGTGCGCCGACCAGGACGCCCTCTCGTTGAGCAGGGCCGGGGCGAACCCGGCGAGCTTCTTGTACCGCAGCGAGATCTCCTCGCGTTCGGCGCGCGGGATGACCTTCTCGATGTCCTCGAACCCCTCGGGGGCGCGCTCCTGCGCGAGGGACAGCACCACCTCGGGCCCCTGCCCCCGGTTGGCGCGCACGATCGCGGCGGTGGCGGGCCGCCGCCGCTCCTCGTAGAACTCCAGGCCCCTGCCGGTGGCCAGGGCGTGCGCCAGGACCCGGGCGTCGATGATCGCCTGGGAGGCGCCGTTGGACCCGATCGGGTACATCGGGTGCGCGGCGTCGCCGAGCAGCGTGACGTTCCCGTGCGTCCAGCGGGGCAGCGGGTCGCGGTCGACCATCGGGTACTCGTAGACGGCGTCGGCGGCGGCGATCAGCGCCGGGGCGTCGAGCCAGCCGAGGTCCCAGGCGGCGAAGTCCTCGGCGACCCGCGCGGGGTCGGCCCGCCGGTTCCAGTCGCCGGTGGCGACGGCCTGGTCGGTGGGCCGTTCGGCGATCCAGTTGACCAGCACGCGGCCGTCGGCGTCCGGGCCGCTGATGGGGTAGGCGACGAACTTGCGGACGCCGTCGCCTGACATGACCATGCTCCGCCCGGTGAGGAACGGTTCGGCCCGGGTGACGCCGCGCCACAGGGTCAGCCCGTTCCAGATCGGCGGCCCCTCGTCGGGGTAGAGGGCGGCGCGCACGGTGGAGCGGATGCCGTCCGCGCCGACGAGCAGGTCGGCGTCGTGTTCCAGCCCGGTGACGGGGACTCCGCAGCGCACGGCGTCGGGGCCGAGCCGTTCCCGGACGGCCTCCAGCAGGATCATCTGCAGCTCACCGCGGTGGACGGAGTACTGCGGCCACCGGTATCCGGCGGCCGTCCCGCGCTCTTCGGTGCTGATGAGCTGGCCTTTGACGTTGGCGTAGACGAGTTCGGCGACGGGGACGCCGAGGCGGGCGACCCGGTCGGCGAGGCCGAGTTCGGTGAGCTCGCGCACCGCGTGGGGGAGCAGGTTGACGCCGACGCCGACGGGCCGGAGTTCGGGGACGGTCTCGTGCACGCTCACCTGGGAGAACCCCGCGGCGTGCAGGCTCAGCGCGGTGGTGAGCCCGCCGATTCCCGCTCCTGCGATGATGACGCGCATCGGTGGCCTTTCACTACTTTGTTATGGCCGTAACAATATGGACCCGGAGGCCGGAGGAGCGCAATGGAGGAGTACGAGGAACTGGCCCGCCGGGCCATTCCGGACAGGGCACCCGAGGTCGATGTGGAGGCGTTCTCCCTGGCCTACAACCTGCTGCACGTGGCCTACCTGCTCATCAGCGACCTGGAGTCGACGGTCCACCGGCCGCGTGGCCTGACGCTGCCCGGTTTCCGGCTGATGTTTAAGCTCTGGCTGTTGGGTCCCGTGATGCCTGCCCGGCTGGCCGAGCTGTCCCTGATGAGCCGCTCGGCCGTCACCAACGCCCTGCACACGCTGGAGCGCTCCGGGCTGGTGGAGCGCCGTCCGTCCCCGACGGACGGGCGGGCCGTCACGGCGGAGCTCACGGAGAAGGGCGAGGCCGTGGTGCGGGAGGCCTTCGGGTGCCAGGCGGAGCGGGAGCGGGAGTGGTTCGCCGGCCTGGACGAGGCCGAACGCGCCGGACTGACCTCGCTGCTGCGGCGCCTGGTGGAGTCGCGCCCGCCAAAAAATTAGAGAAGGTCTCTAGAGAACCTCTCTGGAAACGGCTACCTTCGTCCTCATGACGGAACAGGGAGTCGTGGTCATCACGGGCGGCAACCGGGGCATCGGCCTGGCCACCGCGGAACTGCTGGTCGCCGGAGGGGCCAAGGTCGCCCTGGTGGCGCGGAGTCGGGAACAGGGCGAGGCCGCCGCGGCCCGGCTGGGGGAGAACGCCGAACTCGTGGTCGGCGACCTCGCCGACCGCGCGGGCGTCACCGCGCTGGCCGGCGAGCTGAGGGAACGTTTTCCCGACCTGCGGACGCTGGTGCACAACGCCGGGATCTGGCCGTCCAAGCGGGTCCTCAACGCCGACGGCTTCGAGCAGGCGTTCTTCACCAACCACCTGGCCCCGTTCCTGCTGAACCACCTGCTGGAGGACCGGCTCGAGGAGTGCGGCTCGACGGTCGTCCAGGTCAGCGCGGGCCTCTACGTCAAGGGCAAGGTCGATCCCGAGCGCACGCCGACCGGCCAGGACTTCCATGCGATCCGGACGTATGCCGACACCAAGCTGGCCAATCTCATGATGCTCCCGCTGTTCGCCGAACGCTGGAAGGATGCGGGGGTGACCGTCAACGCACTTCACCCCGGGGTGATCCGGACGGGCCTGGGCGACCGGCGCGGCCCGATCGGCCTGCTGCTCAAGCTCGTCAAGCGCTCCTGGCAGCCGCCCGAGGAGGGCGGGCGTCCCGTCGCACGCCTGGTCACCGACGTTCCCGCGACGTCCGGCGCCTACTTCGATGTGGACAAGGAGATCCCGCTGGACCCCATGGCCCTGGACACGGCCCTGGCCCGGAGGCTGTGGGCCGACGCCTCGGCGGCACTGGATGTCTCCTAGGCACCGCGCCACCGCCGGGACGGTGGAACGGCTGCTGGACACCGCGTTGGCCGTCTACGCACGCGACGGCCGCGAGGGTTTCACCATGAGCGCGGTGATCAAGGAGAGCGGCGTCAGCAGCGGCAGCCTCTACCACCACTTCGGCAGCTTCGACGGTCTGGCGGCGGCCCTCTACACCCGGTGCATGACGGACCTGCTGGAGGCCATGGTCACCGCGATCGAACCGTGCGCGAACGCCCGCGAGGGCGTCGAGGCCGCGGCCCGCGCCTATCTGGACTTCGCCGCGGGGAACCGTACGAAGGCGGGCTTCATCCATGCCTCCGCCTACGCGACGTTCCTGCCCGCCCACGCCTCCTCCATCGGGGAGGCCAAGGGGCCGCTCCTGGAGCGCATGATGGCCTGGCTGCGTCCGCACATCGCCTCGGGCGAGGTCGTGGACCTGTCTCCGGTTCTGCTGGAGATGCTCCTCATCGGGCCCGTCGCGGAGACCACCCGGCGCTGGCTGGCGGGCACCCCGGGCCTCGACCTGGCCGAGGCGTCGGCACGGCTGCCCGAGCGGATCTGGCGTTCGCTGAGCCTCCGGGACTGAGCCGCGGGGCCGTCCGCTTCACACGGGGGACGGCCGGTCCAGCTCGTCGATCGCGGCGAGGGTCAGGTCCTTCAGGCTCCGGCTCTCCCCTTCCTCCAGCCACACGAGATTGGCGACCCGCACGGCACTGAAGTAGGCGGCGGCGAGCACGCGGGGCCGCAGGCCGGGGTCGTCGTCGCGTTCGGCGATCGCCTGGGCCATGTTGCGTTCCATCGGTCCCATCGCGGCTATCCGGCGGGCCAGCAGGGAGGGGTGGCTGCGGGAGAGCCGGCTGCGCAGCACCCATTCCCGGTCGGGTTCGCCGAGCTCGTCGAACAGCTCCACGGTGCTCTCACGCAGGGCCCGCCAGCCGGTCTCCCCGGCGGGGCGGGCCCGGACCGCGGCGGTGAGCCTGCGGAAGCGCTCCTCCTCGCCGTACATGACGGCGTCCGCCTTGTCGGCGAAGTAGTTGAAGAACGTGCGCCGGGAGATGTTCGCCACATCGGCGATGGCCTCGACGGTGACGCAGTCGAATCCGTGCTCGGCGACGAGGCTGAGCGCGGCGCGGTGGACCGCCCGTCGCGTCTCGGCTTTCTTGCGCTCTCGCAGCCCCGTGGAGATGGTCATGGCCGTCAGTTTATGCGCGATCCGTCATTTATGCCCAATGCGCAAACTTGCCCATGGTGCAGGTAGCCTCGGCGTGTTCTCGGACAAAACGGGAGGAAACGGGTGACGGACACCGCAACTGAACCTATGAGTCACCGGCAGATCATGAGAGTGCTGACCGGTCTGCTCACCGTCATGGGCGTGACGATGATGAGCAGCACGATCGTCTCGGTGGCGCTCCCGCAGATCATCGGCGCGCTCAAGGGCACGCAGGCGCAGTACACCTGGGTCGTCACCGCGATGCTGCTCACCTCCACCGCCTCCACCCCGTTGTGGGGGAGGCTGGCGGACCTGTTCAGCAAGAAGCTCCTGCTCCAGGTGGGCATCGGGGTCTTCCTGCTGGCCTCGCTGGGCGCGGGCTTCTCCCAGAGCACCGAGCAGCTGATCGCCTTCCGGGCGGTGCAGGGCCTGGGCATGGGCGCGCTCCAGGTGCTGGTCCAGGTGGTGATCGCCGCGATGATCTCGCCGAAGGAGCGCGGCCGGTACAACGGCTACCTGGGCGGCGTGATGGCGGTGGCCACCGTCGGCGGGCCGCTGCTGGGAGGGGTCATCACCGAGGCGATGGACTGGCGCTGGTGCTTCTTCCTCCCGCTGCCCTTCATCGTGATCGCCTCCCTCACCCTGCAGAAGACCCTGCACCTGGAACACGTCCGCCGCGACGACGTGAAGATCGACTACGCGGGCGCGACGCTGATCGCGGCCGGGGTGAGTGTCCTGCTGGTCTGGATCACCTTCGTCGGTGACAGCTTCGCCTGGGTGTCGTGGCAGACCGGGGCGATGGTCGGCGCGAGCGTCGTGTTGCTGGCCCTGTCGGTGTGGGTGGAGACCAGGGCCGCCCAGCCCGTCGTGCCCGTGCATCTCGTCAAGCAGCGCACCCCCGCGCTGGCGATCATCGGCAGCGCGGCGGTCGGTATGGCGATGTTCGGCGGTGCGGTCTTCCTGGGGCAGTATTTCCAGATCGGACGCGGCTACTCGCCGACCCAGGCCGGTCTGCTCACCATCCCGATGATGGCCGGAGTGCTGTTCGCCTCCGCCATCTCCGGGCGGATCATCTCCCGCACCGGCAAGGTCAGGCCGCACGTCATCGCCGGCCTCGCCGTGCTCGTCCTCGGCTTCTTCGGCATGTCGACCATCGACCACGAGACCTCGCTGGTGTTCATCGGTTTCGCGATGGTGCTGGTCGGAGCGGGTGTCGGCATGTCGATGCAGAATCTGGTCCTGGTCGTCCAGAACGGCGTGTCCATGAAGGACATGGGGGCGGCCAGCGGCGCGGTGGCGTTCTTCCGCTCGCTGGGCGGCACGATCGGCGTCTCGGTCCTCGGCGCGGTTCTCGCCTCCCGGGTGGCCTCCTCGATCAAGGAGGGCTTCGCCGAGGTGGGCGTGCAGGTCAGCGACTCCCAGGGCGGAAGCCTGGACATGGCCTCGATCCCCGAGCCGCTGCGGGAGATCATCCGCGCGGCCTACGGCGACGGCACCGGCCACATCTTCCTGGTCTCCACCGGGATCGCCCTCGTCGGCCTGCTCGCGGTCCTCTTCCTCAAGCCGCAGGACCTGCGTGACAGCGTCGATCTGAACGAGACCCTCGCCGTGGCGGAGACGTCCGGGACCGCCGCGCTGGACATGATCGAGACCGCCGACGTCCAGGGGGACGCCATCGTCTCCGCCGTGCCCGAGGGGCCGCCGGAGACGCAGGCGGTGGCGGACGGCGTGAGCGACGCCGAGGTCATCGAGAGGTCGCTGCGCGAACCCGAGCTGTTCGCGGTGATCCTCGACCGGTACTACCCGAGGATCCACGAGTTCGCCGAGTCCTGGCTGGGCGCGGACGCGGCGGCCTCGGTCGCGGCCGACACGTTCCTCACGGCGTTCGACCGGCGGCACAGGTACGACCCGCAGGGGCCCGCCGGTGTCTGGCTGTTCGCCATCGCGACGAAGAAGATCAGGAAGCAGTGGCGCGAGGACGGGAAGTCCTCCGGCGCCCGGCGGGGCGACGGCGGGGGCCGGTCCGCCGAAGGGTCCTCCAGGCCGGTCGGCCTGGAGGACCGGCAGGAGGCGGAGCTGACCGCCAGGCTGGCGGAGATGTCCCCGGGCGCCCGGGACGTCCTGCTCCTCGTGGCCTGCGCGGACTTCGGCCCCGGACGGGTCGCGGCCGAGCTCGACCTGCCCGTCGCGGCGGTGGAGTCGCGGCTGGCCCGCGCCCGTGCCCGGTTCAGGGAAGCGCTCGAACAGGAAGGGGTCGACCATGGCTGAGCCGCGGTCGGTGCAGGAGGGGAACGAGAGGCGGCGGCCCGAGGCCCAGGCCGAGGCGCGGGCACGGCTCCTGGCCCACGCCGGGACGGCGCGCCGCCGGAGGTTCCGGCCGGGCCGGGCCGGACGGGCCGGCGCGGCGGCGGTGTGCGTGGTGGCGGCCGTCGCGCTCACCCTGGTGACCGGGAACGGCGGCGGAGACGATGACGGCGCCCCGATCGCACAGCCGGAGCGGACGGCGGACCGGGCGCTGCTGGCCGCCGCGGACGCCACGGCGCGGCGGTCGCCGGAGACCGGCCGGTACCTGCACACGAGTTCCCGCGAGAGCACACTGGTGAGCGCCGGTACCGCGAACTCGTCCTTCCTGGTCGTCAGGGACCGGCGGACCGACCGGTGGCAGGCCGCCGATCCCACCCGGGACGTGAGCCCGGTGTGGACGAAGCGGCTCGCCGTCCGCCCGCAGACCGCCGCGGACAGGAAGGCGTGGAAGGCGGCGGGTTCGCCCGCGCTGGTCGCCGGCCTGTCCCGGACCGGAGAGCCGCGGGTCGAGCTGAAGCGGGCCGGCGCGTGGCAGAAGAGCGGGACCGCGGTGGGGAAGGCCGGCACCCTGGGCGGACGGAACGTGACCGCGACCCAGCTGGACGCTCTGCCCGCCGACACGACCGGGCTCCGGACGGCACTGCTGACGCGGTACCAGGGCAAGTCCGGCGCCAAGGCGGACCCGTGGCTGTTCACCGCGGCCCGCGACCTTCTGGACGGCTCCCTCCCGGTCCACCCGGACGTGCAGGCAGCCGCCTACCGGGTGCTCGCCGAGCTGGAGGGCGTCGAGCTGCTCGGTCCCGTCCAGGACCCCGAGGGGCGCCCGGGCACGGGGATCGCGCTCAACGAGGCGGGTGACGAGCGCGGTTCCGTTCGGCACACCTTGATCATCGACGAGGGGACGGGACGGCTGCTGGCGGCCAAGGACGTCCTGATGGAGCCCTCCCGGGCCTACACGAGGGTCCCGGCGGGCACCGTCTACGCCGCCACGGTGTACGAAGGCAGTGAATGGACCGACGAGCGGCCGTCCGCACCGAAGTCCTGATCCGGCCACCGGCGACGGGCCGGGCGCGTCCTCGAGGACGCACCCGGCCCGTTCTCTGGTGGTGCCTCGTCAGTCCTGGAAGGACCGCCCCAGTTCGTCGAGCGCGGCCAGGGTGGTCTCGGTCAGGCCGCGGTCCTGGTCCTCTTCGAGCCAGACGACGGTGGCGATCCGCAGCGTGGTGAGGTAGGCCCCGGCCAGGACGCGGGGCCGCAGGCCGAAGTCGCCGTCGCGTTCGGCGATCGCCTGGGCCAGTTCCTTCTCGAGTGCGCCCAGCCCGGCCAGTTGCCGGGCCAGCAGGGAGGGGTGGCGGCGGGCGAGCCTGACGCGCAGGATCCAGTCGCGGTCGGGTTCGTCGAACTCGCGGTACATGTCCTCGGTCGCCGCGCGCAGGGCCGGCCAGCCCGGCTCCCCGGCGGGACGGGCCCGGAATTTCGCGAGTATCCGCAGGTGGCGCTGCTCCTCGCCGTACATGACGGCGTCCGCCTTGTCGGCGAAGTAGTTGAAGAACGTGCGCCGGGAGACGTTCGCCGCGTCGGCGATGGCCTCGACGGTGACGTGGTCGAAGCCGTGCTCGGCGACCAGGTTCAGGGCCGCCTTGTACACGGCCTGGCGGGTTTCGGCCTTCTTGCGCTCGCGCAGCCCCGGCGTGGTGGTCATGCGGAGCATCTTACTGCGCCGTGAGAATTAATGCCCAACGTGCAAACTTTCCCTGTGTGTAGTTATGCTTGCCGTGTAACGCACGAAATCGGGAGGAAGCAAGTGGCGGAGACACCATCCCCGGGGATGAGTCACAAGGAGATCCTGAGAGCCTTGAGCGGGCTCCTGATCGTCATGTCCGTGACCATGATGAGCGCCACGATCGTCTCGGTGGCGCTCCCGCAGATCATCGGCGCGCTCAAGGGCACCCAGTCCCAGTACACCTGGGTCGTCACCGCGATGATGCTCACCTCCACCATCTCCACCCCGTTGTGGGGGAGGCTGGCGGACCTGTTCAGCAAGAAGCTCCTGCTCCAGGTGGGCATCGTGATCTTCCTGCTGGCCTCGCTGGGCGCGGGCTTCTCCCAGAGCACCGAGCAGCTCATCGCCTGGCGGGCGGTGCAGGGCCTGGGCATGGGCGCGGCCCAGGTGCTGGTCCAGGTGGTGATCGCCGCGATGATCTCGCCGAAGGAGCGCGGCCGGTACAACGGCTACCTGGGCGCGGTCATGGGGCTCTCCACCGTCGCGGGACCGCTGCTGGGCGGGGTCATCACCGAGGTGATGGACTGGCGCTGGTGCTTCTTCCTGCCCGTTCCGTTCGCGGTGTTCGCGGCTTTCATGCTGCAGAAGACCCTGCACCTGGAGCACGTCCGCCGCGACGATGTGAAGATCGACTACGCGGGCGCGACGCTGATCGCGGCCGGGGTGAGCGTGCTGCTCGTCTGGATCACCTTCGTCGGTGACAGCTTCGCCTGGGTGTCGTGGCAGACCGGGGCGATGGTCGGCGTGAGCGCGCTGCTGCTGGCCCTGTCGGTGTGGGTGGAGACCAGGGCCGCCCAGCCTGTCGTACCCGTGCACATCATCAAGCAGCGCATTCCCGCGCTGGCGATCATCGGCAGCGCGGCGGTCGGTATGGCGATGTTCGGCGGCGTGGTCTTCCTGGGGCAGTACTTCCAGATCGGGCGCGGCTACTCGCCGACCCAGGCCGGCCTGCTCACCATCCCGATGATGCTCGGCATGATGGTCTCCTCGACGATCTCCGGGCGGATCATCTCCCGCACCGGCAAGGTCAGGCCGCACGTCATCCTCGCGCTGATCATGCTCACCGCGGGCTTCGCCCTCCTGTCGGCCATCGACCACCAGACCTCGCTGCTGTTCATCGGTTTCGCGATGGTGCTGGTCGGAGCGGGTGTCGGCATGTCGATGCAGAATCTGGTCCTGGTCGTCCAGAACGGCGTGTCCATGAAGGACATGGGGGCGGCCAGCGGCGCGGTGGCGTTCTTCCGTTCGCTGGGCGGCACGATCGGCGTCTCGGTCCTCGGCGCGGTCCTCGCCTCCGAGGTGGCCTCCTCGATCAAGAAGGGCTTCGCCAAGGTCGGCGTGCAGGTCAGCGACTCCCAGGGCGGGAGCCTGGACCTCGCCTCGATCCCCGAGCCGCTGCGGGAGATCGTCCGCGCGGCCTACGGCGACGGCACCGGCCACATCTTCCTGGTCTCCACCGGGATCGCCGTCGCCGGCCTGATCGCCGTGCTCTTCCTCAAGCCGAAGAACCTGCGCGACACCATCGACCTGCACGAGCCGCCCGCCGCGGAAGAGAAGAAGGAGAAGGAGCTCTCCGCCTCCTGAGCACCCCGCGCCCGCGGGGAACCCGAGCGTGCACGGCCCGTGCGCCGTCTTCGGACGGTGCACGGCCCGTTCGCCGTCGGGGAGACGTCAGGGAGCGGAGTCCATCGCCTTCGCGGCCGTCGGGGCGATCCGGAGCCGGGAGGGAAGCCCCAGGTCCAGGACGCGCATGACCCCGGTGAACGCCTGGAACCCCAGGGCGCGCGAGGGGGACCAGGGAAGCTCGAACCGCTCCCGCAACACCGGGGGCAGCGCCGCCTGGGACGACCGGCGCATGAGGACGGCCAGGGGAGCGGCGATCGCCGGCCAGGCGGCGGACGGCAGGCGCCAGCCCGGCGGGGGCGGCAGCGGCCTGCGGTCGAGTTCGATGATCAGCTTGACGGTGTCGTTGAACTCCAGCCGTTCGGCGACCATCCGGTCGAAGTAGGCGGCGAACGCCTCCGGGTCCCCAGGGACGTGGTGGTCGGGAATCCCCAGGGCCAGCGCGAGATCCCGCCATTCGCCGAACAGCCGCAGCTCCTCGGACGGGGTGAGCGGCCGGGCGAAGAGCCGCTGGGTCTGCACCATGCCGTGGTAGAGGGTCGCGTGCACCCACAGGTAGGCCTCGTGGTTGAGGGCGTGGTAGCGGCGGCCCCGGGAGTCGACTCCCTTGATGTCCTTGTGCAGCTCCCGCAGCCGGGCGGCCTCCTGCCTGCCACGTTCCTCTCCGTGGAAGCCGAGGAAGGCGTTGGCGGACCTGACCGTCCGGATCAGCCGTCCCCAGCGGTCGGCGAGGAAGCCGGAGTGGTCCGCGACACCCGCGCCGACGACCGGGTGGGAGACCTGGAGCATCAGCACCGCCCGGCTGGTCAGGACCGCCCGCCAGTCGGCCCCGTACCGCCAGGTCAGCGAGCCGCGGCCGGGGACGGCGCCGACGGGAGTGCCGCTCATCCGACCCTCCGCTTCTCGGGTTCCGCCGCGGCGCGGGTTCCGGCCGCGGCACCGCCGTCGATTCCGCGTACGGAGGCGGCGCGGGAGCGCGCCGGCCGCTGGTACTTGTTCCACCGGAAGCGCCGGGCGAACGGCACGGCCATCCTGGAGGGCAGCTTGCGCAGTCCGCGCGGCGTCAGGTTCATCCCGATCTTGACCAGCGCCATGAGGACGTTGAACACCCGCTGCCGGAAGGGCGACCAGGGAAGACCGTACTGCTCGCGGATGGCCTCGGGCAGCAGGCCCGTCGTCACGAGGCGGAAGACGACCAGCACGGGGAAGAGCGGCACGCGCAGACCCTTGGGGTGCATGACGGCCTGGGCCTGCTCGCGGCCGTGTCCGCTGATCTCCAGGGTGTTGACCATCCGGTTCCAGTAGGCGTCGAACTCCCGGGCGTCCGCCGGCAGCGACTCGCGCGGCGCGCCGATCAGCTCGGCGAGCTTGGCGTTCTGCTGGTAGTACTCCTCGGCGCGCTCGGGGGAGAGCGGGCCGTACATGTCCTCGTACAGCTCCTTGGAGACCTGGAAGAGAGTGGCCTGCACCCACAGCAGCAGGTCGGCGTCGTGCGCGGAGTAGTTCTCGCCGTGCACGGGGTCGTGGGCGCGCATCGCCGACCAGGCCACCCGCTGAGCCTCGTCCTTGGTGCCGAAGACGACCATCGACAGGAAGTCCAGGGTGGCGAACAGCCTGGGGAACGGACTGGCCTGGAAGCCGCTGTGCTCGGCCACGCCCTGCGCGACCTTCGGGTGCGCCAGTTGCAGCAGCAGCGCCGTGCCTCCGCCGAGGATCGTGTACGGCTCGGAGCCGATGTCGCGGATCGCGCTGTCGTCGTCGAAGTACCCAGGTTCCATGAGGTGCTCCTCTTCCGCGGGTCGCCACCGTGCCTGGGATATTACTCAACAAGAGAGTCGGGAGTAAGGGATTACTTATGTGATGCGTCGCGCACAAGGGGAGAAGAAGCATCAAGGAAGGGCGGATGCCTTACCGGACACCCTTGTCAGTTCTGGATTGTGGTGATCGGATTCTGGAACAGACGCGCTGAAACATCGCATCGTGGGTATATCTCGATCCACCGGTACAAGGGCAGGTGAAGCATGATGACCCCGGGCCGGCAGCGAAGGCTCCTCGCCGACATAGCGGAACACCTGCGTGACGAAGACCCCCAGCTCGTCGCGCGCTTCGTCCTCTTCGCCCGGCTCGCCGAGGAAGACGGCCCGGTACCCCCCGAACCGGCCTGACCTCACCGGCCGGGCAGGCCCAGCCGCTCCCGCAGCGCCGCCGCCCTCCGGGCGTGCCGGACCGCCCCCTCCTCATCGCTTCGCGCCCTGGCGAGCCCGGCCGGCAGGCCGATCCAGGCCATGGCTTGAGAATCACGGTTCCGATGTTCGTCAGCACCCGAGAAGTCAGCTCAGCGTGGCCGCCTTGCGCAGCAGCACTGAGCGTTCGCGCTGGTTGGCGCACAGCCGGGCCGCCAGTTCCAGCTCGGCGCGCGCTTCCGGTCGCCGTCCGAGTCGGGCCAGCAGCTCACCGCGTACGGTCGGTATCAGATGCGAACCGGGGAGCCGGTCCGAGGCGATCAGCTCGTCCACGATGGCCAGGGCTTGCGCCGGGCCAGAGGCCATGGCGACGGCGACGGCCCGGTTGAGCTCGACCACCGGCGAGGGCGCGACCCGGCCGAGTGCCTCGTAGAGCACCACGATCCGGTCCCAGTCGGTCGCCTCGACCGAGGGCGCCGACGCGTGGGTGGCGGCGATCGCGGCCTGCAGGCCGTAGGGGCCGAGGCCGCGAGTCGACGCCTTGGCCAGCGCGGCCAGCCCACGGCGGATCGCCGAGAAGTCCCACCGCCGCCGGTCCTGCTCGTCGAGCAGGACCGGCGAACCGTCTGGGCCGGTCCGGGCCGGGAAACGCGCGGCCGTCAGCTCGCACAACGCCAGCAGGCCGTGCACCTCCGGTTCGTCCGGCTGCAGCGCGGCCAGCGTGCGGGCCAGCCGGATCGCCTCGTACGCGACGTCGGGGCGCAGCAGTCGGTCGCCCGACGTGGCCGTCGATCCCTCGGTGAAGATCACGTAGAGGACGCTGAGCACGCCGCCCAGCCGCTCCCTGCGCTCGTCGGCCGGCGGCAGCTCGAACGGCACCCCGGCCGCCGCGATCGTCTTCTTGCCCCGGGTGATGCGGGCCTGCACGGTCGGCACGGGTACGAGGAACGCGCGGGCGATCTCCTCGCTGGACAGGCCGCCGACCACGCGCAGGGTCAGCGCCACCCGGGCCTCGGGGGAGAGCACCGGGTGGCAGCTGACGAACATCAGTGCCAGCACGTCGTCATCGATCCGGTCGGGGTCGATTTCCTCATCGACCGCCGAGTCAGCCGCCAGCAGGGCGTATCGGTCCTGGAGAGCGGTCCGGCGGCGGATCGCGTCGATCGCCCGCCGCCGGGCCGTGGCCATCAGCCAGCCGGCCGGATTCGCCGGAGGGGCGAGCGGCCACGACACCAGCGCCTCGGCCACCGCCTCCTGGGCCGCGTCCTCGGCCAGCCCGAAATCGCCGGTGAACCGGGTCAGCGCGGCGACGATCCGCGCCGACTCGATCCGCCAGACGGCCTCGACATCGGCCGTACCCATCAGATCCGGCCGTTGCTCTCGCGCCCGGCCCGGTCCTTGATGGTCACTCGTCGACCTGCGGGACCTCGTCGCTCCCGGGCACCCGCCGAACCTCGATCTTGGATCCGGGGGCCGCCGGGACCCGCTTGGCCCACTCGACCGCCTCGTGTTTCGAGGCGACGTCGAGCAGGAAGAAACCCCCGAACAGTTCCTTGGTCTCGCCGTACGGTCCGTCCGTGACGACCGGGGTCTCGCCGCTGAAGTCGACCACGACGCCCTGACCCGGATCGTCCAGCCCTTCCGCCGCGAGGAGAACGCCGGCCTTGACCATCTCCTCGATGAACCGGCGGGTAGCGGCCATCATCTCGTCGATGTCGGCCATCATGGCCGCGTTCGACTCGTCGGTGCCCCGCATGATCAGCAGGTACTTCGGCATCGCGTTCTCCTCATCCGGCGGGGCCGTCTCTCGGCCCTCGCACCCACACGTCGAACGAGCGGCCCGCGGATCGACACGGCCCCGGAGAAATCTCTCGCCGCGACGCGGTTGATGAGAGCGGACAGCGGCTCCGGGATCGTCGGGCAGCCCTGATCGGAGCCCATGAGCACATCCAGGCGCTCCCCATCGGTGTCGGCGATCAACCGATCCTGGTCCGGCGATCCCTCGTGGACATCAGCGGAGGCCACTCGGAAAGTATCTCGTTGCCAGGTTCGATCTGCGAACCAGTAACCGGCATCGACCGTCACCACCGTCCATCCACAGCACCGCACCCCGCCGCGCCCGCACCGACACCGGCCGCCAACCGGCAACCAGATAGACGCTCCGCTGGACAACGGTGCGAACCTGGCCCAGCTGTCAGGAGGCGGGTTCGTCCGCAGGCTGCGGCGCGGGCTTGGTCAGCGGGAGCAGGAGCGCCGTGACGAGGAAAGCCGCTACGGCGAAGCCTGCGCCGACGAGGAACGCGTCATGGAAGACGTCGGTACGGGCCTTTGTGATGAGTGCGGGAACGCCCCGGGTCTTGGCTTCCAATTCCGCGATGCTGCGGAAGGCGAAGGTGGCCGCGACGGCGAGACCGAGCGCTCCGCCGACTTCCTGGGCGGTGTTGATGAGGCCGGAGGCCAAGCCCGCTTCCTCTTCTTTGATTCCGGCGAACGCGGAGATCTGTAGCGAGACGAAGGAAGCGCCCAGGCCGAGACCGAGGAGGACGAATGCGGGCAGCAGTTCGATCAGATAGGACGCGTCGGACGGGGCACGCCACAGCAGCACCATGCCCGTGGCCGCCGCCGCGAGGCCGACCAGCAGGACGAGTTTGGCGGCGACTTTGGTGACGATTCCGGACGCGATGCCCGCGCCCACGCCGGTGAGCAGGGCCAGCGGCACATAGGCGAAGCCGGTCTTGATGGCGGAGTAGTTCAGCACCTGCTGCATGAAGAGGCTGGCGAAGAAGAAGAGCGTGCCGACGGTGCCGATGAGCAGGATGGCGATGATGTTCGCGGAGCGCAGCGAGGACCGGCGGAAGATCCCGAGCGGGATCAGCGGCGCCTTGGCGCGACGCTCGGTGAAGATGAAGGCGATGAGCAGGACCGCGGCGAGAACGAAGCCTCCGTAGATCCTGGCGGTCGGGACGTCCGAGTCGTCGACGGTCTGGCCGAGGCTGAAGGTCAACGAGATCAGGCCGGCGGTGAGAAGAACGGCACCGGCGAAGTCGAAGGAGCCGCGTCGCTCGCTCGACCGGCTCTCACCGAGGATCCTCGGGGCGACAAGGGCGCCGACGAGGCCGATCGGCACGTTGATGAAGAAGATCCAGCGCCAGCCGGGGCCGTCGGTGAGCAGGCCGCCGAGGGTGACTCCGACGACGGCGGCGATGCCGCTGAGCGCTCCCCAGGCGCCGAGGGCCTTGTTGCGCTCCGGGCCTTCCTCGAAGTTGCTGGTCAGCAGGCTCAGCGCGGAGGTGGCGATGAACGCGGCGCCCAGTCCTTGGGCGCCGCGGGCGCCGATGAGCATGGCGGCGTTCTGGGCGATGCCGGCGATCAGGGAGGTCAGGGCGAACAGGAGCAGGCCGGTCTGGAGCATCCGGCGGCGGCCGAGGCTGTCGCCGAGCCTCCCGGTCAGCAGCAGGAACCCGCCGAGGACCGTGGCGTAGGTGGTCACCACGTAGGGCAGCGCGGTCTGGGAGATATCGAGTTCGTGCTCGACGGTCGGCAGGGCGACGTTCACGATGGACACGTCGAGGAAGGTCATGAACCCGGCGGCGCAGAGGAAGGCAAGGATCAGGCCTGGCCGCCGGACGGGCCCGGTCGGCTCCTCGCCGACTGGCCGAAAGGACTCTTGGACGGACATGACTCTCCTAGAGGAACAGGTGTGCGGAGAAAAGAGCCGAAGTTTTGTCGGCTTCCGGGAAGCTAACATCCTGAATAAAGTAGGTACCTAGAGGAAAGCGACTTCCTGAAAGGTGAGCGCCGAGATGCTGGAGACCACCGCAGACCTCGAAGAGACCACTGGGCACGCGGATCCAGAAGCGCCACAACAGGCGTGCACGATCGCCCCGGTCGTCGATATCGTCTTCAGCCGCTGGACCACACCGATCCTTTGGACGCTCAATACGTACGGAAGGCAGCGATTCGTCGAATTGCACAGGAATATCGGTGCCATCACGGCCAAGGTGCTGACCCAGCGACTGCGCCAACTGGAGCGGGACGGCCTGCTGATCCGCACCTACCACCCGGAGGTGCCCCCCAGGGTGGAGTACGAGATCAGCGATCTGGGCCGGAGCCTGGCCCCGCTCTTCGCCTCCCTGGCCGACTGGTCCGCCAGCCACCTGCCCCGGGTGGAGCAGGCGAGGGAGGCCTTCGACGCAGCCGAGGAACTGGCCGCGAGGCGCCGGGCTTAGTAGGGCGACTCAGCGGCGCGACACCGGGGTGTCACCGAGTTCGCGCATGGAGCCCTGGAAGAACACCAGTGGGCTCTCCTCCGGAGCAGGGGAGCCCAGCCCGATGACCTCTCCGAGCAGGATGGCGTGGTCCTCTCCGTCATACTCGGAGACCAGCCTGTACTCCACGTACGCCAAGGCCTCGCTGAGCACCGGCAGGCCGTTGGCCGACCTATGGTGCGGTTTTCGGCACTGTCTATCAAGCTCGCGAGTCGTCCGGGCCCCGCAGCAACCTGTCGGCTGCGCCTTCGTTGGCAGTGTGTCAGGGAGTACACCCGAGGCACGCACATCAAGCCGGGTTCCTATGGGCCGAGTTCGGATGGCTGGTGATGGTCTTTCACCACATCCCGCCCCAGCTCAAACGGCCATATCCGGTCAAATCCCGAGAAGTGGATCTTCTTGCGGTTCCGCTGTGACAGGTATGGAATCGCATGATTCGTTGATCTTCGGATGGGGTGGGGATGACCGGGACGGCCGGGGAGGTGGGTGCGCCGGAACGGCTGGGCCGGACGCTGAGCGCGCCGAAGATCGTGTTCATGGTGGTCGCCGCGGCCGCCCCGCTGGTGGCGATGGCGGGAACGGTCCCGCTGTCGATGGGCTCGGGGAACGGGGCCGGCGTGCCCGGCGCCTACGTCGTGGCTATGCTCACCCTCCTGTGCTTCTCCGTCGGCTACGCCGCGATGGCCCGTTCGATCACGGACGGCGGCGGCTTCTACGGCTACATCGCCCGCGGGCTCGGCCGTCCGGTCGCGGCGGGCGGGGCGGTGCTCGCGCTGACCGGGTACAACGGGCTGGTCGCGGCGCTGGGCGGAGGCATCGGCTACTTCCTCACCGAAGAGGGCGGCGCTCCCGGCCCGTGGTGGGCGTGGAGCCTGGGCGCGATCGTGCTCATGGGGGCGTTCGGATACCGCAACGTGGACCTGTCGGCGAAGATCCTCGGCGTGCTCATGGTGTGCGAGATCGGGGCGCTGACGGCCTTCGACGTCGCGGTGCTGGCGCACAAGGGCCTGGACGCCTTCCAGTTCACCTCCTTCGCGCCGAGCACCGTCCTGTCGGGCGCGCCCGGCGTGGCGTTCATGTTCGCGTTCGGCTCGTTCGTCGGCTACGAGGCCGCCGCGCTGTTCTCCGAGGAGACCAAGAACCCGGTGCGGACGGTGCCGCGCGCCACCTACGCGGCGGTCCTGGTGATCGGCCTCTTCTACACGTTCACCAGCTGGCTGATGGTCGGGGCGATCGGCGCGGACGACGCCAAGGAGACCGCCGTGGCCCAGGAGGGCGACCTGTTCTTCTTCCTGACCGAGCAGCAGCTCGGCGAGACGGCCAGGGCGCTGTTCGGCCTGCTCATCATCACCAGCCTCTTCGCGTCCCTGCTGGCCGGACACCAGGCCGCCGGACGGTACGTGTTCGCGCTGGCCCGCGACGGCCTCGCCCCCGCGAAGCTCGCCGCCGTCCACACCAAGCACGGCTCGCCGTACATGTCGAGCCTCGCGCAGACGGGTTTCACCATCGTGGTGGTGGCGCTGTTCGCGATCGCCGGGCTCGACCCCTACAAGACGCTCGTGACGGTGATGAGCGGCCTGTCGACCCTGGGCATCGTGCTGCTGCAGACGCTCACGTCCATCGCCTGCGTGGTCTACTTCCGCAGGACGGGCTCCGGCGGGCTGCTGGGCACCCTGGTGGTCCCGCTGGTCGGCTGCCTGGGTCTGCTGTTCGCGGCGTCCCTCATCCTGGTGAACTTCGAGACGCTGGCGCACACCGACTCCCCGCTGATCAACGCCCTGCCCTACGCCGTCCTGGCGTGCGCGGTGGCGGCGGCGCTGTACGCGCTGTGGCTGCGCAAGTCTGACGAGTCCCGTTATGTTCGGATCGGTGCTATGACGAGGGGAACCGATGAGCTACCCGCTGGCTGAACTGCCCGCCCGTGTCGGCACGGAACTGTTCTGTTCCGACTGGATCCCGCTGCACCTGGAGGACGAGCAGGCGTTCGCCTCCGCGACGTTCCTGCGCGAGGACTTCCTCGGCCGCCCGCCGTCCAACGGCGACCCCTACGGCGAGAACCTGCTGTCGGGCTTCCTCCTGCTGTCCCTGCTGGTGGCCGTGCACAAGCGCCACCTGGACGTGGAGGCGGACATGGCGTACGCGCTGAACTACGGGCTGGAGAAGGTGAGGTTCCTCCGCCCGGTCATGGCCGGGGAGAAGGTGCGGGTCCGCGCCGAACTCCTGGACGTCAAGGAGCGCGAGCCCGGACGGTACCGGGTCCTCACCCGCAACGTCATGGAGGTCGAAGGGGACGAGACCCCGGCGATGGTCGCCGACTGGCTCACCCTGTTCGTAGACCCGAAGGAGGCCACCGGTGAGTGAACTGCCCGGAGAAGGCATCGTCCCGAAGGTGGAGCGGGTCGCCGACTGGCTCACATACTGGAGCGAGAGGCAGCCCGACGCGCTCTTCGACGAGTTCGAGGGCCGTCGCCGCACCTACCGGCAGGCCCAAGAGGACGTGAACGCCTGGGCCTCGGCTCTGACGGACGCCTGCGTGACACCCGGGGACAAGGTCGCCGTCCTGAGCACCCCAAGGCCGGAGTTCCTCACCGTCTTCCTCGCACTGTCCCGGATCGGCGCCGCGTACGTCGGCCTCAACCCCGCCCACACCAGGGAGGAGATGCTGCACATCGTCGCCGACAGCAGACCGGTCCTGCTGTTCGGCCTGGAGGAGCACCGGGGCCGCGACTACACCGAGGACATGGCGGCCCTGTACCGGGCGGGGCTGGGCATCCGGGAGTTCGACACGCTGCCGCCGAAGTACTTCCTGGAAGGTGCCGACGGCCCCATCGGGCTCCCTCGCAGCCCCGACGAGGACGCGCTCGTCGTCTACACCTCCGGCACCACCGGACGGCCCAAGGGCGTGGCCATCAGCCACCAGGCCTTCGCCGAGGGCTGCTACCTGCAGGCCACCCGGCTCTACCACCCGGACTCCGTCACCCTGGCCAACCTGCCGGTCAGCCACATCGGCGGGGTCATGGACGTGGTGTCGGTGCCGCTGGCGATGGGCGGCGCGATCCGCTTCATGGACGACTTCGACCCCGAGCAGATCCCCGGTGTCATCGAGGAATCGAAGGTCACCCTGTGGGGCCAGATTCCGCTGATGTTCCAGTACGTCCTGATGATGCCGCAGTACTCCGCCGCCGACCTGTCGTCGCTGAAGCACATCGGCTGGGGCGGTGCGCCGATGCCGCCCGAAACACTGGCCGCGCTGCGCGCCACCGGCGCCGAGCTGACCTCCGTCTACGGGCTCACCGAGAGCTGCGTGGCCGTCGCCTACAACGACGGGACCGCCGACGACGAGAGCCTGACCACCACGATCGGCCGCCCCGATCCGCGGCTGGAGCTGCGGCTGGCGGGCGAGGACGGTGAACCGGTGCCGCCCGGGACGCCCGGCGAGATCCAGGTGCACAACCCCTGCCTCATGACCGGCTACCTCGGCCTGCCGGAGGAGACCGCCGCGGCCTTCACCCCCGACGGGTTCCTGCGGACCGGGGACCTGGCGGTGGCCCGTCCCGACGGCGCTCTCACCCTCGTCGGACGGCTGAAGGAGATGTACAAGTCCGGCGGCTACAACATCTATCCGAGGGAGATCGAACTGGTCCTGGAACGCCATCCCTCGGTGGCGGCGGCCGCCGTCGTGAGCGTGCCGGACCCGGTCTACACCGAGGTGGGCGTCGCCTTCGTGGTGGGGACGGCCACCGCGGAGGAACTGGACGCCCACTGCCGTGAGCACCTGGCCCCCTACAAGGTGCCCAAGCGGATCGAGGTCCTGCCGGGGCTGCCGCTGCTTCCCGCCGGAAAGGTGGACAAGGTGGCGCTACGTGAAGAAGCGCTGAGATGCTCCGCAGCGTCGTCTACATAGCCTGCGCCGTCGCGATGACGGCCTGGTTCCTCTACAAGCTGCGGCACCTGCGCTCCCGCTGGGAGAGCCCCCGGTTGTGGGCGCTGTGCGCGGCGATCCTCTCCACCGCGGCGACGCTGGGACTGGCGGCGCCCTCGAACGTGTTGTGGGTCGACCACACCACGGGGATCCCCAATCTGGCGACCCTGCTGGTCGCCGCCTGCCAGACGGTGTCGGGAGGGGTCTACCTGACCCTGGCGCTGCTGTGGCGCCACCCGTTCCGGGAGGCGTGGCCGTTGGTGCGATGGATCGTCCTGTCCTGCCCGCTGTGCATCGTCACGCTCTCGGTGCTGTTCTTCGCGTCGTCCATCCCGGTGGAGCGCACCGAGGACTTCAACCTCTACTACGCCGACCAGCCGACGGTCGCGGCGTTCTCCCTGCTGTGGCTGTCGTGGGTGCTGGCCGGGCACGCGACGCTGGCCTACTGGTGCCTGCGCTGGACCAGGGAGCCGGACTACGCCGGGTTCCCCTGGCTGCGGCGCGGTCTGCGGCTGTACGGCGCCTACGGGGTGGACGTCGCGCTGTTCCCTCTGGTCGGCATTCTCGCGATCGTCGCGCACCTCACCGGAGTCGCCGAGCTGGACGGGCTCTACAAGGCGACCGGCCCGGTGGTCGCCCCGGTGGGAGTGCTGCTGGTGACGGCGGCGCTGACCCTGCCCGCCTTCGGCCCGAAGCTGGAGGAGGTCGGCGCCTGGACCTTCCGATGGCGGCTGTACCTGCGGTTGCGGCCGATGCACCGGGAACTGGTGAAAGTGGCGCCCGAACTGGTCTACACGGCTCCCGGCAGGCGGTTCGACCCCTACCACCGGACCCGGCGCATGGTGCTGGAGCTGAGCGACTGGCGCTGGAGCCTCGCGCCGCTGTTCGATCCGGAGCTGGCCGAGCTGGCCGAGCGCTGGGGCCACAGGGCCGGCTACCGGGGGGAGGCACTGGCCGCGATGGTCGAGGCCGCGCAGCTGAGGCACGCGCTGCAGGCCTGGACGAGGGGGGAGCGGAGCACAGCGGGGGACCACGGGGGAGGGGAGGCGCGCGACGGCGCGTTCACCACCGAGCTCACCTGGTGGGTTCAGGTCGCCGACGCGTTCTGCCGCTGCCCCGTCGTGGGCGCGGCCGTCGCGGCCCGTGTCTGACCGCCGCGCACCCGCCAGCCGACGCCGGCGTAGCTGGTCAGCCCCGGCACGTCCGGGTCGGGCCGCACGTCCAGCACCTCGGGGGCGTGGGCGAAGCCGGTGAACAGCTCGGAGATCTGCGCGTCGGTGCGGACGGACAGCCCGCCGGTACAGGCGTAGATCTTCTCGACCGCGGCGACCATGCCCTGGTCCGCCCGGTCACGGGACAGGTGGCTCAGCACCAGCGCGCTGCCCGCCGTCATGACGTTGCGGAACGCGCGCACCGTCTGCGCCGGTTCGGGCAGGTACGGCAGCACGTCGCCGAACAGGACCGCCACCGGGCGGCCGAAGTCGATGACGTCCATCGCGCTCAGCCGGGCGATGACGATCTCGGGGGAGCACAGGTCGTCCTCGAAGGCTCGGACTCCGGGGTGCCCGGTGAGCAGGGCCCGGTTGTGCACCGCGACGACGGGGTCGTGATCGACGTAGGCGACCCGGCAGGGGCCGTGCTCCCGGGCGACCTCGTGGGTGCAGGGCGAGGCGGGGAGCCCGGAGCCGAGGTCGATGAACTGGTCGATGCCGTGCTCGGCGGCGAGCCGGGCCACCGACCGCATGAGGAAGTCGCGTGCGGCGCGGGCCAGCGCCGGCAGTTCGGGTGCGGCCCGCAGCAGTTCGGCCACGGTGCGGCGGTCGCACTCGAAGTTGTCCTTGCCGTTGAGCAGGTGGTCGCTCATCCGGGCGGAGTTGGGGACGTCGAAGTCGGGCCCGGCGGGACGGCCGAAGGAGAAACTCGCGAGCGCGCTCTCCGTCACCGGCGCACCTCCCAGCTCTCATACTGGTGAGGGATCATCGCAGACCTCCGTGGACGTCAGTAGAACCGCAGCCTAATCGTCTGTGACCTTGGTCGGCAAGATGCCGGGGGATCAACGTGGGCGGGCGAGCTCCTCGGCGATGCGCCGCAGCCGGGCCGAGGCCGGGGGCGGGAGCGCCCCCGCGACGGGCCCGCGGTGCTCGGTCAGCCGGGCCAGCAGCAGGTCGGCGAGGTCTTCGGCCTCCCTCTCCTGGGGCCCGGTGTGGCTGCTGCGGGCCGCGACGATCCGCGCCATCCTGCCGGGGACGTGGGGGAGGAACTGCCGGCGCATGTCCTCCAGCGAGGCGGGCTCGTGGCCGAGCAGGACGTGCGAGAGCTCGTGCAGCAGGATGCCCATGCGGTGGTACCAGGACCGGGAGTTCGCGCAGTAGACGACGTAGGAGCCGTCGGCCAGCCGCACGGTCGCGCCGCTGAAGGGCGCGCCCCTCAGGGAGGTGAACTTCACGGCGACCTGGGCCTGGACCAGCTCGCCGAGCAGCGCTCCGATGCGGCGGCACGTGTCCTGGTAGGTGGCGGAAGGCGAGGGCGCGAGCCTTTCGGCGGCCCATCCGCACAACGTCTCCCTGTCGGTCATCCGCTGACGCCTCCGTTCCCGAACACCCATGTGGTCTCGCCCGTCTCGACCGCCTCGGTGACCGCGTGCACCGCCTGGCGCCGCAGTTCGGGGGTCCAGTCCGAGGCGTGTCGTGCCAGCCGGGCCGCGAACTCCATCACCCCGGCGTCGCGGAGCGCGATGAACCCGGCGAGCTCGGCGTCGATCACCTCGGCCAGCCGGTCGTCGAGGAAGTAGGCGGCCTGCGGCCCGTGCCCGTCGCTGAGGCCGAAGAAGTCGGCGAGCGCCAGGATGTGCCGCAGCCGGGGGTTGGGCTGCGTGCCGGGAGCCGGGTTGAGCAACTCCCTGATGTAGCTCGAGGAGATCGACCCGAACCGGCCGCCGGAGGTGATCGTGGCGGCGGCCTCCTCGGGGGTGTAGGGGCCGCGGTGCGGCGGGTGGATCGCGGCGAACAGGTGGCGGAGCTTGCCGGTGAACGACAGGCGCGGGCGTTCGGGGCCGAGGCGTTCGGGCCGTCCGCCGACGAACACCGCGGGGCAGACGTCCAGCGCGGCCGCCAGGTCCTCGATCGTCTGGAGGGTGGGGTTGTCGCGATGCCCTTTGCGCAGGTGGGAGATGTACCCGTCGGTGATCTCGCCGCCGCGCCGGACGATGAGCCGTGCGAGTTCGGTGTTGGTGAACGGGTCGCGTCCCCGCGGCCGCGCGCACAGCCGGTCGAGGATCGTCGCGAAATTCTCGGTCATGCCTGCCCTCCAGGCGCATCACTGTAGTGGGGCGCCGGTTCCGCCGATCACAGAACAGGATGGACTACGGATTTCGGCCACAAGAGGACGGTCAATCAAACGATTGACGGAATGCAGATGCTTGTCCTACTTTCCGGGGGTGACCAGTACGAGCGGGAGACCCGCGGCGGAGCGGATCCTGGACGCGGCGACGCTCCTCTTCGCCGAGAAGGGCTTCGAAGGGGCCTCGACCCGGCTCATCGCCGAGGCCGCCGGCCTCAACATCGCGACCGTCAACTACCACCTGGGCGGCAAACGCGACCTGTACCTGGCGGTCATGGAACGCGCCGCCGAAAAGGAGCGCCGGGCACTGGGCGAGGTCATGCGGACGTTCACCCCCACCGCCGAGGACGCCCACCGGCTGGCCGACCGCTACCTCGACTTCTGCGTGGAGCACCCGGAGATCGCCGCGCTGTGGCTGCGGCGCTGGCTGTCGGACGCCGAGGACGTCACCTCGCTGGAGGCCGAGCGGGTGCGCCCGCTGGTCTCCCGGATCGTGGAGCTGGCCCGGAAGGCCGCAGGCCCCGAGGCGGACGTCGAGTACGCGGTGTGGTCGGTGATCTGGTGCGTGCACGGTTTCGTGCGCGGCGGCGTCCTGGACGAGAAGGGCCGGCGCCGGCGCGGCGACGACCAGGCGGCGCTCCGGCGGTTCCGCCTCACCCTGCACCGGCTCGTAGACGGGCTGCTGGAGCTGTGAAGGGTAGAGTCGCCAGGGGAAGGCTCCTGGGATACGCGCTCGGCTCGGTCGGGACCGGCGTCTTCTCCACCACTCCCGGACTGCTGCTGCTCTACTACCTCACCAACGTGATGGGAGTCCCGGCGGCGGTGGCGGGCGTCGCGCTCGTCCTGCCCAAGGCGTGGGACGTCCTGCTCAACCCCTACGTCGGCACGCTCAGCGATCGGGAGGCCGTCCGCACCGGGCGGCGCACCGGACTGCTGCTCCTGGGCGCCGTCACCCTGCCGGTGCTGTTCGCGCTGATGTTCGCCGCGCCCGCGCACGGCACCGTCGCCGCGGCCTGGGTGATGGTCGTCTTCCTGCTGGCCGCCAGCGCCTTCGCCGCCTTCCAGGTGCCCTACGTCGCGCTGCCCGCCGAGATCTCCGACCTCCCCGAGGAGAGGTCCCGCGCCATGGCCTGGCGGATCGTCGCGCTGACCGCCGGCATCCTGCTCGCCGGAGGGCTCGCGCCCGAACTGGTCGGCCTGGCCGGGGACGGCCGCGGCGGGTACGCCCTCATGGGCGCGGTCGTCGGCCTCATCATGGGCGCGGCGATGCTGTACTCCGCCCTGTCCACCCGCTGGATCACCTCGCGGCCCGGCCCGAAACCGCTCGGCTTCGCCGCCGCGCTGCGCGCCGCGCGCGGCAACCGGCCGTTCTTCGCGCTGCTCGGCGCGTTCGCCGTCCAGTCCCTGGCCGTCGCGGTGATGCTCGCGGGCGCCGCCTACGTCGCCGAGTACCGGCTGGGCGACGACGGGCTCACCTCGGTGCTGTTCGTCTGCCTGGTCGCGCCCAGCGCCCTGGCGGTGCCCGCGTGGAACCGGCTGTCCCGCCGGTACGGCGCGGTGCCGTGCTACCTGCTGGCCGTCGTGCTCTTCATCGCCGGGGTGCTCGCGCTCTATCCCGCGCTCACCGCCGGGGCCGCGGTCACGGTCTTCGCGCTGACCGGGCTGCTCGGCGTCTGCTACGCGGCGCTGCAACTGCTGCCGCTGTCCCTGCTCCCCGAGACCGTCCACGCCGACGCGGGACGGACCGGGCACGCCCAGGCCGGGGCGTTCACCGGTGCCTGGACGGCCGCCGAGACCGGCGCCATGGCCCTGGGCTCCGGCGTGTACTCGGCGGTCCTGGCGCTCACCGGCTTCCGCTCCGCCGAGGCGGGCCGGGAAGCGGTCCAGCAGGAGGGGGCCCTGACCGGGCTCACCGCCGGATTCACCCTCGTCCCCGCCTTCCTGCTCCTGCTCAGCGTCCCGCTGGTGCTCGCCTACCGGGCCCGCGCGCTGGCCCACCGAACCGAAGGAACCCCCGATGCTGCCTGAGAACGGACGTACCGCCGAGGACCTGCTGGCCGAGCTGGCCGCGCTCAAGGAGGCGGACCTGCCCGTCCACGGCGGCAAGGTGACCGCCTACGTCTACGACACCGGACGGGCCGAGGTCCGCGAGGCCGCGGCCCGCGCCTACCTGGAGATGCTCGAGGTCAACTGCCTGGACCCGACGGCCTTCCCCAGCATCGTGGAGCTGGAGAAGCAGGTCGTCGGAGCCGTCGCCGCCAAACTGGGCGGGGGCCCCGGCACCCCGGGCATCTTCACCAGCGGGGGCACCGAGTCGATCATGCTGGCGGTGAAGTCGGCCCGGGACGCCCGCCCGGTCGCCAGGCCCCGGCTCGTCGTCCCGGTGACGGCCCACCCCGCCTTCCACAAGGCTGCCCACTACCTCGGCCTCGAACTCGTGACCGTGCCGGTGGACACCACGACGTTCCGGGCGGACCCGGCGGCGATGGAGGCCGCGATCGACGAGGACGCCGACAGCACCGTGCTGGTCGTGGTGTCCGCGCCGTCCTACCCCCAGGGCGTGATCGACCCCGTGCCGCAGATCGCGGCCCTCGCCTCGGCGCGCGGGATCCCCTGCCACGTCGACGCCTGCGTGGGCGGATGGCTGCTGCCGTGGCTGCGCGACGCCGGAGAGGACGTCGCCCCGTTCGACCTGTCCGTCCCGGGAGTCACCTCGATCTCCTGCGACCTGCACAAGTACGGCTACGCGCCCAAGGGCGCCTCGGTCGTCCTGTACGCCGACGAGTCGCTGCGCCGCCACGCCTACTTCGCCTCCGCCGCCTGGCCCGGCTACACCGTCATCAACTCCACGGTGCAGAGCAGCAAGGGCGCCGGCCCGCTCGGCGGGGCGTGGGCGACGCTCCAGGCCCTCGGAGAATCCGGCTACCGCGAACTGGCCGTCGACGCGGTCGCCGCGGCCCGCAAGCTCATCGCGGGCGTCGAGGACATCCCGGGCCTGCGCGTCCTGGGCTCCCCGGACGCCTCCCTGGTCGCCGTCGCCTCCGACGACCCCGGCCTGGACGTCTTCGTCCTGTCGGACAAGGCGCGCGACCACGGCTGGCTCATCCAGCCGCAGTTGTCCTTCCCCGGCATCCCCGCCAACGTCCACCTGACCCTCACCGGCGTGAGCCTCGCCGGCGTGGACGCCCTGCTCGAAGTCCTCGCCAAGGCCGCCGCCGAGGCCCGCGAGGCGGGTCCGGCGGCCCTCCCCGACGGCCTGGTCGAAGCGCTCCTGGAGCTGGACCTCGACACCGTCGACGATGCCGGGTTCGCCGCCCTGCTGGCCTCCGTCGGCGCCGACCCCGCGGCCGAGCCCGGAGGCGGCGGCATGGCCGTGGTCAACTCCGTCCTGGACGCCCTGCCCCCGCAGACCCGCGAGGGACTCCTGATCCGTTTCCTGTCCTCCCTCTACCGCGCCTTCGCCTGACCGGGGAACCTGGACCCATGACGCACGAACGTGAGATCACCGAACCCGTCGCGCTCTGCACGTCCCAAGGGCGGCTCGCCAGGGAAGCGGTGGGCTGGTCGCGGACCCCGCTGCACGACACCGCACTGTCAGGCGGATGGGGGCGGAACAAGCGCTGGGAGTACTGGTGCCTCACCACGCCGACACACCTGATCGCGCTGACCGTCAGCGACCTGGACTACCTGGCGCTCACCGGCGTGTACTTCCTCGAGTACGGCGGCGTCGAGCTGGAGAAGAGCGCCATCTCGCCGCTCGGCCGGAACGTCCGCCTCCCCGCGAGCCTGGACGGCGAGGACATCGCGGTCCCCGGTTCCGTCCAGGTCTCGATCACCCGTGAGGACGGCGGCCACCGGCTGCGCGCGTCCTGCCGCACGTCCGAAGGAGATCTGGCCGCCGACCTGTTCGTCGCGCTGCCCGCCGGGCACGAGACGCTGAGCGTGGTCATCCCCTGGAGCGACAAGCGGTTCCAGTTCACCTCCAAGCACACCGCGCGGCCCGCCGAGGGCACCGTCACCCTCGGCGCCAGGCGCTACGACTTCACCGGAGCCTGGGGCGTCCTGGACCACGGCCGCGGCCGCTGGCCCTACGACACCCTCTGGAACTGGGGCGCGGCCTCCGGCACCCAGGACGGCCGCGTCATCGGCCTGCAGTTGGGCGGCAAGTGGACCGACGGCACCGGCATGACCGAGAACGCCCTGTGCGTCGACGGACACCTCACCAAGGTCGGTGAGGAACTGGCCTGGGAGTACGACACGGCAGACTTCCTCAAACCCTGGCGGATCACCGGCTCGGACCGCCTCGACCTCACCTTCACCCCCTTCCACGAACGCCGAGCCTCGATCAACGCGGGCCTTCTACTCAACGACACCCACCAATGCTTCGGCCACTACACCGGCACGATCCGCCCAGAGAACGGGGGCACGATCGAGCTGGACGGTCTGCTCGGCTGGGCCGAACAGGTGCACATGCGCTGGTAGCGGCCCGACTGGAAGATCCTGCGGCTCCTGAGGGGCGTCGGAGGGAACGATAGACTCGCGCCATGACGAGCGACGGTCCCGAGGACTGGTATCGCTGGATTCCCGAGCAGATCACCGCGCAGGAGTATGAGGCGCTGCCTGAGGATTTCCGCCGGACGATCGAGGTCATCGACGGGCACATCGTCAAATGCGAGAGCGCGTCTCGACTGCACAACCGAGTCGCGCGGCGGCTGGCGGCGGTGCTGGAGCAGGGTCGTAAGCCTGAACCGTGCCTGATGGTGGAAACCGATGTGGATGTGCGCATCAGTGACGTCCCGCTCAACCTCCGTCGCCCGGATGTCATCGTGTACCGCTGCCTGCCCGACGATCGGCGCCTGTACGCGGGGGACACCGTCCTGGTGGTCGAAATCGTGTCGCCCGACAGTTCCTTCCGTACCGACACCGTCGACAAGAAAGCCGCGTACGCCGCTGCCGGCATCCCGGTCTACCTGATCGTGTTCCTCTCCGAATCCCAGGACGGCATCGAGCGGATCGAGGAGTACCGGCTCTCGGAGGGGCGCTATCACCTGGTCTGCCTCCACACCCGAAGGCTGTCTCTCGACAGTCCGGTCCCCGTCGAGGTGACCTTCGGCGCGCTTTCCGAGGGGTGACGGGCGGATCCACGCGGTCGGACGGGATACGGCGCGGCAGGTCCGGAAGATCTCGTGTCCTCGTGTGGTCGGCAGTGCCATGGACTACGTGCAGCTGGGAAGACCGGGCCCAAGGTGAGCCGTCTGGTGCTCGGGACGATGAACTTCGGTCCGGAGACATCCGAGACGGACAGCCACAAGATCATGGAAGCGGCGCTCGACGCCGGAGGGAACTTCTTCAACACGGCCGACGTGTACGGGTGGGGTTAAGCAACTGCTCCCGGTTTCATGGTCAGATATAGGCATCCATAGCGATATGAAGCCCGCCGGGCAGGAGCTCCAGCAGGGCGTAACGACCACTCTGCAGGGTGGAGGGCGGGACCGTCTCGAAAGGCCCCGCCCCCACCACCCGGCCATTGCGTGACCAGCCCATTACTTGTAGTAGTGTTCGGTGTGGTGTTCGACACCGCCGCCCGCAGACCACGCGCCAGAGAGGAGGGGCCGGGGTGAGGAAGTTCCGGCCGCGTCCCGGCTGCGTGGTGCAGGCCTACCGGTTCGCCCTGGACCCCAACGCAGGCCAGGAAGCGGCGTTGCGGTCGCACTGCGGTGCGGCCCGCACCGCCTACAACTGGGCCGTCGGCTGGGTGACGGCGTCCTGGCGGCAGCGTGGCGCCGAGCAGACCCACGGCCTCGGCGGAGAAGAGCTGACGCCGTGGCGGCCGTGGTCGCTGCCGGAGCTGCGCAAGGCGTTCAACGAGGCCAAGAAGAGCGACCCGCGCTTCGCGTCCTGGTGGCGGGAGAACTCCAAGGAGGCCTACAACACCGGCCTGGCGGGTGCCGCCGCCGCGTTCGACAACTACGCCAAGTCCAAGCAAGGGCGGCGCAAGGGCAGGCCGATGGGGCGGCCGCGTTACAAGGCCAAGCACAAGACCGCGCTGTCGTGCCGGTTCACCACTGGCACGATCCGCCTGGAGCCGGACCGCAGGCACGTCACCCTGCCGCGTCTGGGCACGCTCCGCACCCACGAGCCCACCGGCAAACTCCACCGAAGGATCACCGCAGGCTCCGCAAGAATCCTGTCGGCTACCGTCCGGCATGAGCGGGGCCGGTGGCTGGTGTCCTTCCAGGTCGAGGTGCAGCGGGACATCGAGCGGGTGGCCCGGCCCGGGAGCGCGGTCGGCATCGACCTGGGGATCAAGCACCTGGCGGTACTGGCCGACAGCCTCGGCGAGACCCGCCATGTCCCCAACCCCCGCCACTACGAGACCGCGCTCAAGAAGCTCCGGCACCTGTCCCGGCGTGTCTCGCGCCGCCGGGGCCCCGACCGGCGCGCCGGGCAGGGGCCGTCGAACCGGTGGGTGAAGGCGAACGCCGAACGCAACCGGGCGCAGTACCGGGTGGCGAATCTGCGCGAGAACGCCCTGCACCAGTTGACCACCGCGATCCGGGGCGAGTACGCCGTCGTGGTGGTCGAGGACCTGAACGTGGCGGGGATGCTCAGGAACCGGCGCCTGTCCCGGAAGATCGCCGATGCCGGGTTCGGACGGCTCCGGCGTCAGCTGACCTACAAGGGCCGTCGTCATGCCTGCCCCACGATCGTGGCGGATCGGTGGTTTCCTTCGTCGAAGACCTGCTCGGGGTGTGGTGCGGTGAAAGCCAAGCTGCCGCTGCACGTCCGGGTGTTCGCCTGCGATCATTGCCCGCTCGTCCTGGATCGGGATGAGAACGCGGCCCGTAACCTTCTCGCCCTCGCGGCGAGTGTGTCAACAGGTACCGGAGTGGCCGGAGACCTGGGCGCCTCGGCGCCGAAGCCTCGTGGAGCCGGCTGTAAGACCCGCACCACCCGTCCCGGCCGCAAGGCCGGGGCGGGCCGGGCAGGCGGCGCAGCGCCACCGCACCAGCGGGGGAAGGAAACGAGGACCGTCAACAGACACCCGGCCTCTGCGGCTGAGGTGTCACCGTTACGGACCTCTCCAGCCGAAAGGCCGGAGATGCTGATACCCGACTATGAAATCAGCAACGGAGAGAACAAGGGCCGTACCGAGGAGATCCTCGGCACCTGGTTCGCGCAGGGCGGCGGACGCAGGGACAAGACGGTGTACGGGAACATGGGCGTCGACGGGAAGCCCTGGCCCAACGACGACAAGCTCTCGGCCCTGAACATCCGCCGGGCCGCCGAGGCGTCTCTCAAGCGGCTCGGCACGGACTACATCGACCTCTACCAGTTCCACCACATCGACCGGGCCACTCCCTGGGAGGAGATCTGGCAGGCGATGGATGTGCTGGTGCAGCAGGGCAAGGTCCTGTACGTCGGCTCGTCGAACTTTCCCGGCTGGAACATCGCCCGCGCCAACGAGACCGCGGCCCGGCGCGGCTCCCTCGGCCTGGTGAGCGAGCAGTGCCTCTACAACCTCTTCGAGCGCCGCGCGGAGATGGAGGTCATCCCCGCGGCCCAGTCCTACGGCCTCGGCGTCATCCCCTGGTCCCCGCTCCAGGGCGGCCTGCTCGGCGGCGCCCTGCGCAAGGAGCGTGAGGGCGGCGGCTCCCGCTCCCTGTCCGAACGCAACCGGCAGGTGCTCTCCGACCCGCAGACCCGCGCCCGGATCCAGGCCTACGAGGACCTCTGCGACGCCCACGGCCTGCACCCGGGAGAGGTCGGCCTCGCCTGGCTGCTCACCCGCCCGGGCGTCACCGGCCCGATCGTCGGCCCCCGCACCCTGGAACAGCTGGAGTCGGGCCTGCGCGCCGCAGCCTTGGAACTCTCCCCGGACTTCCTCGCGAAGCTGGAGGAGATCTTCCCCGGCCCCGGCCCCTCCCCGGAGGCCTTCGCCTGGTAGCACGCGCAAGGGACGGCCTCCGCCATGCCGGCGGAGGCCGTCCCTCCGGTTTTTCACGGACGGGCGTACGGCCGGGTCATGATCTCCATGTTGTGGCCGTTCGGGTCCTCGAAGTACGCGCCGCGACCACCGAAGAGGCGGTTGACCCGGCCGGGCTCGGTGTGCCCGGGGTCGGCGTAGTAGACGACCCCGGCCTCCTCCAGGCGGGCGATCATGGTGTCGAACTGCTCGTCGGGCACGAGAAAGGCGTAGTGCTGCCCCTGGATCGGCCCGTCGCGCTTCTCGTAGTAGTCGAGCGTCACCCCGTTGCCCAGATCGACGGGAAGGAACGGCCCGAAGGCGTCGCCGACCTCCAGCCCCAGGATCGAGGCGAGGAACTCGGCGGACAGCCGCCGGTCCGCGGCGTAGACGATGGTGTGGTTCAGTTGGACGTCGGCGGCGGCCGACGGCTCGGCTTCGCGTCGGTGCTGCTGTTCGTGTGGCATATGAAGCATGTCTCCGTGTCTAGATCTGCGTCGAACGCAGTCCTAATCGGGAAGGTCGCTGTCACCGCCCAGGTTGGCGATCATACGGCGCAGGACGTTGAGAGCCGTGACGTAGTCCGCTTTGTCGATGCCTTCATGCATCTGCTCGAGCGCACGTGCGCTGCGGTCCTTGGCGCGTAGGCGCCCGGCCTCACCGGCCTCGGTCAGCGTCAGGGCATCGGCGTCCTCCCTCAGCCAACCGCGGGTGACCAGGTCGTCGAAGACGGCGTTGAAATCGATGCCCAGGTCGTCGAACGGGGCGAGTTTCTCGGTGAGCTTCGAGCGGCTCCAGACGCCGGGGGCGCCGGCGACGTGGTTGAGCGTCCACCAGTGCGGCTGGGTGAGGTTCTCCACGGCCAGGTCGGCGCGGATGCGTCCGACCACGAGGCGGTATGCCTCGCCGCTCCAGTAACCGACGGGCTGAGCGGCGAGGCGCTCTTGGGAGTATTCCTTCACGGTCGTTGACGCCTCCTTCGGATCGGCTGGACTGCATGAACACGGTAGAACTTCAACCGAGGTTGAGGTCAAGGCGCCGTTCGTCGCCCGTCCGCCCGGCGTCTCGCCGGGACGCGAAACCGGCCGGGCCCCTGGAGGGCCCGGCCGGTTTCGTCGTGTGGGAGCGGTGGGTCAGGTGGTGACGGCCTCGGCGAACTGGGCGGCGTAGAGTCGCTGGTAGGAGCCGCCGGCCTCGATCAGTTCGTCGTGGGTGCCCTGCTCGACGATGGAGCCGTTCTCCATGACGAGGATGAGGTCCGCGTCGCGGATGGTGGACAGGCGGTGGGCGATGACGAAGCTGGTGCGGCCCTGGCGGAGGCTGCGCATCGCCCGCTGGATGAGGACCTCGGTGCGGGTGTCGACGGAGCTGGTGGCCTCGTCGAGGATGAGGATGGCGGGTTCGGCCAGGAAGGCGCGGGCGATGGTGATGAGCTGCTTCTCACCCGCGCTGACCGTGCCGCCCTCCTCGTCCAGGACGGTGTCGTAGCCGTCCGGCAGGGTCCGCACGAACGGGTCGACCTGGGTGGCCCTGGCCGCCTCGACGACCTCCTCGCGGGTGGCGTCGGCCCTGCCGTAGGCGATGTTGTCGGCGATGGTGCCGCCGAACAGCCAGGCGTCCTGCAGCACCATGCCGGTGCGGGAGCGCAGGTCGGCGCGGCTCATCTCGGCGATGTCGACGCCGTCCAGCGTGATGCGGCCTGCGTTCAGCTCGTAGAAGCGCATCAGCAGGTTCACCAGCGTGGTCTTGCCCGCGCCGGTGGGGCCGACGATCGCGACGGTCTGGCCCGGCTCGACGGTCAGGGACAGGTCCTCGATGAGCGGCTCGTCCTCCTTGTAGGAGAAGTTCACGTGCTCGAAGGCGACCCGGCCCTCGATCCGCTCCGGCTTCGCGGGCTCGTCCGGGTCCGGGCGCTGCTCCTCGGCGTCCAGCAGGGCGAAGACCCGCTCGGCCGAGGCGACGCCGGACTGCACCAGGTTCGCCATGCTCGCCAGCTGGCTGAGCGGCTGGGTGAACTGGCGCGAGTACTGGATGAACGCCTGGACGTCGCCGAGGGACAGGGAGCCGCTGGCGACCCGCAGCCCGCCGATCACCGCGACCAGCACGTAGTTGACGTTCCCGATGAACATCATCGCGGGCTGGATCATCCCGGAGATGAACTGGGCCTTGAACGAGGCCTGGTACAGCTTGTCGTTCTGCTCGGTGAACGTCTCGGCGGCCTCGTCCCTGCGGCCGAAGACCGACACCAGCGTGTGCCCGGTGTACATCTCCTCGATGTGCGCGTTGAGCTTGCCGGTGCTCGCCCACTGCTGGATGAACTGCGGCTTGGAACGCGCGCCGATCTTCGCCGCGACCACCATGGACAGCGGCACCGTGACCAGGGCGACCAGCGCCAGCAGCGGCGAGATCCACAACATCATCGCCAGCACGCCGACGATGGTGAGCAGCGAGTTCGCCGCCATGCTCAGCGTCTGCTGCATGCTCTGCGACAGGTTGTCGATGTCGTTGGTGACCCGGCTGAGCACCTCGCCGCGCTGCTGCCTGTCGAAGTAGCTCAGCGGCAGCCGGGAGAGTTTGTCCTGCACCTGCCGGCGCAGCCGGTACATCGCCTGCTGGACGACCCGGGTGGTCACCCGGCCCTGGATCACCGCCAGCAGGCTGGCGACCAGGTAGACGGCGAGCGCGACGAGCAGCACCCTGCCGACCGCGCCGAAGTCGATGCCCTCGCCGGGGACGACGTCCATCGAGGAGATCATGTCGGCGAAGGTGTCGTCGCCCCGCTCGCGCAGTCCCGCGACGACCTGCTCCTTGTCGGCGCCGGCGGGCAGCTTCGCGGAGATCGCCCCGTTGAAGATCAGGTCGGTGGCCGTGCCGAGGATCTTCGGCCCGGCCACGGTGAGCGCGACGCTGACCGCCGTCAGCGCCAGCCCGGTGACGATCAGCGCGCGTTCCGGCCGCAGGCTGCGCAGCAGCCGTTTGGCCGAGCCGGTGAAGTCCGAGGACTTCTCCAGCGAGGGTCCCGCCATCCAGGCTCCGGGCCCCACGCGGGGCGCTCCGCCGGGGCCGCCGGGGCCGCCGGGCTTGCCGGGAGCCGGCTGTTTCGGCGTGGTCACGCGGCCTCCTGTTCGGTGAGCTGGGAGAGGACGATCTCCCGGTAGGTCTCGTTGCCGGCCATCAGCTCGTCGTGCGTGCCGGTTCCCACGACGCGGCCGTGGTCGAGGACCACGATCCGGTCGGCGTGGCGGATCGTGCTGACCCGCTGGGCCACGATGAGGACGGTGGCGTCGGAGGTCTGCGCGGCGAGCGCGGCGCGCAGCCGGGCGTCGGTGGTGTAGTCGAGTGCGGAGAAGGAGTCGTCGAAGAGGTAGATCTCCGGCCGGTGCACCAGGGCCCGCGCGATGGACAGGCGCTGGCGCTGGCCGCCGGAGACGGTGGTGCCGCCCTGGGAGACCGGGGTGTCCAGGCCCTCGGGCATGCGCTCCACGAAGTCCTTCGCCTGGGCGGTCTCCAGCGCGTGCCACAGTTCCTCGTCCGTGGCGTCGGGCCGGCCGTAGCGCAGGTTGGAGGCGATGGTCCCGGAGAACAGGTAGGGCCGCTGCGGGACCAGCCCGATGAGGTCCGACAGCTTCGCCGGGTCCAGTTCCCGCACGTCCACGCCGTTGACCAGGACGCTGCCGCCGGTGACGTCGAACAGCCTGGGGACGAGGCCGATCAGGGTGGTCTTGCCGCTGCCGGTGGACCCGATGATGGCGACGGTCTCGCCGGGCCGCGCGGTGAGGTTCACCCCCTGCAGCACCGGCTCCTCGGCGCCCGGGTAGCGGAACTCGACGTCCCGCAGTTCCAGGGTGCCGTGCCCGGTGGTCTCGGTGACGGGGGCGGCCGGGGGGACGACGCTGGAGTCGGTGTCCAGCACCTCCCGGATGCGTTCGGCGCAGACCGAGGCGCGAGGCGCCATCATGAACATGAACGTCGTCATCATCACCGACATCAGCGTCTGCATGAGGTAGCTGAGGAAGGCGGTGAGCGCGCCGATCTCCATGCCGCCGTCCGCGATCCGCCGCCCGCCGAACCACAGGACGGCGACGCTGGCGAGGTTCACGACCCCGAGCACCAGGGGGAAGATCAGGCTCATGAAGTTCCCGGCGCGCCGGGAGACGTCCATCAGTTCGGCGTTGGCCCGGTCGAACCGCGCGGTCTCCTGCTCCTCGCGGACGAAGGCGCGGACCACGCGGACGCCGGTGATCTGCTCGCGCAGGATCTGGTTGAGCTGGTCGAGCCGCTCCTGGATGGTGCGGAACAGCGGGTGCATCTTGGACAGCGCGTAGGCCACGGCGGCCGACAGCAGCGGCAGCACCACCAGCAGCAGCGCCGACAGCGGGACGTCCTGGCGCAGCGCCATGAGGATGCTGCCGACCGCCATGATCGGCGCGGTCACCGCCATGGTCATCGCCATGAGGGTGAGCATCTGCACCTGCTGCACGTCGTTGGTGGTGCGGGTGATGAGAGACGGGGTGCCGAACTGGCCGACCTCGCGGGCGGAGAAGCGCTGGACCCGGTCGAACAGGGCCGAGCGCAGGTCCCGGCCGAGCGAGCCGGCGGTCCGCGAGGCGAAGTAGATCGCGCCGACGGAGCACAGGATCTGGCCCACGGACACCGCGAGCATGATCCCGCCGAGGCGCAGGATGGTGCCGGTGTCGCCGGTGACCACCCCGTCGTCGATGATGTCGGCGTTCAGGGTCGGCAGGTAGAGCATCGCGAGGGTGGCGAGGAACTGCAGCGCCACCAGCAGCGCCAGGTCTCTCCGGTAGGGCCGCAGGAACTCGCGGACGAGTCTGATCAGCAAAAGGGGCTCGCTAAGGGTGGTCGGACCGGTCGGGCTCAGCGGAGGAGGCGGCCCGGTCGTCGGAAAGGGATCGGTGGCGGTCGTAGGCGGCGGCGAGGGGGGCGACGCCCAGCAGCGCCTCTCGCAGCACGTCGGGGAACCGGCGTTCGGCGCCGTGCTCCAGCCAGTGCTGGGTGGCGATACGGACGGCGGTGCCCAGGGTGGCCGCCAGCAGCGAGGGGAAGAGGTCGTGTTCGGGGTCGACTCCGCACCGCTCGGCGATGGCCTCGACGAGCGGTGCGGTCGCCGCCTTGTGGTTGCGGTGGAACTCGCCGTGCAGCGCCGGGTTGCAGAAGATCATCTTCATGATCCTCTGGTCGGGTGTGCTCTGGTCCCGGTAGTGCTCCAGGACGGCCCCGACGCAGGCCTCGTCCAGCGGCTCTTCGGCGGGTCGTGCCCGCAGCCGCTCTCCCAGCAGCTGGTTGCGCGCGATCGGGACCGCGCAGATCGCCGCCTCGCGGCTGGGGAAGTAGTTGTTGTACGTCCGGGGGGAGACGCCGGCCGCCGCGGCGATGTCCTCCACCCGGACGTTCTCCGGTCCGTGTTCCAGGGCGAGTTCGACCGCGGCGAGGCTCAGGGCCCGCCGGGTCGCCTCTTTCTTGCGCTCCCTGAGGTTCACGCAGCAGACCGTACGCGCTGACTGCGTATCACGCAATTTTTTATTCAGGGAAAATCTGCGCGACACGCAAGATCATGCGTGTCGCGCGGGCCGGGACGCCGGAGGTCAGTCCCGTGCGGTCGCGGTCTCCTTCGCCCAGCGGTAGTCGGCCTTGCCCGAAGGAGTACGGCGCACCTCGTCCACCACGTGGATCCGCTTGGGGACCTTGTAACCGGCGAGCGTCCCCCGGCAGTGCTCGCGCAGCTCCTCCTCGGTCACCGGGGCGGAGACCGAGACGACCGCGGTCACCCGCTGGCCCAGCAACTCGTCGGGCACCCCCACGACCAGCGCGTCGTAGACGGCCGGGTGCGACTTCAACGCCCCCTCGACCTCCTCGACGTAGACCTTCTCCCCGCCGGTGTTCACCACGGTCGAGCCCCGGCCGAGCAGGACCATGTGCCCCTCGGCGTCGACGCGCATCATGTCGCCCTGCAGCGCCCACCGGACGCCGTCCGCGTCGGTCACGAACGTCGCGGCGGTCTTCGCCGGGTCGTTCCAGTAGCCGATCGGGATGCGCCCGCTGCGGGCGAACACCCCGATCTCGTCCGAGCCCGGCTCGATCCGCCGCAGCTTCTCGTCCAGCACCGCCGCGTCCGGCTGGGGCATGAAGCGGGGCAGGCCGTCCGGTCCCGGGTCGACCGCGCGCGCGGCGGTGCCGGTCTCCGAGCCGCCGATCGGGTCCAGGATCATCATCAGGGACGGCAGCGCGCGGCTCAGCCTGTCCTTCACGTCGGGGGAGGTGACCGAGCCGCCGGTGGCGACGACGAGCAGGGCCGACAGGTCGTAGGCGCCGGGGTCGGCCTCCAGCAGGTCGGCGATCGGCCGGGCCATCGCGTCGCCGATCGTGGTCATCACCTGCGCGCCCTCCCGGGCGGCGACCTCCAGGATCCCGGCGGCGGAGAAGCTCGGCTTCGACCACAGCACCAGCTTCGACCCGGAGATCAGGGAGGCCCAGGACACCCAGATGCCGGCGGCGTGCATGAGCGGGGCGTTGCACATGATGGTGAGCCCGCCCGCCTTCGCGTTCTCCGCGGCCTGCTCGGGGCGTTCGATCGGGTCGCCGACCATGTTGCCGCCGCCCATGGCCTGGAAGAAGATGTCCTCGCTGCGCCACATGACGCCCTTGGGCAGGCCGGTGGTGCCTCCGGTGTAGAGCAGGAAGAGGTCGTCTCCGGACCGTTCCGCGGGAACCCTCTCGGGGGACGCCGAGGCCAGCGCCTCCTCGTAGCCGACGGCCCCGGGGACCTCCGCGTCCTCCCCGTCCTCGAGCACCAGCACGAGGCGCAGGTCCGGCAGCCGGTCCCGGGCGGATCCGAGCCGGGAGACCGGGCCGCGTTCGCCGACCAGCGCACAGCTGCCCGAGTCGCCGATCACATGGGCGAGCTCGCCGGCGGTGTAGCGGTAGTTGACGTTCACCGGCGCCGCGCGGAGCTTGAAGACGGCGAGCTGGGTCTCCAGCCATTCGGCGCGGTTGACCGAGAGGATCGACACGCGGTCTCCGGGCCCGACCCCGGCCTCGGCGAGGACCGCCGCGACCCTGTTGGCACGGGCGTCCAGTTCGGCGAAGGTGAGGCGGACGTCTCCGGCGACCAGCGCGAGCCGGTCGGGGACGGCGTCGGCGACGATCTCGAACAGGTCGGCGAGATTGAAGGACGACATCTTTGGATCCTTCCGACGAGGGATCTCAACCTAACCCGCTGGCACTCCGCCAGGTAAGTCCTTGCTTATGGAGTTTCTTTGTCCTCAGGGCATGTCAAGGCGTTACCGGTGGTTAAGGCCTTCTGGAGGCGCCGTGCCGATACGCGGCACGCTAAGTTGAGCTTGGAACGGGCGAGCTCGGAGGCGTCCGGACGCTGGGAAGGGGAAGCTCGATGGGAATGAGTGAAGAGCAGGCCAGGGAGTCGTTCCCGGTGGTGGACACCAACGGGGACGGGCTGATCTCGCCGGCGGAGCTGGCGCGGCTGTACGAGCGCAACGGGACGCCCATCACGCCGGAGGAGATGGAGCTGATCTTCTCCAAGGCCGACACCGACGACGACGGGCTGATCTCTCTGGAGGAGTTCATCGACTTCCTCGCCTGAAGGCCCTGATCCTCCCCAAGAGGAGTTAAACCTTCGGCGTCGCCGCTGGTCACCCGGCGCGGCCCCCGGCACGATCACTCCCGGAGAGGGGAGTGATGCGTCGGGTCGGGGCGATCGCGATCGCGGTGGGCGGGCTGGCCACCGCGCTGCTGGACGTCCTGCTGTGCCTCACCCTGCTGGGTGACGTGATGCGGGCCGAGGGCGCGGGGTTCCTCGCCTGGATGGCGGTCCTGGTCCTGTCCGGCTGCTTCCTGGTGGCGGTGGCCATCGTCCTGCTGCACTGCGCGGCGGACTGGGGCTGGTGCTGGCCGGGGTGGGGCCTCGGGCTGCTCTACCTGCTGCTGGTCGCCGAGGAGCTGTGGGGCCGCAGCGGCGCGTACGGGTCTCCCGCGCCGATGGTCCTCGTCTGCTCCTATCTGACGACGATCCCGTTCCAGCTCGCCGTCTGGGCCCGCCACACGGCGGCGCCGCCGTCCCGGCGGAAGCCGGAACGGCGGCCCGTCCAGTGGCCGCGCACGGTGCGGCGCCTGCTCGTCCTCCTGGCCCTGCGGAGCGCCCTTTTGGTCCTGCGGGCCGTCCGCCTGGCTCAGCAGAGGAGGTCGGCCGCCCTCGCGGAGGAGAGCCCGTCGTCGAGCGGGTGGAACTCGGTGGCGAACCGCCGGTAGGCGGGGGCGTACTCCGACACCACCGGGTCCAGGTTCTGCAGGGTCTCCAGCACCTCGTCCGAGGTGGCCAGCAGCGGTCCGGGGGCGCGCTCGGCGAAGTCGAAGTAGAACCCGCGGAGCTGGTCGCGGTAGGTCTCCAGGTCGTAGGTGAAGAAGAGCATCGGGCGTCCCGTGCCCGCGAAGTCGAACATCGCCGAGGAGTAGTCGGTGATGAGGACGTCGGAGATCAGATACAGGTCGGTGATGTCCGGGTAGGCCGTGACGTTCCTGACGAAGTCGCCGTAGGACGGGTCGTAGAGGTCGTCGGCGATGAGGTGGTGGCCGCGGACGAGGAACACGTGGTCGTGTCCCAGCTCCTTGCGCGCCCGCAGCAGGTCCAGCCGCTGGTCGAACCGGTACCGGCCGCCCGCGTAGAACTGGTCGTCCCGCCAGGTCGGCGCGTACAGGACCACCCGCTTGTCACCGGGGATGCCCAGCCGGGCCCGGACGCGCGCCGCGTGCTCGGAGGCCAGGGGGGAGTGCAGCAGGTCGTTGCGCGGGTAGCCCGTCTCCAGGATGTCGCCCCCGAAGCGGAAGGCGCGGCGCAGGATCGGGGTGCTGAAGGGGTTGGGCGAGAGCATCAGGTCCCACTTGGCGACGTCGCGCTCCAGGTGGTCGAGGTAGCCGCTGCCGCTGGCGAACTTGACCTGGCCTATGTCGAAGCCGATCTTCTTCAGCGGGGTGCCGTGCCAGGTCTGCAGGTAGGTCTGGCCTTCGCGTTTGACGTAGGAGGCGGGCATGTCGTCGTTGGCGATGACGTACTTCGAGCGCGCCAGCGCCTTGTAGTAGCCCCGGCTCCACTGCCGGACGACGGTCGCGCCCTCGGGGGCGGCGATCGCGGTGTCCCGGACGACCCAGATGTGCTCGCGGTCGTCGCCGCGGCGGCGCAGCTCGTCGGCGATCGCCCGCGGGTTGTCGGAGCACTGCTTGCCCTTCCAGCTGACGAAGACCAGCTGGTCGCGCATCCGGAGGCTCCGGTGCAGCGGGTAGAACCGCTCCTGCAGGACGCGCTGGGCGTAGGCGCCGCGCTCGTCCGGGCGGGAGTCGGCCGCCACCTCGATGACCGGGGTGTCGAACTGCGAGCACAGGAAGCGCAGCCGCTTGCCGTCGAGGAGGACGGGCTTCTCGGCCAGGCTCGGCAGGTGGGCGTGGTCGAACTTGGTGTAGATCAGCCGGTCCTCGTGCGGCGCGGCCTCCCGGACGGTGATGTCCCAGGTGCCGTCCAGCAGCGGCGCCTTCCGCCCGAACGCCTCGGCCTCGCGCAGCGCCAGCCGCACCTCGAACCGGTCGCCGTCCTGGGTGAAGGGGAAGGTGTGCAGGTCGCCCGTGCCGCGGCGGCGCAGCACCGTCACCAGCTCGCCGGGGCCGAGGTAGGTGCCGCGCAGGACGAGGGCGCCGTCCTCGGTCCACTCCTCGGTCTCGATGACGGGCCGGAAGGTGCGCTCGGCGATCGACAGGTTCCCGTCGCGGGTGTGCAGCACCGCGACCTCGCGGGCCCGGTAGGGGTAGCGCTGCTCGGGGAGCCGGTCGGTGACCGCGACGCGGATCGGCTCGCCGCCGTCCAGCCGCAGGTAGGTCTCCCAGGAGACGTAGTCGTCGGCGCTGTCGGTGTCGATGAGCAGGTCCAGCGGGATCCGCGCCGAGCAGCCGCGGCCGGAGACCTCGGCGGGCAGCGTGTGGGCGGTCGCGCCCCGTTTGACGAGCAGCTCGGCGTGCCCGGCCGGGGCGGCGAGGCGGGTGGTGAGCTCCAGCTCGTCGCCGTCGCGGCGGAAGCCGGTGGCGATGACCCGCAGCGGCAGGACCGAGACGCACAGCTGGTCGCCCGACCAGCGGGTCACCATGCGGGTGTCGTGGCTCAGCTCGGCGTACGGGGGGCGCTGCGGGCGGCCGCGCACCGGTACGGTCAGCGGTGCCGAACGCACCAGGCCGTGGCCGCGCACCACCACGTGGCAGCGCCACTCGCCTTTCAGCCGCCGGGGGTCGATCGTGCAGGAGAACCCCGACCAGTCGTAGACGTAGCGGTCCTGGCCGGAGCGGGCGGTGGCGTCGGGGTGCGGTTCGCTGCGCATCCGGATCAGCTTGGGCGGCCTGCCGGGGGAGCGCAGGACGAGGAACTTGGAGGTGTGGCGGCGGTCGTCCAGGTCGCGGTAGGGCACGTAGGCGCGTCCGGCGAGCCGCAGCCGCCCGTCCTGCCAGGCGACCTCGTCCACGCGGGTGACGGGGCGGGTCTCGGACGGGGTGAGCCGGAACACCCGGGACGGGATGGAAGGGTCGTCGCGGAACGGCAGGTCGGCGTACAGGCGCAGGTGTTCCCGCACGACGGGGAGCGCGCCGGGCTTGAGGTCGCGTTCCCAGGCCAGGAGGTCCAGCAGCGCGTCCATGCGGCGGGTCCGGGCGAGGTGGAAGCGGAGCTTCTGCGCCGCCGGCAGTCTGCGGTAGGCGCGTTCCGGTACCCCGTCCAGGTAGGCGTTGACGTGTTCCAGGAACAGCTCCCGGTAGTCGTCGTCGACCCGGTGCAGTTCCTTGAAGTACAGCGGAAGGTCGTTGGTGAGCGCCTTGAGGTGGTGGGCGCGGCGCAACCTGCGCGGGGCGTGCTCCTTGAGGAAGGAGTCGATGTTCAGCAGCGCCGAGATCCGGTCGCGGAGGTTCTCCGGCATGTCGCGCCGCTGGGTGATGGACGGGTTGCCGCCCGTCCGCTCCCGCCACAGGTAGATCGGCTCGGTGATGACGTCGACCTTGCGGGCCAGGCAGTGCAGCCGGACGGCCAGCTGGATGTCCTCGTACAGGACGCCTTCGGGGAAGCGCAGCGCGTGCCGGTCCCACAGGCTCCGGCGGATCACCTTGTTCCACATCGTCACGTCGTAGAGCAGGCCGGGTGTACGGCTGATGTGGGTGCCGAGGCGTTCGGCGGTGATGGCGCGGGCGTGCAGGTGGGAGGGTTTGGTGCCGTAAGCGCCGATGCGCTGGACGCCGCCGGACACCAGGTCGGAGCCGGTGCGCTCGAGTGTCCGCAGCATGAGGTCGTAGGCGTCGGGAGGGACGACGTCGTCGCCGTCGGCGAAGGCCAGGAAGGCGCCGCGGGCCCGGTCGACCCCGGCGTTGCGGGCCGCGCCGGGTCCGCCCCGGGGCCGGCGGAGCAGGACGAACCGCTCGTCCCGCGCGGTCCACGCCTCGGCGACGCGCTCGCCGCCGTCGGTGGAGCCGTCGTCGACCATGATCACTTCCAGGTCCCGCACCGTCTGGGCGGCGAGGGAGGACAGGCAGGCGTCCAGGTACTCGGCCACGTTGTGGAAGGGGACGACGACGCTGAGTTCGGGCAAAGGGGAACACCTCTCGTCCAGGAACACCGATAGGAGAGGCGGTGAGACGAGGGGTGGGAACAGGGAAAACCTGCTGCTAACCGCTTTATCGCGATATTAAGCGCGAGGTTCCCGCCGGTGAAGGACGAACGAAATCTCGGTTCCGTTGCGGTTGTTCGAGCCTCAGCCGACGGGGAGGCCGAACAGCCGGGCGGCGTTGCCGTGGCAGACCGCGCGCAGCCACTCCTCGTCCGGGGCGAACGCGACCAGGCACTCCAGGGCGTGCGCGTAGGAGTAAGGGATGTTCGGGAAGTCGGAGCCGAACAGGACGCGTTCCCGCAGGTCGTCCAGCCGGGGGAGCTCAGCGCGGGGGAAGGGGGCCTCCGCCTCGGAGAAGTCGGTGAAGGACATCGTGGTGTCCAGCGTCAGCCCGCCGTACCGGTCGGCCAGGTCGAGGAAGTCCGAGTACTCCGGGGAGCCCATGTGGGCGATGATCAGCCGGAGCCGGGGATGCCGCCGCAGCACCTCGCCGATCGGCCCGGGACCGGTGAAGGCCCCGGGGGCCGGGCCGGATCCGCAGTGCGTGACCACCGGGACCCCTGCCTCGGCCAGCAGGCCCCAGACGGGGTCCAGCAACTCGTCGCGCGGATCGTATCCGCCTACCTGGAGATGGGCCTTGAACACCCGCGCCCCGGTGGCTACGGCGTCGGCGACGTAGTCGGCGGCCTCGGGCTCGGGGAAGAACGTCGCCGTCCGCAGGCAGTCGGGGGTGCGGGCGGCGAAGTCCGCGGCCCAGGCGTTCAGCCAGGCGGCCATGCCGGGTTTGTGCGGGTAGAGCATCGAGGTGAACGCCCGGACGCCGAACTCCCGCAGGGTGGCCAGGCGCTCCTCCTCGTCCGTCCGGTAGGCGATCGGCCATTCCCGCCCGGTCATCGGGCCCGCCGAGTCGAAGTACGCCCACACCTTGTCCAGCACCCGCTTCGGCATGAAATGGGTGTGGACGTCGATGATCCCCGGCAGTCCCAGACCCTGCCAGAACTTTCGGACCCGTTCGGCTTCCCGCATGCCGGTCAGCTTAGGTCAGGACGCCGGTGCCCAGGAGCGCGGCGGCCAGCCCCACGAGGACGCCCACGAGCACCGCGACGAGCGTCCTGAGCCCGCCCAGCCGGGAGAGCCGGCCGCGCCGCGCCGCCTCGGGAGCGGGCGGCGGAGGCGCGGAGACCGCGGGCGGGGAAGCGGCCCGTACGGGGTCGGGTGCCGGGGGCATTCCCGTGACGGCCCCGGCCAGGGCGACGGTGCCGAGCCGCTCCCAGTCCGGCCCGTACGCGGCGACGGCCGTCTCCTCCAGTTCCGCGGCGAACTCCAGCGCGCTCCCCGGGCGGTCCTCGGGCCGGGCGGCCATCCCCCGGCGGACCAGGGGGCGGAGCTCCTCGGGCAGGGGGCGGTCGCCGCCGTCACCGGTCAGGCACTCGGCGAAGACGGCCGTGGCGGCGTAGACGTCGGTGAAGGGGTCCGCGGGGGAGCCCGTCCGCTGCTCGGGCGCGGGGTAGTCCGGTGCCGCCGGGGCGCCGTCCGGGCCGTCCGGCCTGGTCACGCCGAAGTCGGTGAGCCGGGTCGTCCCGTCGGGCTGGACGACGACCGCGACGGGCCGGTAGTCCCGGTGCAGGACGCCCGCCCCGTGCACGGCGCCCAGCGCCAGGAGGGAGTCCTTCAGCACACGCAGCGCGGCCTCCGGGGCCAGGACCCGGTACCGGCCGAGCAGGGTGTGCAGGTCCACCCCCTCCACGGGGTCCAGGATCAGGGCGCCTCCGTCCGGAGCGCTCTGGAAGCCCCGCACACCGACCACGCCCGGCGCGCCGAGCCCCGCGAGCACCTCGGCCTCCCCGCGCAGCTCATCGAAGCGCGCCGCCACATGGCGGACGACGGCCTGCTCGCCCGAGGCGAGATGCCGGGCCAGCACCACCCGGCCCCGGGCCCCGGCACAGAGTTCGGTGATCTCCTCATATCCCGCAAGCGTCACGGGAGAACCCTAGTGGTGATCAAGCATGGCGAGACCCCGGAACGTAACGGCGGGAATGTACTTCCCACACATCTTCGGCGGACGACTCCGCGCCGCAGAGCGGTCCCTTCCTCCGCGAACCTCCCTACGCTTCGGGCGCACCGAACAGTCCGGAAGGCGAGGGCACGTGGCGACCGTGATGATCGATCGGGAAGAACGGCGGGAAGGCCGGGCGAGGCGCCTGGCCGACGCGTTCGACTGGGGGTGGCTGGGGCCGCTGCTCGTCGCGGCGTACGCCTTCACGGTGGTGTTCGTCCGGCTGGGCGACCCGCACGAGCTGATGTGGGACGAGACGTACTACGCCAAGGACGCCTGGGCGCTGCTGCACTCCGGCGTCGAGCTGGCCTGGCGGGACCAGCCGGGCGGGCAGCCCGCCAACGGCCTCGTCATGGCCGGGAACCCCGAGGCGGGCCTGCGGCAGGGCACGGCCGGATACGCCGTCCACCCGCCGCTGGGCAAATGGCTGATCGCCCTGGGCGTCGCGGTCTTCGGCATGGACCCGTTCGGGTGGCGGGTCGCCGCAGGCCTGGCCGGGGTGCTGATCGTCCTCATCGTCGCCCGCACCGCCCGGCGCGTGTTCGGCTCGACGCTCCTGGGCTGCGCCGCCGGGCTGCTGGTCGCGCTGGACGGCTCCTGGCTGGTGGCCTCCCGCGTCTCGATGCTCGATGTCTTCCTCGCCCTGTTCATCGTCGCGGGCTTCGGCTGCCTCGTCGTCGACCGCGACCGCACCCGCGAGGCGCTGGAGGCCCGCACCGGGCCGGGAGGGTTCGGGCCGTTCCTGTGGCGGCCGTGGCGGATCGCGGCGGCCGTCTGCCTCGGCCTGGCGTGCTGCACCAAGTGGGCGGGGCTGTACGCGCTGGTGTTCTTCTGGGCGCTGGCGCTGCTGTGGGACCGGAGCGCGCGGGCGCGGGCCGGGGCGTCCCGGCCCTGGACCGGCACCCTGCTGCTGGACGCGGCGCCGTCCCTGCTGACGGTGTGGGCGGTCGCGCTGGCGACGTACACGGCCGGATGGTGGGGCTGGTTCGTGTCCGGCACCGGACTGCAGGAACGGCTGTTCGGCCGGACGCTCCCCGGCGCGGGCCGGCTGTGGGCCGAGACGCACCCCAGCGGCTTCTGGCCTGGATTCCTCGACCCGCTGCGCTCGCTGTGGCACCGGCACGCGGAGGTCCTGGAGTTCCATCGCGGCGTCACCGGCTCCCATCCCGCGCAGTCCTGGCCGTGGGAGTGGCTCTACCTGGGGCGTCCCGCCGGGATGCACTTCCGGATCCACCAGGGCGGGCGGGAGGGCTGCACGCCGGCGGACCAGTGCGTCACCAGCGTGACGGACCTCGGCACCCCGGCGATCTGGTGGGCGGCGCTCCTGGCCCTGGCCGTCCTGTTCGTGCTGATGATCCGCTCCTGGGACTGGCGGGCCGGAGCCGTCCTGTGGGGTTGCCTGGCGGGTTTCCTGCCGTGGCTGCCGTCGGCGGCCGAAGGACGCGTCATGTTCTCCACCTACGCGCTCCCGATGCTGCCCTTCGCGGCCCTGGCGCTGGTGCTGCTGTTCGCCAAGGCGCTGGAGGCGGCGCGCGACCGTCCGGCGCTCCGGATCCCGGTGTCCCTGGTGGGAGCCGCCTACCTCGGGATGGTCGCGTGGAACTTCTGGTACTTCTACCCGGTCCTCACCGCCGACGTCGTTCCCTACGACGCCTGGCACGCCCGGATGTGGCTTCCGAGCTGGATCTGACGGCGCTCTCGATGGCGTCGCGCTCCGCGGCGACCCGCTCGTGGGCGGTCGGCGGGACGGAAGGGGCGAATGCGGCCAGCCGGCGGCGGCGCGACCACAGACCCAGGTGCGTCAGCGACAGCAGCAGCACCCCGCCGACGGCGACGCCCCTCGCGGAATGCTCGTCCAGCGCGGGCAGCAGGGGGTCGCGCCCGGACACCAGGCCGAGCGCGGGAGGCGAGGCCGGGACGGAGGGCGCGACCGTGGGCAGCGACGGCAGCAGGCCGAGATCAGGGTTCTGCGCGGGAGGACTGCTCGGGTCCCCGGCCAGGGGCCCGAGCCAGTTCGGAAGCGAGGCCGACGGAGCCGGCGTGGTACCTCCGGGGGCCGGGCCTGACGGGTCGTCGGCGCCGTTCGAAGCGGCGGGCGCGGTGCTCTCGTCATCGGACGGCTTCGGCTTGTCCGAGCCGCTCGGAGTCGGATCCGGCTGCTCGGCCTCGGGCTCGGCGGAGGGCTCCTCCGGGTCGGGTTCGGGCTGCGGCGCCGGTTCCTGCGGCTGCGGCTGCGGCGCGGGCGCCGGGACGTCCAGGTCCACGAAGTTGTAGGACGTGGGGGAGGACAGGGTCGCGCCCGCCCGCTCGGCCTCCACCCCGACGGCCAGCGCTCCGGACGCAGAGGCCGGGACGTCGAAGGACGCGCGGCAGGTGCCGGAGCAGGGGCCGGTGGAGGCTCCGCCGCGCTCGCTGCTCACCTCGTAGCCGGTGATGTCGGGCTCGGTGTTGGCGTCCCAGACGACCGTGACGGTCCGGCCCGACACCGAGGCCCGCACCCCGGTGGGGGCCGCGGGCCGCGCCGCCATCCGGAACGTGCTCTCGCTGTCGTCGCCGTCCAGGGCGTCGAACCGCACCTGGTGCGTGCCGTTGGGCACCGTCCGGCCGTCCAGGGTGTACGTCAGTTCCCGGTCGCCGCCCGCGTCGCGCACCACCCCGTCCACCAGCAGCCGCCCGCCGCTCTCCGGAGCCCGCACCCGGATGGTGACGGTGCGGGCGGTGACGGTCGAGCCGTCCGCCGGGGAGATGGAGGGCCCGGCCGCCCGCGCGGGGACGGCCAGGACGACGGGGACGGCCGCCGGCGCGAGCAGGCCGAGCAGGAAGGGGAGTGCCGCGGGCAGGGAGGCGCCGCGCGTCGGCATGGAGGGTCCTTTCACAGGTCGTGGTAGGTGCGGTACGTGCGGGAGAAGTCGTTGCGCTCGCGGAAGTTGATGAAGCTCATGGTCGACGAGACGTCGAGGCCCTCGACGTAGTGCCACCAGCCGATGGGGATGAACAGCAGGTCCCCGGGGCCGATGACGCACTCCACGACGGAGGCCTCGCGCATCGCCGGGTGCCGCTCGTAGTCGACGCCGCTCCCGTCGACCCGCGAGTAGCAGTGGAAGTGGTTGTAGACGTGCGCGGTCTCGGTCATGGGGATGAGCTTGACCTTCTTGCGGCCGACGACCTGGGCCATGAAGTTGTTGGTCAGGTCGTGGTGGAAGGGGGTCTTCGTGCCGGCCGGGCCGAGCCAGAAGAACCCGGTGTCGGGCGAGTCCGGATCGAGGTACTCGGTGACGGTCTCGATGTCGTCCCACAGGCCGGCCAGCGCCTCCCGGTTCACCCCGGTGTTGTTGGCCGTCATGTAGAAGTCGTTGGTCCGTCCCGACCGCTCGATCAGGTCGACGTAGTCGCCGAAGAGCATGGTCCGGACGTGCTTCTCCCGGTTGATCTCGAACTCGGGGTCGGAGTCGCGGCCGAACTGCACCTCGACCTCGCGGTCGCCGTACTCGGCGCGGAAGTGGCCGAGGCCCCACTTCGCCAGGGCGGGCCAGGACGCGAGCCGACCGGTGATGACGACGGGCCGGTTCTGGAAGTAGTACTCCTCGAAGAACTCGTCGCGGGAGAGCAGCTCCCGCCGGGGTACGGCCGTGCTCCCCGACCGCATCCGGTTGAGCTGGGAGAGGACCGACAACGTCCACTCCCGTTTGGACAGCCGGTTGCGCATCCGGGTGGCGCCCACCAGATAGGGGTTGCTCAGCGCGGCCTCGAGTTCGCGCACCGCCTCTTCGGAGGAGAAGCCCTGCTCGACGAGCTTGGCGTGCAGGGCGTTCGGCGGTGTCTCCAGCAGCAGGTTCTCGGCGATCCAGCGCCGCCAGTCGTCCCGCGAGGGCGTCGGTGAGGACATCAGGGGCCTTTCTTCTTCGGGTGCCGGGGCCTCAGGCCTTCGGGCGCAGCTCGACGGTGTTCCCCGAACCCGCGGTCATCGTGTTGACCAGCGGGGTGAGCGGGCCGCAGTCGTGCAGCGGGGGCAGGTAGTACCGCCCGGTGAGCACGGTGCCCTTCCTCTTCGATCTGAGGTTGATCTCGGCGGGGGAGTACGTGCGGCAGTCCGCGCCGCCGCCGAACGGGATGCCGTACAGCTTGAGCTCGGTGACCTTCACGTGGAGTCTCGAACGGGAGGTGAGCACGCCCTTCTTGAACGCGCCGGTGGTGTCGCCCTTCGGCTCGAAGACGACCCTGGCCCGCACCGGGAGGACGCCCAGCACCTTGAACCTTCCGGTCGCGGAATGCAGCGACAGCCGTCCGGCGTAGTGCTTCGTCCTCGGATCGAAGTGCGCCTGGAGCCTGCCGGACAGCGGCACGGAGCCGTTGGCGCGCTTGATGAAGGTGGAGCCCTTCAGCTTCACGGAGTAGGGCGTCGTTCCGCCGGGCGGCGTTGGTGTTGGTGTGGGCGTGGGAG
>NZ_JBDPLZ010000013.1:0-158318 GCF_039871655.1 Actinocorallia sp. B10E7
CCCGGAAGTTAAGCCCTCCAGCGCCGATGGTACTGCATGGGAGACCGTGTGGGAGAGTAGGTCACCGCCGCAATCAGCGTCGAGAGGCCCCGGACATCTGTCCGGGGCCTTTCCGCATTTCCGGGGGCCTTTCCCGAGCGGTGAGAAAGGGGGGGCGAGACCCCCCTTTCTCACGGCGAAAGGTCAGTGCAGGACGCCCAGGTCGGTGAGGTGGGTCTCGAGGTAGCCCTCCAGGCGTTCGATCCAGGCCGGCGCCAGTGGCCGCCCGTGCTCCTCTTCGGGCAGCAGGTCGATGATGCACCGCAGGTCCCAGTAGGGGTGGTGCTCGTAGTTTCCCCGCACCTGTTCGAAGGCCGCGGCGAACGCGTCGGCGGCGTTCCGTCCGTACCGCAGCAGGAGGCCGCACCGCATGTGGGCGACGTCGATGCCGATGGGCCCGTAGGAGGCCTTGTCCCAGTCGACGATCCCGCACAGCCGTCCGCACGCCCACAGGGAGTTGTCGGGGTGGTAGTCGCGGTGGATGAAGTGCGGGGTGAACTCCGGCTGCGGGTCGGTGACGACCTCCAGGGCCTTGTCCCAGATCCCGGGGTTGCGGGCGTGGAAGGGAGGCTGGCGGATCTGCAGCCGGTTGTAGGGGGTGTAGGGAGGCATCGTGGTGCCGCCCTTGACGTCGTGCAGGCTCACCAGGGCCGCGGCGAGCTGGATGAGGTACTCGGAGAGGTCCTCGGGCGCGGGCCGCGGCGGGTGGCCGGGCAGCCGGGTGATGAGCAGCGCGGGCGCGCCGCAGCGGCCCCCGGACGGGTCGGCCGCGATGAGCTGGGGAGTGGGGATCTCGCAGCCCGCCAGCAGCGCCAGGGCGGCGATCTCGCGTTCGGGCGGGAAGTCGGACTCCCACTCGGTCCAGCGGCGCAGCACCAGCCGGTGCAGGGTGCCGGAGCGGGTCTCGACGAGCAGGGAGTGGTTGGTGTGACAGGTCCCGCCGAGGATGGGCCGGACGGCCTGCACCGCGCTGCCCGGTCCGAGGCACTCGCAGACCCAGCGCAGCGTCGCCTCGTCGGGCGGCCTGCCGAAGGGAAGCGCTCTGGAGAGCTGAGCGCCCAGTGAGGCGTTGGCGGTGGTCACGGGGTCCATGTAAACGGATTCCGAAGGTGCGGAGGAGTGATTTTGCGAAGACTGAACGTAACACTTTCCCGGTCACACACGTGGCCTTACGGCTCTGGGCGAGGCGAGCACCCGCCGTAAGGCCACGTTTGGTGTGTCCTTCTACTCCTTGCCGTCGCGGCGTGGACGCAGGAGCGCTTCGGCGAGCGCGAGCATCGTCTCTTCGAGGGTGGCCAGGCGTTTGAGGACGTCTTGGTGCACGGCCGTCACCTTCTTGCCGACGTCCTCCTGAACGCTGTCGACGCGCTTTCCGAGTTCCGTCTGCACGTATTCGGAGCGTTTGGTGACTTCCTCGTGCACGGCGTCGGTGCGTTTGGAGACCTCGTCGTGCACGGCGTCGGAGCGTTTGATGACCTCTTCGAAGACGTTCTCCACGCGCTTGACGACGTCGTCGTGGATGTCGTCGAACCGCTTGGAGATGTCCTCCCGGACGTGCTCGAACCGGCGTGAGACGTCCTCGTGGGCGCCGTCGAAGCGCTTGTTGAAGTCCTCGCGGACGCTGCCGACCTGCTTGCCGACGCCCGCCATGCTCTCGTCGACCCGGCGCATCAGGTCGTCCTGGATGCCGTCGACCCTGCGCTTGACGTCCTCCTGGACGGTGCGGGCGGTGTCGTCCAGACGGCGGGCCAGGTCGTGGTGGGCGGCGTCGATGATCTTCGTGATGGTCTCCTCGACCTCGCCCCGGTCGGGCCGGGAGCGCAGTTCCACGATCAGCGGGTCGGTGACCGTGCTGACCTGGCGTTCCAGCTCGTCGAAACGCTCGCCGTAGTCGATGGAGGGGCGTTGGGAGAGCTCGGCCAGCCTGCGGTGGATCTCCTTGATCTCCAGGGCGGCGGGGAGCTGCCCGACCCGTTCGCCCAGGGCGTCGAACCGGCTGTCGAAGCCGTTGATCTTTCCGGTGAGTCCTTCGAACCTGCCGTCGAGCCCGTCCAGCCTGCCGCCGAGGCCCTCGAGCCGGCCGCCGAGCGCGGCCAGCCCCTGGTCGGTGCGCTCGGCCAGCTCGCCGAGGGACTGCTCGACCCGGCTGGTGATGCCGGTGATGGTGTGCTCGAGCCTCTCCGAGCGGTGGCCGAGTTCGGCGAGGGACTTGTCGAGCCGGTTGAACCGGATGGACGCCGCCTCCATGCTGCCCTGCAGCTTGTCCAGCCACTTGGTCATGTCGGCCATGCGCTGTGAGGCGTGCTGGGCGGAGTCCATGAGGGCCTGGAGCCGGGAGAGGCTCTCGTCCACGTTCTCGGCGACGACCCCGACGTCGGCCCACAGGGCGGGCAGCTCGCCCACCGGTTTGATCCGCTCGCCGACCGACTCGATGTGCTCGGCGAGCCCCTCGGCCCATTCCGGCGGTCGGCCGGTGAGCTCGTCCATCCGCCCCCGGACGCCGTCGAGCTGGCCGGCGAGGCCGCCGAGCTCGCGTTCCCGGACCTCCCGCAGCAGCCACTCCATGCCCTCGAGCCGCTGGCGGATCTCGTCCAGGACCTGACCTTGTGAACGGGACTCGTACACATGGTCCTGCGCCGCACGGGCGAGCAACTCCCGCATCCGGTCCGAGACCGGCTGACCCCCCGTCTGCAGGAAGTTGTGATTCGTTTCCACCCGATGCTCCTTCGTGTGCCCGCCCCGAAATTCAGAAGGGGCGCGGCAGTGTTTTGTTAAGACCCCGTACTTTAGTGCTTGATCATGAAAATGCTGGGTCGCGCCAGGGAACGCGGAGAGTTTCAGAGAATCATGGAAATTGCGCGCCCTGGGGTGATGGTCCGATCAGTCCCGCCGGTGGCGACCCTCGTACGGAGGGGGAAAGTGTCCGTTGTACTGGGGTGTCACCAGCGGATATTCAAGATCGAAAACGCTGCTGTCGAGCAGTCGGAAGAGGCTCTGTTCGGCGACGAACACCCCTCTGCAGAACCCGCATTGGGCAATGGTGATTTCGCCGTGCTGGTAGCTCGTCATTTCAGCACGGCATTTCGGGCAGAACAAGATCGCCTCGGTCAATGCCGACCCCCCGTCAGGCTGCTATTTCACCCACGCTAGTAACGGCGATGCCGGAATGGGCGCATTATTTGCCTGATCCTGGTGAGCTCGGAGTCAGCGCTTGGCGCACACCAGGGCGAAGGGAGAATCACCCACCCGGGTGAGCACCACGGTCGCGGCGGACGGGCCGGACGTGCGGAGGTCCCGGCGCAGCCGGTCGAGGTCGCCGGCGAAGCCGCGCTTCTTGAGCGTCAGCGTGCCGATGCCGCGGGCGCGCAGCGCGGCCTTGAGGCGCTTCACCGAGAACGGCAGCACCTCGTGGATCTCGTAGGCGCTGGTGAAGGGGGTGTCCTTCAGCACGTCCGAGGTGATGTAGGCGATCCGGGGGTCGGCCAGGCCCCCGTCGACCAGGGCCGCGGCCTCGCCGACGAGATGGGCGCGGATGACCGCGCCGTCCGGCTCGTACAGATAGCGGCCCCAGGGGCGCACCTCGGGCACGGACGCCGCCGGGTCGGGCGTCAGGGAGTGGACCTCGCCGCGCCGGAGCAGGGTGGCCTTCCGGACGGGCCCGCCGGCCAGCGCCCCCAGCCAGATCGCCGCCTCCTTGACGTCCCCCTCGTCGGAGATCCACTCGGTGCTCGCGCCCTCGGGGATGGCCTCGTAGGGGATGCCCGGCGCCACCTTCACGCAGGCCGCCGGAGCCCGGGAGGCCAGGTCGATCAGGGCGTCCAGCGGGGGCTCGTAGGCCTTGGGGTCGAACACCCGGCCGCGCCCCGTCCGGCGCCCGGGGTCGGCGAAGACCGCCGCGTAGCCCGAGGGGTCCTGCGCGAGGGCGTCGCCCACCCGCGCCCGGGCGAGGCCGGAGACGCCGAAGGCCGCGAGGTTGGCGGACGCCACCGCGACGGTCAGCGGGTCGAGGTCCACGCCCGTCCCGGCGACCCCGGCGCGGGCCCGGAAGAGGAGATCGGCCCCGATCCCGCAGCACAGCTCCAGCACCGGTCCGGAGAGCCCGGCGAACCCGGCCGCCCGGTAGGCCGCGACCGAGGCCCTGGTGGACTGCTCCAGCCCCTGGGGGGTGAAGTACATGCGCGCCGCGTCCGGCCCGAACTTGGCGGCGGCCCTGGCCCGCAGCCGCACCTGGCCGAGGGCCGCGCCGACGAGCTCGGCCGGGTACCGCGAGCGCAGTCGGGCCGCGGTCGCCAGCAGGCCCTTCTCCGAGACGTCGGACTCCATGGCCGCGTCCAGTGCCTCCCGGCCGGCCGGAGCGAGCAGCGCCTCGAAGTGAGCGATCTCCATGAAGCCAAGGTAGAGGCTTGAAGGGAGTCCGGTTGACTGTCAGGAGGGCACGCAATAACCTCACGACTGGCACTCTCATGGGTAGAGTGCCAATGCGACGAGCCCGGTCTGGCACCCGCGACGACAGGCCGGTCGAGGTCGCCTCCTTAAGCAGACACGCACACTTCACAATCGAAGGGGAGGTCCGACATGTCGACCGCCACCAAGGTTGTTCTCAAGCCGCTCGAGGACCGCATCGTGGTCCAGCCCCTCGAGGCCGAGACCACCACCGCCTCCGGTCTGGTCATTCCGGACACCGCCAAGGAGAAGCCCCAGGAGGGCACCGTCGTGGCCGTAGGCCCCGGCCGGGTCGACGACAAGGGCGCCCGCGTCCCCGTGGACGTGGCCGTCGGCGACGTCGTCCTGTACTCCAAGTACGGCGGCACCGAGGTCAAGTACAGCGGCGAGGAGTACCTCGTCCTGTCGGCGCGCGACGTCCTCGCGATCGTCGAGAAGTAAGAGCGGCTTGATCCCGCCGCGCCCCGGGCGCGGCGGGTGACGACCGGACTTTCGCTCCGCCCCGGCGGCCCAGTGGGGCGGCCGGGGCGGAGTGCTCTGGACCCGAGGAATACGAGGAAGAGTCGCCATGGCCAAGATCCTGGAATTCGACGAGGACGCTCGTCGCTCGCTCGAGCGCGGCGTCAACGCGCTCGCCAACGCGGTGAAGGTCACGATCGGCCCGCGCGGCCGCAACGTCGTGATCGACAAGAAGTTCGGCGCCCCGACCATCACGAACGACGGCGTGACCATCGCCCGTGAGGTCGAGCTGGAGGACCCGTACGAGAACCTGGGCGCCCAGCTCGTCAAGGAAGTAGCCACCAAGACCAACGACGTCGCGGGCGACGGCACCACCACCGCGACCGTCCTGGCCCAGGCGCTGGTCCGCGAGGGCCTGCGCAACGTGGCCGCGGGCGCCTCGCCGCTGAGCCTCAAGCGCGGCATCGACATCGCCGCCAAGCACGTCTCGGACCTGCTGCTGAAGTCCGCCGCCGAGGTGGACGACAAGGACTCGATCGCGCACGTCGGCACGATCTCCGCCCAGGACGCCAGGATCGGCGAGCTGATCGCCGAGGCGTTCGACAAGGTCGGCAAGGACGGTGTCATCACCGTCGAGGAGAGCAACACCTTCGGCCTGGAGCTGGAGTTCACCGAGGGCCTGCAGTTCGACAAGGGCTACCTGTCGCCGCACATGGTGACCGACCCCGAGCGCATGGAGGCCGTCCTGGAGGACGCCTACGTGCTCATCGTCGAGGGCAAGATCTCCAGCGTCAACGAGTTCCTGCCGCTGGCCGAGAAGGTCGCGCAGAGCAAGAAGGCGCTGCTGGTCGTCGCCGAGGACGTCGAGGGCGAGGCGCTGGCCCTGCTGGTCGCCAACAAGATCCGCGGCACGTTCCTGTCCGTCGCGGTCAAGGCGCCGGGCTTCGGCGACCGCCGCAAGGCCATGCTGGGGGACATCGCCACGCTGACCGGCGGCCAGGTCGTCTCCGAGGCCATCGGCCTCAAGCTCGACAGCGTCGGCCTGGAGGTGCTGGGTCAGGCCCGCCGCATCACCGTCACCAAGGACAACACCACCATCGTGGACGGCCTGGGCGACGCCCAGGCGATCTCCGACCGGGTCCGCCAGATCAAGGTCGAGATCGAGAACAGCGACTCCGACTGGGACCGCGAGAAGCTGCAGGAGCGGCTGGCCAAGCTGGCCGGCGGCGTCTGCGTGCTGCGCGTCGGCGCCGCCACCGAGGTGGAGCTCAAGGAGAAGAAGCACCGCCTGGAGGACGCGATCTCGGCCACCCGCGCCGCGATCGAGGAGGGCATCGTCTCCGGCGGCGGCTCCGCCCTGGCCCACGTGGCCAAGGAGCCCTTCGAGGGCCTGGGCCTGACCGGCGACGAGGCCACCGGTGCCGAGGCGCTGCGCCGCTCGCTGGTCGAGCCGGCCCGCTGGATCGCCGAGAACGCCGGCCAGGAGGGCTACGTCGTCGTCTCCAAGATCCAGGCGCTGCCGACCGGCCACGGCTACAACGCCGCGACCGGCGAGTACGGCGACCTCAAGGCGCAGGGCGTCATCGACCCGGTCAAGGTGACCCGTTCGGCCGTCACCAACGCCGCGTCGATCGCCGGCATGCTGCTGACCACCGAGGCGCTGGTCGTGGAGAAGCCCGAGGAGGAGGCCCCCGCCGCGGGCGGCCACGGCCACGGGCACGGCCACGGCCACTGACGGCTGAGGCAGGCTCGGAAACCCCCATGGAACCCTGGTTTCCATGGGGGTTTTCTGTATTCAAAACACGGTTTCATGGGACGTGCTCCGGCAATGTGACCATTCCGTTGTCGTCTTCGGTGAAGACATGAATGGTTTCGCTGGGCATAGTGCTCTATGTGACGGAGGCTGCGATCGCCGGGACCGAGAGCGCTCACCTTCTGGTGCCGCGTCAGTCCCGAAGTGAGGAAAGCGAGCCTGATCTGCGAGAACTGGCGAGTCTCGCGGTGCAGGGGGATGCCGGGGCCATCGAGGTGCTCATCGGGCAGGTGCGGCCGATGGTGGTGCGTTATTGCCGCGCCCGGCTCGGCAGGGTTTCCGGGCAATATCACGCGGCGGACGATGTGGCGCAGGAAGTGTGCATCGCGGTCCTCTCCGCGTTGCCGAGATATCGCGACATGGGACGTCCGTTCGCTTCGTTCGTGTTCGGCATCGCGGCGCACAAGATCGCCGACGCGTTGCGGAGCGCCGTCCGCACCGCGGTGCCGACAGAGGACCTGCCCGACGGGCCGGACGAGCGGCCCGGCCCCGAGGAGACCGTCGTGCGGTACCTGGAGGCCGAGCAGGCCAGGGACCTCCTGCACCGGCTGCCCGGGCAGCAGCGCGAGCTGGTGCTGTTGCGGGTGGTCGCCGGGCTGTCCGCGGAGGAGACCGGTAATGTTCTCGGCATGACCGCGGGCGCCGTTCGGGTGGCGCAGCACCGGGCGCTGGCGCGCCTGCGTGCCATGGCGGTGGCGATGGAGGAGTCGAATCGGTGACCACGGGAGCCGGGGGCAGCGAGCCCGTCGACCTCCGGTCCCTGCGCGCCACCGACACCCTGTTCGACCGGCTCGCCGACCGGAGGCCCGACCCCGCCGGGGACCAGGACGCCGCCGTGCGGCTGCTGAGGGCGCTGCTGGAGGACGTGGCCGTCGCGGAGGAACCGCCGGAGCCCCTGGAGGGCAGAAGGCCCGTGGAGCCGTCCCTGGACCCCGCCGAGCCGGCCGCGGCGCGGCGCAGCGGGGGCACCCTGGGCGTACGGGCGGCCGTCGCCGTCGGGTTCGCCTCGGCGGTGCTGGCGGCGGGCGGCGTCGCGGCGGGCTGGGAACCGGGCGAGGGCCGCAGCGCCGGAGCGGGGATCAAGAGCGGCCCCGCGCTGCCGGATCCGGGTCAGGAGCGCCCGCCGGACTCCCGCCCCTCCTCGCTGTCGATCACGCCGTCGACGTAGCCCCTGGCGTACTCCCAGGTGACGTAGTCGATCGGATCCGGGTTGAGGGCCGGCTCATGGACTCGTGGCTGCCCCTCCTCCAGGAGATGGCGCAGGTTTCCCCGCAGCAGCTCCCAGTCGATGTAGTGGGTCTTGCCGCAGTCCTCGCATTCCACTGTGAGACCGCGCACACCCAGCGGCTCCAGCAGGGTGCGGAAGACCTCGAGATCGGTCAGGTCGGCGAGCACGTCCTCACGCTCCGCAGGGCTCAGCGGAGCGATCTCTTCGAGCTCGCCGAGGGCGGCGGCCGGGTCGTCCGGGTCGCCTGCGAACGGGTCGAGCGGAGTTTCGTCGTGCACGACTCCAAACTACTGCGCCGGGTGCGATGGCGGGAAGTCGCAGGTCCTTACGGGTGTTACCCGTACGATGGTGTGTAAAGCCAGCCAGCGCTGTAGGAAGGCCTAGCGATGAACCCCGCCGTGGAGACCGGAAAGTTCGCCCCCGTGGGCCTGACCTTCGACGACGTGTTGCTCCTGCCGGGGTATTCGGACCTCCAGCCGGGTGAGGCGGACACCACGACCAGGCTGTCCAGGGGCATCACCCTCAGGATCCCCCTGGTCTCGGCGGCCATGGACACCGTCACCGAGGACCGGATGGCGATCGCGATGGCCCGCCAGGGCGGCATCGGCGTGCTGCACCGGAACCTGTCCATCGCCGACCAGGCCCAGTACGTCGACACGGTCAAGCGCTCCGAGGCCGGCATGATCACCAACCCGGTGACCTGCACGCCGTTCGCGACACTGGCCGACGTCGAGGAGCTGTGCGCCCGGTACCGGATCTCCGGGGTGCCGGTCACCGACGAGCGCGGGGTGCTGCTGGGCATCGTGACCAACCGCGACACCCGGTTCGAGACCGACATGTCCCGCCCGGTGAGCGAGGTCATGACCCCCATGCCGCTGGTCACCGCCCGTGAGGACGCCTCCCGGGAGGAGGCGTTCGCGCTGCTGGCCAAGAACAAGATCGAGAAGCTGCCGCTGATCGACGACGAGGGCAGGCTGCGCGGGCTGATCACCGTCAAGGACTTCGCCAAGACCGAGCGCTACCCCCACGCCACCAAGGACGAGGAGGGCCGCCTGGTCGTGGCCGCCGCGGTCGGCGTCGGCGAGGACGCGGTCAAGCGGGCCCAGGCGCTGATCGAGGCCGGGGTCGACGCGATCATCGTGGACGTCGCGCAGGGGCACTCCAAGGGCGTCGCCGACACCATCGCCAAGATCAAGGCCAACTCCCGGGTGCAGGTGATCGGCGGCAACATCGCCACCTACGCCGGGGCCAAGGCGCTGGTGGACGCCGGCGCGGACGCGGTCAAGGTCGGGGTGGGGCCCGGCTCCATCTGCACCACCCGGGTGGTCGCGGGCGTCGGCGTGCCGCAGATCACCGCGATCCACGAGGCGGCCCGCGCCTGCGCCCCCGCCGGGGTGCCGGTGATCGGCGACGGCGGCCTCCAGTACTCCGGCGACATCGGCAAGGCCATCGCGGCGGGCGCGTCCACGGTGATGCTCGGCTCGCTGCTGGCCGGCGTGGACGAGTCGCCCGGCGACCTGGTCTTCGTGCACGGCAAGCAGTACAAGACCTACCGGGGCATGGGCTCGCTGGGCGCGATGCGCAACCGCGAGCGGGGCAAGTCCTACTCCAAGGACCGCTACGCCCAGGGCGAGGTCGTCAACGAGGAGAAACTGGTCCCCGAGGGCGTCGAGGGCCAGGTGCCCTACCGGGGCCCGCTGGCCGCGGTGGCCCACCAGCTCATCGGCGGGCTGCAGCAGGCCATGTGGTACACCGGCAGCCGCACCATCGGCGAACTGCAGGAGAACGGCCGGCTGATGCAGATCACCTCGGCGGGCCTGAAGGAGAGCCACCCCCACGACATCCAGATGACCGTGGAAGCCCCGAACTACCAGGGCCGATAGACTTCGCCCGGTCGTTTACCAGCAGGGTTGCAGAAGGGTCTGACGGTGGCAGCTGAGGTTGAGATCGGGCGCGGCAAGAGCGGGCGCCGAGCGTATGCCTTCGACGAGATCGGCATCGTCCCCTCGCGCCGGACGCGCGACCCCGAGGAGGTCAGCGTCGCCTGGCAGATCGACGCCTACCGGTTCGAGATCCCGCTGCTGGTCGCGCCGATGGACAGCGTGGTCAGCCCGGCGACGGCGATCATGGTCGGCCGGATGGGCGGGCTGGCCGTGCTCGACCTGGAGGGCCTGTGGACCCGCTACGACGACCCCGAGCCGCTGCTGGCCGAGATCGCGGAGCTGTCCGACGAGCAGGCCACCCGGCGGCTCCAGGAGGTCTACCGGGAGCCGATCAAGGAGGAGCTGATCGGGCGGCGGATCGAGGAGGTCAGGGAGGCCGGGGTCACCGTGGCCGCCTCCCTGTCGCCGCAGCGCACCGCCCGGTACTCCAAGGCGGTCGTGGACGCCGGGGTCGACCTCTTCGTCATCCGCGGCACCACGGTCTCGGCCGAGCACGTCTCGGGCCGGGCCGAGCCGCTCAACCTCAAGCAGTTCATCTACGAGCTGGACGTGCCGGTGATCGTCGGCGGCTGCGCCACCTACCAGGCCGCCCTGCACCTGATGCGCACCGGCGCGGCGGGCGTGCTCGTCGGCTTCGGCGGCGGCTCGGCCCACACCACCCGTGACGTGCTGGGCGTGGCGGTCCCCATGGCCACCGCGGTGGCGGACGTCGCGGCGGCCCGCCGGGACTATCTGGACGAGTCCGGCGGCCGGTACGTGCATGTGATCGCCGACGGCGGCATGCGCTCGTCGGGCGACCTGGCCAAGGCCATCGCCTGCGGCGCGGACGCGGTGATGATCGGCTCGCCGGTCGCCCGGGCCGCCGAGGCGCCGGGCCGCGGCCACCACTGGGGCAGCGAGGCCCACCACGGGGACGTCCCGCGGGGCACCCGGCTGACGCTGGGCACGATCGGCTCCCTGGAGCAGATCCTCTTCGGCCCCTCGCACGTGGCGGACGGTTCGATGAACCTCATCGGCGCCCTGCGGCGGGCGATGGCGACGTCCGGCTACACCGAGGTCAAGGACTTCCAGCGCGTCCAGGTGGTCGTCGAGCCCAGGTGACGCGGCCGGCGGAGACCAGAAGGAGGGCGGGGACATCCCACGGGACGACGCGCGCCTGACGGCGTGCTGCCGGTGGCTGGGCGCACGCTGACGCGTGCTGAACGATCCACGAGGTGTACCCGTCCTTTCACGCTGCGGGACTTTTGGTTACTGATCGGTAATTCTTGCGGGGTGCGGGGTTGGGCCGGGGCCCCGCGTGGGAAGGCGTGGGAAGGACAGGACCGCGGAAACCCGAGCGGGGGGTCGGCATGATCGGGCTGGGCAGTTCGAGGCTGGGACCGCAGGAGCGCGAGGCGGCACTGGAGAGGATGGCCACCGAGGAGTTCGACGTCGTGGTGGTCGGCGGCGGGATCACCGGAGCCGGGGTGGCCCTCGACGCCGCGACCCGGGGCCTGAAGGTCGCGCTCGTCGAGGCCAGGGACTTCGCCTCCGGCACCTCCTCGCGCTCCTCGAAGCTCATCCACGGCGGGCTGCGCTACCTGGAGCAGTACAACTTCGACCTGGTGCGGGAGGCGCTCACCGAGCGGGGCCTGCTGCTCCAGGTGATCGCGCCGCACCTGGTCCGGCCCGTCCCCTTCCTCTTCCCGCTGACCCACCGGGGCTGGGAGCGCTTCTACATCGGCGCCGGAGTGGCGCTGTACGACACGCTCTCGTTCTCGATGAGGGCGTCCCGGGGCGTGCCCCCGCACCGGCACCTGACCCGGCGGCAGGCGCTGAAGGTGGCGCCCTCCCTCAAGAGGACCTCCTTCACCGGAGCCATCCAGTACTGGGACGCCCAGGTCGACGACGCGCGCTACGTGATGATGGTGCTGCGGACGGCCGCCTCGTTCGGGACGCAGATCGCCTCCCGCACCGAGTGCGTGGGGTTCCTCCGCGAGGGCGAACGGGTCACCGGGGTGCGCGTCCGCGACCTGGAGGACGGTCGGGAGCTGGAGGTCAGGGCCCGGCAGGTGGTCAACGCCACCGGCGTGTGGACCGACGACATCCAGCACCTCGTCGGAGGCCGGGGGCGGATCCACGTCCGGGCGTCCAAGGGCATCCACCTGGTGGTCCCCCGGGACAGGATCCACAGCGCCTCGGGTGTCATCCTCCGGACGGAGAAGTCCGTCCTGTTCGTCATCCCGTGGGGCCGGCACTGGATCATCGGCACCACCGACACCACCTGGACGTTCGACAAGGCCCACCCCGCCGCGTCCAAGGCCGACATCGACTACCTGCTCGACCACGTGAACGCCTTCCTGAACGTCCCGCTCACCCCGGACGACGTCGAGGGCGTGTACGCGGGGCTGCGCCCGCTGCTGTCGGGGGAGTCGGAGGAGACGTCGAAGCTCTCCCGCGAGCACGTCGTGGCGCACCCCGTGCCGGGCCTGGTGATGATCGCCGGAGGCAAGTACACGACGTACCGGGTGATGGCCAAGGACGCCGTCGACGCCGTCGTCCACGGGCTGGACGGCCGGGTCGCCCCCTCCTGCACCGACCGGATCACGCTGGCGGGAGGCACGGGCTACCAGGCGCTGTGGAACTCCCGGTACCGGCTGGCCGCCTCGTCCGGGCTGCACGTGGCCAGGATCGAGCACCTGCTGCGCCGGTACGGCACGCTCATCGAGGACCTGCTGGGGCTGATCGCCGAACGCCCCGACCTGGCCGGCCCGCTGGCCGGGGCCGACGACTACCTGCGGGCCGAGGTCGTCTACGCCGCCACCCACGAAGGCGCCCGGCACCTCAACGACATCCTGTCGCGGCGCACCCGGATCTCCTTCGAGACCTGGGACCGCGGGCTGAGCGCCGCCGAGGAGGCCGCCACCCTGGTCGCGCCGGTCTTCGGCTGGTCGCAGGAGGAGACCAAGCGGGAACTGGAGCACTACGCCCAGCGGGTGGAGGCGGAGCGGGCCTCCCAGACGTCCGAGAACGACCAGGAGGCCGACGCCCTGCGCAGGGGCGTCCCCGACCTCGTACCGACCAGCCCCCCGGCGGACGAGCCGGTCAGGTGACCGCGCCGGGCAAGGTGACGTTTTTCAGGTGATGTCGACGATCGGCAGCCGGTAGGCGGCCGGGGCGGTGGCCGGGACCACAGGGTTCTTCGGCGCGACGGGGGACAGCCTGCGGTAGGGCTCGCCCAGCGCCGGACGGGCGTCGGCCTCGCCGCGGTTGGGCCAGAACGCCATGGCGCGTTCGGCCTGCGCGGTGATGGTGAGGGACGGGTTGACGCCCAGGTTCGCCGAGATCGTCGAGCCGTCCACCACGTGCAGCCCGGGATGCCCGTACAGCCGGTGGTAGGGGTCGATGACGCCGGTACCCGAGGAGTCGCCGATCACGCAGCCGCCGATGAAGTGCGCGGTCAGCGGGATGTCGAACAGGTCGCCCCAGTTGCCGCCGGGCATGCCGCCGGTCTCCTCGGCCATCAGCCGCACCGCCTCGTGGCCCACCGGGATCCACGTGGGGTTGGGCTCGCCGTGCCCGGGCCGCGCCTTGAGGTCCCAGCCGAACAGGCCCTTGCGTCCCTTGACGGTGATGGAGTTGTCGCTGGTCTGCATGACCAGCGCGATGACCGTCCGCTCCGACCATCTGCGCAGATTGGGCAGCCGGGCCAGGTCCCACGGGTGCTTGGCGACCTCGCCGAGGAACTTCAGCCAGCGGGGCGCGCCGCCGCCGTCGATGAGGACGGACCGCACCATGCCCATCAGGTTGGAGCCGTGCCCGTACCGGACGGGTTCGATGTGGGTCTGCTCGTCGGGGTGGAACGAGGAAGTGATGGCCACGCCCTTGGAGAAGTCCTCGCCCTTCGCCGAGAAGCGCTCCGCCCCGAGGATCGCCTCGGAGTTGGTGCGGGTCAGGACCCCGAGGTTGTCGGAGATGTTCGGCAGGGACTTCTTCCCCTTGAGCTTGTGCAGCAGCTTCTGCGTGCCGTACGTGCCGGCGGAGAAGACGACCTGCTCGGCGGTGATGGTCTTGCGGTTGCGCCCCAGAGAACCGGTGCGGACGATGTCGACGGCGTAGCCGCCCTGGACCGGCCGCACGTCCGTGACCCGGGACAGCGGCATGATGCGCGCGCCGGCCTTCTCGGCGAGGTAAAGGTAGTTCTCGGTGAGCATGTTCTTGGCGCCGTGGCGGCAGCCGGTCATGCACTCGCCGCACTGCGTGCAGCCCTTGCGTTCGGGGCCGGTGCCGCCGAAGTAGGGGTCCTCGTGCTTGGCGCCGCCGTGCTTGCCGAAGAACACGCCGACGGGCGTCAGCCGGAAGGTGTCGCCCTTGCCCATGCGGTCGGCGACCCGCTTGATGACCTTGTCCGCGGGGGTCACCGCCGGGTTCTGCACCACGCCCAGCATGCGCTTGGCCTGGTCGTAGTAGGGGGCGAGCTCCGCCTCCCAGTCGGTGATGTGCGCCCACTGCCCGTCCTCGAAGAACGGCTTCGGCGGGACGTACAGCGTGTTGGCGTACACCAGCGAGCCTCCGCCGACCCCGGCGCCGGCCAGCACGGTGACCATGCTGCCCTTCTTGCCGCGCACCAGATGGATGCGCTGGATGCCGGTGAGCCCGAGCGCGGGGGCCCACAGGTAGGAGGGCAGGCGCCAGCTCGTCTTGGGGAGGGGGCGGTGGGCGGTGCCCTCGCCACGGGTGTCGAAGCGGCGGCCCGCCTCGATGACGCCGACCTTGTAGCCCTTCTCGGTGAGCCGGAGCGCCGTGACGCTGCCGCCGAACCCCGAGCCGACTATGAGAACGTCGTAGTCCACGGGAGTCCGTCCTTACTTGAGACGCAGGCGCTTGAGCGTCTTGAGGGAGCTGGTCAGGAGGTCGGCGTACTTGGCGTACGGGACCCCGGGGGGAGCGTCCAGCTCCATGTACTGGCTGGTGGCGAGCGTCTGCACCTCGGTGTACTTCAGCAGGCCCTCGGAGCCGTGGCGGCGGCCGACGCCGGACTGCTTCATGCCGCCCATGGGGGCGTCGTGCGAGGCCATGGCCGCGCCGTAACCCTCGTTGACGTTGACCGTGCCGGCCTGGATCCGGGCGCCGACGCGGCGTCCGCGGGCGAGGTTCCGCGTCCAGACCGAGGCGTTCAGGCCGTAGTGGGTGTCGTTGGCCCGCTCGATCGCCTCCTCTTCGGTGGCGAACTTGTAGACGCTGACGACCGGGCCGAACGTTTCGTTGGCGCACAGGTCCATCTCGGTGGTGACCTCGGTGAGGATGGTCGGCTCGTAGAAGAGCGGGCCGAGGTCGGGCCGGGCCCTGCCGCCCGCGACGACGGTGGCGCCCGCCTTGACGGCCTGCTCGACGTGCGCGGTGACGGCCTCGAGCTGGCGCGGGTAGGTCAGCGAGCCCATCTGGGGCTCGAAGTCCAGGGACGAGCCGAGCTTCATCGCCTTGGTCTCGGCGGCGAACTTGGCGAGGAAGGCGTCATAGACCTTCTCGTGCACCAGCAGCCGCTCGATGGAGATGCACAGCTGCCCGGCGTTGCTGAAGCAGGCCCGGACGGCGCCGCGGGCGGCCTTGTCCAGGTCGGCGTCCTCCAGGACGATCATCGGGTTCTTGCCGCCGAGTTCCAGCGAGTAGCCGATGAGGCGGGGCGCGGCCTTCTCGGCGATGAGCCGTCCGGCGCGGGTGGAGCCGGTGAAGGCGATGTAGTCGGCGTTGCCGATCAGGGCGTCGCCGATCTCGCCGGGGTCGCCGACGACGACCTGCCACAGGTCGCGGGGCAGCCCGCACTCGATCATCAGGTCGACGCACCACAACACGCTCAGCGCGGTCTGGGTGTCGGGCTTGTGCACGACGCCGTTGCCCGCCAGCAGGGCCGGGATGGTGTCGCCGACGCCCATGCTGATCGGGTAGTTCCACGGGGTGATCATGCCGATCACGCCCTTGGGCTGCCGGTACTCGTAGGTCTTGACGGCCAGCGGGAAGGCGCCCTGCCGGCGCTTGGGGGCCAGCAGCTTCGGCGCGCGGCGCGCGTAGTAGAGCGGGCCGAGGGTGACGTCCAGGAACTCCTCGAAGGCGTGGCGGCGGGCCTTGCCCGTCTCCCACTGCAGGATGTCCAGGATCTCGTCGCGGCGGGCGATGAACTCGTCGACGAAGCGCAGGACGGGCTTGGCCCGCTCGGCGGGGGAGAGCCGGGCCCAGGCGCGCTGCGCGGCGCGGGCCTTGGCGTAGGCCTGCTCCACGTCCTCGGCCGCGGAGAGCGGCATGGTGGCCAGGGGCTCACCGGTGAACGGCGCGTTGATCACCGTGGTGGCTCCGGAGGAGTTCACCAGGCCGGTGATCCTGGCGATGACAGCGTCGGAGAGGGGGCGGGAGGAAGCCGTCTGGGTTGCCATGCCGGTCAGCATATGACCGAGTGGCCAGGTTTGGATACCTGCAAGTAACCCACAATGGCCACCCGGTCATTGTGGGTCTGCTCACTACATTGGACCGGTCCACATCGGTAAAGGCCGGAAAGACCAAGACCGTCCGGTGTATCAGGAAGGAAGAGAATCTCAGAGAGGGTTACGGATGGCTGCTTCCACCCGACGGACCGTCAGCACCGGACGCCAGGAGAAGCGGGCGCGGACCCGCGAAGCGCTTCTGGACGCGGCCCAGCGGCTGTGGGCCGAACGCGGCATCCACGGGGCCTCCCTGGACGACATCGCCGGTTCGGCCGGGCTCACCAAGGGCGCGGTCTACTCCAACTTCGCGGGCAAGGCCGACCTGCTCTTCGCCCTGCTGGAACGCTGCGCCACCCACGGCGAGGGCCTGGGACGGCGGTGGGACGGGGACAGCGACGACGACCGGCTGCTGGGCCAGCTCCTGGTCGAGTTCTGGCTGTACGGCATGCGCGACTACTCGGCCGGCTGGCGGATCGCCGACTGGTACCAGTGCCAGCGCAGCGAACTGGCCGAGCGGCTGGAGCGGGAGGAGCCGCCCGGCGGGGAGCCGGACGGCGGGCCCGCGATACCGGCGCAGGAGCGCGCCGTCCTGGCCATGGCGCTGGAGCTCGGCCTGGCCCTGCAGCACCTGCTGGATCCCGACCGGGTGCCGGCCGGGATCTACGACAGCGCGATGCGACTGGTGCTGGGCGCCGCCCCTACTCCCACTCGATAGTGCCCGGGGGCTTGCTGGTGACGTCCAGCACGACACGGTTGACCTCGCGGACCTCGTTGGTGATCCGGGTGGAGATGCGCTCCAGCAGGTCGTAGGGCAGGCGCGACCAGTCGGCGGTCATCGCGTCCTCGCTGCTGACCGGGCGCAGCACCACCGGGTGGCCGTAGGTGCGGCCGTCGCCCTGCACGCCCACCGAACGCACGTCGGCCAGCAGCACGACCGGGAACTGCCACACGTCGCGGTCGAGCCCGGCGCGGGTCAGCTCCTCGCGGGCGATCGCGTCCGCCTCGCGCAGCAGGTCCAGCCGCTCCCGGGTGACCTCGCCGATGATCCGGATGCCCAGGCCGGGACCGGGGAAGGGCTGGCGCCAGACGATCTCCGGCGGCAGGCCGAGCTGCTCGCCCAGGGCGCGCACCTCGTCCTTGAACAGCGTGCGCAGCGGCTCGATCAGGGCGAACTGCAGGTCCTCCGGCAGGCCGCCGACGTTGTGGTGGGACTTGATGTTGGCGGTGCCGGTGCCCCCGCCGGACTCCACCACGTCGGGGTAGAGGGTGCCCTGGACCAGGAACTCCACGTCGTCGGCGGCGGAGATCTCGCGGGCCGCGGCCTCGAAGACCCGGATGAACTCCCGGCCGATGATCTTGCGCTTCTCCTCGGGGTCGGTGACCCCGGCCAGCGCGGACAGGAAGCGCTCCTCGGCGTCCACGACGTGCAGCTTCACGCCGGTGGCCGCGACGAAGTCCTTCTCCACCTGCTCGGACTCGTTCTTGCGCATCAGGCCGTGGTCGACGTACACGCAGGTGAGTTGGTCGCCGATGGCGCGCTGGACCAGCGCGGCGGCCACCGCGGAGTCGACGCCGCCGGACAGGCCGCAGATGGCGCGCTTGCCGCCGACCTGGCGGCGGATCCGCTCGATGGACTCCTCGGCGATGTTGACCATCGTCCAGTTGGGGCGGACCCCGGCCAGCTCCAGGAAGCGCTTCATCACGGTCCTGCCGTGCTCGGTGTGCAGCACCTCGGGGTGGAACTGCACGCCGTACAGGCCGGCCGCGGGGTTCTCGAAGGCGGCGATCGGGGTGACGGCCGTGGTGGCGGTGACCTCGAAGCCCTCGGGCGCCCGGCTGGCGTAGGTGCCGTGCGACATCCACACCTTCTGGGTCACGGGCAGGCCATCGAAGAGGGAGCCGCCCAGGACGTCCAGGTCGGTGCGGCCGTACTCGGCGACGTCCGTCCGCTCGACGACGCCGCCCAGCGTCTGGGCCATCACCTGGAAGCCGTAGCAGATGCCGAGGACCGGGACCCCGGTGGTGAACAGGCCTTCGGGCGCGGCGGGGGCGCCCGGCTCGTACACGGAGGAGGGGCCGCCGGACAGGATGATCGCCTTGGGCTTCTTGGCGAGCATCTCGGCGACCGGCATGGTGGACGGCACGATCTCGCTGAACACCTGGCATTCCCGGACACGCCGGGCGATCAACTGCGCATACTGCGCGCCGAAGTCAACGACGAGAACAGTATCGAACGACTGTTCGGTCACGGGCACGGGAGAGCCTTTCGCGGCGAAGACAGGGAGTGACCACAGTCTACGGGCTTCTACGGTGCGTGAACGCTGGTCCCCGGGGGTGCCGGAACGTTGGTGGTCCGCCGGTTTTCTGCAGGTACTTTCTTGTACATTCTTCTCACCTCCCGGTAGAACCCCTGAGCCGCCCCCGTCTCGACCGCCCCCACCGCAGACCCCCCGAGGAGCCCCGTGAAGCGCGTAGGGAAGTGTGCCGTGCTCGGCCTGGCCGTCGCGGCGACGGTTTCCATCCCCCGTCTGGCCGAGGCCCCCGTGGCGACGGCCTCACCCGCGGCATGGGCGGAGGCCTTCTGCACTGGGGAGGAGGACGTGCACGCCCGCGACGAGCACGAGCAGGCCCGGGTGCGGTACGGAGCGCGGGTGATCGAGCCCGGCTCGCGGACGAGTGCGAAGGTCGCCGAGCAGGTCGAGCGGGAACTGGACCGGCAGAGGATCGCGGGGAGGCTGCTGCGCGTCGCGGACGACGGGAAGTGGATCAACATCCCCGTCAACTTCCACGTGCTGCACAACGGAGGCAAGGGCAAGGTCGCGAAGAAGGCGTTGCTCGAGCAGATCAAGGTCCTCGACGCCGCTTACCGGGGCCGGAAGGGCGGATACAACGCCAAGATCAACTTCTACCTCAAGAAGGTCACCTGGACGGAGAACGCGGACTGGTTCCGCAATCCCCGCCTGCACGAGGCCGACTTCAAGAAGGAACTGCGCAAGGGCGGCGACAGCACGCTCAACGTCTACACCGCCGACCTGGGGAGCGAGCTGCTCGGCTGGGCGACCATGCCGTGGGACTACAAGAAGGACCCGGCCCGCGACGGGGTGATCATCCACCACTCCAGCCTGCCCGGCGGGAAGATCAAGCATTACAGCCTGGGTTACACGGCGGTGCACGAGGTCGGCCACTGGCTCGGTCTTTACCACACCTTCGGCCGGGACCCCGGCAAGGACGGCTGCAAGGTCGGCGACCTCGTCGGAGACACCCCGGCCCAGAAGCAGCCCACCAACGGCTGCCCGAAGAAGGCCGGCGACTCCTGCCCCAGCGCCTGGGGACGCGACTCGATCCACAACTTCATGGACTACGGGTACGACAAGTGCATGACGGAGTTCACCAAGGGGCAGGCCGAGCGGATGCGCACCGCCTGGAAGCGTTACCGCGCCTGAGTCCGCTCCAGGGCCAGGGCGAGCAGCTCCCGGTGGGCCGGGAGCATGCCCTCGGGCAGCCCGTCCAGCGGGAACAGCCGCGCCTCCAGGATCTCGCGGTCCTCCAGTCTCAGCCCGTCCATGCCTGCCGCGCCGTCCGTCAGAACGGCCTCGTAGGCGATCTCGATCCGCAGCCGGTACCCGCTGGTCACCTTGAGCAGGCGCCCGACCTCCACCGACAGGCCCGTCTCCTCGCGGACCTCCCGGGCGATCGTGTCCTCGTGGCGCTCGCCCTTGCGCGCGTAGCCGGTGGGGAAGCCCCACTGCCGGTCCAGGGGCCACAGACGGTGGCGCAGCAGCAGGACCCGTCCGACGGGGCCGCCGGGGCCACCGGGAACGAGCACGACGCCGGTGACGCCGCAGTTGAACTTCGCGTGGGCGAACCACAGCAGCCGCCACTGGTAGGACCCGCGGATCTTGCGCCACAACCGTGCCAGGAGAGCGTTCACCGTGCCACCGTACGGCTTGCGGGCACAGGAAGGCCCCCACGGAAAGGGGCTTCCGCGGGGGCCGGGAACATCGACCGTCCGGAAGGTCAGGCGGTCGTGAGGGCCTTCTCCGCCTCCAGGGTGGCGGCGGTGGCGTTGACGACGGCGGCGATGCGCAGGGCCTCCTGGACGAGCTCACGGGAGAAGCCCGACTCGCGCAGGACCTTCTCGTGGGACTCCAGGCAGCGGCCGCAGCCGTTGACGGCCGAGACCGCCAGGCACCACAGCTCGAAGTCGGCCTTGTCCACCCCGGGCTTGGCGATGACGCTCATGCGCAGCTTCGCCGGGAGGGTGGCGTAGGTCTCGTCCCCGATGAGGTGGGTCGAGCGGTAGTACACGTTGTTCATCGCCATGATCGCGGCGGCGGCCTTGGCCGCCTCGAACGCCTCGGCGCTGAGGTAGTCGCCCGCCTCGGCGGAGACCTCCGTGATCACCTGGGCGCTCCCGGTGGCCAGCGCGGTGGCCAGCACCGTGCCCCACAGCTGCTGCTCGGTCAGCTGCGAGGTGCCGGTCACCGAGCCCAGGTTGAGCTTGATGTCCTTGGCGTAGGCCGGGAGAGCGTTCTTCAGGTTGTCGACGCTCATGATCAGGCGCCCGCGAGCAGCTTGTTCACGTCCAGGGTGGACTCGCCCTTGTTCCAGTTGCAGGGGCACAGCTCGTCCGACTGCAGGGCGTCGAGGACCCGCAGGACCTCCTTGACGTTGCGGCCGACAGAACCGGCGGTGACCATGACGAACTGGATCTCGTTGTCGGGGTCGACGATGAAGGTGGCGCGCTGGGCGACGCCGTCCTTGGTCAGGATGCCCAGGGCCTCGCACAGTTCGCGGTTGAGGTCCGACAGCATCGGGAACGGCAGGTCCCGCAGGTCCTCGTGGTTCTTGCGCCAGTTGTAGTGGACGAACTCGTTGTCCACGGAGACGCCCAGCACCTGGGCGTCGCGGTCGGCGAAGTCGTCGTTCAGGCGGCCGAACTCGGCGATCTCGGTCGGACACACGAAGGTGAAGTCCTTGGGCCAGAAGAACACGACCCGCCACTTGCCCTCGTAGCTCTTCTCGTCGATGGTCGCGAACGCGTTGTCGGCGTCGAGGGAGACGCAGGCGGTCAGGGAGTAGGCCGGGAACTGGTCGCCGATCGAAAGCACAAGGTCCTCCTGGGAAGAGACACGGGTAGTCGGTACCCAGGATGGCGCAGGTATCGTCATGTGAGAAATCAGCCCCACGGGGTGTCCGTGATAGGAGTTTCTTATCAGCCGACCTACAGTCGCCCAGCTGCGAGCCTTCCTCGCGGTCGCGGAGCACCTCCATTTCCGTGAGGCGGCCTCGGTGCTGCGCATGAGCCAGCCCGCGCTCTCGGGAGCCGTGGCCGCGCTGGAGGACGCCCTCGGCACCCAGCTGCTGGAACGCACCACGCGCAAGGTGCTCCTCACCCCTGCGGGGGAGAGGGTGGCGCGGCGCGCGGCCATCGTCATGGCCGAGCTCGACCGGCTGGCCGAGGAGGCCATGGTCGACCGCGGGCCGCTGGGCGGGCCGCTGCGGTTCGGGGTCATCCCGACCGTCGCCCCGTATCTGCTGCCCACGGTCCTGCCCGAGCTGCAGCGCGAGTTCCCCCAGATGGAGCTGGCGGTCCGCGAGGAGCAGACCGCCTACTGCCTGGCCGAGCTGATCACGGGCCGGCTGGACGTGGCGCTCCTCGCCCTGCCGGTCACCTCGCCGGGGCTGGTCGGGCTGCCGTTGTACGAGGAGGACTTCCTGCTGGCCGCGCCCAGCGGCTACGAGGTGGACGAGCCGATCGCCCGCGACGCGCTCGGCGACTTCGAGGTGCTGCTGCTGAACGAGGGCCACTGCCTGCGCGACCAGGCGCTGGAGGTCTGCCGGGAGGTCGGCGCGCGGGCCGCCGCCGCGACCTACGCCACCAGCCTGACCACGCTGGTGCAGCTGGTCTCCGGCGGACTCGGCGTGACATTGCTCCCAGAATCGGCGGTTCCCTCTGAAGCTGGGCGAGAGGGGATGACCATCCGGCGGTTCTGCGCACCCGCCCCCCAGCGCACGATCGGACTGGTGCACCGGGCGACCTCCCCCCGCGTGCCGGAGTTCGAGCTCCTCGCCAAGGTGGTGCGGACCGCGATCCGCGACCGCGGCTGGAACGTCAGGGTCGTCGGCTGAAACCCCGCTTGCGAGAAAAGTTGCCAAGGTGCCGCCTGATCATCACTTTGAGGTACAGAATGGTTGCCCAACGTGATGATTCTGGGGGGCATGTTCATGGCAAAGACTCCTATGGACCTCTCCGTGCACACCAGGTGTACCGAGGCCGAACTGGTGATGGCCGAAGACCTGCTGCACGCCGGAGCGGAACCCGCCGACCTCGACGATGAGTGGCTGCTGGCCCGGCCGTTCCGGGTCCGTCATCTGCTGAGCCGCTCCTGAGCCGCCGACGCGGCGGCGCGGCCGCCCCGGCACGGGTCGTCGACCACGTCCTCAGGGTCTTCAGGAGGCTGTGATGCATCTCCGGAACGGGGCCTCGTCGCCCTTGCTCAGCGTGATCGTCCCTTTTCGCGACCTCTCCGCGTACCTGCCGGACTGCCTGCGCTCACTGGCCGCGCAGAGCTACCCGGAACTGGAGGTGGTCATGGTGGACGACGGGTCCACCGATGACGGCGCGGTCGCCGCCAAGGCGATGGCCGACCGCGACCCCCGGTTCCGGCTGGTCCAGCAGGAGCACTCCGGCCCCGGACCTGCCCGCAACACCGGCGTCGCCCGCGCCGCGGGCAGGTACCTGGCGTTCGCCGACGGGGACGACGTGGTCCCGCCCGACGCCTACCGGCTGCTGGTGGAGACGCTGGAGCGCACCGGCTCGGACTTCGCCACGGGCAACGTCCTGCGCATGTCGGAGGGCAGGACGTGGCAGTCGGCGCTGCACCGCGACGTCTTCACCGAGCCGAGGGAACGCACCCGCGCGAGCCTGCACCCGCTGCTGGTGCGCGACCGCACCCCGTGGAACAAGGTGTTCCGGCGCTCGTTCTGGGACGACCACGGCTTCACCTTCCCCGAAGGGCTGTACGAGGACCCTCCGGTCATCCTCACCGCGCACGCCGTCGCCCGGTCCGTGGACGTGCTGAGCGAGACCGTCTACCACTGGCGCAGGCGGCCGGGCTCCATCACCGAGGAGCGGCACGCCCCGGCGAACCTCCTCCAGCGGCTGCGGTCCACCGAGTGCGTCCGGCAGGAGCTCGCGGTGCGGGCACCGGAGCTGGTGCCCGCCTACGACCGGCATGTGCTGCTCGGGATCGAGCTGCGGGTGGTCTTCAGCGCGCTGGCCGAACCCGCGGGGCGGGCCGGGGCGACGGACTCCGGGGCGATGGACGAGGTCATGGAGCTCGCCACCCGGCTGGCCTCGGAGCTGGGCCCGGAGACGGCCGGGGACCTGACGGCCTTCCAGCGGTTGCGGCTGCACCTGCTGCGCGAAGGCAGACGGGAGGACCTGCGGGAACTGCTGCGGTTCGCCAAGGCGGGCGGGCACCGGTCGGTGCCCGTGGTGCGCGAGGACAAGCACTGGCACGCCCGGTACCCCTTCGCCGACAGCGTGCCCCACGGCCTGTGCGACGTGACGCGCGAGCTGGAGGCGGTGGCCGGGGTGGACCGGGCCGCCTGGGAGGACGGCGTCCTGGAGCTGGAAGGCCACGCCTACATCCGGTGGCTGGAGTCCGAGGGTTCCCGGATCCGGTTGTGGCTGCGGGCGGTGAACAGGTTCGGACGGATCCGGGTGCCCCTGGAACGGGTCGACAGGCCGGACGTCACCGCAGATTCCGGGCAGGAGCTGGTCGACTACGACGGCTCGGGGTTCAGGGCGCGCATCCCGGCGTCGTCGCTGAAGGTCCTCGGACGGCTGCGCCCGTCGGACTGGCGGCTGGAGGTGGAGGTGGCCTGCCAGGGCGCGCGGCTGCGGTGCACGCCGACGGCGCCCCGGTCGTCCGTGCAGAAGTGGCCCACAGCCGCCCTGGTGCAGCGGACGAACTCCGTCCTGCGGGTCGAGGCGGCGGAGAAGGACGGCGAGTACGTGCTGCGGGTGCGCCCGCAGGAGGCCACGCTCGTCGCGCACCGGATGGAGAGCGGACGGCTGGTCCTGGAAGGGACGCTGACGCGGGCCCCGCGGGGACCGCTGCAGATGGTGCTCGCCCGCAAGGACGCCAAGGTGCGCTTGGCGGCCGAGGTGAACGGGCTGCGCTTCCGGGCCGAGGTGCCGGCCGTCGAGCCGGACGGGCTCGCCGGGCTCGCCACCGGGTCGTGGGAGGTGCGGCTGGGCGGATTCCGGGTGCAGGCCTCCTGCCCCGACGAGGCCTACTCGGCGCCCGGTGGTGAGCTCGTGGTGAGCCGGACCAGGCACGGGGTGCTGCGCCTGCTCGTGCGCCGCCCCAAGCCTGTGGTGCGCCGCCTGGCCTGGACGGACGGCGAACTGCTGGAGCTCACCGGCTCCTACCTCGGAGCCGACCGGCCGTCCGAGCTGGTGCTGCGGCACCGGCGCTCGGGGCAGGAGCACCGGATCCCGCTGGAGTGGAAGGAAGAAGGCTTCACCGCGGTGATCCGGCCCCGGCGCATGCCGCGCCCGTTCGGGGAGGTGGCGCTGGGCGGCGGACGCTGGACGCTCCACCTGGACGGGCAGGCGGTCCTCGTCTCGCGTGACATCCTGCGCGAGCTGCCCGGACCCCACGTGTGCGGATGGCACGAGTACACGCCCGCCGTCTACCGCATGGACGCGCTCGAACTGCAGGCGAAGGCGGGACCGCACGGCCGCGAACGCGGCCGGTACGCCAGGGAGGGCCTGCTGCGGACGGTCTACCGGCGGCGGCGCTCCCAGCCCGTCCGCGACCTCGCGCTCTTCGACGCCTACAGGGGACACGAGTACTCCTGCAACCCGCGCGGCCTCTTCGAGGAGCTGCGGCGCCGCGAACTCGGCCTGGAATGCGTGTGGGTGACGGCGGACGGAGCCTTCCCCGCGCCCGAGGGGGCACGGCTCGTCCTGGCGGGCAGCCGTGAGCACTTCGAGGCCCTGGCCTGCGCCCGGTACGTCTTCGGGAACTTCGTCCAGGAGCCCTGGTACGCCAAGACCCCCGGCCAGACGTACGTGCAGGGCTGGCACGGCGTCCCCTACGGCGTTCAGGAGGACGACGGCCTCCGAGCATCGCTGCGCCGCCTGGCGGGCCCGTCCTGGCGGGAGCACGACGTGCCGCAGTGGGATCTGGCGCTGGCCCAGAACGCCTGGTCGGAGCGGCTTTTCCGGGAGGTCTTCGGCTACGGGGGAGAGATCCTCACCACCGGCCACCCCCGCACCGACCCGCTGCACCGCCTGGACGCGTCCGAGGCCGCGGCCGGGCTCCGCCGCGCCCTGGGCGTCCCGGAGGGCGGACGGGCCGTCCTGTACCTCCCCGCCTGCCGGAGTGATCCGCGCAAACGCGCGACAGCCCCGCTTCCCGACCTGAACCTCGTCTCAGCCGCTCTCGGCGACGACCAGGTGCTGCTCTCCCGCGCGCCCCACGCCGCAGGGGACGGGCCCCGGGCCGCCTCGATCCTCGACGTGAGCGCCTGGCCCGACCCCACCGTGCTGTGCCTCGCCGCCGACGTCCTGGTGACCGACCACTTCCCGGCCCTGGTCGACTTCGCGGGCACGGGCCGTCCCGCGATCCTCCTGGCGGCCGACGGGGAGGCGCCTGCTCCCGGTCCCGTCGCCGCGGACACCGACGAGCTGATCGACGCCCTCACCCGTCCGGAGGAATCCGGCGACCGGCACCGCGCCTTCGTCGAACGGCACTGTCCCCACGACGACGGCTGGGCCGCCTCCCGCGTCCTGGACCACCTGGGCCTGAGATGAGGGGAGCGCTCAGCGCCGCCGCACGAACCGCCGCACCACCAGCAGCAGCACCAGCGCCCCGGCGATCGGCAGCACCCGCCTGAGCCATCCCGGCCGCTCGGCCAGCTCGTACAACTCCAGTTCCGGTCCGCCGTCCCCGGCGGGCCCTGGGGCCGCCGCGATCCCGACCTCCGCACCCGAAGACCCGGTCGGCGCGGGTTCCCCGGCCACGGCTTCGGTCGCGACCGGCTCGGCGAGAGCGGGCTCCGCGGTCGCGGGCTCTGCGGTCGCGGGCTCCGCCTCCGCGGCCTCCGGTTCGGCGGTGTCCTGCTCCACAGGAGTCGTCTCCGCGGTGTCCTGCTCCGGGAGGAGCGGGGGCAGGGGCGCGGTCGGTGCGGGCTCCTCCGCGACGGCTTCGATCGTGACGGCGGGTTCCGCGGTGGCGGGTTCCGTCTCCGCGATCGCCGGTTCGGGGGCGGTCTGCTCCGCGGACGCGGTCTTCGCGGGGGAGGCCAGGAGGGCGTTGAGGCCGGCGGAGAAGCGGGCGAGGAGCTTGGCGCCGGTGTCGTGGACGAGGTGTTCGCCGAGGGAGCCCGCGCGGCCGTCGGCGAACACCAGCGTGGTGTGCAGGACGACGCGGCAGGAGTCGCCGGAGGGCAGGACGGTGGCCTGGAAGGAGCCGGTGACGGTGCCCTGGCCGCGCGCCTCCCGGGCGGTGACCTCGAGGATGGCGGTGCGGGTCAGGTCGTCGAGGACGGCGATGCGGACGGAGCCCCGGTAGGTGATCGTGGTGGGGCCGAACTTGACCTTCAGCCTGCCGCGGTACTCCCCGTCCGTCCCGGACTCGTAGACGGCGCCGGGAATCAGCGGGTGCATGCGCTCCACGTCGAGGAGCACGGGCCAGGCGGTGTCCGCGTCCGTGGCGACGGTGAACTCGTGGTCGAGCTCCATGGGGACCTCCAGGAATGATGCTGAAGGTGACCCTATGTCCCATGGTGACGACCGTGCCAATGGGACGGGGAAAGCACTGCGGACACGGCCGTGAGCAGGTAGAGTTCTGAGCATGTCTTCGCGCGCACTGAGCATCTGCCACGCCGGTGGCGCGCTGTCTTCGTGTTGTCGTAGCTGACCGCCCCAGCCAGTCAGCCGTTCTCTCCGTGCGGGCCTCAGCCCCGGAGACCAGCCGAAGGATCTTCCGTCTTGAAGACCGAGACTTTCCCTGACATCACGATGCGCGACCAGGTCCGCGAGACCGGTGCGCCCCCCACCGTCGGCCAGCTCGCCGCCCGCGTCCAGGAGGCCGCCGCGCGGCCCGGCGCCTGGTGGCACCTGGTGCGGTTCGACCCCGCCGAGCGGGTGCGGGTCGAGCTGGAGGACGGGCTGTGGCTGATCACCTGGCCGCCCGGGTACCGGCTGCCGGCCCACGGCCACGGCGGCGCGTCCCAGATCATGAGCGTGATCGCGGGCGAGCTGGCCGAGGTGGTCGTGGGGGGCGACGGCGCGGTGGCCCGCCCCCTGCGCGCCAACCGGGTCCGCGTCCAGACCGGCGACCGCGTGCACGAGGTGGTCAACCCGGGTGCCGGCTACGCCGTCACCCTGCACCTGTACGCCTGACGGGCCTCAGCGGCGTGACCGGAAGAGCCCTCGGACCAGCAGGACCAGGGCGAAACCGGCCACGAACACCGCCGCCTGGTAGGCGAACGGGAGGGCCTCGGTCCCGCTGAGCGCCGTGTGCAGGAACAGGGCGGCGACGGCGAGGAAGAGGATCCCCGCCGCCAAAGCCCCCAGGTCGGCTCTACGCGCCCCCACGGACCACCTCCAGGTCGCCGAGCCTGCCCTTGACGTGCAACTCCAGCACCGGCGGGTTGGAGCCGGCGCCGGGCAGCGTGCGCTCGACCCTGGCCCTGGGTCCGCTGGTGATCTTCTTGTCGACGGTGACGTCGCCCAGACCGGTCGACACGTGCAGCTCCACCTGGGCGTGGGCGGGCAGTACCACCCGCAGGCCGCCGAGGCCGACCTCGGCCGCGACGCGGTAGCGTCCGCCGTCCCGCAGCGGCAGCGCGGTGAGGTCGAGCACGCCCTGGCCCGCGATGATCCGGTAGGGCTGGGCGGCGTTGGGGTCCACCGGCCGCCAGGACACCTCGCCGAAACGGGCGCCGTTCTGCACGTCCGCGGCGGCGGTGCTGCCGATCAGCGCCACCGACAGCAGCGCCCCGACCGCGACCAGCCCGTTGGTCCGGCCCGCCCAGGTGCCGACGACCAGCCCGAGCGCGACGACGGCCAGCGCGGTGGCGAACGCGACCTGCAGGGACGCGGTCTCCGGCAGGCCGGAGGTGAAGGCGAGCGAGGAGGCGCCCGCCGCGGAGGCCAGCAGCAGGGTCACCCCGGAGAGCACCGGCGGTGTGCCGCCGCGGGAGTGCTCGGGCTTCGCGGCCGGGCGTTCGGGCTCGGACACCTCACCGGAGGCGGGACCGGAGGTCTGCTCGGAGAGATCGAGGAAGGCGGCGGAACCGGAGGGCTCCGCGGGAGCACGGCGTTCGGCCGACTCCTTCCGGGGGGCCGCCGGCGGACGGTACGGCTGCAGTGTGGCCAGGTCGATCCATCCGGCCTGCAGCTCCTCCAGGGGGGTCGTGGGCGGGGGCGTCCGGGTCTTCATGGCGGGAAGCGGCTCCCCTCGTAGCCGGTCGGGCAGGGTACGGGCCGCCGCGACGAGGTCGGCGCCCCTGGCCTGGGCGGCCAGCGCGATCAGCGCCGCGATCACCAGGGCGGCCAGGGCGTCCCCGCCGAGGCTGTTGAGCAGGCCCTGCCCGGTGAGGTCGAGCAGGATCCCCGTGCCGAGCAGGACTCCGAGCAGGGTCAGCGTCGTCGTCCCGGCGAGCAGGCGGCCGGTCGCGCGTTCCAGCGGGGCGGGGCCGCCGTCCTCGTCGGGCATGAGCAGAAGCGCCGCGACGTACAGTGGCAGGGCGCACCAGGAGGCGAACACCAGCAGGGCGAAACCGACCCGGAAGACCAGGGGGTCGATCCCCGTGTAGCGGCCGAGGCCGGCGCACACCCCGCCGCCGATGCGTCCTTCTCTGGCCCGGGTCAGCCTGTCGGAGGTCATGCGCTCATGCTCACCCATGTTCGCTCGGCGCGGTATCCGGGGTCACCCTGAACCGACCCTGAGAGCGGATCGGGGAAGCGCCCTGATGCGAAGACACCGTAAGGAATGTGACGATCTGACCATGACCTCCGACGGCATCACCCGGCTCACCCGGGCCAAGGACGGCCGGCTGGTGGCCGGAGTCTGCGCGGGGCTGGCCGGGCATCTGGGGTTGGAGCCGATGGTGGTGCGGCTGGCGTTCGTGGCGCTGACCGCCGCGGGCCCCTACGGTTACGCGGCCTACATCGCCTTCTGGGTGCTGGTCCCGTCCCGGGACGAGCCGTCGGGGAGGCGGAGCCTGACGCAGCTGCTGGCTTACGCGTTGTTGACGGCGGGGCTCAGCGTGCTGACCGGTGTCTCGGGGATGGCGCAGCTCGCCCTGTGGCCGGTGCTGGTCGTCGCGGTGGGCGCGGCGCTGTTGTGGCAGCAGGCCGACCGGGACCAGCGGGAGCGCTGGAGCACGCTGCCCAAGGGCATGTGGTGGCGCGGCCTGCTGGGCATGCTGCTGGTGGTCGGCGGGATCGGCGGGTTCTTCGCGCAGAAGGTCCCGGCGACGCAGATCCCCCAGGTGCTGCTGGCCACCGCGATCATCCTCACCGGGGTGACGGTGATCCTCACTCCGTGGCTGGTGCGGCTCTGGCAGGAGCTGGACGCCGAACGGGCCGAGCGGGTCAGGTCGCAGGAACGGGCCGAGGTGGCCGCGCACATCCACGACTCGGTGCTGCACACCCTCACCCTGATCCAGCGCAGCGCCCAGGACCCCAAGGAGGTGGCGCGGCTGGCCCGCTCCCAGGAGCGGGAGCTGAGGGCCTGGCTGTACCAGCCCAAGTCGGATTCCTCGCAGCTGTTCGCCGCGGCGGTCAGGGAGGTCTCGGCCGAGGTGGAGGACGCCCACGGGGTGCCGGTCGAGGTGGTCTGCGTCGGCGACTGCCCGCTGGACGAACGGGTCAGCGCGATGATCCAGGCAGCACGGGAGGCGATGGTGAACGCGGCGAAGTACTCGGGCGCGCCGGTCATCTCGGTCTACGCCGAGGTCGCGGGCGACGAGTTGGAGATCTTCGTGCGGGACCGCGGCGCCGGGTTCGTGCTGGACGGCGTCCCGCCGGACCGGATGGGCGTCCGAGGGTCGATCATTGGACGTATGGAACGGCACGGCGGCACCGCGCGGGTGCGCAGCGCACCGGGCGAGGGCACCGAGATCAGACTGGAGCTGAAGAAGTGACGCGGGTCGTGCTGGTCGATGACCACCAGATGTTCCGGACCGGGGTCAAGGCCGAGCTGGGGCCACAGATCGAGGTGGTGGGGGAGGCCGCCGACGTCGACGAGGCGGTCGCGGTGATCGGCGAGACCCGGCCCGAGGTGGTGCTGCTGGACGTGCACCTGCCGGGCGGCGGGGGCGTGGAGGTGCTGCGGCGGGTGCTGCCGTCGCAGACCCGGTTCCTGGCGCTCTCGGTGTCGGACGCGGCGGAGGACGTGATCGGGGTGGTCCGGGGCGGGGCCCGCGGTTACGTCACCAAGACGATCTCCGGTCCGGAGCTGACCGACGCGATCGGCCGGGTGGCCGAGGGCGACGCGGTGTTCTCCCCGCGGCTGGCCGGTTTCGTGCTGGACGCCTTCAGCGCGACGGCGGCGCCGGTGGCCGATCCGGAGCTCGACCAGCTCACGGCCCGGGAGCGCGAGGTGTTGCGGCTCATCGCCCGGGGGTACGCCTACAAGGAGATAGCCAAGGAGCTCTTCATCTCGGTGAAGACGGTCGAGACGCATGTGAGCAGCGTGCTGCGCAAGCTCCAGTTGTCGAACCGGCACGAGTTGAGCCGGTGGGCGGCGGCCCGGCGGCTCATCTGACGCGGAGATCACGCGGAAATGAACAATCAACGCGAGATCGGCATCATACGCATTTAAGGGTTATTGATTCGTTGTCAACGGTAAGTTCTCGGGGATGAAGCGCACACTCCTGATCACGCTGGCCGCCGCGGCGGTGTGGGGCACCGCGCATTTCCGCACGGGGCGGCGGGTGACGGGCGCGCTTCTCCTGGCCCTCGAAGCGGTGGTCCTGCTGGGCGCGGTGCTGCTGGTCTGGCCGTTGCGCGACGAACTCGCCGCCTGGCTGGTGCAGCCGGTCTGGCTGGACGCGCTGACCGCGGCCCTGGTCTTCCTGGGCGTGGTCTGGTGCGCCGTGATCATCCGCTCCTACCAGCTGGTCGCCGAGGGCGGCCGACCGGCCGTGGCCGGGGTGATCGTGCTGTGCGCCCTGGTGGTCGCCCCGCTCGCCTACGGGGTCGAGCTGGTGCGGGTCTCCAAGAACCTGGTGACCGAAGTGTTCGCCGAGAGCGACGGGAACGACGCGCCCTTCGGCGGCAGGGACAGGGTGAACGTGCTGCTGATCGGCGCGGACGCGGGCCCCAACCGGTTCGGGGTGCGGACCGACAGCATGACGGTGGCCAGCATCGACGTGCAGCGGGGCGAGACGACGCTCTTCAGCCTGCCCCGCAATCTGGAGCACGTCCCCATGCCCACCGCGGTCTCCCGGGCCGCCTTCCCCGACGGGTTCGCCGGCGCGGGCGACGCCACCACCCCGGGGCTGCTCAACGAGGTCTTCCAGTGGGCCGAGGACCATCCGGAGATCGTGCCCGGCGTGCCCAAGGGCGAGCGCGGCCCGACGCTGCTGAAGCAGACCGTCGGCGGTGTCCTCGGCCTGACCGTCGACTACTACGTCATGGTCGACATGAAGGGGTTCGCGGAGCTCGTCGACGCCGTCGGCGGCATCCGGATCAACGTGCCGGAGGAGCTGATCTACGGCCGCCGCAGCGAGGGCCGGATCCCGGCCGGGGTGCGGACCCTCACCGGGGAGCAGGCCCTGTGGTTCGGCCGCACCCGCACCAACAGCGACGACTACCACCGCATGTCGCGGCAGAAGTGCCTGCTCTACGCACTGTCCCAGCAGGCCGACCCGGCCACCCTGCTGACCCGCTTCCACGGCATCGCCACCGCCACCAAGCGGGCGGTCTCCACCGACCTGCCGCAGGACGTCCTGCCCGAGGTGATCGAGCTCTCGCGACGGCTCAAGGGGTCGGACATCAAGAGCATCCAGTTCGTCCCGCCGCTGATCAGCACCGCGAACCCGGACTGGGAGCTGATCAGGTCCAAGGTCGTCGCCGCGCTCGCCACGCCCGCCGCGAAGGCCAAGGCGGCCAGGCCCTCGGCCGGGCCGGGCACCCCGGTGGCCAGGCCGGCCGCCGTCACCGCGACGCCGACCGCGCCGGGCGCGACGCCCACGGCCGGCCCCGAGGACGGCGACAACACCGAATCGCTGGCCCAGACCTGCGGCTGAGCCGAAGGAGCGCCGGACGGCCCGCCCGGAGGCGGGCCGCGGGCTTCACAGCTTCTCGATCGGGGCGTACCTCAGGACCAGGCGCTTGACGCCGTAGTCGCCGCCGAAGTCGATGGAGGCGGCGGCCTTGTCCGCGGCGCCGTCGATGGCCACGACGGTGCCGAGTCCGAACGAGTCGTGGGTGACCCGGTCGCCGGGCGCCAGGGCCGGGACGGGACGGCTGCCCGGGGAGCGCGTCGCGGGACGGCTCGCCGACGACGGCGAGGCGACGCCGACGGACGAGGACACCCGCTCCCAGACGATCAGCGGGTCGGGGATCTCCGCCAGGAAACGGGACGGCGGGTTCATCTGGGGCGCGCCCCAGGAGCTGCGCATCGCGGCGCGGGAGACGTGCAGGCGCTCACGGGCCCGGGTGATGCCCACGTAGGCCAGGCGGCGCTCCTCCTCCAGTTCCTTGGGGTTGCCCAGGGCGCGCAGGTGCGGGAAGACCCCGTCCTCCAGGCCGGTGAGGAAGACGACCGGGAACTCCAGGCCCTTGGCGGTGTGCAGGGTCATCAGGGTGACCAGGCCCTCGCCGTCGTCGGGGATCTGGTCGGCGTCGGCGACCAGGGACACCCGCTCAAGGAAGGCGGTGAGCCGGTTCGGCGGGACGGCGTCGTCGGTGTCGTCGGCCCCGTCGGCCTCGGCGCCCTCTTCGGCGCGGGCCGCGGCGAGGTCCTCGAACTCGCGGGCGACGTTCTCCAGCTCCTGGAGGTTCTCCACCCTGGTCTCGTCCTGCGGGTCCTTGGAGGCGCGCAGCTCGGCCAGGTACCCCGAGCGGTCGAGGACCGCCTGGATGATCTCGGCGGGCCCGTGCGCGGGGACCATGGCGCGCAGCTCCTCCAGCAGGGCGACGAACTCGTCGATCGACTTGAGGGAGCGGGTGGCCAGGCCCGGCACCGTCCGGGCCGAGCGCAGCGCCTGCCAGAAGGAGGTCCGCTCGCGGGCGGCGTGGGCCTCCACGCAGGCCTCGGCGCGGTCGCCGATGCCGCGCTTGGGCACGTTGAGGATGCGGCGCAGCGAGACGGTGTCCTCGGGGTTGGCCAGGACCCGCAGGTAGGCCAGCAGGTCGCGGATCTCCTTGCGCTCGTAGAACCGCACGCCGCCGACGACCCGGTAGGGCAGGCCGACCCGGATGAAGACCTCTTCGAAGACACGGGACTGGGCGTTGGTGCGGTAGAAGACCGCGACGTCTCCGGCCCGTACCCCGGCGGTGTCGGAGAGCCGGTCGATCTCGGCGGCCACGAACGCGGCCTCGTCGTGCTCGTTGTCGGCGACGTAGCCGGTGATCTTCTCGCCCTGGCCCTGGTCGGACCACAGGCGCTTGGGCTTGCGGTCGCCGTTGCGCTCGATCACCGAGTTGGCGGCCGACAGGATCGTCTGGGTGGAGCGGTAGTTCTGCTCCAGCAGGATCGTGGTGGCCTCGGGGTAGTCCCGCTCGAACTCCAGGATGTTGCGGATCGTCGCGCCGCGGAAGGCGTAGATCGACTGGTCGGCGTCGCCGACCACGCACAGCTCGGCCGCGCCCAGGCCCTCGACCGGGGCGGTGAGCTCGCGGACCAGCTCGTACTGGGCGTGGTTGGTGTCCTGGTACTCGTCGACCAGGACGTGCCGGAACCGCCGCCGGTAGTGCTCGGCCACGTCCGGGAACATCTGCAGGACGTGGACGGTGGTCATGATCAGGTCGTCGAAGTCCATCGCCCCGGCCTGCTGGAGCCGGGCCTGGTACATCTCGTAGGCCTGGGCCAGCGTCTGGTCCAGATGGGTGGTGGCACGGGATTTGAAGGTCTCGTAGTCGATCAGCTCGTTCTTCAGGTTGGAGACCTGGGCGGAGAACGACTTGGGCGGATAGCGCTTGGGGTCGAGGTCGAGCTCGCGGCAGACCAGGGCCATCAGCCTCTGGGAGTCGGCCTGGTCGTAGATCGAGAACGAACTGGGGAAGCCCAGCCGGTGGGCCTCGCGGCGCAGGATCCGCACGCAGGCGGAGTGGAAGGTCATCACCCACATGGCGCGCGAGCGCGGCCCGACGAGGGCGTCGACGCGTTCCTTCATCTCACCGGCGGCCTTGTTGGTGAAGGTGATCGCGAGGATCTCGCCGGGGTGGACGCCCCGCTCCGACAGCAGGTAGGCGATCCGGTGGGTGAGCACCCTGGTCTTGCCGGAACCGGCCCCCGCCACGATGAGCAGCGGCCCGCCGGAGTGCGTGACGGCGGCCCGCTGCTGCGGGTTGAGGCCGTCCAGGAGAGGGTGTGAGGTTGCAGTCGACATCGTCTGTCGAGTCTACGGGGGCGCACGGACACACGGCCCCTTGTCGTGCTGGTAAGTGCCGCCTTACAGTCGGCGCATGAGCCGCACCGCAATCGCCTCCGCCATCACCTCAGCCCCTCCCGCGCAGGTCTTCCGGCATCTGGCCACGGCCGAGGCCTGGCCCGTCTGGATGAGGGTCCCCACGCGCTCCCGCCGGGCCCGGTCCGGCGCCCCGGACCCCGACGGGGTGGGCGCGGTCCGCGCGATCTTCCCGATGCGCGAGCAGGTGGTCGCCTACGAGCCGCCCGCCCACTACGCCTACACGATGCTGACCCTCACGCCCTTCAAGGACTACCGGGCCGACGTCCGGCTCTCCCCGACCCCCGAGGGCGGCACCCTGATCGAGTGGTCGGCCAGGGCCGGCGCCCGCGTCCCCGGCACCGGCGCGATCGTCGGCTTCGGCCTGCGCTTCCTCACCCGCCGGCTGTCGAGTTCCCTGGCCGAGCACGCCTCCGCCTGTGGCGGGAAGTGCCCGGTGCGCTGACCCGCCCGCCTCTGGCGGGACGACAGTCGAGAGGGTCCGGGGGTTGCCTCCCCGGACCCTTTGTGACTTATGTCCGACTGTGGTCAAAGGTTCGGTGGAAACCTGCGAAAGCCGGAATAGTTGCTGATCAAAGCATCTATGACCGCCCACTCCACGACCGGTCGAGCCCGGGTCGGCGCCGAGGCGGCCGGGTGGGGCGGGGCGCGTCCCCCGGAGGAGGAGCTGTGCCGCACCTGCAGGTAGCCGAGCCGCGCGTGGCCGCGGACGTCCCGCCCGTCCTCGCCTCGGCAGGCGCTGACCGGAGACTGGGCGGGCCCTACGCGGCGGCCTCGGCGCTGGCACGGGTGCTGGTCCCCAGGGCCCCGATGTCCTCGATCGCCGCGCACGACATCGAACTGCGCGCCATCGCGCCCGACCTGGCCGTCCCGGTACTGCGCACGACCCTCTCCGAATCGCTCCCCCGCGACGAGCGCATCCTCGTGCCGGCCCCGCAGCGCACCCTGCGGATCGCGAACGGCTTCGCGGAGTTCGTGCGCGACGCGGTCACCGAGCCCCGCACCTTCCTCGTCACCTCCTACTCCGAGGCCGACCCCGCCGACAGGGAACTGATCGACGTGCTGGTCCGGCGCGTGCCGCAGCTCACGATCGTCACCTGCGACGCCCCCGGCGCCGAAGAACGCGACGGATTCTGGGCGGGACTGTGGGAGGACGGGGACGCGGCCCTGTACCGCCGGGCCGTGGAGTGGTGCCAGGAACGGGGGTGCCACGAGGCGACGATCGAACTCGGACGCCGCGCCGTGTTCGACGTCGAGGCCGCCGAACCGGACACCGGGGACTGGTGGGCCGTCATCCACGCGACGGCCATCGCGCTGGGCGCGCTGCACCGGGAGGAAGAGGCCGAGGAACTGCTCGCCTACGCGCGGGCCCACACCACCGACCCGTTCTGGCACTCCACCATCGCCTACACCGGCGCGATGCTCCTGACCCGCCACCACGACCCGGCCCGGCGCGACCTGGAGGCCGCGCTCGGCCTCGTCAACATCGGGATCGCGCTGTGCGGGCTGCTGCCCGACCGGCGGGAGCGCGCGGTCAAGCTCGGCTTCGACCTCAACGGCAAGGCCCTCATCCAGGCGCGGCGCGGCCTGGACGACGAGGCGCTCGCCCTGGTCGAGGAGGCGATCGGGCTCGCGGAGACGGACCTGCCCGCCGGAGCCCAGGCGGTCCACCGCATGGTGCTGCGCGCCAACCGCGCCCAACTGCTCGTCGGGCGGGGCGAGCACGAGGCCGCGCTGGCGGACCTGAACGCGGTGATCGACGCCGACCCCGGCTACCCGGACTACTACATCGACCGCGGCAACCTGCTGGTCGCGCTGGGCCGGGAGGACGAGGCCGTCGCCGACTACGAGACCGCGATGCGGGTCGGCCCGCCGTTCCCCGAGGCCTACTACAACCGGGCCGAGGTGCGCTTCGCGCGGGGCGAGCACGAGGAGGCGCTGGCCGACCTGGACTACGCGCTCGAACTGGACCCCGGCTTCGTCGACGCGCTGGTCAACCGGGCCGGTCTGCTCGCGGCCAGGGGAGAGCACGAGCGGGCCCGCGCCGACGCCGAGGCGGGCCTGGCCGCCGACCCGGGCAACCCCTACCTGCTGTGCGCGCTGGGCCAGGCGCAGAGCGCGACCGGCGACGTGGCGAAGGCCTGGGCGGCGTTCGAGGAGGCGCTGCGGAACGAGCCCTCGCTGGCGGCGGCCTGGGCCGGGCGCGGCATGCTCGCCTACGAGCTGGGCAAGGTCGAGGAAGCCGTCGCGGACCTGGACCGGGCCGTCGGGCTGGCGGAGGATCCGGGCCTGCTGTTCAACCGGGCGATGGCGCTGCGCGCGGCCGGACGCGAGCGGGAGGCCGTGGCCGACCTGACCCGCGCGCTGGAGCTCGATCCCGACGACCTGGACATCCGCCTGGCCCTCACCGGCTGAGCGTGCCGGACGTCACGCGGGCGGGACCGGCAGCGGTTCCTCCTGCGCGGTCAGCGCCAGCAGTACCAGGGCCGCCGTCCAGCCCAGCGGCGCCACGGAGTGCGGCTCGCCCTCGGCGTTCACCCGTTCGGGCAGCACGCCCAGCGAGGTGCGGTGCTCCGACAGCCAGTCCAGCCAGCCGGTCTCCCGTCCCGACGCGGTCTCGGCCAGCGCGAACATCGCCACTTCGGGCGTCCAGGCCTGGGTTTTGCCGCCCGCCCAGTTCTCCCCGGGGAGGAGGCCGCCGTTCTCCTCGATCCGCAGCCGGTCGACGGCGACGGCGAGCGCGCTGGTGACGCGCCTGTCCTCGGAGGCGAACGGGGGTGCGAGAAAAGTCACAGAGGCGTCCATGTTCCCGCCCTCCACGGGCGAACGGGGATAGCCGTGGACGCCGTACTCGCGTCTGATGGCCGCGTCCAGGCGTTCCGCGGCGGTCCGCCAGCGGGCGGACTCCCGCGGGTGCCGGTCCCCGGCGATCGCGGCGGCTCCGCGCAGGCCCGCCAGCAGGGGCGCGGAGACGCCGAGCGTGGGACGGTCCGGGACCTGCTCGGTGGACGGGTGCCGCTCGAAGTAGTCGGAGGAGGCGGGAGGCAGGCCGTCCTCGCCGAGGTTCCCGGCGATCCAGTCGGCGGCGCGCCTCACCATGCCCCAGGGGACGAGGTCCTCACCGGCGTACCGGCCGACGAACCAGGAGGCCCAGAGCACCCAGCCGATCTCGTCCAGCTGGATGGAGCGGCCGTCGTTCACCGCGCTGCCGTTGGAGCGGTAGCGGGTGGCCCACCGCCCGTCGCCGTTCTGGACGCGGGCCAGGAACGACAGCGTCCGGCGGGCCTCGTCCAGGTGTCCGGTGACGGCGAAGGCCGCGGCGTGGAAGGCGGCGTCGCGCGGCCAGACGTAGTTCCACATGCCGTACCAGGAGGCGGTGGACGCGCCCGACGGCGAGGTGAGCAGCCGCAGGTCGAGCAGGGCGCGGGAGGCCATGTCCAGGTGCCCCGAGGCGCTGCCGGGGACCTTTCCCCGGTCCAGCCAGTCGCGGTCGCCCTTGACCGCGGCGGCCACTCGGGGGTCGTCGGCGGGGACGGTGACGGGCTCGGTCGCGCCGTGCGGGATCAGCCTGGCCTGGCCGTCGGAGAGAAGGATCACAGAGCTGCCCGGCAGGTAGGAGGCGTCCTCGGCCTCGGACCCGCTGATCGGGCTGCGGAGGAAGGGCCAGCCTCCGCCGCCGACGAGACCGGGGCTGTCCCAGCGGGCGGCCCGGCCGTCCGGGTCCTGGGCGCCGCAGGTGGCGGTGATGGCCAGCAGGGTGAGGACGGCGGCGGCCCGCCGTATCCGACGCCGCACATAGCCCCCTAAAGCAATAAAAACCCTAATCAGTACATCAAAATCCGCCGGAAGATTGGTCCACCCATGGTCTTCCCTTGACTACCCGTGAGTAACCGAACCCACCGGCCTGGAGCCCGGAACCGGTTGGCTAGGCTTGCCTGCCGGAGCGGACCGCCGTGATTACCGCACGTGCGGTCATCACCACCCGTCGATCCCTCAAAGGACGTCTCCTCGTGGACCTGTTCGAACATCAGGCGAAGGAACTCTTCGCCGAATACGGCGTACCGGTGCCCACCGGCAAGGTCGCCCGCACCGCGGCAGAGGCCCGGACCTACGCGGAAGAACTCTTCGCGGCCGGCAGCAAGAAGGTCGTCATCAAGGCCCAGGTCAAGACCGGTGGCCGCGGCAAGGCCGGCGGCGTCAAGCTCGCCGACACCGCCGACGAGGCCGAAGCCCTCGCGAACCAGATCCTCGGCATGGACATCAAGGGCCACACGGTCCACAAGGTCCTGGTCGAGGAGGGCAGCGCGATCGCGCAGGAGTTCTACTTCTCCTTCCTGCTGGACCGCGCGAACCGCACCTACCTCAGCATCTGCACCGTCGAGGGCGGCGTGGAGATCGAAGAGGTGCCGCACGACAAGCTGGCCATGATCTCGATCGACCCGCTGGCCGGCGTGGACGAGGCCAAGGCGCGCGAGATCGCCCTCGCCGGCCGTCTCCCGGAGGCCGCCGTGGACGGCGCCACCGACATCATCGCCAAGCTGTGGACCGTCTTCACCAAGGAAGACGCCACGCTGGTCGAGGTCAACCCGCTGATCCTCACCGCCGATGGCCAGGTCAAGGCCCTCGACGGCAAGGTCTCGCTGGACGAGAACGCCTCCTTCCGTCAGCCGCGCCAGGCGCAGCTGGAGGACAAGGCCGCGGCCGACCCGCTGGAGGCCAAGGCCAAGGAGAAGGACCTCAACTACGTGAAGCTCGACGGCAACGTCGGCATCATCGGCAACGGCGCGGGCCTGGTCATGTCCACCCTCGACGTCGTCGCCTACGCCGGTGAGGAGTTCCCGGGCTCGCCGAAGCCGGCCAACTTCCTCGACATCGGCGGCGGCGCGTCCGCCGAGGTCATGGCCGCCGGCCTGGAGATCATCCTCTCCGACCCCTCGGTCAAGTCGATCTTCGTCAACGTCTTCGGCGGCATCACCGCCTGTGACGCGGTCGCCAACGGCATCGTCTCCGCCTACGAGCTGCTGGCCTCGCGCGGCGAGACCGTCGACCGCCCGCTGGTCGTCCGGCTCGACGGCAACAACGCCGAGCTCGGCCGCCAGATCCTCAACGACGCCGCGCTCAAGGGCGTCGAGCAGGTCGAAACCATGGACGACGCGGCTCGCCGCGCCGCCGAACTCGCCGCGGTAGGTGCGTAATGGCCATCTGGCTCACTGAGAACAGCAAGATCATCGTCCAGGGCATCACCGGTGGCGAGGGCTCCAAGCACTCCGCCCGGATGCTGCGCTCCGGCGCCCAGGTCGTCGGCGGTGTCAACGCCCGCAAGGCCGGCACCACCATCACCCTCGAGGGCAAGGACCTGCCGGTCTTCGGCACCGTGGCCGAGGCCATCGAGGCCACCGGCGCGGACGTGTCCGTGGTCTTCGTCCCGCCGAAGTTCACCAAGGACGCCGTGGTCGAGGCGATCGACGCCGAGATCCCGCTGGCCGTGGTGATCACCGAGGGCGTGCCGGTGCAGGACTCCGCCGAGTTCTGGGCGCACGCCATCGCCAAGGGCAACAAGACCCGCATCATCGGCCCGAACTGCCCCGGCATCGCCTCCCCCGGCAAGTCCAACGCCGGCATCATCCCCGCCGACATCACCCCCGGCGGCCGCATCGGCCTGGTGTCCAAGTCCGGCACCCTGACCTACCAGATGATGTTCGAGCTGCGCGACTTCGGCTTCTCGACCTGCGTCGGCATCGGCGGTGACCCGATCATCGGCACCACCCACATCGACGCCCTGCAGGCCTTCCAGGACGACCCCGAGACCGACGCGATCGTCATGATCGGCGAGATCGGCGGCGACGCGGAGGAACGCGCGGCGGCCTACATCGAGAAGAACATCACCAAGCCGGTGGTGGGCTACGTCGCGGGCTTCACCGCCCCCGAGGGCAAGACCATGGGCCACGCCGGAGCCATCGTGTCCGGCTCCTCCGGTACCGCCCAGGCCAAGAAGGAAGCGCTGGAGAAGGTCGGCGTCCGGGTCGGCAAGACCCCGAGCGAGACCGCCCGCCTCATGCGCGAGGTCATGAAGAACCTCTGACGACGTCGTCCGGGGGCGACCCCGGGCCATCGTGCGGGAACACCGATCGTTTCGCCGCGGTCGGTTGTTCCCGGTTCTTCCCCGGTCCGCCTCCCCCTCGCGGGGGAGGCGGTCTTTCTTTTCGTGGAAAATCAGGATTCGCGGGTTTCTCGGAGTTTGTCGGTGTGAACGCGACACGCCGGACGGGCAGGGGCGAGGGGCCCGGCGGGAGTGCCAGCATGACGGCATGAGCAACGTCGAGCAGCCCTCCGGGAAACGCAGGCTCCGGGTCGTCCGGGACACCGACTCGCCGGAGACCCTCGCCGTCGAGGCCGAGGAGCCCGGGGCGCCGGAGGAGGAGGCCGCCCCGCGCGACGAGACCGAGGAACGCCCGGTGCGGGGGAGCGGAGGGCCCGCACGGCCGCTCGCGGTCACCGGCATGGTCGCCGCCGCCTGGTGCGTGGGGCTCGGGCTCACCGTCCTGACGACGATCACGCTCGTGGGCTGGGTCGCCGCGCCCCGCACCACGCTCGGACCCGGACTGCCCGGGGTGTTCCGCACCGCCGTCAACTTCTGGCTGGTGGCCCACCACGCGGGCTTCTCCACGTCCGGCGGCCGGGTCGGGCTGCTGCCGCTGGGGCTGATCCTGCTGCCCGCCGGGCTGCTCTACCGGGGCGGCGGCTGGATCATCCGGGCCGCGGAGCAGCGGTACCGGCGGCGGATCGGCGTGGTCCAGGTCTCCCTGCTGCTGGCCGCGCCCTACGCGACGTTCGCCGTGATGCTGGCGCTGATCGCCCGCACCCCCAGCCTGCAGCCCTCACCCTGGCAGGGGTTCCTGGCCTGCTTCTCGCTGGCCCTGGTGGCCGGGGGCCTGGGCGCGGCCCGCGCCATCTCGGCGTCCCGGGGGCGGGTGCGCTCGGGCGTGGGGGCGCTGCTGCGGCTGCTGCCCGACCGCCCCAGGTCCGTGGTGACGGGAGTGCTCGGCGCGCTGGCCGTGCTGACCGCCGCGGGCGCGGTCCTGGTGGGCGGCTCCCTGGCCTACCACCACGAGGAGGCCGCCGACGTCTACCGGATGCTCGCGCCCGACCTCGTCGGCGGGGTGCTGCTGATGTTCGTGGAGATCGCCTACCTGCCGAACGCCGTCATCTGGGGCATGTCCTTCGCGATCGGACCCGGCTTCTCGGTGGGGGCGGGCACCAGCGTCTCGCCCACCGGGGTGTTCCTGAGCGCGCTGCCGTCCTTCCCGCTGCTGGCCGCGCTGCCCGAGCCCGGGCCCGCCCCGCTGGTCTCGCTCTTCGCCCTGCTCGCCCCCTTCCTGGCCGGAGCGGTCGGCGGGGCGCTGACCGTGCGGTCCTTCCCCAGCGCGGTCTACGAGGCGGCCCCGCTGTGGGGTTTCCTGTCGGGGGTGCTGACCGGCGGTGTGATGACGATCCTGGCGGCGTTGTCCGGCGGCCCGCTGGGCGGCCACCGCATGGCCACCATGGGGCCTTCGGCCTGGCAGATCGGGCTGCTGGCCGCCCTCGAGGTGGGCCTGGCCGCCGCCTGCTCGGCCTGGCTGGTCAACTGGTGGATGTTCCGGGAGCGCCGCCCCCGCGGGGCGAAGCGCGGAAGCGAGCCCGAGGCCGATCCGTACGAGGCCGCCTACGAGGCGGACGGCGAGGGCGTCTACGACGTCGACCGGGCGGAGGAGACCCGGCCGGACCGGGAGAGCCCGGTCCCGCCGGCGCGCTCCGCCGACCCCGTCTCGTTCGTGGACCCCGAGCCCGTCCTGCGGAAGCGGGACTGAACCGGCGGGAGGCGGCTCAGAGCAGGTCGCCGTACTCGTTCAGGCTGCCCCGGGGCATGTTGAGCCGGTCCTCCATCCTGGGCAGCCAGGTGTCCTTGCAGGCCTGCTCGTCGGTGTTGGTGTTGGCCGTGAGCAGGCACTCCTGGTAGCCGCTCAGCTCGGTCCACAGGAAGGCCGTCATGGCCAGGATCATCGTGGAGAACAGGGCGCCGACCAGGCCCATGAGGAGGCCGGCGACGGCGCCGGGGGTGGGGCCGGTCGCCTTGCGGCGGGCCTTGACCGCCACCACCACGGCGGCGACCCCGGCGATCACCCCGGCGGGGGCGAAGAAGAGCGTCAACAGCAGGGCGCCGAGGCCGAGCCACAGAGCGCGAAGTCCGGACCGGTCGAGGGTGGCCGGGCTCTGCTCTTTCACCGATTTCCTCCAGGTCGTCTCGGCGGTGCCGTCACGGTACCGGGCGCTGTGATCCGCGACCGGTGCTGCCGATAGGCTGCTACCGGCGGAAACATCCGCCGAAGGTTCCAGGGGGTGCCCCTGGGCCGTCATTATCTTCCTTCAGGAGAGTTCCGGTGACCGCCCGGCTTGTCGTTCTCGTCTCCGGTGCGGGGACGAATCTCCAGGCGCTGCTCGAGGCATGCGCGGACCCAGCTTATGGTGCCCAGGTCATTGCCGTGGGCGCGGATCGTCCCGACATAGCGGGATTGGCCCGTGCGGAGGCGGCTGGAGTGCCCACTTTCGTGGAGCAGGTCAGGGACCATCCGACCAGGGAGGCCTGGGACGAGGCGCTGACCGGGGCCGTCGCCGAGCACCGGCCCGACCTGGTGGTCTCCGCCGGGTTCATGAAGATCCTCGGTCCCCGGTTCCTCGACCGGTTCACCGTCGTCAACACCCACCCGGCGCTGCTGCCGGCCTTCCCCGGCGCGCACGCCGTCCGCGACGCCCTGGCCTACGGGGTGAAGGTCACCGGCTGCACCGTGCACTTCGTGGACTCCGGAGTGGACACCGGGCCGATCATCGCCCAGGAGACGGTCCCCGTGCACTGGCACGACGACGAGGACTCGCTGCACGAGCGGATCAAGGAGGTCGAGCGTCGGCTGTTCATCGACGTCATCGGCCGCCTCACGCGGGACGGCTGGACCGTCCGCGACGACCGCCACGTCTCCCTGAAGTGCAAGACCTGCAAGCCCGAATGAGGACCGAGAGGCCCGAATCCGAGGCCGACGGCGAACGAGAGAAGGGAACTGTCCGGTGAGCCGGATCGCAATCAAGCGTGCTCTGGTCAGCGTCTACGACAAGACGGGACTGGAGGAGCTGGCGCGGGGCCTGGACGCGGCCGGCGTCCAGATCGTCTCGACCGGCTCGACCGCGGCGCGCATCGCCGCCGCCGGAGTGCCGGTGCTGAAGGTCGAGGAGCTGACCGGCTTCCCCGAGTGCCTGGACGGCCGGGTCAAGACCCTGCACCCCAAGGTCCACGCGGGAATCCTCGCCGACCGGCGGCTGCCCGACCACGTCCGGCAGCTCCAGGAGCTGGACGTCGAGCCCTTCGACCTGGTGGTCGTCAACCTGTACCCGTTCACCCGGACGGTCGCCTCCGGCGCCGCTCCGGACGAGTGCGTCGAGCAGATCGACATCGGCGGCCCCACGATGGTGCGCGCCGCCGCCAAGAACCACCCGTCCGTGGCCGTCGTCACGTCCCCGGACGCCTACGGCGCGGTGCTCGCGGCCGTCCATGAGGGCGGTTTCACGCTGGAGCAGCGGCAGCGCCTGGCCGGTGAGGCGTTCGCGCACACCGCCGCCTACGACGTGGCCGTCGCCTCCTGGTTCGCCAACTTCTATGCCCCTGACGAGACCGCCAAGGACACCGGCTGGCCGGAGTTCACCGGCTCCACCCACGGCCGCAAGGCGGTGCTGCGCTACGGCGAGAACCCGCACCAGCGCGCCGCTCTGTACACGGACGGCACGGGCGGCCTGGCCGAGGCGGAGCAGCTGCACGGCAAGGAGATGTCGTACAACAACTACGTCGACACCGACGCCGCGCGCCGCAGCGCCTACGACTTCGACGAGCCCGCCGTCGCGATCATCAAGCACGCCAACCCGTGCGGCATCGCCGTCGGCGCGGACATCGCCGAGGCGCACCGCAAGGCCCACGCCTGCGACCCCGTCTCGGCCTACGGCGGCGTGATCGCGGCCAACCGCCCGGTGACCGCGGAGATGGCGCGGCAGATCGCCGACGTCTTCACCGAGGTCGTGGTGGCCCCCGGCTTCGAGGACGAGGCGCTGGAGATCCTCCGGGCCAAGAAGAACATCCGGCTGCTCGTCGCCGAGGACCTGGTCCGCGAGCCGCGCACCGAGCTGCGCGCGATCAGCGGCGGTCTGCTGCTGCAGGGCTCGGACCTGGTGAACGAGCCCGGTGACAGCGCGGCCGGCTGGGAGCTGAAGGCCGGTCCCGCCGCCTCCGCCGAGGTGCTGGCCGACCTGGAGTTCGCCTGGAAGGCCTGCCGCTCGGTCAAGTCCAACGCGATCCTGCTGGCCTCCGGCGGCGCCTCCGTCGGGGTGGGCATGGGCCAGGTCAACCGCGTCGACTCCTGCCAGCTCGCGGTGAACCGCGCGGGCGAGCGGGCGGTGGGCTCGGTGGCGGCGTCGGACGCCTTCTTCCCCTTCGCCGACGGTCCCGAGGTGCTCATCGCGGGCGGCGTCAAGGCGATCGTGGAGCCGGGCGGCTCGATCCGCGACGACGAGGTCATCGCCGCATGCGAGAAGGCCGGCATCACCCTCTACTTCACTGGGAACCGACACTTCTTCCACTAGAGTGGTCAAAAGGGAGCGCCTTCGGCTGAGCCGGGGGCGTTTCCGCTGATCATGGGCCTTTTCATGGAGGGGCGCTGGTAGGCTCCGGGTGATTTCTTCCCCAAGCACCCTTGACCTGGAGTCTCCGTGGAGTTCTTGATGAGTGCCGTGCTGGAGAACTCCGGCACCCTGGCCGAAGGGCGTCAGCTGATCGGGCTGGCCGCGGGGGCGTTCGCCGCCATGCTCGCCGCCAACGGAGGCTGGAAGCTCACGGACTGGGTGATGACGCGCCGCGAAGGCGCCCGCTGACCCGTCCGGGCGGTCTCCAGACCACCCGGCACGTCCCCTCCGGCCCGCACTGGAACAATGGGGACGACAAAGGTGGAGAGAAAGCGGTGTCGATGAGCGCACGGATTCTGGACGGCAAGGCCACGGCGGCGGAGATCAAGAAGGACCTCCAGCGGCGGGTCGCCGCGCTGAAGGACCGGGGGGTCACGGTCGGGCTCGGGACCGTCCTGGTCGGCGACGACCCGGGCAGCCACGCCTACGTGGGCATGAAGCACCGCGACTGCGCCGAGGTCGGCATCACCTCGATCCGCCGGGACCTGCCGGCCGACGCCACACAGGAGCAGGTCGAGCAGGCCGTCGCCGAACTCAACGCCGACCCCGCCTGCACCGGGTACATCGTCCAGCTCCCGCTGCCCAGGGGTCTGGACGAGCAGCGGGTACTGGAACTCATCGACCCGGCGAAGGACGCGGACGGGCTGCACCCGGTCAACCTCGGCCGGCTGGTGATGATGAAGGAGGCACCGCTCCCCTGCACGCCCAAGGGCATCGTCGCCCTGCTGCGGCGCTACGAGGTGCCGCTGGACGGAGCGGAGGTCGTGGTCATCGGCCGCGGCCTGACCGTCGGCCGCCCGCTCGGCCTGCTGCTCACCCGCCGCAGCGAGAACTCCACGGTGACGCTGTGCCACACCGGCACCCGCGACCTGGTCCGCCACACCCGGCGGGCCGACATCATCGTGGCCGCCGCCGGCGTCCCGGGGCTGATCACCGCCGACATGGTCAAGCCCGGCGCGGCCGTGCTCGACGTCGGGGTCTCCCGGGTCGACGGAAAGCTCGCCGGAGACGTCTCCTTCGCCGTCTCCGAGGTCGCGGGCTGGGTCGCTCCCAACCCCGGCGGGGTGGGCCCCATGACCCGCGCGATGCTCATGGTGAACGTCGTGGAGTCCGCGGAGGCGTCGGCCGCCGCGGGCTGAGGTGCTTCGGTGCCTCGTTCCGCCCAGCCGGCCCCGCTGCCGGCCGGGCTCCGGTCAGACGGCCTCGGCTAAGCGAGGATCGTCTGACCGCCTTCGGGGGTCTGGGGGGCGCCCCCCAGACCGCACTGCATATCCGTCGGGTTTCGCTGTCCCGCACTGCCCCGTGCGGGTCCTCCTCAGCTGGCCCGGCGGGAGACGGGGGTCCGCGCGGCGATGCCCGGACGGCGCGGCTCCGGGGGTAGGGGCACGGTGCGCTGTGCCTGCGGCGGTACCGTGACCGTCGGCAGGGGGCGGACCAGGCCCATGGCGATGACCTCGTTGGCCAGACGGGTGCGGCGGTTGATGCCCTCAGGGATACGGAACTTCTGGTAGAGGCGAAGCAGGTGCTGCTTCACCGCCGCCTCCGTCACGACCAGCTCGGTCGCGATGTCCCTGGCCGTCGCGGGGGCGACGAACGCCGCGTCCGACAGGGCCGGACGGCACAGGGCCGTCAGCACGTCGATCTCGCGGCGGGTGAGTTCGGGCGCCACGGCCCGGCGGAGTTCGACCTCCGGATCCACCTCCTCACGGGGGATGCCCCCCAGCCTGCCCCGGGCGGACCCGAAGCTGATCACGTCTCCGTCTTCGAGGACCCTGCGGGCGATCGGACGTCCGTTGACCCTGGTGCCGTTGCGCGACAGGCCCATGTCCACGACATAGACGTACGGTCCCCGCCGCACCAGTTCCGCGTGCAGCCGGGAGACGCTCGGGTCCTCCAGGCGGATGTCCACCCCCTTTCCTCGGCCGACCGTCGTGACGTCGGGACGTAGCGGTATGACCGCGCCGCTGTCCTCGATCCGTATGAACGGCCCCTCCACTGTGGTTCCTCCCACTCAGTCAGTGACCCCTGCCGTCGGAGTTACCCGGCGTTGACACGGTCACACCCACCTACTGGTGGGTAGAACTTTCAATGGAGCTGGGTTTGGGATGACACGGATAAACTCGCGGAGTGATGACAGCGGAGCGCCAGGGACGGCACGGGGGACGGCTCGGAGGGCATGTGCCTTACGTGCTTGTTCTTCTGGGGGTTCTGGGAGGTCTCTTCACCTCCTGGCAGAACTTTCGGACGGGCGCCTACATCATGGCCGCGTCGATGTTGTGCGGCGCGGCGTGCAGAGCCTTCCTGCCCGAGGGGAGACTGGGATTCCTCGTCACCCGCAAGAAGATGACGGACATCACGGTCATGGCCTCGTTGGGGCTCGGTCTGGCGATCTTTGCCTGGACCGCCCGTGGCGGGTAAGTGAGAACTTTGTCAACTATCGAAAACGTGGGGTGCAGGTCTAGACCTCTGACACCCCTTCGATACCCTCCCCATGAGCCTTACAAGGGACCGCAGGGGCGAGGAAAGGGAAGCCACCAGCCATGCCCAAGATCAAAGTAGAGGGACCGGTCGTCGAGCTCGACGGCGACGAGATGACCCGGATCATCTGGCAGTTCATCAAGGACCAGCTGATCCTGCCTTACCTCGACGTCGACCTGAAGTACTACGACCTCAGCATCCAGAACCGGGATGCCACGGACGACCAGGTCACCGTCGACTCCGCCAACGCCATCAAGCAGTACGGCGTCGGCGTCAAGTGCGCGACCATCACCCCCGACGAAGCGCGCGTCGAAGAGTTCGGGCTGAAGAAGATGTGGCGTTCCCCCAATGGAACGATCCGCAACATCCTCGGTGGCGTCGTGTTCCGCGAGCCGATCGTCGTCCAGACGATCCCGCGTCTGGTGCCCGGTTGGACCAAGCCGATCATCATCGGCCGCCACGCCCACGGCGACCAGTACCGCGCCACCGACTTCGTGGTCCCCGGCCCCGGCACCGTGACCATCTCCTACGTGCCCGAGGACGGCTCGGAGCCGATGGAGTTCGAGGTCGCCAAGTTCACCGGCGGCGGCGTCGCCATGGGCATGTACAACTTCGACGACTCGATCCGGGACTTCGCCCGCGCCACCATGCGCTACGCCCTGGACCGCAAGTTCCCGCTGTACATGTCCACGAAGAACACGATCCTCAAGGCCTACGACGGCCGCTTCAAGGACATCTTCCAGGAGATCTTCGACGCCGAGTTCAAGGCCGACTTCGACGCCGCCGGCATCACCTACGAGCACCGCCTGATCGACGACATGGTCGCCGCGGCGCTCAAGTGGGACGGCGGCTTCGTCTGGGCGACCAAGAACTACGACGGCGACGTCCAGTCCGACATCGTCGCGCAGGGCTTCGGCTCGCTGGGCCTGATGACCTCCGTGCTGATGACCCCCGACGGCCGGACCGTCGAGGCCGAGGCGGCGCACGGCACCGTGACCCGGCACTACCGCCAGCACCAGCAGGGCAAGCCCACCTCCACCAACCCGATCGCGTCGATCTTCGCGTGGACCCGCGGCCTGGCGCACCGGGGCAAGCTGGACGGCACCCCCGAGGTCAGCGCCTTCGCCCAGAAGCTCGAAGAGGTCTGCGTCGAGACCGTCGAGAACGGTCAGATGACCAAGGACCTGGCGCTGCTCGTCGGTGAGGGGACCCCGTGGCTGACCACGGAGGAGTTCCTCCACGCCCTCGACGTCAACCTGCAGAAGAAGATCGGTCAGTAATGGCGCGGTAACATGGCGTAGTTGTTTGTTGTCCCCGCACGTGCGGGGAAGAAGCCGCGCACCTCACGGGGGTGCGCGGCTTCTCGCGTGTGCTGGGACGATAGCCTGAGAGGCGCAGTATCTCGATACCGAGAGATCCCGCCCTTCTTGGAGTGAGCGAATGACCCGCACCCCTGTCAACGTCACCGTCACCGGCGCGGCCGGCCAGATCGGCTACGCCCTGCTGTTCCGCATCGCGTCCGGCCAGCTGCTGGGCGCCGACGTACCGGTGAAGCTGCGGCTGCTGGAGATTCCCCAGGCGGTCAAGGCCGCCGAGGGCACCGCGATGGAGCTGGACGACTGCGCGTTCCCGCTGCTCGCCGGGATCGACATCTTCGACAACCCGACCGACGGGTTCGCCGGCGCGAACGTGGCGCTGCTGGTGGGCGCCCGCCCCCGCACCAAGGGCATGGAGCGCGGCGACCTGCTGTCGGCCAACGGCGGGATCTTCGGTCCGCAGGGCAAGGCGATCAACGACGGCGCCGCGGACGACATCCGCGTCCTGGTCGTCGGCAACCCGGCCAACACCAACGCCCTGATCGCCTCCGCGGCGGCCCCGGACGTCCCGGCCGAGCGGTTCACCGCGATGACCCGCCTCGACCACAACCGGGCGCTCTCGCAGCTCGCCGCCAAGACCGGCACCACGGTCTCCGACATCAAGAAGCTGACGATCTGGGGCAACCACTCCGCCACCCAGTACCCGGACATCTTCCACGCCGAGGTCGCCGGCAAGAACGCCGCCGAGGTCGTGAACGACGAGGCGTGGCTGGCCGACACCTTCATCCCGACCGTCGCCAAGCGCGGCGCGGCGATCATCGAAGCCCGTGGCGCCTCCTCGGCCGCCTCCGCCGCCAACGCCGCCATCGACCACGTCCACGACTGGGTCAACGGCACCCCCGAGGGCGACTGGACCTCCGCCGCCATCCCGTCGGACGGCTCCTACGGCGTGCCCGAGGGCATCATCTCCTCCTTCCCGGTCGTCTCGAAGGACGGCAAGTGGGAGATCGTCCAGGGCCTGGACGTCAACGAGTTCTCCCGCACCCGCATCGACGCCTCGGTCGCCGAGCTGATCGAGGAGCGCGACGCCGTCAAGGAGCTCGGCCTCATCTGAGCCTGGTGGAGGAAGCCCCTGGAACCCCGGGTTCCAGGGGCTTCCTTCATGCGGGGGAGCCCTCGCCGCCCTTCCCGAGCTGTTTCCGGTGGCGGTAGAGGTCCCGGAGGACGCCTATCTCGGCGGACTGGCGGATGAACTCGTCGAGGACGTGGAGGACGAGGTCGGTGCCCGAATGCTCGGCGTAGGGGCCGAAGACGGGACCGACGGGGAGTGCCCAGCGTTCGTCCTCGAATTCTTCGAGCTTCTCCCGCCAGTAGTCCTGGTAGGTGTATTCGAGGTATCTGGCCGAAGCCGCGGCCGAGGGCGGGACCGCCACCTCGTCGAGGGCGACCGACCCGTCGAAGAAGAGCCGGTCCCCGAACCCGATGAACGTCAGCCCGAGATGCCCGATCCGCCACGCGATCGTGGTGAACGGCATCGGGTCCGGCGGCGTCCCGTCGCCGCTCGGGAAACCTCCGGCCCCGTCGATCGCCCACCGGCCGTCCGGGCTCTGCCGCACCGACCAGGCTCCGTCCACGGGCTCCCAGAAGTACTCCTCGTCGCCCAGCCCGTCCAGCCGTCTGAGAAACCGCGCCCATCCCCGGTCGAACACGTCGACGATCGACCGCTCCGCTCTGTCCATCAGCCCCTCCGACCCCCGGTTCCGTCTCCGGGCATGTACCCGTTTCCGGCCTTCCGGTGCGCCTCGCGGGCCGGGGCTCAGCCTTCCCGTTCTCCCGCCAGGTCCAGGAGATGTTCGTCGGAGTCCGGCGGGCCGATGAGGGACAGGGCCAGGGGGAGGCCGTCGACGGTGGCGGCGGGCAGGCTCAGCGCGGGGGCGCCCGCCACGGAGGCCAGGCAGGTGAAGGGGAGGATGCGGGTGCGGTCGCCGGGTTCGGCCAGGGGCGGGGGCGTCAGGGGGGCGGTGGGGACGGCCAGGACGCCGTGGCGCAGGCGGGAGCGGAGCAGGGCCGCGGTCCGGTCGAGGACGGTTCGGGCCTCGGCGGCCTCGGCGGGGGTGATCTTCGCGGCGCGGGCGAAGCGGGAGGCCACGCCGGGGCCGAACCGGGGGGACTCGCGGGTGATCCATTCGCCGTGGGCCGCCCACGCTTCGAAGCCCTGGACGGTGCTGAAGGCGGCGACGGTCTGCGACCACGTGTCCGGGTGCCGGAAGAGCGGAGTGCGGTCGGTCTTGAGGAGCGACCGCAGTTCCGTGAGGACGGGGGACAGGGCGGCTTTGAGCTCGGGGGGGACGGGGTGCCACAGGTCGTCCGGCAGGAGGAGCCAGAGGGGGGCGGGGTGTTCGGGACGCGGGTCCAGGAGCGCTCCGGCGGCGAGGCGCAGGGTGCCGAGGGTGCGGGTGAGCAGGCCGGGGACGTCGAAGGACGGGGCGAGCGGGACGCAGCCGTCGCGGGGGACGCGGGAGTGGGTGGGGCGCAGGCCGTGGAGGCCGGTGAAGGCGGCGGGGACGCGGCAGGAGCCGGCCGTGTCGGTGCCGAGGCCGATGTCGGCCAGGCCGGAGGCGACGGCCGAGGCGGATCCGCTGGAGGAGCCGCCGGTCAGATGGCCGGGGGCGGCGGGGTTGCGGGGCGAGCCGTAGTGGTGGTTGGTGCCGGCGAGGCTGTAGGCGAGCTCGTCGGTGTGGGTCTTGCCGGAGAGGGAGGCGCCCGCTTCGCGGAGGCGGGTGACGACCGCGGCGTCCCGGTCGGGCACGGGGTGGGTGTCGAGCCAGCGGGGGTTGCCCGCGCCGGTGGGGAGGCCGGCCACGTCGATGACGTCCTTGACCACGAAACTCAGCCCGGCGAGAGGGCCGGGGACGGGAGGCTCGTCAGGGGCGAGGGAGAGCCAAGGGATCATCGGGTCGATTTCCTGCACGGCATCATTCTCGCCGTTCTCGTGCGGTACGGGGCCAACGAACGGCAAGGAACGGAGTGTCACGATCGCCGGTACCCACGGTGATCGGTAGCCTGCCCGCCGTGATCGCGGAGTGGAGGGTGTCGGATGCGGCGGGGCGGACGGGTCGGTGCGGTGCTGGTCGCGGTGGTGCTGGGCGGGGTGCTGTCGGGGTCGGCGCGGGCTGAGAGGGCCTCGCTGGGGTTGCGGGTCGAGGCCCGGCCGCAGGGCGCGGTGCGGCCCGGAGGGCTCCTGGACTACCGGATCGAGGTGCGCAATCCAGGGGGGTCCCGGGTGTCCGGGGCACGGATGACGGTGCGCAAGCCGAGGGGCGTGTCGGTCATCGGCCTGGCGCGGGGCTGCCGGGAGCTGGACGGGAGGGTGGTGTGCGCTCTGGGCGCGCTGCCGCCGCACGGGCACCGGGACGTCACCATCTGGGGGATCGTCGATCCCGGTGCGCGGGGGCGGCAGCTGCTGGTCGCGCGGGCCGGAGGGGCCAGCGCCCGGTCGGTGGTGCGGGTCCGGCCGGGCACCGACCTGGCGGTCCGGCTTCGTCCGGCGGGGAGGGTGGTGGCCGGGCGCGGGTTCGTCCTGCGGGTCCGGGTCGTCAACCGGGGTCCGCGGAGGGCGCGCGGCGTGTGGCTGGCGGCGGGGAACGAGAGCGGCCGGGCCGAGCGGCGGATCGGCGTGCTGGAGCCGGGCGGGTCGGCGTGGCGGAGCTTCTTCCTGAAGGCTCCGGCGGGGTCGGGGAGGACCGAGGTCTACGCGACGGTCGGCGCCGACCTCACGGGGGACATCCGCCCGGAAAACAATTCCGCTATTACTACGATTCGATCCATTCGCCGATGATTCCTTCCAAGGCGGCTCGCGGGCAGTGATCATGCGTTACTGTTTTGCACCTCCTAGGGTCGACTGAGGGAGTTTGGTGTGCTGCGTACCGCCGGAAGAGTTCTGATCGTCACCGGACTGGTGCTGGGAACGGTCCTCCCGGGGTCGGTCGCACAGGCGGCGCCGGTCGCGCCGCAGGGGACGGTTCCAGGCCTGGACGTCAGCGAGTGGCAGGGCCCCAACGTCAACTGGAAGAAGATCGCCGACGACGGCGCCAAGTTCGTCATCATCCGCGCGACGCGGGGCGTCAGCCCCGTCGACGGCGACCCGAACGCCTACGTCGACAAGCACTTCGCGGTCAACCGCGAGGGCGCGCGCGCCAACGGCCTGCTCCAGGGCGCCTACCACTTCGCCTCGCCGCACAGGTCGGACGGCGCGAGCCAGGCGGACTTCTTCGTCAACAACGGCGGCGGCTGGGTGCGCGACGGCAAGAGCCTGCCGGGCGCGCTGGACATGGAGCGGGACCCGTACGCCGACCTGCCCAAGGTCAACGGCGTGCGCCAGGACTGCTACAACCTGACGCCCCAGCAGATGATCGACTGGATGAGGAGCTTCAGCCGCCAGTACTTCGTCCGCACCGGCCGCTACCCGATGATCTACACCAACCAGTCGTGGTGGAAGAACTGCACGTCCTCCGAGCAGGAGCCGAACGGAACCGCGGCCTTCAACCTCACCAATCCGCTCTGGGTGGCGAACTACAAGGAGAAGGTGACGGCGCCCGCCATGCCCGGCGGCTTCGACAAATACACCTTCTGGCAGTTCTGGAACGGCAACGACAAGCCGAAGTTCCCCGGTGACCAGAACCTTTTCCCCGGCACGTACCAGCAACTCGTCGCGTTCGCGAAGAAGGCCGACAAGCCCGTCGCGTACGTCGGGGTGAAGGGCAAGGCGAGCAAGCTGCGGCGCGGCAGGAACGCCACCTACACGATCCTCGTCGGCAACGGCGGTCCCGACGCCAGCGGCAAGGTGACGGTGTACGTCAAGCTGCCCAAGGGCGTGAAGCACCGGAAGATCTGGACGAAGGCGTGCAAGCGCACGTCCTACGGCCTCAAGTGCGTGTGGCCGAACCTCAAGGACGACCAGCTCATCAAGTTCAACTACGGGGTGAAGGTCACCAGGAGCCTCGCGGTCGGGGCCAAGCCCGTCCTGAAGATCTCGGTGAGCGCCCCGGGCGTGCTCGACCCCTACAAGAAGAACAACACCGCGAAGGTGAAGGCGACCGTCACCAGGTAGTGCCGAGGAACGGGAAGGCCCGGGCGGGGCGCCAGACCTCGTCCTGGCCGTGTTCGGACAGCCAGAACTCGTTCACCTCGAAGGTGGCGTGGAAGTCGTAGTACTCCTTGAACATCCGGTCCAGCCGCGCGTCGTCGAGGTGGTGGCCGATGGTCACGTGCGGGTGGTAGGGGAACATGAGCTCCCGGTCCAGCGGGGGCCTGCGCAGCTTCTCCTGCAGCAGCCCGCACGGGCCGATGCCCTCGGCGAGGGCGATGAACACCACGGGGGTGACCGGCCGGAAGGTGCCGGTGCCGCGCAGCCGGATCCGGAACGGCGCGGTCGTCGCGGCCACCCGGGTCAGGTGGTCCTCGATGACGGGCAGCTCCTCGTCCGTCACCGGGGTCGGCGGGACCAGCGTGACGTGCGGGGGGACCTTCGAGGCCAGCGGGTCTCCGTAGGCCTCCCGCGCGCGCTGCAGGACTCCCGCGTGGGGTTCGGGGATGCTGATCGAGACCCCGATGATCAGATCAGTCACCGCGCCCGAGCAACCCGGCGCGCTCCCGGACGACGGCCATGGTCGCCGCCGCGACCTCGGCGGCCCGGTCGGCGCCCTTCGCCAGGATCCGGTCGAGTTCGGCCGGGTCGTTCATCAACTCCAGGGTGCGTTCCCTGATCGGGCCGAAGGTCTCCAGCGCCGCCTCGGCCAGCTCCTTCTTCAGCTGGCCGTAGCCGGCCCCTGCGAAGTGCGCCTCGAGGTCGGCGATCGGGGTGCCGTTCAGTGCGGAGAGGATGGTCAGGAGGTTGGAGACGCCGGGCTTGTTCTCCGGGTCGTACCTGATCTCGGTGCCGGTGTCGGTGACCGCGCGCATGATCTTCTTGCGCAGCGGGCCCGGCTCGTCCAGCACGTTGATGATGCCCTGCGGGGAGGAGGAGGACTTCGACATCTTGCGCTCCGGCTCCTGCAGGTCGGTGATCTTGGCGACCGACTTGAGGATGTAGGAGTTGGGCTCGACGAAGGTGGGCCCGAACCGGTGGTTGAACCGGCCCGCCAGGGTGCGGGTGAGCTCCAGGTGCTGGCGCTGGTCCTCGCCGACCGGGACCTGGAAGTCCTTCGCGCCGATCTCGGGGGTGTAGAGCAGGATGTCGGCGGCCTGCAGGATCGGGTAGGTGAACAGGCCGACGCTCGCGGCCGCCGTCCCCTGCTTGGCGGACTTGTCCTTGAACTGGGTCATCCGGGACGCCTCGCCGTAGCCGGTCAGGCAGCTGAGCACCCACTGCAGCTCGGCGTGCTCGAAGACGTGGCTCTGCACGAAGAGCGTGCAGCGGTCGGGGTCGAGCCCGGACGCCAGGAGCTGGGCGGCCGAGACCCGGGTGCGGTGGAGCAGCACCTGGGGGTCGTACTCGGCGGTCATCGCGTGCAGGTTCGCCAGGAAGTAGAAGGCCTCGTGGGTGTCCTGCAGCGGCACCCACTGGCGGACGGCGCCCAGGTAGTTGCCCAGGTGGAAGGAGTCGGCCGTCGGCTGGATGCCGGACAGTACCCGGGGGCGAGTCTGCTCAGTCAACTGTCTTCTTCCTCCGCCTTCGCCAGGGCCGCTACCACTTCGATTCTCCCAGATCAGCACGGGGCCGCGCGCCCGCGGACGGCACATGCCCGAGCGCCGCCGTCAGGAAACCCTCGCTCATGTCATAGGAACGTGTGATCAGGGGGTGTCCGTCACATCGTATTGGTCGCGGACACCGCCCCATGAGTTCTCCGGCGAGGTCCGGAATCGGGTTCCGGCCACCGTGTGGTTAGGCTTCATGCCCAGGAGTGATCTCGGGGGGACGGCGGGAGAACGCGCCATGGTCCATGTGACGCCTCCCCATGCCGAAGGGTCGGGAATGTGAAGCTGCTGGTCACCGGCGGAGCGGGATACGTCGGCAGCGTGGTCGCCGCGCTGCTGATCGAGGCGGGGCACGAGGTCGTCGTGCTGGACGACCTGTCGGTCGGGCACAGGGACGCGGTGCCGGACGGCGCCCGGTTCGTCCAGGGAAGTCTGCGGGAGGCGGCCCTGGAGACGCTGGGCGAGGGGGGCTTCGAGGCGGTGCTGCACTTCGCCGCCAAGTCCCAGGTGGGCGAGTCGGTCCGGCATCCGGAGCTGTACTGGGACCGCAACCTCGGGGAGTCCCTCGCGCTGTTCGACGCCATGCGCCGAAGCGGGGTGGGCAGGATCGTCTTCTCGTCCACGGCCGCCGTGTACGGGGAGCCGGAGTCCACGCCGATCCTGGAGACGGACCCCGCCCGGCCCACCAACCCGTACGGGGAGACGAAGCTCGCCATCGACGTGACGCTCACCGAGTACGCGCGGCTGTACGGGTTCGCCGGGGTGTCGCTGCGGTACTTCAACGTCGCGGGCTCCTACGGGCGTTACGGCGAGCGGCACCTGGTCGAGACGCACCTCGTCCCGAACGTGCTGAAGGTGCCGTCCGGGGAAGCCGAGCACGCCAGTGTCTTCGGCGAGGACTACCCCACGGCGGACGGCACCTGCGTCCGCGACTTCATCCACGTGGTCGACCTCGGCAAGGCGCACCTGCTGGCCCTGGAGGCCGCGACGCCCGGGGAGCACAAGATCTACAACCTGGGCAGCGGCAGCGGGTACTCCGTGCGGCAGGTCGTCGAGGTCTGCCGGGAGGTCACCGGCCACCCGATCCCCGCGGTGGCCGGACCGCGCCGGCCGGGCGACCCCGCGGTGCTCATCGCCTCCTCGGAGAAGATCCAGAAGGAGCTGGGCTGGCGGGTGGAGCGGGACCTCACCGAGATGGTCCGGGACGCATGGGAGTTCGCGCGGCGATGAACGGGACGACGCGGGGAACCTGGCACGCGCCCGGTCGGGTCAACCTGATCGGGGAGCACACCGACTACAACGAGGGCCTCGTCCTGCCCTTCGCGCTGGCCCAGGGCATCACGGTGGAGGGCGAGCGCAGGGACGACGGCCTGCTGGAGCTGCACTCGGGCGGGCAGCGGGAAGCGGTGGAGCTGGAAGGGCTGGCGCCGGGGAAGGTCAAGGGCTGGGCGGCCTACCCGGCGGGGGTCGCCGGCGCGCTGGCCGAGGCCGGGTACCTCGTCGGCGGCGCGACCCTGCGCTTCGCCTCCGACCTGCCGTCGGGCGCGGGCCTGTCGTCCTCGGCCGCGCTGGAGTGCGCGACGGCCCTGGCGCTGACCGACCTGTACGAGGTGAAGGCCGACCGCAGGGACCTCGTGCGGGTGGCGCAGCGGGCGGAGAACGCCTACGCGGGGGTGCCCTCGGGCATCCTCGACCAGTCGGCGTCCCTGCTGTGCGAGGCCGACCACGCGCTCTTGCTGGACTGCCGCTCCGGGATGTCCTCCCGGGTCCCGCTGAACCTGGGCGACCACCGCGTCCTCGTCATCGACACCGGCGTCCGGCACTCCCTGGACGACGGCCGCTACGCCGAACGCCGGGCGGAGTGCGAGGAGGCGGCGAGGCTGCTGGGCGTCCCGGCCCTGCGCGACGTCAAGGACCTGGCCGGTTCCCTGTCCCTGCTGGTCGATCCGGTGCTGCGCAGGCGCGTCCAGCACGTCGTCACCGAGAACCACCGGGTGGAGGCCACGGTCGGCCTGCTCAGGGCCGGCGCCGTCCCCGAGATGGGCGCGATGCTCACCGCCTCCCACCTGTCGCTGCGCGACCTCTACCAGGTCTCGTGGCCGCAGGCCGACGTGGCGGTGGAGGCCGCGGTCAAGGGCGGGGCGCGGGGCGGCCGGATGATCGGCGGTGGTTTCGGCGGCTCTGTCATCGTCCTGGCGCACCGGGAGCGGCTCCCCGCCGTCAGACAGGCCGTCGACGCCGCCTACGCCGCTCGTTCGTGGCGTCCGCCCGCCTACCTGGAGGCGGTGCCCTCGCCGGGGGCGTCCCGCCTGTCCTGAGCCCGCTCAGGCCGCGTCGGGCTCGGGGTTGAGGGGAGTGTCGGTGCGTTCGATGGGGCCGAGCGTGGCGGTCCAGGCCACGACGAGGAAGGTCATCCTGGACAGCAGGTTCATCCAGATGAGCACGCCGACGAGGACGGCGAACGAGGCGTAGATCGGGTTGCCGGCGACGTAGCCGAAGAGGAAGGCCGCAGCCGTCTTGAGGATCTCGAAGCCGACGGCGGCGACCAGGGCGCCCTTGCCGACGTGCTTGTGCGGGGCGTTGGTGCCCGACATGCGGGTGAACACCATCAGGAAGATCACCGTGTTGCACAGCAGGGCGACCGCCACGGAGGCGACGCGGAGGCTGAGCCAGGCCCAGACGGAGTCGGCCAGGCCCAGCTGCTCGACGGTGAAACTGGTCATGCGGACGGCGATCGTGGTGGCGGCGACCGAGACGATCAGCATGATGCCGAGGAAGCCCAGGACGGCCAGGTCGCGGAGCTTGAGCAGGAAGAAGTTGCCGGCGCTGCGCGGCGCGCGCCCCCACAGGACGCGGATCGACTCGCGCAGGTTGGCGGCCCAGCCCAGCCCGGCCCAGCTCAGGCCGATCAGGGCGATGACGCCCGCGCCGACCCTGGCCTTGGCGATCTGCTCGACGCCCAGCTGGGAGGCCAGGCCGGGCAGGTAGTCGTCCAGGGACTGGATCAGGTAGTCGCGGAAGGTCTCGCTGAAGTACACGACGTAGCCCAGGAGCGCGTAGCCGAGGGCGAGCATCGGGAAGAAGGCGAGGAACGCGTAGAAGGTCAGGGCCGCGGCGAGCTGATCCCCGTTCTCGCCGTCGTATCGCTGGACAGTCCGGACGAGATGGTCGAACCAAGGGCGTTTCGTGCGTAGGCTCCGTAGTCTGGTGGCGGTCTTCTGCTGGAGGGCCTCGAAACGCTGCACCACCGGTTCGGTCAGCCGGGTCACGAGTGGACTGTATCCGCCTGACCGGCCCGCCCGGTGACGTTCCGGGATCGGACACGGGACACGAAAGGGCGGTGGGGCATGGCGACGCCCTCCGGAGCGCCGGCCATGACGGCGCCCTCCGTCGTGCCCGCCCCCCTCCAGACGGTGCGGACGGGCACCGTGACGATGGCCGCGGGGCTGGTCCTGCTGGGACTGTCGGGCGGCGTCTACCTCGCCGTCTCCGCCCGGGCGGTGGGCCCGGTCGCCTTCGCCTCCCTCTCCACGCTCTGGACCCTGGTCTACACGTTCGGGATCGGCGCCTTCCTGCCGTTCGAGCAGGAGCTGGGACGGGCGTTCGCGGCCCGCTCGGCCCGGGGCGTCGGCACGGGTCCGCTGGTGGGCAAGGTCGCGCTGGCCTCCGCCGGGGTCCTGGCCGTGCTGCTGGCGGCGGGCCTCCTGCTGTCGCCCCTGCTGGTCTCCGGCCTCTTCTCCGGCGGCTGGACCCCGATGTGGGTGTTCGCCCTGGCCCTGGCCGTGATGGCCGCCGGGTACGTGACGCGCGGGGTCTACGCGGGCGCCTCGCGGTTCGGCTGGTACTCGGCGCAGATGGGCGTGGAAGGCGTCGTGCGCATGGCCGTCTGCGCCGCGCTGCTCGGGCTGGGCGTCCACGCCGCCGCGCCCTACCTGTGGCTGCTGGCGCTGGCCCCGCTGGCGGCGCTGCCGCTGACCCTGCCGGGACTGCGCGGGGCGCTGCGCCCCGGCCCGCCCGCCTCCTGGTCGGAGCTGTCGGCCAACCTCGGCTGGCTGCTGCTGGCCGGGGTGGCGGCCCAGGCGGTGGCCAACGCGGCGCTGGTCGTGCTCCAGCCTCTGTCCGGCCGCGACGGCACCGCCGGACGGTTCCTCGCCGCCTTCGTCATCGCCCGGATCCCGCTGTTCCTGTTCCAGGGGGTGCAGGCGGTGCTCCTTCCCGGCCTGGCGGGGGCGCTCGCCGCGGGTGACCACGAGGCGTTCCGCGCCAAGCTCCGCGGCGTGCTGGCCGCGACCGTCGCGGTCGCGTCCTGCGGGGTGCTGGCCGCGACCGTCGCCGGGCCACGGCTGGTGGGCCTGGCCTTCGGCGACGGGTTCGACCTGGGCCGCGGCCACCTGGTGGTGCTGGCCTCCGCGACCGGCCTCTACATGCTGGCCCAGGTCTTCCAAGCCGGGCTGGTCGCGCTGCGCAGGCACCGCGAGAACGCGTTGTGCTGGAGTGCCGCCTTCGGCGTCTTCGCGGCGGTGTGCCTGGTGCCGTTGCCCGCCCTCGTCCGGGTGGAGGCGGCGCTGACGCTCTCGTGCGCGGCGGCGGCCGTCCTGCTGGCGGCACGGCTGATGACGCACCGGATACGGGACCGCCTCGCCGACGGCGAGAGGTGAAGACGGATCCGGGATAAGGACCTCGCCTCCCTCCGGAACGCGCTAACGTCATGACGTAGCGAATCCGGGGGGATGCTCACAGTGACGAGGCCGCCGAAGGCGCCGAAGACGAAGAGGCAGGCGCTCCTACCGTTCGGAGCCGGAGTGGTGGCGGCGGCCGCGGTGTGTGCGCTGGTCGCGTCCCTGCCGGACCCGCGGCGGGAGGCGGTGCGCTCCGGCGTGTCCGAATCCCCGCGGAAGCCTTCGCCGGAGGCCTCCCCGGGCACGGCCGCGCGGCCCCCCGTCACCGACGTGCGCGTGACGGTCACCGGCCGCACCGTGCGCATCCACAACCGGGGCCCGCACGGCACCGGCCCCATCACCCTCGACCTGCGCCCCCGCGAAGGGCGCCTCCACGCCTCCTGCGACCGGACGGGCTGCTCCTGGCCCGACCTGCGGTCCGGCGAGAGCGTCGAGGTCAGGCTCCGGGGCAGGGGCCGGGGAAGGGTGGAGGTGCACACCACCGTCCCCGACCGCAGGCCCGGCGACAACGAGGTGCGGCTGCTGCTGCGCCGCTGACGGCGCGGGCCGTCCGCGTCACTCCGCGGGGGCGGGCCTGCGCCGGAACAGCAGCACCGCCACGCCCGCCAGGATGAAACCGCCGCCGATCGCGCCGAGCAGCAGGTCCTTGGAGTCCGACTCCTTCTCCTTCGAACCGGCCTGCGCGGCGCTCTGCGGGGAGGCCGACGGCTTCTGTGACGCGGAGGGGACGGGGGCCACGAGCGTTTCGACCGGCTCGACCTTCCCCGCGTTGGCGAAGCCCCAGTCGAAGAGCGTCTCGGCGTTGTCCCACAGGCTCTCGCCCTTCATCAGCGCGATGATCAGCCGCCGCCCGTCGCGTTCGGCCGCGCCCACGAACGTCTGCCGGGCCGCGTTGGTGTAGCCGTTCTTGCCGGCGATGAACCCCTTGTAGGGCCGTGACTCGCCGGGAAGCATCCGGATGTGGGAGTAGATCGGCATCATGTAGCGCTTGGCGGGGATCTTCTTCTTGGTCTTCTTGTCGACCTTCGCCGGACGCAGCGCCGGGAACTTCGCGTTGACCGTCGAGGCGTACTCGACGAACCCGGGGATCTTCAGCCCCTCCCTCAGGATCAGCGCCAGGTCGTAGGAGGTCGTGTACTGCGTCTTGACGTTCAGCCCCAGGTCGACGTCCAGGCCGTTGGGGGAGCCTGCGAGCGTGTCGGCCGCGCCGAGCCGCTCGGCCTCGGCGTTCATCAGCTTCAGGGTCGGCTCCATCCCGCCCTGCGGCAGGGTCAGGGTCATCGCCGCGTCGTTCGCCGAGACCATGAGCAGCGCCCGGAACAGGTCGCCCGAGCTGTAGGTCAGCTTCGGCGTCATGCCGACCTTGGTGCCCTCGGGCTCCACGCTCTCCCGGGTCGGCTGGATCATGGTCGTGTCGCCGAGCCGCGGGATGAGGGCGACCGCGGTGAGCACCTTCTGGGTGCTGGCGGGCAGGAGCCGCCGGTGCGGATTGTGCGCGGCCAGCACCTCACCGGTGTCGGCGTCCGCGATGATCCACGACCCCGCCTTGATCTTCTTCAACCGCGCGTCCGGCGCGGCGACGACGGTGCCGGGGGTGAGCGCGACGGTCAGCATGGCTGCGGCAGCCGCGGCGGCGGCTCTGTGCGGTGCTCCCATGAAGACGAGAGCCTAACCGTCCCGGTCCCGGTGCCGCCTACCCTGCAAGGATGACTTCTCGACGTTCCGCCGTGTTCCTGCTGGCCCTGGCCGCCTTCATGGCCTTTGAATGGATGATGCTCGCCAAGAACCTGGGCAGCGGTCCGCGGCGGGCGACGGCGTTCTACGTGATCCACTACATCCTGGCGGCAGTGAACGTGGTCTTCGCCGCGATCCTCGCGAGGATCGGGTGGAAGTCCTGGAAGAAGGCATCTTGACACCCCGGTCGCACTCCTCGAGTAAGGGCTCGCCTACCATCCCTTCCATGGAGTTGGCTGCTGCCTTCCCCCAAGCCGAGCGCGAGCGTTGGCGGGAGCTATTGAAGGGCGTACTCCGCAAGTCCGGAGCCGCCACCGAAGACACCCCTCTCGACGCCGTCGAGGAACTGCTCACAAGGCGGTCCTACGACGGGGTCCCTATCGCCCCCCTCTACACCGCGGACGAGGCACTCGCCTCCCGTCCGTTCGCCACCGCCCCGCGCGACGGTGACGAGAACCCGGCGGGCTGGGACGTGAGGCAGCGACACGCGGATCCGCTGCCGGAACGGACCAGAGAGGCGATCCTCACCGACCTGGAGAACGGCGCCACCTCGGTGTGGCTGACCCTCGGCAGCGCGGGCATCCCCGTCGCGGCGCTCGGCGAGGTGCTCAAGGGCGTGCACACCGAGCTCGCGCCGATCGTCCTGGACGCGGGCCCGCAGACCCGGCAGGCCGCCGAGGCGTTCCTCGCCCTGGCCGGGCCGGAGTCCCTGGGCAACCTGGGCGCCGACCCGCTGGGCCTGGCCGCGCGCACCGGCGTGACCATCCCGACCCCGGTCGACCTGGCGCAGCGCGTCGCCGCCGAGTTCCCCGGCATCCGCACCTTCGCGGTGGACGGCACCGCCTACCACGACGCGGGCGGCTCCGACGCCCAGGAGCTCGGCGCGGTCCTCGCCGCCGCCGTGGCCTACCTGCGGGAGCTGACCGAGGCCGGCCTGAGCGTCGAGGAGGCCGCCGGGCAGCTGGAGTTCCGCTACGCCGCGCACGCCGACCAGTTCCTCACCATCGCCAAGCTGCGCGCCGCGCGCCGCCTGTGGACGAGGGTGGCCTCGCTGTCGGGCGTGTCCGACACCACCGCGCGGATCCACGCGGTGACGTCCAGCGCGATGATGACCAGGCGCGACCCGTGGGTGAACATGCTGCGCACGACCGTCGCGTGCTTCGCCGCCGGAGTGGGCGGCGCGGACGCGGTGACCGTCCAGCCGTTCGACGCCCGGCTCGGACTGCCCGACGCCTTCTCGCGCCGCATCGCCCGCAACACCCAGACGCTGCTGCTGGAGGAGTCCTCCCTGGCCCGCGTCGTCGACCCGGCCGGCGGCTCCTGGTACGTCGAGCAGCTCACCGAGCAGCTCGCCCAGGCCGCCTGGACATGGTTCACCGACATCGAGAAGGCCGGCGGCCTGGCCGCGGCGCTGGAGTCCGGGCTGGTCGAGCGCGAACTCTCCGCCACCTGGGAGAAGCGCCGCAAGGACCTCGCCCGGCGCAAGGCGCCGCTGACGGGCGTCAGCGAGTTCCCGAACCTGAACGAGGAACTGCCCGAGCGCGAAGAGGCCCCGGCTCCGCTGAGCGGAGGGCTGCCGCAGCGCGCCTACGCGCAGGACTACGAGGCCCTGCGCGACCTGTCCGACGCCCAGCCCGTCCGGCCGAAGGTCTTCCTGGCCACGCTCGGCCCCATCGCCGTGCACACCGCGCGGGCGACGTTCGCCGCCAACCTGTTCCAGGCGGGCGGCATCGAGACGGTCACCGGCGCGCCCGAGGAGTTCGACGGCGGCGTGGCGGTCATCTGCTCCAGCGACAAGCTGTACGCCGAGCAGGCCGAGGCCGCCGCCGAGGCGCTGAAGGAGCGCGGCGCGGTCAAGGTCTGGCTGGCCGGTAAGGGCGAGTACACCGGGGTGGACGGCAACGTCTTCGCCGGGTGCAACGCGATCGAGATCCTGGAGGGGACCCTTCGGGACCTGGGAGTGACGGTATGAGCATCCCCGACTTCTCCGACGTCCCGCTGGGCGAGCCCGTAGCGCCGGACGTCCTCGAAAAGCAGTGGCGTGAGGCGGCCGGGGAGCGCCCGGCCTGGGACACGCCCGAAGGCATCGACGTCAAGCCGCTGTACGACGCCTCCGACCTGTCCGGGCTCGACTTCCTGGGCACGTTCCCGGGCATCAAGCCGTTCCTGCGCGGCCCGTACGCGCCGATGTACGCGACCCAGCCGTGGACGATCCGGCAGTACGCCGGGTTCTCCACCGCCGAGGAGTCCAACGCCTTCTACCGCCGCAACCTCGCGGCCGGGCAGAAGGGCCTGTCGGTCGCGTTCGACCTCGCCACCCACCGCGGCTACGACTCCGACCACCCGCGCGTGGCCGGCGACGTCGGCATGGCCGGTGTGGCGATCGACTCCATCTACGACATGCGGCAGCTGTTCGACGGGATCCCGCTGGACAAGATGTCGGTGTCGATGACCATGAACGGTGCCGTTCTGCCGATCCTGGCCCTGTACGTGGTGGCCGCCGAGGAGCAGGGGGTGGCGCCGGAGCAGCTCGCCGGGACCATCCAGAACGACATCCTCAAGGAGTTCATGGTCCGCAACACCTACATCTACCCGCCCACCCCCTCGATGCGGATCATCTCCGACATCTTCGCTTACACCTCGCAGAAGATGCCGAAGTACAACTCGATCTCCATCTCGGGCTACCACATCCAGGAGGCCGGAGCCACGGCCGACCTGGAGCTGGCGTACACCCTCGCCGACGGCGTGGAGTACATCCGGGCGGGACAGGCGGCGGGCCTGGACATCGACGCGTTCGCGCCGCGCCTGTCGTTCTTCTGGGCGATCGGCATGAACTTCTTCATGGAGGTCGCCAAGCTGCGGGCCGGACGCCTCCTGTGGGCCAAGCTCGTCAAGCAGTTCGACCCCAAGTCCGACAAGTCGCTGTCGCTGCGCACCCACTCCCAGACGTCCGGCTGGTCGCTGACCGCCCAGGACGTCTACAACAACGTGGCGCGCACCTGCATCGAGGCGATGGCCGCGACCCAGGGCCACACCCAGTCGCTGCACACCAACGCCCTCGACGAGGCCCTGGCGCTGCCGACGGACTTCTCCGCCCGCATCGCCCGCAACACCCAGCTGCTGCTCCAGCAGGAGTCCGGGACGACCCGCACCATCGACCCGTGGGGCGGCTCGTACTACCTGGAGAAGCTCACCCACGACCTCGCCGCCCGCGCCTGGGAGCACATCCAGGAGGTCGAGAAGTTCGGCGGCATGGCCAAGGCCATCGACGAGGGGCTGCCCAAGCTCCGCATCGAGGAGGCCGCGGCCCGCACCCAGGCCCGCATCGACTCCGGCCGCCAGCCGGTGATCGGCGTCAACAAGTACCGTCCCGACGTCGACGAGCTGATCGACGTCCTCAAGGTCGACAACGCCTCCGTCCGGGCCCAGCAGATCGCCAAGCTGGAGAGGCTGCGCGCCGAGCGCGACCCGCAGGCCGTCGCCCGCGCGCTGGACGCCCTCACGGCCGCCGCCGGGGCCGACCAGGTCGCCGACCTGGAGCACAACCTGCTCAAGCTCGCCATCGACGCCGCCCGCGCCAAGGCGACCGTCGGCGAGATCTCCGACGCGCTGGAGAAGGTCTACGGACGGCACTCCGCCACGATCCGTACCATCTCCGGTGTGTACCGGGAGGAGGCCGGAGCCGTGTCCACGATCGAGAACGCCCGTGAGGCCACCGACGAGTTCGCCGAGGCCGAGGGCCGCCGCCCCCGCATCCTGGTGGCCAAGATGGGCCAGGACGGCCACGACCGGGGCCAGAAGGTGATCGCCTCCGGCTTCGCCGACCTCGGTTTCGACGTCGACGTCGGCCCGCTGTTCCAGACCCCGGAGGAGGTGGCCCGCCAGGCCGTCGAGGCCGACGTGCACATCGTCGGCGTCAACTCCCTGGCCGCCGGTCACCTCACCCTGGTGCCCGCTCTGAAGGCCGCGCTGGCCGACCTCGGCCGCGACGACATCATGATCGTCGTGGGCGGCGTCATCCCGCCGCAGGACTTCGACGAGCTGCGCGCCGCCGGGGCGTCGGCCATCTTCCCGCCCGGCACGGTCCTCGCCGAGGCCGCCGTCGATCTGCTGAAGGAGCTGTCCGCCAGCCTTGGCCATGCCTGACGTCAAGGATTATGTGAAAGGGGTCCGGGAGGGCTCCCGAGCCTGGATCGCCCGCGCGATCACGCTCGTGGAGTCCACCCGGCCCGACCACCGGGAGCTCGCCCAGGCCGTCCTGGCCGAGCTCACCCCCTACGCCGGGAACGCCAGCCGTGTCGGCATCACGGGCGTCCCCGGCGTCGGCAAGTCGACGACGATCGACGCCCTCGGCACGTATCTGACGGGCAAGGGCCACAAGGTCGCCGTCCTGGCCGTCGACCCGTCGTCCACCCGGACCGGCGGCTCGATCCTGGGCGACAAGACCCGCATGGCCCGCCTGTCGGCCGACCCGAACGCGTTCATCCGCCCGTCCCCGACGGCCGGGACGCTCGGCGGCGTCGCCAAGGCCACCCGTGAGGCCATGGTCGTCATGGAGGCCGCCGGCTACGACGTGATCCTGGTGGAGACCGTCGGCGTGGGCCAGTCCGAGACCACGGTCGCCGAGATGACGGACTCCTTCCTGTTCCTGACGATCGCCCGCACCGGCGACCAGCTCCAGGGCATCAAGAAGGGCGTCCTGGAACTCGCCGACGTGATCGCGGTGAACAAGGCCGACGGCGACCACGCCCTGGAGGCCAAGAAGGCGGCCCGTGAACTCGCGGGCGCCCTCCGCCTCCTGCGCGGTTCCGGCCGGGCCGTCCCGGTCCTGACATGCAGTGCCCTGGAAGGCGCCGGCCTGGCCGACGTCTGGGACCACATCCTCGCCCACCAGGACGCCCTCCGGGAGTCCGGCGAACTGGAGCGCCGCCGCCGCGCCCAGCAGATCCGCTGGACCTGGGCGATGGTCGAAGACCGCCTCCTGCACGCCCTGCGCACCCACCCCGCCGTCCAGTCCCTGGCCCCGGAACTGGAACGCCGGGTCGCCGACGGCGAACTCCCCCCGTCCACCGCCGCCGACCAGATCCTCAAGGCCTTCTCCGGCGAGTGACCCTCACCGCAAGGAGCATGAGCCGCGCAGGCACCGGCCGAATGCGGCACACGCGGTACGCCGTGAGACGTCGCCCGGCCGTCGCGGTGGCCTCGTTCTCCGGGCATGCCCACCGCGGGCACGTAGATTTGGGTCCAGGTGCCACCGCTGCCGAGACCGCGAGGTGAGCTTCGATGACGGCGATGCCGGACGAGTCACCTGTCGTCCGTGACGATCTGCGTGCGGCGTTCGCAGCTCTTGAGGTGATGCCGGGCTTCCGCGCGGAGCTGGTGGATGGAGAGATCATCTTCCCGCCCCCCTCGAAGGCGCCCTGCCGACCCGCGAATTCTGACCCGTCCGGTCACGGCGTCTCCACGGGTTTCGGGCATGATCACGTTATGAGCGGTTTCAGTTCCGCCGACGGGACCCGGCTCGCCTATCACCTGGAAGGGGAGGGCGAACCGTTGGTGTGCCTGCCCGGCGGGCCGATGAGGGCGTCGGCCTATCTCGGTGACCTGGGAGGCCTGGCGGCCCACCGCCGCCTGGTGAAGCTCGACCTGCGGGGCACCGGAGGCTCCGCGGTCCCCGCCGACCGCACGACCTACCGCTGCGACCGGCAGGTCGACGACGTCGAGGGGCTCCGCCTGCATCTGGGCCTGGAGCGGATCGACCTGCTGGCGCACTCCGCAGCCGGGGACCTGGCGATCCTGTACGCGGCCCGCCACCCGGAGCGGGTCCGCAGCCTCGTCCTGCTGACGGCCCGAGGCAGGGCACTGGGCGTCGACTTCACCACCGGCCACCGGCTGGAAGCCGCCGGCCTCCGGACCGCCGAACCCTGGTACCCGCGGGCGCGGCCCGCGTTCGACGCCCTCTGGAGCGGAACGGCGGACGACGAGGACTTCGACGCGGCGGCCCCGTTCTTCTACGGCCGGTGGGACGACGCGGCCCGAGCGCACGCCGCCGTCGAAGCCGGGCAGACCAACGAGGAGGCCGCCGCCCTCTACGCCTCCCCGGCCGCCTTCGATCCCTCAGCGACCCGCGAGGCCATCGCCTCCCTCAACGCACCGGTCCTGGTCGTGGCGGGTGAACTCGACAGCGGCCCCCTGCCCCGGATCGCCGCCGAGATCGCCGCCCTCTTTCCCAACGCGAGACTCGACGTCGTCCCCGCCGCCGGCCACTTCCCCTGGCTCGACGCCCCGGCCCGTCTCCGCCGAAGCATCACCGACTTCCTGGCGCCCGCCGAGAGCGCGGTGCCGCCGCACGACCACGGGATCGCCCTCGATGGGCCTGGCGATGAGACGTAATACGTTGGTTCGGGTCAGCCGGCCTGGAGCAGGGTGCGCAGCCCGGCGGTGTCGATGATGCGGGCCCGTGAAGGGAAGACGCGATGGAGCAGGACGTCGTGGACTTCGGTGTCGGGGTCGGCGACGCCGTCGGACAGGACGTAGAGCCGGGCAGAAAGGCCAGGATCCCGGGCTGGTAGTCCATGACGAGAAGAGCGGTGTGCGCGGGGTCGAGCGCGGCGGCGGGGCTCATGCGGGTGTTCTCCTTGCTCGGTGTGTCATGTGCGGCTACGAGCCGGTTCCGGCTCGGGCTGTGGCGTGTGGTCTTGCCGGAGGAGCAGCAGCGGGGTCGCCAGCAGGAGCACGCCGGCCAGGCCGATGGCCGTACGCGGGCCGAGCAGGCTGCCCAGCACGCCCCAGACGGCTGTCAGGAGTGCGGTCGTGGCCTTGGTCGTCACCGACCACGCGGACAGGGTGCGGACGACCCGGTCGGTCGGGGTGCGCTCGAGGCGGCAGGTGGCGGAGACGGGGTTGAAGACCCCGCAGCAGAGGATGAGCCCGAACTCCACGCCCATCACCAGCAGCAGCCCTCCGGTGCCCGGGCCCAGGAAGGCCAGGCCGACGGGCCAGACGGCGCGCAGCGTCCCGGACACGACCAGGACCCGGTGCTGCCCGAACCGGGTGGCGAGCGGCCGGGCCAGCCGCGAACCGAGCAGGCCGCCGATCGCGGGCGCGGCGAAGGCGAGGCCGTACTGCCATGGTGCGAACCCGAGCGTGCCGAGCATCAGGACGGCCAGCAGCGGCTGGGTGGCCATCACCAGGCCGTTGAACAGGGCGGTGTTGAAGAACAGCGGGCGCAGCGTCGCGTCGGCGAGGATGTACCGCCAGCCGTCGAGCAGGTCCACGGCCCGCATGCGCGCGGCCTCCCGGCGCTCGGGCCGCGGCTCGTGCCCGCCCGTCGCGCGGATGCCCAGGGCTGAGAGCAGGTAGCTGACCGCGTCGGCCACCACCGTCGCCACCGGGCCCAAGAGCCCGATCGCCGCGCCGCCCAGCGGCGGTCCGATGATCGTGTTCGTCCAGGTCGTGGACTCGAATCGGGCGTTGGCGACGAGCAGGTCCTCGGCCGGCAGCAGCGTCTTCAGGTACGCGCCGGAGGCGGCGCGGAAGGTGATGTCGGCCGCCGCGACGACGACCGAGACCAGCAGGAGCTGGAGGAAGGTGAGCACGCCGAGCGCGAACGCGGCGGGGATCGTCAGCAGCGCCGCGAACCGCACCAGGTCCATCGCCATCAGCACCGGCCGCTTGCTGCGGAACTCCACCCACGGGCCGAGCGGCACCGCCACGGCCGCGCCCACCGCGGCCCCCGCGGAGGCGAGCGCGGCGACCTCGGCCGGGCCGGCGTGCAGCACCTGGACGGCGATCAGCGGGAACGCGCCGAAGGCGAGCCACGTGCCGAGCTCGCTGGTCCCGTACGCCGCCCAGAGCCACCCGAACCGCCGTCCCAGCCGCGGTCCGAGCAGACGTCCCGGCCAATGCCCGCTCTTCATGCCCGCCATCCCTCGTCACTCAGCTGTACAACCGATTCGCGATCAGAAGCATCAAAGCGAGCACTACTAACAGGGGTCAAACAACCACAGGGCCGCCCGGACACAACCAATGGTTGTGTCCATAGGGTGTCGGCATGGACCTCGACACCGTCCGGACCTTCGTCGCCGCAGCTGACGCGGGCCAGTTCCAGGAGGCCGCTGCCGAGCTGGCGGTCACCCAGCAGGCCGTCTCCAAGCGCATCGCCGCGCTGGAGCGCGACCTCGGCGTGCGGCTGTTCACCCGCACTGCGCGCGGCGCCCGGCTCACCATCGACGGGCAGGCGTTCCTGCCCCACGCGCGCGAGCTGCTGCGCGTCGCCGAGCGCGCGGTCGCGTCCGTACGCCCCGGCCGCCGTCCGCTGCGCGTCGACGTGCTCGCCTCACGCAGCGCGGCGTCGGGCCTGATGCGCGGTTTCCACCGCGCGTACCCCGAGATCGAGCTCGACGTGCTGATGCTGTTCGACATCGAGACGGCCGTCGCAGCCCTCCGGTCCGGTGCGATCGACGCGTCCTTCCGCGCCGTCGCCGTGCCCGGCCGTCCCCTTCCCGAGGACATCGAGACCGTCCGCGTACTCGACGAGCCGCTCCAGCTTCTCACCGGTCCCGCTCACGCGCTGGCGGGCGCCCGGTCGGTGACCGTCGCACAGCTCGCCGGGCACCGGATCTGGATGCCCGGCATCGTCCCCGGCACCGAGTGGGCCGCCTACTACGACGACCTCGTCGCCGAGTTCGGCCTCACCATCGAGGCGACCGGCCCCAACTTCGGCTCCGACGCGCTCCTCGACACCATCGCCGACACCCCGGCCCTGGCCACCTTCATGGGCGAGCACATGCGCCTCGTCTGGCCCGTCGGCCACGACCTGCGCCGCATCCCGGTGACCGACCCGACGCCCGTCTACCCGCACTCGCTCCTCTGGCACCGCGACAACCCCCACCCGGCGCTGGCCGCCCTCCGCGCCCACCTCGCCGCCGCAACGGCCGCCCACGACGCCGCCGGGACCTGGGCGCCGGACTGGGTGACCCCGCGCTGAACGGCTTCGCCTTAGAATTAGGCGTATACGTCTATATGTTGCGCCGGTGCCTTTGGACGCTTCACGGAACAGCCTGCTGCCGCTGCTCGGACTTCTGATCGAGCAGCCGTCGCACGCTTACGGACTCGCTTCGCATCTGCGCGAGGGGCAGGCCGCCTCCGCGGACTTCGTCATGGCCGTCGCCTATGCGGGGTCCTCCCGGCCGACCACGCCGCGTCCCTCCTGGAGAGCCGCGCCGACCGGCTCGACGGGGAACCGGCCGCCCTGCGGGACCGGCCCGACGGTGTGGCGGAGGCGCACATGCTCGAAACGGTCTACTGGCGCACCGTCGTCACCGCCGAGACCGCCTGGGTCAGGACGCTGGCCTCACGGATCCGATCACACGACATCGACTGGCCGGGCGCGCCGGCCGGCGGACGAGGAGAGGGGTGAACCTGAAGTCCGGCATTTATCCGGGCGGGCGCGCACCTGTCCGCCGGGCCGCGGCAGGATTTCGCCGGCCACGTCGGCCTGGGCCTGTGCCCCGACGCCGTTTGGACGGCGTTGAGCGCATGAACCACTCCGTTCCCTCCAGAATCACAGGGAGAACCGGGGCCTATCGGAAGGGGCGTTATGAGCCGATTCTGCGAGGCGTGCGTGAACCAGGCCGTCCGCCACGGAATCGCATAGAGAAAAGCGGCTCTGGGGGAATGTTATGCATCAGGGTGTTCTGCGGCGGAGGCGTCCGTGGACGGTGGTCGTCGCGGTGGTCACGGCGTTCGTTCATCTGCTGCTCGCGGGGTTCGGGGCCCTGGTGGCGAGCAGTCTGCTCGGGAACGTGTTCGTGTCCCTTGCGGCGTTGTTCGTGGCGGTAGCGGCCTTCTGGATGTTCGTCTCCTCGCTTCTCTTCAAGGCCGGTGAGGTCGGGACGCGCAGGAACGGGCTGGTCGGCACCGCGACGGCGCTCGGGCTGGAACTGCTGTGCCTCGGGGCGCTCTGGTACGGCACACTTTCCGCCGACTGCCCGCCCGAGGGGTGTACCCCGAGCAACGAGGAATGGGCTCTCGTCGAGCTGGTGTTCTTTTCGCCGCTGCTGTTCCTGGGATCGGTGACGTTCCTGCTCCTGTGCACGCCCTCGGCCACGGCCTATTTCCGTCAGCGGTGAGGGCGCGGTCTTTCATGAGACATCGGGTGTGATCTGCATCACCTGAGATTCTCCTTGTGGGGGGAATGGCCGATGGTCGATGATCTTTGGACTTCGACCTGAGGAGGCTGTGATGCCGATCAGGGGAATGTTCTTGTCCGCGCTCGCGGAGATCTGGGTCGGCAAGATCCGCGTCCTTCTCTCCGGATTCTGTGTGGCCTGCCTGGTGGCGACGGTGACGGTGGTCGCCGCGGTGGGCGGGGTCACCCAGCAGGTGGCGCGCGAGCTGTTCGAGCAGCAGATGGGACGCCCCGGCACGATGATGCTCTATCCCGGTTTCCGGGACATGGGGCCGGCCGGGGTGCCCGTGGAGTCGCTGCGGGAAATGCAGAAGTCGCTCCGGCGCTTCGGGATCGTGCACAGCCCCTACGTCGATCTTGGTGAGGCGCAGATCCGCGTCGGCGGGCGCAAGGTGCTCAAGTCGCAGCCGAGGAACGGCATGCCGGACTTCTTCCTGACCGGGACGGATTACCGGCTGCTGGAGATCCAGGACGTTCCGGTGGTGGCGGGACGGTGGTTCAACGCCGCGGACGACACGCGGCTGGAGCCGTCGATCGTGGTCAGCCGGGGGTTCGTGCGGCGGATCGGGATGAGCCCGGGGACGGCGATCGGCACGCGGATGGAGTTCGCGGTCGGTGACGTCTGGCAGAAGATCCGGATCGTGGGCGTCGTCGAGGGCGAGGACGGGGGAATGGGGGGAGGCGGGATGCCGCCGCGGATCTTCCTGCCCGCCGAGTCGGTGCTGCGGATGGGGCTCTCCTCCATGCAGCCGTCCTTCAAGGTGAGGGTGGCGCCGGAGCACAGCGCGGCCACCGCCGCGCGGCTCAAGAAGGAGGCGCCGAAGTGGGGCGCCGAGGGTGTCCACCTGGAGAAGAACTTCGGGAACTTCGTGGTGATCGGTGACAAGCTCAAGCTCCTGCTGCTGGGCGTCATGGCCGCGATGCTGATGCTCGGCTCCCTCCCGGTGGTGGTGCTCGGGATCTTCGCGGTCCGGCAGCGGCGCAGCGAGTTCGGCGTGCACCGCTGCTTCGGCGCGACCGGACCCGACCTCTTCCTGACCGTCCTGCTCGAAGGGCTGATCGTCTGCTTCGGCGCGGGGCTGGCCGGGGTGCTCGCCGGCTACCTCGTGCAGGGCAAGGCGCTGCACCTCCTGATGACGAGGTACTTCGGGGTGCAGCAGGGGATCGACACCTCCTTCCCCTGGGAGGCGGCCCTGCTGGGGCTGGGAGTGGCGGTCTGCGTGGGCGTCTTCACGGGGCTGATCCCGGCCTGGCGGGCGATGCAGCGATCCGTCATCCGGGCGATCCGGGCTTAAGGAGATCTGATGGCACTGGGAATCTGGGGAAACCGCGCGGGGAAGGCGACGATCCTGCTGTCGGTCGCCGCCGTGGTCTTCGGAACGGGCTACCTGGCGAACAACGGGGCCGCCGCGCCCGCACCGGCGGCCGAGCCGGTGCCGGTGCCGGACCTCGAGCCCAAGGTGATCAAGGTCGCGGAGGGGACGATCGTCTCGCGGCTGGTGCTCAAGGCGACCGTGGAGGCCGACCCGCCGACGCAGGCCCGGCCGGAGAAGCCGGGGACGGTCGTCCAGGTGCTGGCGAAGAACGGCCGGCGGGTGAACAAGGGCGAGACCGTCGTGGTGTTCGAGTACACGCCCGAGCCGAAGGCGCCGACGAAGCCGGACGCCGAGCCCAAGCCGGTCAAGCCCGTCAAGGTGTACCTGACGGCTCCCGCCGCGGGGAAGGTCAAGGACATGCAGGCGCATGTCGGCTCCCAGGTCAGCCCCGGCGAAGCGGCCTTCTCGGTGGACCGGGGCCGGTTCCGGGCGGTGGCGGCGGTCGAGACCAAGGACATCTACCGCCTCTACAACAAGCCGCGCGGCATCAAGCTGAAGATCGACCACGGCCCGGCTCCGTTCTCCTGCCCGCTCATCTCCTACGGCGCGGGAGGCGGTGAGAAGGCGGAGGTCCAGGTCGTCTGCCGGGTCCCCGAGTCCCGCAAGGTCTTCCCCGGCCTGCCCGCCGAGATGTCGGTCCTGACGGACCAGGCGAAGAACGTCCCGGTCGTCCCGCTCGCGGCGGTGCTCGGCCAGGCGGACTCCGGCTGGGTGACGGTCGTGGACGAGTCCGGCGCGCGCTCCCGCCGCGAGGTCGAGCTGGGCCTGAACGACGGCGAGAAGGTCGAGATCAAGTCCGGGCTGGAGGCGGGAGAGAAGATCCTCGACCTCGCTCCCGGGGACGAGGCCTTCTCCGGGCCCGAGAAGCCGAGGGAACGCCCGTGACGCCCGCCGTGGAACTGGCCGGGGTCACCAAGCGCTTCAAGCTCAGGGGAAGGAAGGAGCCGCTGACCGTCCTGGACGACATCTCGCTGACCGTCCCGAGCGGCGGCTCGATCGCGATCGTCGGCCTGTCGGGCGCGGGCAAGTCCACGCTGCTCAACGCCCTGGGCCTGCTGGAACGCCCGGATGAAGGGCGGATCTCCCTTTTCGGGAAGGAGACGACGACACTCCCGGAACGGGAGAGGGCCTCCCTGCGCGGGAAGGCGATCGGCTTCGTCTTCCAGCAGCTCAACCTGCTGACCGGCCGCTCCGCCCGCCAGCAGGTGGCCGTTCCGCTGCTCTACGAGGGAGGCCGGTCCCTGCGGCGCCGGTACGCGCTGGCCGACGCGGCCCTGCGCAGGGTCGGCCTGGCCGAGCGCCTGCACTCCAAGGTCTCGGAGCTGTCCGGCGGCGAGCAGCAGCGGGTGGCCATCGCCCGGGCCCTGATCCGCGACCCCCGCCTCATCCTCGCCGACGAGCCCACCGGCGCCCTGGACCCGGTGACCGCCGCCCAGGTCATGGACCTGCTGTTCGCCACCGCCCGCGAGGACGGAAGGGCCCTCATCCTGGTCACCCACGACCACGTCCTGGCCCGCCGCGCCGACCGGGTCTACACGCTGGACGCCGGCCGCCTGTACGCCGATCGCTCGGAGGCGGAAATAATCTCGCTTGACCAGCGCTTATACAGATATCTTGCGTGAACTTGGCTCTCCGCCGGTCGTCGACCGCGATTTCCTCCGGGGGACGGGGTCGATAGGCTGGGGAAGAGGTCGAAGCCGGTACGGGGGCGGCGCTGAGTGATCTCTGTCCTGCTGAGGACGGTGACCGAGTAGAAACCTCGTAGATCGGGCAGACAGTCTGGCGACGGTGCCGGGTGGGTCGGCTGGGTTCCGGGTCCGGGACCGCGGGCAGGCCGGCCGGATCGCGCCACGGGCTCCGCATCGACCTGCAAGGATTGTCTACGGAGGTTGCCGTGACCATTCGCTTCAACCCGTCTCGCGGCGCGACCCTGGGAGTGGAGTGGGAACTCCAGCTCATCGACACCGAGAGCAGGCTGCTCCGGCAGGACGCCGGGCAGGTGCTCGCCGACGTCCCTCAGCTCAGTGAGGGGAAGTTCACCAAGCTGCGGCACGAGCTGATGGAGTCGACCATCGAGGTCGTCACCGACCCCTGCTTCACGGTCTCGGAGATCGTCTCCGACCTGTCGGCCTCGGTCGCGCAGCTGCGCGAGGCCGCCTCGCCGCGCGGCATCCAGCTCGCCTGCACCGGCACCCACCCGGTCAGCGACTGGCGGGACGCGGTCATGGCCCCGATCCAGCGGTACGCCGAGCTCATCGAGGAGATGCAGTGGCTGGCCCGCCGGATCCAGACCTTCGGCGTGCACGTCCATGTGGGGGTCACCGACCAGGACAAGGCGATCCCGATCATCAACGCGCTCTCGGCCTACCTTCCGCACTTCCTGGCGCTGACCGCCTCCAGCCCGTTCTGGAAGGGGCATGACACCGGGCTGGCCTCCAGCCGCTCGATCGTGTTCGGCTCGCTGCCCACCGCGGGGCCCCCGCACTCCCTGGAGAACTGGGGCGAGTTCGAGGGTTACATGGACACTCTGCTGCGGGCCAAGACGATCCGGTCGATCAAGGAGGTCTGGTGGGACATCCGTCCGCATCCGGACTTCGGCACGGTTGAAGTGCGCATGTTCGACGGGATCCCGACAATACGGGAAGTCGGGATGGTTACTGCGTTGTGTCAGTCCCTCGTCACGCTTTTCGAGCAGCAAATCGATCGCGGATATGCGCTTCCGCGCCCGGCGACGTGGGTTGTCCGCGATAATAAATGGCGAGCGACCCGATACGGGCTCGACGCCATCATCATCACTGATGACTCCGGACGTACCGCGCCGCTCCGTGACGAGCTGTACGAACTCGCCTCCGAGCTCGCACCCGTGGCCGACCGCCTGGGGTGTGCCGAAGAGCTGAAGGTGATCGGCGAAGTCCTGGAACACGGCGCCCCTTACGAGCGCCAGCGCGCGATCCGCGCCGAGGGCGGCAGCCTGGAGGACGTCGTCTCCGCGACGATCATGGAGTTCGCGGAGAACAGGTTCGTCGGCCCACGGGAGGTGGTCCATGCAGGGACGACCTGAGGAGCCCCCCGAACAGACCGATACGACGAGAAGTGCCACGCCTGAGGGGGCGCACATGACGCAGACTCATCCAGGGGTGATGCCGTCCCTGGACCCACCGGTGGAAGAGGATCCAGACCTGCGCAAGCAACTGGCGGCCTTCCTCGACCAGCACACCGACGATTTGATCGGGTTCCGCCGTGATCTGCACATGCATCCCGAGCTCGGATTCACCGAGTTCCGTACCACGGAACGGCTGGTGGAGCGGCTGAAGGAGGCCGGCCTCGAACCGAGGGTGCTGCCCAAGGGGACCGGCGTCATCTGCGACATCGGGTCCGAGGGCGGCCCGACGGTGGCGCTGCGCGCCGACATCGACGCCCTGCCCCTGCCGGACGAGAAGGACGTGCCCTACGCCTCGACGATCCCCGGCCTGAGCCACGCCTGCGGGCACGACGTGCACACCACGGTCGTGCTGGGCGCCGGGCTGTTCCTGGCCCGCCAGGCGGCCCTCGGCCTGCTGCCGGGCCGGGTGCGGCTGCTGTTCCAGCCCGCGGAGGAGAACCCCGGCGGGGCGCTGGACATCCTGGCGGCGGGCGGCCTGGTCGGCGTGAACCGGATCTTCGGCCTGCACTGCGAGCCCAAGTTCGAGGTCGGCCAGCTCGGCGTGCGCACCGGTCCGATCACCGCGGCCTGCGACAAGGTCTACGTCAAGGTCAACGGGCCTGGCGGGCACACCGCCCGGCCGCATCTGACCGCGGACCTCGTCTACGCGCTGGCGAAGATCGTCACCGAGCTGCCCGCCGCGCTGTCCCGCCGGGTGGACCCCCGCTCCAGCCTCAGTCTGGTCTGGGGCCGGATGAACGCGGGCTCGGTCGCCAACGCCATCCCCGACCAGGGGCTGGCCGAGGGCACCGTGCGCTGCCTGGACGACGAGGCCTGGCACCGCGCCCCCGAGCTGATGCGGTCCCTGCTGCACTCCGTCGCGGGCGCCTACGACGTGGAGGCCTCCCTGGAGTACGTCCGGGGCGTGCCGCCGACCGTCAACGACCAGGTCAGCGTCCAGATGTTCAAGGACGCCGGGGACCTGGTGCTGGAGACCGACAAGGTGGTGACCGCGCCGCAGAGCCTCGGCGGCGACGACTTCGGCTACTACCTGGAGTCGATCCCCGGCGCCTACGGGCGGCTCGGCGTGCGCACCCCCGGCGGCCCCGAGTACGACCTGCACCGCGGTGACTTCGACGTGGACGAGTCCTGCATCCCGGTCGGAGTCAAGATCCTCGTCGCGACCGTGCTGACCGCGCTGTGCGAGCTGCCGGGATCGGGCGTCCCCACCGATCTGGAGGACTCCCGCGCCTGACGGGCGAGGAGGGCCCGGCGCCGAGGGCGCCGGGCTTCGTCCTTCCTCAGCGCCGGTAGAGGGCGAGGTCGTCGCAGGCGCCGGTGCCGGGCGTCTGCCGCCAGCAGTAGATGCGGGCGGTGGTGCTCTTGCCGGTCTTGAACTCGGCGCTCAGCCGGGTCCACTTCTTGGAGCCGGAACTGACGTATTTGGCGGCCGAGCCGAAGTCCTTGGCGCCGATGAAGGTGGCGCCGGCGTTGGAGGTCACCCAGCCGACCACCTGGTAGGTGGTGTTCGGCTTGAGGCCGGTCACCACGTACTCGACGGCCGAGTCGTAGCCGTTGCCGGGTTGCAGCAGGACCGCGTTCTTGCCCGAGTGGGCGTCCTTCGCGCCGAGGAGGGCCACCGCTCGGGGCAGCCACTTGCCGAATCCGCCCTCGAATCCGCCGTTGGCCAGCAGGTTCTGCGGCGGCTTGCGCTTCTTGGTCTTGGTGGGGCTCGGCGAGGGCTTCGGAGGCTTCGGTAGGGGGGAGCCGGCGTTCTTCTGCGACTTCACCGGGGCGGAGGGGGAGCCGGAGGGGGAACCGGAGGGCTGCTCGGTCGGGGGCGCCTGCTCAGTGGGGGGTACCTGCTCGGTGGGGGGCACCCCCGTCTTGGCGGCGACGGGCTGGGGGTCGCCCTCCCCGCCGCCCCTGGTCACCGCGAAGACGCCGACGAGCAGCAGGGCCACGGTCACCGAGGCGGCCACCACCAGCAGCGGGCGTTTGGCGCCGCGCCCGTCCGAGCCCTCTCCCGCCCACGGCGGGGGAGCGTCGAACGGGGAGCCGGCGGGAGGCGGCGGCATCGGCGGAGCCTCGGCGGCAGGGGAGCCCGGGGCGCCGGGCAGCTGCTCGACCCGGGTCTCCATCGCCCAGCCGGAGGCGGCGGGCGAGACGACGGGGTCGAGCATGGTCTGGTCGGCGGGCGCGGCGGGCTCCGCGACGAGGGGATTCGAGGTCTCTCCGCCCGCCGGAGAGCCGAGCGGGGAGTCGAAGGCGGTGACCATCAGCTCGATCTGAGGGGCCGGAGGCTCCTCCGGCTGCGGCGGGACGGTCTCGGCCCGCGGCTGCTCGGATTCCTGAGGGCCGGTTCCGAAGACGACCGGAGGTTCCTGAGGGCTGGTTCCGAAGACGGCCGGGGGCTCCTGCGGGCTGGTTCCGAAGACGACCGGAGGTTCCTGCGGGCCGGTCTCGGAGGTTTCCGGGGCCTCTTCCGCGGGGGCGGGCGCCGGGCGGCCGAAGGCCGCGGGCGGCGCGGCGAGTTCGGCGACGGTCACGCCCGGGTCGGAGGTGGGCGCGGTGAGCTGGCGCAGCAGTTCGGCGGCGGACGGCGGCACCGCGGACAGGCACGCCTCGGTGAGGGTGCGCAGCCGGGGCGGCAGTTCCTGTCCGCCCGCGGCGGCCTCGATGAGCCGCGCCCAGTCGGGGAGGTCGGCGGCGAGCGCCGACTCCCCGCCGGGGGCGATCCCGAAGTCGGTGAGGACGGCGCCCTGCGCGCTCATGATGACGTTGGACGGACGCAGCGCGCCGTGAGGGATCCCGACGGCGTGCAGCCCGGCCAGGGCGGTGGCGGTGCGCACCGCGAGCCGTTCGAGTTCAGCGGCGGAGAAGGGCTCGGGGATGTCGGGCAGGGGGATGCCCTCGACGTACTCCGACATGAGGAAGGGCCGGGCGCCGACCAGCCCGGTGGACAGGGCGCGGGCGGTGTGCGGGACGGAGAGGCGGGTGAGCGCCTCCATCGCCCGCTGGTAGGACTCCCAGACCGCGGGGTCCTCGGTCAGGTGGGCGTGCAGCAGCTTGACGGCGACCTTGGTCCCGTCGGTCTGCTGTCCGAGGAAGACCACGCCGAGCGGACCCTCTCCCAGCCGTCCGCTGAGCCAGAGCCCGCCGACGAGTCCGGGATCGCCGGGTTCGAAGGGTCGCATAGGGAGTCACCTCGGGGGTATGCGGAGACGATGAGCGTAACCAGCCGCGGCGTAATGCTAGCGACCCGAGGAGGTGCGGGTGGACGGAACCGGACGTTAAGGAAGTGAAGCCGCTTCCTTCTGCATATACACCCGTACCCAGTCCACGCTCATGACCGCGGGGAACACGGTGTTCCCGTCGGGCGGGCCCTGCCAGTCGCCGCCGATCTGGAGGTTGAGGATCATCTGCATCGGCTGGTCCAGCGACCAGTTCGGGTACTTCTTCATCTTCCCGAAGGTCTTCTGGTCATCGCCGGTCCACCAGCGGACGCCCTGCGGGGTCCAGTCGACGCCGACGGTGACGTACTGCTCGTGCAGCGGGGTGTCCAGGACGACCCGGGTGTCCTTCATCTTCTTCTTCTGGTGGGCGGCGCCGAGGATGTCGCGGTTGTGCAGGCCGTAGACCTCGGCGATGTCGATCTCGCCGTACCGCTCGCCGCCGTAGGAGGCGTTCATCGTCTGCAGCCAGAAGGCGGGGAAGACGCCCTTGCCGGTGGGGAACTTGACGCGGGCGGCGAACCGGCCGTAGGTGTGCGTGAACCGCCCGGACGTCTGCAGCCGTCCCGAACGGTACTGGCAGGGGCCGTACCAGCACTTCTGGCCGGAGCCGTCCTTGACGGCGGTGACGTCCAGCTGGCCCTGCCCGTTCATCTGGACCTGCTCGGGGTCGTAGTAGGCCAGGCCGCCGACGCCCCAGCCGTTGCGGTCGCCGGTCTGGACGAACCACTTGGAGGAGTGCGGCAGGCCCTTCCGGTTGAACTCGTCGGACCAGACGAGCTTCCAGTCGCCGTCCGCGGGCTGGACGGAGTCCGGGTCGACGGCCGGCTGCGGCTCGGCCTGCTGCCGCACGGTCTCCACGTCCCGCACGTGGACGACCGTGCCGGCGGCCAGCGCAGAACCGGCGAGGAGCGCCACGAGGAGCTGCGACTGCGAGCCCCGCTTCTTCTTCCTGCTCAACGGGACTCGCTCCAGGAACCGTTCCGCGGCTGCTCCGTGAGGCCTTCCGTCCTGGTCCTGAGCGGAGAGCCGGACGGCTGCGCGTACTGCGCGGGGGCGGCGGTGTACGGGGCCGGGGCCGGGACCGGGGGCCTGACGCTGGAGTCGGGCCGGGTGACCGTCGGTGAACCGGAGAGGGTCGCGGTGTGCTCCAGGGGCCGGCGCCGGTGGGAGTGGGGGCGGGGGGTCTGGCCGACCCGGACGTGCTGCTGCCTCTGGGGGAGCGGCGGGAGCGGCTGCTGCGGCTGTTGCGGCCGCGGACCGGGAATCGGGCCGGACGGTTCGGCGGCCACCTCGACAGTGGAGCGGGTGCCCCAGGAGGCGGTGCGCAGGGTGAGCAGGGAGAACACCCGGATGGGCAGCAGCAGCACGATGTGCATCAACCCGTACAGCGGGGCCATGAGGAAGATGCCGAGTTTCTCGAGGAAGCCGACGCCGGGCCGGGGCAGGTCCAGGTAGCGGACGGAGCGCAGGTAGCCGAAGCAGACGATCATCGCGCAGTACTCGGCGATCAGCAGTTCACCGGTCAGGATCGGGTGGAGGAGGAGCGAGTACAGCAGGGTGGCGGTGAACACCAGCCAGGTGGAGACCTCGATCCCCGACAGCAGGAAACCCATCGGGCGGCGGGTCGGGAAGGTCTTGAGGCACCAGAGGGTCTCGCGGAAGAACGAGCGGTTCCAGCGGGACTGCTGGCGCAGGTAGTGGTTCATCCGCTCGGGCACCGCGGTCTCGGCCAGGGCGCTGCTCTGCAGCAGGACCTCGCCCTCCAGGAGGCAGTAGTTGGTGAGCCTGCGGTCGTCTCCGACGACGGCGGGCTGGCCCAGGAACTTCTGGGTGCGGAAGTCGTCGAGGTACTTGTGCACGACCCAGCCCCGGTAGGCGGCGAGTGAGCCGCAGCAGCACAGGACCGTCTTGAGCATGGAGTACGCGGCCCGCTCGTACAGGAAGGCGTTGGCGTAACGCAGCTCGATCAGCCGGGTCAGGACGTTGGTCCTGTAGTTGGAGGCCAGCACCATGCCGGTCACCCCGGTCACCTTCTCGTCGGCCTCCATGGGGGCCAGGAGCTGGGCGAAGGCCTCCCGCTCCAGGACGGTGTCACTGTCGACGCCGATGTAGACGTCGGCCTGCGGCACGGTCTGGAAGCCGCGGGCGAGCGCCTCCCGCTTGCCCATGTTGCGGGGCTGGCGCAGCACCAGCAGCCGGATGCCGTGCCGTTGGAAGGGCTCGATCATCGACACGGCGACCCGGGCGGCGTCTTCGCTGGAGCTGCCGTCGTCGACGACCATCACGGTGCGCGCGGGCGCGGACTGGCGCATGAGGGTGTCGAGGCAGCGCCGGAGGATCTCGGGGTCCTCGTTGTAGATCGGCACGATCACGGCGGCGTCGAGCCGGGTCCGGTGGCCCTGGGGAAGCGGGACCGGGCGGTAGCACAGGGAGAGGACGAGCTTGAGGGAGAGCAGCCCGAGCAGGATGTAGCCGAGCACGGTGAGTTCCCGCGGCGTCGCGTACCGCAGGGCGGCGAACGCGAGCAGCAGGAAGGCCGCGAGGCTGATGAGCCGAGCGGGCACGGAGGGCGCGAGCTGGGGGCGGGGTGCGGTCAAGGGGAGACGGCTCTTCTGGTCCGGCGCGCCGGCGGCCGGGTAGGGACGGGTCCTAGCAGAAGAGCGTTCCAAAGGAGAGGCGTGTCACCGGTGGGAGCCGCCGACTCGAAGATCTTTGCCCGCTCACTGTCAGGGGTCTTTCCGGGGTAGCCGCACCCTACCCACGCTCATGTCATGGTCTGTCCGTTTCCAGGGAGGCGAAGCCCGGCTTGATCACGTCGTCGATGAGGGCCAGCCGCTCGTCGAAGTGCAGGAAGGCCGACTTCATGGCGTTGATGGTGAACCAGCGCAGGTCGTCCCATCCGTAGCCGAAGGCGTCGACGAGCCGGGCGAACTCCTCCGAGAGAGTGGTCCCGCTCATCAGCCGGTTGTCGGTGTTGACCGTCACCCGGAACCGCAGCCGGGTGAGCAGCCCGATCGGGTGGGCGGCGATGGACCGGGCCGCGCCCGTCTGCACGTTGGACGTGGGGCACATCTCCAGCGGGATGCGCTTGTCCCGGACGTAGTCGGCGAGCCTGCCCAGCTTCGCGCCGTCCTCGCTGATGTCGTCGATGATGCGGACGCCGTGGCCGAGCCGGTCGGCGCCGCACCACTGGATGGCCTGCCAGATGGAGGGAAGCCCGAACGCCTCGCCCGCGTGGATGGTGAAGTGCGCGTTCTCCCGCTGGAGGTACTCGAAGGCGTCGAGGTGGCGGGTCGGCGGGTTGCCCGCCTCGGCTCCGGCGATGTCGAACCCGGCCACCCCGTGGTCGCGGTAGCGGACGGCCAGTTCGGCGATCTCGCGGCTGCGGGCCTGGTGGCGCATGGCGGTCAGCAGGGAGCGGACGAGGACGCCGTGCTCGCGCCCGCCGTCGAGGAAGCCGGCGTTGACGGCCTCGACGACGGCCTCCAGGGACAGCCCCTCGGTCAGGTGCTGCTCGGGCGCGTACCGGACCTCCGCGTAGACGATGCCGTCGGCGGCGAGGTCCTCGGCGCACTCGTAGGCGACGCGGTAGAGCGCCTCGGCGGTCTGCATGACGGCCACCGTGTGGATGAACGTCTCCAGGTAGCGTTCCAGCGACCCGCTGTCGGAGGCGTCGCGGAACCACCGGCTCAGCGCTTCGGGCTCGGTCTGGGGGAGCCCGGTGTAGCCGTGGAGGTCGGCGAGCTCGGCGACCGTGGCGGGGCGCAGGCCGCCGTCCAGGTGGTCGTGGAGCAGGACCTTGGGCGCGCGCCGGATCTCCTCCGGCGTCGGTTTCCGGCTCATCACGCGTCGATCCTTTCGATGATGAGGGGCAGCAGGTCGGGCGTGCCGTTCTCCACCAGGTCGAAGGAGCCGTCCAGGGCGGCCAGGGCGCGCTCGAACCGGGCGGGGTCGTCGGCGTGCAGGGTGAACAGGGGCTGGCCGAAGGCGACGTGGTCGCCGGGCCTGGCGTGCCAGACGACGCCCGCGCCCGCGCTCACCGGGTCCTCCTTGCGGGCCCGTCCCGCGCCGAGTCGCCAGGCGGCGAGGCCGACGCGGTAGGCGTCGAGGCGGGTGAGCACTCCGGAGGCCGAGGCGGTGATGGTGTGGGTCTCGCGGGCGGTGGGGAGCGGGGCGTCCGGATCGCCGCCCTGGGCGCGGATCATCCGGCGCCAGCGGTCCATCGCCGAGCCGTCCCGCAGCGCGTCCGCCGGGTCCTTGCCGTTCAGGCCCGCGGCGTCGAGCATCTCCCGGGCGAGCGCGACCGTCAGCTCCACCACGTCACAGGGGCCGCCGCCCGCCAGGACCTCGACCGACTCGGCGACCTCCAGCGCGTTGCCGGCGGTGCTGCCGAGCGGGCGGTCCATCGCGGTGAGCAGGGCCACGGTGTTGACGCCGGCGTCCAGGCCGAGCTCGACCATGGTGCGGGCCAGCTCGTGGGCGTGGTCGGTGGTCTTCATGAACGCGCCCGAGCCGACCTTCACGTCCAGGACCAGCGCGGACGTCCCCTCGGCGATCTTCTTCGACATGATCGACGAGGCGATCAGCGGGATGGACTCCACGGTCCCGGTGACGTCCCGCAGCGCGTACAGCTTGCGGTCGGCGGGGGCCAGGCCCTCTCCGGCGGCGCAGATCACCGCGCCCGCCTCCTTCAGCACCTCCAGCATCTCCTCATTGGTGAGGTGTGCCCGCCAGCCGGGGATCGACTCCAGCTTGTCGAGGGTGCCGCCGGTGTGGCCGAGGCCGCGCCCCGACAACTGGGGCACCGCGCCGCCGCAGGCGGCGACCGTGGGCGCCAACGGGAGCGTGATCTTGTCGCCGACGCCGCCGGTGGAGTGCTTGTCGGTGGTGGGCCGGTCCAGCGCCGACCAGTCCATGCGCTCGCCGCTGCGGATCATCGCCCTGGTCCAGTCGACGATCTCGCGCCGGGACATGCCGTTGAGGAGGATGGCCATGTTCAGCGCGGCCATCTGCTCGTGCGCCACGGCTCCGGACGTGTAGTGCTCGATCACCCAGTCGATCTGGGGAGTGCTCAGCTCGGCGCCGTCACGCTTGGCGACGATCACCTCGATGGCGTCCATCGAACCTTCCTAGAGGTATTCGGGCCCGAACGCGTCGGGCAGGTAGTCGCGGAGTGGTCTGACTCCGGCGGACGTCTCGAGGAGCAGCGCGGGCCCGCCGTGCTCGTAGAGCAGCTGACGGCACCGGCCACAGGGGGTGAGAGGGGAGCCGTGGCGGTCGACCACCGAGACCGCGACGAGGCGCGGGGTCTCACCGAGAGCGGGTTCGCCGGGCGTCCCGGAGCCGTGGAGGGCCGAGACGAGACCGCATTCGGCGCACAGGGTGAGGCCGAACGAGGCGTTCTCGACGTTACAGCCGGTGACGATCCTGCCGTCGGAGGTCAGTCCGGCGGCACCCACGGGGAAGCGGGAGTAGGGGGCGTAGGCGCGCGTCATGGCGGCCTGGGCGGCGGCGCGGAGCGAAACCCAGTCGATCTCTTCCATGTGGTGAGCGTAATACGGCCTCCCAGGTCAGAGGGGGTCGCCTTTTCCGACGAACAGGGCGTAAGGTTATCGTCACACGTATGACGGTATCGATCGCCTAAACACGGCTATTGCGTAACGGTATGCCCACAACTTGATTCGGCGTATCGACGTTCGCGGCCACGGACGGTGAACCTGAATACCGCACTGGCTGGGCAAGAGTTGCCGTAGCTCGTCAAACATGGAGGCAAAGTGTCCAAGGGGATCCGGCTCGCTGCCGGGGTGGCCGGACTGGCGTTGCTGGTCGCCGCGTGCGGGGAGAAGCCGAGCGAAGAGAAGAACGCGACCGCGAACTCCGACTACTCGGCATGCATGGTCACCGACACCGGCGGCATCGACGACCGTTCCTTCAACGCCGCGTCCTGGGCCGGCGTGCAGGCGGGCATCAAGACGGTCGGAGGCAAGGAGGACTTCGTCGCCTCCGCCAGCGAGAACGACTACGTCCCCAACATCAACCAGCTGGTCAACAAGGGCTGCAAGCTCATCGTCACCGTCGGCGGCCTGATGGGCGAGGCCACCACCGCGGCGGCCGAGCAGCACCCGAACCAGCAGTTCGCGATCGTCGACTCCGCGTCCGTGGACGGCAAGAAGATCTACGGCATGGAGTTCAACACCGCCGAGAGCTCCTTCCTCGCCGGCTACCTCGCCGCGGGCATGAGCAAGAGCGGCAAGGTCGCCACCTTCGGCGGTCTGCCGATCGGCCCCGTCACCATCTTCATGGACGGCTTCTGGGAGGGCGTCCAGCACTACAACAAGACCAAGGGCAAGGACGTCCAGGTCCTCGGCTGGGACGAGACCAAGCCCAAGAGCGGCTCCATGGCCAACCACTTCAACGACCAGGCCAAGGGCAAGAGCATCACCAAGAACTTCATCGAGCAGGGCGCCGACGTCATCTTCCCGGTCGCGGGCGGCACCGGCCTGGGCGCCGCGGCCGCGGCCAAGGAGACCGGCGGCAAGGTCAGCGTGATCTGGGTGGACACCGACGGATGCGAGTCCGCCGACCAGTACTGCGACGTCTTCCTCACCTCGGTCCAGAAGAACATGAAGGGCGCCGTCGAGGAGGCCGTGGTCAAGGGCTCCAAGGGTGAGCTGACCGGCGGCTACCTGGGCGACCTGGAGAACGGCGGCACCGGCCTGGCCCCGTTCCACGAGTTCGACAGCAAGGTCCCGGCCGACCTGAAGTCCGAGCTGGAGAAGCTCAAGGCCGACATCATCGGCGGCACGATCAAGATCACCTCGCCTTCGCAGCCCAAGAGCTGACCCTCGGGGCGACGACGGGGCGGGAGCACGGGCTCCCGCCCCGTCCGTGAACGACACGGGCAAGGCAGGCCGGACCACCGGGCACGCCACTGCGCCCCACGGCTTTGCGGGGAGGACTCAGGGTGGCACTTGAACTTCGGGGCATCACCAAACGTTTCGGCTCACTGGTGGCCAACGACGCGATCGACCTGGAGATCGGTCCGGGGGAGATCCACTGCCTGGTCGGCGAGAACGGCGCGGGCAAATCGACGCTGATGAACATCCTCTACGGGCTCTACCAGCCCGACGAGGGCGAGATCCGGATCGACGGGAAGCCGCTGGTGCTCGACGGTCCGCGCTCGGCGATCAACGCCGGGATCGGGATGGTCCACCAGCACTTCATGCTCGTGCCCGTCTTCACCGTCGCCGAGAACGTCATGCTCGGCGACGAGCGGGTCAAGGGCCCCTTCCTGGACCACGCCGCGGCCCGCAGGCACGTCCGTGAGGTCTCCGAGCGGTACGGCCTGGCCGTCGACCCCGACGCGACGGTCGGTGAGCTGCCCGTCGGCGTGCAGCAGCGCGTCGAGATCGTCAAAGCGCTCACCCGGGACGCGAAGATCCTCATCCTGGACGAGCCCACCGCCGTCCTCACCCCGCAGGAGATCCAGGAGCTGTTCACCGTCATGCGCCGGCTGCGCGAGGCGGGGACGTCCATCGTCTTCATCACCCACAAGCTCAAGGAGGTCAAGGCGGTCGCCGACCGGATCACCGTGATCCGGCGCGGGGCGGTCGTCGGGACCGCGACCCCGGACGCCTCCGAGACCGAGCTGGCCTCGCTGATGGTCGGCCGCCAGGTCCGACTGCGGGTGGAGAAGACCCCCGCAGAGACCGCGGGTCTGGAGCCCGCCTTCTCCGTCCGCGACCTGACGGTGCGCAACCCGGCCGGGAAGGCCGTCGTGGACGGCATCGGCTTCGACATCATGCCCGGGGAGGTCCTGGGCGTCGCCGGCGTCCAGGGCAACGGGCAGACCGAGCTCGCCCAGGCGATCCTCGGACTCCTCACCCCCGAGAGCGGCTCGATCGTGCTGGACGGTGCCGAGCTGTCGGGCAGGAGCCCGCGGGAGCGGCTGCACGCCGGGCTCGGCTTCGTCCCCGAGGACCGCGGCAACGACGGGCTCATCGGCACCGAGAGCGTCGCCGAGAACCTCGTCCTCGACCTGTACGACCGGCCGCCGTTCGGGCGGCGGGGCACGATGGACGTCGAGGCGGTCCGGCGCAACGCCGCGCAGCGGGTCGAGGAGTTCGACATCCGCACCACCTCCATCGAGCAGCCCGTCGGCGAGCTCTCCGGCGGCAACCAGCAGAAGGTCGTGGTGGCCAGGGAGATGTCCCGGCCGCTGCGCATGCTGCTGATCTCCCAGCCGACCCGCGGCGTGGACGTCGGCGCGATGGAGTTCATCCACCAGCGGATCATCAGGGAACGGGACCAGGGCCGCCCGATCCTGCTGATCTCCACCGAACTCGACGAGGTCATGGCGATGTCCGACCGCGTCGCGGTGATGTACGGAGGCAGGATCGCGGCCATCGTGTCCGCGGACACCCCCACGGAGAAGATCGGTCTGCTCATGGCCGGAGCGAACCCCGAGGACGTCGTCGATGAGTGAACATCCCGAGAAGAAGCCGGCGCCCGAGGCGTCCGCGGACGAGAAGGCGCCGCGGCCCGGCGGCGCCAAGCGGGTGCTGGACGAGATCCTCGAGGGCTCCTGGCTGGTCACCGCGCTGGCCGTCGTCCTCGCGCTGTTCTTCGGCGCGATCCTCATCATCGTCTCGGACGAGGAGGTGCGCGGCACCTTCTCGTACTTCTTCGCCGCGCCGGGCGACGCGCTGTCCGCGTCGTGGACCGCGGTCAGCGAGGCCTACGGGGCCCTGTTCCGCGGCGCGATCTGGAACCCCGACAACTCCTGGAACGTGGCCACCGCGATCGGGCCGTTCAGCGAGACGCTCACCGAGGCCACCCCGCTGCTGCTCGGCGGCCTGGCCATCGGGCTGGCCTTCCGCGCCGGCCTGTTCAACATCGGCGGCCAGGGACAGCTGATCATGGGGGCGATCTGCGCGACCGTGGTCGGCTTCTCGCTGGAGGGACCGCCCGTCGTCGCGGCGGTGCTCGCGGTGCTGGCCGGCATCGCCGGCGGCGCCCTCTACGGCGCGCTGGTCGGGTTCCTCAAGGCCAGGACCGGCGCGCACGAGGTGATCGTCACGATCATGCTCAACTACACGGCCGTCTACTTCCTGGTCTGGCTGATCACCACGGACGCGGTCAAGAACCCCGACCGGTACGAGCCGCTGTCGAAGTCGGTGTCGGAGGCGGCCGAGCTGCCCAAGCTGCTCTCCTGGCTGCCGGAGGGCGGCGGGAGCCTGCGGCTCCACACGGGGCTGCTGATCGCGATCGCCGCCGTGTTCTTCTGCTGGTGGCTGCTGGGCCGCTCCACCCTGGGCTTCGAGTTGCGCGCGGTCGGCGCGAACCCGGCGGCCGCCCGCACCGCCGGCATGAGCGTGGGCAGGAGCCAGATCATGGCGATGCTCATCTCCGGCGGGCTGATGGGCATCGTCGGCGCGACCCAGGTGCTGGGCACCGCCAACGCCAACAACGCGCTCACCCCCTCCATCGACGCGGGCCTGGGCTTCACCGCCATCACCGTGGCGCTGCTGGGCCGCGCCTCTCCGGTCGGGACGGTCTTCGCCGCGATCCTGTTCGGCGCACTGCAGGCCGGAGGCCGCGCGATGCAGGCGTCGGCCGGGATCTCCATCGAGATCGTGACGGTCCTCCAGGCGCTCATCGTGCTGTTCGTGGCCGCGCCGCCGCTGGTCCGCGGCCTCTTCCGCCTCAAGGGCACCGGAGGGTCCCAGGCCGCACTCGCTTCGAAGGGATGGAACGGATGACGGCCACGGCTCTGCCGCAGGAGGGCCTCGCCCCGGCGGGGGCGGGAATGGCGCGCGGACGCCTCTACGGCGGCATCGCGATGATCGTCGTCGGGCTGTACGGGGCCTGGGCGTTCGGCCTGGGCAGCCGCACCGACGGGGTCGACACCCGGTTCGTGCTGAACCTCACCACGGCGACCGGCCTGACGCTGCCCGATCTGACGTTCCCCGCCGGTCCGGTCGCGCTGGCGCTGGCCGTCCTGGCCGTGCTGTGCGGGGCGGCGAAGCTGGCGGTCCCGTTGTCCGGGCGGCTCAACGCCACGGTGACGGGCGTGTTCCTGTTCTGCTACGTGCTGGCCTTCATGGTCTGGGCGGCGGCGGGCCGGAGCCTGAACCTCGCGGCGGTCATGGAGGCGACGCTCCTGGCGGCCGTGCCGCTGGTCCTGGGCGCGCTGGCGGGCGTCATGGGCGAACGCTCCGGCGTCATCAACGTGGGCATCGAAGGCCAGTTCCTCCTGGGGGCGTGCACCGCCGCCTTCACCGCGTCCGTGACGGACTCGCTGTGGGCGGCCTTGTTCGCGGGCAGCCTGGCCGGCGCCCTGTTCGGGCTGCTGCTGGCGGTCTTCGCCCAGCGCTACCTGGTGGAGCAGGTCGTCCTGGGCGTCGTCCTGACGATGCTGGCCACCGGCCTGACGGGCTTCTTCTACGAGCGCGTCATGCAGAGCGACACCGCCGCCTACAACGAGGCCCTGGCCTTCTCCAAGATCAGGATTCCGCTGCTGTCGGAGCTCCCGGTGATCGGCCCGGTGCTGTTCGCCCAGAACATCCTCGTCTACCTGACGATGGCGCTCCTGGTGGTCGTGCACGTCGCGCTGTTCCACACCCGCTGGGGCCTGCGCACCCGGGCCGTCGGCGAGCACCCCACCGCCGCCGACACCGTCGGCATCAACGTCATCCGCACCCGCTACGTGAACATGTTCCTGGGCGGCCTGATCGCGGGCCTGGGCGGTGTCTGGCTCACCATCGGCCTGAACATCAGCTTCAACAAGAACATGGCCGCGGGCCAGGGCTTCATCGCGCTGGCCGCCGTCATCTTCGGCCGCTGGTCTCCGGTGGGCGCCCTGTGGGCGGCACTCCTCTTCGGCTTCGCGGGAGGACTCTCCAACGCCGTCCAGCCGCTGCAGACCCCCGTCCCCACGTCCTTCCTGTCGATGCTCCCCTACCTGGCGACGATCTTCGCCGTGGCGGGCCTCGTCGGTTACGTCCGGGCCCCCGCCGCCGACGGCCAGCCCTACACCAAGGGCTGACCGCCGGGCGCGCCGCAACCCTTCTCTCGGATTCGGAGAACTGCGTACGCTGGCGGTGACGTTTCCCTACGATGCCGGGAGCAGAACGTGAACGAGGGGGCACCAAAGGTGATCACTGCTGTTCTCTCCCGCCTGATCGACCTCCCGGACACGCCACACGCCCTGTTCGTGCGCGGAGAGCTGGCCGACGCGGTCGGCGCGCGCGAAGGGGACCGCGTCGAGGTCATCGGGGGGGAGGTCGTCGTGTCGCCGGCACCGGCGGTGGATCATGGAGGGATCGTCGAAGACGTCTCCGAAGCGTTCGTCCTGGCCCGGCGGGAGGACGCCGACCATGTATGGAGATGCCAGCAGGGAGTGAACCTCACCCTGGTCTCCCCGGGGGAGGACTTCGACTTCATACCCGATCTGGTGGTGGGGGAGAGCACGACGATCAGGGCCGCGCGGCGGGCCCAAGTAGTCTGCCTCGCTTCGGACGAGGTCGAGCTGGTGCTGGAGGTGACGTCGCGGGGGAACGCCTGGCGGGACCGTCCGCCTCTGGACGGGCCCGCCACCAAGTGGACCGCTTACGCGCGCGCGGAGATCCCCTACTACCTGCTGGTCGACCGGGACCCGAAGGCCGCGCGGGCGGTGCTCTACACGATTCCGCACGCGGCCAACGGCGCCTACCTGGACGAACAGGTGTGGTCCTTCGGGGAGACGATCACCTTGCCCGACCCTTTCGGGGTGGAGATCCCCACCGGGGAATGGCTGCCCTGGACGTGAGGTGCTCGTCCAGGGCCAGGTGAGCGGGGCGCCGGAGGGCCGCGTCAGCGCGGGGCGCCGACGTAGGCCGCGAGGTGCTCGCCGGTGAGGGTGGAGCGGGCGGCGACGAGGTCGGCGGGGGTGCCCTCGAAGACGATCCGGCCGCCGTCGTGGCCGGCGCCGGGGCCGAGGTCGATGATCCAGTCGGCGTGCGCCATGACCGCCTGGTGGTGCTCGACGACGATGACCGACTTACCGGAGTCCACGAGCCGGTCGAGCAGGCCGAGCAGCTGCTCGACGTCGGCGAGGTGCAGACCGGCGGTCGGCTCGTCGAGGACGTAGACGCCGCCCTCCTCGGTCATCTGGGCGGCCAGCTTGAGCCGCTGCCGCTCGCCGCCGGACAGCGTGGTGAGCGGCTGGCCGAGGCTGAGGTAGCCGAGCCCGACGTCGGCGAGCCGGCCGAGGACGCGGTGCGCGGCCGGAGTGCGCGCCTCCCCGGCGCCGAAGAACTCCTCGGCCTCGGCCACCGGCATCGCGAGCACCTCGCTGATGTCGCGGCCGCCGAGGCGGTACTCCAGCACCGACGCCTGGAACCGCTTGCCCTCGCACTCCTCGCAGGGGGTGGCGACACCGGCCATCATCGCCAGGTCGGTGTAGATGACGCCGACGCCGGCGCAGGCGGGGCAGGCACCCTCGGAGTTGGCGCTGAACAGCGCCGGTTTCACGCCGTTGGCCTTCGCGAACGCCTTGCGGATCGGGTCGAGCAGCCCGGTGTACGTCGCCGGGCTGCTCCGTCGCGAGCCGCGGATCGCGCCCTGGTCGATCGACACCACACCCGAGCCGGCGGGGATCGAGCCGTGGATGAGCGAGCTCTTGCCGGATCCCGCGACGCCGGTGACGGCGACGAGCACGCCGAGCGGGATGTCGACGTCGACGTCGCGCAGGTTGTTCGCCGTCGCGCCGCGGATCTCCAGCTTGCCGGCGGGCGTCCGCACCTTCTCCTTGAGGGCGGCCCGGTTGTCGAGATGGCGGCCGGTGACGGTGTCACTGGCCCGCAGCTCCTCGACGGTGCCCTGGAAGCAGACGGCGCCGCCCGCCGTGCCGGCGCCGGGGCCGAGGTCGACGACGTGGTCGGCGATCACGATCGTCTCCGGCTTGTGCTCCACGACGAGCACCGTGTTGCCCTTGTCGCGCAGCCGCAGCAGCAGGTCGTTCATCCGCTGGATGTCATGGGGGTGCAGGCCCGCGGTGGGCTCGTCGAAGACGTAGGTGGTGTCGGTGAGCGAGGAGCCGAGGTGGCGGATCATCTTGACGCGCTGCGCCTCGCCGCCCGACAGGGTGCCCGACGACCGGTCGAGCGAGAGGTAGCCCAGCCCGATCTCCACGAACGAGTCGAGGATCTGCCGCAGCGTGGCGAGCAGCGGCGCCACCGAAGGCTCGTCGAGGCCGCGGACCCATGCGGCCAGGTCGCTGATCTGCATCGCGCAGGCGTCGGCGATGTTGATCCCGCCGATCCGCGACGAGCGGGCCTCCTCGCTGAGCCGGCTGCCGCCGCACTCGGGGCAGGCGGTGAAGGTGACCGCCCGGTCCACGAACGCCCGGATGTGCGGTTGCATCGCCTCCCGGTCCTTGGAGAGGAACGACTTCCGGATCTTCGGGATCAGCCCCTCGTAGGTGAGGTTGACGCCGTTGACCTTCACCTTGGTCGGCTCGCGGTGGAGGAAGTCGTGCAGCTCGGTCCCGGTGTAGTCGCGGATCGGCTTGTCCGGATCGAGGAAACCCGACTCGATGAAGATCCCCACCGTCCACCAGCTGTCCACCTTGTAGCCGGGGATGGTGATCGCGCCTTCGGCGATCGACTTGGAGTCGTCGTAGAGCTGGGTGAGGTCGATGTCGGAGACCGTGCCGCGGCCTTCGCAGCGCAGGCACATGCCGCCGGTGCGGGTGAAGGTCTGCTTCTCGGTCTTCTTGGCGCCGCGTTCGACCGTGATCACGCCGCTCGCCCGGACGGAGGGGACGTTGAAGGCGAACGCGGCGGGCGAGCCGATGTACGGCCGCCCGAGCCGGCTGAAGAGGACGCGCAGCATCGCGTTGGCGTCGGTGGCGGTGCCGACCGTGGAGCGGGGGTCGGCGCCCATCCGCTGCTGGTCGACGAGGATCGCGGTCGTCAGCCCTTCGAGGACGTCGACCTCGGGCCGCGCCAGCGTCGGCATGAAACCCTGCACGAAGGCGCTGTAGGTCTCGTTGATCAGCCGCTGGGACTCCGCCGCGATCGTGCCGAACACCAGCGAGGTCTTGCCCGAGCCGGAGACGCCGGTGAACACCGTCAGCCGGCGCTTGGGGATCTCGACGCTGACGTCCTTGAGGTTGTTCACGCGCGCGCCGTGCACGCGGATCAGATCGTGGCTGTCGGCGACGTGCGGCGCGGGCGACTGCGTGTCCGTCTTCTGAATGGTGGTTTCCACACCGGTCACGCTAGACGCGGTCAGAGGGGCGGCGCTTCTCGATTCCTGACAGGTCTGGTCACCTGTTTCGCCACACACGGTGGCACCCCTTCCGCCGGGTGGGCCGTCTGGTCGCGGTAGGCGCTGGGCGGCATGCCGACCAGTTCGGTGAAGCGGGTGCTGAAGGTGCCCAGGGATGAGCAGCCGACGGCGAAGCAGACTTCGGTGACGCTGAGGTCGCCGCGGCGCAGTAGTGCCATGGCGCGTTCGATGCGTCGTGTCATCAGGTAGGAGTAGGGGGATTCGCCGTAGGCGCGCCGGAATTCGCGGCTGAGGTGTCCGGCTGACATGTGGGCGCCGCGGGCGAGTGCCTCGACGTTCAGTGGCTGGGCGTATTCCCGGTCGATCCGGTCACGGACACGGCGCAACTGCGCGAGGTCGCTCAGACGCTGCGCCGCGGCGGGTCTGCTGGTCACCTGTGTGATCATGCCACGTCGTGCCGGATTTGCCCACGCCGCCCGCGGTCAGGTCGGGACGGGAGCGGGGAGGTCGGCTATCTCGGCGGTGACGGGGCCCGAGGGGGACTGGACCACGGCCCAGAAGTGCTTGGTCTGGGAGGGGGCGAACCGGTCGGCGCCCAGGGCGATGCCGGAGGTCTTGGTGCAGAGGCAGAGCTGGGCGAAGCCCTGGGTCGGGGTGCCCAGGATGTAGCGGGCCGGGGGGATGCGGCGGTCGCCGTCGATGAGTTCGGCGTTGGCCGCGGCCCAGAAGCGGAACTTCAGCCAGGTGCGTTCGGTGTCGTCGGTGAGGCGGCGGAGGGAGACCTGGCTCGGGCCCGTGTTCGTGAGGGAGTAGGTGAGCAGGGACAGGCCGCCGCCTACGGGACGGAGCGGGTCCACGGCCACGGTGAAGTCCTGCCGGGCGGCGGGGGGAGCGGCCGGGGCCGTCGCGGACGGACGGGGCTCGGGGCGCTCGGTCCTGGTGAAGGTGATGGTGACCCGGCGGTTGCGGCGGCGGCCCTCCGGGGTGGTGTTGGGGTAGAGGGGCCTGGCGGAGCCGAAGCCCTCGGTCTCGAAGGTCGCGCCGGGGACGAGGGTCTTCAGGCGCCGGGCGACGGACTCGGCCCGTCGCCGGGACAGCGGGCCGTTGATCCCGGCGTCGCCGGTGGAGTCGGCGTGGCCCTCGACCTTGACGGCGCCGCCGGAGACGCGTCCGGCGGTCTTCTCGATGAGGGCGTCGGCGGCCGGGGTCAGGGTGTGGGATCCGGTGGCGAACAGCACGTCGGCGGAGAGGCTGACCTCGATCTCCTCGCCGTCGTCGCGCAGTTCGCTCTCGTCGTCCTCGGAGTGGGCGTCCAGCGGGTAGGAGACGGTCTCGCCCACCGGTTCGGGGAAGCCCGGGCCCTCGGGCGGGGAGTCGCTGATCGGGACGTCCACCAGCGGCGGTGACATCGGGGTCAGCAGGGTGGCGGTCTTCGCGCCGCCGGACGGGGCGGGAAGGACGGCGAAGAACGTCTTCTGCTCGCCGGGCTCCAGGAAGGACCCGAGGGGGTCGGTCTCGGTGCTGCACACGCAGCCGCCGTCGGTCTGCAGGGGCTTCACCACGCGGCGGGCCGCCGTGTCCAGGAGGAAGACGCCGCCCGCGCGGTTCATGTCGGGGGTGGCGTCGGTGTCGTCGGCCAGGTGGTTCAGCGGGTCGAAGCTCGTGCTGTCGTTGTTCGTCACCCGGATCTGCGCGAGGACGTGGTCGCCCTTGTAGCGGTTGAGGCCGACGACCTCCAGCCGGGCCTTGACCTTCGTGTCGACGTCCACGGCCGCGAGCGCCCGGGGCCCCTGCGGGCCGGACGAGGCGGGGGGCGGCGGCGCGCCGTCTTCGGACGGACGGCCGGCCGGCGGGTCTTCGGAGCTGCTGCAGCCGACGGCCAGGACGAGAAGGGCGGCGATCGGAAGCACGCGCATCGCGGTCTCCAGCGGGTGGGGAGGGCTGGCGGTATCTGCTATTCGATCACTTTTGCCCGTCCCAGGTCCATGGAAAGAGGGACGGCCCCCGGTTTCCGGGGGCCGTCAGGCGTCAGTCCGACACGGGGAAGTTGCTGCGGAAGACGCCGTTCGGGTCGCGGCGCCGCTTGACGTCGCGCAGGCGGGCCAGCGTCTCGGCCGGGAAGGCGTCCGCCGCCGCCCCGTCGCTGCGCAGGAACGTGAAGGGCTTGCGTCCGCTGAGGTGGGGTTCGAGCGCCGTGGCGATCTCTTCCTGGCGGGCGCGGACCGCCTCCTCCAGTTCGGGGGCGAACGTGACGCCGAGCATGCCGAGCAGGTAGGGCTCGGCCATGGCGCCGCACGCGCCGTCGACGGGACGTGCCAGCGCGCCGCCCAGGTGCCGGACCTGGAGCATCGCCAGCGGGGCGATGCCCTCATGCCCGGCGGCATCCAGCAGCTTGCCGGCCGCCTCCTCGGTGAACTCGCCGAACAGTTCGCTGCGGTACAGGATCGGCGTCGGGTTCTCCGGCTCGGCGCAGATCCCGCCCACCTCTGCGGGGGAGAGCGGGCCGCGGCCGTCGGAGAGCACGCCGGGGACCGAGTCGAGGATCCGGGTGAGCTCCCGGCCCTTGTCCGGGTCACCCAGGTAGGTGACGTCGATCGTGGCCAGCGGGCCCCGCAGCGCCTCCGGGACGTCCGGGGAGGGCGGCGGGTTGAGCAGGGTGAACCAGGCGGTCAGCTCGTCGGGCGCGTCCGCGGTCAGCCGCCTGAAGGCCGCCATGACCTCGGAGGCGCGGGCGGCCGGCCAGATGACGCGCCCGCCGTACAGTTCGGAAGCCGGGTACAGGTCGATCTCCAGCGCGGTGACCAGGGCGAAGTCTCCGCCGCCGCCGCGCAGCGCCCACAGGAGCTCCGGGTCGTCCGCCTGGGTGACGCGGCGCAGCACGCCCTCGGCGTCGACGATCTCGGCGGCGCGGACGGATCCGGCGGCGAGCCCGTGCTTGCGGCCGAACCAGCTCAGCCCGCCGCCCAGCAGGTAGCCGGTCGCGGAGACCACGGGCGCGCTGCCGCAGAGCCCGGTCAGCCCGTGCCGGGCGGCCTGGGCCTGGATCTCTCCCCAGCGCGCGCCGGCCTCGATCCGGGCGACGGACCGGTCGGCGTCGATCTCGATCCCGCGCATCGCCCCGGTGCGCACCAGGATCGTGCCGTTCAGCGCCGTGGTGGCGCCGTGGCCGGACGCCTGCGCCGCCACGCCGAGCCCGGCCCGCCGGGCGTGGGCGACGACGGCGGCCGCGTCGTGCGCGTCCGCGATCTCCGCCACCGCGCGCACCTCCTGCCGTACCGACAGGTCCCAGGACGCGGCGGCGGCTTCGAATCCGGGTTCGCCGGGCAGCAGCACCTGCCCCTTCAGTATGTTGCGCAGATCCTCAACCGATGCCCCGTTTTGCTCGTTCACTATGCCCCTTCATGATTGACGCGGTCGTGGGTGGCGGGGGTTTGGTACAGCTGGTTGGACAGCGGGAAAGTGAGGAAAGTTCGCACTATCTTGGGAGGATGAAGCCGTTCCGCTCCGTTCTCGGGTGGGTCGCCGGCTGGATCTGGCTGGTCTTCGCCGCCGCGAACCTGGTGGACGTGGCGGTCCGGGGCCGGGACCAGGCAGCCGCGATCGCCGCCGCGTCCCTGCTGCTGAGCTGCGGCCTGGCCTACGCGCTGGGGCTGCGGCCCCGGGTGGCGGCGGAGGAGGCGGCGCTGGCCGTTCACAATCCCTTCCGGACCACGAGGCTGCCCTGGAACACGATCACCGGGATCGAGCCGGGGCGGGCGCTGACCGTGCGCTACGAGGGCGGCGAGGTCGCGGCGTGGGCGGTGCAGGCCTCCGCGCGCTCCGAGGCGCGGGCCCGGCGGGCGAAACCCGACCCGAAGTTGCCGGGGGACCTGGCGGACCGGATCGCCGGACGCACGCCCGTCGACTTCGCGGCGGAGCGGCTCGAGGAGGTGCGCGCCAGGTCGCGGGGGGAGGGCGAGGTGACCGTCGCCTGGTCCTGGCCCGCGCTGCTGGCCGTGGCGGTCCCGCTGGCCGCGCTGGCCGTCCTGCTGGTGCTCTGACCGGTCAGTAGGCGGAGTCGACCGTGAGGCGGTTGGCGGCCTCCTGGATGCTGCCCGACAGCGACGGGTAGACGGTGAAGGTGTGCGCCAGCTGGTCGACGGTCAGGTGCTGCTGCACCGCCACGGCGAGGGTCATGATCAGCTCGCTGGCGCGCGGCGCGACGATCACGCCGCCCAGCACGATGCCGGTGGAACGGCGGCAGAACAGCTTGATGAAGCCGTCCTCGAAGCCCTGCATCTTGGCCCGCGCGTTGGTGTCCAGCGGGAGCATGACCGTCCGGGCGTCGACCTCGCAGTTGTCGACCATCTGCTGGGTCACGCCGACCGAGGCGACCTCCGGGTCGGTGAAGATGTTGGAGCTGACCCAGCCGAGCTTCAGTGGCTGGACCGCCTCGCCCAGCGCGTGCCACACCGCGATCCGGCCCTGCATCGCCGCCACCGAGGCCAGCGCGAAGACCCCGGTGCAGTCGCCCGCCGCGTAGATGTTGGCCACGGACGTGCGCGAGACCTTGTCGGTCTCGACGTAGCCGCCGGGGCCCAGCTTCACCCCGGCCCGCTCCAGGCCGATGCCGCGGGTGTTGGGGACCATGCCGACGGTCATCAGGCAGTGCGAGCCGTGGACCTTGCGGCCGTCCTCCAGCGTCACCACGACGCCGTCGCCCGACCGCTCCACGGCGCCCGCGCGGGAGCGGCTCAGCAGGTTCATGCCGCGCCGCCGGTAGACGTCCTCCAGGACGGAGGCGGCCTCGGCGTCCTGGGAGGGCAGGATCCGGTCGCGAGAGGAGACGAGCGTCACCTTCGAGCCCAGGCTCAGGTAGGCCCCGGCGAACTCGGCGCCGGTGACGCCGGACCCGACGACGATCAGCTCCTCGGGCAGCTCGTCCATGTCGTACAGCTGCCGCCAGGTGAGGATGCGCTCACCGTCCGGCTCGGCCCCGGGCAGCACGCGGGGGGTCGCGCCGGTGGCGACGATGATCACGTCGGCCTCGATCCGGCGGTCGCCGACCACCACGGTGCTCGGGCCGTCGAGCCGCCCCTCACCCCGGACGATCTTGACCTCCTCGTAGCCGAGCCGGTCGGCCACGTCGAAGGACTGGGCGCGGGCCAGGTCCTTCACCCGCTTGTTGATGCGGGGGAGGTCCGCGGTGAGCCCGCCGACCTCGCCGTCGGGCCCGCCGTCGAACTGCACGCCCAGCCGGGACGACTCGCTGAGCACCGACATCCGGACGGAGGTCGCGATCAGGGTCTTGGAGGGGACGCAGTCGTACAGGACGCTCGCGCCGCCCGGACCGTCGCGCTCCACCACCGTGACGTCCGCGCCCAGCCGCGCGGCCACGAGGGCGGCCTCGTAGCCGCCAGGTCCTCCACCCAGAATTACGATACGCGTGCTCACAACGCCCATTCTTTCGCACGGAGGCCGATGGATGGGCCGGTACGCTAGGTCAGCGTGGCTCTGTATGCGGCGTACGCCTCCAACATGGACCCCGAGCAGATGGCTGAGCGGGCTCCCCACTCGCCCCTGCGCGACACCGGCTGGCTGAAGGGCTGGCGGCTGACCTTCGGCGGTGAGGAGATCGGCTGGGACGGCGCGCTGGCCACCGTCGTCGAGGACGCCGGCTCGGAGGTCTTCGTCGCCCTCTACGACGTCCCCGAACGGGACGAGCAGGCCCTGGACGCCTGGGAGGGGCACGAACTCGGCCTCTACACCAAGATCAGGGTGCGGGTGCAGACCCTCTTCGGCGAGGAACTCGCCTGGATCTACGTCCTCAACGCCTACGAGGGCGGCCTCCCCTCCGCCAGGTTCCTCGGCATCATCGCCGACGCCGCGGAGAAGGCCGGCGCGCCCGAGCCCTACGTCAAGGAGTTGCGGGCCCGTCCCTGCGACACCCTCGGCACCGAGTCCTGAGCTTGGAGGACTCTCCAAACACCGGCCGGGCGGCGGCGGAGAGTTTGGTAGAGATTCGGCGTGTGTCCATTTCAGCGTCCCCTTAGCCTGGGGGAGTGCAGAACCCCTATGAGCTGGCCCGTGAGGCCGCAGCCGCGCTGACCGAGCGAACGTTCGAGAAATTCGATGTGGCCCTCGTCATGGGCTCCGGATGGGTCCCGGCCGCCGACGTCATCGGCGAACCGCAGTTCGAACTGCCTTTCACCGACCTCCCGGGGTTCGCCGCCCCGGCCGTCCAGGGGCACGGCGGGAAGGTCCGCGCGGTGCGGGTCGGGGAGAAGAACGCGCTGATCTTCCTCGGCCGCACCCACCTGTACGAGGGCCGGGGAGTGGACCCGGTGGTCCACGGAGTCCGCACCGCCCTGGCCGCCGGGGTGAAGACCGTCGTCCTGACCAACGCCGCCGGAGGCCTGCGTCCGGAGCTGCAGAAGGTCGGCGACCCGGTGCTGATCAGCGACCACCTGAACCTGAGCGGGGCCAACCCGCTGACCGGCACGTCGTTCCTCGACCTCACCGAGGTCTACTCCAAGCGGCTGCGGGCGCTGGCCCGGAGCGTCGAGCCGGAGCTGGCCGAGGGCGTCTACGCCGCCTTCCGCGGCCCGACGTACGAGACCCCGGCCGAGATCCGGATGCTGCAGACGCTGGGCGCCGACCTCATCGGCATGTCCACGGTCCTGGAGGCGATCGCGGCGCGCGAGGGCGGCGCGGAGGTCCTGGGCATCTCCCTGGTGACGAACATCGCGGCCGGCCTGTCGGACTCCCTGCTGGACCACGAGGAGGTGCTGGCGGCCGGGCTGGCGGCCGCCGAGCGCATGGGGCGCCTGCTGGTGACGGTGGTGGAGCGGCTGTGAACCTGCGCGAGCGCGCGGAGCTCTGGCTCGCCCAGGACCCCGACCCGGTCACCCAGGCGGAGCTCAGCCTGATCCTGGAGAGCGGGGACACCGCGGCGCTGGCCGCCAGGTTCGGCTCCGCCCTGGAGTTCGGGACCGCCGGGCTGCGCGGCGAGCTGGGCGCGGGCCCCAACCGGATGAACCGGGTGACGGTCATGCGGGCCGCGGCCGGGCTGGGCCGCAGGCTGCTGGGCGGGCGGGAGGCGCGGGGCCAGGCCGTCATGATCGGCTACGACGCGCGCCACGGGTCCCGCCGGTTCGCGCTGGACACCGCGGCGGTGCTGTCGGGCATGGGCATCCGCGCCTGGCTGCTGCCGGGCCCGCTGCCCACGCCCGTCCTGGCGTACGCGGTACGGCACGTGTCGGCCGACGCCGGGGTGATGGTGACCGCGAGCCACAACCCGCCTGGCGACAACGGCTACAAGGTCTACTGGAGCGACGGATCCCAGATCGTCCCGCCGCTGGACGAGGAGATCTCCGCCGAGATCGAGGCGGTCGGCCCGGTGAACGAGCTGCCGCTGGGCATCGCGCCCGGCGGTTCCCGCGGCCCGGACGACCAGACCTGGAAGGTGCTCGGGGACGAGATCGTCCAGGCGTACCTGGACGCCCTGCGCCAGATCCCGCTGGGGGACGCGCGGGACGTCCGGGTGGCCTACACCCCGCTGCACGGGGTCGGGGCCGGCACGGCGCTGCGGGCGTTCATGGAGTTCGGGTTCGCCGCGCCGCTGGTGGTGCCCGAGCAGTGCCTGCCGGACCCGGCCTTCCCCACGGTCGCCTTCCCCAACCCGGAGGAGCCGGGGGCGATGGACCTGGTGCTGGAGCTGGCCGGACGGGTCGGCGCGGACCTGGCGCTGGCCAACGACCCGGACGCCGACCGGTGCGCGGTGGCGGTCCCGCTGCCCGGCGGCGGCTGGCGCATGCTCACCGGGGACGAGGTCGGCTGCCTGCTGGCCGAGTACGTGCTGGGCGGCACCGAGGGAGACGACCGGCTGGTCGCGACCACGATCGTCTCGTCGTCGCTGCTCGGCAAGATCGCCCGCGAGCACGGGGCGCACTACAGCGAGACCCTCACCGGCTTCAAGTGGATCATGCGGGCGGGCTCGCCCACCCACCGGCTCGTCTTCGGCTACGAGGAGGCCCTCGGCTACAGCCTGGGCGGTGACCGGGGCGTCCCGGTGCACGACAAGGACGGGATCGGCGCGGCCCTGGCGGTGGCGGCGCTGGCCGCCGAGGCCAAGCGAGACGGCCGGACGCTGCTGGACCTGCTGGACGACCAGGCGCGGCGCTTCGGCGTGCACGCCACCGGGCAGCTGTCGGTGCGGGTGGCCGACCGGTCCCTGATCGACGGGGCGGTCGCGGCGCTGCGCCAGGCCCCGCCCCCCGAACTGGCGGGCCGGGCGGTGCTGAAGGTGGACGACCTGGCCGAGGGAGTCGACAACCTCCCGCCCACCGAGGGGCTGCGGTTCCGGTTGGAGGGCGGCGCCCGGGTGGTGGTCCGCCCGTCGGGGACCGAGCCCAAGCTCAAGTCCTACCTTGAGGTCGTCGTGCCCGTGGAAGGCGAGGACGTCCCGGCGGCGCGGGCGAAGGCCGCCGCGGAGCTGGACGCCCTGCGCACGGCCCTCGCCGTCCATCTGCCCACCTAGGCGGCGGTGACGAGCTCCTCCTTCGGGTCCGCGGCCTTCCCGCGGGCCCGGGGGATGAGCAGGGCGGAGACGGCGGCGACCGCGAGCACCGCGGCTCCCGTCCACAGGGCCGGGGTCAGCCCGTCCACGAAGGACCGCGGGGTCTCGTAGCCGCCGCGGGAGGCGAAGAGCGCGGCCAGGGCCGCGATGCCCAGGACCCCGCCCAGCTCCCGCAGGGCGTTGTTGGCGCCGGAGGCGATGCCCTGCTCCTCGGGCCGCACGCTGGCCATGATGATCCCGGCCGCGGGGGCGAAGCACAGGGACATGCCGACCCCGCTGACGATCAGCGCGGGCAGCTGCACGGAGTAGGCGACGTCCGTGGCGACGACCAGGGCGAACAGGCCGAGCCCGAGTGCCTGCAGTGCCAGCCCGGCGGTGATGACCGGCCGCCCGCCGAAACGGTCGGACAGCAGGCCCGCGATCGGGGCGACGAGCATCGGCATGCCGGTCCAGGGCAGCATCCTCAGGCCCGCCTCGGTCGGGGAGTAGCCGAGCGCCGTCTGCAGGAACTGGGTCAGCAGGAAGATCGAGCCGAACATTCCGGCGAACATCAGCAGACTGGCGGCGTTCGCGGCGCTGAAGGCGCGGCTGCGGAACAGCCGCATCGGCAGCATCGGCTGCTCGGCGCGCAGTTCCCAGACGACGAAGACGCCGAGCAGGACGGCGCCGCCGGCCAGGCCGGTCAGCACCGTCGGGCTGGTCCAGCCGTCGGCGTTGCCGCGGATCAGCCCGTAGACGATGCCGAACAGGGCGGTGCTGGCCAGCAGGGTGCCGGGTACGTCCAGCCGGGAGTGGGGGCCGTGGGATTCGGCGATCCGCAGCCGGATGAGCGGCAGGAGCAGCAGTCCGATCGGCACGTTCAGCCAGAAGATCCAGTGCCAGGAGAGGTGCTCGGTGAGGGCTCCGCCGATCAGCGGGCCGGTCGCGACGGCCAGCCCGTTGATCGCGCCCCAGATCCCGTACACCATGCCGCGCTGTTCCCGGGGGGTCACGGCGGTGAGCAGGGTGAGGGTCAGCGGCATCATGACGGCCGAGCCCACGCCCTGGACGGCCCGGGCGGCGATGAGCTGCTCGATGTCGGAGGACAGGGCCGCGGCGGCCGAGGCCGCGGTGAAGACCGCCACGCCCACGCCGAACATCCGCCGGCGTCCGAACCGGTCGCCGAGCGCGGAGCCGAGCAGCAGCAGCACCGCGAAGGGCAGGGTGTAGGCGCTGACCGTCCACTCCAGCTCCTCCAGGCCGCCGCCGAGGTCGGTGCGGATGGAGGGGAGGGCGGTGGTGACGACGAGGTTGTCGAGGTTGGCCATGAAGCCGGCCAGGCCGGTGATGACGAGCGTCCAGACGAGGGCGCCGCGGGGGGTGTTCATCCCACTCCTCAGGTAGTGATTGGTCACTAACTTTCTTGGACAGGTAAAGCCCGGGCCCGCGCGGGACCCGCGGTTCAGGGGCCGCAGGGAAGGAATTTCATGCAGCCCCAGAGGCGGTCCTCGGGGGCGTAGTCCAGGGCCACCATGGTGTTGATCAGCATGCCGCTCGCCATGAACCTCGTGCTGGTCTCGTGGTCGCCGCCGAGGAGCAGGCAGACGGTGTCGTACAGGTCCGTCCAGCCGCGGCGGATGATCTTCCCGAACTCCTCGTCGCCGCTCTGCTTGGCCTGGAAGACCGCGACCTGGACCTGCATCTGCATCATCAGCAACTCGTGGTCGGCGATCAGGTCCATGTAGGCGACGGCGAGGGCCTCGTAGACCTCGCCCGGGGGCACTCCGTCGGCGGCCTGGACGAAGGTGTCGCGGGTCATCTCGATGCAGCGCAGCGCCGCGGCGAGGAAGATCGCCCGCTTGTTGGGGAAGAGCCGGAACAGGTAGGGCTGGGAGACGCCCACCCCCTTGGCGATGGACTCGGTGGAGGTGCCCTCGTAACCGCCGCGGGCGAATTCGCTCATCGCCACGGCGACGACGCAGGTGCGCCGCTCCTCCGCGCTCATCCTCGGGCTCATGGAAATGAGGTTAGTGACTGATAACTAACCACGCAACCCCGTCTCAGAAGTCGCCGCCGCCGAAACCTCCGCCGCCGAAGTCGCCGAATCCCCCGAAGTCGCCTCCGCCTCCGAAATCGCCCCCGCCTCCGAAGTCGCCGAATCCGTCGGATTGGTCGGCCGCTCCGTAGCCCATGCCGAACCCGCCGCCCCACATCGAGCCGATCGCGGTGCCCAGGAGGATCGAGTTGAGCATGCCGAAACCGCCGTAGCCGGCGTAGTAGCCGCCCGCGTAGGGGGCCCACTGCGGTCCGGCCTCCCAGTAGGGGCGGCGCTGCCCGGAGACCTCCACCATCCGGGCCTCGGGGTCGTGGCCGTTCTCGACCCGCTCGGCGTCGGCGGCGCAGGCCGGCACCTCGCGGGGCTGACCCGCGGCCGGAGCCCACACCACGTCCCGGACGGACGGGCCGTGCTGGGGGTTGAAGAAGCAGGGCGGGCGGCGTTCGGGCACCGGCTCTCCCGCCTGCCTCGCCCGGACGGCGACCATGGCGTAGCGGCCGTCCTCCAGGGCCTGGGTGACCCCCTCCATGTCCTGGGACGTGCGGGCGTTCTCGGTCGCCGCCTTGGCCCGGTCATAGGCGTCCAGGGCGTGGACGTAGTCGTCCTTCGCCGCCTGGTCGACCTTCGGATCGCCGAGGTCGAGGTCGAGGGCGGCGATGTCCTCGCCGAGGCGGGTGACGTCCTCCTGGACGCCCTGCTTCAGTTCCTGGAGCTGCCGCTGCTCCTCCCTGGCCCGGCGGCGCCTGCCCGCCCGGACGTAGAAGAAGCCGCCGACCACCAGGAGCAGCAGCACCCCGAGGAATCCGTAGGTGAGGGCGCTGCTGGCGGTGGACGGCTTCCGGCCGCTGGCGACGTTCACCGAGTCGACGAAGGAGACCAGCCCGTCGGCGGGCCTTCCCTGGTGCTCGTTGGCGGCCTCCGCGGCGAGCTTGCCTGCTTCGCCGCGGTTCAGCCCGGTCTGCCCGAGCGATCCGGCGACGAAGTGCCGTCCGGACAGCAGCCCGTAGACGCCGGTGCTGCCCACCGCGTTCGCCACGTCGGACAGGTACTGACTGGATCTCTGGTCGGTGCCCAGGTCGCCGGTGACCACGAGGTACACCGGCGACTCGGACTCCTTGAGCGCCCGCTTGACCCGGGCGATGCCCGCCGGGTCCAGCGTCGTCTGGTCGGGCGAGGCGTAGAACCGCTCGCTGCGCAGCGCGGAGACCACCTGCGGATCCGGCGCCTTCACGGCGTTCGTCGTGTGTGCCCGTGCGCCTGCGGCCGGTAGGCCCGCCGCGAGCAGGACGAGGAGCAGGAAGAGCACACGCAGTGATCTCATATGTCCATACTGCGCAGTTTGTGGCTCTTTAATCGCAAAAGGCCGCTAAAGACTGCTCGGTCGGCGACGAGCGTGTGCGGGTCGCCGCCGGTCGCGCCGCGCAGCAGCCCGATGTGACATGGATTGTTGGCTTTATGTCACCCTCTGGCGGCTCAGGACGCCTCGGGGGTGAGGCGGGCCGCCCGGGAGAGGAGATGGCGGCGCTCCGGGACGCTGGGAGCCCGGTGGGCGGCGGCACGGTAGGCGGCCGCCGCGCCGGAACGCTCGCCCTGGAGTTCCAGGAGGTGGGCGCGGGTCGCCAGGAGGCGGTGGTGGCGGGCCAGCCGGGAATCGGATTCCAGCACCGAGAGCAGTTCCAGCGCGGCGGCGGGACCGTGGACCATGGCCACGGCGACCGCCCGGTTGAGGGAGGTCACGGGGTTCGGGGCGATCCTCTCCAGCAAGTCGTACAGGGCGAGGATCTGGAGCCAGTCGGTGGCCTCCACCTCCTCGGCCTCGGCGTGGACGGCGGCGATGGCGGCCTGGAGCTGGTACGGGCCCAGGGGGCTCGGATCGCCCAGGGCACGGGTGAGCAGGGCGGTTCCCTCGTCGATGAGGGCCCTGTCCCACAGGGCGCGGTCCTGCTCGTCCAGGGGCACGAGCGCCCCGTCCGCGGTGGCGCGAGCCGGGCGGCGGGCGTCGGTGAGCAGCATCAGGGCCAGCAGCCCCGCGGCCTCGGATTCGCCGGGAAGGGCGCGGTGGAGCAGGCGGGCGAGCCTGATGGCCTCCCCGGACAGCGCGGGGGCGGTCAGACGGTCGCCGCCGGAGGAGGTGTAGCCCTCATTGAAGATCAGGTAGAGCACGTGCAGCACCTCGCCGAGCCGTTCGGCCAGCTCGGCGGCCCCGGGAGGCCGGAAGGGCAGTCCGGATGCCTTGATGCCCTGCTTGGCCCGGCTGATCCGCTGGGCCATCGTCGCCTCCGGGACGAGGAAGGCCGCGGCGATCTGCGCGGTGGTCAGGCCGCCCACGGCCCGCAGGGTCAGGGCGATCCGGCTCGGCGTGGACAGGGCCGGATGGCAGCACAGGAAGAGCAGTGTCAGGGAGTCGTCCCGGTCGGCCTCCGGGTCGGCGTCGGCGGGCCTGCCGAGCAGCTCCGACTGCGGGATCGCCAGCATGACGCGGTCCTCGCGGGACCTGCGGGACCGCTCGGCCCGCACCTGGTCCACCAGCCTGCGCGAGGCGACGGCGACCAGCCAGCCCCGGGGATTGTCCGGAACGCCCTCGGCGGGCCACTGCAGGGCCGCGGCCAGAAGCGCCTCCTGGACGGCGTCCTCGCACAGGTCGAACTGCCCGTACCGCCGGACGAGGGCCCCGAGGACCTGCGGCGCGAGCTCGCGCAGCAGGTCCTCGGGGCGGGAGGGCACGCTCACGCGTCCGCCGAGCCGTCGTGCAGGATCGGCCACAGCTCCACCGGGTCCTGGTCGGCGAAGGGAATGTCCGCCGCGATCTGCAGCGCCCGCTCCTCGCTCTCGCAGTCCAGCAGGTAGAAGCTGGCCATGTACTCCTTGGTCTCCAGGTAGGGCCCGTCGGTGATCGCGGGAACTCCGTTCCGCCGCCGCACCAGCCTGGCGTTCGCCGCGTCCGCCAGCCCGTACGCCCCCAGCAGTTCCCCGCTCTCGGTGTACTTCTTGTTGAACGCGTCCTGCCTGGCGACGGCCTCGGGCCACTCCTCCGCCGGGAACGAGTTCCACTTCTCCTGGTTCCCGTAGATCATCAGCAGGTACTTCATCGCGGTGCCCCTTCGTTTCGGTGTGCTGTCACCCCTCGGTCGGAGCCGGGGCCACCCCCTCGACATCCCCGCCGATTTTTCTTCGACTTTTTTTAACAGGGTCTCGGGGCGTCGGGGAAAGGGCCGGTCAGGGCCCGCGGCGCCCGGGAACGGCCGAAGGCCGGTGCCCCCGCTCGGAGAGCGCGGGCACCGGCCTTCGGGACGGGAATCGGGGCGGTCAGTCCTTGATCTCGCAGATGGCGGCGCCGCTGGTGACGGTCTGGCCCACCTCGGCGGACAGGCCGGTGATGGTGCCGGCCTTGTGCGCGGTGAGGGGCTGCTCCATCTTCATGGCCTCCAGGACCACGACGGTGTCGCCGGCGGCGACGGCAGCGCCCTCCTCGACGAGGATCTTGACGATGGTGCCCTGCATGGGGGAGACCAGGGAGTCGCCGCTGGCAGCGGCGGCGGCGCCCTTCTTCTTGCCGCGCTTGGGAGCCGCCTTGCCCGCGGCGGCCGGAGCCGCGCCCGCGCCGAGCCCGGCGGGCAGCACGACCTCCAGGCGCTTGCCGCCGACCTCGACGACGACCTTCTGCCGCTCGGCCGGCTCCTCCACCTCGGTGGCGGCGGCGTACGGCTCGATCTTGTTGTCGTACTCGGTCTCGATCCACCGGGTGTGGACGGAGAACGGAGCCGAGATGTAGGCGTCCTGGGTGAGGATGTCGCGGTGGAAGGGGATCACCGTGGGCATGCCCTCGATGACGAACTCCGCCAGGGCCCGGCGGGAGCGCTCGATGGCCTGCTCGCGGGTGGCGCCCGTGACGATCAGCTTGGCGACCAGGGAGTCGAACGACTGCGGCACCGTCTGGCCCGCGACGTAACCGGAGTCCAGGCGCACGCCGGGGCCGGTCGGGGCCTGCAGGTCCGTGATGGTGCCGGGCGCCGGGAGGAAGCCGCGGCCGGCGTCCTCGGCGTTGATGCGGAACTCGATGGAGTGGCCGCGCACCACCGGGTCGCCGTAGCCGAGCTCCTCGCCGTCGGCGATGCGGAACATCTCACGGACCAGGTCGATGCCGGTGACCTCCTCGGTGACCGGGTGCTCGACCTGAAGGCGGGTGTTGACCTCCAGGAAGGAGATCGTGCCGTCCTGGCCGACGAGGAACTCGCAGGTGCCCGCGCCGACGTAGCCGGCCTCCTTCAGGATCGCCTTGGAGGAGGAGTACAGCAGCTCCAGCTGCTGCTCGTTCAGGAACGGCGCGGGGGCCTCCTCCACCAGCTTCTGGTGGCGGCGCTGCAGCGAGCAGTCACGGGTGGAGACGACGACCACGTTGCCGTGCCGGTCGGCCAGGCACTGGGTCTCCACGTGCCGGGGCTTGTCCAGGTAGCGCTCCACGAAGCACTCGCCGCGGCCGAACGCGCCGACGGCCTCGCGCACCGCCGAGTCGTACAGCTCGGGCACCTCTTCGAGGGTGCGGGCGACCTTCAGGCCGCGGCCGCCGCCGCCGAACGCCGCCTTGATCGCGATCGGAAGGCCGTGCTCCTTGGCGAACTCCACGACCTCCTCGGCGCCCGACACCGGGTCCGCGGTGCCGGCGACCAGCGGAGCGCCGACCTTCTGCGCGATGTGGCGGGCCTGGACCTTGTCGCCCAGCGCGGTGATCGCCGCGGGCGGCGGGCCGATCCAGATCAGGCCGGCGTCGAGCACGGCCTGGGCGAAGTCGGCGTTCTCCGCCAGGAACCCGTAGCCGGGGTGCACCGCGTCAGCGCCGCTGTCGGCAGCGATCTTCAGCAGCTTGTCCACGCTCAGATAGGACTCGGCCGCGCTCTGCCCGCCCAGCGCGTAGGCCTCGTCGGCCACGCGTACGTGCAGGGCGTCGAGATCCTGCTCGCTGTAGACCGCCACGCTGCCCAGCCCCGCGTCCCGGCAGGCGCGTGCGATCCGCACCGCGATCTCGCCCCGGTTGGCGATGAGAACTTTCCGCAACGTACGTCTCCGTCCCTGAGAACCGTCGAGAGGGATCACCCCTGACCTGACCCGTCGGAACGCGAGTTTAGGGAATCGGGATTTCTGCTGCGTAATCGCCTCCTTATTTGGGCGCTTTCGCAGCTGGGGCGGCGGCTGTGAGCGGTTTTGGCCGGATGCGGTCGCCTCCCGGACGCGCGGGGTCGAAGTGGTGTGAGCTGTGGAAGGTACGCCGGTAACCGGCTCGACAAGCGGAAGGACCAGCCCATGGGAGCGGACCGCAGAGGCGGCAACATCGCCCAGATGGAAGAACTCGCCCGCCTGTTCTCCCGGCACTCCAAGAACCTCGACGCCCTCATCAAGGACCTCAACGGCCGCACCGTCGGCTCCACCGAGATCTGGTGGGGCCCCGGAGCCGACCGCTTCCGCGCCGCCTGGGCCGAGGCCAAGTCCGCCTTCGACAAGATGGCCGTCGCCCTCGAGGAGGGCTCCGCCGACGTCCGCCGCTCCCAGCAGAACATCGAGGCCGCCACCCGCTGACCGGCCCCGGAGTGAACGGAGACGGGCCCCCGTCCCCGCCGGACCCCCTCGTCCCGGACCCCGGTCCGGACGGAACCTCACCTTCGGCATCCCCCATCCCGGATCGCGGGAGGGGCGGTGCGGCGTCTCGAGGCCCTTCCGGCCCGGATCGCGGGGCGGATGGAGGAGCGTCTTCGGTCTCGCGTGGATCATCGCGTCGGCGGAGGAGCGCGGCGGTGTTCTTCGGCCGGTTTCCTCCGGCGGCGCGGGAGCTCGTGCTGCTCACCGTCCTCTACACCGCCTACCGGCTGGGGCGGCTGGTCTCGGCCGGCCGGGTCGGCGAGGCGCGGGAGAACGCGCGGGAGCTGTGGCGGCTCGAACGCGCTCTGGGCCTGCCCGGGGAGGACGCGCTCCAGCGGCTGGTACTGGACCACGACCTGATCGTCCGGGCCGCCAACGCCTACTACGCCACCGTGCACTTCCCGGCGATCATCGTCTTCCTGCTGTGGATGTACCTGCGGCGTCCCGTCCACTACCTGTGGATCCGACGGGTCTTGACCGTCCTCACCGCCGCCGGGCTCCTGCTGCACGTGACGGTCCCCCTGGCCCCGCCCCGCCTGGTCGAGGACTTCGGGATGACGGACACCGGGGTCCTGCACGGGCAGAGCCCCTACGGGGGCTCCGCGGTCGACGCGTTCTCCAACCAGTACGCCGCGATGCCGTCCCTGCACGTCGGCTGGGCCCTGCTCATCGCGATCGGCCTCATCGCCGCGACCCGCGCCCGCCTGCGCCTCCTGTGGCTCCTGCACCCCCTGGCCACCCTGCTCGTGGTGGTCGTCACCGCCCACCACTACTGGCTGGACGCCCTTGTCGCCGTCCTCCTCTTGGCCCTGGCCCTGGTCCTCCTGCGCCCGCCCCGTCCCGTTCACCCGTCCGCGGGCACCGGGGACGGGTGAAGACCCGCCGAACGCGGCTTCCGGACCGCCTCGGGGCAGGCGTCCGCCGAGGGCTCAGGGGACGATCTTGAGGGTGGTCACGCCCATGCCCCGGTACTCGGCGGGGAAGACGGTGCAGATCGGCCGCCCCTCGAGGGAGTCCGCCTTGGGGCGGGCCTCGAAGGCGGCATGAGCGAAGGCCCAGTCGGTGCCGCTCCTGACGAGTTCGCCCAGGGAGTAGCCCTCCACTCCACCCAGAGGCAGGAACTGGAGCTTGTCCAGGGTCAGCAGGAACTCGCCGAGACCGGGCCGGTGCGCGGCCGCGGCGGCCAGGCAGAGCGCGGGGACCAGGAGCGGTCGCCCCGGCTCCTTGGCGGCCTCGACCATGATCTGCGCCATGTGGCGGCTGCCTATCGCGGCCAGCGCGGTGTGGTCCAGGATGTGCGGGATCACCGAGACCTCGCGTCGGAGGGGATCTCCTCCGCCGGAGCGCCCTCGGCGAGCCATCGCTCCCAGTCGGTGCGGGTCCCCCGGGGGTTGACGTTCGCGCGGTACTCGGCGAGCAGGAAGTCGTACAGGCGTCGCCGCTGCTCCTCGAGCTCGGCCAGCTCGGGTTCGCGGGGCCTGCCGAAGGCGCTTTCCAGGAGTTCCTGCACGGAGACGCCCTGCTCCGCCGCGAGCGCGACGAGATGCCGCCGCATACGGTCGTCGACCTGGAAGGAAGGTGCTTCGAGACGCTCCATCCGCCGAGCGCGGGCAGAGGACTCCGCCGCCCCCGGCACGTCTCGCTCCTCCCCGAAGCTGAGTGTCATGACCGGATCCTGACACGAACGGCCATCGCGATGTGTGCTCTTCGCGTTACTCGAAGTGGCGGTCGGTCTTCGGCGGGGTCAGCCTTCGGTGAGGGCCGGAGGCAGGGCGGCCTGGACGGGGGTGGGGGTGCCGGCGAGGATGAGGAGGCCGCGGCCGAGGGGGCCGGTGTAGGTGGCGTTGCGGGGGAGGCGGAGGCCGAAGAGCTCGCCGTCGTCAGGGGACTGGATGCCCAGGAGGAGGCCGGTGCGGGTCTTGCGGGCGTCGGCGATGAAGCCCCGGTAGCCGCGGCCCAGGTCCTCGGTGGCGCCGGCGATGACGACGGCGTGCTCGCCGTCGCGGGCGCTGCGCAGCAGGGACTGGACGGCGTCGCCCAGCTCGGTCTCGTCGATGAGTTCGGCGTCGTCGACGAGGACGACGAAACGGTGCTCGGGGGCGACGATCGCCTCCACCTCTGCCTCCTCGGCGGTGGAGTCGAGCACGGCCAGCACGCCGGGGACGTCGCGCAGCTCCCGCAGGGGGGAGCGGCGGGGGGTGACGGCCAGCAGGGGGACGCCCCGCTCGAGGAGCGAACGCGCCATCGTCATCAGGGTGGTGGAGCGGCCCGAGCGCGGCGGGCCCGCCACGATGAAGGACGGGCCGTCCTCCAGCAGGTCGATGCCGACGGGGGAGAGGGTGTCGCCGCCCGCGCCGACCAGGCACCACAGCGCCGACGGAGCACGGAGATCGGGGGCGAGGGCGAGTGCCTCCTCGGTGGTGATGCGGGCGGGCAGCTCGTCCACCCGCAGCGGGCCGGGCCGCACCCTGCCGTAGCGGGCGGAGGCGGCGGAGGCGATCGCGTGGAGGGCCGCGACCTGAGCGGTTCCGGACGGGTCCTGGCCGAGGAGGCCGATCTGGGACTCCAGGGTCGGGGCGTTGGGGGTGACGCGCAGGGCGCGTCCCGCCGGCATGCGGGCGGGGATGCGCGCGTCGGGCAGGCCCGCGTATCCGTAGTCGGACGGGTCGGCCATGCGCAGGATCAGCCGCCGGTCGAAGGCCATCGCGGCCTGGCCCATCAGGCCCGTCCGGTCGCCGGTGAAGACGGCGCGCAGCCCGACCGCGGCGCCCTCCTGCAGCAGCCGCAGCAGGGCGGTGACGAGCCGCCCGTAGTCGTAGTGCTCGAAGGACGCGGTGAAGCCCTCCCAGCGGTCCAGCAGGAGCACCATCCAGGGCAGCCGCTCGCCCGCCGAGACGGTGGCGCGCTGCTCGGCCAGCGAGGCGAACCCCGCCTCGGCGAGCAGCTGCTGGCGGCGCCCGACCTCGGCGCCCAGCGCGTTCAGCAGCCGCTCGACCCGGTCGTAGGAGTCGCGGGAGACGACGGCGCCGCAGTGCGGGAGGGCGGCCAGCGGGGCCAGCCCGTTGCCGCCGCAGTCGACGGCGTACAGGTGCACGTCGTAGGGGGTGCAGGAGGCGGCCAGCGCCCCGGCGAGGGAGCGCAGCGCCGTCGTGCGCCCCGACTGGGCGGACCCGGCGAGGTAGAGGTGCCCGTCGTTCTCCAGGTCCAGCGTGAGCGGCGCGCGGCCCTGCTCCGCGGGCAGGTCGGTGACGCCGAACTCCACGGGCGGGACCCGCACCACCGAGCCCCCGGCGGCGGGCCGCGGGGACAGGACGACGGCGTCGGGCAGCGGGGCGAGCCACGGGCTCGGCTGGGGCGGGACGCCGGCCTTGCGCGCGGCCTCGGCGATCGCCCGCACCAGCACCGCCAGGTCGGTGACCTGCTCGTCCTGCTCTTCCTCGGGGACGGGCAGGGGGTGGCCGAGCTGGGCCCAGCCCAGCGTCCGCGCCTCGGTGGGCCGGTTGCCGCCGCCGCGCCGTCCGCCGATCCGCGCCGACTGCACGGCCGACGGGCTGCCCGCCCCCGACCGCACGTAGCACCGGCCGGGCGTCGCCTTGGAGATGCGGGCCGCGTCGGGGACCTCCAGCACGTCGGTGGAGTCCTCGGCGTCGGTGACCCGCAGCGCGATCCGCAGGTTGGTGTTGGCCCGGATCTCGGCGGTCACCACCCCGGCGGGCCGCTGCGTGGCCAGGATCAGGTGCACGCCCAGCGAGCGGCCCCTGCGGCCGATGTCCACCAGCCCGTCGACGAACCCGGGCAGCTCCGCGGCCATCGCCGCGAACTCGTCGATGACCAGAACCAGCCGGGGCAGCGGCGGCAACCCGCTCTCCGGCCCCCGCCCGTCCTGCGCCGCGTGGCCGGCGCGCGGGGGCGGCACGCTTTGCGGGAGCCGCCCGGCCGGGGCGGCCTGCGCCGAACGGGCCGCCTGGTAGTCCTCGATGTCCTTGGCTCCGGCCTTCAGCAGCAGGTGCTCGCGGCGGCGCAGCTCGGCGGCGAGCGACTCCAGCGCCCGTTCGGTGAGGCGGCCGTCGAGGTCGGTGACCATCCCGACGGTGTGGGGGAGCGCCGCGCAGTCCTTGAAGGCGGCGCCGCCCTTGTAGTCGATGAGGACGAACGTCATCTCGTCCGGCCGGTTGTGCACCGCCAGCGAGGCGATGAGCGTCTGCAGCAGCTCGGACTTGCCCGCGCCGGTGGTGCCGGCGATGAGCCCGTGGGGGCCGTCGGCGCTCAGGTCGACCTCGAACGGGCCGCCTCCGCCCACGCCGATCGGCACCCGGGTGCCGCGCCCGCCGCGCTTCCAGCCGTCGAGGATGTGCGCGGGGGTGGGGTCGGGCAGGCCGAGCAGGTCCAGCAGCCGGGCCGCGGCGGGCAGCGCCTCGGCGGTGTCCTCGCGGGAGACGTCCTTGACGGGGGCCAGCGCCCGGCCGAGCCGTCCCGCCCACAGGGCGCTCACCCGGTCGGCGAGCACCGGCCCGAGCGACTCCAGGGCGTGGCCGCGCAGCCGCAGGTGGTCGTCGTCGGCCCAGGAGGCGACGACGGTGCACTCCTCGGGCAGGAGCCGCTCCTCGTCGTCCAGGCAGATGACGTGGACGCCGTGTTCGGGCCCGTGCTTGAGCACCTGCGGCATGCCGGGCACCCGCCGCAGGCTCCGCGCGCCGTCCAGGACGAGCAGGATGTTGTAGGGGACCTCGGCCTTCGGCCGGGACGAGGCGTCGAAGAACCCCTGCTGCCGCCCCCGCCGCCGCTCGGTGATCTTGATGGCGAGCTCGGTGACCCGCGCGGCGGCGCCCGCCGGGTCCGCGCCGACCAGCGCCACGCACTCCTCGCCCTCGCGCGGCGCGCAGTGCGGGAGCCAGCGCACCCAGTTCCAGTCCTCGTCGGCTGCGGGCGCGGAGTCCGCCGCCAGCACGACGACCGACAGGTCGCGGGGGCTGTGCAGCGCCGCCGCCTGCGCGACCAGCCAGCGCGCGACCTCGCGGGACCGTTCGCGCGGCCCGGTGAGGCCCAGCACGCCGTACTCGGTGAGCGGCAGCGCCACCGGGACGCTCCGCGCGATCGGCGGCAGCGGCTGGTCGCCGCGGGCGAGGGCCTCGCGGACGTCCTCCTCGCTCCCCTGCAACTCGACGTCGGCGGGCAGGTCGGCGAGCCCGAGGCGGAGGTGCAGGGTGTCGGGGTCGTTCAGGCGGCGCTCCCACAGGCGCCGCCGCGGCCCGGTGGCGGTGAGCAGGATCTCGGCCGGGTCGGGGTGGGCGGCCCGCCGGTCCCGCTCGTCGGCCCGCCGCAGCGCCTCCAGATCCCTGGCAAAGTAGGCGGATTTAAGCTGGTATTCCTGGTATGCCTTTTTGTAGGACTTCCTGCCGTACATGCGGTCGCCGATCCATTCGGCGACCATCATCAGGGGCCAGGCCAGCGCGAAGAGCGCCCAATACCACTGCCCCAGGACCCAGGCCATGACCAGCCCGAACACCGAGAAGAGAAGCGCGCCGAACAGCCGGAGCCGTTCTTTTCCCTGTTTTTCCGGAAGGTGGGGGACCTTCATTCTCTTCGGTTCCCGCCGCGGCGCTATCCGGGGCGGCCGGTTGAACGCCAGACCCTGGGGAAGCGGCTCCAGATGGGTGTCCGGAGAAGTGTTCGGCATGAGAGAGAGCACCGTGTTCCCGCAGGAGAGCACCGCGCCCTCGGGCCACGGCCTTTCCTCGAGGAGCTCCTCGCCGTCCAGGACCGCCGGCCGGGAGGCGCGCACCGTGGTGCCCGAGCGACCCACCGTCACCGTGACCCCCGGTGAGATGTGCGCGGTGCCCGGCCCCAGGCGGTGCACCCGCCCGGCGTCCGGCCCGCCGACGACGCGGACCTCGACGAGCCCGTCGGGTTCGGACGTCATGGTGGCCGGGACGGTGGAGGCGTCCAGCGTGACGATCGCCCCGTCGCGCAGCTCCCGCGCGGCCCGCGCCGTGGGGTCGAGCATGCGCCCGTCCGTGTAGATCGCCTGCTGCAGCGAGACGATCTTCTGGCCGACCTGGTCGTCGTGTCCGTTCTGGCCGGGTTCTCGGTCCTGCTGCGCGAGCAGTCCCGCCAGCGTCCGCGCGACGGCGGCCACCGACGCGTCCGCGTCGCCGCTGACCAGGACGTCACGAGGGCCGGAGCCGCCCAGGGCCGTCAACGAGATCCGCACGCACCACTCCCGCTTCGCCGGGGACGGAAGGTCGGCACAAGAGTCCCACAGGAGCCCGGCGCGCGGGAGCCGTCGAATGACGTCCTGTGGACGAGGCCCCGTTCCGGACGGCGGCGTTCAGCACTCATGACGAATCTGCGGTCAGGTACCAGTCAGATCCATCGGATCGGCGGTGATTTCCCGGCACGGAGACTATGTTTGCGCCTTCGAGGAAAAGGGTAGCGGAGCTGCCGTTCCGCATGATCATGCGCCTTGCGCGAATGTGCGGGGATGGCACAGAACAACTTCCGAAAAACGGTTGATTTCTTACGCCGGGTTACGAGAGTGCGTCAGCTACCGGAATCCATTGACGAGAGGTTGTCAAGACCGCGAGCATGGTCGCTCCGGCCGTTTGCAGAGTGCTCGGATACCCCCCGGAGTGGCCAGAGCGATGAGGACCAGTCAGCCCAGTCAGCCGACGACCGGCACCGACAACACCGGCCCCCGCGGCCTCGGCACGGGCCTCGCGGCCTCCGCCGGACAGCGGCTGCCGGTGCCGCCGCGGGAGCGCAAACCCGCCCTGGCTGCCCTCGCGGTGCTGCTCATCCTGGGCGGGGCGCTGATCAGCGCCTACCTCGTCATCCAGAGCGGCCAACGGGTCTCGGCGATCGCCATCGACAAGCCGGTCGCCGCCGGTGAACTGATCCCCAAGACTGCGCTCAAGCAGGTGTCGATCGGCGACACCGGCATCCAGTACGTGAGCTGGAGTGAGCTCGACAAGGTGACGAGGTCGTACGCCCAGGTGCCGCTGACCCCAGGCGCGCTGCTCGTCAACAGCATGACGACCCAGGCGCAGGACACCGCCAAGGGGCGGGTCCTCGTCGGCCTGTCACTGAAGGCCGGCCAGCTGCCGAGCGAGGGCCTGAAGGTGGGGCAGAGGCTCGCCCTCTACGCGGTCGGCGGGCGCAGCGAGTCGGGCGTCAAGCCGGGGACGATGCTGTCGGCCGACGCCTTGGTGTACAAGGTCCCCTCCACGCAGGCCGACGATTCCCTGGTGCCGTCGCGGACGAGCACCGGCACCACCGTCCGCGTCTCGGTCGAGGTGCTGCCCGAGCAGGCGCCGGCCATCACCATGGCGGCCTCGGCTGGGGACGTCGCGGCCGTGGTCGTCCCGCCGGGCACCACGGTGACGATGCCGCAGGCCCCGCAGACCAAGCCCCAGTCCAAGCCGCAGCCGACGAACAAGCCGGGCGGGTGACCCGTTGGCACTGATCGCACTGGCCGCCGACAAGGGCGCGCCCGGAGTCACCACCGCGGCGGTGGCGCTCGGCGCCGTCTGGCCCCGTCCCGTCCTGGTCGCCGAATGCGACCCGGCCGGCGGGGACCTCGTCTACCGGCTGCCCGGCGAGCACGGCATGCTCGACCCGGCCAAGGGCATGCTCTCGCTGGCCACCGAGGCCAGGCGGGGCCTGCGCCCCGAGCAGATCGCCCCGCACACCCAGCGCCTGGTCGGCGGCCTCGACGTGCTGGTCGGGCTGACCAACGCCGAGCAGTCCAAGGGCCTGGACTGGCTGTGGAGCCCGCTGGGCCGCTCGTTCGCGATCCTGCCGGGCGTGGACGTGCTGGCCGACTGCGGCAGGCTCGGGCCCGGCGCGGGGCTGCTGGAGCTGCTGCGCGAGGCCGACCTGGTCGTCCTGGTCACCCACGCCACCCTGGAGCACGTCGCCCACCTGCGCGAGCGCATCTCCCAGCTGTCGGCCGACCTGCCCCAGCAGCGCGCCCAGCTGGGCGTGATCGTCGTCGCGGACCCGCGCGGCTACCGCAGCTCGCTGACCGAGGTCGAGCGGGTGCTGGCCCAGTCGAAGCTGCCCGCCCAGGTGCTCGGCGGGCTGGCCTACGACCCCAAGGGCGCGCAGATGCTGCGCGGCGAGTGGGGAGGCAGACTCGACAAGTCCCTGCTCATCCGCTCCGCGCGCGAGCTGGCCGGGAACCTGATGCAGCGGCCCGCGCTGGAGCGCGTGGCGCAGTCCGCCCAGAACCGTCCGGCGGTGACGTCCGAGCCGTACCGGGGGCACACCACAGGCCCCCAGCAGGCCTTCCAGCGCCCGGGCGGGCAGCCCGGCTCCCACCAGTCCGGATCGCACCGGATCCTGGGAGACGGAAGGGGCCGCTAGATGGATCACGTCCTGGTCAAACGGCTCCGGCAGGAGGTCGGCGACCGGCTGGCCCACCAGCGCAGGCTGGACGCCGCTTCGGGCCTGCCGCCCATGTCCCCCGAGGACGAACGGCAGTTCGCCCGCGCCCTCATCTCCCAGGTGCTGGAGGAGCACGCCCGCTCGGAGATCGGCTACGGGCGCCGCCCGCCGACCCCCGACGAGGAGGAGGAGTACGCGGCGGGCATCCACGCCGCGCTGTTCGGCGTCGGCCGGCTCCAGCCGCTCCTGGAGGACCAGGAGATAGAGAACATCGACATCAACGGCTGCGACCGGGTGTTCCTGTCCTACTCCGACGGCCGCGAGGTGATGGGCGAGCCGGTCGCCGACTCCGACGAGGAGCTCGTCGAGCTCATCCAGATCCTCGCCGCCTACTCCGGCCTGTCGTCGCGCCCGTTCGACACCGCCAACCCGCAGCTGGACCTGCGGCTGCCCGACGGGTCCCGGCTCTCGGCGGTCATGGACGTCACCCAGCGGCCCGCGCTGTCCATCCGGCGCGCCCGCCTGGGCAAGGTGTTCCTGGACGACCTGATCGGCACCGGCACCCTCTCGCCGGAGCTGGCGGTGTTCTTCCGCGCCGCGGTCGGCGCCCGCAAGAACATCATGATCTCCGGGGCGACCAACGCGGGGAAGACGACGCTGCTGCGCGCCGTCGCCAACGAGATCCCGCCGCACGAGCGGCTCATCACGGTCGAGCGCGCGCTGGAGCTCGGCCTGGAGCAGTTCCCCGAGCTCCACCCCAACGTCGTGGCGTTCGAGCAGCGGCTGCCCAACTCCGAGGGGCACGGCGAGATCTCGATGGCCGAACTGGTGCGCCGCTCGCTGCGCATGAACCCGTCCCGGGTGATCGTCGGCGAGGTCCTGGGCGACGAGATCGTCACCATGCTGAACGCGATGACCCAGGGCAACGACGGTTCGCTGTCGACGATCCACGCCAACTCCTCGATGGAGGTCTTCAACCGCATCGCGACGTATGCGATCCAGTCGGAGGAGCGGCTGCCGATCGAGGCGACCCACATGCTCATCGCGGGCGCCATCGACTTCGTCGTCTTCATCGACAAGCGCAACGACTACCACCGGGGCGGCAGGCTGCGCCGGTTCGTCTCCAGCGTCCGCGAGGTGACCGGCTGCGACGGCCGGGTGCTCTCCTCCGAGATCTTCGCGCCGGGCCCCGACGGCGCCGCCAGGGTCCACGCGCCCATCGCCTGCGCCGAGGAGCTCGCCGAGTTCGGCTACGACCAGCGGACGGCGGTGGTGTGGCGGTGACGCTCGACCTGGACGTCCTCCTCGCCCTCTTCACCGGAGGGACGGCGGCGGCCGGCCTCCTCCTGCTGGTGCTGGCGCTGCGCGGCCTGCCCGCCCGCCCCGGCAGGCGCGCCCCGCGCTCCCGCGAGGAGCTGATCAAGGCGATCACCACCCGGACGGGCATCGCGATCATCGTCGGGGTGGTGGCGCTGATCGTCACCCGGTGGGTGGTCGTCGCGGGCGGCATGGCGCTGCTGGTGCTGGGCTGGGAGAGCGTGGCGGGCGGCGCGGCCGAGGAGCGCCGCGCCATGGCGAGGCTGGAGGGCCTGGCCTCCTGGGCGGAGTCGCTGCGCGACACCATCGCCGGGGCGGTCGGCCTGGAGCAGGCCATCCCCGCCTCGGTCAGGGCCGCCGCGCCCGCGCTGCAACCGCCGCTGCGCGCGCTGGTCGACCGGATGCACACCCGGGTCCCGCTGCCCGAGGCGCTGCGCCGGTTCGCCGACGACCTCGACGACTCCTCCGCCGACCTCATCGTCGCGGCGCTGATCCTCAACGCCCGGCTGCGCGGGCCGGGCCTGCGCGAGATGCTCGGCGCGCTGGCGACCTCGGCCCGCACCGAACTGGAGATGCGCCGCCGGGTGGCGGCCTACCGCGCGTCCACCCGGCGCAGCGTCCAGATCGTCGTGACGTTCTCGGTCGGGTTCGCGCTCGTGCTGACCGTCCTCAACCCCGGGTATGTGGCGCCCTACAGCACGTTCGTCGGCCAGATCGTGCTCGCGGCGGTGGTCGCCCTGTACGCGCTCGGCTTCTTCTGGCTGCGCCGTCTGGCCAGGTTCCAGCTGCCGCAGAGGCTGCTGGGAGACAACGATCCGGCCGCGGCCGCCGAGACGGCCCAGCCGTTGCGCGGCAGGGCCGCGATGGACGCGGGGGTGGGCCGGTGACCGGGGCGATGCTCGCCGGGGCGGTCGTCGGGCTGGGGCTGTTCGTCCTGCTCCGAGCGCTCTTCCCGGCCCGCAGGGGACTGCGGTCCAGGTTGTCGGAGTACGACGAGGTCGCCAGGCGCGCCCAGCCCGGCAAGGCCGGGACGCGTCCTGTGCTGTCGGCCAAGCCGGACCGGCAGGCCGAGACGGAGGACAAGCCGGAGCGGCGCAGGGACAGGGTCCAGACGGAGCTGGGCCGGGAACTGGCGAAGTTCTGCGAGGACCGGGGCTGGGAGTTGCGCAGCACCCGCGCCGACCTGGCGATCCTGGGCCGCGACTACGAGACGTACCTGGCGAGCAAGGTGCTGGCGCCGCTCGCGGCGTTCGCCTTCACCCCGGTGTTCGTGGTGCTGGTGATGTTCGCCGGCGGGATCTCGCTGAGCATCCCGCTGTGGGCGGGCCTGGCCTTCGCCGGGGTGGCGTTCTTCTTCCCCGACCTCCAGCTGAGGCAGGCCGCCGCCGAGGCCCGCGACGATTTCCGGCACGTGGTCGGCGCGTTCCTCGACCTGGTGGCGATGAACCTGGCCGGGGGGCGGGGGGTGCCCGAGGCGCTGATGACCGCCTCCCAGGTCGGCTCCGGCTGGCCGATGCTGCGCATCCGCGAGGCGCTGGCCAACGCGCGGATCGCCGGCATGACGCCCTGGCAGGCCCTGGGCGTGCTGGGGGAGGAGATCGACGTCGCGGAGCTGGCCGACCTGGCCGCCGCGCTGGCCCTGGTCGCCGACGACGGGGCCAAGGTGAGGCAGTCCCTCTCGGCGCGGGCCGGCTCGATGCGCAGCCGGGAGATCTCCACCATCGAGGGCAGGGCCGGACAGAACTCCCAGACCATGCTCATCGCCCAGCTGTCCTTCTGCCTGGGCTTTCTCGTCTTCCTGATCTACCCGTCGGCCGTGCAGGTCATCAGTTTCTAGGAGGTCCCATGAACCCGCTTCAGCACCCCGCCGTCGCCTATCTCAGGACGATGCTCGCGGTCCGGATGGACCGCCTGCGCGAGGAGGAGGAGGAGCGCTCCGCCGGAGCGTCCGCCATCGAGTGGGCCATCATCACCGGCCTGATCGCGGCGATCACCCTGGCCATCGCGGTGACCATCCGCAACGCCATCGAGGGCGCCGCCAACAACATCCAGACCCAGTAGTCCGATGGCAGTCCCCGCCAGGAAGGACCGGGGCGCCACGGCCATGGAGTGGGCGCTGCTCACGCCGGTGATCCTGCTCGTCATCCTGCTGTGCATCCAGTTCGTGATGGTGTACCACGCCAACCACATCGCGCTGGCCGCGGCGCAGTCGGGTTCCCGTGCCGCACGCGAGGCCGGGCCGGGAGGCGGATGGGAGGGCGTCGGCGACGACGCGGCCCGCAACACCGTGGCGCAGCTCGGCCCCGGAGCGCTTCTGCTGACGAACGTCACACCTTACGGAGACGGCGTCTACGACCGCGGTTTCGAGGTGACGGGCACGGCCAAGGCGGTCATCCCCTGGATGACCTTCACGGTGACCAAGCGCGCCGTCGGCCCGGTGGAGTGCTTCCGTCCGGACGTCGGCGAGGCCAAGGTCTGCGAGGAGGACGCCGGATGAGCCGCAGACGCGATGACCGCGGCGGCATGACGCTGGAACTGGTGCTGCTCACTCCCGTGCTGGTCCTGCTGTTCCTCTTCCTGGCGCTGGTCGGGCGGCTGGTGAACGTGCAGAGCCAGCTCGACGGCGCCGCGCGGGACGGCGCGCGGGCCGCCTCCGTCGCCCGCGACGAGGGCGACGCCCAGGCGTTCGCCGTCGAAGCCGTCGACCAGTCCCTGGGCGACGCGAACTTCTGCCTCGGCGACGCCGCCCAGACCGAGGTCGACCTCGGCGGCTGGGGCCCCGGCGGCCAGGTCACCGTGACGGTCACCTGCCAGACCGACCTCACCGGTCTGGACCTGGTGCCGTTCGCGGGAAACCCCGAGAAGACCGGGACGGCCTCCGCCCCGATCGACACCTACCGGCGCATGGACTGCGGCGGAGAACCCTGCGAGGTCCCCGAATGACGGGAGAGGCGAGGACGAAGGCGCCGCGGGACGCGGATCCTCGTGGGGGGCGCCGCGAGGACCGCGGCACGTTCAGCATGTTCACCGTGCTGTTCGCGCCGATGGTGCTGCTGTTCGCCGGGCTGCTGTTCGACGGCGGGCTGGCCATCCACGCCCGGCAGCGCGCCCTGGACATCGCCGAGCAGGCGGCCCGCGCCGGTGCCGACGAGATCGACGTCGAGGTGCTGCGCGACACCGGCGAGCCGGTCCTGGAAGGGGACGCGTGCGGCCGCGCGCTGGAGTTCGTCGCGGCCTTCGACGCCAACGGCTACGCCGGCGGATGCGCCTTGACCGGCGTGGACGAGGTCACCGTCCAGGTGAACAAGCAGGTGGACACGATTTTCCTTGGCCTCATCGGCGTGAACGCGTTTACCATCGAGATCGAGGCCTCGGCACATCCGGAAGACGGGGCGTGACTGACTGATGCGTAGGCAGCCCGTGGCTGTGAGGGAACGCCGGAGCGCGGCGGAGGTGACGGCGGGACTCCTGTCCCTGCTGGCGCTGCTCGCGCTCGTGATCGGCGTGCCGTTGGCCCTGGTGCGCTTCACCGGTTCGCCGATCCCCTCGCGGATGCCCGACGCCTCGGTGTTCACCGATCCGCTCGACGTCGAGACCGTCCTCTACGTCATCACGCTCGGCGTCTGGCTGGCCTGGCTGCAGCTTCTCCTGTGCCTGGTGGTCGAGCTCCACGCGGGGGTGCGCGGTGTCGGGGTCCCGGCGCGGGTGCCGCTGGCCGGGACGACCCAGGCGGTCGTGCACAAGCTGGTGGTGGCGGTGCTGCTGCTGTTCACCGCGACGACGGCCATCATGCCCGCGTTCACCCAGCTCCAGCCCCAGACCCAGCCGTACCGGATGACGCAGGTCTCCGCGCATGAGGAGCTCGCGCAGCAGGACCGGCAGCCGTCGGGCCATCTGGAGCGGCAGAAGGTCACCTCGGCCCCGGAGGAGCGGGACGGCACCACCGCCAAGATCTACACCGTCCAGCCGCCGCACGGCCGCCACCACGAAAGCCTCTGGGAGATCGCCGAGAAGTGCCTGGGCGACGGGCGGCGCTATCACGAGATCTTCGAGCTCAACAAGAGCCACGTCCAGCCGGACGGCTCGCGCCTGCAGAAGGCGAGCCTGATCCGTCCCGGCTGGGTGATGGAGATGCCCTCGGACGCCCGCCACACCCAGATCATCCCCAAGTCCCAGCTGCAGGACTACTTCCGAGAGGGCCACGCCGACCCGCAGAAGCCCGAGCCGAAGCCCGCGCCCGGGCCGGAGCGGCAGGAGAAGAAGGACGAGAAGAAGCCCGCCGAGGCCGCTCCGCCCTCGGCGAAGGAGGAGACGAAGACCGACACGCGGGCGCCCCGTCCGGAGACGCCCGGCCAGGTGCACGCAGACCAGCGGCCCCAGCAGTCGCCCGCGCCGACCCCCGTCCTGGAGGTCCAGCCGCAGGCGCGGTCGTTCCCCTGGCCGGAGGCGCTGGCCGGGACGTCGCTGCTGGCGGCGGGGGTGCTCACCAGCCTGGGCATGCGCCGCAGGGCCCAGCTGGCACGGCGCCGGGCCGGGCACATGATCGCGCGCCCGGAGGACGAGAGCGCGCTGGCCGAGCAGGCGCTGCGGATCGGCGCGGACACCGAGGGCGTGCGGGTGCTGAACCTGGGCCTGCGCCAGCTCTCCCAGGGGCTGGCCGCCCAGAAGCGCACCCCGCCGACCGTCTACGGCGTGCACCTGGGCACGAGCACCCTCGACCTGTGGATAGCCCCCGCCGACGAGAACCCGCCGAGCCCGTGGGAGGCGCACGACGGCGGCCAGGTGTGGCGGCTGCACTCCTCCGCGCTCGACTCGCTGGAGGCCTCGGACTTCGCCGAGGTGCTCGCCCCCTACCCGGGCCTGATCTCGCTGGGCGTCAACGAGAGCGGCAGGGTGCTGGCCGACCTGGAGGCGGCGCACGGGCTGATCGCCGTGGACGGCCCGCCCGAGCAGCGCAAGGCCGCGCTCGCCGCGATGGTGGTGGAGCTGGCCACCAACAGCTGGTCGGACCACATGCGGCTGACCCTGGTCGGCTTCGGCGACGAGCTCCGGCAGATCGCCCCCGACCGCATCCGCTGCGTGCCCTCGCTGGCCGAGGCGCTGCCCGAGCTGGAGGCGCGGACGGCCGAGGTGCGCCGGGCGCTGCAGGCGGCGGGCGCCGACTCGGTGCTCACCGGACGGTGCCGCGGGGTGTTCGGCGAAGCGTGGATGCCGCACTACCTGGTGATGGCCGACCAGCCGTCGAAGGCCGACGCGGCCCGGCTGGTCGCGCTGGCCAGGACGGGGCAGCGGCTGTCGGCCGGCTACCTGGTCGCCGGGCATGTCGAGGACGCCACCTGGCACTGGACGATCGACACCGAGGGTGTGCTGGACGCCGGGGTCCTGGGGTTCCAGGTGCGGGCGCAGCGTGTCTCGGAGTCGGAGTACCGCGCGGTCGCCGGCCTGTTCCGCACCGCCGCGCGCCAGGAAGGGGTCCCGCTGCCCGCGGTGCGTCCGGAGCAGCCCGTCGGCGCCGCCGGGGACCGTCCGGCCGCCGAGATCAAGGTGCTGGGCCGGATCTCCGTGGACGCCTCCGGCACGGTCGACCCGGCCCGCCGCGACCTCTGCGCCGAGGTGCTGGTGTATCTGGCGACGCATCCCGGCGGGGTGCATCCGACGGTGCTGAGCGGCGCGGTGTGGCCGCGGGGCGTCACCGCGGGCGTGCGTGACAGCACCATCGCGATGGCCTCGGACTGGCTGGGCCGCGACTCGCGGGGCCGACCGAACCTGTACCAGGACGAGCGGGGCAGGCTCCGGCTCGGCTCCGAGGTCCGGGTGGACCTCCAGCACTTCCGGTTCCTGCTGTGGCGTTCGGCGGCGGAGTCCGCCTCGGAGGCGGCGTACCTGTCGCACGCGCTCGAACTCGTCCGCGGTCCGTTGCTGGCGGGCCGTCCGAAGGGCCGCTACTCCTGGCTGGCCACCGACGAGCTGGAGTACGAGACCGTCGCCCGGGTGGTGGACGCCGCCCACCGGCTGTCGGAGCTGCGCCTGGCCGAACGGGATCCGGGGGGCGCGGCGCGGGCGGCGCGGGCCGGGCTGCGGCTGGCCTCCGACGACGAGCTGCTGTGGCGCGACCTCCTGCGCGCCACCGAGGAGACCGGCGACCGGACGGCGGTCCACGCCGTCCTCGACGAGCTGCGCGGCAAGGCCGACTTCGACCTGCTCCAGCCGGAGACCGAGGCCCTCATCGAAGAGCTGGCTCCCCGCGTCCACGCCCGCGGCGCGTGATCCCGGTCCTCACGGGCCTCACGGGGAAAGCGGCCGGGCTCAGGAGTCGGACTTGCCGATGCCTATGCCGAACTCCCGGTAGATCCGTTCCCAGAAGCCGTCGCGCAGCCAGGTGCGGGCCTCCTGGTAGGGGCGCAGCGAGCGGCCGAGCACCTTCTCGGCGTCGATGAGGAGTTCCTTGTCGATGACCGGGGGGAGGATCGGCCCCGGCAGCAGGTCGCGGATGTTGTCGCGGCCGCGCTCGAACACCCACTTCTGCGCCACGTGCTCGCCGACCTCCAGCATCTGGTTGCGGTCGGGCCCGAGCTTGCTCTCGGCGGGCACCTTGACGGCGGGCCGGGCCTGGACCTGCGGCGCGACCTTCCCCGCGAAGACCTGGGCGGGGGAGGGGACCGGCGGCTTGGGGCCGTTGATCGCGGCGGGCGCGGGGGCGGCGGGCACGGCGATCATCCCGGCCTTGACGAAATAGGGGCGCAGGAAGTCGGCGGGCAGCACCTCGACCGTGTCGGACTCCCAGACCAGCCATTCGGCCTGGTTGGATCCGTGGGTGGGCTCGACGCCCCACAGGTGCACCCGCACCCCGTAGCGCTGGGCCGCCTCGACGGCGGGCAGCATGTCCTCGTCGCCGGCGAGCAGCACCGCGTCGGTGATCGCGCGGTGCCGGGCCAGCGCCTCCAGGTCGGCGCGCAGCTGGGCGTCCACGCCCTTCTGCTGGCCCTGGGCGTTGAGGTTGCCCAGGCGCAGCTTCACCAGGGGCAGATTGGCGATGACCCGCTGTTCGACGGTCGGCTGCTTGCGGGGCGCGGCGTCGAACCAGTACAGACGGAGGAGTTCGCCATTGATCTTCGCGTCGGCGTGTGCGGTCAGCGCTTTGATCAGCTTTTCCGCGAATACCCGATATTCCCGCCTGGAACTGGCTTCCAGGAGCAGTGCTCCCGAGGCAGCGTAAAGATAGCCCGCGTCGACGAAAACGGCATAACGGGCAGGTTGCGGTAGGAACTCCGAGGCAGCCATTAGTACACCACCCTATGTGTACCGAGGCTTTCCCCGCCGCTACTTGCACCCCGCGTTTCCGTCGATCACGCAGCGTCAGCCCGGCAGGGCGCTCGCCCGCCACGCCCCGGGACCGGGGTGGAGCGGACGACGCGCCAGGCGGGAGCGGTCGGCCCAGGCCGACGGGCGGCGCGCCGGAGGGGCGGCGGCCCCGCCCGCGGCACGGGCGGAGACGACCGCGATCAGCGCGGCGATCTCCTCGGGAGTCGCATCACCCTTGACGACCTGAAGGAACGGCCGCTCACTCATCTTCAACCTCCGGCGAAGTGCCACCGAACCGATCGGACTACAGCGGGATATTGCCGTGCTTCTTCGGCGGAAGGGTCTTGCGCTTGTCCTTGAGGGCGCGCAGAGCCTTGATCACCTGAATGCGGGTCTCGGACGGCTTGATGACCGCGTCGACATATCCGCGCTCGGCGGCGATGTACGGGTTGGCGAGCGTGTCCTCGTATTCGGTGATCAATTCCGCGCGCCGGACATCGGGGTCCTCGGCCGCGGCCAGCTCGCGCCGGTAGAGGATGTTGACCGCGCCCTGCGCGCCCATGACCGCGATCTGCGCGGTCGGCCACGCCAGGTTGACGTCGGCGCCCAGGTGCTTGGAGCCCATGACGTCGTACGCGCCGCCGTAGGCCTTGCGGGTGATGACCGTGACCAGCGGGACGGTCGCCTCGGCGTAGGCGTACAGCAGCTTGGCGCCGCGCCGGATGATGCCGTCCCACTCCTGGTCGGTGCCGGGCAGGAAGCCCGGGACGTCCACGAAGGTCAGGACCGGCACGTTGAAGGCGTCGCAGGTCCGGATGAACCGGGCGGCCTTCTCCGAGGCGTCGATGTCCAGGCAGCCGGCGAACTGCATCGGCTGGTTGGCCACCACGCCGACGCTGCGGCCGTCCACCCGGCCGAAGCCGACGACGATGTTCGGCGCGAACAGCGGCTGGACCTCCAGGAAGTCGCCCTCGTCCAGCACAGCCTCGATGACCTTGTGCATGTCGTAGGGCTGGTTGGCCGAGTCCGGGATCAGCGTGTCCAGCTCGGCGACCGGGTCCAGGTCGTCGGCCGGCTCGAACTCCGGCGCCTCGGACATGTTGTTCGAGGGCAGGTAGGACAGCAGCGCCTTGACGTAGTCGATCGCGTCCGTCTCGTCCGGGGCCAGGTAGTGGGCCACGCCGGACTTGCTGTTGTGCGTGTGGGCGCCGCCCAGTTCCTCGAACGTCACCTCTTCGCCGGTGACGGTCTTGATGACGTCCGGGCCGGTGATGAACATGTGCGAGGTCTTGTCGACCATGACGATGAAGTCGGTCAGCGCGGGGGAGTACACGTGCCCGCCCGCGTTCGCGCCCATGATCAGGGAGATCTGCGGGATGACGCCGCTGGCGTGCACGTTCCGCTTGAAGATCTCGGCGTAGAGGCCCAGGGCCACCACGCCCTCCTGGATCCGGGCGCCGCCGCCCTCGTTGATGCCGATGATCGGGCAGCCGGTCTTCAGCGCCATGTCGAGCATCTTGACGATCTTCTCGCCGTAGACCTCGCCCAGGGAGCCGCCGAAGGCCATGACGTCCTGGGAGAACACGCAGACCTGGCGGCCGTCGACCGTGCCGTAGCCGATCACGACGCCGTCGCTGTAAGGCCGCTTCTTCTCCAGCCCGAACATGGTCGAGCGGTGCCGCGCGAACTCGTCGAACTCAACGAAGGAGCCCTCGTCGAGCAGCGCGTCGACCCGCTCGCGGGCGGTCATCTTGCCCTTGGCATGCTGCTTCTCCACGGCCGCCGCCGAGCCCGCGTGCACGGCTTCGTACCTGCGCCGCTCAAGGTCGGCGATTTTTCCCGCCGTGGTGTGGATGTCGATCTTTTCGACCGGGGGTTCAACCGCTTCCATCGCCATGGGCGCAAGAGTAACGGGACGCTTTCTCCACCTTTCGCACCGGGGGGCGGGTTAGTGGTATAGACCAATTATTTCGTAGGTAGGATGCCCACGTGACCAAGAGCCTTGCCACTCAAATCCGCCTTGACCTGCCCGAAGAGCTGCGCGCGGATGTGCGGCTGCTGGGCTCCCTGCTGGGCCGGGCACTCGTGGAGTACGGCGGTCAGGGGCTGCTGGACGACGTCGAGAACCTCCGCCGCTCGGTGATCGCCGCCCGCAAGGGGGAGCTGTCCGGAGACCGGGTCGCCGAACTGGTGGCCGGCTGGTCGCTGGAACGCGCCGAGCTGGTCGCCCGGGCCTTCTCCGTCTACTTCCACCTGACCAACCTCGCCGAGGAGCACCACCGCATCCGCACCCTGAGCCAGCGGGACGTGGCGGGCGGCGAGCCGCAGCGGGCCTCCTTCGCCGCCGCGGCGGCGAAGCTGGACGATCCGGCCGGGGCCGTCGCCGGGCTGGAGTTCCGGCCGGTCTTCACCGCCCACCCCACCGAGGCGCGGCGCCGGGCGGTGGTCACCTCCATCAGCCGCGTCAGCGACCTGCTGCACGCCTACAACGACTCCGCCGCCCACAGCGAGCGCGCCGACCTGCGCCGCAGGATGCGCGAGGAGATCGACCTGCTGTGGCGCACCGCCCAGCGCAGGCAGCAGCAGATGGACCCGCTGGACGAGGTGCGGGTGGCGCTCGCGGCCTTCGACGAGACCATCTTCCGGGTGGTCCCGCGGATCTACCGGTCGCTGGACACCGTGCTCAAGGGCGACGAGGAGTACGACGGCGGCGCCGCCCGGCCCCCGCTGGCCCCCGCCTACCTGCGCTTCGGCAGCTGGATCGGCGGCGACCGCGACGGAAACCCTTACGTGACGGCCCAGGTCACCCGCCAGGCGTTCAAGATCCAGTCGCAGCACGTGCTCATCGCGCTGGAGAACGCCGCGACCCGGATCGGGCGGCGGCTGACCGCCCACCAGGACACCACGCCGCCGTCCCCCGCGCTGCGGGGCGCGCTCGGCGCGGCCCGCACCGCCCATCCCGAACTGCTCGACGAGATCGCCGCGCGTTCGCCCGGGGAGCCGCACCGCCAGTACCTGCTGTACGCCGCCGAACGCGTCAGGGCGACCCGGGTGCGCAACGCCGACCTCGGCTACGGCGGGCCCGAGGAACTGCTGGACGACCTGGTCCTGCTGCAGGACTCGCTGGCCGCGGCCGGAGCCGTCCGGCAGGCCTACGGCGAGCTGCAGCACCTGGTCTGGCAGGTGGAGACCTTCGGCTTCCACCTGGCCGAGCTGGAGATCCGCCAGCACTCCGCCGTCCACGAGAAGGCGCTGGCCGAGGTGCGGGCGGGCGGCGCGCTCTCGCCGCAGACCGAAGAGGTCCTCGACACGATGCGGGTGGTCGCCTGGGCGCAGAAGCGCTTCGGCGAGCAGGCCTGCAGCCGCTACATCGTCTCCTTCTCCCGTTCCGCCGGCGACATCGCCGCCGTCTACGAGCTGGCGGCCTCCCTGGACGCGGAGGCGCCGACCCTGGACGTCGTCCCGCTGTTCGAGACGGGCGAGGACCTGGAGCGCGCCGTCTCGGTGCTGGAGGAGGCGATCGAGCTGCCGCCGGTGCGGCGGCGGCTGGCCCAGACGGGACGGCGCCTGGAGGTCATGCTCGGCTACTCCGACTCGGCCAAGATCCTCGGCCCGGCCAGCGCGACCCTGCTGCTGTACGACACCCAGGAGGCGCTGGCCTCCTGGGCCGAGGCCAACGACATCACGCTGACGCTCTTCCACGGGCGCGGCGGCTCGCTGGGCCGCGGCGGCGGCCCCGCGGGCCGGGCGATCCTGGCCCAGGCCCCCGGCTCGGTGGCGGGCCGGTTCAAGGTGACCGAGCAGGGCGAGGTGATCTTCGCCAGGTACGGGCATCCCGAGATCGCGCGACGGCACGTCGAGCAGGTGACCCACGCGGTCCTGCTGGCCTCCACCCCGCAGGTCGAGCGGACGGCGCGGGACGCCGCCGCGCGGTTCCGCCCGCTGGCCGACCGGTTGAGCGAGGCGGCGCACCGGGCGTTCCGCGGCCTGGTGGAGGCCGAGGGCTTCGCCGAGTGGTTCTCCCGGGTCTCCCCGCTGGCCGAGATCGGCGAGCTGCGCATCGGCTCCCGCCCGTCCCGCCGCACGGGCGCCAGCACCCTGGACGACCTGCGCGCCATCCCGTGGGTGTTCGCCTGGACCCAGACCAGGGTCAACCTGCCGGCCTGGTTCGGGCTCGGCTCCGGCCTGGCCGCGGTGGCGGGCGACCCGGACCTGCCCGAGGCGTACGCGTCCTGGCCGTTGTTCGCCGCGATGATCGACAACGCCGAGATGTCCTTGGCCAAGACCGACCGGGACATCGCCGAGCGCTACCTGGCCCTGGGCGACCGCCCCGATCTGAGCGCCGTCGTCATGGCCGAGTACGACCGGACGCTGGAGCTGGTGCTGTCGGTCACCGGGCACACCCGCCTGCTGGAGAACCGCCGTGTGCTCTCCCGCGCGGTGGAGCTGCGCAACCCCTACGTGGACGCGCTCAGCCACCTCCAGCTGCGGGCGCTCCAGGCGCTGCGGGCGGGGGACGTCCCGCAGGACGAGCTGGCCCAGCTGGAGAACCTCCTGCTGCTGTCGGTGAACGGCGTGGCGGCCGGCCTGCAGAACACCGGCTGAGCGCACGCCGCGGCGGGTGAGGTTGGATGGGTTCATGGGTGCCTACTCCGATCTCGACCGGCCGCCGCTGAACGAGCGGTCGCTGAACCGCGCGCTGGTGCGTGAGGGCTCGTTCTGGCGGGACATCCGGGTGCTGCAGGAGACCGGCTCGACCAACGCCGACCTGGCCGAGCACGCCAGGTCGGCGGCGGCGACGACCGGGCGCGGCGCCGCGGAGGGGACCGTCCTGGTGGCCGAGGCGCAGACGGCGGGCCGGGGGCGGCTGGGCCGCGCCTGGAACGCCCCGCCGCGCTCGGGCCTGATGTTCTCGGTGCTGCTGCGGCCGGGCGCCGGGGTGTCCCCGACGCGGCTGGGCTGGCTGCCGCTGCTGACCGGGGTGGCGGTGGCCGCCGCGATCAGGTCGGTGACCGCGCGGGCGGGCGAGGGCGACTTCGGCGACGAGCCCGGCAGGTCCACGGTGGAGGCGGGTCTGAAGTGGCCGAACGACTTGATGGTGGGGGAGCGGAAGCTGGCCGGGATCCTGGCCGAGCGCGTCGACGACGCCGTCGTCGTCGGGGTGGGGCTGAACGTCTCGCTGCACGAGCACGAGCTGCCCGTCCCGACGGCGACCTCGCTGCTGCTGGAGGACGCCTCGGTCAGCGACCGCGAGATCGTCTTGAGGGCGGTGCTGCGGGAGCTGGCGCTGCGGTACACCGAGTGGAAGGCCGCGGACGGCGATCCGGACGGCAGCGGGCTGCGTTCGGCGTACCGGGAGCACTCCCTCACCCTGGGCAGGGAGATCAGGATCGAGCTCCCCGGCGGGAACGTCGAGACGGGTACGGCCGTTGACGTGGACGTCGAGGGCAGGCTGGTGGTCCGGACGGACGCCGTGGAGCAGGCGTTCAGCGCCGGTGACGTAGTACATGTCCGGAATGCGAGACAAGCGGGACAGTAGTGACAACCATCACATAACCTTTGTCGCGCGGCCGCGACGATCAGCCGCGGAATCGGGGAGTCGAAGGATGTCCGGGCGGGTGCAAGGGTCCCAGGAGCTGGAAGAGCTCCTGCTGGGCGGTGAGCTGCGCTACACCAGGGTGGACGCCGCGGAGCTGACCGGGGTCTCCAAGGAGTTCTCCGCGAGGCTGTGGCGCTCGTTCGGCTTCGCCAGCCCGGCGGACGACGTCCCCGCCTTCTCCGACGGCGACCTGGAGGCGCTGCGACGGATCAAGGCGCTGCTCGACCGGGGCGGGACGTCGGAGGAGATCGTCCTGCGCCAGGCCAGGGCCCTGGGCCAGACCATGGCGCGACTCGCCGAGTGGCAGACCGGCATCATGCTCAGCGGCGACGGCGAGGGCGGCCGGCTGAGCGAGGGCTACCTGGCCGAGATGGAGCCGCTGGTGGTGCACGCCTGGCGGCGGCAGCTGGCGGCCTCGGCCGCGCGGGCGCTGGCCGAGGCCTCGGACGGCGACCTGCCGGGCCGCGGCCCGGTGGCGGTGGGCTTCGCGGACATGGTGTCCTTCACCGCGATGAGCCGGGAGCTCAGCGAGCTGGAGCTGGGCCGGGTGGTCGAGCGGTTCGAGGAGACCGCCGCCGACATCGTGGCCGCGCACGGCGCGAGGCTGGTGAAGACCCTCGGGGACGAGGTTCTCTACGCCGCCGCCGACGCCAGGGTCGGGGTGGAGATCGGGATGGCGATCTCCGAGGCGGTCCGGGAGGAGACCGAGGTCCCCGACGTGCGGGTGGGCATGGCCTACGGGCCGGTCCTCCCGCTGATGGGGGACATCTTCGGCACGACGGTGAACATGGCCTCGCGGCTGACCTCGATCGCCCGTCCGGGTACCCTGGTGGCCGATCCCGCCCTCGCCGCCGAGCTGGAGGGCGATCCCGCCTACGAACTCGTCCGGATCGTGCGTAGACCGGTGCGCGGCCTGGGCATCATCCAGCCGTACGTGGTGCGGCGCTCCTCACAGCAATGAAACAATCTTGGACATACGGGGTAAATCAATAGTTCACCTTCAAGGGGGACCATTAACCATCATGAGTGTCAATCCAGGACAGATTCCTCGCGACGATTCCCTGCCCGAAGATCGGTTCCTGGATCGTGAGGAGAGCTGGCTCCAGTTCAACCAGCGGGTCCTGGAACTGGCCGAGGACCAGACCCTCCCGCTGCTGGAGAGGGTGCGCTTCCTGGCCATCTTCGCCACCAACCTGGACGAGTTCTTCATGGTCCGGGTCGCCGGGCTCCTCCGCCGGATGGCCACCGGCCTGGCCGTCCGCTCCGCCAGCGGCCGCCAGCCCCGCGAGGTGCTCGAACGCACCGCCGTCGTCGCGCACGAGCTGATGCTCCGCCACGCCGCGTGCTTCCGCGACGACGTCCTGCCCGCCCTGGCCAAGCAGGACATCGAGCTCCTGCGCTGGGAGGAGCTGGCCGAGACCGAGCGCGAGCACCTGCGCCGCCTCTTCCGCGAGCGGATCTACCCGGTGCTCACCCCCCTCGTCGTGGACTCCGCCCACCCGTTCCCCTACATCTCCGGCCTGTCGCTGAACCTGGCGATCGTCGTCCGCGACCCCGACACCGAGGCCCGCCTGTTCGCCCGGGTCAAGGTCCCCGAGGTCCTGCCGCGGTTCATGGAGGCCTCGCCCAACCGCTTCACGCCGCTCGAAGACGTCATCGCCGCCCACCTCACCCAGCTGTTCAACGGGATGGAGATCCTGGAGCACCACGCCTTCCGGGTCACCCGCAACCAGGACCTGGAGGTCGACGAGGACATCACCGAGGACCTGCTGCAGGCCCTGGAGAAGGAGCTGCTGCGCCGCCGCTTCGGCCCGGTGGTCCGCCTGGAGGTCGAGGAGTCGATCTCCCCCGAGGTGCTCGACCTGCTCACCGAGGAACTCGGCGTGGAGGAACGCCAGATCTACCGCGTCCCCGGCCCGCTGAACCTGGGCGGCCTGCACCAGATCGCCGACCTGGACCGCAGCGAGCTGAAGTACCCGCCGTTCGTGCCCTCCAAGACGGCGCTGCCCAGCGAGCTCAGCGTCTTCGCCGCGCTGCGCGAGCGCGACGTCGTCGTCCACCACCCCTACGACTCCTTCGCCACCAGCGTGCAGCGCATGGTCGAGGAGGCCGCCGCCGACCCCAGGGTGCTGGCGATCAAGCAGACCCTCTACCGGACCAGCGGCGACTCCCCGATCGTGGACGCGCTCATCGACGCCGCGGACGCCGGCAAGCAGGTCGTGGTGGTCGTCGAGATCAAGGCGCGGTTCGACGAGAGCGCCAACATCGAGTGGGCGCGCAAGCTGGAGCAGGCCGGCTGCCACGTGGTGTACGGCTTCGTCGGCCTGAAGACCCACTGCAAGCTGCTGCTGGTCGTCCGGCGGGAGCCCGACGGCAGCCTGCGGCGCTACTGCCACATCGGCACCGGCAACTACCATCCCAAGACCGCCCGGCTGTACGAGGACTTCGGCCTGCTGACCGCCGACCGCGAGATCGCCGAGGACGTCACCGAGCTGTTCAACCACCTGACCGGCTACTCCCGCCAGGTCAGCTACCGGCAGCTGCTGGTGGCCCCCAACACCCTGCGCAGCGGCCTCGTCCTGCGCATCGAGCGGGAGATCGGGCACCACCGCGCAGGCCGCCCGGCGCACATCCGCTTCAAGTGCAACAGCCTGGTGGACGAGGTCGTCATCGACGCCCTCTACCGCGCCTCCCAGGCGGGCGTCCCGGTGGACGTCTGGGTGCGCGGCATCTGCGCGCTGCGGCCGGGCGTCCCCGGCCTGTCGGAGAACATCCGGGTGCGCAGCGTCCTGGGCCGCTTCCTGGAGCACTCCCGGATCTTCGCCTACGAGTGCGGCGGCAACCCCGAGGTGTGGTTCGGCAGCGCCGACCTCATGCACCGCAACCTCGACCGGCGCATCGAGGCGCTGGTGCGGGTCAACGACGTGGGCCACCGCGACGAGCTGCTCCGGCTGCTCGACAAGGGCGTGTCCGCCGACACCTCGTCCTGGTGGCTGGACGGCGACGGGGTCTGGACCCGCCACCACGGCGACGCCGACGCCCCCGCGCTGGACATCCAGACCCATCTGATGCGCTCGCGACGCTGGAGAACCGTGGATGGCGGCTGACCCCCCGATCCGTGCCGCCGGCGCCGTGCTGGGCCGGTGGAACGGCATGGTCCGCGAGGTGGCGCTGGTCCACCGCCCCAGGTACGACGACTGGAGCCTCCCCAAGGGCAAGCCGGATCCGGGAGAACACCCGCTGCGCACCGCGGTGCGCGAGGTGACCGAGGAGACCGGGGTGGTCCCGCGGCTGGGCCCCCGGCTCCCGACCGTCTCCTACCTGACGGCCAAGGGGCCCAAACGGGTCGACTACTGGGCCGCCGAGATCGCCGAGGAGGGCCGGTTCCGTCCGGACGACGAGGTGGACGAGCTGGTGTGGGCGCCGGTCCCCGAGGCGCTCGGCACGCTCAGCTACCCCCACGACGTCGAGGTCCTGCGCGCCTACACGGCGCTGCCCGAACGCACCCGGCCGGTGATCGTCCTGCGGCACGCCTCGGCGGGGGAGAAGCGCTACTGGCAGGACCGGGACCTCGTCCGGCCGCTGGACGACAGGGGACGCTGGGAGGCCGCCGAGCTGTCCCGCCTGCTGCGCGCCTACGCGCCCCGCCGGCTGGTCAGCTCGGCCACCGCCCGGTGCGTCGAGAGCCTGCTGGACTACGCGTCCGCGATGGGCGTGCCGTTCGTCGCCGAGCAGGACTTCACCCTGAACTCCACCACTCCCGAGCGCGCCGCCGCCCGGTTCCGCGAGCTGCTCGGCTCCCGCGACGGGACCGACGGGAACAGCGGGCTCGACGGACTGGTCGTGTGCACGCACGGTGAACTGATCCCCGCCCTCGCCCGGGCCGCCTGCCCCGGCGAGCGGCTCCCCGAGGACCCGTCGCTGCGCAAGGCGTCCTTCTGGGTCTTCCACCGGGAACCGGGCCCGGACGGCGCCGCGGTCTCGGTGGAACGCCACGCCGTCCGGGAACGCCCGGGAGGTTAGCCCAGCCGCGGGACGGCCCTGGCGCGGGCCTCCTCCCAGGCCGCCTCGATCTCGTCCCGGGCGCGCTCGGCCTCGCAGTGCTCCAGCCCGTACAGGGCGCCGAGCCCGAACGCCTCCTTCGCCGAGGCGGGCTTCACGGCCCTGAGCTGCTCCTGGGCGATCACGCCGTCCTGGAACCTGCCCAGCACCTCCTGCAGGCCCTTGGCGGCCTTGGAGACGGTCCTGGCGTCCTTGCCGAGCACCTCGGAGGCGGCGTCGGCGTTGTAGCGCACCCGCTTGGCCGCCTTGCGCGTCTCGTGGCGGGCCGTGTCGGCGGCCCGCAGGCCCTCGGCCGCCTCGGCCTCGGCGATCGCGGCGTGGGCCCGGTCGAGCCGCTTCCAGCTCCGCCGGACGAGCCTGCGCAGCTCCTTCCCGGCGTCCCGGCGCGCGCGCTCGGTGAACGGCGGAGCGGCCAGCAGTCCGTCCAGGGCGTCGAGCAGGGCGAAGTACCGCTCGCCGGAGAGCTCCCGGCGGACCGTCGCGTATCCCTTCCGCTCCCGCTTCTTGATCCGGCGGAGCCAGGCGGGGTTCGCCTGGCCGAGCTCGGGCAGCGCGGCCAGGCGTCCGCTGAAGCGCTCGTGCAGCACCTCGGCGTCCCTGACCTCGCCCAGCACCCCGGCCAGCCAGCGCAGTTCGGGCTGCAGCGGGTCGGTGACCCCGCGGTCCAGCAGGGGGCGGCCGCCGGCCAGGACGCTGCGCAGCCGCCGCACCGCCACCCGCATCCTGTGGACGGCGTCGAACTCCTCCAGCCGGACCTTCGGGTCGAAGGCCAGCAGCTCGTCCACCTGCGCGGCGATGTGCCGCATCAGCGCGTCCCCGGCGCGGGAGCCGCCGAAGGAGGGCGGCGAGGAGACCCGTGAGGCGAGCAGCCGGCCCAGTTTCGAGGAGCCGGCGGCGCGCTCCGCCCCGGCCTCGCGCAGCCGGGCGCCGACCTTCTTCAGGAGCCCGGGGTCGCCGGAGACCAGCTCGACCTCGATCTCGCGCCAGGAAGAGCCGTCCGGGGCCCCGGCGATCGTTCCGGTGACCAGGTCGTCGGCGAGTTCGGCCAGCACCTCGCCGGAGGGGGAGCGCAGCTCCCGCACGGTCCGGACGGTGCGGAGCGTGGCGACCGGCCGTACCTCCCGTCCCCGGACGTGGGCGTGCAGGAGCCCGGCCAGCTCGGGGGGAAGGGCGTCGGAGAGGGGGGCCCGATACTCGCGCTTGGAGTCGGGCCCCGCGGGGATCTTCAGATGCCACCCCGCGTCCGTGCCTCCGGTGCGGCGGCGCAGGGTGAGTTTGCGGAAGGCGAGCCTGAGGTCCTCGGTGTCGTGGTAGACCGCCTCCAGTTCGTGGGTGACGGGCCCGCCGACCATCGCCAGGTCGCTCAGGTCCGGCAGAACGAATCCGGCGTCCGCGTCGAACTTGAGCTCGACCTCCAAGTGCTCGGTCATGCCTGGCGACCCCTTCCCTCGTCCTCGATCAGGACATCCAGGGTGTCACGCGGAGATAACGGATGAGAACCCGCTCAACTGGGGTCGGTGAAACGCTGGATGTAGAGCGGCTCTCCCAGCTTCTCCAGGAGCTCCAGTTCCGTCTCCAGGTAGTCCACGTGCTCCTCCTCGTCCTCGAGGATGTGCTCGAAGATGCGGGCGGAGGTGACGTCGCCCTTGCGGCGCATGATCTCGATGCCGTGCCGCAGCCGGACGATCGCCTCCAGCTCGACGGTCAGGTCGGCCTCGAGCTGCTCCTTGACCGTCTGCCCGATGCGCAGCGGGTTGAGCTTCTGGTAGTTCGGCAGAGCCTCCAGGAAGAGCAGCCGGTCGGTGAGGGTCTCGGCGTGCTTCATCTCGTCGAAGGACTCACGGCGGGTGTGCTCGGCCAGCTTCACCAGGCCCCAGTTCTCCTGCATCTTGGCGTGCAGGAAGTACTGGTTGATGGCCGTCAGTTCAGCGGTGAGCTGCTCGTTCAGCAGCGCGAGGATTTCCTTGTCGCCTTCCATGGATCCATCCAAGCACGCGCCCGCGTCAGCACGACAAGCCCGGCGGCGTGTCGCCACCAGGCTCTTCGGCCGCTCCCTGCGGCCGTGCCGCGAAGGGAAAGGGGGTCAGGCCGCGGGCTGCTTCACCACCTTGCGGGCGCGGTGCTGCTGCTTCGGCCGGGCGTGGAGGGGCTCGTCCGTGATGGAGTCCATCGGCTCCGAGGCGGTCCGCCACTCGCTCACCATGGTGCGGATCCGCCTGGTGCAGGTGCCGCAGGCCGGCTTCATGCCGCAGCTCTCCTTCACTTCGCGCGTGTTCCGCGCCCCCGACGCGAGGCACTCGTGCACGGCGTCCTCGGTGACGGCGTTACAGATGCACACGTACATCGCGAATCCTTAGGGGCGGTGATTAGGTTAGGCACCCCTAAGTTACATGAGCCTTGCCTTGCCTGACCAGACCTCTTCTCGCGCCGGCGCGGGAGGTGGAGGCGGAGAAGTCGCAAAAGTCCTGCGGTCAAGGCGTTCCGGGCCTTGAGCGGTCCGGGGTGACCTGGATCACCCCATGTATCGAGATCTCCTGCGGATCCTGTCCGCGGCGGAGGCGACCGGTGACCCCGCACTCACCTGGCGGCTCCTCAGCACCCAGGTGGAGAGCAGCGCGAGGTTGACCGAGAAGAACAGCAGGATCAGCCCGTGCCGGTCGAGCCAGTGCCCCTCCACGGGCGAGTGGAGCACCGGCAGCCCGAACAGCTGGGTGAAGAGCCAGGAGAAGATCGTCCCGATCCCGTAGGCCAGTGTGTACCACCAGACGGGACTCCCGTTCTCGGCCAGGAGTCCGACGGCTCCGGCCCAGGCGAGCACGGAGGAAAAGATCATGATGACGCCGAGGTAGCTCTCCAGTTCGAACCCGCGGGGCAGCCCGAGGGACTGGGTCAACAGGACGCCGCCGAACAGGACGACCCCGGTCGCCCGCGCCACCTCGGGATGGGGTCGCATCGGCGTCCTGGACATAGGGGATTTCCTCCATAACAGTGTGATCAGTCGTATTTGAGTTTGTACTATGAGTGGCAAATCGCAGGTCAAGCCTCTGTGCTTGGCCAGGAAACGTTCATGAATGGTCCTACGATCGGTGCATGACCTCAGTACTGCTCGCCGAGGACGACACGTCCATCTCCGAGCCCCTCGCGCGCGCCCTGCGACGGGAGGGCTACAACGTCGAAGTGAGTCCCGACGGGCCACAGGCCCTGGAAAGGGCCCTCGGAGGCGGCGTCGATCTCATAGTGCTGGACCTCGGGCTGCCCGAGCTGGACGGGTTGGAGGTGGCACGCCGGGTCCGCTCCGAAGGACACGGGGTCCCCATCCTGATCCTCACGGCCCGGGCCGACGAGGTCGACACGGTGGTCGGCCTGGACGCCGGGGCCGACGACTACGTGACCAAGCCCTTCCGCCTGGCCGAACTGCTGGCACGGGTCCGGGCGCTGCTCCGCAGGGGCAGCACCGAGACGCCGATAGTGCAGGGGGTCAGGATCGACGCCGAGTCGCGCAGGGCGTGGATGGGAGAGAACGAACTGCAGCTCACCACCAAGGAGTTCGACCTCCTGCGGGTGCTGGTGCGCGACGCGGGCAAGGTGGTCACCCGTGAGCAGATCATGCGCGAGGTGTGGGACACCAACTGGTGGGGTTCGACCAAGACCCTCGACATGCACATCTCCTGGCTGCGCCGCAAGCTCGGGGACGACGCCGCCAGCCCCAGGTACATCACCACCGTGAGGGGCGTCGGCTTCAGGTTCGAACGCGGAGACTGAGACGAGCCCGGCCGCCTCCGTCGGCCATGGGGGATGAATGAGACGCCGACTCGTACTGTCCACCCTGGGGGTGGCGGTCACGGCGATCCTCCTGCTCGGCATCCCGCTGGCCTACGTGGTCAGCAAACTCATCTACGACGATGCCAAGCAGGGCCTGGACACCGCGGCCGCCAGCCTGGTCAAGGAAGTGGAGGTACCGCTGGGGCAGGGCCGCAGACCCGACCCGGCGCAGATCTCCGGCGCTTATCCGAATCTCTACGTCGAGATCAAACTGCCCGACAACACGGTGGAGACGGCGGGCCGGCCGCTCAGCGGGCCGGTCATGTCGGCGACCAGCAGCCGGGGCAACGTCACGGTCACCGTCCACCGGCAGTACTCCGAGGTCAGGGACGACGTGCTGCGGCAACTGCTGCTGATCGCCAGCCTGGTCCTGCTGGGCGTGGCGATCGCCACCGGGATGGCGATCCTGCTGGCCCGCAGGCTGACCCTGCCGCTGGTCGACCTCGCCGAGACCGCCGCGGGGCTGGGCACGGGCAACGCCCGGCCCCGGCGCCGCCGCTACGGGATCCCCGAGGTCGACACCGTGGCGGAGGTCCTGGACAGCAGCGCGGTCCGGATCGCCGACCTGCTGGCGGCCAGCCGGGAGTTCGCCTCGGACGCCAGCCACCAGCTGCGCACCCCGCTCACCGCGCTGACCATGCGCCTGGAGGAGATGATCGAGGCCGCCGAATACCCCGACGTGGTGCGCGAGGAGGGGCAGGCGGCGCTGGCCCAGGCCGAACGGCTGGTCGCGGTGGTGGAGCAGCTGCTGGCCAGGGCGCGGCACGACCGCACCGGCCAGGCGGTGCCGACCTCGATCGACCTGGTGATCGAACAGCAGGTCGAGGAATGGCGGCCGATCTTCGCCAAGGACGGCAGGCAGATCAAGATCGAGGGCGAGCCCGGCCTGGTGGCGGTGGTGACGCCCAGCTGCCTGTCGCAGATCCTCGCCACCCTGCTGGACAACTCCCTGATGCACGGAGAGGGCACGATCACCATCCACACCCTGATGACCCGGCAGAACGTGATCGTCGAGGTGGGGGACGAGGGGCCGGGAGTGCCGCCGGAGCTGGCCAGGAAGATCTTCGAACGGAACGTCAGCGGAGGCGGGGGCACGGGGCTCGGCCTCTACCTGGCCCGCTCGCTGGCGGCGGTGGACGGCGGCAGGCTGGAGCTGGTGCAGCCCAAGCCCGCGCTGTTCGCCTACCTCATGCGGCGCAAGGAGGACGCCCTGCTGGCCTCCGAACGGGTCGTCAGCGGCCCTGCCTGATCCCGCCGGAGGCGGAGGCCCCGGCCTGCGGACGGCGGCGCTGCCGCGCGGGCATCACCGGGGCGGGCACGGCCGGCTGCACGGGCTGAGCCGCCGTCGCCTGCGGAGACACGACCTGGATGACCGGGGCCGGCGGCAGGAACACCCACTTTCGGTAGGCCCAGAACCGGAAGACCGTGGCGGCCCCGGTGCCGACGATCATCGCCAGGTTGGTGCCGATCGCCGAGGTCTGGTCCAGGACGTAGTAGCCGAACCAGATGAAGACCTGGCTGATCACCAGGCCGACTCCGTTGAGGGCGAAGAACAGCGTGTACTCCCGCCGCAGGCCACTGCGCTCGCGATGCCGGAACGTCCAGTATCGGTTGGCGAAGTAAGCGAACGTGGTGGCGATCACGGTGGCGATGGTGTACGAGGTCATCGGCCCGACACCCATGCCGACCTTGAACAGGTTGAACGCCGCGAAGGTGATCACGAACGCGATGGCGCCCACGCTGCCGAACTTGGCCAGCTCACGGGCGATGCGACGCACCCGCGTGCGGAGGTTCACGAGGAGGCTCACAGCAGAACGACCAGCCCTTCGATCACGGAGTACCCGCACACAAGGCGTGTGACGAGAACAGAACGCCGCCCCGGCTCACGAACATTCCCGTCACGGCAGTGCGCCTGTTCCGCTGGGGGGGTGCCACCCGGGGCGGGCACCCCGGGTCCAGGCTCCGGGAGATTCGAGGGAAACGAGATCCGTCTTACGAAGTCTCCCGCAATCTCTCTCCCTTGGCCTTCGCCTGACGATACAAGTCTTGCTGGAACTCCAGCATCTTGGTCTGGAGTTCGGGGTTCTCCGCGGCGAGGATGCGCACCGCCAGCAGGCCCGCGTTGCGCGCCGCCCCCACCGCGACCGTGGCGACCGGCACGCCGGCCGGCATCTGGACGATCGACAGGAGGGAGTCCATCCCGTCCAGGTACTTCAACGGGACCGGGACCCCGATCACCGGGAGGGGGGTGACGCTCGCCAGCATTCCGGGCAGGTGGGCCGCGCCCCCGGCCCCCGCGATGATCACCTTGAGCCCGCGTCCGGCCGCCCCCGAGCCGTATTCGATCATGTCGTGCGGCATCCGGTGCGCCGAGACCACGTCGGCCTCGTACTCCACCCCGAATTCCGCGAGGGCCTCGGCCGCGGCCTTCATCACCGGCCAGTCCGAATCGCTGCCCATGACCACGCCGACCTGCGGAGCCATCACTTCTCCCTTTCCTCGGGGTAGACCGAACCCGGGTCGCGCAGGTAGTCGACGGCGTGCGCCGCGCGTGCCCGCATGCGCGGAAGGTCGTCTCCCGTCACGTTCACATGACCGATCTTGCGGCCGGGCCGTACGCCCTTGCCGTAGAAGTGGATCTTCGCCCCGGGGTCGTGCGCCATCACGTGCTCGTAGCGGGGGTAGAGGTCCGGGTCCTCGCCGCCGAGCAGGTTGCCCATGACCGTCCAGGGGGCGCTGGTGGAGGTGTCGCCCAGCGGCAGGTCCAGGACGGCCCGGAGGTGCTGCTCGAACTGGGAGGTGCGGCTGCCGTCCATCGTCCAGTGGCCGGAGTTGTGCGGCCGCATGGCCAGCTCGTTGACGACCACGCCGCCGTCGGTCTCGAACAGCTCGACCGCCAGCAGCCCGACCACGCCGAGCTCCTCGGCCAGCCGCAGAGCCAGCTCCTGGGCGCGCGCGGCGGTCCGGGGATCCAGCCCCTCGGCGGGGGCGACCACCTCGACGCAGATGCCGTCCCGCTGGACGGTCTCCACCACCGGGTAGGCGGCGCCCTGGCCGTGCGGGGAGCGGGCGACCAGCGCCGCCAGCTCGCGCCGGAAGGACACGCGCTCCTCGGCCATCAGCCGGGTCCCCGAGGGCAGCACCTCGGCGAGCACCGAGGCGGCCTCGTCGGCGGAGCCCACGACCCACACGCCCTTGCCGTCGTAGCCGCCGCGTGTGGCCTTCAGCACCACCGGCCATCCGTGATTTTCGGCGAAGGCCGTGACATCGTCTTTGCCGTGTACCGGGGCGAACGCGGGACAGGGGGCGCCGAGCGCGGACAGCCGCTCGCGCATCACCAGCTTGTCCTGGGCGTGCAGCAGGGCGGCGGACCCGGGACGGCAGACCACCCCGGCCTCCTCCAGCGCCCGGATGTGCTCGCCCGGAACGTGCTCGTGGTCCCAGGTGACCACGTCGCAGCCCTCGGCGAAGGCGAGCAGGTCTTCCAGGGACTCGTGCGAGCCCAACCGGACGTCGGCGCACACCAGCGCGGCGGACTCGTCGGGGGCGCCGGCCAGTACCCGCAGCCGCACGCCCAGCGCGATCGCCGCCTGCTGGGTCATCCGGGCGAGCTGACCGCCACCCACCATTCCGACAACCGGCATCTGACCAGGACTTCTCACACCGAGCAGCTTAGTGGGGGCGCACCATGATGTTTGACGGCACACCGACGATCATCGGGCACCGGGGCTGTGGCTCGGGTCCGGGGGAGAACACGCTGGAGTCCCTCCTGGGCGCGGTGGACCTGGGCCTGTCCTGGGTCGAGATCGACGTCCAGCGCACCGCGGACGACGACCTGGTGCTGGGGCACGACTTCACGTCCGAGGACGGATCCTTCCTCATCGACGGGCCGGGGGAGGGCCTCCTGCGGATCGAGGAGGTGTTCGAGGCGCTGCCCGAGCACGTCGGCGTCGACGTGGACGTCAAGACGGTGCTGGAGGACGCGCTGGACCCGCGCACCGGCCCCCTGCTGGAGAAGGTGCTCAGGGCGGAGGCCCGGCGGCGCCCCCTGATGGTCACCTCGTTCGACCCGGCGCTGCTGCTGGGCCTGGCCGGGACCGGCATCCCGCGGGGCCTGCTCACCTGGCTCTGGTTCCCCATCGGCCACGCCGTCGCCGCGGCCGCCGGCCTGGACCTGCAGGCCGTGGCCCTGCACACCGGCTCCTGCGATCCCAGCCCCAAGCAGCGCCCGTTCGCCGAGTGCGCGGACACCGCGCACAAGGCGGGCCTGGAGGTCATGGTCTGGTGCCCCAAGCCCGAGGACCTGCACAGGTACGCGGCCGCCGACGCGGTGATCGTCGACGACGTCCCGGCCACGCTCACCGCGTTGGAGGCGCCGGTGGCCGGGACGGACTGACCCGCGGCAGGTCCGCGGCTACTTGAGGATCTGGCGGGCCATGACGACGCGCTGGATCTGGTTGGTGCCTTCGTAGATCTGGGTGATCTTGGCGTCGCGCATCATGCGCTCGACCGGGAAGTCCTGGGTGTAGCCGTAGCCGCCGAGGAGCTGGACGGCGTCGGTGGTGACGTCCATGGCGACGTCGGAGGCCAGGCACTTGCAGGCCGAGGACACGAAGGTCAGGTCCGGGATCTCCTCGCCGTGGAAGGCGCGCTCGGACTTGATCGCCGCGTGGTAGGTCAGCTGGCGGGCGCCCTCGAGCTTCATGGCCATGTCGGCGAGCATGAACTGCACGCCCTGGAAGTCGCTGATGGGCTTGCCGAACTGCTTGCGCTCCTTGACGTAGCCGATGGCGTAGTCCAGGGCGCCCTGGGCGATGCCGAGGGCCTGGGCCGCGATGGTGATGCGGGTGTGGTCCAGGGTGGCCAGCGCGGTCTTGAAGCCGGTGCCCTCCTCGCCGATGATCCTGTCGGCGGGGATGCGCACGTCCTCCAGGATGACCTGGCGGGTCGGGGAGCCCTTGATGCCGAGCTTGCGCTCCTTGGGCCCGAAGGACACGCCCGGGTCGGACTTCTCGACGACGAAGGCGGAGATCCCGCGGGCGCCCTTGCCGGGGTCGGTCACGGCCATCACGGTGTAGTACTCCGACACGCCCGCGTTGGTGATCCACATCTTGGCGCCGTTGAGCACCCAGTGGTCGCCGTCGCGCACCGCGCGGGTCTTCATGCCGGCGGCGTCGGATCCGGCTTCGGCCTCCGACAACGCGTAGGAGAACATGGCCTCACCGCGTGCCACGGGCGCCAGGTACTTCTTCTTGAGTTCCTCGCCGCCCGACAGCAGGACGGGCACGGTGCCGAGCTTGTTCACCGCGGGGATGAGCGAGGAGGAGGCGCAGGCTCGGGCCACCTCCTCGATCACGATCACGGTCGCCAGCGCGTCGGCCCCGTTGCCGCCGTAGGCTTCGGGGATGTGGACGGCGTGCAGGTCGCCTGCGACGAGCGCGTCGAGGGCCTCCTGCGGGAAACGGGCGTTCTCGTCCACGTCGGCGGCGTGTGGTGTGATCTTGGTGTCGGCGAGTTCGCGGATCGTCTGACGGAGCAGCTCGTGCTCCTCGGACGGGGCGTAGGCGGGAAAGTCAGAGCTCATGGTAGGCATGCTACCCGCCAGTAGAATTTGAGGAGATTGCGGTGGTTCAACGGCTCACGGTCATCGGGACCGGATATCTCGGCGCGACCCACGCGGCGTGTATGGCCGAGCTCGGTTTCGAAGTGCTCGGCTTGGACGTCCTACCCGATCGTATCGAACGTTTGGCCGCGGGAGACCTTCCCTTCTATGAGCCGGGTCTGCCGGAGGTGCTTCGGCGCAACCTGGAGAACGGCCGCCTGCGTTTCACCACCTCCTACCAGGAGATCGCCGAGTTCGGCGAGGTGCACTTCGTGTGCGTGGGCACCCCGCAGAAGCCCGGCGAGTACGCCGCCGACGTCTCCTTCGTGGACTCGGCGATCACCTCGCTCGCGCCGCTGCTGACCCGCGAGTGCCTGGTCGTCGGCAAGTCGACGGTCCCGGTGGGCACCGCGGCCCGGGTCTCGGAGCTGCTGCGCCGACTGGCCCCCTCGCCCGAGGTGGAGCTGGTCTGGAACCCCGAGTTCCTGCGCGAGGGCTTCGCCGTCCAGGACACCCTGCACCCCGACCGGCTGGTGCTCGGCGTGCGCTCGGAGAAGGCCGAGCGGATCATGCGCGAGGTCTACGCCCGGCAGCTCGACGAGGGAGTCCCGCTGGTGGTCAGCGACTTTCCCACCGCGGAGCTGGTCAAGGTGTCGGCGAACGCCTTCCTGGCCACGAAGATCTCCTTCATCAACGCCATGGCCGAGGTCTGCGAGGCCACAGGCGCCGACGTCACCAAGCTCTCGCAGGCCCTGTCCTACGACGACCGGATCGGCGGCAAGTTCCTCGGCCCCGGCCTGGGCTTCGGCGGCGGCTGCCTGCCCAAGGACATCCGGGCGTTCATGGCCCGCGCCGGCGAGCTCGGCGTCGACCAGGCACTGTCGTTCCTGCGCGAGGTGGACGCCATCAACATCCGCCGCCGGATCCGCATGGTCGACCTGGCCCGCGACCTGCTGGGTGGATCGTTCCGCGGACGGAAGGTCTGCGTGCTGGGCGCGGCCTTCAAACCGAACTCCGACGACGTGCGGGACTCGCCGGCCCTCGACGTGGCCGCCGAGATCAGGAGGCAGGGCGGCGACGTGACCGTCTACGACCCGCAGGCCCTGGACAACGCCCGCAAGGCGCAGCCGGCCCTCGGCTTCGGCGAGTCCGCCCTGGAGGCGGCCGACGCCGCCGACGTCGTCCTGCTCCTCACCGAATGGAAGGAGTTCCGCGACCTCGATCCGGAGGTCCTGGGCGCCCGGGTCCGCGAACGCAACATCGTGGACGGCCGGAACGCCCTGGACCCCGAGCGCTGGCGCGCGGCGAGCTGGACGTACAAGGCACTGGGCCGCCCCTGAGGGCGGCCCGGCCGCCTCAGCGGTCCCTGGTCAGCCCGAGGCCGGGCGGGCTGGTCAGGAAGCCCAGACCCCAGGAGAGGTGCATCGTCGCGTAGACGAACGGCAGGAGGAGCTTGGCCTTCCACGGCAGGCCCTCGGAGGTCAGCAGGGTGCCGCCGACCGGGATGGCGAGGAAGTAGCCCACCGGCAGGATCCAGCCCGGCCAGAAGCCGACCAGCCCGGCCAGGGTGCCCACCAGGATCCCGACGACCGCCAGCGGCGGGGCCAGATACCGCAGGTTCAGGGTGCCCTGGTGCTCGCGGCCGACCACCCGGCGCCAGCGGCCGGTGTAGAAGAACTGCTTGGCCAGCTGCTTGAGGTCGGGCCGGGGCCGGTAGGTGACGCGCATGGCCGGGGTGAACCAGATCTTCCCGCCGCTCTGGCGGATCCGGTGGTTCATCTCCCAGTCCTGGGCGCGCACGAACGTCTCGTCGTAGCCGCCGACCCGCTCCAGCGCGCTGCGCCGGAACGTGCCCAGGTAGACCGTCTCGACCTCGCCGGGCTCCCCGCCGGTGTGGAAGCGGGCGTTGCCGACGCCGAACTTCGACGTCATGGCCCGTGCCACGGCCTTCTCGAACGGGGTGACGCCCTCGGCGGCCATGAGGCCGCCGACGTTGTCGGCGCCGTACCGGTCCATGGTCTCCACGGCGATGCGGATGTAGTCGTCGGGCAGCAGGGAGTGCCCGTCGACCCGGACGATGATGGAGTACTGCGAAGCCTTGATCGCGATGTTCAGCCCGTTGGGGGTCCGCCCCGTCGGATTGCGCGTCAGGACGATCCGGGGATCCTTCGCGGCCAACCGTTTGGCGATCTCGTCGGTGCGGTCCCTGGACGGCCCGATGGACAGGACGAGCTCCAGCTCACCGGGGTAATCCTGCGCCATGATGTGGTTCACGGCGTCCTCGAGGTGGCGTTCCTCGTTGAGGACCGGCATGACGACGGAGACGGCCGGCCAAGTGGTGCGCGGCTCGCCGTCAGCGTGGAGAGACTGATTCATGACGGCGCCACGGTAACGTATCCAGCCAGGTCCGCAGGCCACGATCGGAGGGTTTTCCGTCCGGCGGGGTGAAGCGAAGGGGGCTGGGCATGGCCGGGGACGACGACCCGATCGAGCAGTATTTCCGCCCCAGACCAGCCGGGGCGGAGGGTCCGGGAGGGCCCGTGGCGGACGACAGCGGGAGCTGGGACGCCGTCGCCCTCGACAACGAACGCGCGCCGAAAGTGGTGCTCGACCCGCCGCGCGGACGCCGCAGGGCGGGCGGGCCGGGCTCGGCCCGAGAGGCGGTGCGCCGCCGCCGCAACCTCATGGTCACCGCCGCGGTCTCGTCCGTGGTCCTGCTCGCCTCCGGCACGGCCTGGGGCTTCCAGGAGTTCCTCCAGGGCAGGATCAAGACCATCGAAATCGACCTGCCCGAGGGCTCGGGGCCCAAGGGGTCGATGAACATCCTGCTCGCCGGGGTCGACAAGCGCGACGGCATGAGCACCGCCGACATCAAGCGCCTGCACCTGGGCCGCGAGAAGGGCGCGCGCTCGGACACGATGATGCTGATGCACATCTCCGAGGACCACGACAAGGTGACGGTGGTCAGCCTCCCGCGCGACACCCTGGTGACCATCCCCTCGTACAAGAACTCCGCGGGCGAGCGGGTCCCCGCCCAGAAGGGGAAGCTCACCTGGGCCTACGCCTACGGCGGCCCCCAGCTGATGAAGGACGCCATCGAGGACCACACGGGACTGACCGTCGACCACTACGTCGAGGTCAACTTCCTGGGCTTCCTCAAGGTCGTCGACGCCGTCGGCGGGGTGGAGGTCTGCACCGAGCAGGCCATCGACGACCGCGCCAGCGGGCTGAAGCTCGCCCCCGGCACCCACCACGTGGACGGCGCCACCGCCCTGGCCTTCGCCCGGGTCCGGCACGGCCTCGGCGAGGACATCGGGCGCATGCAGCGCCAGCAGGTGTTCCTGTCCTCCCTGCTGAAGCAGTCGCTGAGCAAGGTCAAGGACCCGGTGCGGGGCACGAAGGTGCTCAACGCGATGCTCGAGGCCGTCCGGGTCGACAGCGGGCTGAAGAAGGACGCCGCCGAGCTGGCCGACCAGTTCAAGGACCTGTCGCTCGACGACGTCGAGTTCGCGAAGGTCCCCATCGCCGACCAGGCGGGCAGCGCCCTGATCGGCGGGATCAACCAGTCCGTCGTGCTGTGGGACGAGTCCGAGGCCCGCAAGATGTTCCGCAGGATCGACGGGGACGAGCCGCTGATCGAGCCGAAGCCCACCGCGACACCCACCGCCACGGGCGAGCCGCTGACCGTCGCGCCGGAGCAGATCTCCGTGCAGGTGCGCAACGGCACCGGTGTCACCGGCGTGGCCAAGAAGGCCAGCGCCGGACTGTCCGCCGCAGGGTTCCGCTCCTCCTGGCTCATCGGGGTCGTGCAGCGCCGGAATACCAAGTCCACGGTCATCCGCTACGGTCCGGCCCGCGCCGACTCCGCCCGGACCCTGGCCGCCTCGATCCCGTTCGCCGAGCTGCAGAAGGTCGACGCGCTCGGCACCCGCATCGAGGTCGTGGTGGGCGGCGACTGGGCCAAGCCCAAGACCGTCAAGACGGCCTCCGAGGCGGCCGCCCCCGATTACGAGACCAGGACGGCTACGCAGAACCTGTGCGGGTAGCGGCCAGGTGCTCGGCCACGACCAGGTCGAGCGGGGTGGTGACCTTGAGCAGACGCTCGTCGCCCTCCACCACCCGGATCGGGACGTCCGGGAGGTACCGGTGCACCACGCCGCAGTCGTCGGTGGCGACGAACTCCGGGTCCCGCAGCGCCAGTCCGTAGGCGGCGCGCAGGGTTCCGAGCCGGAACCCCTGCGGCGTCTGGAACCGCGCCAGGCTCGGCCGGGGCGGCATGTCGCGGACCAGCCCGCCGGAGACCGCCACGACGGTGTCGGTGACGGGCAGCGCCACCGCGACGGACTCGTGGGTCTCCAGGCCGGCCAGGCAGCGGTCCAGCACGTCGTGCCCGACGAAGGCGCGGGCGGCGTCGTGGAACAGGACGCGGGTGTCGTCCGGCTCGTCCTTCATCGCCTCCATCGCCTTCAGCGTGGAGGCGGTGCGGGTCTCGCCGCCCTCGATGACCTCCACCCTGCCCCCGTAGGGGGCGGCGAGCTTCTCGGCCGCCGCCACGTGGCCCGACGCCATGACGACGATGACCCGGTCGAGGCGTTCCGCGCTCGCGAACGTCTCCATCGGATAGGCCAGCAGCGGACGCCCTCCGACCTCGATCAACTGCTTGGGCCTGCCCGCGCCGACGCGCAGGCCGAGGCCCCCGGCGAGGATCACACCGGCTGTTTTCACCTGGTACTCCTCAGTTTCCCGCCCGTACACCCACTAGGCTGAGGGCTTTGTGATCTGACCTGCTGTGTTGGAGGCCGCGGGTGACGTTCGTGGTGCTGGCCACCGAGCCAGACGACCCGACAGCCGAGCTCGCGTATGACGACCGGGTGACCGTGCTCGACCGGCTGCTGGAGCAGCTGGCGGCAAACAACGTATCGGACGTGCGGATCGTCGCCCGGCCCGAGGCGGCCCCGGTGCTGCGCAAGAACGGGCGTGAGGTGATCGAGTCGCCGGACCTGGCGGGCGATCTGTTCGAGATCGGGAGGCTGGCACGGTCCGCTGGAGAGCTCTACCTCGCGCACGCGGATCTGGTGATCAGCGATGAGCTGTTGATCCGTCTGCTGCGCGACAAGACCACCACCGCGATCACCGCCAAGCAGCCGGTGACCGGGAAGCGGCCCGCCGTCCGCATCGCCCGCCGGCGGGTGGTCTCGGCGGGATCGCCCTTCCACCAGGTCACCGACCCCGACGGCGTCTTCCGCGGCGCCCTGAAGATCGGCGAGCCGGAGCGGCTCGCCGACCTGTGCGACCGGCTGACCATGCTGGTGGACCTGCTGCCCAGGGTGGACGTCCCGGTCCGCAGGCTCGGCCGCCGCGCGGCGGAGGGCCCCGAGGTCTTCGTCGACAACGACGCGCGCGACGAGTTCGACCGGCGCGTCGAGCAGCACCCCGTGCTGGGCGCCACCGCTCCGCGCGGAGACGACGCCGCCGGGCTCCTGCTGGTCGCCCTGGTCCGCACCGGCGTGCGGGTCGCCGCCCGCAACGTCGACGTCCTGGTCTGCGAGCGGGTGCTCACCCCCGAGCAGGCCGCCGCGGCCCGGCAGGCCGTCGAGGCGGTCGACGAGGACGGGGTCAGGCTCGACGCGGCGGTGAAGTCCAACGACGGCTTCTTCACCACCTACTTCGTCAGCAGCTACTCCAAGTACATCGCCCGCTGGGCGGCGCGGATGCGGCTCACCCCCAACATGGTGACCTGCATCTCGATGGCGATCGCCGCGATCGCCGCCCTGTGGTTCGCCGAGGGCACCCGGACGGGTCTGGTCACCGGCGGGATCCTGCTCTACTTCGCCTTCGTCTTCGACTGCGTGGACGGCCAGGTCGCCCGCTACACCCGCCAGTTCTCCACGCTGGGCGCCTGGCTGGACGCCACCTTCGACCGGGCCAAGGAGTACCTGGCCTACGCGGGACTGGCCGTCGGCTACAGCGTGGCCCATCCCGGCGACGTCTGGGGCCTGGCCTGCGCCGTGATCATCCTGCAGACCTGCCGCCACATGGTCGACTTCAGCTTCGCCGTCCACAAGGGCGCCGCACCCCCGGCCCCGATCAAGGAGATCCCGCTGGACGTCCCCGACGACAGCCTGCTCGACCCGCCCGCCCGGCCCGCCCCCGCCCGTCGGGGCGGCGCGGGCATGCTGGCGGTCCGGGTCAGCGCCGCGCTGGAGCGCGTCCCCGGCGCCCGCTGGGCGAAGAAGATCGTGATCCTCCCGATCGGCGAGCGGTTCGCGCTCATCGCCCTGACCGCCGCGTTCTTCGACGCCAGGGTCACCTTCCTCGCCCTGCTCGCCTGGGGCGGCCTGGCGGCCGCCTACACCTTGTCCGGACGGATCCTGAGGTCGCTGGCATGACCGTCGAAACCGACCCGCGCGCCGCGGCGCGCACCGCACAACAGCGCGCCTACCGCGACGACGGGATCCTCTCCCGCTCGCTGGGGGAGATGGCCGGCGGGAGGCTGGGGCCGCTGCTGCCGACCCTGGTCGTCGGCGCGCTGACGGTCCTCGTGCTGGTCCTGGGCTCCTCCTCCGGCGACCTGCCGGCGCTGCTGGCGCCCGCCGTGCTGCTCACGCTGCTGGTCGGGCCCACCTCGACGCACCCGCACGACGGGAGGCTCGACTGGCTCGTACCCCCGGCCATCAGGGCCATCGAGTATGGTTACCTGGCTGTGCTCGGGTTCACCCAGGGGGTTCCCCGCCCGCTGGTGTACACGCTGCTCGCGGTGCTGGTCTACCACCACTACGACACCGTCTACCGGACCCGCCAGGGACTGTGGCCGCCCGACTGGGTGTACCAGGCCGGACTCGGCTGGGACGGCCGGATGCTGATCACCGCGGCCGCCGCGATGATCGGGATCGCCACCCCCGCCTACGCCGTCCTCGCCCTTTATCTGGGCGTGCTGTTCGGGTGGGAGAGTGTCCGCACCTGGCTGGAGACGGAGCGCGGCAGTACAGGTGCCGAAGTTGATTTGGAAGAGGAGGCCGGCGCATGATCGGCATGATTCTGGCAGCGGGCGCGGGACGCCGTCTCCGCCCGTACACCGACACCCTGCCGAAGGCGCTGGTGCCGGTCGATGGTGAGACCACCATCATGGACATCTCGCTGAGGAACCTCGCCGAGGTCGGTCTGAACGAGATCGTCATCGTCGTGGGCTACTGCGCGAACGCCGTCGAGGAGCGCAAGGCCGCCCTCGAGGAGAAGTACGGCGTGAAGATCACGCTGGTGTACAACGACAAGGCCGAGGAGTGGAACAACGCCTACTCCATGTGGCTGGCCCGCGAGCACTTCTCCCGGGGCGTCCTCATGGTGAACGGCGACACCGTCCACCCGGTCTCCGTCGAGAAGACGCTGCTGGCGGCCCGCCGGGAGGACGGCCCGGACATCCTCCTGGCCGTCGACGACGTCAAGAAGCTCGCCGACGAGGAGATGAAGGTCATCCTCTCTCCCGAGGGCACCCTGGAGCGCATCACCAAGCTGATGGACCCCTCCGAGGCCGCCGGCGAGTACATCGGCGCGACCCTGCTGGAGCCGGCCGCCGCCGAGGCCCTCGCCGACGCGCTCAAGGCCACCTTCGAGAAGGACACCGACCTCTACTACGAGGACGGCTACCAGGAGTACGTCAACCGGGGCGGCACCATCGCCGTCGCCCCGATCGGCGACGTCTCCTGGGTCGAGGTGGACAACCACGACGACCTCGCGAAGGCCAGGGAGATCGCGTGCCACTACTGACGCGGATGCTGACCGCGCCGCTGTCCATCGACGTGCGGCGCGGCGCCATCGCGTCCCTCGGGGAGCTGCTGGCCGACCGGCGGATCGCCACCGAGGGCCGTGTCGCCGTCGCGGTCGGGCCCGGGCAGGGCGACGCCATCGCCGAGCACATCCGGCCCACGCTCGCCGAGTGCGAGGTCTTCCGGGTGCCGGGCGGCACCGTCGACGCCGCCGTCCAGCTGGGCAGCCGGCTGCGCGGCGGCTCCTACGAGGCGATCGTCGCCATCGGCGGCGGCAAGACCATCGACGCCACCAAGTACGCGGCGACCCTCGCGGGCATCCCGATGGTGTCGGTCGCCACGAACCTGTCGCACGACGGCATCTGCTCCCCGGTCGCCTCCCTGGAGCACGACGAGGGCAAGGGCTCCTTCGGCGTCGTCATGCCGATCGCGATGATCGTCGACCTGGACTACGTGCGGGCCGCCCCCGAGGGGCTGGTGCGCTCGGGCGTCGGCGACGTCATCAGCAACCTGTCGGCGGTCTCCGACTGGGAGCTGGCGCACGCCGAGACCGGCGAGCCCATCGACCGGCTCGCGCTGACCGTCGCGCGCACCGCCGCCGAGGCGCTGATCTACCAGCCCGCCTCGATCGAGTCCGACGCCTTCCTGACCGTGCTGGCCGAGGGGCTGGTGCTGTCGGGCATGGCGATGTCGTTCGCGGGCTCCTCCCAGCCGGCCAGCGGCGGCGACCACGAGATCCTGCACGCCATCGACCGGCTCTTCCCCGGCACCGGCAACCACGGCGAGCTCGCCGGGCTCGGCGCGCTGTTCTGCCACTTCCTGCGCCGGGAGTACCTCGGCGAGGACCAGCAGCGGGAACGGATCGTCGCGGAGTGCCTGAGCCGGCACCGGCTGCCGCTCGTCCCCGGGGACGTCGGCCTCACCGCCGAGCAGTTCGCCGAGGCCGTCGCCTTCGCGCCGTCCACCCGGCCGGGCCGCTACACCGTCCTGGAGTACCTCAACCTGGACGAGGCGAAGATCCGGACCGCGGTGGGCAAGTACATACAGGAGTTCGGTAGCTGAGATGCCACCCAGGAGCTACACCCTCAAGGAGATCCGGGAGAAGGGGCAGCCCCCGGGCCTGAAGGAACGACGCAACGAGGAGCACTGGGCCGGACGGCTCTACGCCCGCTCGCTCTCGCCGTTCCTCACCTGGATCTCGCTGCGGATCGGGTTCTCGCCCAATCAGCTCACCTACCTGATGATCCTGTCCGGGATCGGGGCCGGAGTCGCCTTCGGCGTCGGCACCGGCCTGGTCAGCGCGATCGTCGGGGCGCTGCTGGTGCAGCTCTACCTGGTGCTGGACTGCACGGACGGCGAGGTCGCCCGGATCACCGGGCGGACGTCCATCACCGGCGTCTACCTGGACCGGCTGGGGCACTACTTCTCTGAAGTAGCCGTCGTCATCGGGCTCGGCTTCCGCGCCGAGGCCCAGTTCGACCTGCCGTGGGGGCAGGGCGGCTGGATCATGCTCGGTCTGGCCGGCGCGCTCGGCGTGGCTCTGATCAAGGCCGAGACCGACAACGTCGTGGTGGCCCGGGCCAAGTCAGGCCTCCCAGCCGACCCGCCCGGAGGCGACCGGGCGCTGCGGCCCACCTCGCCCTGGCTGGCGCTGGCCCGCCAGGCCGCGTCCCTGCTGAAGTTCCACCGCATCATCGGCGCCGTCGAACTGTCGTTGCTGATCCTCGTGGCCGCGGTGCTGGACCAGGTGCTCGGCCTGCCGGATCTGCCCAACGGCTTGTTCGCGGAATACGTGGAGCCGGGACCTCTGTCCTATTTCGGTTCTCCGGTCGAGTGGACGGTGACGCGAGGGCTGCTGGTGGCGGTCGCGGCGGTCGCGGTGCTGCAGACGGTGCTGCATTTCGTGAGCATCGTCGCCTCGCGGCGGCTGAAGTAGAAGGATGGTGTGATGCTCTCCGTCGTGGTGCTGACCATGGGAAACCGTCCCGTCGAGTTGGATCGCGCGCTGCGCAGCGCGCTGAACCAGAAGGACGTCGATGTCGAGATCGTCATCGTCGGCAACGGCGTGCGCGGCGACTGGACGCCCCCCGTGGACGATCCCCGGATCAAGACGCTGCTGCTGCCGGAGAACATCGGCGTCCCCGCCGGACGCAACCGGGGCGTGCTGGAGACGACCGGCGACATCGTCGTCTTCCTGGACGACGACGGCTACTACCCGTCTCTGGAGCTGGGCAAGAGGCTCCAGGCGATGTTCGACACCGATCCGACGCTCGGCATCGTCTCCTTCCAGATCAAGGATCCGGACGGCGGCCCCGGACAGCGGCGCCATGTCCCCCGGCTGAGGGCGGGGGACCCGAACAGGTCCTCCGCCGTCACGACGTTCCTGGGCGGGGCGAGCGCCATGCGCCGTTCCGCCTTCGACGCGGGCGGGGGACTACCGGAGAACTTCTTCTTCGCGCACGAGGAGACGGACCTCGCGTGGCAGGCGATGAACGCCGGCTACCGCATCGTCTATGACGCCGAGTCGGTGATGTGCCACCCGCCGACGCTGGCGACCAGGCACGCGGCGTTCTACCGGTACAACGCCCGCAACCGGGTGTGGCTGGCCAAGCGGAACCTCCCCTGGCCGATCGCGGTGGTGTACCTCGCCGTCTGGGTGACGCTCACGGTCCTGCGGGAACGCAAGCCCGCCGCCTTGAAGCCCTGGTTCAAGGGTTTCCTGGAAGGCTGCCGCAACGACGCGGGGCCGCGCCGGCCCATCAGCTGGCGCACGGCCTGGCGGATGACCCGCACGGGTCGTCCCCCCATCGTCTGAGAAAAATCTTGTGCTTTCGGTTGACTCCCCCCGGGGCGCGGGGTAAGTTTCTCTCTTGTGCCCGACCGGGGCGCGGGACGCCTGGGCGGTCTGAGACCGCGGCGGCCGGCCGGTGGGCAAAAAGCCAGGAAAACAAAGGTGTGCTACTGCATTACCTTTTTTGGAATGGCTTGGCAGAAACAAGCCGAATTTGACAGCCGGCGCGGATCTGCTAAATTAGAAACATCGCAGCGAGGGAAACGCCGAAAGGCGCGAAACGAACTGCGGGGGCTGGTCCGGGAGAATCAACTCGAAAGAGCGGATTTGACAGGAAGAAACAGCCTGATAAGTTAGAAGAGTCGCAGCGAGGGAAACGCCGGAAGGCGCGGAACACTGCGAGTCCGTTTCTTGAGAACTCAACAGCGTGCTAAAAGTCAGTGCCGAAATAACGGCCAGGACCTGTGGTTCTGGTCATCCTCGTCAAGAGGAACCTTTGAGGCAGATGCAAGGTCAGCCAAGACC
>NZ_JBDPLZ010000014.1:0-149442 GCF_039871655.1 Actinocorallia sp. B10E7
TTCTAACTTATCAGGCTGTTTCTTCCTGTCAAATCCGCTCTTTCGAGTTGATTCTCCCGGACCAGCCCCCGCAGTTCGTTTCGCGCCTTTCGGCGTTTCCCTCGCTGCGATGTTTCTAATTTAGCAGGCTCTTCTGGAGTGTCAAATCAGCGGGTTTTCCCTGCTTCATTTATACGTCCCAGCCCATTTCCACGCACAGCAGTAACCCCGAACTTCGAAGAGTTCGCGATTCGCTACTCAAGTGGAGTCCCACCGGGGCCGGCCGCCTGCGGCGTCCTGCATCCCCTCAACGGGCTGACCGAACCAGGGTAACCCGGCGGATGGCGATCCGCACATGGTTTTCCGTAGGTCGGTTCGCCGAGCTTACGCAGGCCTCCCGACGGCGTCAAACCGAAGTGCCCCAGGGTGGCGGGCGCCACAGGAGTTCAGTACCTTCTACCGACTCAGTCGACGCTCTGGACCGGTGGAGGCACAGTGACGACGCCGACCGTCGCGGGGGCTCTCAACGAGCACAACGCCAGCCGGTTCGTGGTCGCCGGCGCGCTCGCCCCCGCGTTGCACGACATCCATGCCTCCCGGCTCCGGGCGCTGCCCGGACTGGTGGAGGTGCACGCCGATCCGGTCAGGTTCCGCGCGGCGGCCGACCCCCGCGCCCGCGGCCTGCATCTGAGTTGCGGCGCGGCACTCTTCAATCTGCGGTTGTCCTCCGCTCAGGTGGGTTACGAGCCGGTCATCAGGCTGCTGCCGGACCGGGGCCACCCGACACTGCTCGCGTCGGTGCGGCTGGCCGGCCCCCGGCGTTCCCACCCGGAGGAGCGGCTCCTCTACGCGACGAGCCTCCGTCCGCTCCCCAGCCGTCAGCCCTACGGGGATCAGCGGCCTCCGCTTCCCGTGTTGCAGGAGCTCCAGGAGGCGGTGCGGCTGGAAGGCGCGGTTCTGCACCTTCTTCCCCGGAGCGGCGGGCCGCAGACGGCGGCGATCGCGACTTCGGGGGACGGCCCTGCCTCATGGCTCCGCGCCGGGCAGGCGTTGCAGAGCCTTCTGCTGCACGGGGCGGTCCGCGCGGTCTCCGTCTCCTTCCTCTACGAGGTGAGCCAGGTGCCCCGCGCGCTGGAGGCGCTTCAGCCCGGCGAGGTTCCGCAGATCGTGGTGGATCTGGCGCGCACCGGCCTGTGAGGTCAGCGCTCGGGCAGGTAGACGGACAACCGCATCTGCGCCGTGGCCTGGATCTTCGGTCCCAGGGCCGCGAGACCGGCCCGCAGTCGCTCCGCCGGCACGTGGTGTGCGCTGGGCGTCATCCCGACGAGGGTGGCCGCCTCCTCCTCGTTGAGTTCCAGGGGCATGGTCACCGTGTCGGCCGAGTCGAGTCCGAAGACGCCCTCGAACGTTCCGGCCAGCCGTTCGTCCTTGCGCTCGTCGACCGACAACAGGCCCAGCGGCCCGACCAGCTCGGACAGATGGGCCGCCGTCGGCGTCACCACCAGGAGCCGCCCTCCAGGACGGAGAACCCGGCGGAACTCGGGGGCGTTGCGAGGGGCGAAGACGTCGTAGACGGTGTCGATCGTCGCGCTGCGCACCGGCAGATCGCGCCAGAGGTCGGCGACGACCGCGCCGATCTTCGGGTGGGCGCGGGCCGCGCGGCGCATGGCGTGCTTTGACAGGTCCAGGGCGAGTCCCCGCTCGGCCCCTCCGGAGCGAAGAGCCGCGGCGAGGTAGTGGCCGGTGCCGGCGCCCGCGTCCAGCACGGCGCCGGAGGCCGAAGCGGCCAGGGCCGCGGCGAGCGGCGCGTAGTGACCCGCGGCGAGGAAGTCCGCGCGGGCCCGGACCATGGCGGAGGTGTCGGCGGTGCCGGCCCCGGCGTCGCCCGCCAGCAGGGTGACGTACCCCTGGCGGGCGATGTCGAAGGAGTGTCCGGCCGGGCAGCGCAGTGTCCGCTCCCCCAGGGCGAGGTCCGCACCGCACAGCGGGCAGGCCAGCAGATCTTCGACGTCGCTCAGCACCCGACCAGGCTAGGGCGTGCGTCCGGGTGACCGGCCCCGGACGGATCAGCTCTGCCCGAGCTTCTGCCTGATCTCGTCCATGTCCAGGGCGCGCACCTGCTCGATGATGTTCTCCAGTGACTTCTCGGGCAGGGCGCCGGGCTCGGCGTAGACGATGACGCCGTCGCGGACCGCCATGATCGTGGGGATGGAGCGCACGTCGAAGCGGGCGGAGAGGGCCGGCTGGTCCTCGGTGTCGACCTTGCCGAAGGTGATGTCCGGGTGGCGCTCGGAGACCTGCTCGTAGACGGGCCCGAAACGCATGCAGGGGCCGCACCAGGAGGCCCAGAAGTCGATCAGCACGATGCCCTCGCCCTGTGCCACCTCGTCGAAGGTGTCCTCGGTCAGCTGGACCGTCGCCATGCCTGGGTTCTCCCGTTCTGCAGCGTATTGGATGCCCCTGAAGTGGGCACTCCGTAAAGCAACGAAGTCGGCCATGGCTATTCCCGCGCCGATCCGGGAATCACAGAGCCGTAATTAACGTTGGCAGTGTAGGGAACCCTCGACCGAAGAAGGGGCAGGATGGCTGCAACTCGTGGAGCGATCGCGGACAACCCCGACAAGGATCTCGTCGGCGCTTACCTCGACCGGATCGGACGCAGGCCGCTGCTCGACGCCGTCGAGGAGGTCGAGCTGTCCAAGGCGATCGAGGCGGGCCTGTACGCCCAGCAGCTGATCGAGACCGGTGAGTCGCCCATCGGGGTCGAGCCGTCGGAGCTGCGGGAACTCGTCGAGCTGGGCCTGGAGGCCAAGCAGAGGTTCGTCGAGGCCAACCTGAGGCTGGTCGTGTCGATCGCGCGCAAGTACCCCACCGAGGCCCTCCCGCTGATCGACCTGATCCAGGAGGGCAACCTCGGCCTGATGCGGGCCGTGGAGAAGTTCGACTACCGGCGCGGCTACAAGTTCTCCACCTACGCCACCTGGTGGATCAGGCAGGCGATCGGGCGGGGGCTCAGCCACACCGCGCGGGCCATCCGGCTGCCGGTGCACGTGGAGGAGGAGTTGTCCCGGCTGCGCCGGGCCGAGCGCACGCTCAGCCGGGAGCTGGGCCGAGACCCCCTGCGCGAGGAACTGGCCGCGGCCCTCGACACCACTGCCGAGCACGTGGACGAGCTGCTGGGCTGGCGGCGTGATCCGGCCAGCCTCGACGCCAGCGTGGACGACGAGGGCGAGACCCCGATGGGCACCTTGCTGCAGGACCCGGAGGCGATCACCCCGGAGACCGAGGTGGTCGCCGCCGACGATCTGGACGGCCTGGTCCGCATGCTGCAGCGGCTGCCCGCCAGGGAGCAGGCGATCCTGCGGGCCCGGTTCGGCATGGAGAGCGGCGAGCCCCAGTCGTACGCCCAGATCGGCGCCCGGTACGGGCTGAGCCACAACCGGGTCCGCCAGATCACCGACCGTTCGCTGCGGCGACTGCGCCAGCTGGTGCTGGAGTCGGACGCCGAGAGCGGAATCACGGTGCAGGCGGCTGCGCCCGTCCAGACGCGCAAGGCCGTCGCCCGCACGAGCTCCGCCGCCCCGGCCGCCGCGTGACCGGCCCTTTCCCCGAGGTCGGGTCGCCGCGCCCCCCTGGCCTGACGTGGTCGACTCTCCGTGGGAGGACGGTGTCCTCAGGTCGCGGGCTGTTCTACTCTGATATCTCGTGAGCACCCAGAGCAGCACTTCGTTCGATCTCGACGCCTGGCGCGGGCTGACCGCCCTCCAGCAGCCGGAATGGGCCGATCCCGCCGAACTCGAGGCGGTCACCTCCGAGCTGGCCGCCCAGCCTCCGCTGGTCTTCGCCGGCGAGTGCGACCAGCTGAAGGAGAGGCTGGCCGCGGTCGCCCGCGGCGAGGCCATCGTGCTGCAGGGCGGTGACTGCGCGGAGACCTTCGAGGGCTCGAACGCCGACTCCGTCCGCAACAAGATCAAGACGCTGCTGCAGATGGCCGTGGTGCTGACCTACGCGGGCAGCGTCCCGGTGGTCAAGATCGGCCGGATGGCCGGCCAGTTCGCCAAGCCGCGCTCCAAGCCGACCGAGACCCGCGACGGGGTGACCCTCCCCGCCTACCGCGGCGACATGGTCAACAGCGTCGAGTTCACCCCCGAGGCCCGGCGCAACGACCCGCGGCGGCTGCTGCGCGCCTACTACTCGGCGGCCACCACGCTGAACCTCACCCGCGCCTTCACCAAGGGCGGTTACGCCGATCTCCGCCAGGTGCACGCCTGGAACCAGGACTTCGTGGCGAGCAGCCCGGCCGGCCAGCGCTACGAGCTGCTCGCGGGGGAGATCGACCGGGCGCTGACCTTCATGCGCGCCTGCGGGGCCGATCCCGAGGAGTTCTCCGAGGTGGACTTCTACTCCAGCCACGAGGCTCTGCTCCTGGACTACGAACGGGCGCTCACCAGGATCGACGCCCGCACGGGCCTGCCCTACGACGTGTCGGCGCACTTCCTGTGGATCGGTGAGCGCACCCGCCGCCTGGACGGGGCGCACGTGGAGTTCCTGCGCCACATCCGCAACCCGATCGGCGTCAAGCTGGGTCCGACGACCACCCCCGACGACGCGCTGGCGCTGGTCGAGAGGCTCAACCCCGAGGGCGAGCCGGGCAGGCTCACCTTCATCACCCGGATGGGCTCTGGCAAGGTCCGCGACGCGCTGCCTCCCCTGGTCGAGAAGGTCAACGGCTCGGGCGCGCCGGTGGTGTGGCTGTGCGACCCGATGCACGGCAACACCTTCGAGGCCGAGTCGGGCCACAAGACCCGCAGGCTGGGCGACGTCGTCGACGAGATCGCCGGGTTCTTCGAGGTTCACCGGGCTCTGGGCACCCACCCGGGCGGCGTGCACCTGGAGTTCACCGGTGACGACGTGACCGAGTGCATCGGCGGGGGCCACGGGATCGCCGAGAGCGATCTGCACGAGCGGTACGAGACCGCCTGCGACCCGCGTCTCAACCGGCAGCAGTCCCTCGATCTGGCCTTCCTGATCGCGGAGATGTACCGGGGCTGAGCGTGCTCAGCCCGCGACGGCGGCCTGGGGTGTGACCTCGATCTCGGCCCACACGACCTTGCCGCCGTCCGGCGCCGGTTCGGCACCCCAGGACCTGGCGTAGCGGTCGACCAGGAAGATGCCGCGGCCCCCGTCGGAGAGCGGGTGCGGGTCGCGCAGGATCGGCAGCCTGTGGTCGCGGTCGCGTACCTCGACCCGGACGTTGTCCTCGCCCCGCACCAGTCTCAACTCGAACGGGGTGGAGGCGTGCGTGACGGCGTTGGCGACGAGCTCGGCGACGACGGCCGTCACCGGCTCCTCCCCCGCGGTCAGGTTCCAAGCCCGCATCGTCCTGGCCACGAGCCTTCGTGACTGTTCCACGGCCTCGGTCAGCGGGGCGGCGCGCAAGGTGGTCTCGTCGTACATCACAGCTCGCGGATCAGGTATTTGTCCAGGCCGGTGGTGCGCAGGACGTTCTGCACCCGGCCCTGGGCCCCTGTCACGACGAGGGCGGCGTTGGTCACCCGCGCGTGCTTGTAAGCCCTGACCAAGACGTTCAGCCCCGAGGAGTCGCAGAAGTCCACCGCGGCCAGGTCGACGACGATCTGTCGATCACCCTCGTCGAGCAGGCCGATCAGATGACTCTGCAGGCTCGCGGAGGAGTGCAGGTCGATGGAACCGCGTGCTGTCACCAGCGTCCGGTCTTCGTCTTTTCTCGTGTCCAGGGCCAGCCTCACCAGACAAACATAACCCGAGCGTCAATCCAGCGCGCGCAGCACCACTATGGCCATGTCGTCCTGACCGGGCTCGGCTGAGTAGTCCCGGACCGCCTGCTCGACCGTCGCGGCGACGGCCCCGGCGCTCAGCCCGGCGCAGGAGGACAGCAGCTCCTCCAGGCCGTTCCCGTCGCCGAGCAGGACGCCTCCGTTGCGACGCTCGGTGACCCCGTCGGTGCAGGAGAAGAGCACGTCGCCGGGCTCCAGTTTGGTGGTGTCGGTGTCGAACCCGATCCCGTCCATCACGCCGAGCAGCGGCTGCGGGGTGGCGCACTCCGTCACCCTGCCGTCGGGCGAGAGGATCAGCGGCAGCGGGTGGCCCGCGCATACCAGGGACAGTTCTCCCTCTTCGGACAGCTCGCCGTGCAGGAGGGTGAGGAAGCTGCCCCGGTCTCCCTCGGCGATGATCAGCCGGTTCAGGCGCTCCACGACGTCCGGCAGCGGCATGCCCTCAGCGCCCAGGATGCGCAGCGCGTGCCGGGCCAGGCCGGTGACCGCGGCGGCCTCGGGGCCGGTGCCGCAGACGTCTCCGATCGCGAACCGCCACCGGGTGCGACCATCCTCACTGGGCGGGCAGACGAATACGTCGTAGAAGTCGCCTCCCACTTCCGCACCTTCTCCGGCGGGATTGTAGGTTACCGCCAGATCGAATCCCGGAAGGTCCGGCAGCTCCGGAGGAAGGAGGCTGCGCTGAAGCGCTAGGCTTGTGGACTTCTGTTCCGCGTACAGCCTTGCGTTGTCGAGAGCCAGAGCCGATCTCCGGACCAGTTCCTCGGCCAACTCGAAGTAGTCTGGTGGAAACCGCCCGGACCGGCCGATGGCGATCGCGCCGAGCTCCCTACCCCGGGCGACCAGGGGGATCGTGCACGCCAGATCGTTGCCCCATGGAACGGGTGGCCCCGACGGTGGCAGCCCCTCCATCTGCAGGAGGTGTTTCAGGTCATCCGAGCAGTCCTCATCGGTGTGCCAGACATAGACCGGCGGCTGGTTCTCGTCAGTGTAGGCCGCGCACCAGGTGGCCAGCCGCGGAACGACCAGCTGCGCGGTCAGCGCCAGGATGCCCTTGGGGTCGAGAGTGCCGGCGAGCAGCTCACTGGCCTCCGCGACGAAGGTCATCCACCCGCGCCAGGTTCTCTCGGTGAACTCAGCCGAAGAGGGCATTACTCGGTCCTGTCCGTTCGCTCGATCAGTGACAGACTCCCCACCGGATGTACTAGGAGCACCCTATGCCTAGAACGATAAGCGTGAATTCCCGGTTGGATGGAAACCCACGTTACAGCGACGCCGATATGGAGCCGCTGCTCCAGGCGCTTTCCAAGCTGCGCGACGGGGATTTCCGGCCCAACTCGCTCAAGGGCCAGGGTGCCATAGCGACGGCGTTGCTTCTCGTCGACCAGATCCGTGAACGCGCCTCCCACCACCACCAGGAGGCCATCCGGGTGCGCAAGGAGGTCTCGCGCGAGGGCCGGCTGGACGAGCGGATGAACGCGGGGCCGGGCGCGGGTTCCTGGGCCGCCACCATAGACGCCTCCAACGGGTTGATGGACGCGCTCACCGGCCCGACGGTGGCGATGGCTCAGGTGGTGGACGCCGTGGCGTCCGGCGACCTGTCCCACAAGGTGGAGTTGCGGGCGGACGGGCGGGCGCTGCGCGGCGACATGTTGAGGATGGCCCGTTCGGTCAACACCATGGTCGACCAGTTGGACACCTTCACCTCCCAGGTCACCCAGGTGGCGCGGGAGGTCGGCACTGAGGGCCGGCTGGGCGGCCAGGCCCCGCTGCGGGGCATGTCGGGCCGGTGGCGTGATGTGACGAGCGCGGTCAACACCATGGCGGGGCGGCTCACCGCGCAGGTCCGGGACATCGCGGTGGTGACGACGGCTGTGGCCAAGGGCGACCTGACCCGCAAGGTCACGGTGGAGGCCGCCGGAGAACTGCAGGAGCTGAAGCAGACCGTCAACACGATGGTGGACCAGCTGTCGGCCTTCGCCGACGAGGTCACCCGGGTGGCACGCGAAGTCGGCACCGAAGGCAACCTCGGCGGACAAGCCAACGTCCGAGGCGTCAGCGGAGTCTGGAAAGACCTCACCGACAACGTCAACGGCATGGCCACCAACCTCACCTACCAGGTCCGCAACATCGCCCAGGTGGCGACGGCGGTGGCCCGCGGCGACCTGAGCCGCAAGATCACGGTGGACGCGCGGGGCGAGATCCTGGAGCTCAAGAACACCCTCAACACCATGGTCGACCAGCTGTCGGCCTTCGCCGACGAGGTCACCCGGGTGGCACGCGAAGTCGGCACCGAAGGCAACCTCGGCGGACAAGCCAACGTCCGAGGCGTCAGCGGAGTCTGGAAAGACCTCACCGACAACGTCAACGGCATGGCCACCAACCTCACCTACCAGGTCCGCAACATCGCCCAGGTCACCACGGCCGTCGCCCACGGCGACCTCACCCTCAAGATCGACGTCGACGCGCGAGGCGAGATCCTGGAGCTGAAGACGACCATCAACACCATGGTCGACACCCTGTCCTCCTTCGCCTCCGAGGTCACCCGGGTGGCGCGCGAGGTGGGATCGGAGGGCAGGCTCGGCGGCCAGGCCAAGGTCGAGGGCGTCTCGGGCACCTGGAAGGGCCTGACCGAGAGCGTGAACGAACTGGCCTCCAACCTCACCACCCAGGTGCGGGCGATCGCCGAGGTCGCCTCGGGGGTGGCCAGTGGCGACCTCACCCGCAAGATCGACGTCGAGGCCAGGGGGGAGGTCGCCGAACTCAAGGACAACGTCAACCTGATGGTGGCCAACCTGCGGGAGACCACCCGGGCCAACGAGGAGCAGGACTGGCTGAAGACCAACCTGGCCCGGATCGGCCGGCTCATGCAGGGCCAGCGCGACCTGGCCCAGGTCTCGCAGCTCATCATGAACGAGCTCACCCAGACGGTCGGCGCGCAGCACGGCGCGCTGTACCTGGCCAGGGACTCGGAGCTGGTGCTGACCGCCGGTTACGGGCTGGCCCGCGACTCGGTGGGGCGGGTGCGGTTCGCGCTGGGCGAGGGCCTGGTGGGGCAGGCGGCCATGGAACACCGGGTGATCCACGTCCGCGAGGTGCCCCGCGGTTATCTGAAGATCAGGTCCGGGCTGGGGGCCTCGGCCCCGGCGAGCGTGATCGTCATGCCGATCGTCTTCGAGGAGCAGGTGCTCGGCGCGATCGAGCTGGCCTCCTTCGACGGCTTCAACCCGGTGCACCTGGCGTTCTTCGACCAGTTCACCGAGACGATGGCCGTCACCATCAACGCCATCATCGCCACGACCCGGACCGCCTCGCTGCTGGAGGAGTCCCAGCGGCTCACCCACGAGCTGCAGGAACGCTCCGACGAGCTGCAGCGCCAGCAGGCCGAGCTGCGCCGCTCCAACACCGAGCTGGAGGAGAAGGCCGCGCTGCTGGCCAAGCAGAACCGCGCGATCGAAATCCAGAACTTCCAGATCGAGCAGGCGCGGCGGGCGCTGGAGGAGAGGGCCGAGCAGCTGGCGGTCTCCTCCCGCTACAAGTCGGAGTTCCTGGCGAACATGTCACACGAGCTGCGCACGCCGCTCAACAGCCTCCTGGTGCTGGCCAAGCTGCTGTCGGAGAACACCGAGGGCAACCTGACCGCCAAGCAGGTGGAGTTCGCCCGGACGATCCACGACTCGGGCACCGACCTGCTCCAGCTCATCAACGACATCCTCGACCTGGAGAAGGTCGAGGCGGGCAAGATGGACATCCATCCGCAGCCGCTGGAGCTGGCGAATCTGGTGGACTACATGGACGCCACGTTCCGGCCGATGGCGGCGGACAAGGGCCTGGAGTTCGACGTCAGGATCGAGCCCGGCACCCCCTCGACGCTGTTCACCGACGAGCAGCGGGTCGAGCAGGTGCTGCGCAACCTGTTGTCGAACGCGGTGAAGTTCACCTCCGAGGGCAAGGCCGAACTGGTGATCGGTCCGGCCACCCCCGAGGAGGTCGCCGCCTCCCGGCTGCAGGACTCCGAGCCCCTGGTGGCGTTCCGGGTCGTCGACACCGGGATCGGGATCGACGAGGACAAGCTGCAGCTGATCTTCGAGGCGTTCCAGCAGGCGGACGGCACCACCAGCCGCCGGTACGGCGGGACCGGGCTCGGGCTGTCGATCAGCCGGAACATCGCCCAGTTGCTGAACGGCGAGATCCAGGCCGAGAGCGAGGCGGGGGTGGGCAGCGTCTTCTCGCTCCTCCTGCCGGTGGACCACCGGGGGGCGGGCGCCGACCTACCGGTGCCGGCCGTGCCGCAGCAGCAGGCGCAGCCCGTGGAGGACCTGGTGCTCCTTCCGCTGGAGGAGGAAGAGCCCACGGAGTACCTCGACCTGGTCCTGTCGGGGAAGAAGGTCCTGGTCGTCGACGACGACGTCCGGAACGTGTTCGCGCTCACCAGCGTGCTGGAGGGGTACGGCATGGACGTGCTGTACGCCGAGGACGGCCAGGCGGGCATAGACCTGCTGCAGCGCAACCCCGATGTTGCGATCGTCCTGATGGACGTGATGATGCCGGGTCTGGACGGCTACGCCACCACCGAGACGATCAGGAGCATGCCGCAGTTCGCCGAGTTGCCCATCATCATGATCACGGCCAAGGTGATGCAGGGAGACCGGGAGGCGAGCCTGGCGGCAGGAGCCTCCGACTATGTCGCCAAACCGGTTGACATCGACCGTCTGCTGAGTGTCATGCGCACCTGGCTGCAGAACCCGGAGGTGAACTGATCCGATGGAGGACAAGGTGAAGATCCTCCTCGTGGACGACCGCGAGGAGAACCTGATCGCGCTCGAGGCCATCCTCAGTTCCCTGGACCAGGAGCTGGTGCGGGCCCGTTCCGGGGAGGAGGCGCTGAAGGCGCTGCTCACCGACGAGTACGCGGTGATCCTGCTCGACGTGGTGATGCCGGGCATGGACGGCTTCGAGACCGCCCGCGACATCAAGCGCCGGAAGAAGACCCGGGACATTCCGATCATCTTCCTCACCGCGCTCAACAGCGACCCGGACTACGCCTTCCGCGGATACGCGGCGGGGGCCGTCGACTTCATCTCCAAGCCGTTCGACCCCTGGGTGCTGCGGGCGAAGGTGTCGGTGTTCGTGGACTTGTACAACAAGGACAAGCAGCTGCAGCGGCAGGCGGCGCTGATCAGGGAGCAGGCCGAGTTGTTGAGGCAGCGCGGGCTGTTGGACGAGGAAAAAGCCTGATCCTGTGCAAACATCTGGAGATATGTTCGTCGAACGACAAATTGAGCTGGTTTTCGGCACGCTGAGCCGCGAGGCGCAGACCCACACGAACCTTTCGGCGGTGCGGAAGGAGGGTCGGTGCCTGTGGGTGGCCGGTGACGAGACCGCCACCATCGAACGCCTCACCGAGGTGCACGACGCCGACGGCGTCCTCACGGGCTACTCCGACGAGGTGACCTACCGGCTCGCGGACTTCGTCGACCTGCCCGCCGGTCCCGACGAGGAGGCCGACATCGAGGGCCTGGCCAGTGGGGATGGCTGGCTGTGGGCGATCGGTTCGCACAGCCTGAAGCGCAAGCGGGTCAAACCCGAGCACTCCGGCCACAAGTCCCGCCGCCGCCTGGCGACGGTCGTGCGCGAGGAGAACCGCTACATCCTGGTGCGGCTGCCCTTGGAGGAGGGCCCCGACGGGCTTCCCGTGCCGGTGCGCAGGGCCGCCGACGGCCGGACCGCCGCCGTCCTGGGCGGACGCGGCGACTCCATCGCCGACCTGCTGTGCGACGACCCCCACCTCGCGCCCTTCCTGTCGGTCCCGTCCAAGGACAACGGCGTGGACATCGAGGGCCTGGCCCTCCACGGCGACCGGCTGTACGTCGGCTTCCGCGGGCCGGTCCTGCGCGGCTGGGCCGCGATGGTGGAGGTCTGGCCCGAGACCGACCCCGGCGACGAGCACCGGCTGCGGCTGCGCTCTCTGAACGGCGCCCGCTACCACTCCCACTTCCTCGACCTGCGCGGCCTCGGGATCCGCGACCTGTGCCCCGACGGCGACGACCTGCTCGTCCTGGCGGGCCCGTCGATGGCGTTGAGCGGCCCGGTGCGCCTGTTCCGCTGGAAGGACGCCGCGAAGTGCGACGCCCCCGAGTTCGTGCACGATCTCGTGCACCTCGGCGACCTGCCGCACGGTGACGGAGAGGACCACGCGGAGGGCATCGTCGTCATCGGCGACAGGCTTCTCGTCGTCTACGACAGCCCCGCCGAGGAGCGCCACACCCCGGCAGGCGGCATGCTCGCCGACCTCCTCTTTCTCCCCCAGGACGGGTGATCTCTCCCTTTTCCGGGCACTGACCATGCGTGAGCACGGCGACCTCCTTCGTGACCGGCACGGGCATGGGCCTGCTCGCGGGCCTCACCACCTGCGCCGCACTGCACACCGGGCTGCTGGCCGGGCTGGCGGGCCGGCCGGGCGCCAGTCCCGCCCGGCTCGTCACCGGCTTCCTCACCGGTAAGCTCGCCGCCCACGCCGCCCTGGGCGCCCTCCTCGGCGGTGTCGGCGCGGCGGTCCAGCCGGGTCCGCTGATACGCGGCTTCCTGCTGATGCTCTCCGCCGTCCTCCTGGCGTTCTTCGCGCTGCGCCTGCTCAGACCGCGCCCCGCCGCCCACGGCTGCCCGCCGCCCTCCCGGCTCGGCCATCCCCTGCTCATCGGCGCGGCCACCGTCCTGGTCCCCTGCGGCATCACCCTGTCCGCCGAACTCCTGGCCGTGGCCTCGCGTTCCCCCCTGACCGGCGCGGTCATCATGGCGGGTTTCGTCCTGGGCACCGCGCCTCTCACCGGGGTCCTCGGCCTGGGCGTCTCCCTGGTGCGCGGCCTTCCCGCACGCCTTCTCGGCGTGGCCCTGCTGGGAGTGGCGGCCTGGACCGCGGTCGGCGGCCTCCGCCTCGGCGGCTGGCTTCCCGACATCACCCGTCCCCCGCCCCTGGACGTCCGCCATGTCGCCACCGACGCCTCCGGCGTCCAGACCATCACCGTCCACGCCCTGAACGACGGTTACCGCCCCGCCCTCCTGTCGGCCCGCGCGGGAGTCCCCACCGTTCTGGTGCTCAGCACCAAGAACACGACCGGCTGCACCCGGGCCTTCACCCTGCCCCGGCGCGGCACGTCCCTCCTCCTGCCGAAAGACGGACAGACCCGGATCGATCTGGGCGTTCCCCGGCCCGGCCGTCTGAGTTTCGTCTGCTCCGCCGGACACTACTCCGGCTCGGTCAGCTTCCGGTGAAGGGAGGCAGGGCGTCGCGGAGCAGCTGGGCGGCGTCCTCCGGCCGGACGTCGTTGATGAAGGCGCCCATCGCGGATTCGGAGGCCGCGAGGTACTTGAGCTTGGAGGAGGCGCGCCGGATGGAGAAGAGCTGGAGGTGGAGGCGGAAGGTGTCGCGGGCCTGGCGGACGGGAGCCTGGAACCAGCCCGCCATGTAGGGCAGCGGGAGATCGAAGAGGGCGTCGAAGCGGCGGAGGACGTCCAGGTAGAGGGGAGCGAAGGCGTCGCGTTCCTCCTCCGTCAGTGACGGTAGGTCGGGGAGCTGGCGGTGCGGGTAGAAGTGGACCTCGAAGGGCCAGCGGGCGGCGCGGGGGACGAAGGCCGTCCAGTGCTCGTCGGCGGCGACCACGCGCTCGGCGGCCTGCTCGCGGGTCAGGCGGAAGGCGAAGGCGCCCGGGTCCCGTTCCAGGGAGTCCAGGATCCGGCGGACGTGCGGGGGGACGAAGGGGTAGCCGTAGATCTGGCCGTGCGGATGGGAGAGGGTGACGCCGATCTCCTCTCCCCTGTTCTCGAAGGGGAAGACGTGTTCGACCCCGGGCAGGGCCGACATGGCCTCGGTGCGGTCCGCCCACACGTCCAGGACCAGGCGGACGTCCCGGACGCTCAGGTCGGCGAAGGACTCCTCGTGGTCAGAGGTGAAGCACATGACCTCGGCGCGGCCCTCGCCGGGGCGGATGCCGGGCATGGTGCGGCCCTCGGAGGTCCGGTCACTGAAGGAGGGGAACCGGTTCTCGAAGGTCACCACCCGGTAGGGGCCGGGGATCTCCGAGAGGAAGTCCGGGGTGGACGGGCACAGCGGGCAGCGGTCGCCGGGCGGCTGGAAGGTGCGTTCCTGCCGGTGCGCCGCCACGGCGACCCACTCGCCGCGCAGCTCGTCGAAGCGCAGCTCCGAGGCCGGCGGAGGCGCCGGGAGCTCACGGGCGTCTTCGAGTTCGCGGGGCGGGTCGTCCGGCAGGTCGAAGTAGATGAGCTCCCGGCCGTCCGCGAGCCGGGTCGAGGTGCGCCTCATAGGGCAGCCATGTCCCTTTATCTCCCAAAAGGAACTGGTCAGTCGGTCAAACGTGCCCGTGCCGCGGCGATGCGCGCCAGGGTGCGCTCGCGGCCCAGGACCTCCAGGGACTCGAACAGCGGCAGGCCGACGGTGCGGCCGGTGGTGGCGACCCGGACTGGGGCCTGGGCCTTGCCGAGCTTCAGCCCGAAGCCGGCGCCGACCTGCTCCAGGCGGTTCTTGAGCTCCTCCGCGGTCCAGGGGGCGTCGCGGTAGGCCTCCTCGGCGGCGGCCAGCAGCTCGGCGGCGGGCTCCTTCATGCCCTTGTTCCAGGCCTGCTCGTCGAAGACCGGCTCGTCCAGGAAGGCGAAGTCCATCAGGTCGTGCAGCTCCGACAGGACCGCCACGCGCGTCTGGGCCAGCTCGGCGAGCTGGGCGAAGACCTTGCGGTCCCAGGCCGGGTCCAGGTAGGAGTCGCTCTGCTCGATGAACTTCTCCAGCGGCAGCGCGCGGATGTACTCGCCGTTGATGGCGCGCAGCTTCTTGACGTCGAAGAACGCCGGGGAGGTGTTGACGTCCGAGAGCCTGAACTCGGCGACCATCTCCTCCCACGGCACGATCTCGCGGTCGCCCGACGGCGCCCAGCCCAGCAGCATCAGGTAGTTGACCATGGCGTCGGCCAGGTAGCCCTCGGCCTGGTAGTCCTCCAGCGCCACCTTGTCGCGCCGCTTGGAGAGCTTCTGCCGCTTCTCGTTGACGATCACCGGCACGTGCGCCCAGACCGGCGGCGCCACCCCCAGGGTCTCCCACAGCAGCTGCTGCTTGGGGGTGTTGGACAGGTGCTCGTCGCCGCGCACGACCTGGGTGATGCCCATCTCGATGTCGTCGACGACGTTGGCGAGGATGAACAGCGGCGAGCCGTCGCTGCGGGCGATGGCGAAGTCCTCCATGGCCGCGTTGGGGAACTCCACCCGGCCCCGGATCTCGTCCTGGACGACGGTGACGCCCTCGTCGGGGGTGCGGAAGCGCACCAGCCCGTCGGACAGGCCGCGCTCGCGGCAGTGGCCGTCGTAGCCGCGGTTGGGGTCGCCGGTGCGGGCGATGACCTGCTGGCGGTCGCAGTCGCAGTGGTAGGCCTTGCCCTCGGCGAGCATCCCGGCCACCGCGGCGCGCTGCTGGGCGTCCTGGTCGGACTGCATGAGCGGGCCCTCGAAGTGGGAGGAGCCGCTGTTGATGCCGATCCAGGCGAGCGCGGAGATGATGCCCTCGGTCCATTCGGGCCGGTTGCGGTTGGCGTCGGTGTCCTCGATCCGCAGGACGAAGGTGCCCCCTGTCTGTTGGGCGATGGCCCAGTTGAACAGAGCGGAGCGGGCGCCCCCGACGTGGAACATGCCGGTGGGAGACGGGGCGAAGCGTACGCGGACATCGGAAGACATGGTCCAAGCCTAGCGCCGACCAGGGGAAAGAGAATAACCTTTCGAATGTTAGGCTTTTTGCCATAAATTTTTCGATGATCAAGCAGTATTTCGGGAGGTCTGACGTGCGGGGCTTTGCGCAGGTACTGTTCGACGAGGCGCATCGGGAGGCCTGGAGCATCCGGCCCGAGCGGGTACGGACCATGAATCCGGGCCATCCCGCCGACGCCGGCTACGTCCGGGCCGCCGAGCTGCTGCGGGGGGCCGGGCACCGGGTCGACGCCGGCACCGAGGGACCCCTCACCGCCGAGGCCCTCGCAGGGCGGGACGTCCTGGTGATCGCCCACCCCTCCGAGGACCGCTGGGAGCGCACCACCGGACTGGGCGAGCCCCGCTTCACCGCCGCCGAGCTGGACGTGATCGAGGCGTTCGTGCGCTCCGGCGGCGGACTGGTCGTCATGGCCGAGTGCGAGCAGGACAAGTACGGGACCAACCTGGACGAGTTGCTGGCCCGGTTCGGGATCGGAATCCGGAACGTGACGGTCCAGGACCCCCGGCACAACCACACCGGGACGTCGCCCACTGGGTGATGGCCGAGCCCCAGGAGCAGGACGGCCCAGAGGACCCGCTGGCGGGCGTCCGGAACGTCTGCTTCTACCGGGCGGGCGCCCTGGACGCCCCCGACGGCGGCTCGGTGCTGCTGCGCTCCTCCGCGAGCGCCGATCCCGCGGAGGCGCCCCTGGCCGTCGCGGTGTCCGCGGGCGAGGGGCGGGTCGCGGTGTTCGCCGACTCCGACCTCTTCGGCGACGACTCGATCGGCGAGCACGACCACGCCGAGCTGTGGCGCGGCGTCGTCACCTGGGCCGCGGGCGCGCCCCGCGAGACCGGTGAGGCGGCCGCCCCCTCCCCCGCCCTGGCCCACCCCGCCTGGGCCGAGTTGAAGGAGACCGTCGAGCGGCTGCGGCCGCTGCAGGACAAGGACGGGTCCGTCCGCGAGGAAGAGCGCCCCCTCGCCGGGAAGCTCGTCGACCAGGTCGCCTCCTGCGTCGAGCGGCTGGCGCCGCTGTTCCCCCACGACGCCGACTACCTGGACGCCGCCGCGGCCGATCTGCGCCGCTGGTCCGCCGAGGGCCTGGGCGTCCCCGACTTCCTCGGCTCCCTGCTGGCCTTCCAGCCGCAACTGCGGCGCGAGGACGGCCTCGAACACCTGGTCGTCTTCCCCATGTACACCCAGAACGGGAATCCCGCCCGCAACCTCGAGGCGGTGCTGTGCCGGGTCGTCTGGCCGGACTGGCTGGCGGAGCTGGAGGCGTCCAGGTACGACAATCCGATGTTCGTGCCGCTGGCCTTCATCGACTTCACCCCCGGCTACGACACCGACTCCGCGGTGCTGTTCCCCGAGACCGTCGCGGTCCGCGAGGCGCCTTCGAGCTTCACCTGGGGCGGGATCTTCTGCGACCGGGAGGCGGCCCGGTTCCGCCGGGTCGGCCGCGCCGCCGCCGACGCCCTGCGCCTGCCGCTGCCCCCGGACGCCGCCCGCCTGCTGGCCTCCCAGCGGCTGGCCCAGGACACGTTCGCGCTGTGGGACCTGATCCACGACCGCACGCACAGCCACGGCGAGTTGCCGTTCGACCCGTTCATGATCAAGCAGCGGATGCCGTACTGGCTCTACTCCCTGGAGGAGCTGCGCTGCGACCTCAACACCTTCCGCGAGGCCACCCGGCTGACGGACGTGCCGCACGCGCGGCTGCTGCAGTACGCGATCCTCTTCGACCGGCTCTTCCGGTTCCCGATCACCGGTCCCCGGGTACGCAACTACGATGGCCTGGGCGGGCAGCTGCTGTTCGCCTACCTGCACCGGCGCCATGTGGTGCGCTGGTCCGACAACCGGCTGACGATCGACTGGGAGCGCCTGCCCGAGGCCGTCGTCGCCCTGTGCGAGGAGGTCGAGGCGCTGTACCGGGAGGGCATCGACCGGCCCAAGCTCGCCCACTGGCTGGCGGCCCACGCGCTGGTCGCCCGCTACGTCGAGCCGCATCCGGCCTCCAGATGGGCCGCGGGCGTGCGGGAGCTTCCGGCCGGGGAGCCGCCGAAGGCGTGGGTGGACGCGGTCCTGCCGGACGAGTTCCCGCTCAGCATGTTCTACGAAGCCCTGGCCAAGCGGCTGGGCGACGTCATCGATTCTACGAAGGGAATCACAGCGGCGTGAAGACGATCGTGGTGGCGGGAGCGGGCGGCGCGGCCGGTCCTCCCGCGGTACGGGCGCTGGCCGAGGCCGGGCACCGGGTCATCGCCCTGGACGTGCGGCCCACCGAATGGGAGCACCCGGGCGTCACGGGGAAGGCCGTCGACCTGCTGGACCTCGACGCGGTGCGCGCGCTGGCGTCCGAGCTCGGGCCGGTGGACGGCCTGGTGCACCTGGTCGGCGGCTGGCGCGGCGGCAAGACCTTCGCCGAGACGAAGCTGGAGGACTGGGCGTTCCTGCACGACATGCTGGTCCGGACGCTCCAGCACATCACCCTCGCCCTGGAGTTCGCCGACGGCGCCCGCGTCGCCATCGTCTCCCAGACGGGCGTACGCCACCCCACCCAGGGCAACGCCGCCTACGCCGCGGCCAAGGCGGCCTCCGAGGCCTGGACGCTCGCGCTGGCCGACTCCTTCGCCGGTACGAACAGCGCCGCCGTGATCCTGGTGGTGAAGGCCCTGGCCACCGAGGAGCCCAAACCCGGCTGGACGACAGTGGAAGAACTCGCCTCGAAGATCGCCGGGCTGTGGGAGCGGCCCGCCTCCGAACTGAACGGAACCCGTCTTGACCTCACCGCTTGAACTGCACGACCCTTCCTTCCGCGGCTTCGCCAGCGACAACTACGCCGGGATCCACCCCGAGGTCCTGGCCGCGATGGCCGCCGCCAACGGCGGGCACCAGACGTCCTACGGCGACGACGTCTACACCGCCCGGCTCCAGGAGGTCTTCCAGCGCCACTTCGGGCCGGACGCCCAGGCCTTCCCGGTGTTCAACGGCACCGGTGCCAACGTCGTGGGCCTGTCGGCCATGACCAGGCGCTGGTCGGCGGTGGTCGCCGCGGAGACCGCGCACATCAACGTCGACGAGTGCGGCGCCCCCGAGAAGGTCGCCGGCATCAAGCTGCTGACCGTGCCCACCCCCGACGGCAGGCTCACCCCCGAACTGGTGGACCGCCAGGCCTGGGGCTGGGGCGACGAGCACCGCGCCCAGCCGCACGTGGTCTCCCTGACGCAGAGCACCGAACTGGGCACCGTCTACACGCCCGAGGAGGTCCGCGCGCTGGCCGACCACGCGCACGAACGCGGCATGTTGGTGCACATGGACGGGTCCCGGCTTGCCAACGCCGCCGCCTCGCTGGACGTCCCGATGCGGGAGTTCACCACCGACGCGGGAGTCGACGTGCTGTCCTTCGGGGGCACGAAGAACGGCCTGATGCTCGGGGAGGCCGTGGTCGTGCTGAACCCGGAGCTCGCGCCGTCGATCAAGTACCTGCGCAAGTCCGCCATGCAGCTGGCGTCCAAGATGCGGTTCGTCTCCGCCCAGCTCCTCGCGCTTCTGGAGGGCGACCTGTGGCTGCGCAACGCCCGGCACGCCAACGGCCTGGCCGTCCGGCTGGCCGACGCGGTCCGGGACCTGCCGGGGCTGGAGATCACCCGCCCGGTCCAGGCCAACGCCGTCTTCGCGATCCTGCCGAAGGACGTCACCGAGCGGCTGCAGAAGCGCTTCCGCTTCTACACCTGGAACTTCAGCACCGGCGAGGTCCGCTGGATGACCGCCTTCGACACCACGGAGGAGGACGTGGACGTCTTCGCGGCCGCCATCGCGGCGGACCTCACCGGCTGAGACCCCGTCAGCGGGCGGTGCGTTCCCACCCCCTGCGGGGAGCCCGGGTGCCGAGCTGCTCGTCGCGGCTGCGGTAGACGATGTAGGGCCGGGTCAGGTAGCCGACCGGCGCGGTGAGCATGTGCACCAGCCGGGTGAAGGGCCAGATCACGAACAGGCTCAGGGCGCTGAGGGCGTGCAGCTGGAACAGCAGCGGCACGCCCGTCATCAGCTCCGGGTCCGGCTGGAGCACGAACACCGACCGGAACCAGGGCGAGACGGTCTCCCGGTAGTTGTAGCCGCCGCCGACGGTGTTCGCCGCGACGGTGGCGGCCAGGCCGAGCACGATCACCGTCGCGAGGACGGCGTACATCAGCTTGTCGTTGCGGGTGGTGGCGGAGAAGACCGGGCCGACGGTGCGCCGCCGGTAGATGAGGATCGCCAGGCCCGTGAGGGTGCAGAACCCGGCGATCGTCCCGAGCACGACGGCGATGACGTGGTAGGCGTCCTCGCTGACGCCGGCGGCCGCCGTCCAGCTCTCGGGGACGAGCAGGCCTCCGATGTGGCCGAGCAGGACGACCAGGATCCCGAAGTGGAACAGCGGGCTGCCGATCCGCAGCAGGCGGTTCTCATGCAGCTGGGAGGAGCGGGTGGTCCAGCCGAACTTGTCGTAGCGGTAGCGCCAGTAGTGGCCCAGGACGAACACCGCGATGGTGGCGTAGGGCAGGGCCACCCACAGCAGGATGTCCCAGACTCCGGGTCCGGCCTCCTGAGGGGCCGCGAGATACAGGGTCATGCTCGTGCTCCTCTTCGGGTGGCGGGACCGGCTCCCATGCGGACCCTGGGTTCGGGCAGCAGGACCGGTCCGCCGTAGGTCTCCCTGCCGACCTCCTCCTCGGGCGGCCCCTCGGCGGCCAGGCGGAAGACGGCTTCGCGGTCGTTCCCCGCCAGTGGCGGAAGGGTCGCCGAGACCGCTTCCAGCACCGCTCCCCACGGGGAGGCGGCATCGGTCAGCGCGAGGCGGAGCAGTTCGAGCCCCGCCCGGTGCTCGGTCAGCAGCCGGTGTCCGGTCTCGGGGTCGCCGGTGGCGGCGAACTCCAGGACGACCGCGAGGTGGTCGGGCAGTTCCCCGTCGTCCAGGACGAGCCCGGCCTCGCGGTAGGCGGTCTTGAACCGCAGCAGCGCCCTGCCGCGTTCGCGGGTGTCGCCGTAGGCGTAGTACGTCAGGTAGAGACAGCACCGTTTGCGGTGGTCGAACGTGGCGACGTAGTCGGCGGCCAGTTCGGGCGGCGGCGTGGCGTCGAGGTGGTCGAGGAAGCGCCCCAGCGGCCCTCCCACGGCCGCGGGCAGTTCCGCCGCGGCGCGTCTGAGCAGCGGACGGCGCTCCAGGAGGTGCTCGTCGGGATAGCCGAGCAGGAGCGAGGCGGACTGCCAGGCGATGGCGCGGTCGGTTCCGGTGAGCGCGCGGCTCGCGGTCTTCGACTTCTTCATGGCTTGGGCTCCGTCCTGCCGGCGCCGGAGTCGGCGGGCGGGTTGGTGTCTCCGGGTCCGGGGGTGTCGGTCCGTTCGGGGAAGAGCCCCGGCGGGACGCCCTTGCCATCCCAGTTGAGGAGGTTGACCCGGTTGCGTTTGTCGGCCGGGTCGGTGAAGCGGTCGGCCGTCTGCCGCTGCTGGAGCATGTGGAAGTTCTCCACCGCGATCGGCTGGGCGCCGCCCGAGGCCTCGCCGAACGGTCCCCCGCCGCCCATGCCGGGGCCTCCCTCGTAGTCCAGGCTGCACTCGGTGGCCAGTTCCTCGAGCTTGTGGGCCTGTTCGGCGTGGGCGGGCGGGATGACGTACCGCTCGTCGTACTTGGCGAGCGCCAGAAGCCGGTACATGTCGTACATGTCCTCGCCGGTCATGCCGACCTTGACGGGGATCTCCTCGTCGGCGTCGCGACCCAGGTTGAGGTCGCGCATGTAGGAGCGCATGGCCGCCAGCCTGCGCAGGACGGCGTCGACGGGACCGGTGTCCCCCGCGGTGAACAACTCGGCGAGGTACTCCACGGGGATGCGCAGCGCCTCGATCGCGGCGAACAGGTTGCCGCTGTCCTCGGCGTCGTGCCCGGTGTCGCGCACCACGTCCACGACCGGCGACAGGGGCGGGATGTACCAGACCATCGGCATGGTCCGGTACTCCGGATGCAGCGGCAACGCCACCTTGAACCGGTTGATGAGGGCGTAGACGGGGGAACGCTGGGCGGCCACGACCCAGTCCCGGGGAATGCCCGCCCTCTCGGCGGCGGCCACGACGGCGGGGTCGTGCGGATCGAGGAACACCTCGCGCTGCGCCTCGTACAGGTCGGCGTCGTCGGGCACGGAGGCGGCGGCCAGCACCTTGTCGGCGTCGTAGAGCATCAGGCCGATGTAGCGAAGCCGCCCCACGCAGGTCTCCGAGCAGACCGTCGGGATGCCGACCTCGATCCGGGGGAAGCAGAAGGTGCACTTCTCGGCCTTGCCGGTGCGGTGGTTGAAGTAGACCTTCTTGTACGGGCAGCCCGTGACGCACATCCGCCAGCCGCGGCAGCGGTCCTGGTCGACCAGGACGATGCCGTCCTCGGTGCGCTTGTAGATCGCGCCGGACGGGCAGGAGGCGGCGCAGCTGGGGTTGAGGCAGTGCTCGCAGATGCGCGGCAGATAGAACATGAACGTCCGGTCGAACTCCAGCTTCACCTTCTCGGAGACCTTGGCGAGCTCCTCCAGCACCGGGTCCTGCGAGCCGTACTGCGGCATGCCGCCCAGGTCGTCGTCCCAGTTCGCCGACCAGGAGATCTTCATGTCCTCGCCGGTGATCAGCGACTTCGGGCGGGCGACGGGCGTGTGCTCCTGCAGGGGCGCGTTGGTGAGCGTCTCGTAGTCGTACGTCCAGGGCTGGTAGTAGTCGTCCAGGGACGGCAGTTTCGGGTTGGAGAAGATCGTGAGCAGCTTGCGCAGCCGCCCGCCGGCCCTGAGCGCCAGCTTCCCGCGCTTGTTGAGCCACCAGCCGCCGCGCCAGGTCTCCTGGTCCTCGTAGCGGCGGGGATACCCCTGCCCCGGACGGGTCTCGACGTTGTTGAACCAGACGTACTCGACGCCGCTGCGGTTGGTCCACGCCTGCTTGCAGGTGACCGAGCAGGTATGGCAGCCGATGCACTTGTCGAGGTTCATCACCATCGCCATCTGAGCCATGACCCGCATCAGTACGTCACCTCCTGGGAACGGCGGCGGATCACGGTGACCTCGTCGCGCTGGTTGCCGGTCGGACCGAGGTAGTTGAAGGCGAACGAGAGCTGGGCGTAGCCGCCGATCAGGTGGCTGGGCTTGATCAGCAGCCTGGTCAGCGAGTTGTGGATGCCGCCGCGCCGCCCGGTGGTCTCGGTGCGGGGGACGTCGATGAGACGGTCCTGCGCGTGGTGCATGTAGACGGTGCCCTCGGGCATCCGGTGCGAGACGACCGCGCGGGCCACCACGACGCCGTTGCGGTTGACCGCCTCGACCCAGTCGTTGTCCGAAACCCCGATCTTGGCGGCGTCCAGGTCGCTCATCCAGATCGTCGGGCCGCCCCGCGACAACGACAACATGAACAGGTTGTCCTGGTACTCGGAGTGGATGGACCACTTGTTGTGCGGGGTCAGGTACCGGACGGTGATGCCCAGCTCGCCGTTCTCGCCCACCCGGGGCTCGTCGAACAGCTGGTGCATGTTCAGCGGAGGCCGGAAAACCGGGAGTTGCTCGCCCAGCTCGGTCATCCAGTCATGGTCGAGGAAGAAGTGCTGGCGTCCCGTCAGGGTGTGCCATGGTTTGAGGCGCTCCACGTTGATGGTGAAGGGCGAGTAGCGGCGCCCTCCCGTCTCCGAACCCGACCACTCCGGCGAGGTGATGACCGGGACGGGCCGGGCCTGGGTGTCGGCGAAGGTGATCTGCTTGCCCTCGCTCTCGGCCGCCAGGTCCGCCAGCCGGGTCCCGGTGCGCCGCTCCAGCGTCTGGAAGCCCTGGGTGGCCACATGCCCGTTGGTGCTGCCGGAGAAGGCGAGGATCATCTCGCAGGCGTGGACGTCGCTGCGCAGCGAGGGGCGTCCGGCGGCGGGGCCTCCCCTGACTGTGCCGTTCTTGCCGCGCAGGTACTCCAGCTCGCGTTCCAGCTCGAAGGTGACGCCCTTCGTGGTGGCGCCCAGTTTCTCCACCAGCGGCCCGATCGAGGACATCTTCGCCGAGACCGCCCCGTAGTCGCGTTCCACCACGACGAGCTTGGGCATCGTCACGCCCGGGACCGGCTCGCACTCCCCCGCGGTCCAGTCGGCGACCCTGCCGTGCGGGTTGGCCATCTCGTCGGGGGTGTCGTGCAGCAGCGGCACCGCGACGACGTCCTTGCGCACTCCGAGGTGGGTGGCGGCGAGCCTGCTGAACGCCGCGCCGATGGTCTGGAAGGCGTCCCAGTCCGTGCGGGTCTGCCACGGCGGGGCGATGGCGGGGCTGAAGGCGTGCACGAAGGGGTGCATGTCGGTGGTGTTGAGGTCGTGCTTCTCGTACCAGGTCGCGGCGGGCAGCACGATGTCGGAGTAGACGGTGGTGCTGGTCATCCGGAAGTCCAGGGTGAGCAGCAGGTCGAGCTTGCCGGTCGGCGCCTCCTCCCGCCAGGTGACGTCCTTGGGACGCAGCTCGGGCGGGGTCTCCTCGGCACGGAGGTTGGAGTCGGCGCCCAGCAGGTGTTTGAGGAAGTACTCGTTGCCCTTCGCGGAGGAGCCGAGCAGGTTGGCCCGCCAGATGGTCAGCACCCGGGGGAAGTTCTCGGGGGCGTCGGGGTCCTGGCAGGCGAACTTCAGCCGTCCGGCCTTCAGCTCCTCGGCCACGTACTCCCCGATCGGCCTGCCCGAGGCCTCGGCGGCGTCGGCCAGATCCAGCGGATTGCGGTCGAACGTGGGGTAGGAGGGCATCCAGCCCATCCGGGCCGACTGGGCGATGACGTCGGCGGTGGTGCGGCCGGCCAGCGTCCCGCCGGAGGTGGCCGCGGACAGGGTGCCGGCGCTGAAGTGGTCGTAGCGGAACTGGTCGGTGTGCAGGTACCAGTAGGCGGTCTGGATCATCTGGCGGGGCGGGCGCGACCAGTCGAGGGCGCCCGCCAGCTGCGACCAGCCCGTGACCGGCCGGCACTTCTCCTGGCCGACGTAGTGGGCCCAGCCGCCGCCGTTCACGCCCTGGCAGCCGGTCAGCGTGGTCAGGGCCAGGAAGGCGCGGTAGATGGTGTCGGAGTGGAACCAGTGGTTGGTGCCCGCACCCATGATGATCATCGACCGGCCGCGTGACTCCTCGGCGTTGGCGGCGAACTCGCGGCCGATGCGGGCCGCGGCCTGCGCCGGGACGCCGGTGAAGGTCTCCTGCCAGGCGGGCGTGCAGGGCTCCTCGGCGTCGTCGTAGCCCGTGGGCCAGCGGCCGGGCAGGCCCTCCCGCCGCACCCCGTACTGGGCGAGGGTCAGGTCATAGACGGTCGTGACGAGATGCCCGCCGATGCGGCGCACCGGCACCCCGCGCCTCAGAGTCCCGGGGGAGCCGTCGACGGTGTCGAACCTGGGGAGGTCGACCTCCACGGCCTCCCCCGTCTCCGCGGCCGCGCTCAGCAGCGGGTCGGCGTCTCCCAGGTCCAGGTTCCACCGGCCGGCTCCGGACTCTCCGTAGCGGAAGCCCAGCGACCCGTTGGGGACCAGGGGCCTTCCCGTGGCGGAGTCCAGGAGGACGGTCTTGAACGCGGCGTTCTCCGCCTGCGCCTCGGCGCCCGGCAGGTCGGCGGCGGTGAGGAACTTGGCCGGGGCGTAGGCGTCGCCCGCGGCGTTCGGCTCCAGCCGGACCAGGAACGGCAGGTCGCTGTAGCGCTTGACGTAGTCGGTGAAGTAGGGGACCTGCCGGTCGACGAAGAACTCCTTGAGGACGACGTGGCCCATCGCCATAGCGAGCGCGCCGTCGGTGCCGGGCCGGGCGGGCAGCCACTCGTCGGCGAACTTGACGTTGTCGGCGTAGTCGGGCGCGACGGCCACGACCTTCTGGCCCCGGTAGCGGGCCTCAGCCATCCAGTGCGCGTCGGGCGTACGGGTCACCGGCAGGTTCGAGCCCCACATGATCAGGTAGGCGGCGTCCCACCAGTCCCCCGACTCAGGCACGTCCGTCTGGTCGCCGAACACCTGCGGGGAGGCGACCGGCAGGTCGGCGTACCAGTCGTAGAACGACAACATGGAGCCGCCGATCAGGGACGTGAACCGGGAACCCGCCGCGTGCGAGACCATCGACATCGCGGGGATCGGGGAGAACCCCGCCACCCTGTCGGGGCCGAACTCCTTGATGGTGTGCACGTAGGAGGCGGCGACCATCTCGACGGCCTCGTCCCAGGTGGACCGCACCAGGCCGCCCTTGCCGCGCGCCGACTTGTAGCGGCGGGACTTCTCCGGGTCGGAGACGATCTCCGCCCAGGCCGTCACCGGGTCGCCCGTCCTGGCCCTGGCCTCGCGGTACATCTCCAGCAGCACGCCGCGCACGTACGGGTAGCGCACCCGGGTCGGCGAGTAGGTGTACCAGGAGAACGCCGCGCCGCGAGGGCAGCCCCGGGGTTCGTACTCGGGGCGGTCCGGCCCCACCGACGGGTAGTCGGTCTGCTGCGCCTCCCACGTGATGATGCCGTCCTTGACGTACACCTTCCACGAGCAGGAGCCCGTGCAGTTCACCCCGTGGGTGGAGCGCACCACCTTGTCGTGCGACCAGCGGTCGCGGTAGAAGGTGTCGGCCTGCCTGCCTCCCGCCTGGTACATCGTCCGCAGGTCCTCGGAGACCTCCGAACGGGTGAAGAACCGGCGGGTCCCCACCAGCGCCTGGGCCAGCGGGCCGTCCAGCCCGGGGCGTTCCGCCGGGGCTCCGGTCTCGGTGCTCATCTATCGCCTCCTGGGACGTCCTCGGGACGTCCTCTCCAGTTCCGGGGGTCCTGTCCATCGACACGCACGGGTACGCTCAGGCGGCCGCGAGGGCGGTACGCCGCCGCTCCACTCCCTTCCGCACCGTGGTGACGGTGAAGAACACTCCCGCCACGGCGACGAGGGAGAGCAGTGCCAGGCCGAGCGCGTAGCGCCCGTAGGCGCTGTAGATCACGCCCATCACCAGGGGCGGGATGAAGCCGCCGAGCCCTCCGGCGGCGCCGACCACCCCGGTGACCGAGCCGACCTTGTCCTGCGGGGCCAGCAGCGCCACCAGAGCGAAGACCGCTCCGCTTCCGGCTCCCAGCGCCGCGGCCATCGACAGGAAGGCGATGGTCCCCAGCGGCATGAGGGGCGGGGTGAAGGCCTGGACCGCGGCTCCCACGGTCACGACGGCCAGGACGATGGCCAGGACCCGTACCGCGCCGAACCGGTCGGACAGCCAGCCGCCCAGCGGGCGCATCAGCACCGCCAGCACCACGAAGCCGGCCATCCGGTTGGCCGCGTCCGCCTGGGTGAGCTCGTACGCCGTCCGCAGGTAGGTCGGCAGGTACACCGAGAACGCGACGTAGCCGCCGAAGGCGATGGCGTACAGCGCCGATGCCTGCCAGGTCACCGACAGCCGGACCGTGGCGGCCAGGTTCCGCAGGGCCGAGCCGGTGGGGGCGCGGCGGCCGGGGGCCTCCCTCAGCACCAGATAGGCGACCGCGGCGTAGACCGCCAGCAGCACGGCGGTCACCACGAAGGGAGTGGACATGCCAGACATGTCAACCAACTTCACCGTGGTGAGCGCGCTGATCGCGGTGCCGCCCATGCCGGCCCCGAACACCCCGATCGCCAGCCCCCGCCGCTCGGGCGGGAACCACGCGTTGACGAACGGGACGCCGACCGCGAAGACCGTTCCGCCCACCCCGAGGAAGAACCCGCCGACCAGCAGCCCGGCGAACGACTCGTAGCCGGCCAGCCCCAGGTAGAGCACCGGAATGATCGTCACCGCCGAGACCAGCGGGAACATCACCCGGCCGCCGAACCTGTCGGTCAGCACGCCCACCGGGACGCGCCCCACCGAACCCACCACCACCGGGACGGCCACCAGGAGCGCCTGCTGCAGCGCGCTCAAACCCAGGATCTCCTTGAAGCGGGGACCCAGCGGGCTGAGCAGCGCCCAGGCCCAGAAGTTCACCGCGAACCCCACGGTGGCGGTCACCAGCATCACCACCGGCCGGCCCGCCGGACGTCCGCTTCCCTCGCCCACCGCGCTCACAGCACCACGTCCATTCGGCGTCCCCTTCGGTACAGGCCTTGATCCCCGGCCGGTGGACGGAGAAAACCGGCGTCAGCCGTCCCTCCCGTCCCGCGGCTAAGCTGGGGAAGGTGGAGCTCCTCCTGCCTTCGCCCTTGGCCGAGATCTCCGACGAGCGGCTGGGGGACGTCCGGTTGTTTCTTAAAAGGGACGACCTGATCCACCCGGAGGTCCCCGGCAACAAGTGGCGCAAGCTCAAGTACAACCTCGGGGCCGCGGCCGAACAGGGTCACGACACCCTTCTGACGTTCGGTGGCGCCTACTCCAACCACATCCGGGCCACGGCCGCGGCCGGGAGCATCTTCGGGTTCCGGACGGTCGGCGTCATCCGCGGTGAGGAGCACCTGCCGCTCAACCCCGTCCTGGCCTTCGCGACGGCCCGGGGCATGCGGCTGGAGTACGTCTCCCGCACCGCCTACCGCGACAAGCCGGTACCGCCCGGACGGTTCTACGTGCTGCCGGAGGGCGGGTCCAACGCCCTGGCCGTCCGGGGCTGCGTCGAACTCGCGGAGGAGATCACCGAGCCGTACGACGTGCTGTGCTGTCCCGTCGGCACCGGCGGCACGCTCGCGGGACTGGCTCTGGGCCTGCGCGAGGGCGCGCGGGCGCTGGGCTTCGCGGTGCTCAAGGGCGGAGGGTTCCTGCGGGACGAGGTGGCCCGTCTGCAAAGGGAGCACGAACGCGAGAACTCCGCCTGGTCGATCCAGACGGAGTTCCATTTCGGCGGCTACGCCCGCCGTACGTCCGAGCTCGACGCCTTCGTCGAGGACTTCGGCGCCCGCCACGGCGTACGGCTGGACTGGGTCTACACGGGAAAGATGCTCTACGGCCTGTACACCATGATCCGGCGGGGCGAGTTCCCGCCGGGGACCCGGATCGTCGCGGTGATCACCGGCTAGCTCCGTTGGTTTCCTGCGGGGAAGGCGCATACATCGATGATCATGCCATGTCGCATATGTCCCTTAGGGACCATGGTCCCCTTCCCCATGGACCGTGGTCCCCGTACACCGTTTCGTTATCGGTTGAAGTACGTGTAATCAGCGATGTAGAAACCGGCGTCGTCCTGGGCGTGCCACTTGGCCTTCTTGTCGTAGACCAGTTTGCCGTTGACGTAGACGCGCACACGATGCGGCTTGATCGCCGCGGTGTTGATCCAGACCCCGTGCTTGCGGCGCACCTTCACGGTCTGCGTGTATTTCGCGACCTTGCTGGTGCCGTCCTTGGCCGAGGGCTCGCAGTCGTTCTTCTTCACGCAGTAGGAGACGTGGTGGTCCAGGTAGATGCGCTTGCCGCTCAGACTGGTCGCCACCACCTTGACGGTCTTCTTGGCGGGCGCGGCCTGGGCCGGCGCCGCCAGGCCGAGGGCCAGCGCCGCCACGAGCATGATCACACGGAAGGGGAATCGCATACGCCGATGATCGAGCCGCGCCCGCCCCGCCTCCCAGGGACCGTGGTCCCGTTCCGCCCGGACCCGGGCCCCATTCCCCGCCACGACCGACGCGCTCAAGGAGAACTGTTCGAAAAACAAATCGCTTTCTTCCCTCGAACCGGCACGACTAGGGTCGCTCCCCATGAAAGACCTCATCGGACACTGGCGAGAAGTAAACCAGGCGAATTGGGATGAACGGGTACCAATCCATCTAGCAGGGTCGTTCTACGACCTCCCCGGGTTCCGCGAGAAACGGGACGTCCTGCGGGACTTCGAGATCGCCGAGGTCGGCGACGTCACCGGCCGGAGCCTCGTCCACCTGCAGTGCCATTTCGGACAGGACACCCTGTCGTGGGCGGCGCGCGGGGCGAGGGTGAGCGGGCTGGACTTCTCCGGGCCCGCGGTGGAGGCCGCGCGGGAACTCGCAGCCGAACTGGAGATCGAGGCCCGGTTCGTCCAGGCCGACGTCTACGACGCCGTCACCGCGTTCGAAGGCGAGACCTTCGACCTCGTCTACACCGGGTTCGGCGCGCTGCTCTGGCTGCCGGACCTGACACGCTGGGCGCGGGTGGTCTCCGACCTGCTGAAGCCCGGCGGGTTCCTCTACCTGTCGGAGTTCCACCCCATCACCAACGTCCTGGACGACGAGACGGGCACCGTCGTCACCCATGACTACTTCGACGAGGGCGCCAAGGTCTGGGACGAGTCCGGCACGTACGCGGATCAGAAGGCCGAGACGAAGAACAACGTCTCGGTCTCCTGGGACCACACACTCGGGAGCGTGGTGTCGGCCATCGCCGGGGCCGGGCTGCGCATCGAGTTCCTGCACGAGCACGAGAACACGCTCTTCCCCCGTTACCACGACCTCGAGGCCGGGCCGGACGGCGTCTACCGGCGGCCCGAGGGCGCGCCCGGGATCCCGATGATGTACTCGATCCGGGCGTCGAAGTCCTGAACCCCGGGGTCAGCCGATGGCGCGGCCCTCGGCCTCCCAGTAGGGGGCGCGCAGGTCCTTCTTCAGCACCTTGCCGCCGGGGTTGCGTGGCAACTCGTCCAGGAACACCACAGACCGGGGGCGTTTGAATCCGGCGAGGTGCCGCCTTCCGTACTCCAGGACGTCCTCCTCCGTCAGCCCGCCCGGATCCCCCCTGGGCACCACGACGGCCAGGACGCTCTCCCCCCAGCGCCGGTCGGGCACCCCGACGACCGCCACGTCGGCGATCCCGGGGTGCCGGGCCAGCACTTCCTCGACCTCGACCGGGTACACGTTCTCGCCGCCGGTGACGATCATGTCCTTGATCCGGTCGGTGAGGAAGAGGTGGCCCTCGGCGTCCAGGTGGCCGGCGTCCCCGGTGCGCAGCCAGCCGTCCGGGGTGAGCAGCCGCGCGGTCTCCTCCGGGCGGTTCCAGTAGCCGCGCGTGTTCTGGTCCGAGCGCACCCACACCTCGCCGGTCTCCCCCGACGGCAGCTCCCGGCCGCTCTCCGGATCGACGACCTTCAGCTCCACCCACGGGAAGGGCCGGCCCGCCGAGCGCAGCAGTTCCCCGCGTTCGTGGTCGGCCGGGTCGAGCTGCACCATCGTCCCGGTCGTCTCGGTCATCCCGTAGACCTGGTAGAGCGGAGCGCCGATGACCTCCTTCACCCGCCGGAGCAACCCGGTGGTGATGGGCGCGGCCCCGTAGCCGATGGCGCGGACCGCCGAGTAGTCGTACCGCTCCGGCAGGTCGCACAGCGCCTGGAGCACCGCCGGGACGACGAAGCCGTTGGTGATCCGGTGGCGCTCGAACAGTTCCGCCAGCTCGGCGGCGCGGACGTCCCGGACGACGACGTGGTGGCAGCCCGCGTGCAGGCCGGTGAGCGCCCAGCCTGTCCCTCCGACGTGGAAGACCGGCGAGGCCACAAGGTTCACCGAGTCCTCGTCCAGCAGCCAGCGGGAGGCCCTGCGCTCTCCGACGGCGAAGTTCCGGTTGCTCAGCAGCACGCCCTTGGGGACGCCGGTCGTCCCGGAGGTGTAGAGCTGGGCGACGATGCCGTCGGGGGTTCCGGTGAAGCCGGGGTCGGCCGCCTCGTGCGCGGCGAGCCAGCCCTCGAACTCCGGGCCGGTGCGCAGCAGCGGTCCGGGGGCGGGGAAGGCGCCCGCCTCCCGGTCGGCCAGGGTGAGGGCGGCGCCCGCGTCCGTGAGGATCGCCTCGATCTCCCGGCCGGTCAGCCGCCAGTTCACCGGGACGATGACCGCGCCGAGTTTGGCGGCGCCGAAGAGCAGGTCGAAGTACTCGGGGGCGTTCTTGCCGACGTAGGCGACCCTGTCCCCGGCCCGGACGCCCTCGGCCAGCAGGGCTTGTGCGACCCGGCTGGAACGGGTGTCCAGCTCGCCGTAGGAGACGGTCCGCCCGTCGCCCGTCAGCGCGGGCGCCTCCGGACGCTCCCTGCCGTGCCGCCGCACCACCGAGGCCACCCGGAATTCCGGCCCGCCCCCACCATTCCCGTTTTGACGCTCGATGTCCCCAGTGTCCTTGATGACCACGGTTCGGCATCATGCCGTAGTCAGCGGCGGGAGGACACCCCGCGTCCCGGCCATCAGGAGATCCGGAAGACGGGGTAGCCCTGGGCGACGCGCAGCAGCTCCTCATCGGAGGAGGTGTGGTCGAGTCCGTCGAAGAAGACGCCCACCTCGAACTTCCAGCGCTTGAGGTAGGCGCGCAGGACCGGCGGCTTCTCCTCGTCCGCCAGCTCGACCGCGGCGAAGGGGGTCGCCTTCCTGCCCAAACGCAGCTCTCCGTGGCCTCCGGCGGCACGCAGGTTGCGCACCCACTGGGTGTGTCCGCGCGGGGCGACGAGGTAGCGCTCGCCGTCCAGCGCGAGGGGGTTGACGGGGTTGGTGCGCCATTCTCCGCTCTTGCGGCCGCGCACGGCGACCAGGTTGGCGCCCCAGAGGCTCACCCCCTTGCCGGTCAGCCAGCCCACGAAGGTGTTGAAGGCGTTCCCCATCCGGCCGGCCTCGACATAGCGCATGCGGTGTTCTCCTTTGTGAGCAGTGCTCTCTCTTAAGAACATTGAACACCGGCCTTCGGACAAAAGCAAGAGCAGTGCTCTCTTTTCAGTGTGGTGCTCTGGCAGACTGGGAGCATGAACGCGATCCGCACCGCCCGGGAGAGGGCACGCGCCGAGCTGACCCACGAGATCAAGCAGGAGGCCAGGAGGCAGCTCTCCGAAGCGGGCTCGGCCCAGCTGTCACTGCGGGCGGTGGCCCGCGCGCTGGGCATGGCGTCCTCGGCGATCTACCGCTACTTCCCCAGCCGGGACGAACTGCTGACCGCCCTCATCCTGGACGCCTACAACGCGCTGGGCGACGCGGCGGAGAAGGCGGACAGGCCGCAGGCCCCGCCCCGGGAGCGCTGGATGCTGGTGTGCGCGGCGGTGCGGGAATGGGCCACGGCGCATCCGCACGAATACGCGCTGCTCTACGGCACTCCCGTCCCCGGATACGAGGCCCCCGCCGAGACCGTGGACCCCGGGACCCGGATCATCCGGAGGTGCGCGGAGATCCTCCTGGCCGGACAGCCGCTGCGGCGGCCCTTCACCGGCCCGCTGGAACCGGAGCTCGACGACCAGATGCGGGCCGTCACCGAGGCCGCGGGCCTGGACCTCTCTCCGGAGGACGCCGCCCGGCTGCTCATGGTCTGGTCTCAGCTGTTCGGACTGGTCGGGTTCGAGGTGTTCGGCCAGTTCGCCAACAGCGCCGACCCCGCGGGGCCGCTCTTCCGGTACGCCACCGCCCGGATGGCCGACTTCCTGGGCCTGCGCTGACCTCCCCGGCGCGGGCGGTCAGCGCAGGCGGCTGAGCGGGATCACCAGCGGGGTCCCCGCGGAGGGGTCGGTGATGATCTGGGCGTCGAGGCCGAAGACCTCGCGGACCAGCTCGGAGTTGAGCACCTCGGCGGGAGTGCCCTGCGCCGCCACCCGGCCGTCGCGCATGGCCACGAGATGGTCGCAGTAGCGGGCCGCCAGGTTCAGGTCGTGCAGCACCATGACGACGGTGTGGCCGTCGCCGTTGAGCTCGCGGACCAGGTCGAGCACGTCGATCTGGTGGGCCAGGTCCAGGTAGGTCGTCGGCTCGTCGAGCAGCAGCAGGTCGGTGCCCTGCGCCAGCACCATCGCGATCCAGGCCCGCTGGCGCTGGCCGCCGGACAGCTCCTCCACCTGGCGGTCGCGCAGCTCCAGCAGCCCGGTGCGGGCCAGGGCGGCGCCGACCGCGGCCTCGTCCCGCTCCGACCAGGGGCGGTACCAGCTCTGGTGCGGGTGGCGGCCCCGAGCCGCCAGCTCGCCGACCGTCAGCCCGCCCGGGGCCACCGGGGACTGCGGGAGCACGCCCAGCGCCCGGGCCACCTCCTTGGTCGGCAGTTTCTCGATCCGCTCGCCGTCCAGCAGCACCACTCCCCCGCGGGGGCGCAGCAGCCGGCCGAGCGCGCGCAGCGTGGTGGACTTGCCGCAGCCGTTCGGGCCGATGACGGCGGTGACCTTCCCGTCGGGGACGGCCAGGTCGAGCCCGTCGACGACGACCCGGCCGTCGTAGGCCAGCCGGAGCCCCTCGGCGCGCAGCCGGGTGGCGGTCTTCATCATGTGCCGGCCTTCCCTGTGGGGTCAGGTGTGGGTTGACAGATACCTGGACAATAAATTAGGCAAGGCTTACCTAATTTGCAAGCCCTCTCACTCCCCGGGGAACAGCATGACCGCCATCAACGTCAGCCCGTATTCCCCCGCAGACTCCGACCCCTCGCTGCTTCCACTGCTCGCCCTGCTCGAGGAGGCCGCCTCCGCCGGCGGCGTTCCAGGCATCGCTCCCGGCCTGCACCTCCAGGAGGGCGTCACCGTCCGCGAGCTGGCGACCCCGCCCTACACCGCGCTCGGCGAGATGGTCGAGGAGGCCGCGGCCCAGTGGAACGCCCCCCGGCATGTGGCGGCGACCCTGTGGTGGAAGGGCTTCGCCTACTGGTCCACCGCCCCCGTCGCCCTCGGCTGGGCCCTGAACGGCGTCTTCCCCGCGCTGACCGCCGACGACACCCTCGTGCGGCGGCTGCCGCACGAGCCGCGCCTGCTCGTCGGGGCGCGCGACCTCGTCCCGGCCACCGACGTGCGCGCCATCCTGCTGGACCTGCACACCCCGCTCATCGACGCCCTCGCCAGGGTGGCGCGGGCGGGTCGGCGCAACCTGTGGGGGTCGGTCGCCGAGTCCCTCACCCACCCGCTGTCGGCCTTCGCCCCGCTGCTGCCCGGCACACCCGACGCGGCCGGGCTCCTGGCGCGGGCCGGGGCGCCGGTCTCCGGGCTGATGGAGCTCGATCCGGACCGCCGCCGCACCTGCTGCCTCTGGGTCACGCTGCCCGACGCCGAGGCGTGCGCGACCTGCTGCCTCAACTGAGGACGCGGCAGGTCGATCTCCCGCTCCACCCGAGAAGAGATCTTTCGGCATGTCCGAAAGACGGTACCCCGTTAGCTTTTCAGGCCTTATCGTCAGAGAAACAAAAAAACCCGAGGAGTGCCATGACGGTGGTGTTGGTCGTCGCGTGCCTGGCTGTCGCCGGTGCGGAGCTCTACCTGGCCTTCGGCCGGACGAGACGCGACTCGGCCGCACTCTCCGATCTCCGCGCCTCGGGGACCGAACTCGCCGAACGGCTCGAGGCCGCGCTGGCCGAACTGCACGAGTTGCGCGCCGACGTCGCCGGACGCCCCGAGTCCGCCGACCTGGCCCGGCTCACCAAGCGCACCGCCGAACTCGGCCACGCGCAGGAGGAACTGAACTCCACGCTGCGCCGCTACGACGAGCTGGCCGGCTACGTGAGCCGGGTGGAGGAGCAGTCCAGCCGGCTGGAGACCACCCTCATCGAACTGCGCCGCACCCGCGACAACCAGATCACGCACCTGGAGGCGGCGATCAGCGCGCTGCGCCGGGAGCGGGAGGAGCAGGGCTCCTGGGCCGAGGCGCTCGTCGCCGAACTGCGCGCCGAGCACGGCGAGCAGGACGTCCGCCACACGACGGCACTGGCCGCGCTGGAGGAGCGCACCCGGCGGTATGAGGACGTGCTGGCCGAGATCCGCCGAGACCTCGGCGAGCAGGGCGAACACTTCGATCAGGCCCTCGCCGAACTGCGGCGGGCCCGCGAGGAGGACGAGGCGCGCTTCACCGCCGTCTCCACCGATCTGCGACGGGAGCGGGAAGAGCAGGACACCCGGTTCACCGAGGCGCTCGAGGAGCTGCGGCAGGGGCGCGAGGAGCACTCCGCACGGCTGGCCGACGCGCTGGAGGAACTGCGCCGAGTCCGGGAGGAGCAGACCCAGCGGGTCGACACCGCCCTGGAGGAGCTGCGCACCGCCGGGGAGGTCGGCCCCTCGGAGCAGCGCGAGCTGTCCGGGCGGCTCGACCAGCTCGGTGACCCGACGGCGCCGGAGCTGATCCGGGCCGAGCTGGTGGCGCTGCGCGCCCAGACCGACCTGGCGCTGGACCGGCTGGACGAGCTGGACGCCGAACGCGACCGGGACCTGGAGCGCTACCGGGACCTGGCCCAGGCGCTCGACGCCGTCGAAGACCAACTCGCCGGGCAGGTCGCCGAACCCGAGCCCACCACCTTCCGGGGCGGGCTGGTCGGCGCGACCCCGGCCTCCCACGAGGTGCTGACCAAGTCCTACGAGAACTTCGTGGACGTGATGGACCTGCGGGTGCGCATGCAGGTGCCGGCGGGCTCCTCCCCCTGGCACACCCAGTACTACCTGGCGGGCAAGAACACCGCGCGCCTGCGCCGCGACTTCCTCACGCTGCTGGGCGACCTGCGGACGGCGGCCACCGACCCGCGGCGCGACGCCCTGCACGCCCTGGCCGTCGAGCTCCAGGCGTGCGAGCAGGCCTTCGCCCAGATCGGCCCGCTGGTCATGGTGCGGGTGCAGGACGCCCTGCTGTGCGGGGTCCTCACCGTCGCCGAGACCCGCCGCTTCGACACCGAGCGCTTCCTCAGCGACCCGGCCGCCGCCGCGACGGGCCTTCGGCTGCTGCCCGAGCCGCGCTTCCGCGACCTGAGCAGCTGGCCTCAGACGGCCTGACGGCGGCGCAGCGCCTCCAGCGCGCGGTCCGCGTGGACGTTCATGCGGATCTCGCTCTTGACCACCTCGAGCACCCTGCGGTCGGTGTCGATCACGTACGTGACCCTCTTGGTGGGCGCCAGCGCCAGTCCCCGCTTGACCCCGAACAGCTCCCTGACCTTCCCGTCGGGGTCGGCGAGCAGGGGATAGCCCAGGGAGTACTTGTCGCTGAACTCCGCCTGGCGTTCCACCGTGTCCCCGCTGATCCCGACGGGCCGCCCTCCCAACGCGCGGAACTCCTCCACGATGTCGCGGAAGTGGCAGGCCTCCGCGGTGCAGCCCGGGGTGAAGGCCGCCGGGTAGAAGAACAGCACCACGGGCCCGTCGGCCAGCAGCTCACTCAGCCTGCGCACCGTCCCGGTCTCGTCGGGCAGCGCGAAGTCCTCGACCACGTCTCCAGGTTTCATGAGCCCAAGTTAGCCATGGGACGTCCGGTCCGGTAAGCGCCGGGGTACCTGAATCATCATCCCGGCCCGAAGATGCGGGCGTGAAGATCCGCGGCATGGGCCGTGGGCGAGGGGACTCCCGGGTGGAGGCGGAAAGTGCGCTCGCCCCCGTCTCCTCGTCCCGCGGTGAGGAACAGGCACCCCTCAGGCCGTTCCTCCCGCATCCGACGGGCGAATCCGTACAGGTGCGTCACGGACACGACCCGGACTCCGAGCCCGGTCAGCGCCCCGACGACCTCGAGGGAGATGTCCGATCCCTCCCGCTCGTTGGTGGACATGAAGGACTCGTTGCACAACACCAGCGACCCCGGCCGCAGGCGGTCGACGATCGCGCTCATCCTGGACAGCTCCTCGTCGAGCTTGCCGCTGGACATCGAGCGGTCCTCCTCCCGCTTGAAATGGGTGAAGACCCCTTCGGCCACCGACGCCGTGAAACCGCGCGCGGCGGTGAACATGCCGCACTGCATCATCAGGTGGGCCACCCCGACGGCGCGCAGGAAGGTGGACTTGCCGCCCCGGTTCGTGCCGGTGACCGCGATCAGGCCGATGCCGTCGGCGTCGACGTCGTTGCCCACTACGGCGGCGTCGAGCCGCAGCGCCAGGCAGGGCTCGTACAGGCCGCGGGCGGTGAAGGCCGCCGACTCGACGGGGCGCGGCCGGGGAAGGCAGACCGGCAGGCCGAGCCGGGACAGGGTCTCGGCGAGGTTGAGGCAGCCGACGTAGAAGCCCAGTTCGTCCCGCAGGGCGCGGAAGAGATCGCGGACATGGCCGGCGGAGCGGGCCAAGGCGTCGGCGACGGGACCGAGGGCACGACCGCGGAACGCCGCCAGCAGGCGCCAGTCGTCCTCGTAATGGCCCGGGATGGCATAGCTGAGGCCCGACTTCTTCAGCCGCCGGTGGAGGGCCGAGGCGCGTCCCTTCCCCGGAGGCTCGTGCAGCCGGAAGTCGATGCCCTTGTTCCCCTCACCGAGGCGGGCGCTGGCGATGACGCCGTGGTCGAATTCGAGCTGGCGCAGGAGTGACTCCACCGAACTGAGGTACTCCTCGTTCAGCTCGCTTCGGACCATCCGGAACAACCGGGTGAAGCCCTCTGAACGAAACTCCCGGGCGTGCCGTGCGGCCAGCCCGTCCAGACCGCGCAGATGGTCGCAGAACAGCCCCAGCAGGCGCAGCGACCAGTTCAGCAGGGCTTCTGCGCTTCCGCCGGCCCCTCGGATCGTCTTCTCCCCGGCGGTGACCGCCTCGTCGGCCAGCGCGTGGAGCGCCCGGACGACCGGGGCGTTCCGCAGGCAGTCTTCCAGCACCTCCTGCCGGTAGGCGACGGCCGCCGGATCCGTCAGCGGGGCCAGGGTCGCGGCCCTGGCCAGGGCGAACAGGCGTCCGTCTCCGCGCGCCATGCCCGCCCACAACGTCTCCAGGTCCAGGTCCTCCACCAGTTCACCGGCGAGGGAGGGCTCGTGCGCCCGGGGGTCGAAGTCGCCGTCGGCGAACATCAGCCGCGGCCTCATCGGCGTACCCGTTCGGTGAGGCGGGCGCGGGTCAGGCCGTGTCTCTCCACGAGCGCGAACGCGTAGGCGTGCCCGTCCGGAGGTCTGCGCACCACCTTGTAGGTGCGGGTCGCGCCTCCGTCGGCGACCGTGCCGACCATGCTCACCGCCTTGGGATCCAGTTCCGACAACTCGTCGACGAAACTCACCCACAGGCACAACGCGTCGAGCCGGGAGATCGACGCGAGGACCGCCTCGCTGAGCACCCGGGCGTCGTCCATGGTCGTGGAGGTGAAGACCTCGTTCAGGATGATGACGCTCTCAGAAGTCGCCTGGTCGAGGATCGCGCGCATCCGGAGCAGTTCGTCCTCCAGCTTGCTCGTGAGCCATTCGGGGCTCTCCGCGCGCTCGTAGTGGGTGAAGATCCGGTCCGGCAGGAAGACGTGCGCCTCCCGGCCCGGCACGGGACATCCCAGGGCCGCCAGGTGGTGCAGTTGGCCGAAGGCCCGGGAGAGAGTGGTCTTGCCGCCCTGGTTGGGCCCGGAGACGACGATGATCCGTTCGGCGCCGGTGAGCTCCACATCGTTGGCCACCACCGGATCGCCCTGGCGCACCCGTTCGGCGGCCAGCGCGAGGTCGAACACGTCACGTGCGAGGAGGGTCTTGTCGGTGGCGGAGACGACCGGGTAGCAGACGGGCAGGCCCGCCTCCCGCAGCGGTGCGAGATAGGCGAGGTAGCCGAGGTAGAACCTCAGCTCGTGCTCCGCCCGGACGACGTCGGCGGGCAGGAAGCGCTCGTTGCCCGCGCGGAACGCCGCGAGGTCGTCGAACACACCGGGGAACAGTTCGACCACGAGGTCCAGCACCCCGGCCTCGACCCGGTCCAGTCCCGGATCCGGAGGCGGCTCCCAGGGCGGCTCCTCCCCCGCGTCCCGGCGGAAGCGCTCGAACACCGCCAGCACCCGCTCGGTGTAGTCGAACCGGGCCTCCGGGTCGTGGCGGGCGACGGTGATCCTGTCTCCTTGCATGAGGAGGTCGTAGCGGGTCTCCTCCAACCGGTCGCGCAGCCCGCGTGCCCGTTCACGGAGCCTCGTGAAGGACTCCTCCCGGACGTATCCGGCCATGTCGTCACGCAGCGCTCGCAGCCCCGCAGAGGCGACCTCCGTCTCCTCCAGGCCCTCGGCGAACGCCGTCGCCGCGGCGGCGTGTTCCAGTACGAGATCGAGGAACCAGCGGTTCGCCTGCGGGGGGTGCTTCATCCGGCCCACCAGTTCCGACCGTCGCCGGATCCTGGACATCGCCGCCGTGAACCGTTCCGCGGCCTCCCGCACGGCGGGCTTCTCCAGGTCCCGGAAGACCTGGTGGCGGAAGCCGATGAGCCGGACGTCCCGCGAGGGGAGGCGGAAGAGCGAGACCAGCCCTGGATCCTTCCCCGCCTCGGCGACCGCCGTCGCGATCCGATCGAGGTTCAGGTCCTGGAAGTACCCGGGTTCCGCCGGGTGTTCCGGCCCGGCGGGGGGCTCCCCCATCCCGGACAGGATGCTCCGGATGGCCATGCGTCCCCCCGTCCGATGCGGCAGCCGGTCGGGCCCACCGAACCACACCCGCCATGAATGCACAACCACTCAAATTTCATAGTGATTACAGATTCTTGCTGTTACCGTGCTCGGGTGACTCCACCGACGGGCCGCCGGGAACGCAAAAAGACACAGACCCGCAGAGCGCTCAGCGACGCCGCACTGCGCCTCTTCCTGGAGCGCGGCTACGACCGGGTGAGCGTGAAGGAGATCGCCGACGCGGCGGACGTCTCGGTGACCACGCTCTTCACCTACTTCCCCGAGGGGAAGCACACCCTTGTCTTCGACGAGGACGCCTCCCGCGAAGAGTCCCTCCTCGCGGCCGTCCGGCAGGCGGAGGAGTCCGTTCCCGGGGTTCTGGACGCGCTCCAAGCCCATCTGCGGGAGCGCTTCCGCTTCCTGGAGGAATCCCGGGACCTGAAGCCCTTTCTGGAGCTGGTGGAGTCCACCCCGGAACTGGCCGCCCACGCCGGGCGGATGTGGCTGCGCCACGAGACCGCGCTGGCCGAGGCCATCGCCCTGCGCACCGGGCGCGGCCCCGACGACATCGCCGTCGTCGCGCTGGCCCGGTACGTCCTGGACCTTCCCCAGCTGGCCCGCCGGAGCCCCGACCCCCTGGCGGCCCTCGACCACGTCATCGGCCTCCTCAAACGCGGCTGGGGCCCTGACCGTCCCGCTCCCCGGGATCCCGGCCCGCCGCCGTCCGCGGCGGACGGTCAGGTCAGGCCGCCGTAGAGGAGGTCCAGGTACTGGTCGGCGACGGTCTCCGGCCGCAACTGGCCTCCGGGCCGGTACCAGCGCACCGCGGACCAGATGGCGTCCCGGATGAACAGGTAGGCGAGCTTCACGTCGAAGTCCGCTCTGACCGCTCCGGATTCCTGGCCCGCGGTGAGCACCCGGAGCCAGATCTGCTCGACCCGGGCGCTGTAGTCGCCGACATAGGCGAACGCCTCCTGGTGCAGGAGGTTGCCGCTCTCGTTCTGATAGACCGCGACCGCGTGCGTTGAGTCGTGGATGCGGGCGAAGGAGATCCGGATCAGCTCGCTGAGCGTCTCCCTGGGGTCGCCGCCCTCCCGCTCGACGGCCGCGAACCGTTCGTGCAGGGGGATGAGGAACCCGCGGAGGATCTCGTCGAGCATGGCCTCCTTGGAGCTGAAGTGGTGGTAAATGCTCCCCGCCAGGATGCCCGTCGCCTCGGCGATGTCGCGCATCGTCGTCTCGGCGTAGCCCTTGGTGGCGAAGAGCTCGACCGCGACCTCCAGGAGCTGCTCGCGCCGGCCCCGTCTGGCACCGGACCCCGCGGGCTCCCGCCTCGCGGTCGCCTCACCCGGCTTCGCCACCCCCATACGGGACTTCCTCTCCGTTGAAGGAACGCACGGACGCGTCCCTGATCGATCGCCCATGAGTATGCCGGGATCTGCCCGGATCCGCCTCTCAGTGGAGCACGGATCCCGGTGATCCTCCCTCATCCCGCGGAACAAACGTTCGCCGTGAGATCCGGGCCGCCTTGGTGCGGGCCCGGATCAGGAGGACAGGGCGGCGCAGATCTCCGGCACGGCGGTGCCGATGGGCTCTCGGATGATCTCCGTGGCGAGGTCGTCGTAAGGCGTGGGATCCCGGTTGACGATGACGAGCCGGGCGCCGTGTTCGACGGCGAGCGCGCACAGCGAGGCGGCGGGCTCGACCTGCAGCGAGGAGCCGATCGCCAGGAACAGTTCGGACGCCGCCGCGATATTGCGGGCCAGCGACAGCACGTCCCCGTCCAGATACTCGCCGAACATGACGACCGACGGTTTGAGCGTCCCGCCGCAGGCGCAGGTCGGCTCTTCGGGCAGCCTGGCGATCGCTTCGGCGGCGGGAGTCCGCTCTTTGCAGCTCAGACATGTCGCGGTCGCGAGCGAACCGTGCAGTTCCACGACCTTGCGAGGCGTCGATCCGGCCTTCTGGTGCAGTCCGTCCACGTTCTGTGTGATGATCCGCAGCGCCCCGCCGCCCGCTTCGAGCCCCGCGAGCGCCCGGTGCGCGGCGTTCGGTTCCACGCCCATCCGACGTCCCGCGAACACCTGCCAGAACCGGAGGCGCACCTCGGCGTCCGCGAGGAAGTTGTCGTAGGTGAACAGATTCGCCAGAGAGGGATCCTTGGTCCAGATCCCCTGAGGCCCCCGGTAGTCGGGCACACCCGAATCAGTGGAGATCCCCGCCCCGGTGAAAGCCGTCACCCTCCGCACGCCCTCGGCCCACGACAAGCGACCCATGCCGATCTTCATACCGGTAAAGTAGGCGCCGGATCACCGCGCACGCCAACGTTTATCGGCGGCCTTCAGCGGGCCGGGGCCAGGAAGGCTCCGAGAGCCGAGAGGCGGTCGTGGTCGAGGGCGTACCAGGCCCAGGTGCCGCGCTTGCTGCGGGTGAGGAGACCCGCGTCCACCAGGATCTTCAGATGGTGGCTGATGGTCGGCTGGCTGAGGCCGAGGGGTTCGGTCAGGTCGCAGACGCAGGCCTCGCCGGAGGGGCTCGCCTCGATCATGGCCAGAAGCTGGATGCGGGTGGGGTCGGCGACGGCCTTGAAGACGCGGGCGACCCGTTCGGCCTCCGCGCGCGACGGGGGCGCGAGGGCTGCGGTCGGCGGGGAGCAGACGTCTTCGGCGGAGGGCATCTGGGCGATGATCGGCACGCTGCCATCGTTCACCACCTCAGTGTACGAGCGGTGAACGAAGGTGAAGGGGGGATGAACGGCGGTCAGGGGCAGACGAGGCGGTAGCCCACTCCCCGGACGGTGAGAATGATCCCGGGGTTCTCCGGATCGTCACCGAGCCTTTCCCTCAGTCGCCGAACATGGACGGCGATGGTGTTGGTCATGACCTTGTCGCTGCGCCAGACATGGGTCTGGATCTGCCGGCGGCTGACCACCTTGTCGGCGTTCAGCATGAGGTAGTGGAGCAGTTCGTACTCGCGCAGGGGCAGGTGGACGGGACGCGCGTCGACCCGCACGACGTGCGAGACGGGGTCGAGGTCGATGGTCCCGCAGGTGAGGAGCTTGGCCACGGCCGGGGATTCCGGGCGGACCCCGGTGATGAGCGGCAGCAGCTCGTCGAGCCGGTAGGGGCGGGCCACGCAGAGGTTGGCCCCCGCGGCCAGGGCGCGGACGGCCTCCTCGGCGTCGTCCGCGCCGACGCCGAGGATCAACGGCATCTGGTACCGCTTCCGTACGGCCTTGACGAAGGTGACGGCGCCGACCGTGGGCAGGCCGGCGCTGATCAGCAGCACGTCCGGGTCGAGGGAGCCGACGCGCAGCAGCGCCTCGGCTCCGTCGGTGCAGACCGACACCTCGACCCCGCGCCCGGAGAGCGCGAGGACGAGGTCGTGACCCAGTGTCTCGTCAGGGTCGGCGACCAGGAGCAGGGGCACGGAGATGTCCTCGCGGAGGGGAACCTGATCGTGGACGGCGGTCACGGCGGGGCCCTATCCGAACCGGCCGGTGATGTAGGCCTCGGTGCGCTCGTCGGCCGGGGTGGTGAACAGCTTGCTGGTCTGGTCGTACTCGATCAGCTTGCCGTAGCGCACCCCGGCGGGGTCGACCTCGGCGGTGAGGAAGGCGGTGCGGTCGGAGACCCGGGCCGCCTGCTGCATGTTGTGGGTGACGATGACGATCGTGTAGCTGCGGGCGAGGTGCTGCATCAGGTCCTCGATCTTCGCGGTGGCGATCGGGTCGAGCGCCGAGCAGGGCTCGTCCATGAGGATGACCTCGGGCCTGATCGCGATGGTGCGGGCGATGCACAGCCGCTGCTGCTGGCCGCCGGACAGCGACAGCGCGTTCTGCTTCAGCTTGTCCTTGACCTCGTCCCACAGGGCCGCCTGGCGCAGGGTCTCCTCGACCAGGTCGTCCAGGCCCTTGCGGACGCCGTTGACGCGCGGCCCGTAGGCGATGTTGTCGTAGATGGACTTGGGGAACGGGTTGGGCTTCTGGAAGACCATGCCGATCCTGCGGCGGACCTCGATGGGGTCGACGTCGGGCCCGTAGAGGTCCTCGCCGCGGAAAGAGATCTTCCCGCCGACCCGGGTGCCGGGGATGAGGTCGTTCATCCGGTTGAAGCAGCGCAGCAGGGTGGACTTGCCGCAGCCGGACGGGCCGATCAGCGCGGTGATCTGCTTCTGCCCGATCTTCATGTCGACGCCTCGGACGGCCTCGTAGTCGCCGTAGAAGACGCTGACCGCGTCGACCTCGAAGATCGGGTCGATGAGGTCGGGCGCGTCGTGGAACTCCTGCTTGACGGAGGTGGGGAGGCCCGGAGCCCTTTGGCCGACCTGTCCGGAGGGCGGGTTGTTCACGAAATCCCTTGTCGTCGTCATGCGTCACCAGCGCCTTTGGTAGCGGTTGCGGAGCCAGATCGCCACGGAGTTCATGGCGAGCAGGATGAACAGGAGGATCACGATCGCCGCTGAGGCCAGGACGTGGAACTCCGCCTCGGGCTGCTTGATCCAGTTGAAGATCTGGATCGGCAGGACGGTGTAGGCGTCGGTGAGGCTCTCCGGGTTGAACGTGATGTGGGTGACCGCGCCGAGCAGCAGCAGCGGCGCGGCCTCGCCGATCGCCCGGGACAGGGCGAGGATGGTGCCGGTGGCGATGCCGGGGACGGCGGCGGGCAGCACCTGGCGGGCGATCGTCTGCCACAGGGTGGCGCCCAGCGCCAGCGATGCCTGGCGGATCGAGCCGGGGACCGCTCGGATCGCCTCGCGCGCGGAGATGATGACGACCGGCAGCACCAGCAGCGACAGGGTGAGCGCGGCCGCCAGCAGGGTCCGGCCGACGCCCAGGCCGCGGGCGATGATGCCCAGGCCGAGGATGCCGTAGACGATCGACGGAACGCCGGCGAGGTTCTGCACGTTCAGTTCGATCATCCGGTTGTACCAGCGCTCGCCGTCGGCGTACTCCTCCAGGTAGATCGCGGTCATGACGCCGACCGGCACGCAGAACACGGCGGTCAGGCCGATGACGTAGAGCGTCCCGACGATCGCGGACTGCGCCCCGGCCCTCTCGGGGTAGAGCTTGGACGGGAAGTTCTCCCACAGCCGCGAGTCCAGCCGCCCCCAGCCCTCGATGAGGACGTAGGACAGCAGGACGACCAGGAAGATGACCGCGATGACGAGGCTGGCCAGCAGCAGACCGCGGAAGACCGGCTCGAGCGGGCGGGACCGGCCGCGCAGCGGGCTCCCGGTCCTCCGCCGGGGCAGGGTGGCCGTCATTCGTAGACCTCCCGGTACTTGCGGACCAGCCGGATGCTGAGGAAGTTCATCGCGAACGTGGCGAGGAACAGGAGCATCCCGACGGCGAAGATGGTCGTGTAGTCGAAGGAGGACACCGGCAGGTCGCCCTCTCCGGCGGCGGCGATGAACCCGGTCATGGTCTGCATCGCCTCCAGCGGGTTGAGGGTGAAGTTGGGCCTCAGGCCCGCCGCGACCGCCACGATCATGGTCTCGCCGACGGCCCGGGAGATCGCCAGGACGACGGCGGCGACGATGCCCGACAGCGCGGCGGGCAGCACGACGTTCAGCGCGGTGATGCGCTTGGTCGAGCCGAGCGCGTAGGCGCCCTGGCGCAGCGACTGAGGGACGGACGCCATGGCGTCCTCCGACAGGGACGCCACCGTCGGGACGATCATCATGCCCATGACCAGGCCGGCCGACAGCCCGTTGAAGATCTCCGGCGGCTCGCCCACCGGCCAGAGGTCCTGCAGCAGCGGGGTCAGGAAGGACAGGGCGAAGAACCCGTACACCACGGTCGGGATTCCGGCCAGCACCTCCAGCACCGGCTTGAGGATCGAGCGGGTGCGCGGGGTGGCGTACTCGCTGAGGTAGATGGCGGCGGCCAGGCCGACCGGCACCGCGACAGCGATCGCGATGACCGTGATGGTCAGGGTGGCCGTGACCAGCGGGAGCACTCCGTAGGAGGCCGGCTCGAACAGGGGGGACCAGTCCGTCCCGGTCAGGAACTCGCCGAACCCGACCTTCTCGAAGAACCGGATCGTGGGCGGCACGAGTGAGGCGACGATGCCGATCGTCGTGGCCACCGACACCAGGGAGGCGGTCAGCAGGAGCCCCTTGATGACCGCTTCGCCGTAACGGGGACGGCTCCGCCGCAGGGGAGAACCCGCGGCGGAGCGTGAAGCAGTGGCCGCCACTCAGCCCGCCTGCGTCTTCAGCGTCTCGAGGGCCTGCTTGAGCGCGCCTTCCTGAGTGGAGTTCAGGGGCACGAACTTGGCCTTGGTGGCGATGTCGGCGTGGTTGGCGACGTAGAACTCCACGAACGCCAGGACCTCGGGCCGCTTCAGCGAGGCGGCGGACGGGTAGATGAACAGCGGCCGAGACAGCGGCTTGTAGGTGCCGTCCTGCGCGGCGGCGACGCTGGGGGCGACGCAGCCGTTTCCGCCGTCGATCTCCACGGCCTTGAGCTTGTCGGCGTTCGCCTCGAAGTAGGAGAAGCCGAAGTAGCCCAGGCCGCCCTTGGAGCCGGACACGCCCGTCACGATGACGTTGTCGTCCTCGGACGGCTGGTAGTCGGTGCGGGACGCGCCCTCCTCACCGTTGATCTCGTCGGTGAAGTAGTCGAACGTTCCCGAGTCGGTGCCCGGGCCGAACAGCTTGAGCGGCTCGTTGGGGAACTTGGGGTCGATCTGGTTCCAGTTGTTCACCTTGGAGCCGGGCTCCCAGATCTTCTTGAGCTGCTCGACGGTGAGGCACTGGGCCCAGGTGTTGTCCTTGCTGACCACGACGGTGAGGGCGTCGTTGGCGACGGCGAACTCGGAGTACTTGATGCCCTTGGCGTCGCAGGCGGCCTTCTCCTCGTCCTTGATCGGACGGGAGGCGTCGGAGATGTCGGTCTCCCCGGCGCAGAACTTCTCGAACCCGCCACCGGTGCCGGAGGTGCCGACCGGGATCTGCACCTTGCCGTTCTCCTCGGTGAACAGCTCCGAGGCCACCGTGCTCAGCGGCGCGACGGTGCTGGAACCGTCGATCTTGACCGTGCCCGACAGCTGCGTGTCGTCCCCCGAGGAATCCTCACTGCCTCCACCGCAGGCGGACAGGGCCAGGGCCAGGCCGGTCAGGACCGCGGCGGTCCGCGCGGTGCCTCTCATCGAGATGGTCACGTGAATTTCCTCTGCTTCGTTCAGCCCGCGGCGTCGCGGGCGGTCTTCGTCGGCGCCCGATCCGGGCACCGCCTAGATCGAAGTCCGTCTATATGAACGGAAGGGGAACAAGATGTGGCCCGCGCCATAACATCGACGTTCGTCTATTAATAGATGTCACGAAAGGATATATCAGCATGGCCTGATAGCATCAGGCCATGCTGACATCAGTACAGACTGATCTGATGCGGGTACTCGCGGACCCGCTGCGACTGCAGATCATCACACTGCTCGCACGGGAGACCCTGTGCACCACGCACCTCGTCGCCGAGACCGGGGCTCGGCAGACGAACCTGTCCAACCACCTGCGGGTGCTGCGCGAGGCCGGAGTGGTGGAGACCGAGCCGTGCGGGCGGTTCACCTACTACCGGCTGCGGCCCGAGGTCATCGACCGGTTGGCGGGCGCGCTGGGCGAACTCGCCGAGACCGCCCGGACCACCGCCGAGACCGGACGGAAGAGGTCCTGCTGATGACATCCGTGCAATCCCCCGCCGCGGACGGCTCCGTCGTCGCGAAGCTCTCCACGCTCGACCGGTTCCTGGCGGTGTGGATCCTGCTGGCCATGGCGGCCGGGCTCGGCCTGGGCAGGGCGGTCCCCGGGCTGAACGACGTGCTGGCGGCCGTGGAACTCGGCGGGATCTCCCTGCCGATCGCGCTCGGGCTGCTGATCATGATGTACCCGGTGCTGGCCAAGGTGCGCTACGACAGGCTGGACGCCGTCACCGGGGACCGAAGGCTCATGGCCTCCTCGCTGGTGATCAACTGGGTCGTCGGGCCGGCCGTGATGTTCGCCCTCGCCTGGCTCTTCCTGCCCGACCTGCCGGAGTACCGGACCGGGCTGATCATCGTCGGGCTGGCCCGCTGCATCGCCATGGTCATCATCTGGAACGACCTGGCCTGCGGCGACCGCGAGGCCGCCGCCGTCCTCGTCGCCCTCAACTCGGTGTTCCAGGTGCTGGCGTTCGGCCTGCTCGGCTGGTTCTACCTCGACCTGCTGCCCGGCTGGCTGGGCCTCGGCGACGGCGAGAACCTCGACATCTCCATGTGGAAGATCGCGATGAACGTCGTGGTGTTCCTCGGCGTCCCCCTCGCCGCGGGCTTCCTCACCCGCCGCCTCGGCGAGAAGAAGCTGGGCCGGGAGCGCTACGAGAACGGCTTCCTGCCCAAGATCGGCCCCTGGGCGCTGTACGGGCTGCTGTTCACCATCGTCGTCCTTTTCGCGCTGCAGGGAAAGACGATCACCTCCCAGCCGCTGGACGTCGCCCGCATCGCACTCCCCCTGCTCGCCTACTTCGCGATCATGTGGTTCGGCACCTTCGCCCTCGGCAAGGCCATCGGCCTGAACTACGACCGCACCGCCACCCTCGCCTTCACCGCCGCGGGCAACAACTTCGAACTCGCCATCGCGGTGGCGATCGCCACCTTCGGCGTCACCTCCGGCCAGGCCCTGTCCGGTGTCGTCGGCCCGCTCATCGAGGTGCCCGTCCTGGTCGCGCTCGTCTACGTCTCCCTGGCCTGGCGGCGGAAGTTCTCCTCGGAGAAGGCGTGAAACGACCCCCGGACGCCCTGCTGACACGGATCTCGCACACGATCGCGCCGCGTTTCGACGGCCTCTTCAGCCTGGAGACGGTGGAGCGGTACGTCCGGGAGTCCTACCGTCTGCTGGCCTGTGAAGCCGTGGACGGCCGACACCTGCCCGTCCTCGCCGAGCGGTTCGCACGGGAGCGGCTCGTCGCCCTGGCCCAGGCCCAGGGACTGAGCGGCAGGCCGGTGCCCGAGGTCCTGTTCGTCTGCGCCCGCAACGCCGGACGTTCCCAGATGGCCGCGGCGCTGATGGCCCGCCACGCCCGGGGCCGGGTGCACATCCGCACGGCGGGGACCACGCCCGCCGAGCGGATCGACACCGTCGTCGTCCGGGCCCTCGCCGAGATCGGCCTCGACCCGGCCGAGGAGTTCCCCAAGCCGCTGACCGACGAGATCGTCCGGGCCGCCGACGTCATCGTCACCATGGGGTGCGGCGACGCCTGCCCCGTCTACCCGGGCAAGCGCTACCAGGACTGGCTCCTGGACGAGCCCGGAGGCGCCTCCATCGAACGGGTGCGCCGGATCCGCGACCACATCGACGAACGCGTCCGCGAACTGCTGTCCGAACTGACCACCACCGCGCCGGGCCCCCGGCCGATCTGAGGAGACCTCGCATGTCCGACAAGCCCAGCGTCCTGTTCGTCTGCGTCCACAACGCCGGACGTTCCCAGATGGCCGCCGCCTTCCTCTCCCACCTGGCCGGCGACAGGGTCGAGGTCCGCTCCGCCGGATCCGCCCCCGCCGACGGCGTCAACCCGGCGGTGGTGGAGGCCATGAAGGAGGTGGGCATCGACATCACCGACCAGAAGCCCAAGATCCTCACCCCGGACGCCGTCGAGGCCTCCGACGTGTGCATCACCATGGGCTGCGGCGACGTCTGCCCCGTCTTCCCCGGCAAGCGCTACCTCGACTGGACCCTCGAGGACCCCGCGGGCCAGGGCGTCGAGGCCGTCCGCCCCATCCGCGACGAGATCAAGACCCGCATCGAGGGCCTGATCAAGGAACTCGGCGTCTGACCGGCCGGAGGGTCGGCGACGGGCCGCCCCGCGTCCCGGCGCCGGCCCTCATCCCACCGGCTCGGCGACGATCTCACCGGTCACCGAGCAGACGGCGGCAAGGGTGTTGAAGATCGTGCCGTGGCGGCGGATGTTGGTGTGGAGCAGCTGGAGGCGGCGTTCCGGCTCATCGGTGACGACGCGCAGAACGTAGTGCACGGAGGTGATCTTCGGTGGTGAGCTCTGCCTCTGCGCCTCCACAGTGAGAAAAGCACGTTCATAGCGGAACGGCAGGGACTCGGAGAAACGTTCGACGTTCTTGAGTACGCAGGCGGCGAACGCGGAGGCGAGCAGGTCGGCCGGTCCGGGGATCTCCTCGCTCTGGCCGGCTGACGCGTCGAACACGATCGTCGCCTGTTTGGCGGACGCCCGGGCGGCGCCTCCGACCGTCGATTCGGCCTGGACCCGGTAGAGGGCGGGAGCGGTGTCGGACATCAAGACCTCGTTTCTCTCCGGCTTCTCTTGCCAGTCTTCCTCATCGAGCTCACCGCACCGCCCGAGGCCGCCGGTGACAGCTCAGCATCTGATTTGACATGCATCGATGCAGAGCGCCAAGCTCGCACTGCTTCGGTGAGCCTCGAATCAGAGCCGAGGGAGATCCCATGTTCGTCCTCCGCTCCATGCGGCCCGATGACGCGGCACAGGTCCTCGCCGTCTATCAGGCGGGGCTGGACACCGGAAACGCCGGGTTCGAGGTCACGGCCCCCGCCTGGCGGGAGTTCGACGCCCACCGGCTCCCCGGTCACCGCCATGTCGCCGTCGCCCCCGACGGCGTCCTCCTCGGCTGGACGGCGGTCAGCGCCGTGTCCGCCCGTCCCGTCTACGCCGGGGTGGTCGAGCACTCCGTCTACATCCACCCGGACGCCCGGGGCAAAGGCGTCGGCTCCGCCCTGCTGCGGGCCCTCATCGCCTCGACCGAGGCCGCCGGGATCTGGACGGTCCAGTCCGGTGTCTTCCCCGAGAACACCGCCAGCCTCGCGCTCCACCGCAGGGCCGGCTTCCGCACCGTCGGCGTCCGGGAACGCGTCGGCCTCCACCACGGACGCTGGCGCGACGTCGTCCTCCTCGAACGCCGCAGCCCCGTAGTCGGCCGATCCATCTGATTCCCCTCGGCGGGTCGTGGCCGGGGCGTGTTTCGGGCTCTGCCTCAGCAGGTAGGAGCCTGGTGACGGAGAGCGACCGCCCTGGTGTTCGAGGAGGGGATGTGGAAGGCAACGAGATCCGGAGCCTGCTGCATCCGTTCCTCCTGCTGCTGATCTACGAGCGGCCGGGGCACGGGTACGACCTGATCGACCGGCTGGCCCGCATGGGGGTGCCGGGGGTGGAGCCCGGGCACGCCTACCGGGTGCTGCGGAGCCTGGAGCGGGCCCGTCTGCTCCGGTCCGCCTGGGAGCCCTCGGGCACCGGGCCCGCGCGCCGCCGCTACGAACTGACGGACGAGGGCATGGCGGACCTGGAGGCGTGGGTGCCGCGGATGGGCGCCTTCGCCGAACTGCTCGGCTCCTGCGTGGAACGGTGGGCCAGGGCGTCCGGGCCCGGACGGCTCGCCGGCCGGGCGCGTTGAGGAGGCGGCCGTGCCCCCGTGGGAGACACCCGAGGACAGGGCCCTGGCCCTGTTCGGACGCAGGTCGCGGGCCGGTCTCGCGCTGAGGCGGGAATCCGGCGCGGTCGGCCGCGCCTGTCACGCCATGGCCGGGCGGTTCCGCCGCGGCGGGTCCCTCTACACCTTCGGCGGCGGTGTCGCGGCTGCGGACGCCGCGCACATCGCGGTCGAGTTCGTGCATCCGGTGATCGTCGGCAAGCGTGCCCTGCCGGCGGTCTCGCTGGGGTGCGGCACCGTGCCCCCGGACGGCTCCGCCGAGGTGTTCGCCACCCGGCTGGAGGCGATGGCCGGCCCCCATGACATAGCCCTCGCCCTGTCCGCCGACGGCCGGTGCGAGGCCGTGCTGCGCGGGCTGGAGAAGGCGCGGGAACGCGGCGCGCTCACCGTGGCCCTGACGGGCGGGGACGGCGGGGACCTGGCGCGCAGCCCCGCCGTCGACCATCTGATCGTCGCCGCCTCGGACGACCCCCGCGTGGTCAGGGAGATGCACGTGACCGTCTACCACGTGCTCTGGGAGCTGGTCCACGTGTTCCTCGAGCGGCCGGGTGGCCTGGACACGGAGGTGCCCTCATGACGGAACGCCGATCGCACTGCCACGAGGAGGTCTGCGTCACCTGCTCGGACTCCGCCGTCGCGGTGCGGGTGCGGGAACTGCTGCCCGGCGGGCTGGCGATCGTCGACACCGAGGCGGGGCCCGAGGAGGTCAGCGTGGCGTTGGTCTCCGCCGACCCCGGCGACATCGTGCTGGTGCACGCCAAGGAGGCCATCGCGGTCGTCGAGGAGCCGTCGTGACCTCGGCTGCCGAGCCCGGAGGCGTGGAGGCGCTCTACCCGTTCCTGTACTCAGGTCAGGACGATTCCGAATCCCTCCTGGCCGATGTTGAGAGGTCCACGGCCGAGAAGTCCGAGGAGATCGCCGCGCTGCGCGGTTCTCTCGCCGCCCGCTTCACTTGGCCGCTCGCCGAGTGCGCCCGGGCGCTGGCGGACTCCTTCTCCTCGGGCGGGCGCGTACTGGCCTTCGGCAACGGCGGCAGCAGCACCGACGCTCAGGCGTTCACAGAGCTGTTCTCCGCTTCTCCTCCGCCCTGCGGGCCGCTGCCCGCTCTCTGCCTGCCGCAGGACACCGCGTCGCTCACGGCCCTGGCGAACGACGTGGGGTTCGAGGTCGTCTTCGCCCGCCAGCTCGCCGCCCTGGGACGGCGCGGAGACGTCGCCGCGGCCTTCTCCACCAGCGGAGGCTCGGCGAACCTGCTGCGTGGGCTGAAGGAAGCGGCCCGCCTCGGTATGACGACGATCGGATTCGCCGGCTACGACGGCGGCCCCATGGCCGAATCCGGTGACGTGGACCATCTCTTCGTCGTCCCCTCCGCGTCCGTGCACCGCATCCAGGAGGCTCAGACGACCCTGTACCAGGTTCTCTGGGAGCTCACATTCCAGGAGCTGGAGGACGCCCGGTGACGGGCATGCCCGTCCGCCACCGGATCCGGATCAAGGTCGAGGGCATCGTCCAGGGGGTCGGGTTCCGGCCGTTCGTCCACGAGCTGGCCGGACGCTACGGCCTGGCGGGGTTCGTCGGCAACGACGGCGACGGCGTCTTCGCCGAGGCAGAAGGGGAGGCGGATTCGCTGGACGCCTTCGTCGCCGATCTCGGGCTGCGGGCTCCGCCCCTGGCCCTCGTCGAACGGGTCACCACTTGTCCGGCCGATCCCGTCGGGGAGTTCGGATTCCGGATCGTCGACAGCGTCCCGGGAAAGAAACGTTCGACTCTCGTGTCCTCGGACATGGCCACCTGCGCCGATTGCCTCCGTGAGGTGATGGATCCCGGTGACCGGAGATTCGGGTACGCCTTCACGAATTGCACTCACTGCGGGCCTCGGTTCACCATCACCCTCGATGTGCCCTATGACCGGCACAACACCACGATGAGCGGCTTCGCGCTTTGCGCCGATTGTGAGCGGGAGTACCACGATCCGTCCGATCGGCGCTTTCACGCCCAGCCCGTGTGCTGCCCGTGCTGCGGGCCGTCACCGCGGTTGCTGGGCGCCGACACCGCGGCCGTTCCGGGCGACCCGATCAGGACGGCCGCCGCGTGGCTGAAGGAAAGCCGGATCCTCGCCGTCAAGGGGATCGGCGGCTACCACCTCGCCGCGCTCGCCGGAGACGAGGAGGCCGTCCGCCTGCTGCGCGCCCGCAAGCGCCGGGAGGCCAAACCGTTCGCCGTCATGGCACCGGATCTCGCCGCCGCCCGCGCCCTGGCCGACTTCGACGAAGCCGCCGCCGGCCTGCTCACCGGGCCCCGCCGCCCCATCGTGCTCGCGCCGCGCCGCGCCGGAGCGCCGGTGGCCGAGGCCGTCGCGCCCGGTGCCGGAGAGCTGGGCGTGATGCTGCCGTACACGCCCCTGCATCATCTGCTCGCCGCGCGGCTCGGCGAGGCGTTCGTGCTGACCAGCGGCAACCTCTCGGACGAGCCGATCATCCACCGTGACGACGACGCCCTGGAACGCCTTTCGGGGATCGCCGACGGATTCCTCACCCACGACCGGCCCGTTCACGTCCCCGCCGACGACTCGGTGGTCCGCGTCTTCCTCGGCAGGGAGATGCCGTTGCGCCGCTCACGCGGTTACGCACCCGTCCCCCTGACGGTGCACCGGCCCTTCCCCAGGCCCGTCCTCGCCTGCGGCGCCGGGCTGAAGAACACCTTCTGCCTGGCCGAAGGCACGCGGGCGTTCCCCTCGCATCACATCGGCGACCTGGAGAGCCACGAGACCCTGCGCGCGTTCACCGACGGGGTCGCGCATTTCCGCCGCCTGTTCGGCATCGAACCCGAGGTGCTGGCACACGATCTGCACCCCGACTACCCGTCCACGAAGTACGCGCTGGACCTCGCCGAGGCCGAGGGACTCCCGACGATCGGCGTGCAGCACCACCACGCCCACCTCGCCTCGTGCCTGGCCGACAACGGCGAGAGCGGCCCGGTGATCGGTGTGGCGTTCGACGGGCTGGGCTACGGCCCCGACGGGACGCTGTGGGGCGGTGAGTTCCTGGTCTTCGACCTGGCCTGGTACCGGCGCGCGGGCCGCTTGGAGACCGTGCCGATGCCGGGTGGAGCCGCCGCGATCCGGCAGCCGTGGCGGATGGCCGCGGCCCACCTGCACGCCGCGTACGACGGGCGGCCTCCGGAGCTCGACGTCATCCGGCGGCACGGTGACCGCTGGGAGGCCGTGACCGCCCTGATCCGGTCCGCGCTGAACGCGCCGCTCACCTCCAGCGCCGGACGGCTGTTCGACGCGGTCTCGGCGATCGCGGGCGTCCGGGACGAGGCCTCCTACGAAGGACAGGCCGCCGTCGAGCTGGAGCGGCACGTCGACCCGCACGAGAGCGGGGCCTACCCGGTGACGCTCTCGTGCGGGGACCCGCTGGTCGTCTCCTGCGCGGACCTGGTGCGGTGCGCGGCCGAGGACGTCCGGGCGGGAGCCTCCGCCGGGCGGGTCGCGGCCCGGTTCCACCGCGGCCTGGCCGCCGCCGTCGTCGAGGCGGCCGTCGTCCTGCGCGAGCGCACCGGGCTCGCCGCGGTCGCGTTGTCCGGCGGGGTCTTCCAGAACGTCACCCTGCTCGGCCTGGTCGTGTCGGGCCTGGAACGGGCGGGCCTGCGCGCACTGACCCACACGCGGGTCCCGCCGAACGACGGCGGCGTCTCCTTCGGCCAGGCCGTGGTCGCCGCCGCCCGCGACCGCGGGGAGGAGCCCGCGCCCCTCCCCTGACGGCGGGGTCAGCAGATGCGGGGCAGCGGGTCCCCGACGAGCAGGTCGGCGATGCGCGTGCCTCCGAAAGCGGTCTTGAGGAGCACCAGGCCCGAGGGTCCTCCGTCCACCGTCCCCACCAGCGCGGCGTCCTCCCCCAGAGGGTGGCCGCGCAGAGCCGCCAGGGCCTCCTCGGCCCGGTCCCCGGCGACTATCGCGACGAAACGCCCCTCGCAGGCCACGTACAGCGGGTCTATGCCGAGCAGTTCGCACGCGCCGGTCACGGCGGCCCGCACCGGCACCGCGGCCTCGTCCACCGTGATCGACACCCCGGCGGCACGCGCCACCTCGTTCAGGACGGTCGCGACGCCGCCGCGGGTGGCGTCGCGCAGCATCCGCACCCCGCCGGGCACGGCGTCCAGGAGCGCGGCGACCACGCCGTCGAGCGGGGCGGTGTCGGAGACCAGGTCGGCGGCGAGGTCCAGTTCGCCGCGCGCCAGCATGACGGTCACCCCGTGCTCGCCGATCGGCCCGGAGACCAGCACCGCGTCCCCCGGGCGGACCCGCGCGGCTCCGAACGCCTCGGGGCGCTCCAGCACGCCGACGCCGGTCGTGGTGATGTAGCAGCCGTCGCCCTTGCCGTGCTGGACGACCTTGGTGTCGCCGGTGACGACCGCGACGCCCGCGCGCCGGGCCGCGGCGGCCATGGACGCCGTGACGCGACGCAGGTCGTCCATCGGGAAGCCCTCTTCCAGGATGAACCCTGCGGAGAGGTACAGCGGCCTGGCTCCCGAGACGGCCAGGTCGTTGACCGTGCCGTTGACGGCGAGGTCCCCGATGTCCCCTCCCGGGAAGAAGAGCGGCGACACGACGAAGGAGTCGGTGGTCAGGACCATCCGGGACGCTCCCAGGTCCAGGGTCGCGCCGTCGTCCAGCGGTTCCAGGGCCGGGTTGCCGAACGCTCCGACGAAGACGTCCTCGACGAGGGTCTGGGTGGCCTTGCCGCCCGCGCCGTGGGCGAGCGTGACACGCTCCTCCCGCACCCTGGGGGCGCGCCGCCGGGCGCGTTCGATGCGGTCCAGCACCTGCTGCTCGGTCGTCATGCGAGTGTCGCCTCCTGCACGCGGTCCCTGGTGAACCGGCCGTAGTTGTAGTACGCGGCGCAGGCGCCCTCCGAGGAGACCATGCACGTCCCGATGGGGGTCTCCGGGGTGCACGCGGTGCCGAACACCTTGCACTCCCACGGTTTGATGACGCCTTTGAGCACCTCTCCGCACTGGCACGCCTTGGGGTCGGCCACCCGGACGCCGGGCAGGTCGAAGACGCGTTCGGCGTCGTGGACGGCGTAGGCCTCGCGCAGTCTCAGGGCCGAGTGCGAGATGAAGCCGAGCCCTCGCCACTCGAAGTGGGGGCGCAGCTCCATGGTCCGTCCGATGGCCTCCAGCGCCCTGGGGTTGCCCTCCCACGGGACGACCCGCGCGTACTGGTTCTCGACCTCGCAGCGGCCCTCGTCCAGCTGCCGCATCAGCATGTACACCGACTGCAGCAGGTCCAGCGGCTCGAATCCGGCGCACACCAGCGGCCTGCCGTAGTGGCTGGAGATGAACTCGTACGGCCGGCACCCGATGACGGTGGAGACGTGGCCGGGGCCGAGGAAGCCGTCGAGCCGCAGATCGGGCGAGTCGAGGATCGCCTTGATCGCCGGGATGATGGTGACGTGGTTGCAGAAGACCGAGAAGTTGACGATGCCCTCGGCCGCGGCCCGCAGCACGGTCATCGCGGTGGACGGAGCGGTGGTCTCGAACCCGATCGCCATGAACACCACCCGGCGTCCGGGGTTCTCCCGGGCGATCCGCAGCGCGTCCAGCGGCGAGTAGACCATCCGGATGTCGGCGCCCTCGGCCTTGGCGTCGAAGAACGAGCCGGTTCCGCCGGGCACCCGCATCGTGTCCCCGAACGACGTCATGATCACGTCGGGTTCGCGGGCGATGGCGATGGCGTCGTCGACCCGGCCCATCGGGATCACGCACACCGGGCAGCCGGGCCCGTGCACCAGCTCGACGCCCTCCGGCAGGTGGTCCTCCACGCCGTGCTTGTAGATGGTGTGGGTGTGGCCGCCGCACACCTCCATGAACTTGTAGCGCCTGCCGGGCTCGCACAGCGCGGTGATCCGCGCGGACAGCGCCCTGGCCTTGTCCGCGTCCCGGTACTCGTCGACGAACCGCATGGCCGCCTTCCTGGTCCGTTAGGTGATGTCGGATTCGGCGAGCGCGTCGAGCTCGTCGTGGTAGGCCCGGCCGAGTCCCTCGAGCAGGGCCAGGGTCGCCGCCGCCTCCGCCTCGTCGATCTTCGACATGGCGAAGCCGACGTGCACCAGCACCCAGTCGCCGGGCCGGACGCCCTCGGGGCCGAGCAGGCCCGTGCTGATCGGCCGCCGGACGCCGGCGACCTCGACCGTGGCCAGGTCGCCGCGGTCCGGCAGGAGTTCCACGATCTCTCCCGGGATGCCGAGACACATTCCGCGCTCCTCACATCCGTCGTATGCGCATGTAGCGCTTCATCGCCGGCAGGTTCTGCAAGAACAGGAACACGGCGAAAGCCGCGAAGAGGGCCAATACCCCGATCCCTACCCGTCGCACGTCTCTCCTTCCGCGAGGCTCGCGAAGAACGCCTCGATCTCCGGCCACACCCGGGTGCCCCCGGACAGGCCCTTCCACGCCCTGCGGACGACGGCCACCAGCCGGTAGCAGTCATCGACGGGCACCAGCCATCGTTCGTCCGCGCCGCGCAGCGTGTTCACCAGCACCGCCTCCACGCCCGGCCGCAGCCCGGCCAGCGGCGGGCAGGACCCGACCGCCTTCTCCCAGGCCGCCGGTTCCACCGGGTGTCCGGTGGAACCGGCGGGGCTCGGGTAGCGGGCGGTGACGACGCCGTCCGTGCCGAGGGTGAAGAACGCCAACCCGACCGGGACTCCCAGATCGGCGGGGTCCAGGCCGGTGAGCCGGCGTCTCCCGCCTTTCACCAGCCGGTAGTGGCCGCTCCCCTCGCCGAACAGCAGCGAGCAGGCCCGGCAGGCGCACAGCAGCGCGCCGTCCCGCTCGTCCAGCACATGGCCGTGCTCGTCCTCCACCGGGACTCCGCACAGGGCGCACGGGTCGGCCGTGTCCCGTTCCCGTGACTCCGCGCGCCGGATGGCCCGGCCGAGCGCCGTCGAGTTCACGAGGCCTTCTCCTGCGCCGGGCGGCGTGACAAGGACTCGACCGGGATGAAGGCGGGCTTCCCGCGCGGCGGCCGGACGTCGACCTCCGTCAGCTCCGGAACCGCCGCCATCACCGCGTCCCGGACCGCCTCCGCGGCCCTCTCCGCGCCGCCGCATCCTCCGCCGGAGAGCAGGACGCGCGCGACGGAGCCTTCGACGCCCTCCAGCCGCAGGTCGCCGCCCCGCAGGAGCGGGCGCACCCCGTCCAGGGCCCGTTCGATCCGCCGTTCGGGCGGCTCGGGGTGGATCTCGTGCAGGACCAGCAGATGGCCGACGAGTTCGTCGTCCACCAGCGGGCCCGCCGTGCCGGACTCCAGGTCCATGACCCGGGCGAGGGCCTCCCCGTACACCTCGGTGAGCAGGGTGACGGCGTCCAGCGCCTTGCCCGCCGTCGCGCCCGGGATCGCCTCCAGCTCGCCGAGCACCGCCTCGAGCCGGGCGAGCCGGTCGGCGACGGCCGGACCGTCGAGGCGCTCAGCCATGGGACGCCCCGAACATCGGCGAGTGCAGCTTCTTGAGGGTGCGGCCCTTGCCGAGGTACATGTGCACTCCGCAGGGCAGGCAGGGGTCGAAGCTGCGCACCGCCCGCATGATGTCGACGCCCCGGAAGTCCTCCGGGCCGTTCTCCTCGAAGATGGGCATGTCCTGGACCGCGTCCTCGTACGGGCCCGGCGTGCCGAAGCCGTCGCGCGGGCTGGCGTTCCAGGGCGTGGGCGGGTACGGGTGGTAGTTGGCGATCTTGCCGTCGCGGATCACCATGTGGTGCGACAGGACTCCCCGCACCGCCTCGTGGAAACCGGCCCCGATCGCGGCGTCCGGAACGTCGAACGGCTGGAACACCTTGGTCTCCCCGGCCCGCACCAGCTCCATCGCCTGCTCGACGAAGTGCACCGCCATCGCCGCGGCGTAGGCGATGAAGTAGGCGCGGGCGCGATTGCGTTCGATCGCGTTGGACCACGACGGGATGCGCCATTCCAGCGTCGTCTCCGGCAGCTCGTCGCCGCGCGGCAGCGAGATCTGGACGCTCGAACCCGTCGACTTCACGTACGGCGTGTCCACCCGGTTCGCCAGCGCGGTGGTGTACAGCCGGGCGAAGGCCCCGCCGCCCGTGTCCAGGGCGAGGTGCTCCTGGGACTCCGGGTCGTACCAGCGCGGGCTCATCACCCAGCTGTACTTGTCCTCGAAGTCGCGTTTCTGCGGCACGGGCAGTGTGGTCTGGTTCCACGGGTGGCGCATGTCGACGGGGTTGCCGAGCGGGTCCGCGGTGACGAACGGCTCGGCGTTCGTCCAGTCGTCGTAGTAGGAGCTGCCCAGGAGGATGCGCATGCCCAGGTTGATGTCGACGAGGTTCGTGGTGAGCAGCCGCCCGTCCACGACGATGCCCGGGGTCACGAACATCTCCCGGCCCCAGTGCTCCATCGTCTCGTAGCGGTAGTCGACGACGTTCGGGTCCTGGAACGCGCCCCAGCAGCCGAGCATGACGCGGCGGCGCCCCACCTCCTCGTACCCGGGCAGCGCCTCGTAGAAGAAGTCGAACACGTCGTCGTTCATCGCGACGGACTTCTTGATGAAGTCCACGACGCTCACCAGTCGCGACAGGTAGTCGGTGAAGATCGAATGCGTCGGCACCGTGCCCACGCCGCCCGGGTAGACGGTGGACGGGTGCACGTGCCTGCCCTCCATCAGGCAGAACATCTCGCGGGTGACGCGGCTGATGCGCAGCGCCTCCTTGTAGACCTCGCCCTCGAACGGGTTGAACGCCTCCATGATGTCGGCGATCGTGCGGTAGCCGTGGACGGCTGAGCCCGGCGCCAGGGTCTCGCGCGCCAGCCGCATCACGCCCGGGTTGGTGTCCTTGACCATGGCCTCGCAGAAGTCGACGAAGACCAGGTTCTCCTGGAAGAGCGTGTGGTCGAACATGTACTCGGCGGCCTCGCCGAGATTGATGATCCACTCGCCCAGCGGCGGGGTCTTGATCCCGTAGGCCATGTTCTGCGCGTACACCGAGCACGTGGTGTGGTTGTCGCCGCAGATGCCGCAGATCCGGCTGGTGATGAACCCGGCGTCGCGCGGGTCCTTGCCCTTCATGAACACCGAGTAGCCGCGGAACAGCGAGGACGTGACGTGGCACTCGGCGATCCGCCGGTTCTCGAAGTCGATCTTCGTGTAGACGCCGAGGTTCCCGATGATGCGGGTGATCGGGTCCCAGGACATCTCGACGAGCTGCCCCGGCCCGGTGCCCGCCGCCGTCCTCGGATCGGTGATGGCCATCGTTTGCGGTCCTCTCCCTCTACTGGCGGGGGCGCCGGTGCGGCCGGTAGCCGCTGGTCAGCACGTCCCGGTTGTGGCGCCACTTGGGTTCCTTGTTGACCGTGCCGTTGGTGATGCGCCGCATCCGCCGGATGAACGCCCCGTAGGGCTTGATCAGGGTGGACGACAGGGTCGCGCCGGGCGGCTCGTCCATGAACGGCATGAACTTGTCCGGGAATCCGGGCATGGTGCAGGCGATGCAGATGCCGCCCACGTTCGGGCAGCCGCCGATGCCGGCCATCCAGCCGCGCTGGGGGACGTTGCAGTTGACCACCGGCCCCCAGCAGCCGATCTTCACCAGGCAGTGCGAGGAGTTGTAGGTCTCGGCGAAGTCGGCCTGCTCGTAGGAGGCCGCGCGGTCGCAGCCGTCGTGCACGGTGTGGCCGAACAGCCACGTCGGGCGCAGCATGTCGTCCAGCGGCGGCGGGGGCGCGGCCCCCGCGGCGTGGTAGAGCACCCAGGTGAGGGTCTCCATGAAGTTGTCGGGCTGCACGGGGCAGCCGGGCACGTTGACGATGGGCAGTCCCCCGGCCGACCTGAAGTCCCAGCCCAGGTAGTCGGCCAGCCCCATCGAGCCGGTCGGGTTGCCCTCCATGGCGTGGATGCCGCCGTAGGTGGCGCAGGTGCCGGCGGCGACGACCGCCCACGCCTTGGGCGCCAGCGCGTCGATCCACCAGTTCAGCGTCAGCGGCTCGCCGGTCGTGCGGTCGTTGCCGAAGGACGTCCAGTAGCCCTCGCCGTTGATCTTCTCGTTGGGGACCGACCCCTCCAGCACGAAGATGAAGGGCTTCAGCTCGCCCGCCGCGGCCGCCCGGAACGGGGCGAGGAACTCCTCCCCGCCCAGCGTGGGCGAGAGCACCTTGTTGTGCAGGTGCACTTTCGGCAGACCCGGTATCACGCCGCGCACGACGTCCTCGATCGCCGGCTGGGAGGCCGCCGTGATCGAGACGGTGTCGCCGTCGCAGCTCATCCCCTCGGAGATCCAGAGGATGTGCATCTCCTCGTATCCGGCCCGTCCGGCGGTCCCGGCACGTTCGCTCGTGGAAGTCATCGCAGATCCCTCCTCGGTCTCAGCCGCTCGTTCCCGCGGGCTCGTCGACGGTGATGGACTCCAGGACCGCCTCGTGCTCCGGGGCCTCGGCGGCTTCCACGTCGAGGCCGCCGCAGCTCGGGCAGACGACCAGATTCGGGACGTCGTCGGCCGGGCTCTCGGCCCCGCAGGCGCGGCAGCGCACCGAGGCCGGCTCCTGGACCACCTCCACCCGGGCGCCCTCGGCGGGAGTGCCCGCCGCCGCCAGCTGGAACCCCTGGTCGATGACCCCTGGATCCACCGGGTGTCCGCTGATCCGCACCTTCACGCCCCGCACGCGGCGGCCGTCCGCCCGGTTCAGCACGGCCCTGACGATGGCGTCGCACAACCCCAGTTCATGCATCGGTACGCTCCTCGCTTCTTCCCGTCCCCAGTGCCTCGGCGCACGCCAGGTCCGCGACCAGGCGGACCGCCTCGTCCACGGCCGCGGCGACCGGCTCCGACAGGCCCATGCCCTCCTCGACCGAGGCGGGGCGGCAGCCCACCACTAGCACCCGGCCGACCTCGCCGCCGAGCCGGCGCAACATCCGCAGCACGGCCAGCGGGTGCAGGCCGTGCGCGTCGACGGTGACGGCGTCGTCCCGCCCGTCGAGGTCGTCCTCGCCGATCTCGAGGACCGCCAGCGTCCCCGCCCGCCCCTCCAACGGAACGGCGTCCACCATGATCAGCGTGTCGGTCCCGCCGTCGAGCAGCTCGTAGACCAGGTGGACGCCGCGGATGCCGTAGTCGGCGACCCGGACGCCGGCGGGCAGCCCCCTGGAGTCGACGCGGCGGACGACCTCGACGCCGAAACCGTCGTCGCCCAGGAACACGTTGCCGATCCCCGCCACGAGGACCCGGCGCCCCTCCGCGCTCATTCGGGGCCCGCCTCTCCGGGCGCCTCCGCGGCCAGGGGCTCCACCTCGTCGAGGGTGAAATAGCGGTAACGCCCGTACCAGCGGTCCAGGTCGGCGGCGGGATCGCCCTCGAGCGTGACGGCCAGGTGCACGACGTCGTCGACGTCGGTCAGCACCTTCTCCACGCGGGCGTCGCGCCCGTCCAGGAACCTGTCCTGCGGATCGGTCCCGCGCAGCCTCGGCCGCAGCCTGACCCGGCTGCCCGTGCCCAGGCGGACTCCGGCCACGACGGTCTCCTCGCCGCCCTCGCCCGGCGGGGGGACCATGCCCATCGAGCGCACCGCCCCGTGGAGCCGCTCGAACACCTCGGGCGGCATCGTGTCGACCCTGTCCAGGATCGCCGCGGCCCGCGCGTCGGTCGCCCGCGCCTCCCGCTTCTCCTCGTCGGTCAGGGTGAGGGTCCGCAGCGAGAGGATCTCGTCGATCTCACCGGAGTCGTGCAGGTCGCCGGGGCTCTCGGGGGCCACACGCGGGTGGTCGTACAGCAGGATGGGCGACGACAGGAGCAGGTCGTAACGCGCCGAAGGGCCGGCGAGGACCGGAAAGGTGCGGACGTTCTCGCAGGTCCGGGCCGCGGCGCACGCCCACTCGGGCGGTTCGAGCAGCGAGATGAAGGAGCCGCCGCGCACCGCCATCAGAACGTGGCAGGCCAGCGGCGAGACGCGCAGCGCCTCGTCCCTTTCGGCGCCGGCCGCGATGCCGCCTCCGGTGTTCTCCACACGGACGCGCAGCCGGGTGAGCGGCCCCTTCGGCCCCTCCCCCACCGGAGTGGCGGAGAACCGCACCGCCGCCGACAGCGGCCACCGGCGCCGCAGCACCCGTCCGGCGGGTTCTTCCCCGGCCCCTGGGATCACCTGGATGTCCTGGCCTCCGGGCAGCTCCAGGAAGACCTTCCGCGATCCGTCGGCGGTGTTGCCCTTCCCCTCCAGAGGGAACCTGAGCGTGAACTCGCGGGGGACGGCCTCGTCGAATCCGGTCTCCATGCCGGTGCCGGTGTCCAGGGCGTCGACCGGGCGGTGGCGGTGTCCGTCGAACTCCTCGACGCTCCGACGCTGGAGCTGGAGGAAGCGGATCTGGCACATCACCGTCTCCGCCGGCCCGTACAGCAGGCATTCGGTCTGCTGCCACCAGCCCTCCGCGGACCCGGCGACGCCCTTGTCGTCCGGGCCTCGGTGCCGCGTCCACTCCCGTGGCGTGAGCACCCCGAACTGCCACCGGACGCGGTTCTTGCCCGACGACCCCCTGTAGGGGTAGAGCAGGTATCCCTCGTACAGGATCGCGTCGGCCACCGACCGCACCGGCGCGAAGACGTCCTCTGCGCCGACCGTCCTCGTCCCCATGCCCCTTCGCCTTTCTCCGGGATTAGCGGCACGGCGATGTGACGTTGCGCGCCCACGCCATTCCCCTGGGTGATTTCCTCCGTTATAGCAACGCCCATCACCCTGGGTAAGTGGATCCGTCCCTTAGGTGGCCCTGCCACCTAGCCCGGCGCGTTCCTCAGAAGAGGTCCGGGGCGATCCTGATGGAGCCGACGGTCCGGCCTCCGCCCGTCACGGAGGTCTCGGCACGGGAGCCGAGCACGGGGGCGTCGACGCCCAGCGTGCGCAGGAGGGCGACGGTGACGGGGGTACGGGCCCGCATCGCGCCGTCCTCGATCTTGACCACGCCCGCGCGGCCGTCGGGCAGGCAGAAGGCGTCGACGCCCTCGGCCCCGCACTTCAGGACGAGCCCCGGGATCTGGGACATGAGGTCGTTCTCGTCGCGACGCGTACCCGACGTCCAGGCCGGGTACGTGCGCATCGCGGCGGCGACACGCGCTTCCTCGCGGCCCTCCGGGGCCGTGGCGAGACGATGGAAGGCGCGGGCCAGCCCGAGGAGCGTGACGCCGTACAGCGGCGCGCCGCAGCCGTCCACTCCGATCGCCGCCACCCGCTCGCCGGTGAACTCCTCCAGCGTGGAACGGACCGCGAGCTGCAGCGGATGCCCGGAGTCCAGGTACGTCTCCGTGGCCCAGCCGTTCGCCCGGCAGGTCGCCAGCATCGCGGCGTGCTTGCCCGAGCAGTTCATGAAGAGCGGGCTCTCCTCGCCGTCCGACCGCAGCGCCTCTCGCCGGGCGCCCGCGTCCATGGGCCAGTCCGGCGGGCAGCCCAGGTCGGCGGCGGTCAGTCCCGCCCCCGCCAGGATCTTCTCGGCGCCCTCGACGTGGAACGCCTCACCGGAGTGGCTCGACGCGGCCAGGGCGAGCAGCTCGCCCTCCAGCTCCAGCCCGTGCCGCAGCATCGCGACGGCCTGGAACGGCTTCACCGTCGAACGGGGGAACAGCGGCGCGTCCACCGGCCCCAGCGCCTTGACGACGTTCCCGTCCGCTCCCAGCGCCACGGCCGTCCCCCGGTGCCGGGACTCCACGAATCCCGACCGCTCTACCTCCACCAGAACCGGACAGACCGCCATTTCACCGCTCACACCATCAGGTTAGAGCGTGCCGAAACCCGGGAGGGACGGCCGGATCGCCGTGTCCCGCCCGGGTCCGCGCACGTGCTCCGTGCGGCGGGTCAGTTGAAGCAGTCCTGCTTCGGGGAGACCAGGCCCAGCTCGTAGACCTTGTTCTTCCTGTCGAAGAGGAACCAGTACTGGGTCTTCTTCTTGCTGCCGGGAGCCGGGACCCACCAGACGTTGATGTCCTCCCGCAGGGCCGGGTACGCCTTCTTCACCTGGGCCTTGGTGGAGCCGAGGGTGATGCCGCGCGGGGTCTTCATCCCCTTGCGCGCGAAGATCGCGACCACGCCGAACTTCTTGGAGATGTAGCCTCCGACCTGGTCCCGGCCGGTGCGGTGGGTCTTGAGGTCGAACCCGGTGCACCCGCCGTCGCGCCGCTTGAGGACGATCAGGCCGGTCCCTCGAGCCTGGCTCTTGGTCTGGCCGATCTTGAGTTTGCCGTAGCCGTACGGGCCCAGCCTCGGCTCGGCCGCCGCGGCCGGAGCCGCGACCGCCAGCGAGAGCGTCAGCGCGCCCGTCAACGCCACCGCGAGTCCGCGTCCTGTCATCGTCGCCCCTTGAAGTCGATCTTCTCCCAATCGTTGGGAGAATATCCCGCTTCGGCCGGGCTCAGGTGGGAGAGCAGCCGAGACCCCAGGCCCTCAGCATCTTCCTCGGCACTTTCCCGCAGAGGTAGCCTCCGGTGTCGCCCTTGTAGACCCAGCGCCCCCTGGCCCCCTGCTTGCGCCAGACGTGCGGCCCGTCCTGAGCGCTGACGGGGTTGCAGCTCAGCCGGATGTCGCCGACGGCCCAGTACACGGTCGGCTTGCCCCTGGTGATGATCTTGCCGTAGTAGAGGCGCTTGGGGCCGACCACCTTCGACCGCCTGGCGCATGCCAGCTGATAGGCGTACGACTTGTAGTACCTGTCCGCGAGCTGTTTCCTGACCTTCGGGGACGCCTTGAGGCCGACCGCCTCTGAAGGCTGGGCCGCCTGCGCCTCGACCGCTCCCGTCGGCACTGCCAGCGCGACCACCGTGAGACCCGCGATCACCAGTTTTCTCATACAGGAGAAGATGCCCTTTTCCCCGCACAGGTCGCCATGCCCGAGACGTCTTTACCGCGGGTTGTGACAGTCCGGATGGTCGGGACCCTGCGACGCGGCCGATCCGGATCGCGCGCCGAGGAGACCGACCGTCCTCTGACATGCGTCGTGCGCTCAGCCGGGCTTCACCCGCCGTTCGTACCGGTCATCTGCACTGACACCGTGGAGATAACGCGCAGAAGCGTCATTTCAGTGGGCGGTCTGACCACCCTGGGGGTGGCCTGCGGGCCCGTGGCTCCGACGTCGACGGCTTCGGCCGCCCCGCCGAAGAGACCCGACCCGTTCCGGCTGGGAGTCGCCTCCGGCGATCCGCGCCCCGACGGGATGGTGTTGTGGACGAGGCTCGCGCCCCGCCCCCTCGCCGAGGACGGGCTGGGCGGGATGGGACGCGCGCCGGTCGAGGTGCGCTGGCAGCTCGCCTCCGACGCACGGTTCCGGCACATCGTCCGGCAGGGCACGGCCACCGCGCGGCCGTCCGGAGGATTCGCGGTGCACGTCGAGCCGTCGGGGCTCGAGCCGGGACGGGAGTACTTCTACCGGTTCCGCGCCCAGGGCCACCTGTCCCCCACGGGCCGGACCCGCACCGCGCCGGCACGCGGCGCGCTGACACCGATGACGTTCGCCGCGGCGTCCTGCTCGCACTACGAACACGGGTACTTCACCGCCTACCGGCGGATGGCCGCGCAGGACCCCGACCTGGTCCTGCACCTCGGCGACTACCTCTACGAATACGCGCCAGGCTCCTACAGCGGCACGAACGGCGTCGTGCGCAGGCACACCGAAGGCAAATGCCAGACGCTCACCGACTACCGGCGGCGGCACGCCCAGTACAAGAGCGACCCGGATCTGCGCGCCGCGCACGCCGCCGCCCCCTGGGCCGTCATCTGGGACGACCACGAACTGGAGGACAACTGGACCGGGAGCACGCCCGGCTCGAAAGTCCCCGGTTTCAGCGCCCGGAAGAAGGCCGCGATGCGCGCCTACTACGAGAACATGCCGCTGCGAGCGTCGTCACGCCCGTCCGGGACGAAGCTGCAGCTGTTCCGCGGGCTCTCGTGGGGCGCGCTCGCGTCCTTCCACCTGCTGGACACCCGCCAGTACCGCACCGACCAGCCCTGCGACGACTGGATGCGGACCGGCTGCGACTCGCGGACGGACCCGTCCCACCGGGTGCTCGGCGCCCGGCAGCTGAAATGGCTGGAGTCCGGGCTGCGCGCCTCGGGCGCCCGCTGGGACGTCCTCGCCCAGCAGATCTTCCTCGCCCGGCGGGACTACGCGCTCGGCCCCGCCGTCGAGGTCGGGATGGACTCCTGGGACGGGTACGCCGCCGAACGCGACCGCCTGTTCGACGCCGTCCTGAGGTCGGGCGCCCGCAACCCCGTCGTGCTGACCGGTGACGTCCACACCGCCTACGCGAGCGACCTGCTGCGCGACTTCGACGATCCGGCCTCGGCCCGGGTCGGGGTCGAGCTCGTCGCCACCTCGATCGCCAGCGACGGCGACGGCTACCGCGACCGGAGCGTCAACGCCGTCCTGCTGCAGGAGAACCCGCACTTCGCCCTCATGGACCAGCGCCGCGGCTACATCATCGGCCGGCTGACCTCCGAGTCGCTCACCGCCGACTTCCACACCCTGGAGTACGTCTCACGGCGCGGCGCCCCCGCACGGCGCACCGCCCGGTTCGTCGTCCCGGACGGCGCGCGTTCCCTGGCCCGCTGACCCTCAGCCGAGGGAGAACCCGGTCAGGCCCCTGCCTTCGAGCGGGAGCCTGACCTTGCCTCGGTAGACGCCCCCGGCGAAGCCGTTCTCGCCGGGGGCTCCGACGATCAGGGCCCGGTCGGCGATCTCGAGCGCGTAGCCGTAGTGGGCGGCGGAGCCGAGGCCTGAGCTGAGGAGTTTCGCCTTGGCCGCGGTCAGGCCCTTGCGCCTGCGCGCGTGGAGGACCTGGACGGCGCCCGCCCCGGGGACGCCGATCGCGAGGTCCGGGACGCGGTCGCCGTTCAGGTCGCCCGCCGCGAGGGCGGCGCCGAACCGGTCGTAGCGGTGGACGTCTCCGGCCAGGCCCTTGGTGAGCCGGTTCCACATCGGGCCCTCCTCCTTGAAGGACGGCCCGTACAGGACGTGGACGGCTCCTTCTCCGAAGCCGAGGTCCTTGTGCGTCAGGGCCTCACCGGGGACGCCGACCGCCAGATCGTCCCGGCCGTCGGCGTCGAAGTCCGCGACCGCGAGGGCGCTGCCGAATCCGTCGCTGCGTTCGGGCGAACCGCGCAGCCTGCCCGCCTGGGAGATGTTCCGGCCCTTGGCGCGTACGGCGTCCAGGATCGTCACCGAGCCCTCGCCCCGGTGGCCGTCGCCGGGCAGGCCCACCGCGAGTTCCTCACGGCCGTTCCCGTCGAAGTCACCGGCGGCGAGGACGGCGCCGAACGCGTCCGTCTGCGCCTTGCGTTTCCCCTTCCGGCCGAGGGATGCGGAGAAGACCTTCGATCCGCGCAGTCCTTCGGCGCGCAGTCCGTACACCGCTACCGCTCCTCCGCCCTTGCGGCCCGGTGCCCCCGCGGCGAGTTCGAGGTCGCGGTCGCCGTCGAGGTCGGCCACGGCGAGGGCCGTGCCGAACTGGTCGCTGCCGCGCTTGGGCAGCCTCAGCACCTGTCCCTGCCGCAGGCCGCCCTCACCGCCCAGATACACCCGGACGGACTCCGCGCCGGGCATCCCCACCGCGAGGTCGGCGCAGCGGTCTCCGTTCAGATCTCCCACGGCCAGCGAGGCGCCGAACCCGTCCCCTCGCCGCACGTCCGCCGGAACCAGCCACTCCTGTCTGCCGTCCCCGTACAGGACGCCCACCTGTCCGGCGCGCGCCTGCCCGCCGACCGTCGCCGAGGGCGCCCCCACCGCGAGATCCCGCCTGCCGTCGCCGTCGAAGTCGGACCCTCCCCGACACTCCGCCGCCCGAGCTGCGGTTCCGGGCACCACCAGCATCCCCGCCATGAGCAGGGGGACCATCACAAGGCTTCGCACCCCGCCAACGTCCCCGCCCGACGGAACGCCCCGACAGCACCTGGATGTCCCCCTCGTGAACCTTTCCCACCAAAGGACCTCCCCCCGCGGCGCACGACCGTACTTTCGGCCGGTTCCTCCCGAGGCGGCCCTCCTTAGCGTGAACGGCATGAGTACTGCCGACGGCCCGTCGCGGACGGGTGGAAAAGCGACCGACATCTGTCTCGGCCTGGTCTTCGCCTCGGGACTCGCCTTCACCGCTTACATGCTCATCGTCAGCTGGGGCGGGGCCTACTGGCTCCTCGACACCGTCGCGGGAACCACCGTGGCGGTGCTCGCGCTGGCGCGCGAGCGGAACCGGTTGGTGACGGCGGTCGCGGGGCTCGCCGTCTCGGCCGCCGCGATCGGGATCTCCGACATCGCTGACCTGCCGCGCGAACCCGGACCGGCCACCTCGCTCGCCTTGGCCGTGCTCGTCGGGTCCGCGATCCGGGGGCTCTCCGCCCGAGCCGCGTGGGCGGTCTCCGCGGGCGGCCTGGTGGTGGTGACCGGTGCCTGGACCGCCGGAGGCGGTGCGGTCGCGGTGTGGGCCACGCTCGGCTGGCTTTCGGCCGTCGCGGCCGGGACGGCGCTGCGCCACGACGACCGGCGCCGCCGGTTTGTACCGTGACGTGGTGACCATGCCGAATCAGCGTCTCAGGACCGCGTCCGCCGCAGGGCTCGGCGCGGTCTTCCTGGCGGCGATCGCCTTCGAGTCCTTCGCCATCGCACAGACCTGGGGCCTGGAATACACGCCCTTCAAGAGCGCCGCCGCGGCCGTGGTGTGCGGGCTGGCGCTCCTGCGCCACCGTGACGCCACCGTGGCCGCGTTCGCGGGCCTGGCGGTGGCGGCGCTGACGATCCCGGTCCCCGGGCTGGTCGAACTTCCCGCCGAACCCGGCCCCGCCCTCGCGCTGGGTCTGTCGGTGCTCACCGGCCACGCGGTCCGGATCCTGCCCGTTCCACGGGCAGCCGCGGTGGCCGCCACCGGGCTCTTCCTCGTGGCGGGCTGCCAGCTCGTCGCCTGGCATTTCCTGCAAACGAACACCACAGTGGCGGTGGTCAACGCCATCGCCTGGCTCGGCGCGGTCGCCGTCGGGCTGTATCTGCGGATGCTCGACGCCCGCACCCGCGCCACGGCCGAGAAGGTGCGCAGGGACGAGCGGCTCGAACTCGCCCGTGAACTGCACGACGCCGTCGCCCACCACATCACCGGGATGCTGGTGCAGGCCCAGGCCGCGCAGATCGTCGCCCGGCGCACCCCGGAGAAGGTGCCGGAGTCCCTGGCCGGGATCGAGGCCGCCGGCGCCGAGGCACTGGCGGCGATGCGCCGGGCCGTCGGACTGCTGCGCGACACCGCCGACGCCGCGCCGTCCTCGCCGGGGCCCGAGCGGCTCGGCGAACTGGTCGAACGGTTTCACCGGCAGGGGCCGCCGGTGAAACTGACCCTTCCGGACGACACCGCCTGGCCGCCCGAGGTGAAGACCACCCTGTACCGGATCGTCCAGGAGTCATTGACGAACATCGCACGGCACGCCCCGCAGGCCCGGTCGGTGACCGTCACCGTGGACCGGGACGACCGGTCGGTCACCGTCGAGGTCGTCGACGACGCCCCGACGGTCCCGCCCAGACCCCATCACCGGCCGGGATACGGTCTGATCGGGATGCGCGAACGCGTCGAGATGCTCGGCGGCACCCTGGTCGCGGGCCCGTCCCCCGGCGGCGGCTGGTCGGTCGCGGCCACCCTCCCCACCGCGCCGAAAGGGCCCCGATGACGATCAAGGTACTGATCGCCGACGACCAGGCGATGATCCGCGGCGGCCTGCGGCTCATCCTCGAGGACCAGCCCGACATCAGCGTGGTCGCCGAGGCCGCGGACGGCGTCGAGGCCGTCGAGCTGGCCCGGCGGCTGCGCCCCGACGTCTGCCTGGTCGACATCCGGATGCCCCGTCTGGACGGTCTCGACGTCACCCGCGCGCTGGCCGGGCCGCAGGTCGCCGACCCGCTCCGGGTCATCGTGGTCACCACCTTCGACCTCGACGAGTACGTGTACGGGGCGCTGCGCGGCGGCGCGGCGGGTTTCATCCTCAAGGGCGCGAGCCCGGCCCTGCTCGTCGAGGCCGTCCGCGCCGCGCACGGCGGGGAGGCGCTGATCTCGCCGTCGGTCACGCTGCGCCTGCTCGGCCATCTGGCCTCCGGCGCGGCCCCGCGGAGACCGGCGGAGTCCCCTCTGTCGGAACGGGAGCTCGACGTCGTGCGGGCCATCGCCCGCGGCCGCACCAACCAGGAGATCGCCGCCGAGCTGTTCATCTCCCTGAGCACCGTCAAGAGCCACCTGTCAGGCGTCCAGGCCAAGCTCGGCCTCCGCAACCGCGTGGAGATCGCCGCCTGGGCCTGGGAGAACCGGATCGTCGAGAGCTCCTGACCGTCGCGGAACCGGCCGAAAGTACGGCCGCCGCCGAGCGGAACCGTGCTTTGGACCGGCGCCTGGACGGGGGCCGGAAAACGACGATCAGGGCATGTCTCAAGAACTCTCCCGCTCCCCCGTTCTGCAGGCCGAGGGCCTGACGAAACGGTACGGCCGCCGCGTGGCCCTCGACGATGTGGATCTCTCCGTGCCGCAGGGCCGGGTGATCGGGCTCGTCGGGCCGAACGGGGCCGGCAAGTCCACCCTGCTGCACCTGGCCTGCGGGCTGCTCGAACCGTCGGAGGGGTCGCTGCGGGTGCTGGGATCCCGTCCCGCCGCCGACGCGGCGCACCTCGCCCGGGTCGGGTTCGTGGCGCAGGACACCCCGGTGTACGGGTCTTTCAGCGTGCGCGACCACCTCCGCATGGGCGAGAGGCTCAACCCGTCATGGGACCGGGCGCTGGCCGAACGCCGGCTCGAACAGGTCGGGCTGGATCCGGCGCAGAAGGCGGGACGGCTGTCCGGCGGCCAGCGGGCGCAGCTGGCACTGACGATCGCCGCCGCCAAACGCCCCGAACTGCTGATCTTCGACGAGCCGGCCGCGGCGCTCGACCCGCTGGCCCGCGAGGGCTTCCTGCACAACCTCATGGAGTTCGTCTCCGAGCTCGGCGCCAGCGCCGTCCTCTCCTCCCATCTGCTGGGCGACATCGAGAAGGTCTGCGACCACCTGATCGTGCTGTGCGCGTCCCGGATCCAGGTCGCGGGCGACGTCCGCCACCTGCTGGCCGTCCACCACCGGGTGACCGCACCGCGCGAACTGCTCGAGAGCCCGCCGGACGGCATCGAGGTGATCCGCGTCGAGCACGGCGACCCGAGCAGCCGGGCCGTCGTCCGCGCCGACGCCGGACTCGGGCGGCTGCCCTGGACCGTCGAACCGGTCACGCTCGAGGAACTGGCCATCGGCTACATGACCCGAGCTGCCGACCACCCGCTCCGCCCCGCGACGCCCCGACAGGAGACCGCCCGATGATCTGGTTGAGCTGGCGCCAGTTCCGCTTCCAGGCGTTCGTCGCCTTCGCCGTGCTCACCGTGGTCGGCGGCTACCTGCTGAAACTCGGTCTCGGCATCCGCGACGCCCACGACGCCGCGCTGGCCCGCTGCGGCGGCGGGGACTGCGCCGGACCGCTGGGCGAGTTCCAGAGCGCTTACCAGAACCCCCTGCTGTTCCTGGCCGCAGGACTCGGTCTCGCCCTGGCCCTGATCGGCGCCTTCTGGGGCGCCCCGCTCGTCGCCCGGGAACTCGAAGCGGGCACCCACCGCATGGTGTGGAACCAGAGCGTCACCCGCCGCCGCTGGCTCGGCGTCAAACTGCTGGTCGTCGGCCTGGCCGCGGCACTGGCGGCCGGGCTGGCCAGCGCCCTGCTGACCTGGGCCGCGGCCCCGGTCGACGAGGCCGCGGGGAACCGTTTCAGCACCGTCTTCTTCGGCTCCCGCGACATCGTCCCGGTCTCCTACGCGGTCTTCGCGGTCGTGCTCGGCACCGCCATCGGCCTGCTGGTCCGCCGTACCCTGCCCGCCATGGCGATCACGCTGGCGGCGTTCATCGCCTTCCAGTTCCTCGTCCCGAACCTGCTCCGACCGCACTTCCTCCCTCCGAAGACGACGACCATGGCGATGACCCCCGACGCCATCAACCAGGCGCGGGCTCTGGGCGACATCAGCGGCGCCCCCGTGCTCAGGGGCATCGCCCTCCCCCAGGCCCCCGACGCCTGGATCAGCCGTACCAGTCCCTTCCTCACCGCCGACGGCGAAACGCTCAGCGACGAGAAGTTCGACCACTGCTTCAGCAACGCACCTCGAACCGGCGCTTCCGGCACCTTCGGTGACACCGCCGTCTGCTTGGGCGAGCTCGACCTCCACCTGGAGATCTCCTACCACTCCGGTTCCCGGTACTGGTCGTTCCAGTGGATCGAGACCGTCTTCTACCTGGCCGCCTCCTCCGTCATCGGCGCCTTCGCCCTGTGGCGAGTCCGCCGCCTGACCTGACCGCGGAGCCGTCAGATCGTCGGGCCCAGGCCGGTGAGGGCGGCGCTGCCCGTCCAGAGCTCGGCGGCCTGGGCCTCGTCGTAGGACTCCTGGGAGGAGCGGCGCTCCTGCGGACCCTCGAAGTAGCGGCCGGTGACGCCGTCCAGGGAGGGGTCCAGGATGAGGCGGGCCAGGTGGCGACCGGACGTGCGAGGAGTGTGGGCGTTGATGGGCAGGAGGATGAGCAGCGGAAGGATGTAGCGCCACATGAAGCGGTAGAGCGTGCCGCGGCCGCCGGCCAGGCCCGTGCCGGGCATCAGGCCGGGGTCGAAGGCGTTGGCCGTGATGGTGCCGTCGCCGAGCCTGCGTGCCAGTTCGTAGGCGGCCATGACGAGGCACAGCTTGCTGGTCGTGTAGCGGCGGCGCCCGTCCTCCTTGCCGGTCTCGGTCTCGGCGGGGTGCGCGAGCGTCGCGACGTCGGCGTATCGGGGCGCGGGCGCCCCCGTCGACTGCTCCGGGTCGTGCGTCGAGCTCGACACGAAGACGATCCTCGCCCGCTCCGCCAGTTGCGGCAGCAGCTCGTTGACCAGGACGAAGTGCGCGAGGTAGTTGACCGCGAACGTCTCCTCGAACCCGTCCCGGCTGTAGTGGAGCCCTCCTTCGCTGTGCGACACTCCCGCGTTGCAGACGACGCCGTGCACGGGCGGCAGCCCCAGTCCCGGCAGTTCCCGGACGAACCGCCGCACCTCCTCCAGCGAGGCCAGATCGACCTTCACCGCAACGACCTTGCCGCCTGTCTCCTTCTCCAGCCTCGCCGCGGCCGCCTCCGCCCGGTCCTGTTCCCGGTCCACCAGCACGACGCGCCATCCGCCGCCCGCCGAGGCGATCTCCCTGGCCGTCTCCCGCCCCAGCCCTCCGGCCCCGCCGGTGATGACGACCGTTCGTTCCATTGTTCGCTCCCCGCTGTCTTCACCCGTCCACACGGTGGCGAGCGTGTCCATACCTGATCTCTTATCGGACCCGGATGACCCTCATGTTTCCATTTAACCCACTTCCGTTTCCTTCTGCGTTCCAGACTGCGACCTCGACCGAATCGAACGATCTGGAAGGCGTCGCGGAGCGTCTCAGGAGACATGAGCAGGAAAAGAGCGTCTCTCCAGATTCATCGCACCCAGCCGGGCGGGTGTCCGTGACCTTCACCGGCACCCCCAGGCCTCCGTTGAGCCCGTACCACGCGGAGACCGAGCTGGACGACTTCGCGATCGTCACCTATCGGGTCTCGTCCGCTGCTCTCGCCGCGCACCTGCCGGACGGCTTCGCTCCCCGCGAGGTGACCTTCGACGACGGCACGACGGGGGCGCTCGTCTCCGCCGTCGCGTTCGCCGACCGCGACTTCCACTTCCGCTTCTGCCCTCCGGTGGCGATCTCCTGCGGCCAGATCAACTACCGCGCCTACGTCACCGCGCATGGCCGGCCCGGCGTGTGGTTCTTCGCCACCAGCCTCGACCACCCCTTGGTGGTCCTGCCCCGGCTGCTGTGGGGCATGCCCTGGCGGCGCAGCCGCATCACGATCGACGCCGACTGGGGCGACGGCGCCGGGCGGTGGCGCCTGACCACGTCCGACCGGACGGGCACCGGCGGCTGCGACGCGGTGCAGACGGACCCGCCTCCCGGGCGGCTCGACGGTTTCTCCGGCCGCGACGAGTGGATGGAGTTCCTCACCCATCCCACTTCGGGCTGGTACCGGCGTTCGAACGGCCGCATCGGCGAGTACAGCATCTGGCACCCGCCGATGGAGCCGCGGCTGTTCGAGGCCAGGGCCGCGCGCTTCCCCCTGTTCGAACGGCTCGGCCTCATCGGCCCCGACGACGAGCCGCACTCGGTGCTCGCCCAGCGGACGCTGCACTTCGACGTCCACACTCCGCCCCGCCGCTATCCGGCGGGAGCGTAGTCGCCGGGTTCAGTCCGACCGGGCGAGGTCGGCCTCGAGGGCGCCCGCGGCGCGGGTGAGGACGTCGACCAGTGACGGCAGCCGGTGCCGGTCGTAGCGTCCGCTCGGCATCGACACCGACAGACCGGCGAGGGCGGCTCCGTCCGGGCCCCGCACCGGCACGCCGATCGCCACCACGCCGCGCTCGGAGCGGCCCTGGTTGAGGGCGAAGCCGGTACGCCGCAACCGGGCCAGCTCGGTCCGCAGCCCGGCCGGGTCGGGCCGCTCCCCCGGCCGTTCGGCCGCGTAGAGCTCCTCGAGCTCCTCGTCGGACAGCTCGGCCAGCAGCAGCAGCCCCGCGGTGGTGCGGTGCGCCGGGAAGACCATGCCCTCGCGGGAGCCCACCCGCAGGCTCTGGGCGCACTCGACGCTGGCGATGAACCGGACGGTGTCGCCGGTGCGCACCGCCAGGTTGACGGACTCGTCGAGCACGCCGACCAGCCGGTGCAGGTGCGGCAGGGCCACCGCCCGCAGCCGGGACGCGGCCGAGGGCGAGTGGGCGGCGAGCTCCAGGACCGGCCCGGCCCGGTAGACGCGCCGCTCGTCCTGGACCGCGAAGTCCCGGTACACCAGCATCGCGAGCAGCCTGTGGGCGGTGGAGCGGGCCACGCCCAGCCGCTCCGCGACCTCCGAGACGGTCAGTTCGCCCTCGAGCTGCAGCATCGCGGCGATCCGCAGCGCGTGATCCACGCTGTGGATCAGGTAGGGCGGCGGCGTCTTCAACGGCTTGTCCACGTCTCCTCGATTCTGCACAGCAGAATTAGTTGTTCTTCACCGTGTGACAGCAGCAACACTAGCCGTATGAGCACCCCTGTGACCACGCCAGAGTCCCCGGTGCGGCTGCGCGCGGTCGACGCGCCGGGCCAGCCCGACGTCACCCCCGCGCTCGAAGATCTCTACCGCGGCTTCGAGCAGGAGCTGCTGGTGCCGCTGTGGACGGAGATCGGCGACCTGATGCCGGCCCGCCCCCGCTCGCGCGCGGTGCCGCACCTGTGGCGCTGGGAGAACCTGCGCCGGCTCGCCTCACAGGCCGGAGGCCTCGTCCCGGTCGGCCGCGGCGGAGAGCGGCGCGCGATCGCGCTGGCCAACCCGGGCCTGGGCGGCCGCCCCTTCGCGACCCCCACCCTCTGGGCCGCGATCCAGTACCTCATGCCCGGCGAGGACGCCCCCGAGCACCGCCACACCCAGCACGCCTTCCGCTTCGTCGTCGAGGGCGAGGGCGTCTGGACGGTCGTCGGCGGCGACGCCGTACCGATGCGCCGCGGGGACTTCCTGCCCCAGGCCGGCTGGAACTGGCACGCCCACCACAACGCGACCAGCGAGCCCATGGCCTGGATCGACGGCCTGGACATCCCCTTCCAATACGCCGCCGAGACCCAGTTCTTCGAGTTCGGCCGTGACGAGATCACCGACGCCGAGCGGATCACGCCCGAGCGCTCCCGCTCCGAGCGGCTGTGGGGCCACCCCGGCCTGCGTCCGCTGTCGGCGGGCCGGCTCGCCCCGGGAACCCCGCTGCTGGCCTACAAGTGGGAGTTCACCGACCGCGCCCTGGCCGACCAGCTCGCCCTCGAGTCCGAGGGCCACGGCGGTACCGTCGAGCCCGGCCACGCGGCGGTCCGCTACACCGACCCCTCCACCGGCGCCGACGTGCTGCCCACGATCCGCGCCGAGATGCACCGCGTCACCCGCGGCGCCGAGACCGCTCCGGTCCGCGAGACCGGCTCGTCGGTCTACCAGGTCTTCGACGGCTCCGGCACCGTCACCGTCGGGGACAGGACCTGGTCGGTCACCCGCGGCGACCTGTTCGTCGTCCCGTCCTGGCAGCCCTTCTCGGCCCGGTCCGAGGCCGGCTCCACCGACTCCGACTCCGGCGCGCTCGACCTGTTCCGGTTCAGCGACTCCCCGGTCTTCGAAGCACTCCAGCTCAACCGCACCGCCACCGAAGGGACCACCCGATGAAGCTCGCCACCCTCCGCGTCAACGGCTCGACCCGGGCCGTACGGCTCGACGGCGACCGGCTGGTCGACCTCGGCACCGCCGACCTCGGCGAACTGCTCTCCCAGGACGACTGGGCCGCCAAGGCCGCCGCCGTCGACGCCGACACCGCCAGGACCTACCCCGTCGAGGGCGCCGACTTCGCGCCGGTCGTCCCGGCCCCCTCGAAGGTCGTCTGCGTCGGCCTCAACTACAAGAACCACATCCAGGAGATGGGGCGCGACCTGCCGCAGTACCCCACCCTGTTCGCGAAGTTCGCCGACTGCCTCATCGGCGCCACCGACGACATCGCCCGCCCCGAGGAGACCGAGGAGTTCGACTGGGAGGTCGAGCTCGCCGTCGTGATCGGCAGGCGGGTCCGCCGAGCCAGGGGCGCCGAGGCCGAGGCCGCGATCGCCGGGTTCACCGCCCTCAACGACATCACCTGCCGCGACTGGCAGTTCCGCACCCGCGAATGGCTGCAGGGCAAGATGTGGGACTCCTCCACCCCGGTCGGCCCCTACGTCGTCACCCCCGACGAGCTGCCCGGCGGCGTGCGTCCCGCGCTGGAGGTCAAGCTCAGCGTGGACGGCGAGGTCATGCAGAACGACAACACCGGCGACCTGCTCTTCGACCCGGTGGCGCTGGTCGAGTACGTCTCGACCGTGGTGCGGCTCAACCCCGGCGACATCATCGCCACCGGCACCCCCGGCGGCGTCGGCCACGCCCGCGACCCCAAGCGCTACCTGACCGGCGGCGAGAACATCGTCACCGAGATCCAGGGCATCGGCCGGCTCGAGAACACCGTCGCCAAGGACGGTGCAGCCTGATGCGCCGCACCTTCGAAGAGGCCCTGAGCTGGAGCGGGACGGGAACCAGGCTGTTCCTCGACGCCGCCGCGGGGTGGGGCGAGGAGCAGTACCTCGCCCCCTGCGGGCTCCCCGGCTGGACCCGCAAACACCTGGTCGCCCACGTGGCCGCGAACGCCGACGCGCTGAGCAACCTGGTGCGCTGGGCCGCCACCGGCGAGGAGACCCCGATGTACTCCTCGATGCGGCAGCGCAACGCCGACATCGAGGCGGGCTCCACGAAACCCGCCGCCGAGCTGGCCGCCTGGCTGCGCGAGTCCGCGGACCGGCTCGCCGCCGGCACCGGCGCCCTGAGCGCCGGGCAGTGGAGCGCCGAGGTCGTCACCGCGCAGGGCCGCACGGTCCCCGCGACCGAGATCCCGTGGCTGCGTTCGCGCGAGGTCTGCGTACACGCCGTCGACCTGGCGGCCGGCGTCTCCTTCGCCGACCTGCCCGCCGCCTTCCTGGTCGCCCTGGCCGACGACATCGTGGGCAAGCGCGGCGGTGCCGCCGGCCCCGCGGCCGTCCTCACCGCCGCCGACACCGGCGACCGCTGGGAGCTGCCCGGTGAAGGCAACGCCGTCGCGGTCACCGGCCCGCTCGCGGAGATCGCGGCTTACCTCGCCGGCCGTCCGCACGCCCTGACCACCCCCGACGGTTCCTCCGCGCCGGTCCTGCCGGCGTGGCTGTGAGCGTCTCCGGCATCGAGGAGAGCACACCGTGACCACACCTTCCACCCCCGCGAGCCCCGTCGACGTCCTGATCGTCGGAGGCGGCATCGGCGGCCTGAGCGCGGCGTTCGCCCTGTCCCGTGAGGGACTGCGGGTGCGTGTGCTGGAGCAGGCCCGCGAGTTCGGCGAGGTCGGCGCCGGCATCCAGATCGCGCCCAACTGCACCCGGATCCTGGACGACTACGGCCTGCTGGAGGAGGCCAAGAGCCTCGGCGTGCTGCCCAAGAGCATGGTGATGCGCGACGCCGTCGACGGCAGCGAGCTGACCCGCCTTGACCTGGCCGATCTGGAGCGCAAGTACGGCTTCCCGTACATGGTCATCCACCGCAGCGACCTGCACGGCATGTTCCTGCGCGCCTGCCGGCGCTCGGGCGTCGACCTGGTGACCGACGCGCGGGTCGTCGGCTACGAGAACACCGGGTCCGGCGCCCGGGTGCTGCTGGAGGACGGCCGCGCCGAGGAGGCCCGGGTCGTCATCGCCGCCGACGGCCTGCACTCGGTCGCGCGCGGGCTCCTGGCCGACGACGAGCCGGTCAGCTCCGCCTACGTCGCCTACCGGGCCGCGGTGCCCATCGAGAAGGCGGGCCGGGACGTGGACCTCAGCGAGGTCTCGGTCCACATCGGCCCGCGCTGCCACTTCGTCCAGTACGGGCTGCGCGGCGGCGAGATGCTCAACCAGGTCGCGGTCTTCCAGTCCCCCAAGGCCCTCGCAGGCGAGGAGGACTGGGGCACTCCCGACGAGCTCGACGACGCCTTCGCCGGGACCTGCCCGGACGTCCAGGCCGGCATCCCGCTGATGTGGCGCGACCGGTGGTGGCGGATGTTCGACCGCGATCCGATCATGACCTGGGTCGACGGCGACATCGTGCTGCTCGGCGACGCCGCCCATCCGCCGCTGCAGTACATGGCGCAGGGCGCGATCATGGCGATCGAGGACGGCTGGGTGCTCGCCGGGCACGTCGCGGCGCGCCGCGCCGAGGACGGCTCGATCGACTGGGCCGGCGCGCTCGCGGCCTATGAGGCCGTCCGCCCCGAGCATTGCCGCCGCGTCCTGAGCACGGGCCGCGTGTGGGGCGAACTGTGGCACCTCGACGGCCTTCCCCGCCTGCAGCGCAACGCGCTCCTGCGGGCCCGCGACACCTACGACTACACCTTCACCGAGTGGATCTACGGTCCGACGGCCCTGACCCCCGAGGAGGAGCCGCCGATGTTCACCCCGATCCCCCTGGACTCCGTCGACGTGTCCGGCCCGGGTCCGGCGTCTCCACGGTGAGAGCCGGACCCGGGGCGGTCGTCTGTTTCCCGGTGGTCAGCGCGAGCCGAAGAGACGGGAGAGAAAGCCGCTCTTCGGCTCCTTCGGGTGGCCGGGGCAGCGATTCCGGGCGGGGACCGACCGCATGACCTGGTCGACGTGCTGGCCGCACCCGGCCCAGGTGGTCTTTCCGCACTTTTTGCAGGTGACGGCTCTGCACATGGGGATCTCCTCGGGTCTCGTCGTTGATTGGAAACCGATACCTTGCCCTTCAATATACCCCTAGGGGTATATGACCCGGTATGTCCGAGAGCGGGACGGGGAGCGACACCCCCGAAACGCCAGGTGCCGGGGCCTGCGGCCGGACGGGCATACTCGATCTGAAAGATCACTGGAGGGGACGACCACCATGGCGGGTCCGAAGACCGACCGCAGGCAGCAGCACGGGGAGATATCCCGCCAGCGCATCCTCGACGCCACCGTCGAGATCGCGGCCGAGCGCGGTTACGAGGGCACCAGCATCTCGCTGGTGAGCAAGCGGTCAGGACTGCCGGCGAGCTCGATCTACTGGCACTTCAAGGACAAGGACCACCTGCTGGCCGCCGTCATGGAACGCAGCTACCAGCTGTGGCAGGCCCGCCTGTCGCAGGCCTGGGAGGCCCCGGAGCCGGGGGCGGACCGCGCGGAGGCCCTGTCCGCCATGAGCCGGGCCATCTCGACCAGCCTGCTGGAGCAGCCGGAGTTCCTGCGCCTGGGGATGATGCTGACGCTCGAGCGCCGCCCGGTGGAGGCGAAGGCACGCGAACTGTTCACCCGGATCCGCGCCGAGGTCCACGGGCTCGCCGTGACGGAGTTCGAGCGGGTACTGGCGGACGTGCCCGAGGAGCGCCGCACCGACCTGGCACGGCGGCTGGCGACCTTCACCCTCGCCGCCTCCGACGGCCTCTTCCTCGCCTACCACCTCGATCCTGACGGCTTCGACCTCGTCGCCGAGTTCGAGATGCTCTCGGTGACGGTCGACGCGGCCCTCGGCCGCTGGATCCCCAAGGCCTGAGAGCCGGGACCGCCCCGTTCCCACCCTGCAAGACCGCCGGACGCCCACTTCCCTGTAGTGACCGTTCCTGAGTATATTGACCGCTCCAGTACTTGAAGAGGAGCGCGGGTGACATGGGCGAAGACGATGCCTACGACGTGGCGGTGATCGGGTACGGGCCGACGGGGGTCACCGCGGCGAACCTGCTCGGCGGCATGGGTCTGCGGGTGGCGGTGATCGAGCGCGACGCGGAGGTCTTCTCCCGGGCGCGGGCGATCTCCACCGACGAGGAGGTCCTGCGAATCTGGCAGCGCATCGGCCTGGCCGAGCGGCTCAAGCGGGACATGCTGGCCGACCTGCCGCTCGAGTTCGTGGACGAGCACGGCAGGCCGTTCCTCAGCGCGTGCCCGCCGTCGCGCGGCAACGGGCACCCGCCGCAGATGTTCATCTACCAGCCGGCCTTGGAGCAGGTCCTGCGCGAGGGCGTCGACCGGTATCCGAACGTGGAGCTCCTGCTGGAGCACGAGTGCCTGCGCCTGAGCCAGGATCCCGGCGGGGTGGAGCTGACGCTGGTGCACACCGGCGGCGATGCCGTCCGGAGGCTGCGGGCCTCTTATGTGATCGCGGCCGACGGCGGCTCGAGCCTCACCCGGGCGCAGCTGAACATCGGATATGAGGGCCGCACCTACGAGGACCGCTGGGTGGTCATCGACACCGAGATGACCAGGCCGTGGCCGGGGCACGACCGGCTGAGGTTCCACTGCGACCCGTCGCGGCCCGCGGTCGACTGCCCGACCCCGCTGGGACACCACCGCTGGGAGTTCCCCATCCTGGACGGCGAGGACGAGAAGTACCTGGTCGGCGATGAGGCGATCTGGAAGCTGCTGGCCCGCTACGGCATCACCGCCGAGCACGTGAAGATCCTGCGGGCCACCGTCTACAGCCACCATGTGCGCTTCGCCTCCCGCTGGCGCGCCGGCCGGGTCTTCCTCGCCGGGGACGCCGCGCACGCGATGCCCCCGTGGATCGGCCAGGGCATGGCCGCCGGGGTGCGGGACGCGGCCAACCTGTGCTGGAAGCTCGCCGCCGTCCTGCACGGGCAACTGCCCGAGACGCTCCTGGACACCTACGAGGCCGAACGCAAACCCCATGTCCGCGGGATCACCGACCGGGCGGTGGCCGTCGGGAAGATCATCACGGAGCGGCGGCGGCCCCTCACCCGCCTGCGCGACCCGCTGGGCAGAACGATCATGCGCGTCGAACCCCTGAAGCGATTCCTGCAGGAGAACGCCTGGGTGCCGACGCCGCGCTATCCCGACGGCCTGCAGGCCACGCCGCGCACACCCGCCACCGGCCGCCTCATCCCCCAGCCGTTCGTCACCGGCCCCGCCGGTGAGCGGGTGCGGCTGGACGACGTGCTCGGCTCGCGCTGGGTGCTGCTGCACGCCGGAACCAGGGCGGAGCATCCGTCCTGGGCCGGGCTGGGCGTCCCGTCCCTCACCGTCAGACCGGCCGGGTCGACGCCGGCGGAGAACACGATCGTCGACAGCGACGGCGTCCTGCAGTCCTGGATGACCCGGCACCGAGCGGCGGCCCTCGCCCTGCGCCCGGACGGCTTCGTCTACGCGGCGGCCCCCGCGGGCACGCCGCTCCCCCCGCCGCCTACCGGTTTCTCCCTCGTGCCGCCCCCGACCACCAGCCAGAAGTGAGGACCACCATGACCACGACCGTGCCGCCGGGGATACCGGAGCTGCGAGAGTCCCTGGTCGACGTCGACGGCAAGAAGATCTTCGTCGCCGAGACCGGGGACGGGCCGCCCGTGCTGATGCTGCACGGCGGCGGTCCCGGAGCCTCCGGCGTCTCCAACTACAGCCGCAACATCGCGGCACTGGCCGAAAGGTACCGGGTCATCGTGCCCGACCTGCCCGGCTACGGACGCAGCACCAAGGGCGTCGACCCCGACGACCCCTTCGGGTACCTCGCCGACAACATCCGCGGCCTGCTCGACGCCCTCGGCATCGACCGCGCCCACCTGGTCGGCAACTCCTACGGCGGCGCCTGCGCCCTGCGCCTGGCCCTGGACACCCCGCAGCGGGTGGACCGCATGGTGCTCATGGGGCCCGGCGGCATCGGCACCACCCGCGGCCTGCCGACGCCCGGCCTGCAGTCCCTGCTCTCCTACTACGGCGGAGACGGGCCCTCACGCGCCAAGCTCGAGAAGTTCATCCGCGAATACCTCGTCTTCAACGCAGCCCAGATCCCCGACTCCGTCATCGACGAGCGCTACCAGGCCAGCATCGACCCCGAAGTGATCGCGGACCCGCCGCTGCGGCGCCCGTCCGGCCCGAACGCGCCGCGCACCCTGTGGCGCATGGACTTCACCCGAGACAAGCGCCTGTCCCGCCTGCCCGTACCCACCCTCGTCCTGTGGGGCGCCCAGGACAAGGTCAACCGGCCCAGCGGCGGCCCGGCGCTGGCCGGACGCATGCCCGACTGCGACCTGTACCTGGTGGCCAACACCGGGCACTGGGTGCAGTTCGAACGCCCCGAGCTCTTCAACCGCCTGTGCGCCGACTTCCTGGGGGGACTGCGATGACCCCGCCCCTCGCCGCGCCCTCGGTGTTCGGCACCGTCCACCTCGGCTACGTCGTCATCGAGACCGACCGATTCACCGACTGGCGGCGCTTCGGCACGGACGCCATCGGCATGCACCACGAGGATCTCGACGAGCGGCGCATGCGCTTTCGATTGGACGATCAAGAGTGCCGCTTCCTGCTCGTGCGCGGCCCGGCCGAAGACGTCGTCGCCGTCGGCTGGCACGTCGACGACCACACCGTCTTCGAGCGGATCGAGGCCCGCGTACGCTCCCACGGGGTGCCGATCAAGCACGGCACCGACGAGGAGGCGGCGCTGCGCGGCGTGGAGCGGCTGCTGCGCTTCCCCGGGCCCAAGGGCATCACCCAGGAGATCTACACCACGCCCCGGATCGCCGGCGAGCCGCTGAACATGCTCGCCCGCGGATTCGTCACCGGCGAGGCCGGCATGGGCCACATCGCCCTGACCAGCACCAAGCCGGCGCAGGTCCGCGGCTACTTCGACACCGTCTTCGACGCCCGCCTGAGCGACTACATCGACGAGACCATCAGCGGCGTCAAACTCAAGATCCGCTTCCTGCGCGTCAACGAACGCCACCACACCATCGCCGTGGCCTCCGTCCGGGGTCTGCCGCTCGACCCGATCCCCACCCGGGTCCAGCACCTCAACATCCAGGTCGCCCACCTCGACGACCTCGCCCAGAGCTACCAGCGCGTCTGCGAGCTCGGCTTCGACATGGCCCTGTCGGTCGGACAGCACACCAACGACAAGGAACTGTCCTACTACGCCCGCACCCCCTCGGGCTTCGAGTGGGAGGTCGGCTGGAACCCCGTCACCGTCGACGAGTCCACCTGGCAGCCCACCACCCACCATGGCATCAGCATCTGGGGGCACAAGCCCGTCGGGCAGACCATCGTCGACAAGCTCGACCGGTTCCGCGTCGGAGCGCTCTCCCTCGTCCGCCCCGAGAAGACCGTCCCCCGGCTCGGCGGCGCGGGCGTCCCCGACGACTGAGGGGGCGGACGCCCGCGCCGCCGATCCCGAAGGACGAGGGGTGCCGCCGTTCTCCGGCGGCACCCCTCGTGTCTCACAGGCGGGCGCCATGCGGCACGTTGTGACCTTCGTCACCGATAGAGCGGGCGAGCGGGCGGGAGCGCCCGAGGCGCTTGCCGTTTCGCGGCCAAACTTGGCCATATCGCTTAATTGACTTATTCGTGTTTAGGGGGTTGAGTGGTGGCGTGAGCGAAACGGAGACACCCGCCGCGCTGCTGCGCGGAGCAGGGCTGAGGGTGACCTCAGCCCGCGTGGCGATCATCGACACTCTGCGCACCGGCCAGCACCAGACGGCGGAAACCGTCGCGGAGCAGGTCAGAAGCCGTGTGGGCACCGTCTCCACGCAGGCCGTGTACGAGGCGCTGAACGCGCTCACCGACGCCGGGCTTCTGCGCCGGATCGAGCCCATGGGCAGCGCCGCCCGCTACGAGACCCGCGTCGGCGACAACCACCATCACCTCGTGTGCCGCGGTTGCGGCGCGGTCACCGACGTCGACTGCGCCGTCGGCCACGCGCCGTGCCTGGAGCCCGCCCACGCCGCGGGCTACGAGGTGGACGAGGCCGACGTCATCTACTGGGGCACCTGCCCGCAGTGCCGAGAAGGGCGTGACTCATGACCGGCAGGACCATCTCCACGACCGACACCATCTCCCCCGCGCCGACCCGATGAAGATCGAGGACCGTCCCGCCCTCGGGACTCCCGGATTCACCCTCGCCCAGCTCTCGAAGGAGTCACATGTCCGAGAACCATGACGCGATCGTCGTAGACGCGAAGACCGAGGAGACCGCCGGCGGCTGCCCGGTCGCGCACGGGCGCGCCCCGCACCCGACCCAGGGCGGCGGCAACAGCCAGTGGTGGCCGGAACGGCTCAACCTGAAGATCCTCGCCAAGAACCCCGCCGTGGCCAACCCCCTCGGGGCCGGGTTCGACTACGCCGAGGCGTTCCAGAGCCTCGACCTGCCGGCCGTGAAGCGGGACATCGCCGAGGTGCTGACCACCTCGCAGGACTGGTGGCCCGCCGACTTCGGCAACTACGGCCCGCTGATCATCCGGATGGCCTGGCACAGCGCCGGCACCTACCGGATCAGCGACGGCCGCGGCGGCGCAGGGGCGGGCCAGCAGCGCTTCGCGCCCCTCAACAGCTGGCCGGACAACGCCAACCTCGACAAGGCCCGCCGCCTGCTGTGGCCGGTCAAGAAGAAGTACGGCCAGAAGATCTCCTGGGCCGACCTGATGATCCTCGCCGGCAACGTCGCGCTGGAGACGATGGGCTTCGAGACCTTCGGCTTCGGCGGCGGACGCGCTGACGTCTGGGAGCCCGACGAGGACGTCTACTGGGGCCCGGAGTCCACCTGGCTCGGCGACGAGCGCTACAGCGGCGACCGGGAGCTGGAGAATCCTCTCGCCGCGGTCCAGATGGGCCTCATCTACGTCAACCCCGAGGGCCCGAACGGCAACCCGGACCCGCTCGCCGCGGCCCGCGACATCCGTGAGACGTTCCGCCGGATGGCGATGAACGACGAGGAGACCGTCGCCCTGATCGCGGGCGGCCACACCTTCGGCAAGACCCACGGCGCGGGCCCGGCCGACCACGTCGGCCCCGACCCCGAGGCCGCCCCGATCGAACAGCAGGGCCTCGGCTGGAAGAGCACCTTCGGCACCGGCAAGGGCGGCGACACGATCACCAGCGGTCTCGAGGTGACGTGGACGAACACCCCCACCCAGTGGGACAACAGCTTCTTCGAGATCCTGTTCGGCTACGAGTGGGAGCTGACCCAGAGCCCCGCCGGCGCCAACCAGTGGCGGCCGAAGGACGGCGCCGGGGCGGGCACCGTCCCCGACGCCCACGACCCGGCCAAGAGCCACGCGCCGTCCATGCTGACCACCGACCTCGCGCTGCGCTTCGACCCGGTCTACGAGCCGATCTCGCGGCGTTTCCTGGAGAACCCGGACGAGTTCGCGGACGCCTTCGCCCGCGCGTGGTTCAAGCTGACCCACCGCGACATGGGCCCGGTCGTGCGCTACCTCGGCCCGGAGGTCCCGTCCGAGGTCCTGCTGTGGCAGGACCCGCTCCCGCCGGTGACGCACGAACTCGTCGACGCCGAGGACGTCGCCGCCCTCAAGGCGCAGGTGCTGGCCTCGGGCCTGTCGGTGTCCCAGCTGGTGTCCACCGCGTGGGCGTCGGCCGCGTCCTTCCGCGGCAGTGACAAGCGCGGCGGCGCCAACGGCGCGCGCATCCGCCTCGCGCCGCAGAACGGCTGGGAGGTCAACGAGCCCGACAAGCTGGCGGTCGTGCTGAGCACCCTGGAGGGCGTCCAGCAGGCCTTCAACACCGCGCAGACCGGCGGCAAGCGGATCTCGCTCGCCGACCTGATCGTGCTCGCCGGCGCCGCCGCCGTCGAGAAGGCCGCCAAGGACGCCGGTTTCGACGTCGAGGCGCCCTTCACGCCGGGCCGCGTGGACGCCTCGCAGGAGCAGACGGACACCGAGTCGTTCGCCGCGCTCGAGCCGACCGCCGACGGCTTCCGCAACTACGTCGGCAAGAGCAACCGGCTCCCGGCCGAGTTCCTGCTGCTCGACAAGGCGAACCTGCTGAACCTGAGCGCTCCGGAGATGACGGTCCTCGTCGGAGGCCTGCGCGTCCTGGGCGCCAACTACCAGCAGTCGTCGCACGGCGTCCTCACCGACGCCCCCGGCACGCTGACCAACGACTTCTTCGTCAACCTGCTCGACCTGGGCACGACGTGGAGCTCGACGTCCGAGGACGCGGCCGTCTTCGAGGGCCGCGACGAGGCCACGGGCGAGGTCAAGTGGACCGGCACCCGTGCCGACCTCGTCTTCGGCGCGAACTCCGAGCTCCGCGCGCTCGCGGAGGTCTACGCGAGCGACGACGCGAAGGAGAAGTTCGTGAAGGACTTCGTCGCGGCGTGGGACAAGGTGATGAACCTCGACCGGTTCGACCTCGCCTGATCCTGCTGTTCGGGTCGGCCCGCGCGGGCCGACCCGAACATCCCTGCCCGAAGAGCTTCACTCCGGCATGACGAAGCCCCCGATCACTCGGGGGCTTCGTCGTATGAACCTGCCGGATCACCGTGGACGGACCGTCCGCGATGCGCCCGGCCGTGGTTCAGATGGCTGTCAGCCTCCGGCCCACCAGCGGTAGCCACCGTCGAAGTAGCCGGTCACGGTGGCGTACGGCTTGTAGGTGCGGCCGTTGCCCGTGTAGTAGAACCGGCCCTTCACCTTGGCGGTGGTGGAGCTCCAGCTGCGGGTGTGGGTCAGGCTCTTCTTGGCCCAGCCGCGCCAGCGCCAGGTCGTCCGGTCGTAGGTGTAGCTGCGGTACTTGGCCTTGGACGAGACGACCTCGTAGCCGTCGTAGCACCAGTCGAGGCGAACCTTGACCCAGATCAGCCAGCGGCCGCGCTTGGAGGCGCGGAGGCCCTGGGTGCGCTCATACTGGCGGCACGAGGCCTTCTTGAGGGCCGCGACCTCCTTGGCGCTGTACCTGGTTCCGTCGTGCTCGGCCCGGGCGAGGAACTCCATCCCCGAGATCGTGCCCTGGCGCACGACGGTGTCCTCGACACCGAACTCCCCTGATCCGGGAGACGCGGCGGCGGGGGAGCCCATGGGGGCGAGCCCTGCGAGCAGGGCTACGGACAGTGCGGCCGCGGTTGTGAACCGTCGCATGAAGGCCTTCCCGTGTAAAGGGTCCATAAATTTCACATGATCATAACAAGCAGATCAAGATCAAGTCGGCTGGTTGCACCGCGACCTAGGCCACACCTGGCCAATTCCGTTTATTTGTACAGATCGGCCAATCTGTCGACCGCGCCGGACGGCTGCACGTCGCGCACCGGACAGGACCGCCACCATGGCGTACATCAACCCTGATTTCACAATCCTCGAGATCTGTCAGACCTTCTGCGGCCAGTCGTCGCCCCATTCCAGGCCCTTGCTCCGACCGGCACACCCGAAGGGCAATACGTGCGAAACATGGCTGTTTCTTATATCTTGTACGATCCAGGCATATGTCTGATGTATTACCACCCGGACAGGAGCAGACCATGGCCGACACGCCTGACGTGCCGTCGAAGGCTTCGGGGGCACCCGCCGTTCTGCCCGACGGCGGCACCGTCGAGATGGCGGTGTTCCCCAAGCGCCCCGCGCGTACGGTCGATCTCGGCAAGTCGGCTCCGCTGGGCTGGTGGCCCGCGATCGTCGTCGCCCTCGTCGCCTTCATCGACCGGGTCGAGATCAACCTGATCTCCGGCGCCCTGCCCGCGATCCAGGACCACTTCGGCTTCAGCGACACCGCGGGCGGCGCGATCCCGACCGCCGCCAGCATCGCGGCGGCACTGCTCCTGCTCCCTGCCGGACGGCTCGCGGACCGCGCCCCCCGCGTGGCCACGATCGCGGTCGTGGTGCTGGTCTGGTCGATCTGCTCGGTGCTCAGCGGCCTGGCGACGACCTTCGTGATGTTCTTCGTCGTCCGCATCCTCATCGGGGCCGCCGGACAGCTCTACAACCCGCCGGCCTCCAGCCTGCTGGCCGACTACTTCCCCTCCCGCAGCCGCGGCAAGGCCTACGGCTTCGAGCGCGCCGGCTACTACATGGGCCTGCCCGCCGGAGTCATCCTCGGCGGCGCGATCGCCGAGGCCCTCGACTGGCGCGCGGTCTTCTTCATCGCCGCGGTGCCCGGCCTGCTGGTCGCCGCACTGGTGCTCACCGTCAAGGAACCGCTGCGCGGCCTGGGCGACCGGCTCGACAGGCTCCGCGACGACACGGCCGAGCCCGCCGACGCCCACGCGTCCCCCAACGCCGGTGGAACCTCTCTCCTCAAGGAAGCGCGCGGCCTGCTCAAGGTGCGCACTCTCAAAGGCATCATCATCGGCCAGGCTCTGCTCTCCCTCGCCGTCGCGGGCCTGTTCTACTGGCTTCCCACCTTCCTGGAGCGCACCGAAGACCTCGGCTACGACGCCGCCTCCGGACTCGCCGGCGGGGTCGGCGGCACCGGCATCGTGATCGGCATCGTGGTCGGCAGCCGGACGGGCGACCGCTTCCACGGCATCCGCCCCGGCTGGCGCATCAAGGTCGCCACCGGTTTCCTGCTCCTGGGCGCGATCGCCCTCACCGGCGCCGTGCTCCTGCCCGGCCTGTGGCTGCGCATCACGCTGGTGGCCGTGGCCTGCGCGGGATTCGCCGCCGCCATCCCGAACCTCACCGCGGCCTCCGCGGACGTCGTCCCCTCGGACCGCCGCGGCATGGGCTTCGCCCTGCTCACCTTCCTGGTGACCCTCGGCGGCGCCCTCGGCCCGTTCCTCATCGGCCTGACCTCCGACATCATCGGCTCGACCGGCTACGACGGCGAACCCCTGGCACTGGCCATGCTGGTCCTGGTGCCGGCGATGTTCCTCGCGGTCCTCGCCCTGGTGCGCATCCGCGGCACCTTCGAGGACGACGCCGCCCAAGCGTCCGGGACGGCCTGCTGAGCACCGCCGTATCCGGCTCGTCCGGCCCCGGGGCACGGGCCCGGGACCGGACGAGGGTCAGAGGGTCATGCGGTCAGGAGGCCGGCTGGTCCCACAGGTCGCACTTGTGCTCGCGGTGATCGCTTCGGGGGCGAGGATCTGGACCTTCGGGAAGAGGTTCCAGCGCGGGGCGTTCGCGGCGTAAGGGATGCCGGTCTTGGCGAAGTTGGTCCAATATCCGAGCATCTTTTCCGACAGGGCGTTCTGGGCGGGCGTGCCCGTGACGCCGCCGAAGACGTACCGGATCTCCGAACCGTGCGGGGCGCCGATCGGGAAGCCGATCGGCAGGTTCAGATAGTCCATGGAGTGCCGGTCGGCGAACTCGTACTGGTAGGACCGAACGTACCGGGCCGCCAGGCTCGCGGTCCGGGACTGCGGGCAGGAGAACTGGGAGTCGGCGGGTAACCCTCCGCGGTGAGCCGCCTGCCGGCCAGGTCGTAGGTGGTCGCCACGGTGAGCCGCCCCTCGTCGGCGATGGTGCCCTGGAGGAAGGGGACCCGGTGGAAGCGCCCTCTCTTCAGCGCGTCCGGCACCTGCAGCGGCAGGACCTTGCCGTCGACGTTCGGTACCCGGCGGGCGGTCGGGCTCAGCGAGGCGGTGAGCAGCTGGTCGGCGGGCTTGGCGCGCAGGCAGGCCACGTCCGGGCAGCCCAGGGAGGTCGCCCAGGTCGCGCCGTTCCGCTGCTGCGACTCCTGGGTGGGCAGGGGGAACCCGCAGCCCGACTGGGCGATGGCCCGGTCGAGCATCCCGGCGGCGCGGGGCGAGACCAGGTTCTGGCAGACGCTCCCGCCTCCGGCCGCTCACCGAAGATCGTCACATTGCCGGGGTCGCCGCCGAACACCGCGATGTTCTCCCGCACCCAGCGCAGAGCGGCCTGCTGGTCGAGCAGCCCGTAGTTGCCCGACAATCCCTGCGGCGACTCCGCGGCCAGGCCGGGGTGAGCGAAGTAGCCGAACGCTCCGAGCCGATAAGTCAGCTTCTCGGCCCTGAAGGGCCGAGCTTGCAGCTCTTCACCGCACCTGGCGGGTATGGTTCAGGCCGCGTCGTCGGCAGCGTGACTCACTGCCCAGACCACTTCACCGCGCCTGGCGATGTTGCGGCCTGCGTTCACGTCGGCGTGCTCAGCGAAGCCACACGACGTGCAACGGAAGGTGGACTGGTCGGGCCGGTTGCTCCTGCTGACGTGATGGCATTCGGAGCAGCCCTGTGAGGTGTGGCGGGGGTCGACGAACACCATCGGCACCCCGGCGAGGACGGCCTTGTAGGAGATGAACGCGCCGAGTTGCGCGAACGACCAGGAGTGCAGGGTGACCCGCTGGGGCTTACGGAGCCGTACCCTGTCGCGGATACCGCCCAGGTCTTCCAGGGCGATGCCGCGGCAGGTGCGTTGAGCCTCGGTCACGAGCTGCTTGGCGATGCGGTGGTCGGTGTCGGCCGCGAAACGCGCCTCCCTACCGGAGAGTTTGCGCAGCAGCCGTTTGGCGGACCTGGTGCCCTTCTTCTGGAGCCTTTGGCGCAGGCGGCGGTTGCGGTGGCGGACCTGGTTGAGGCGCCTGCCGGCGTGGCGGTCGCCGTCGCTGGTGGTGGCGATGTTCACGATGCCCAGATCCACGCCCAGGAAGCCGACAGGGTCGCCCAGTTCGGGAGCTGGAACCTCGCAGGTGGCGTACAGGTACCAGTTACCGCCCCGCAGCACCAGATCGGACTCCCCGCGCCGGTGGGCGGTGAGCATCCTCCACTGGGCCGGGGAGCATTGGAAAGGAATACCCCGCAGGCGGCCGCGGACGGTCCAGATCGAGACGGTACGGGCCTCGATCTGCCAGGACAGTGACCGGTCGTCGAACGGCTGGGCGGCGTCCTTGCAGAACCGGACCGGTTTGCCCTCCACCGCCTGGCGCCGTTTGGAGCCCTCGGGGCCGTAGTTACCGGCTTTCAGGTTCGCTTTCAAAGTGGCGTAGGCCCCGGCGACTTTGCGGATCGCGTGGATCGCGGGCTGGGCGGACAGGCCCATCGCCTTCACCTCGCCATACACCAGCCGCTGAAGCGGCTGCTTACCCGTCACGCCGGTGGCGAACGCGCGCCGGGAGGCGTGGTCGGCGGCCCGGTTGCAGGCGTGCAGCGTCTCCCGAAGAGCCGCCCGAGCGGCCTCGTCCGGGAGCAGCTTCACCTGCACCACGAGCTTCACCCGCACAACGTAGCGTCTCCTTCCCGGCACTGAGAGTGTTTCCCGATCCCGGCATGCGTCAAGGAGGTGAGGCTTCGTCCACGACCTGCATATTCGTTGTGTCTCGGACGGCGGGAACGCGTCGGCCGGCCGATGCGCGGCGCTCGATCTCGCCCCGTGGGGGGCGATTCCTCCCGGCCGTGAACGGCCGGGATTCCTTGCTGGATCCTGTTGAAGTTGACGACGACCACGTCGCCCTTGGCCGCCAGGTTGCCGCCGTCGTAGAACGTCCCGGAGCCGACGGTGAAGCCGCCGCCGTGGATCCACACCATCACCGGCCGCTTCTGCAGCGACCGTTGCGCGGGCGTGTACACGTTCAGGTACAGGCATCCTCACTGGTCGTGCCCGGCCCCGCCAGGTCGCCCCAGGGAGTGGACTGGCCGCGTTGCATGCAGGGGTCGCCCGGCGTGGTGGCGTCCCGGACGCCCGACCAGCGCGCGGGCTGGGACGGAGGCTTCCACCGCAGCGGCCCGACCGGCGGCGCGGCATACGGGATGCCGAGATAGGAGTTCGCCGCGTCCCCGGCCTTCCCCTGCACCTGCCCGTACCGAGTCGTGACGGTCGGCCCTTCGGCCGCCGCCGAGGGAGCGGCGACCGCGCCGACGACCGACAGCACCCCTGCCCGTGCCGTCCATGGCGATCGTCGGCGACTCCTCGCCAGGAATCTCGTGAGCGGACCGGACATCGGCACCTCCGTAAGGAAGGGTGGCGGCAGTGGCCACCGCAGTGTCGCAAGGCGCACGAAACCCGACATCGCGCAAATCACCAGTCTTCACCGGAGCGGAACTGGCGCGCTCCACGATCCCGAGGAGCGGGCAGACCGCGCACCGACAGCGGTCCCCTCGGAAACCTCGATGGGAGATCATCGGTAGTTCCGCGTAGAAGAAGGCGAGGCTCTACAATCGCCGCTTCACCACGCGGAAAATGCGATGGCTCCCAGATATGGAGGAACCCGGATGCCCCGTCCGGCAACCGTTCTCGCCGTCTGCGGCCTGCTCGCCCTGAGTACACTGCCCGTGCTTCCAGCGGAGGCCAAGGCCGCACCGAAATGGAAGCTCGTCTGGTCGGACGAGTTCCGCGGAAAGAAGAACACGCCGCCGAACTCGCGAAAGTGGTATTCCCAGACGGGGGACCGGAACGGCTGGGGCGTCGGAGGACTCGCCTATTATGACCCGGCGAACGCGAAGCAGAACGGGGCGGGCCGGCTGTTGATCACTGCACAAAAGGACAACGGGAACACGCAGTGCTACTACGGTCCGTGCGAATACCGGTCCGCGCGGCTCCAGACGGCGGAGCGCTTCATGCGGAAGTACGGACGGTTCACCGCGCGCATCAAGTTCCCGGTCGGACAGGGTGTGTTCCCCGCATTCTGGTTGCAGACCAGGAACACGAAGTACGGGACGAAGAAGTATGCCGAGATCGACATCGCCGAGATCGTCGGCGCCCGGACGCGCAACGTCTACGGAGCCGCGCACCAGACCAAGCAGGTGGCCGGCTTCCAGAAGGTCCTGAACAAGCCGGTGAGCGCCGGTTACCACGTCTACGGCGTCGACTGGACGCCCGGGTCCATCCGCTGGTGGGTCGACGGCAAGGTGTACGGAACGCTCAAGCGCTACAAGGGATGGTCGTTCGACCAGCGACTGCAGATCATCCTCAACGTCCAGATCGGCGGCGACTGGCAGGGTCCGCCGAACGCCGACACCGGATTCCCCGCCACCATGGCGGTCGACTGGGTGCGGGTCTACCAGCCGAAGCGCCTGCGGCAACCGGTCCCCTGACCGCCGGCGCGGCGTCCGGCGCGGTCACGGGCTCAGCCGCGGAGGGGCTCGATGACGCGGATGTAGTCGACCAGCCGGACGCCCACCTCGAAGGCCAGGTCAGGGCCGGAGTCCGTGGGATCGGGCCAGGTCTCCGAGACACGACGCCAGATCCGATGGCCGAGGAAGTCACCCGCCACGGGGTCGTCGCCGAGCTCGGCGCGCCATTCCGGCTCGCGGTCCCGCAGCCGGGCCAGGACCGCGTCGTTCTCCTCGGCCTTGCCGTGCTCGGTGTGGAACCCGACTTCGAGCGCGAAGGCCTCGGCTCCGGGAACGCCGTCCGGACGGATCATCTGGGCCTCGTAGTGCTCCCGTACCGCCTCGCCGAACCAGACCTTGATGCCGTTGTGCCGCACCTTGATCCGGGGTTCGCCGAGAGCCCGCGGAAGCGCTCCCCGCACCACCTCGTGCACCTGATCGAAGAACTCACCGTCCACGGCCCCAAGTCTGCCCGATCAACCGGCATTCCCCTACACGGCAGCACTTCGACCCGATCCCGGACATCCGGCATGGACGCGCATCGCCCAAGGGCGCCTCGCTCTGACCGCTCGCCGGGCCGGCTCTTCACGCGGCGGGCGGGGTGATGGGGAGGCCGGCGCGGCGCCATTCGGGAAGACCGCCGTCGGCGGGGCGGGCGCGGAACCCCTCATCGCGCAGCAGCCGCACGGCCTGGGGAGCGAAAACGCAGTAGCGGCCGCGGCAGTAGGCGACGATCTCGGCGTCGCGGGGCAGTTCGGCCAGACGGACGGCGAGCTGGTCGTGGGGGATGCCGATCGCTCCGGGAATGTGCCCGGCGTCGTATTCGGGCGCAGGCCGCACGTCCAGGACGAGGACCTCACCGTTCTCGGCGCGGCGGGCCAGCTCGGCCAAGCCGACGGGCTCCAGGGCCTCGATGTCTCCCAGGTAGTCGCGGGCGGCTCGTTCCGCCTCGGCCAGGCGGTCGGCGGCGAAGTCCTGTACCCGCCGCACCAGCACGGCGACCTGCTCGTCGGCCGGCCGGTAGAAGACCTTGACCCCCGAGCGGCGCGAAGCGACCAGCCCGGCCGCGGCCAGGGCCTTGAGCTGGGCGGAGGTGTTGGCGACCTTCATCTGCGCGGCGGAGGCCAGGTCTTCGACGCTGCGCTCTCCCTGGGCGAGCAGGTCCAGCAGCTCCAGCCGGGCGGGGTTGGCCAGGGCCTTGCCGACGCGGGCGAACTGCTCGTAAAGCGCGGTCTTGTGTGCTCGTGCCCGCTCAGCCTCCTGCATGCCCACGATCATCCCACGCCCTCCAATCTTCCAACGTTCTTTAGAATAGTGTAATACTGGGCCGGTACGCCCGAGGTCTGGAGATGACGATGGACACGAAGACCGCGCCGCTGCCCGTGGTGCTGGGGCTGCGCGCCAACGCCGCGCAGTTCGCCCTGCTGGTGGCGGTCAACGCCCTCGTCGGCGGCATGCTCGGGCAGGAGCGCATCGTGCTGCCGCTGCTGGCCGAGCGCACCTTCCAGCTGAGCGCCTACACCGCGGCCCTGACCTACATTCTGGCGTTCGGCCTCACCAAGGCCGCGGCGAACTTCTTCGCCGGAACCTGGTCGGACCGCTACGGCCGCAAGCCCGTGCTCGTCGCCGGGTGGCTGGTCGCGCTGCCGGTCCCGCTCCTGCTGATCTGGGCCCCCTCGTGGGGCTGGGTGGTGGCCGCCAACGTGCTGCTCGGGATCAACCAGGGCCTGACCTGGTCGACCACCGTCATCATGAAGATCGACCTGGTGGGGGCCCAGCGCCGCGGCCTGGCGATGGGACTGAACGAGGCCGCCGGATACCTGGCGGTCGCGGCCACCGCGATGGCCACCGGATACCTCGCCTCCGCCTACGGGCTGCGGCCCGCGCCGTTCCTGCTCGGCGCCTCCTATGCCGCCCTCGGCCTGGGCCTCTCGGTGCTTGCCGTGCGCGAGACCCGCGACCACGTCCACCACGAGACCACCACCCTGCCCGCGCCACCGGACCAGACGAGCACCGGGCAGATCTTCGTGCGGACCAGTTTCACCGAGCCGGCGCTGTCGTCGGCCAGCCAGGCCGGGATGGTCAACAACCTCAACGACGGGCTCGCCTGGGGACTGTTCCCCCTCCTCTTCACCGCCCACGGCCTGTCCGTCGGGCAGATCGGGCTGCTGGGCGCCCTCTACCCGGCCGTGTGGGGGCTCGCCCAGTTGGCCACCGGCGCCGCCTCCGACCGGCACGGCCGCAAACCCTTCATCGTCGCGGGGATGCTCCTGCAAGGCGCCGCCCTCGCTCTGGTCGCCACCGGCACCACCTTCTCCGCTTGGGCGATCGCGCTGGTCCTGCTGGGCGCGGGCACCGCCATGGTCTACCCCACCCTGCTGGCCGCCGTCGGCGACGTCGCCCATCCCGCCGCCCGCGCCCGCACCGTGGGCGTCTACAGGCTGTGGCGCGACGGAGGCTTCGCCGTGGGCGCCCTGGTCTCCGGCCTGATCGCCGACGCCTACGGCATTCCCGCCGCGATCTGGGCCGTGGCCGCCCTCACCGCCGCCTCCGGCCTGCTGGCCGCGGCGCGCATGTACGAGACCCATCCGCCCGCACGGCGATGACCTCGGCCGCGACGCCCCCTCGACCTTCGAGGCCCACACGATCGTCACTCTGCGGAACTGTCAGACCACGCGACTAGGGTGTGGCGAGTGACGGCAGACACCCACCGCACCGCATCCGCTGCACGACTCCGCGCCGCGATGGTCGACACATTGCGAAAGCAGGGCTGGATTCGCCGGCCCGAAGTCGCCGCAGCCTTCCTCGCCGTTCCCCGGGAGGTCTTCGGACCGGAGGCACCGACTCTGGAGGCCGCCTACTCGGCCGACGACGTCATCCGCACGCGCTTCAACGACCGGGGGCGGGCCATCAGCTCGGTGAGCGCGCCGTGGCTGCAGGCGGACATGATCGAAGCCGCGCGCGTCCGGGAGGGAATGCGGGTCCTGGAAGTGGGAAGCGGAGGATACAACGCAGCCCTCCTCGACGAGATCGTCGGCGAGACCGGGCACGTGGTCACTGTCGACATCGACCCCTGGGTCACCGAACGAGCCGGCCGGTTCCTCGCTCAGAGCGGCCATGCAGGCGTGACGGTGGTGACCGGTGACGCCGAGCACGCCGCCGACCCCTACGGCCCGTTCGACGCGATACTGGTCACGGTCGGCGCCTGGGACTGCCCGTGGGGAAGGCTGCTCGCGCAGGGCGCCCGCATGGTCGTCCCGCTCGTCTTCTCGACGATCACCCGCTCGATAACGTTCGTCCGCGACGGCGACAGACTCGTGGGCGAGAACCCGACGGTCTGCGGGTTCGTCCCCATGCAGGGCGCCGGCGCCCACCCCGAGGCGGAGGCACTCCTCGCGGACGGTGCGGTACGGCTGACGATCGAGGACGATCCGGGCTTGGACGTCGCCGAACTCGACAAGGCGCTCACCGCCGCCAGGACCGAGTCCTGGACCGGAATCACGGTCGCGGGCAACGAGCCGTTCGACACCCTCAACCTCTGGATCGCGACCGCGGACACGGCCCTCGGCCAGATCTGGAAGGACCCGGCACGCACCTGTGACCTCGCCGAACCCGCCACTCGCTGGCACTGCCCCGCCCTCATCGAGCGTGACGGCTTCGCCTATCTGGCCCTTCGCGAAGTCCCTCCGGTCGGCGACGGTCGAATCCGCTTCGAGTTCGGCGTCTACGGACACGGCCCTCACCGCACCGAACTGACCCGGCGGCTCCACGACCACATCCAGACCTGGAACCACGACCGGCGCCGCCGCCCTGGTCCCGCTTTCACCCTCTACCCGGCCGACGCCCGGGTGCCGACGCCGGCCGTCGGCCGGATCTTCCTCAAGCGCCACACGGCCCTCCTGATGCGGTGGGCCTGACTCGACCTGCCCTGTCACCGGCGAACTTCTGTCCGCAGTCGATGAGGAGATCGAAAAACCGCTCGTCTGGTGGTAGCCCATCTGGTGGGCGATCGGGCGGGTCGGTCTCTTCGGGGGCGGATGACCGGCAAAGGATGCGGTTCCGCCCCCTGCGGACGTCAGACGCGCCTGTAGTGGTGCACGGAGGCGATGGTGGTGTTGGGTCCGTCGGCCTCCAGCACCAGCTTCAGGGTCTTGGAGGTGCAGGTGTACTGGCCGAAGGTCGGGATGAACGGGTCTTCCAGGCCGGCCCGGTAGTTCCTGGCGAGCTTGGCCGTGCCCGTGGGCTGATCGCCTAGGACGCTGGAGATGGTGGCGTTGCCGGTGGCGGTCTTGGGCTTGAGGGTCAGGTTGCCCGTCTTCTTCCCCATGAGGGCGGACTTGAAGGTCAGCTTCTTCTTGAAGACGTCGGTCACGGTGTAGGGGTCGCCTTCCGCGACGCCCTTGGTGACGACCTTCTTGGCGCGGGAGAAGTCGTAGGCGGCCGACTTCCTGGTGATGGTCAGCCGGGTGCCCTCACCGCCCTTGGCGTTGGCGGTGACCTCTTCGATGTGGCTCTTGAACCTGTACTTGGTGAGCTTCCAGGTGCCGACGGCGCAGGAGCCGGCCGCGGCGGAGGCCGGTGCCGGGACGGTGAAGGCCAGGCCGGCGGTCAGGGCGGCGGCCGAAAGCAGCCGGAGAGGGGTGGTGGACAAGTCGGTACTCCTTCGAAACGACCAGCGGCGGGGGCACTGGTGATTCAGATGACCGCCGGAGGCAAGAAGATCGGACGACTTTGGAACACGTCCCACCCGGTGACGTGAGAGGGCTTCTCGTGCCGGCCGGGAACCGGTCGGCGCGGCTCAGCGCTCAGCGGCGCCACCTGGCATGGCGAAGGCTTCTCGGAAAGACCTGTCAGACCACGCCACCATTATTCACTCACGAGCAACGAGACCTCCGACGAGCGAATTACCCAGATGTAGACCGCAGGTGACAACTTGCTAACTAAGCTTTGCACCTCAGCCTTTCTCTCCGCCTCTCCTGCCATGGTTCTCTCTGGGGCAGGTGATGAAGTGAACTCTGAACACTGGCCATCAGGCAGTCTCATGGACTCACTGACGGCCGCGGAGCGTGCGGCTTTCCTCGCCGCCGGAACACGAATGCAGTACGAACACGAAAGCACGCTGATTCTCCAGGGGAACATGGATCGCGAGGTCTATCTTTTGGTCGACGGCTTCGTGCGGGTGACCGCGACCAGCGACACCGGAAACACTGCACTGCTCGCCTTTCGGGCGAAAGGCGATCTTGTTGGCGAGTTCTCGGTACTCGACGAAAAACCCCGAAGCGCCACGGTGGAGGCCGTCGGTGCCCTTGTCGCGGTCCGCATCAGCGAGGTCCGTTTCTGGCGCCTCCTGAACGAGGCCCCGGGCATACACCACAAGATCACAAAAAGTGTTCTCCTCAAAATGCGGATGGCCACCGGGCACCGTGTCGCCAGCCGCGCGCTGGATGCCCGAGGCCGTCTGGCACGCGTTCTTTATGAGCTGAGCAGGCGGCATGGCGTGCCCAAGAAGGAGGGAATCGAGATCACCCTTCCGATCACCCAGTTCGAACTCGGCGCGCTCGCCTCCGTCAGCGAGTCCACCACCGAACGGATACTGAAGGATTTCCGCGAGTCCGGTCTCATCCGGACCCACTACCGCCGCGTCCTCATCCTCAAGACGGAGGAACTGAAGCGGTCCGCTCAGTCCATCGAATGATCTTCCTCCGCTTTCCCCGAGAAAAGGGAGTTCGCCGCGAACCCTCGGTGCATAGTAGGGCAATGATCGAACCGGTGCTCGGGATCCGTCGGCTCTGCCTCGCCCTCGTGGCGGAGAGCGGACCCGGGCGGTTGCGCGGCCTGCTCGGCCCCGCGACCGCCATGGAACGCGTGCTCTGGCTCGCCGACGAACCGACCGCCGGGATCGGCATCTTTCCGCCCGGAATCGACGAGCCCCGCGCCGTCTCCGAGGCCGTCGACGCCGTCCGCAGACTCCCCGGCCTTCGGCTCGTCCTCCACGAGGGCATCGTCACCCTCGACGGTGAGTTCCAGGGACCGGGCATCGAGGACATTCGGGCCCTGGCCGCCCACGCGCTTACCCTCCCCCCGAACACCGTGCTCCTGTCCTCCCGCGTGTACACCGACCTGCGCCGCGTGTCGGCCGCCTCCGGTTACGCCCCCGCCCCGGCCTCCCCTGTCCCCGCCTACCTCGCCGCTTTCCGGTGATCTACGGAAGGATCAGGTGGGGACGTAGGCGACACGGGGGCCCGTGGTCTTCTGATCCTCGGTCTGGACGGCGCCGTGCAGCACCCAGGCGATCTGGCCGGCTTGGATCCCCGGCCGGGTCGCGACGTCCTCGCGGCTGACGCGGACGTTCTTCCCGGATTTCTGGCCGTCCTTCCGCGACGGGTACGGGGCGCTGAGGGGCGGAGCCGTCACGCCGTGCCCGCGCAGCAGGCTTCCCGCGCTTTCCAGGATCCGGTCCCACCAGCTGCCTTCCCGAGGCAAGGGCACCGGAACCACCCCACGGACCGCCTCATCGACGCTGAGCAGGACATCGGCCTTCCTGCCGTCCTGACCGGAGACCGAGCCGAACGCCAGATTCGTCAGCTTGGCATAGTCCTCGATGAGCTCGTCGTCGAAAGCCTCCAGGGTCTCCTTGCCGGCGGAGCCCAGGGAATGGCCGTTGCGGACGGCCGGATCGTGCTTGGCGAACCACAACATGGCCTTCGCCACCCTCTCCAGATAGCCGAATCCGTCCTCTCCGGCCCGGGGCAAGGCCCCGGGATCGGGAACGCCGGGATAGCCGAGCTCCGCCAGCGGAGGCACGAGGAACCCGCCCCCTGCCTGGACCTCGCATTCCGGAAGCCGTGCGGCGGCCTCCGCCGCACGGGCTCGGAGCGCGTCGGCGTCCGCGGACGGCAGCCGCAGCGCGAGCAGATGCAACCTCTCCCACAGGAGCTCCGTATCTGCGGCGTCGGACCCGTTCTCCACAAACACCGGCAGATACGGCCTGGCCACTGGATCCTCGCCGAGCTCCCTCCAGAGCCGGCCCAGCTCGACGGCGAACAGCTCACGCGGTTCGGGTTCCGACAGGGGTACCGATTCTGGCTCCGGTTCGACGGCGACCGACGCGGTCGCCTCCTGCGCGGGCTCCGGCGGTGGCTCCTCCCCCGGAGTGGTCTCAGCCGACGAAGCCCCGGGCTCACCCGGCGCGGCCAGCAGTTCCTCCAGAACGTCGCGCAGCTCGGCGTAGAGTCTCCGGAGCGGGACGTCCCCGAGCCCGTCCTGGTCGTTCACGCCGAGCGTCAGCTCGACGGTCCACTGGATCAGCCGCCGACGCGTCCGGTCCACACCGTGCTCCGCCTCGTCCGCCAGGATCCGGCCCACCGTTTCCGAGAATTCCATCAGTGCCTTCCACTGAACGGGTCGCGGTCCTTATTGAACTCCGGCTTCACGTCTTCCATCTGCACGCGCAGCACGGAACCGGCGTTCCGCTCGAGGTCGCGCAGGGAGTCGGCCTTCCAGTAGGACAGGTTCCCTCGGTGCAGCACCAGGGTCCCCTGCGCGTCGAGGGAGACGACGTACCGGGCGTTGGCGTCGCGGTTCGGCGGGGTGAGGGGCTGCAGCTCCTCCTCCCTGCCGCCGGGCCACCGCAGGAAGAAGTGGTAGTCGTCGTCCTCGGGCGGGCTGAACAGCGTCTCGGAGATACGGCCCGGCCGCGGCTTGAGGTTGGCGTCATCCGACTCCCGGAAGAACTCCCCGAAGTATTCGGTGACGTCGTCGTCGGGCCCCGGCAGCCAAATGGGGAACAGCAGCTGCCTGTCGGAGTCTGCGCAGTCCTTGCGGTACCCCCGTCGCACCCACACCTCTGCGGGCAGTTCACGCAGCCGGTTCTCGATGGGGTTCCAATATTTCTCGGCCAAGTGGTCCTGGATCCGGATCGTGTCGCCGACATGCGCCAGGCACACGTAATGCGGCCGTCCCTGGCACAGGTTGAGGTACGGGGTCAGCATCTCGTCGATCTCCAGCTGCGCCCGCACCAGCGACCGCCCCTTGCCGTGCGCGGTGGCGCTGAACATCTCCTTCCGCACCTCGATCTTCTCCCGGACCGCGTACCGTTCGTAGTTGAACGCGCCCCACCCGATGGATCGGCCGGCCCGCAACGGACGCAGCACCCGGAAGCTCGGCATGAGGTCATACCACCTGTCACTGCGCGCGCCCGTCCGGCCGTCGTCCAGTTCGGTCATCCGGGTTCCCGCCCGCAGCAGCGGCGTCGTGTCCCTGCCCATCAGCGCGAGCACCAGGGAGCATGGCACCGACACCCTCAGGTTGTCCACGTTGACGAACAGCTGGGTCCAGCCCTTGCTCAGTGCCTCCACCGCCGACTCGACGCCTTGGGCTCGGTTGCGCAGTGCCTGGCCCCAGGCAGCCCCGATGGAGGCGGCCTCCTTGGCGAACTGGGTCTCGACGGTAACGGCCGCGCGGTTCCACTCGACGCTGTCGACCTCGAATCCGCCGCCGCGCCGCTCGACCGCCCCGAGTTCGGCCAGGACGACCTGCCTGGTCAACGGCATCATGCTCGTCTTGCCCGACAGGACGACCCGGTCGAGGCGCTCGCCCTTCAGAGTCTCGCCGACCAGCCAGGTCGCGAGCTGGACCGCCTCGGCGAGCACCGGCCGGAGCAACCGGTGCAGGTCGGTAGCGGCCAGCCGCAGACCGTTCTCCGGGACCAGCTGCCCCAGGCTCTCGTCGATCAGGGACGTGACCTGCCGGAGCCGGAACGCCTCGACGGTGTAGGACTCCTGCCCGCCCCCACCGAGATCGATCTTCACATCCTCGGCGAGCTTCCACAGCACGTCGAAGGCCTGCCTCTTGCCGCCGTCGGCCCAGTTGGTGGGCAGCACCGAGTTCAGCCGGTCCCGCAGCGCCGGGGGCGCCGGGACGTCCGCACCGGACTCCAGGAGCACCTCGACGAGCGACTTGGACGCGTCCTGCTCGAGGTCGACGAGCGCCCTGACCCGTTCGCGCTCCGCCGGATGGTCCGTTCCCCGCGCCATCGCGTCAACGAGCGCGGCCTTGATCCAGTAGCAGACCCGGAGCGTGAGGTAGTCGCCTCCGAGCTGGGGGTCCCCGGTCGAGTTCAGCACCTCGGGGCGGACCTCGTAGTAGCGGCCGCGGACCAGGTCGTCGCACTCCGGGTCCGGCTCGGTGCGATCGATGAGCGTCAGCCTGATCAACGCTATGTCGGTGGTGCCCGCGCCAATGTCCAGTACGAGCATGTTCTGCGTCCACGTCGGCGGGTCGTCACCGATCCGCCGCGCGCGGGCACGCAGCGCCCCGACGCCGAACTCGCGCCGGTTGCTGCCGAAGTCCCGCAACAGGAAGAACAGGCCCGCGGCGACGCTCTCGTCGAAGTCGGTGACCGCTACCTCCATCCGCAGCGTCTTCTCGATCAGGTCGCGCAGCCGCTGCCTGGCACCCGGCGGTGTCACCGTCGGATAGGTGACGACCAGTTCCGTGAGGGCCGACGGATGGCCCTCCCTGTCCTCGTGGACGAAGGACTCGGCGCTCTCCACCAGATGTCGGTAGACATGCGCGATGAGGTCGAGACTGTCGGCCTGCCGTCTGTCCCTGCCGGTGCTGTCCGGGACGGGGACGGGCTCCATCAGCCGTGATTTCAGCCCGCGGACCGCCCCGGCGCCGTCCTGACCCATCTCGATGGAGACCGGATGACCGAGTCTGGGAGTGACGACACTGGGAATCTCGTACCGGTCGTTCTCCTTGTCGAACTTGACCCGGTGCAGGAAGTACTCGGCCAGCGGCGGCACGCTGAACGCCTGATCGTGGAGGGTGAGGAGCCTGGGCGCGAGCCAGGCGCGCAGGGCGGGGCCCGCCACTGCCAGCCTGTTCTCCAGGGCCGCGGTCACCGCATCGAGCAGCGGATCGACGCCGACCGACAGCCTGGCCGGCCCCCGCAGCCAGCCGATGATCGTGTCGAGGGGCACCCCGTCGAGTTCCGGATCAGCTCCCGCCAGGTCGCCGGAGAGCAGTCTGAGCTGCGCCTCCCAGGCCTGGCACAGCTCGGGAACATCCTCGGGACCTTTGGCGAGCAGGTCGGCGAGCGCGCCGCGCATCCGGGTCGCCTGCCCGGGGTCGATCACCATGGCGGGTGCGTCGGAGTCGTCGAAGACGGTCACGGTCGAGGATGAGTAGCCGAAGTCGACAGCGGCGAAACCGGCGAATCTCACCCTTCCCTCTAGATTTCGGATGGGCGCGGGGACCCGGACGTGCTGCGTCTCCTCGTCGAGATCCAGAGCCTGCGGCGGCACCGGTGTGCGCGGCGCTATGAATCTCAGGGAGACGTGGGCCTCGCGGGCCGTCGCGACCCGGTCCGGTCCCGCGAACACGTATTTCCAGCTCGCCCGGAGCGTCACAGGACGCCCCGCGGAGGCCTGGAAAGCCGGAATGAGCACGTTCTCGAAGACCATTTTGCCGCCGGACAGCAGCGCCGGCGAGGTCATCCAGCCTACGGACGGCTCAGGCCGCCACGACTCCTCGATCACACGCCGCGCCTGCCCCTGGTCGCCGATGTCGCCGGCGACCTCCACCCGGACCTCCTGCAACTCGAACTGCGCCCCGTGGCCCTCGTCCGTCCTGGCCAGCACCTCGGGCAGCACGTACACGCCTTCGTGCTCATACAGGTCGAACGTCTCGTTGCCCGTGTAGCGGACGTGCTCTCCGCCCGCTTGGAACACCAGGTTAAGCCGCATCGCGTTTCCTCCATTCGTCCAGCAGGCTCCGCAGCGGGCCGCCCTCCCCGCTGTCCTCGCCCTCGAGCTCTCCCATGTCGAAGTCCTGATCGTCGAAGAACATGCGGCGGACCTGGCTCTGGTTTGGCAGGATCTCCCGGAAAGCCGTCTCGAGCATCCGCTGGAGCCGCTTGTGGACGGACTCCAGGTCTGCGATGGCCCGGCGGGTCACCGCGTCGGCCAGCCCGAACGCGAGCTGCCTGCGCAGCCGCAGAACGTAGAGCTGGTGCCGGGCGAACTCGGCGTCCGCATGCTCCGGCGCCTGCGAGTGCCATGGCATCGCGCTCCCCCGGTACAGCGGGAACGCCGCCGCGATCTCCGCGTCGTCCGGGATCCGGTCCGGCGCGGCCCTGGTGAGCAGCTCCGGTTCCGGACGGTCCGGATCGAGCCCCACGAAGATCTCCAGGTCGGCCATCGCCTCCAGCCGCCGCATCCGGACCCTGCTGCTCCGGTCGACCGTCCGCAGCCGCGCCGTCCCCTGTTCGAGGTGCTCACGCAGCTCCGGGTCCTGGAGCCGGTACCGGAGCGGTTCGAGGGACGGGTCGTGCCGCGACACCCAGGAGGCGATGGACTCGCTGATCATCCGGCGGCTCTCCCGGACGGCGACGATGTAGCTGTCGGCGAAAGGCTCGTAGAAGGCATCGGTGGTCTCCTCCGCGTGGGAGCCGACGAACAGGTCGCCGTCATCGTCGTCATCGTCGTCCCACCAGCCGCCCATCCCCTCGCCCTCCTCGTCCATCTCCGGGGGGTGGCTCTTGCGGATGAAGCCGTTCTCCGCCCTCTGCATGATCGCCTGCCACTGCGACCACTCGCTGACGGCGACCAGCGCCTGGTCCCGGATCCAGTCGAGCAGCGGACGGCCGTCTGCCAGCAGGATCACGGTGGGGTCGCGCAGCTCCCGCGCGGCCCGCGATACGGGCTGACAAGCGGCCCGGAAGTCGTCGAACAGGCTCTTCACCACCTCGTAGCCGGCCTGGCGCTCGCTGGGCGGCCGGTTGTCACCGAGGCTCCGTTCGAGCTGCGGCAGCATCCGCTCCAGGATCGCCCTCTCCCGGCGCACGCCCTCGACCTTGTTGACGAGGCCGTGCTCAGCCGCGTGATCCTCGATGAGCCGGCGGAGCGCGCGGACGCCGCCGTCCTTGACGAACTCGGTGAGCACGTCCTTCCAGTGGCCGGGTTCGACGAGCCCGGCGATCGGCTCCCAGCCCTCGGCGGACTTCCGGGACTCCGGGACCGCTTCGGTCAGGCGTTCCTTCTCTTCACCGGTGATCCCGTCCACCGGCATGCCGTAGACGTCGATGCCGCGCACCGCGGACACCAGCGTCATCCGCCGTTCCTGCCGGCCGACCAGGTCGCCGGCGTTGCCCATGAACGAGGTGAGGTCGTGGGACCCGGCGATGAGCTGCTCGAACGTCAGGGACTCGGTGATCCCGGAGGGAAGGTGCACCGCATCGAAGATGTTGCCCACCGCGAGGATCGAACGGCGCAGCTCCGTCTCGTCCCGGCCGTACTGGGCGAGCATCGAGTAGAACTCGTGCGGGATGTCGGTGCCGGGGCGCCGCATCGAGAACACCGTGACGATGGTGTGGACGGAGCGCAGTTCGCTGCGGCTCAGGAACGCGTCCCGCTGGGAGGATCTGGTGGCCGACAGCCCGGGGAAGTCGAGCAGCACGACCTCGTTGCCGCCGGTGAGGCGCTCCAGCGACCAGACCCGCGGATCGACCAGGACCCGGTAGGCCACCCGACGGATCAGTGGGAAGGTGGCGCGCAGCGCCGACAGGTCCGACCTGACCTGGTCCCGATCGACGCCCGGCCGCACGGGCAGCTCGGGGAACTCCTCCGGCAGTTCCCTGTCGGTTCCGAGGTCGAGTGCCTGGCGCACGGTCTTCTCGCCGATCGACACCGACGTGCCCAGCAGGTCCTCGGCGCTCTTGTGCGCGCGGCGGATCTCCAGCAGCTCCATGACGACCTTGCTGATCTTGGGGATGTGGCGGTCGCCGTCCCACAGCTTGCGCGCCCAGGTGACGAACCTGTCCCAGCCCTCGGTGACCGGGTCGTAGTCCCGCATCTCCGAACCGTCGCGGCCGGGCAGCTCCTCGTAGCGCAGCAGCAGCACCTGGATGATGTCCCGGACACAGGCCGAGAGCTCCTGTTCGGTCAGATAGGAGATCTCGGCACTGCCGTCGATCCGGGTCGGCTCCCCGGGCGTACCCGCCCTCAGGTAGAGGGCGGTGACGTTGCCCGTCGTGGCGCGCGACTCGACGGGCAACAGGTCGGGGCAGCCCAGCAGGGTGCCGAGCAGCAGCGACTTGCCGACGCTGTACTCGCCGACGACGCCCAGCGTGATCGGCTCTCCGGCCGCCCGCCGGAGGTGTTTCACCTGCTGCTCCACCCGCTTGCGGAGGTCCTGGACCGCGGGGTGGTCGGGAAAGGTCTCCGCCTGGAGGGCCTCCCAGAGCCGTTTCGCGTCCTCCTGGACCAGCCTGATCTCGTCGTGGTAGTCCGCCTCGTCAGTCACCCGAGCTCCCGCGCGTCGCCGTAGCCGTCCCGTTCAGCGAATCAGTCACGTATGCCGGAGATTCCGTCATGTGACGGGATGCGCAGCGATTCCCTGGGATTCACTGAACGCGATCATCACCGGCCCGACAGGTGAGAGGCACCGGAATGACGACGCAGAACATCATGCCGATTGTTGTGGCGGCGGTCGCCGTGCTGCTGGTCACCGCGCTGTGGCTGCGCGCGCTGACCACGCTGAGACGGTTGCGGCGCCGAGTGCGGGAGCTCGAGTGGCAGCAGCAGCAGCTACCACGGCAGACCTGGACGGCGGGCCCCACCGACGGCGAGTGGCAGCGGATCCAGGGAGAACTGCGGCAGGCCCGCGACGAGACACGGCTGCTCAGGGAGACGCTGCAGCACGCCGAGGCCGAACGGCAGCAACTCTTGGGCGAGCTGCAGCAAGCCCGCGCCGAGGCCCAGATGCTCCAGAGGACATTGCAGCACGCCGAGGCCGAACGGCAGCAACTCCAGAACGAACTGGTCCGCACGCACCTGCGGGAGTCCGAGCCGCCGCTGCCACCTGACGCGCTGGAGCGGCTCGGCGACCCGCAGGCGCTGCCGGACGCGCCTGACACCCTGCCGGACAGCGTCGTCGACGGGGCCCGGTTCGGGAGCCTCACCGTACGGGCCGGCGCGGTCCGCGGGGAACTCGGGCGGAACAATGGATTCGTCCGCAAGCAGACCGTCGGCATGAGCGTGCTGACGAAGACGAACCCGCCCACTCTCGTGACATGCGTGGCGGCGGGCCTGGCCGGCCGCGCGACCTCCGGGCAGCTCGGGGCCGTCCAGGCCTGCCGGAGTCTGCCGGACAAGCTCGCCGATCGGGCCGCCGCACTCGACCTGGCATGGCGGAACGCGGCGGCGGGCGCCCCGTCGGCCGAGCTGGCCGAGCTGCTGGCCGGTGCGGTGACCTCTCTGAACGGGCCGCTCAACCAGGTGGCGAAGGAGCGGTCGCTGCGTCCGTCGCACATCGCGACCGAGGTCTCTTTCCTGCTCACCCGGCTCGGTGACGCCGGGCGGAGGCGGCATCTCGTGGCCGGGGTCGGTGCGGGCGCGCTGGTGCGCATCACGCCGGACGGCCGGTGGACGACCGAGTTCCGGGCCGGGGACGGCGAAAGGCCGACACTGCTTCCCGAGAGCTCCGGCCCCCCGGCGTACGCGTTCGTCGAGTCGGAGCCCGGAGACGTGCTGCTGCTCTGCTCGGGCACCGCCGCTGAGTTCCTCGAACGGGACACCACGCGATCGGCGCTGACCGAGCACTGGAGCAAAGGCGCGCCGTCGCTGGCGCACTTTCTCTGGCAGCTCGGCCTGCGCGACCAACTGGAGCGCATGGACCGGGCGATCGTCGGCCTCTGGGAGCACCCCTAACCCGCGCCGAGAAAGATCTTCTCCGCGACCCTGGAAGACGAGGGCAGTTCCTTGAACCGGCAGACCAGCCGCAACTCGCCGCCGGCCGCGTGCACCGTGATGACGTTGCTGCGCTCCCCGGACTGGCGGCACTCGATCTCATGCGTCCCACCGGGGATCTCGAACGTGGTGCTCTCCCGATTCGCCAGCCGGGCCCTCACCTGGCCGTCCACCAGCACGACCATCGCACCGTACGCGCCGTTCATCGCATGCTCGCGGGTGATCGACACCTTGGTCACCGGGCCGCTGGAGGCCCTGTCCGAAGACCGCGGAGAGAGGATGCCGCCACCCCGCCCCCGCGCTCTGCTTCCCTGCCCTGCGGCCGTCCCCTTTCCCGAGCCGCCCCGCGGCTGCGCAGGACGTGCCGCGGGGCGTGGTCGCGTGGAACGCGTCTTCGGCGGACCCGCCGCGGCGAGGACGGCCGCGCCACGGGCGATGGCCAGTTCCGGCTCGTTGACGGGTATGACAGGGCGGCCTGTGTGCTCGGCGAGCATGCGGGAGACCAGAGGGACGCGGCAACTGCCCCCGACCGGGATGATCCGATCGACCTCCGGCCATGACAGGCCGTTGGCCGCCAGGAGGCGGTCGCATTCGGCGAGGGTTTCGGCCAGCACCGGACGCAGCGCCTCCTCCAGCGCCGCACGGGTCAGCTCGGCCATGACCGGCGGGACGAACTCGCTGACCAGGGCCTCGTGCACCTCGACGGCCGACAGCTGGCACTTGACCTGCTCCGCCGTGTCGCCCAGCCGCAGCCTGCGGCCCAGGAGTTCGACGGAGCCGGCCGCGTCCGCGCCGAACAGCTCGTCCCTGGCCGCGGGCTCCGCCTGGGCTGCCAGCAGGCGCAGGACGATCCGGTCGAACTCGGTGCCGCCGAGATCACCGAGGCCGCCGGCCGCGCCGAGCACCTCGTGGCCGCGAGCGTCGCCGTGCGCGAGCGCGCAGTCGAACGTGCCGCCGCCCAGGTCGTAGACCAGTACGGTACCGGAGGCCGTACCGAACGCCTGGGCCAGCGCCGCGACCGGCTCCGGAACGAGCCGCACCACGGCGGGATCGAATCCGGCCGCGGCCGCAGCCTCGCGCATCAGCGCGTGCTTGCCCGCCTCCCAGGCGGCCGGCACGGTGATCACGACCTGGGCGGGCTCGCCCGCAGCCTGCTCGGCCGCGCGCTCCCGCAGGAAGCGCAGTACCTCGGCCGCCAGCTCGTCGGGGCGCAGTGCCCGATCACCGAGCCGCGCCCGGTCCCGGACCCCGAAGTCCCGCTTGAACTCCGCGCGGAACGCCCACGGGCGCCACAGCTTGGCGTTCTGCGCGGCGTGCCCCACGGCGATCCGGCCGTCCTTCAGCACGCACACCGTGCTCGGCACCGACACCGCCCCGAGCGGGGAGGCCGGATCCCGGACGAGCTGGAACGTGCCGTCGGCGTGCGCGATGACGAGCGTCGAGTTCGACGTACCGAAGTCGATGCCGTAGCCGATCTCGCCGGTCACATGTCCCCCTGCGCGGTCCCGCCCAGCCCTTCGGCCCTCCGGCGCAGCGCGTTGATTCGGGTGAAGAGCGCGGTGTACCGGTCGGCCCGGATCTTGAGTTCGGCGGCGCGTTCCTCCCGCTCCAGGGCGGTCTGCCGCTTCACCCGGTTCAGTTCCCTGATCGTCTCCTGCTGGGACTGGGACTGGGCGTCGATCTGCTCCTCCAGCGCCGAGACCATGGCGCGTTCGCAGTCGACGAGCCGGTGGGTGAGATCCTGCTCGATCTGCCGCGTGGTCCGGCTGATCATCGTGGTGACGTCGGTCTGCAACCGCGCCAGGTACTCGCGCCTGGCCCTCTCGTCCTCCCGCTGCCTGGCCTCGCGGTTGCCGGCGAACCAGCCGACGATCTGGCCGATGACCGACCCGACCACCGGACCGATGAACGGGCCGATGACCGGAACTGCCAGCCCCACCCCGAAACCGATCAGCGCCCCGGCGCCGGCGCCCGCGACCCCGCCGCCCCACACCGAGCGGAACCTGCCCCACTTCGCGCTCTTGCGCTCCTCCGAGACGGGCATCCGGATGTCCGGCGTGACCGGGACCGGCGAGCCGCCGGCGGAGACGTCCCCGGCGAGGACGGGCGTGGAGGTCATCACCGAGTACTCGGCGGCGAGCTGCTCGACGCGCTCCAGCAGACGCCGGGTGGCGCGCTGCGCGGCGTCGACGAGGCCGTCGGCGACCTCGCGCACCAGGCTGTCGGGATCGGACAGGGCGCGGGGCGATCTGAGGGCGGCACGGAACTCGTCGGCGATCATGTCGAAGTCACGGCGCAGGTCGTTGCGGATCGGACGGGCCTTCAACTCCAGATCGGCGTGGAGTTTGCCTCTCCAGCGGCTGTTCTTGGCGGAGTTCGCCTTCGCCGCTTCCTGAGCCGCACGGATCTCGGCGTCGATTCTGTGGAGGGAGTCGTCGTCGTTGAGCGCGGCGAGCGCGTTGGCGACCGGGGCGGCCGTCTCGGTCAGCGCCTCCTCGATCGCGTCCAGGCCCCGCTCCAACTGGGCCCGGCCGCAGGTGATCGTGATGCCGTGCCACAGCGCCCGCTCCAGTTCGGGGAAGCCCGACTCCTCCAGGCTGATCGGATCGTCGTTCAGGACCGCCGCCCGTTTGCGGAGCGACGAGACCCCGACGATCACCAGGTCGTCCGCGGCCCGGCCGGTGGCCTCGGCGATCCTGGCGCGGGCCTGCTCGATCATCGGGGCCGGATTCGGCTCCCGGTCGATCATCGTGATGGCGGTGACGACGATCGGGCAGTGCTCCAGCGCTGTCTTGAGGAACTCCAGCTCGACCGTGCCGAGCGGTTCTGTCACCATCGCGACGAAGAGGATCGCGTCGGCGTTCGGGAGGAACGCCCGGGTCGCGGCGGTGTGCGCGACGTTGAGGCTGCCGACGCCCGGCGTGTCGACGAGCACCAGTCCCGACTTCAGCTGCGGAATGGGCGCGGCCATCTCGATCCGCTCGACGTTCTTGACGTTGTTCTTGTTCTGCTGCTCCGTCACGTACTCGGCGGCGGCCGACTGCGGTATCTCCTCCGTCTGGGCGTCGGTGAAGTAGACCACCGCGTGTTCTTCCTCGGCGTACCGCAGCGTCGTCACCGCCGACGTGGTGACGGCGACGTCCACCGGGAACAGGCCGGGGCGGTCGACGAGAGCGTTGAGGAGGCTCGACTTGCCGCGCCGGAACTCGCCACAGACGACCACGTGGTACCGGCCCAGCGCGAGCCGCTCCCGGCTCTCCTGCAGCAGTCGGCCTCGGGCGCGCGCGACCTGGGGGTCCAGTTCGGCTTCCACCTCGGGAAAGAGGGAAAGGACGTCGGCGCGCAGTCTCTCCAGGATGTTCATGGCATCTCCTCCAGGTAGGCGATGACTTGCTGGGGCCGAACGAGCAGGCCCCGCCAGGTGTAACCGGGCCGGACCGTCACCGCGATGTGGCCGGCCAGCTCCCCGCTGGGAGCGGGTCGGCTCCCCACGACCTCGTGCCGTGTCAGGTCCACCGCGCCTCGCTCGTCCAGGCGCACCGCCTCGCACCGTCCGAGCATCACGGCGGTCCTCTCGGCCAGCCACGGCACCAGTCCCTCGAGCCGGCCGGCGTCCGCGTCGTCGAGGTCGAGCAGCCGGTCCGACAGCATGATCAGCTCATGCACCACGACCGGCGGCTGCTCCGACCCGCCGACCCCGTCCCGGGGCGGCGGGGAGCTTCTCGCTCCCCCGTTCGGCTCCCCGGTCACCCGGTTGAGCCCGGCCCGGAGCGACGTGTTCTCCACCGCCGTCGCCGCGAGCCGCTCCCGCGCTTCGGCGAGCCGGTGCTCGACCTCCTCACGGGCCTGCTCGGACTCGGCGAGACGGATCTCGATCTCGGTGCGGGCGCGTTCGGATTCGGCGAGGAGACGGACGGTATCGGCTCTGGCGCGGCCGGTGAAGACGCGGACGAGGAGGAGGCGGACCAGGCCCAGGAGGCGCACCGTCCGGTCGAGGATCATTCGAACTCCGGGTCATGGTCGGTTTCGAGAAGGACACGCGCCTGTTCGGCCCGGTGGGCGAGCCGGTCGTAGGTGCGCAGGATCCGGCGGGCGGCGTCGGCCATGCGCCGCTCGAGCAGGGGATCCTGGCTGCGGACCGCCCAGGCCTTGATGCGGGCGTCGGCGGCGGCCACCAGATCCGCCGGCGACGCCGTGCCGGACAGACCCAGCCGGGTGGCGAGGCCGACCCCGTGCTCTCCGGTGACCCGGAGCAGCTCCTCCACCTCGTCCGCGGTGAACGTGAGCTCGCCGTTGTAGTACTCGGCGAGGATGCCGAGCTCGGCGAAGCCCGGCTCCGCGGTGCGGATCCGCTCGACCAGCGCCGCGACCTCGGCGACCGCCGGTGCGGGGCGGCCCTCCGCCCGCCTCGCGGCCAGGCGCTCGGCCGTGATCGCGGCGGTCAGCCTGTCGAGGCCGCTCCCCAGCTTGATGAGCGAGGCCCGGTTCCCGAAGTGGCCGACCGCCAGGGAGCGCAGCCTGGCCACACCGCTGTCCTCCAGCAGCCGTTCCCGCACCTGCCCGGGCGCCAGCCCGTCCCGCAGGTAGCCGGTGGCCAGATGGATTCCCCAGACTCCGATCCGGCCGACGAGCGCCCGGCGCCGCTCCTTCGGCAGGGTGATCCCCGCCGCCGTGAGGTCGTCGCGGTTGGCGAACAGCCCGGCGTCCGACAGCCGCGACACGAGCCGACCCGGCGGTGCCTTCGCCAGGTCCGCCAGCCATTCGAACTCCTCCTCGCCGAGGGCCTGCGCGCCCACCCCCACCAGGCCGGCGACCGGCACGACGGTGAAGAAGAGCCGTCGGGTCTCGGGACGCTCCAGGTACTCGTCCGCCAGCCGGCGGCCGACCTCCATCGGGTCGTAGGTGACCGGGTCGGGCGCTCCCGGCAGGTCCTCGGCCGGGGGCCAGTACTGGTCGCAGCGGCTCAGCACGCCGAACGCCTTCAACGGGGTGACCGCCCCGCCCGCAGAGCCGACGAACTGCTCGATCGCGGTGTGGTCGCGTTCGTGCATGGCCCGGCTGAACAGGTAGAGGATCGCGTCAGCCCGGTCGAGTTCGGCGGCGCTGTCGGCGGCGACGTCCGCGGCGGTCCGGCCCATGCCCTTCAGCACGTCGAGGAGCCCGGCCTGCTCCGCGGCCGACACGAAGCCGCTGATGCCCAGGTAGTCGGCGGTGTTCTCGGAGTCCTTGCCGTGGACGCTGCCGAGGCCGGGCGTGTCGACCAGGCGGAACGTCCGCAGCAGCTCGTTCGGCAGCCCGAACTCGACCTTCCGGATGCGCCGCAGCCGGGCCCCGTCTTCGGCGTCCCGTGCCGACACCTCCCGCAGCTCCCCCGGAGGCAGCTCTTGGACGGTCCCGTCGTCCAACTGGATGCGCAGGGTCTCGGTCGGCGCGTGGTGGAACTCGTTGACGGTGAATGTCAGCTCCAGCTGGCCCGTCGCGGCGACCTCGGTGCCGAGCAGCGCGTTCACCAGCGTCGACTTACCGCGTTTGATCTGGCCGACCACCGCGAGCCGCATCGGCTGGTCCAGCCGCGTGATCGCGCCGGCGGCCGCGGCCTTCAGCCGCGAAAGGCCCCCGGCCGCGGCGATCCGCTCGCACTCGCCGAGCAGCCGGACCCGCTGCGACCTCTCCATCAGTACTCGTCGTCGTGGTCGTCGTCATGGTGGTAGTCGTCCGGCTCATGGCCGTTCACACCGTGGTCGAAGTCGAACGGAGACGTGTAGCCGGTGTGGTCGGAGGACTCGATCACGTCCTCTTCGGTCAGTTCGCCGTCATCCCAGGTCGGTCCGGACATCGGAACCCCCGTTTTCGCTCGTTCTCGGGCGGTGTGCTGACAGTAGGTGCGAGATGCCGGGCAGATTCCCTTATACGAGGAGATTGAGGCGGTGGTCTGACGCGAAGATGGAGCGAAACCTCCTGCGGACGGAAGGGTCGGACGATGACGGCGGTACACCGGCTCACCTGGGTCGTCGACGTCGAGGGATACGGGCGCCGCGACCGCGACGGGCAGAACGACCTGCAGCGGCGCCTGCACTGGGTGACCACGCAAACCCTGATCATGGCCGGGGTCGCGCATCGCTGCGACCGGCAGGAGCGCGGCGACGGCATCCTCTTCGTCCTGCCGGCCGGAATCGCCCACGACCGGGTGGTGACGACGCTCGTGTCCGGGCTGCGGGACGTACTGCACGAGGTCAACCGCACACCGGGTGCCGGAGGGCGGATGCGGCTGCGCAGCGCTCTCGCGCAGGGGATGGTCGAGCGACAGCCGTCCGGCTTCCAGGGCCAGTCGGTGGTCCTAGCCTGCTATCTGCTGGACGATCCGCAGGTCAAGCGCGTGCTGGCCGACTCGGAGGAGTCGGATCTGGTGACCGTGATGAGCGACGACCTGCACCGCGACGTGTTCCAGCAGGGCGTCGGCGAGGGCGTGTACGAGCAGCTCGTCATCCGTCGTCCGGAGAAACAGTTCCACGCCGTCGGCTGGGTCGGCGCCGCCGGACGGGGTCGCAACAACCCCCGTGTCCCCGTCTACGAGCCGCCGCCGATCGATCTGCGCAGCGCCTCGGAACGACGGACGCAGCAGGTGTTCAACGCGCTGGTCGCGGCGAGCAGCGCCGTCACCGTGCTCCACACGGGCTACCTGATGGCCGACGCGCTGCTCCCCGAAGAGGACGAGGAGGAGTCGGCCGACGCCTTCTCAGCGCAACCCGAGCGCACCCCACACGAGACGGTCGTGACAGATCTGGAAGCGACCGCCGACTACCAGCCGGTGTACGACGACCCCCACCACGACCATGAGCCGCACGGCTCCGACCACGACGACTATCTCTGAAGCCTCGCCACGGCCCCTCGTCCTGACGCGGAGACCGGAGGCCGAGCGGTGATCCGCCCCGCCTCCGGTGTCTTCACGCGAGCAGATCCCTTCGGGGCAGCGGCTCCCGCCCCTGCCAGTGCCGGGAGATGACCGCGGCCGTGACCGGCCGCTTGGCGGCCGGCAGGTACCCGACGCGCAGGGGCCACAGCACGTGGCCGTTCGACTCGTCGTCCGCGCCGCGTCCCTCCTCCTGGAGGGGGAACTCATCGTCCTTCGACAGGTAGCCGCTCTCCTCGTACTCGGCGACGGACCTGCCCGGTGTGATCAACAGGGGGTCCGCGTCCGGGTACGCCTGACCGATCTCGGCGGCGACGAGCCGGTGGGATTCCCGAAGGCGGGCGGACCAGGGGCTGCGCTCCGCGGGGAAGGGATAGGGGAAGAACAGCCGCAGCGCCTCGTCCAGGTTGACCAGCGCGGGGATCATCTTCGCGGGGTCCCTCTCCTTCAGCGCGGCCCCGGTCTGCCTGGCGAGGAAACCGACCCTGCCGAGCAGGCGCTCGCGGTAGTCCGCGACGTCGATCGGGGCGATGTCCTTGCCCTTCAGGTAGAAGAGCCCCTCGCCGAGGCCGCTGAGGGTCCAGGCGAGCCCGACGGCGTCCAGCAGGCCCGCGAGCCGCGTCTCCCAGTCGTCGCGCGAGACGTACCTGTCGAGTTCGTTGAGCCCGAGGATCGCATCGGGTCTGAGCGCCTGGCCCAGGGAGACCCCCTCGACGCCGAGTCCCGGATGCGGGGTGACCAACCACTCCCCGCCCGTCTCCGGGGAGACCTGCTCGTGGAGCAGGCCCAGGCACCTGCGGGCGGTCTCCTCCTCCACCCACCAGCACGCCGCGTGCAGGTGCTCCCACACCCGCGCGGGATCGGCGGCGGTAGAGCGGACGAGGCCCCGGGAGACGGTGCCGAGCTCGGTCCGCAGCCTGCCGAGCGGATCTGCGGCGACGGTCGGCCGGGACGTCTCGGTGAAGGCCGGCTCCTCTCCGCTCTTCTCCGAGACGGCCGATTCGCCTGCGGCCCGATCATCCGTGACGGGCTCTTCCGAGGCCTGTCCGTCCGCGACCTGCGCGGCGGGCGGCTCCGGGGCGTCCGATGGGACGGGCATGCCGGCCACGTACTCGGCCACGACCCGGCGGAGGCCGTCCGCGAGGCGGCCGGTGGCCTCGGCGCCGCCGGAGCTGCGGCGTTCCGCCAGCTCGTACAGCCCCTTGGCGAAGGCGTTGAGCTCCCACCACAGCGCCCGGTCGTCGTCGTGAGCGAGCGCCGCGGTGATCAGGTCTTCCAGAGTGCTCATGTCGTGGCCCTCCTCAGTGCTCGCCGGTGAACGGGTCCCAGTCGGATTGCCAGTCGGACTGCGGCGGGCTCATGCGGGTGATGAAGACGCCGCCCGGTTCGGAGAGCATCTCGTTGAACGAGCCGGCCTCCTGGTAGCGCGGGTGACCGGGCGAGATGTGCAGGTCGCCGACCATGTCGAGGTCGGCCCAGCAGACCGCGGGGACGATCCTCCTGTCGCCTCCGGGCTCGGTGACCGGCTGATCCTCCTCGTCAGGCAGCACCGGAGCCTCGACGGAGAAGGGCCTCCCGTGCATCGAGCCGTCCGCCGCCAGGAACCGGAACACGAAGCCGGGAATGCCCAGCGCCTCCGGATCCGGGTGCCCGACGTGTTCGGGTTCGATCGGCTTGGCGTCCGGGAGGCGCTTCTCGGCGAGGCGGAGACCGGTCGGCGCGGAGTCGTCCAGCGTCACGCAGGTGTCCGGGAACCAGTCGTCGGACAGGTCGGCGCGGGCGGGGAAGACGGTCTCCCAGCGCGCCAGCCCCGTGTACGGGTCCGTGGAGCGCACCTGGAGGTCGTAGGGGAACGACTTCAGCCGTCCGTTCTCGAACGCCGTCGCCGGCAGCAGGTCGCGCAGCGGCACCGTCGTGTCCTCCAGCACGTACGCGGGACGCTCCCGGGTGGACAGGTGGAGCAGCGGGTTCAGGTGCTCGTCGAGTGCCACCTGGTGGAACAACGAGCCCGCGTGGGTCAGTCCGTGGCACTCCTCCAGGTTGTACCGCCCCCACTCGATGCTCAGCCGCTCGTCCAGATGCCGGCGGACCGTGATGTCGACCGGCGCGGGCAGCCAGGCGCTGCGGGCCGACCGCCCGCCCCGCTCGTCGCTCAGCGCCAGCGGGGTGCCGTGGTCGATGAGCCGCAGGTTGCCGACGCTGTCCCCGCCCCGGCGGAAGTCGGCCGGCACGTTCAGCATCAGGTTGTCGACGTCGACGATCAGGACGTTCTGGCCTTTGGCGATCTTGCCGTCCCCGTCCTTCAGCAGGTTCTCGGCCGAAACGTTGCGCTCGGCCAGGACCTGCGCCCAGCAGGCACCGATCGACGCGGCCTCCTTCGGCTGGTCCTGCTCGAAGGCGACCGTCGCGGGGTTCCACCCGACGGTGCGGCCGGATCCGGTGGAGAACGCCCTGGTGAGCTGCTCCAGCACCAGGTCGCGGACGAGCGGCATGCCGGTCGCCCGCCCGGTGAGCGCGACCCCGTCCAACGGCTCGCCCGGCTCGGTCCGCAGCCGCCGGAGGGCGAGGTCGACGCCGAGCGCCACCGAGCGTCCGACGATCGCCCGGGCGAGCCGCAGGAAGTCCCTCCGCTCCAGGACGAGCCGGTCCTCGCCGAGGTGCCGCAGCGCGTTCCCCAAGTCCTTGTCGGTCAGGTCCTCGGTCAGCTTCTGGATCTTGTCCAGGGGGAGTGGCCAGGAGTGTTCGTGTTCTTCGAGTGCCGCCAGTTCCTCCTTGGCCTCCTCGGCCAGGGCCCACAGGCGCTCGAAGGCGGCAGTGAGCGGGACGCTGTAGACGCCCTCCCCCGCCGGGCCCTCGCCCTCCTGCCGGGGGGTCGCGGTGGGAATCGCCCTGCGCAGGTAGGCCGCGAGCACGGCCGGGGCGGGATCGACCTCCCCGTGGTCGGCGACGCGCGGGGCGAGCTGCCCCTGCCCGCGCAGCGGCCAGCTCTTCACCAGATGTTCGGGGAGCTCGCCCTCGGCGTGCAGCGCGTCGACGAGCACCGCCTTGATCCAGTAGAAAATCCGCAGGGTGAGCAGGTCGCCGCCGTACTGAGCGTGGCCGGTCGAGCCCAGGACGCGGGGCGACAGGTGGTAGGCGTGGCCGCGCCTGCGGGGCTTATCGTCCGCGGTGAGGTTCAGCCGCCGTTCCAGGTGCGGGGTCAGGTCGCGCAGCTCCAGCGCCGTCAGGCAGACATCGGTGGTGCCGCCACCGATATCGATGACCAGGACGTTGCGCCGCCAGGTGGTCGCGTCGACCCGGCGGCAACGCGCCCGGAAGAGCTCGGCGCCCAGCCCGGTATCGCCGCCCAGCTCCCGCATGATGGTGAACATGACGGCGGCGACGCCCTCGTCGAACCGCAGATTGGGCAGCCGGAACCCGGCATCGCGGACGATCTCCCGCAGCCGTTCCCGGACGTTCGGTGGGGTGGTCGTCGGATAGGTGACGACCACCCGGTCGGCGCGTTTGCCGAAGGTCTCGGGAGACGCGTCGGCGAAGTCGTGCACGCGCTCGCGCAGATCCCGGTAGATCTGGCGGATGACCCGCTCGGCGACGGGGTCGGAGCCGGCACGCAGCAGCTGCCGCTTGGCGTTGCGGATGTAGGAGACCTCCGCTTGGGGAACGGGCATCGCGTCCGTGAGCCGCGCCCCGTCCAGGTCCTTGCCCTTGACGAGGAGGATGCTCGGCAGGATCGTCCGCCGTTTGGCCAGTTCGACCTTGTGCAGCGAGTGGTGGAAGAACGCGGGGGTGTCGAAGGCCTTCCCCGCCAGGTGGTGGAGATGCAGACGGCCCCAGTCTTCCAGGTCGTCGTGCAGGTCAACGAACTGGGCGAGCGTCTTCCATGCGACGTCCAGGAACTTCAGTTTCTTGGAATCGGTGAGCGGTGCGGGGTCGGCCCCGATGAGCCGCTCGATCAGCCGACCGAGATCGTCTCGAGGTTCGTCGTCGTATCCGCGGAAGTCCGGGTCCTCCTCGTCGATCGCCTCCAGCACCTTCGCGAGGTACTCGTGGCGCCGCGACGGCCACTGCTCCTTGAGCGCCTTCACCAGCTCGTTCCGCAACGCGGTCGCCTGGTAGGGGTCGAACGCCCGGAGCTGGATCTTCTCTTGGGCGAACAAGGTGGCGGTGGAAGCGGTCGAGCCGTGGTCGATCGCGACGACGTTGAGCGTACCGACCTGCTCGGCGGTCTCGTCCGTCCCTGCCGCGCCGCCGTACGCCTCGGGGTTCTCTGTCATGTTCCCTGCCCTCACTCGTCGGGATCGAAGGGGTCGCCGAGCAGGTCCTCGCCCTGGCCTCCCGGCCGGCCCGCGCTCAGCGACCCGACCCTGGGCACGGCGGAGCGCAGGAAGACGATCCGCTCCTCCAGCCAGGGGTTCAGCTCGGTGAAGCATCTCGCGACCGTCTCGACGACCGGACGGGCCAGCGCCTCGGCCAGGCCGAACCGGAGCCGGTGCAGCGCGCTGTGGTGCCGCAGGTCTCGCAACTCGACATCGGACAGCGTCGACTCGCCGCCCTGGAGCGCGCCGTCCAAGGGCTTGCCGACGTCCTGGTGCCAGGGGAGGACCTGGTCCTCGGTGAACGGATAGGGGTCGGCGAAAGGGGCGTCGAACGCGGCGTCCAGCAGCTTCTTCAGCCTGGTGGTGATCCAGGTCGGATCCGGGATCCGCTCCACCACACGCAGCCGCGCAGCGCCGTCGTCGTTCTCCAGGACGGCGAGCCGTTCGGCCAGCAGAGCGCGGCCATCCGGTGAGGCGAGCCGCCTCCCGGCCTGCTCGCGATACCGCGAGTGATCCTCGAAGACCATCTCCAACGCCTCGACGACCAGCTCGGCGGATTTCTCGCGGAGCCTGCCCAAGGCGAGGGCGAACGGCTCGCGGAACACGTCCGTGGTGTCGGCGAACACGATCTGCTCCCGGGGGTTCCAGCCCCAGTCGTCGTTCTCCTCGTCGTCGAAACCGCTGCGGAAGCCGTTCTTCTGCGGCGTGGCCGGGTTGATCGTGCCGGAGGAGATGCGGTCGATCAGCGGACGCCACAGATCCCACCCGTACACGTGCAGCACGGCGTGCTGCCGGATACGCTCCAGCAGGCCGACCTGCGGCTCCACCAGGTCCAGGCTGCGCATCCGCAGGCCGTCCGGGTCGGTGAGGGCCCGATGGATCGCGCGGAGGTCGTCGAGCGCCCTGTACAGGTCCTGGACGATTGCGGTGAGGTCCTCGCGCTGGTCGTCGTCGGCCGCCGGGGCGGCCTGGGGGAACAGTGTGCGGCGCAGCCGCGCCCACTCCCGCTTCAAGTGCGCCCGCATCCCGGCGAGCACCTGAAGCTCGATCTCCAGCGCCTCGTCGCGCAGATGGGCGGCGAGCCGGTCGCGCAGCGCCTGGATCCCGCCGTCCCGCATGTAGTCGCCGAGCAGCCGCGCCGCTGGCTGGTCGGTGCTCCGCAGCGCGCCCTCGGCGCTCAGCCAGCCGGCCCGCGGCCTGTCCGGATCGGCGGTGGTGAGCACGACCCGCCCGAACGACCCGCCCCCGAGCTGCTCCAGGGTGCGCAGGAGTGTGTTCAGAGAGTCCGAGCGGCGGCGCAGGTCGCCGAGCGTGACGGCGATGCCGTCCGGAACGACAGGCTCGACCAGGTCGAACTTGTTCGCGGCGATCAGCACCGACTCGGCCAGGGCGGTGGACGAGTGGCGGCCGCCCTCCAGGAGTCCCGCGAACTTCGCGATGATCGACGTCTCGGGCTTGCCGGAGTCGATGACCTGGACGAAGCTCGTCAGGCTGCCGATCTCGCGACGGCACAGCACCTCGTCGCGGTCCGCGCCGAAGGCGTTCAGGCCGGGGAAATCGAGGAAGACCACGCCCTGCGGGCCCACTGCATCGGCCAGGTCCCAGACCTCCGAGTCGACGGCGACCGTCAACGTGATCCTGTGGATCAGGCAGAACGCCGTACGGAGTGCCTCCTCGTCCAGCACAGACGCAGCCGTGATCTTCGGGCCGATCCTGCGCTCGGGGAACGCCTCGGGTGGTCTGCGGGAGTCGCTGATCACGACGGCGTGCTCGATCTGGTCGAGCTGGAGCGGGTGCCGGGGGCCCGGCGCGTCCGCGGCAAGCAGACCGGAGGCGGCGTCCAGGGCGTCCCGGATCTGGAGGAGCTGCCAGACCGCCTGGCGGACCCCGGCGTTCGCGGCAGGCGACCACCACTTGCGGGCGGCGTCCTCCAGCACCTCCCAGCCATCGGTGCGAGGGTTGTAGCCCTCGGGAACGGGGAGCGGGTAGACCGCGCTCAGGTTGTCCTCCTGCAGCTGGTGCTTGAGGCGTGCGAGCAATGTCTCGATGGAGGCGTCCAGCTCTCGGGGCGAGAGGAAGCTCACCGAGGCCGTCTTCAGACCGGGTCTCTCGCCGGTTGCGGCGGGACGCGCGTGGACGGCCGTGATGTTGCCCGTCGTGGGCTCCGCCGACTGCTTCAGCAGGCCCTCCACGCCCAGCAGCGTCGACAGCAGGCGGGACTTGCCCGCCGACATCTCGCCGACCAGGCCGACCATCGGTGGCGCTGCCGCGCGCTCGGCCAGCGCCGTCGTGAGGTCGAGGACGACGCGCACGGCCTCGGCGGACGCCTTGTCCCGCGGCGCCGTGAGCGCCGCCAACCGGTCCAGCGCCAGCTTTGCCTCGAGGTGGATCCGGCGGAGCCTCTCATAGGAGTCCATGGGTCTCTCTCCTCACTCTTCCCGCATGTGGTTCATCCGCCAGCGCTCCCGCCACGCCGCCCGTCGCCGCTCGACCTCGTTGTCGTGGCGGCGGCGCAGGTCGCGCAGCCACGCCCGGCGGTCCTCCTCGCGGAGCTCGCGCTGCGCCGTGTGCGCCTCCCTGGCGCGCAGCAGGAGCGCCTGGGTGCTGATGCGGCGGGTGTAGCCGGTGTCCTTGTTGCGCAGCTTCTGGGAGAGGGGAAGCAGGTCGATCGCGATCAGGAGGATCCGGATGGCCCAGGGGCCGGCGGCGGCGATGACGTCGTCGGGGTGCGCGTCGAGGTAGCGGTGAAAGGCACGCTGCTGCTCGCTGAAGCCCTGGTTGCCGTAGATCTCGTTCTTCGCCTCGACCAGGGCCGGGGTCTTGCCGATCTCTTTGTCGTCATAGGCGGCGATGAGATCGATGCGCTCGTCGAACTTCTTCAGGTTCTTGCGCTCGGTGTCGATCGCCTTGTTCTTCTCGTCGATGTCCTCAAGGAGCCCGTCGTGCTTCTCCTTGAGGGCCCTCCACTGCCCGCCATAACCTCCCAGTCCGGTGGTGCGATCTCCGCCTTCTCCGTTCTTCTCCTTGGCCATGAGATCCTGCGTCTCCTCGGCGTCTTCTTTCAGCTGCCTTCTGTCTTCGGTCAGCGTCGTTATCCGGTCCTCGAGCGTCTTCCTGCCGTTGTCCTTCTGCTGCTGCACGTAGACGGCGACCTCCTTGTCGAACGCCTCGCGGTGGAGGGTCGGCAGAGTCGCCTTGATCTCCTGCTGGAAGAGCAGCAGGATCGCGGTCTCCGCGACGAGGAAAGCAAGCACGAAGGCGATGGCGAGACGGACGAGATAGGCCAGCCAGCGTCCGGGCTTGAACCGCCCCTTCTCCTCCGGGACGCCCAGCGTTTCGACCGAGAGCCTCCACTCGTCCCCGCCCTCCCGGTCGTCCTCTTCCTCGCCTCCGCCGCCGGGTGCGTCCTGGCGGAACTCCGTCAGGACGCCCTTGACCTGGCGTTCCCTGTACACGGGTTCCAGCAGGATCATCCGGTCGACCGACAGGATGACCAGACCCCAGAAGAGGCCGATGAGGAGTACCGGCCAGGCGAACCGGCCCATGACCACGCAGACGAATCCCGTGAACGTCGCCGTGCCCACCAGGGCCACGACGATGACGAGCGCACCGAGACCGGAATACCGCATGGCCTCCGCGCGAGTCGGCACCTCGGTGCGGTCCACGCCGGCGCACCACACCAGGAAACGGGTGATGCCTCCGATCTTTGGAGGCTCCAGATTCAGCGTGTTCTGCACGCTCGACCGCTCCATAGCGGGAGGATCTATGAATATCGCCGCACGAACCCCATCAGAGGAGGGATTGTCGGGGCCGGTTCACCTGTGCCCCGAGGGCATCACCACCGGCAGATCATCGACGCCTGGACCGGCCGTCTCGTGACCACCCGCCGGCTGACCGCCACGACCGGCCACTTCGTCAACGACATCATCCCGCTCGGCGACCGCGCCGCGCTACTGCACTTCTAGCGGCTCGTTGACGTCGTGGGGGCTGCGAACCCGACCATCCGCGGCTCGGCGCTCAGTGGCGGCCGATCGAGCCGACCCAGCTCTCTGTGAGGACGTCCAGCATCTCGTCGCGTCCGACGCCCCAGGTTCCCGGTGTCCAGTGGCGCGCGACGTGGTCGAGCTCGGTGATGGCGATGACGCCGCGGAAGTGGCGGGTGCCGGCCGGGAACCGGTCGGCGCGGTCGAGCCCGTCCTTGATGTCGCCGATGGCCTCGTTCAGCCACTCGTCGAGGAGCGCGCGGATCTCGGGGTCGACGGCCGCGGCCTCTGAGGCGGTCGTGGTGTAGGGGCGGATCACGTCCCATCGTTGCGAGGTCGACGCGAGCCACGCGCGGATCCGCTCCCGCGAGCCGTCCTCGACCACGGCGACCAGCTCGCGCTCGGTCGACCCGCGCTCAGCGGAGGGGATCCGGTCGAGCGCGGCGTTGAGCCGCTCCGAGATGAGGGCCTTCATCAGGTCGACCTTGGAGGGGAAGTACGCGTAGAAGGTCACCCGCGTCGTCCCCGCCGCCGACGCGATGTCGTCGACCTTCGTCGACGCGTAGCCCTTCGACACGAACAGGTCCAGACCGGAGTCGAGCAGGAGCTTTCGCGTCATCTCCTTCTGTGCCTCACGAAGTGTCGCCATGCCCGCCAGCTTAAAGCACGGCGGTCGCGTTCCACCCTCACTGATCGCTCCGGATACTTGCTGCTCAGACTCTTGACGCGATGTCAAGCAATATGACACCTTGCACACCCAGGTGATCGCGCTCACATCGGGCGGCCGATCCCGAGCGGTCGGAACCGATCGCCCGGCCCGTCGACAAGGAAGAAACCCGCAATGTCCCAGACCGCTGCGCGCAAGCAGGGCTACACCGCCACGGTGGTCGCCGGCTGCTTCGCCGTGCTCCTCGCGCAGGTGGCGTACTCGCTGCCCGGCGCGCTCAACGGCACCCTCCAGCAGGAGTTCCAGACCACCGGTGCCGAACTGACCTGGATCACGGCCGCCTTCGCCATCCCCATGGTCGTCTTCGAGCTGACCACCGGCGTGATCGGCGACCTGTTCGGCCGCAAGCGGCTGCTGCAGGCGGGTGCTCTGCTGACCGTCGCCGGCTCGCTCGTCAGCCATGTCGCCGAGACGGTCCAGGTCCTGTGGGCCGGGCAGGTCGTCGCGGGCCTGGGAGCCGCGATCCTCTACCCGATCTCGCTCGCCATGCTGGCCGCGGTCAGCCCGTCGCCGGAGGCCCGTTCCAAGGCCATCGCCGTCTGGGCGGGCTTCCTCTCGATCGGTGCGGCCATCTCCCCGCTGATGGCCGGGTGGCTGGCCGCGGAGGGCAACTGGCGAACGTCCTACCTCGTGGTGGTCGCGGCGGCGGTCGTCTCGATCATCGTCACTCAGTTCGCCGCCGACTCCTCGGCGCCGGAGGGACGCAAGCTGGACGTCCCCGGCCAGGTCACGCTGGCCCTCGGCCTGATCGCCATCCTCTTCGCCGCCACGCAGGGCTCCGAAGCCGGCTTCGCCCGCCCCGAGATCATCGGCGCCTTCGCCGCGGGCCTCCTGCTCCTCGGCGCCTTCGTCGTCATCGAGCTGCGGACCGACGTCCCGCTGCTGGAGCTCGGCCTCTTCGCCAACCGCTCCTACTCGATCGTCGCGATCGCCACGGTGGTCGGCATGTTCGCGTTCCTCGCGATCTGCTTCTCGATGAGCATCTGGCTCGGCGCGATCCAGCACCAGAACGCTCTGAAGATCGGCGTGCTGTTCCTGTTCATCCAGGGTCCGGCCTTCGTGCTGGTGCCGCTCGTCTCCCACCTGATCCGCGACTTCTCGCCTCGCCGGGTGCTCACCACCGGCTTCGCCCTCATCGCCGCCAGCGGCGTCTGGTGCTCGACGTTCGACGTCCACGACATGAGCTGGACGCGGTTCATCGCTCCGATGCTGGCCCTCGGTATCGGTTTCGCGCTCACCGTCGGCTCGATCACGGCCGTCGCGATCAACACCGTTCCGCTGCGGCTCGCCGGCATGGCCAGCGCCACCACCAACCTGCTCCGCGACTTCGGCTTCGCCCTCGGCCCGGTGCTCATCGCCGCGTTCGCGGTCAGCCGGGCGAACGGTGACCTGAGCGCCGGTGTCGGCAGGGCGATCGGCGAGTCCGGGCTCCAGCCGCCGTACACCGAGATCGCCGGGGGCATCGCCCATGGGGGCGGTGCCATGGCGATCAACTCGATGCCGGTCGTGCTCGGCGCCGGTCCGGGCATGCCGCCGATGCCGATGCCGGAGGGCCTCCGCATGCTCGCGTTCGAGTCGCTCGGCAACGCCTACAGCCTCGCGTTCCTGGTCGCCGGCCTCTGTGCCGCCGCCGCCGCGGCTCTGACGCTGTTCGGACTCTTCGACTCCGAGCGCGCCGACGTCGAGGAGCCCCTGACCGGCGGGGACCTCCTCCCCGCCGGGTGATCTGAGAGCCGCCTGACCGAGTCGAGGCCCCCGCTTCCCGGAGGCGGGGGCCTCGACCTGTCCACACGCTCGGATAATTTAATTTACCTAGAGGCAACTTGCTTGACATGATGTAAATCCAAGTGACACCATTCACATCGAGGCGTGACCGCAGTCACTCGCCGAGACCGAAAGGAGTTCCAGTGCTGGGTGCCCAGACCGCCGAGAACACCCCCGGCAGCGTCGTCAACACCGTCCTCGGCCCCGTTCCCGCACAGGAGCTGGGGGTCGTCGCGGTTCACGAGGCCCTGCTGTCGGTGGTCCCGGGAGCGGAGCACGCGTTCGACATCACCATCGACCGTGCCGAGATCTTCGAGACCCTGGCCGAGAAGCTGGAGGACTTCCGCAGGCACGGCGGCGGGACGATCGTCGACAGCACCGGCATGTTCCACGGGCGCGACGTGCGGCTGTACGAGGCCCTCTCGCGCACGACCGGCGTGCACATCGTCGCGTCGACGGGCCAGGGCCCCGAGGAGATGCTCGGCGGCTACTTCCTGACGCCGCAGACCAACCCGCCGACGCCGTGGCCGGCCGAGAAGTTCGCCGACCTCTTCGCCAAGGAGGTCACCGAGGGCATGGTGGTCCCCCGTGTCGAGCGGCGAGGCGCCGCGGGCCTCGTGGCCACCGCCGCGACCCTCGCGGGCATGACCGCGACCGACGAGAGCCTGTTCCGCGGTGCGGCCCGCGCCGCCCTGGCCACCGGTGTCCCGGTGTCCATCCGCTATGGGAATGACGCCGTACGCGACCTCGAGATCGTCCTGGACGAGAAGCTGCCGGCCGACCGCGTCGTCGTCGGCGGACTCGACCGCAAGGACGCCGTCACGGCCGGAGCGCCGCTCGAGATCGCGGCTCGCGGCGCCTACGTCGCCCTCGACCACGTGGGCACCGAGGACGACGCCCACGTCACCGACGCCGAGCGCGCCGCCCTGGTCTCCGAACTGATCGAGGTCGGCCACGGCGACCGGATCCTGCTCTCGAGCAACGCCACCGGCGTGGCCAAGGGCCACCCCGCCGGAGACGTGCGCTACAGCCACGTCCTGACCGCTTTCGTCCCCCTCCTCAAGGGCCTCGGCGACGAGGACGTCCAGCGGATCCTCGTGGACAACCCGCGCGACCTGCTGTCGGTGCGCTGAGCGCGCGGCAGCCCAAGACCGTCAAGTTCTTTCCCTAAAGGTGAGCGTTGTGTCGAGAGTGAACACCGTCCTGGGGCCGATCCCGACCGAGGAACTGGGTCTCGTGGCCGTCCACGAGCACATCGGGTACGGCATGCCGGGCTCCGAGCTGGACACGAAGTGGTGGAAGACCCCCGAGCAGCGGTACGCGGAGACCATCCCGAAGCTGCGCCGGTTCCATGAGTACGGCGGCGGCACGTTCGTCGACGCGACCGGCATCTGCAACGGCCGCGACATCAACTACTACCAGTCGCTGTCGGAGAAGACCGGCGTGCACATCGTGGCCTCCACCGGCTTCGTCGGCGGCGACACCGCCCTGCCGTTCTTCGAGCGGGCGAGCGTGGAGTACCTCGCGGAGCACTTCGTCCACGAGATCACCGTCGGCATCGGCAGCACCGGCGGCAAGGCGGGGATCATCAAGGTCGGCGTCAGCCGGGGCGGCCGGATGACCGACCTGGACAAGCGCATCTACCGCGCGGCCGCCCGCGCCTCCAAGGCCACCGGGGTCGGCATCCTGACCCACCTGGCCATCGACGCCGAGAACGCGATCGCGATCTTCGACGAGGAGGGGCTCCCCCTCGACCGCGTGCTCTTCGGGCACGTCGACGACGGCGTCAACGCCGACAAGACCCGCGACACCTGGATCGCCGAGCAGGGCGGCCGGATCGGCTTCGACACCTTCGGCTACGAGACCGAGCTCCCGGACCCGCCGTTCTGGGCCCGTCCGCGCCGCCAGCGCCTGGACCACTTCCTCCGGTTCATCGGCGGCGAAGGCCGCATCAAGCAGGTGCTCGCCTCGGCCGACGCCAACTGCAGCCCGCTGGGCTGGCCGGGCGTGAAGGGCCACACCGTCAACTACATCTTCACGGACCTCATCCCCGACCTGCGCGCCGCCGGTCTCGACGAGGCCGCGATCAGGACCATCTTCGTCGACAACCCCGCCGACTTCCTGGCGATCCAGAACTGACAAGGACCAGAACCATGCAGCCTTCAGACCTGAAGAACCTGAACATCGCCGTCGTCGGCGCGGGGTACGGCGGCGCGGCCGCGGCCAAGGCGCTGAGCCTCCTCGGCGCCACCGTGAACGTCTACGAGCAGGCGAGCCAGATCCGCGAGGTCGGCGCCGGCATCGGCCTGCGGCCGTCCAGCATGGACCGGTTCCGCCAGTGGGGCATCTTCGACGCGATCGCGAACGTGAGCTCGCCGAGTGACTACTTCGAGATCCTCACCGCCACGGGCGACCCGATCCTGAAGGAGCCGTGGCCGGAGATCGACGCCTTCGGCGAGACCACCCACCTGATCCACCGCGGCGACTTCATCGAGGCGCTGCTTTCGGTGCTGCCCGAGGGCATGGTCCATCTCGGCCACAAGCTCGAGAAGATCGAGGACAAGGGCGACAGGTCCGTTCTGACCTTCGCCAACGGCACCACCGTCGAGGCCGACCTGGTCGTCGGCGCCGACGGCATCAAGTCGGTGGTCCGCAAGGCGCTGTTCTCGGACAACGAGCCCGTCTTCTCCGGCGAGCACGCCTACCGAGCCGTCATCGACGTCGACGACGCCTACGGCATGGCCGTCGACGACAACCTGCGCATGTACATCGGCCGTGGCACGAAGGTCTACTTCCTGCCGCTGCGCCACCGCGGCCAGGTCTCGTTCGACATCACCGCCCTGTGCCCGGACGACACCTGGTCGCCGTGCCTCACCAAGGACGACCTGCTGAAGACCGTCGAGGGCTTCGACGAGCGGATCGTGGACATCACCCGCGACCTCGACATGGACACCGTCAACTGCCGCGCGGTCTACGACATCAACCCGGTCGAGAAGTGGCACTCCGACTCCGCGGCCCTCGTCGGCGACGCCGCCCACTCGATGCTGCACCACCAGGGCCAGGGCGCGAACTCCGCGATCCTGGACGCCGGCGCCCTCGCCGACGCCCTCAAGGAGGCCGACTCCGTCAAGGAGGCCCTCGCCCTCTACCAGGCCGTCCGCAAGCCGGTGACCGACGAGCTGCAGCGGATCTCCCGCCAGGGCTGGACCGAGGACGAGATCAACGACGTCTTCCCGGGCCAGAAGCCCGAGTCCCAGAACCCGCAGGGGGCCTGACGCCGATGCCGCTGCACCCTGAGATCGCGCGGGTCCTCGCCGACCTGCCCGCGCCGCCTCCCGGCCCGCTGAACCCGGTGGCGATGCGCGCCGGAGAGGAGGCCCAGGTTCCGCCTGCGGCCGACCGCCTGCCGCTCCACTCCGTCGAGGACCTCACCGCGCGGACCTCCGTGGGCGAGGTCCCGCTGCGGGTCTACACGCCGGTCGAGGCCGACGCGTACGGCGTGCTCGTCTACTTCCACGGCGGCGCGTTCTTCCTCGGCAGCCTCGAGACGCACGACCACATCGCACGATCCCTGGCCAAGGAGACCGGGCTCAAGGTCGTCTCCGTCGGCTACCGGCTGGCGCCCGAGCACGCCTTCCCGGCCGGTCTCGAGGACTGCTACGCCACGGTCCGCTGGGTCGCCGAGAACGGCGACGCCCTGGGCTGGGACGGCACGACGCTGGCCGTCGCCGGTGACAGCTCCGGCGGCACGTTCGTCGCCGCGGTCGCGGGCATGGCGCACGACGACGGCTTCGACCGGATCACCCACCAGGTGATGTTCTATCCGTCGCTCGACCTGGACTTCGACGTCGACCGCTACGCGTCGCTGCGGGAGAACGCCGTCGGCTACGGGCTGGAGACGGCCGGCCTGAAGCCGTTCAACGCCTTCTACCTCGACAGCGGAGCCGACCCGGCGGACCCGCGCGTCTCCCCGATCAAGCGAACAGACCTCACCGGGCTGCCGCCCGCGCTGATCATCACCGGCGAGCTCGACCCGCTGCGGGACGAGGGCGAGCTCTACGGCCGGAGGCTGAAGAACTCCGGCGTGGACGCGACCGTCAGCCGGTACGACGGCGCGGGGCACGGATTCGTGCAGCACTTCTCGTGGATCCCGGAATACCACCGGGCTTACGAGGAGACCCGCGACTTCCTCGCACGCTGACCCGCACCGCCCCACGGAGAGCTCGGAAGGAGAGCCTTGTTCGCAGTAAAAGTCCATCCCATCGTGTCACCGTGGGGTCGGTTCGGTCTCTACAGCTTCTTCATCGACGCGCCGGAGCCGGCGATCGTCGACACCGGCATCGCCACCTCCCCCGCCGAGGGCATGGCCCCGGCGCTCGAGGCCCTCGGCCGCAGGATCGAGGACGTGCGCTGGATCCTGCTGACCCACGGCCACATCGACCACGTCGGCGGGGCCCACGCCCTGTGGGAGCTCACCGGCCGACGCGCGCAGGTCGTGATCCACGAGGCCGACGCGCCGCTGTTGCGCTCGCGCCGCGCCCACGTGGAGGAGTACCTCGCCGGACGGGGACGTTACCTGAACGACCCCGAAGGCGCGGCGAAGGTGACGGCCGCGGCGAACGCGGTCATCTCCGGCGAGATGGAGCCGACCATGCTCGTCAAGGGAGGTGAGACGATCCCGCTCGGCGGCGGTGCCGCCGTCTCCGTCCATGCGATCCCCGGACACACGCCGGGGTCGGTCGCCTATGCCATCGACGGTCAGCGCTCCGTCTTCGTCGGCGACGCCGTCCAGGTGCACGGGGCCGCCAACGGCTTCCCCGGCTTCGAGGATCCGGCCGCCTACCGCGCGAGCCTGGAGTACGTGCGCGACGAGCTCCGTCCGCGGCACCTCTACCTCGGCCACCCCTACCGCCGCGCCGACGGCACGCCCTACGGCGTCGAACTCGACGCGAAGCAGGCTGAAGAGGCACTGCGGGAGAGCCTCGAGATCGAGGGCAGGGTCGGAAAGGCCGCCCACGGCTGCCTGTGCGCGGGCCTTACGGAGACGGACTCGCCGTACTCGCCTTTCGCCCCCGTGGCCGGGGAGGTCGGCTACACCGCCGACCCGACCCTGGAGCCGTCGCCGTTCTTCACGTCGATGCACGGCTACCGCACGCACTTCAACAAGAACTCGTGACAGAGAGGCTTCGCATCCATGGCTGACTTCCAGATCATCCAGGCGGGCCTGGACGAGATCGCCGTCCGCAAGGACCTCCGCGTGCCGATGCGCGACGGCGTCACGCTGGCCGCCGACGCCTACCAGGGCACGGACGACAAGCCGCGTCCGGCGCTCGTGGCGCTCAGCCCGTACGGCAAGGAGCTGCAGGCCCTCGCGCTCACGACGCCGCCGCAGCGGCGCCCCAGCCCGATGTGGGACGGCTGCATCGAGGCCGGCGACATCGCGCGCGTCGTTGAAGAAGGATACGTTCACGTCATCGGCGACCTGCGCGGCTCCGGCGCCTCCGAGGGCGAGCACATCGGCAACTACAACGCCGGCGGCGTCTCCCTCGGCCAGGACGCCTACGACTTCATCGAGTGGGTCGCGGCGCAGCCGTGGTGCGACGGCAACGTCGGCATGATCGGCATCTCCTACTTCGGCTCGATGCAGGTCCTCGCCGCGGCCGAGCGGCCCCCGAGCCTCAAGGCGATCTTCGTCAGCGGCGGCCACTACGACTTCTACGAGACCACCTACCACGGCGGCGTCATGTGGTTCATGCCGCGCGCCGCCCGCGAGGGCCGCGGCGGCGACTCCGGCTGGGCCTTCACCGACGGCGTCAAGTCCCGCATGCTCGAGACCTACTCCCCCGAGGAGATCAAGGAGCGCGTCGCCGAGCGGCTGCAGGACCCGGACGTGGCCGCCTGGCCGAACCTCGTCCACGTGCTGAACTACCCGAAGAACCACGAGGCCTGGTTCGACATCGTGATGAACGAGGTCGACGGCGAGTGGTACGAGGAACGCAACCCGATCACCCTCGCCCCGAACATCGACATCCCGGTCTGGCTCCAGATCGACCAGGGCCGCGGCTGGACGATGGACGGCACCATCGAGCTCTTCCACGCGCTGAAGGGCCCCAAGAAGCTCTCCATCGGCCCCTACCCGCCGATGCAGTCGCGCCCCTTCATCGAGGAGCACGACAAGATGTTCCGGTGGTACGACCACTGGATCAAGGGTGTCGACAACGGCGTCATGGACGAACCGGCCGTCGACGTGCACGTCGAGGGCTCGCGCGAGTACGTCACCGGTGAGACCTGGCCGCCCAGGGAGATCGAGTACAGGTCGCTCTACCTGCGCCCGCGCCGCAAGCTGTCCTGCGAACCCGAGCTGATGGGCGTCGAGTACGCCGCCCCCGACGGCTTCTACCAGGCCCCGCTGACGGTGACCGACAAAGTGGAGATCATCAGCTGGAGCACCGCTCCGTTCACCGAGCCGACCGAGATGATCGGCACCGGCGCGGCGCACCTCTTCGCCGAGATCGACCAGCCCGACAGCAACTTCATCATGCGGTTCTGGGACGAGGCGCCGAACGGCAAGCGCCAGCTCATCACCACCGCCTACCTCAAGGCCTCGCACCGCGAACTCGACACCGAGCGCAGCACCGAGGGAAGCCCGGTCCACCCGCACACCCGCGCGGTGCCGGTCGAGCCCGGGAAGATCGAGGAGTACGTGCTGCGGATCTACCCGTTCGCCGCGACGTTCCTGCCCGGCCACAAGCTGGTCGTGGAGCTGTCCAACGCCGAGCCGCTGGCCGACGAGCACAACGCGCTGCTGCCGCCGGACGCGTTCCACCTGCCGGTGGGCCGCCCCGTCACCCACAAGATCTACCGTGACGCCGCCCACCCGTCCCGGCTCGTGCTGCCGTTCACGGTGAAGGAAAGGTAATCGATCATGGCATTCGTCTACGCGGCGGCCCGCACCCCCTTCGGCCGGTTCAACGGAGCACTCGCCGGCGTCCGCCCCGACGACCTCGCGGCGACCGCGATCACCGGTGTGCTCGCGAAGGCCCCTTCGCTGGACCCGGCCGCGATCGGCGAGATCGTGTGGGGCTGCGCGAACCAGGCCGGCGAGGACAACCGCAACGTCGGCCGGATGGCCGGGCTGCTCGCCGGGCTGCCGGTGTCGGTGCCCGCGACCACGGTCAACCGGCTGTGCGGCTCGTCGCTCGACGCCGCGATCATCGGATCCCGCACGATCGACACCGGTGACGCCGAGATCGTGCTCGCCGGCGGCGTGGAGTCGATGACCCGGGCGCCGTGGGTGCTGCCGAAGCCGGACCGTGCGTTCCCCGCCGGGAACGTCACCGCCGTCTCCACGACGCTCGGCTGGCGCCTGGTCAACTCGCGGATGCCGTCGGAGTGGACGGTGTCCCTGGGAGAGGCCAACGAGCAACTGCAGGAGCGGTTCTCCATCCCGAGGGAGCGGCAGGACGAGTTCGCCGCGCGGTCTCACCGGCTCGCGGCTTCGGCCTGGGACTCGGGCTTCTACGACGATCTCGTGGTCCCGGTCGACGGCGTCGAACTGACCCGCGACGAGAGCATCCGCGCCGGTTCCACGCCCGAGAAGCTCGCCGGCCTCAAGCCGAGCTTCCGGCCCGACGGCACGATCACCGCCGGCAACGCGTCGCCGCTCAACGACGGCTCCTCCGCCATACTGCTCGGCTCGGAAGCCGCCGCCACGCGGATCGGAATCGACCCGATCGCCCGTATCGCGGGGCGCGGCGCGTTCGCGCTGGCGCCGCAGGACTTCGGGTTCGCCCCGGTCGAGGCCGCCGACAGGGCGCTGGCACGGGCCGGAATCGGCTGGGACCAGGTGGGCGCCGTCGAACTCAACGAGGCCTTCGCCGTCCAGTCGCTCGCGTGCGTCGACGCCTGGAAGATCGATCCCGAGATCGTCAACGTCAAGGGCGGCGCGATCGCGATCGGCCACCCGCTCGGCGCCTCGGGCGCCCGGCTCCTCGGCACCCTCGCCAAGGTCCTCATCGAGAGGAACGGGCGGTACGGCGTCGCCGCGATCTGCATCGGCGTGGGCCAGGCGCTCGCCGTGGTCCTCGAGAACGTCACCGGAGGAGCAGCGTGAGCAAGACGCAGATCTTCGCGACGCCGGACGAGGCGGTGAGCGTCGTCAAGGACGGCGACACCGTCCTGGTGGGCGGCTTCGGCTTCGCCGGCATGCCGTTCGACCTGATCGACGCCCTGATCCGGCACGGCGCGGGCGACCTCACCATCGTGTCCAACAACGCCGGCAACGGCGACGTGGGCCTGGCCGCCCTGCTGAAGGCCGGCCGGGTGCGGAAGATCCTGTGCTCCTTCCCCCGGCAGGTCGACTCCTACGTCTTCGACGACCTCTACCGCCGCGGCGAGATCGAGCTCGAGGTCGTCCCGCAGGGCAACCTCGCCGAGCGGATGCGGGCGGCCGGGGCGGGCATCGGGGCGTTCTACTGCCCGACCGCCGTCGGCACCCCGCTCGCCGAGGGCAAGGAGACCCGCACGATCGACGGACGCGACTACCTCCTCGAATACCCGATCAAGGGTGACGTCGCCCTGATCTCCGCGCACACCGCCGACACGATGGGCAACCTCGTGTACCGCAAGACCGCCCGGAACTTCGGCCCCGTGATGGCCGCGGCCGCCACGACGACCGTCGTCCAGGTCTCGTCGATCGTGGACACGGGGCGACTCGACCCGGAGGCCGTCGTCACCCCGAGCATCTACGTCGACCGCGTGGTCCAGGTCGAGCCGCGCCACTACACCGTGCAGGGAGCCCGCTGATGCCGCTCAACCCCGACCAGCTCGCGGCCCGGGTCGCCCGCGACATCGAGCCGGGCAGCTTCGTCAACCTCGGCATCGGCCAGCCCACCAAGGTCGCCGACCACCTTCCGGCCGAGCTCGGCGTCGTCCTCCACACCGAGAACGGCATGCTGGGCATGGGCCCCGCCGCCGTCGGCGACGAGATCGACCCCGACCTCACCAACGCCGGCAAGGTCCCCGTCACCGAACTGCCCGGAGCCGCGTACTTCCACCACGCGGACTCCTTCGCCATGATGCGCGGCGGCCACCTCGACGTCTGCGTCATGGGCGCCTTCCAGGTCTCCGCGAGCGGCGACCTCGCCAACTGGGACACCGGCAAACCCGGCGCGATCCCCGCCGTCGGCGGCGCCATGGACCTCGCGATCGGCGCCAAGCAGGTCTACGTGATGATGACGCTCTTCGCCAAGAACGGCTCCCCCAAGCTCGTGCCCTCCTGCACCTACCCCCTCACGGGGGTCGGCTGCGTCAGCCGCGTCTACACCGACCACGCCGTCTTCGACATCACCCCTGATGGCGTCCGCGTGCTCGAGACGTTCGGCACTTCCGTCGAGGAGCTCCGCGCCCGCCTGGAAGTCCCGATCCTGGTCGACGTCCGCTGATCGTTCCCTTCCGTCGGGCGTAGCTGCTCGTTCCAGACGTACAGCCACGCCCGGACGTCCTTCTCCAGCACGATGACGCTCTCGGGTCGTCGTGGTCAGCTGGGCAGGAACCGTTCGCGGAAGACGCGCTCGGGCGGAACACCGGCGGCGGTGGCCGCCCGCACGACGGCGTCGGCCATGGGTGGCGGGCCGCACAGATAGAGATCGGGGACGGCCTCCGCGAAGGACAGGCGCTCGGACACCCGATCCGCCGGGGTGGCCGGCACGCCTCCGTCCAGGGGACACCAGACGCACAGGTCGTAGGCGAAGCCCGGCAGTTCGGCGGCCACGGCCTCGATCTCGGCCACGCCGAAGACATCCTCCGGCTCGTTCACCCCGAAGAACAGCCGGGCTGGCTGCGGCTCCTGCCACTCGGCCATGTGCCGGAGCATCGACAGGACCGGCGACAAGCCGGTTCCGCCCGCGACGAACCAGCGTGGGCGCAGCCCGGTCTCCTGGAGGCCGAAGGCGCCCTGCGGTCCGTGCACGGTGATCCACTCACCGGGCCGGGCGTGTTCCCGCAGGTAGGAGGAGAACAGCCCGCCGGGACGCAGCCGGATGAAGAACTCCATCCGGCCCTCCCAGTTGCCGGTGTTGGCCAGGGAGTACGCCCGGGTCGCCTCGCTTCCGGGGACCTGCAGCTCTACCCCCGGACGGATGGTCCGGTATAGGACATTTGGACGTCAGGATGTGATCCTGGCTCCCACAGATGTGGATTGCCGGGACTTGGGAGTTGTGGCCATGCGTGGTCGTGGAACGCGTGTCGAGTGCCTGCGGATGAAGCCGCGTGATCACATCGGCTGGTCGTTCTCCGGGCAGGACGGGCTGGACGCGCTGGCCGGGCCGTTCCTGGCCGAGGGCGCGGCGCGGGGTGAGCGGTTGATGTACGTCCTGGCCGAACCTGATCCGCGGGCCGCGGACCGGCTGGACCGCTGGCTCGACCCGGGCCTGGTGCAGGTGGCGAGCATCGCGGAGGTCTACGGGGCCTCGGGGATCGTGGACGAGGTCGCGCAGCGCGCCACGTTCACCGCCGCGCTGGCCGAGGCGCAGGCGCAGGGCTGCAGCGGGATCAGGGTCGCGGCCGACAACACCCCGCTCGTCACCGACGAGCGGCGGCTGGCCGCGTGGCTGCGGTGGGAGCTCATGGCCGACCGGTTCATGTCGGAGAACCGGGTCACGGGCCTGTGCGCCTTCGACCGCGGCCTCGTCTCGATGGACCGGCTGCGGCACCTGGCCACCCTGCACCCGCTGTCGTCGGCCGACACCCCCACACCCCAGTACCGGCTGTTCTCCGAAGCGGGCACCCTTCGGATCGAAGGCACGATCGACCTGTTCACCATCGACCAGCTCCGGCTCGCGCTGGAGGTCCTGCCGGACGACACCGCCGTCGTGATCGACCTGGACACCGCCACGCTCACCGGCAGCAGGCCGCAGGCCGGACTGCGGCGGCTGGCCGAGACCGGGGTGAGCGTCACCATCCGGGGCCTGCCCGCCGAGCTGGAGGAACTGGCCGCCACCGGGCTGGCCGTCACAGGACGCCTGGTCCTGCAGGCCCACTGACCGGGCCGCGCCCGCACCGCCGGGATTCCGGGGGAGCCCGGCTTCCTCCCCTGGCTGAAGACCGGAGAAGAAGCCGGTCTCATGGATGACGGGACGGATGTCGCAGTAGTACTGTCACGCCGTGAATGAGCTGGGAAAATTCGACGCAGATGTCGTCATTGTCGGCAGTGGGTTCGGTGGTGCCACCACGGCCCTGCGTCTCACCGAGGCCGGGCACAAGGTCATCGTCCTTGAGCGCGGCCGCCGGCTCAGCGACGCGGATCTGCTGCGGGCCCGCAAGGACCCGCGCGCCTACCTGTGGCAGCCCGGGGCCGGCCTGCGCGGGTTCTTCTGGCAGCGCATCTTCCGCGATGTGGGGATCATCGGCGCGAGCGGCGTCGGCGGCGGGTCGATCGTCTGGGCGGGCGTCCTGCTCGAACCCGGCGAGGCGTTCTACCGCTCCGCGTCATGGGAGCACCTGGCCGAGGACTGGCGGGCGGAACTGGCCCCCCACTACCAGCGGGCCGCCCGCATGCTCGGCCGGGTCACGAACGCGCATCTCGGCCCGATGGACGAGTACCTGCGCGAGGCGGCCCGAACCCTCGGCGCCGAGGACACCTTCGGCCCGGTGCCGATCGCGATCCACTTCGGTCGCGAGGGGGTGACCGAACCCGACCCCTTCTTCGGCGGAGAGGGTCCCGACCGCACCGGTTGCAGGCTGTGCGGCGAATGCCTGCTGGGCTGTCCGTACGGGTCGAAGAACCAGTTGACCCGCAACTACCTGCACCTGGCCGAACGGTACGGCGCGGAGATCCGCGCCGAACACGACGTCACGGGCATACGACCCCTCGAGGACGGTGGATACGAGGTCAGCGTCGCGCACCCGTGGAAACGCCGGATCAAGCGTGAGCCGATCAGGGCCCGCCGGGTGGTCCTCGCCGCCGGCGTCCTCGGCACGCTGGAGCTGCTGTTCCGCTGCCGTGACGAGCTCGGCACCCTGCCCCGGGTCTCGCAGCGGCTGGGGACCCGGGTCCGTACGAACAGCGAGGCGATCACCACCGTCCTCCAGCCGCCCGGTCAGGACCTGTCGCGAGGACCGACGATCACGACCGACTTCCACCCCGACGCCGACACCCATGTGACGCAGAACCGGTACATCGGCGGCTGGCACATGCGGCTGCAGATCGGCCCGATCGTGGACGGCGCACGCCCGGGCCGACGCGCGCTGCGCACGTTGTGGGAGCTGGCCCGGAGCCCGTTCGGGCAGCTGCGTTCGATGTTCGCCCGCGGCTTCGAGCAGCGGCTGACGTCGCTGACCGTCATGCAGCACCTCGACAACGAGCTCGCCTTCGAATTCCGCCGCTCGCCGTTCCGGCCGTGGCGGCGGGTGCTGCGCTCCCGGGCCATACCGGGACGGGAGGCTCCCACCTACCTTCCGGTCGCGAACGAGGTGACACGCGCGTTCGCCGACGCCTCCGGCGGCCGACCGGGCAACCTGCTGGGCGAGACGGTCGGCGGCCTGTCGATCACCGCGCACATCCTGGGCGGCGCCGTCATGGGGACCGACGAGTCCGACGGCGTCGTCAACGTCGACCACGAGGTGTTCGGCCACCCGGGCCTGTACATCGCCGACGCCAGCACCATCCCGGCGAACCTCGGCGTCAACCCGTCGCTCACCATCACCGCCATGGCCGAACGGTTCGCGGCCCGATTCCCCGAGGCGCCGTCCGGCGCGACCCCATCGTCGCCCAAGCCGCGAGCGAACCCAGGAGAACGACATGACGACCACACCGCAGAGCACTTCCCTCCGGGCTCTCCGCGCGGCCTGGAGCACACTCGCGGCCCCCGTGCTCACCGACTTCGAGGGGGACTTCGAGGCCTCCTTCGTCGGCGGCCCCCTGCGCGCCATCGCCCCTCGCGGGCTGGCCCTGGCGGGCCTGCCGCGCTGGTACGGCAAGAGGTTCGCACCGCCGCAGCCGGGAGCGGACGTGCTTCAGGGGGTCAATCTGCTGACCGCCCGGAACGGAACAGATCTCGAGGAGACGCTGCCGATGACGGCGACGCTCGGAGCGTCCCTCGCCGACGGGCAACCGGCCCTCATCGTGACCTATCCGGCGGACTCCCGGCTGCCATGGCGCTGGGTGCGCGACGAGTTCCGCGTCTGGAGCCACGACACGTTCCTCGGCATGACGTTCGTCGACCTCCCGCCCGCCCGGCACGCCGGCGGCACACCCTTTATGCTGACCCGAGCCGCCTCCTGACGGAGGCCCATCACCCTCGCCGACCTCCGCGAACGCGCCGAGTGAGGACGGGCGGCACTCGCGATAGGAGCCAGGGGTCCCACTCACGGAAACCAATGGCCTCTGCGCGGAGGACGAGCCGTTCTCGAGACGGTTCGCCGAAGACCGATGTGATGCCCGGCCGATGCGTCGGCCTCTCATCCGGTTCAGAGAGGGCCGGACTGTTTCAGCGACTTTGAAACAGGCCTCAGGGTGCGGTCGGTTCACGGGGCGTTGGTGAGCCAGTCGTGGAATCCGGAGGGTCGGTGGACGCCGATGACGCCGTGTTCGTACAGGCCCCATCCTTCGAGTGGCGGTTTGTCTCTTTCGTGCCAGACCGCTCGGCCGACGCTGTCGGTCAGGCCGAAGGGGACGCGTGCGATGATCTGCGGGTCGGTCATGTCGTAGGTGACGCGTTCGCTCCATCCTTCGCCTCGCCACTGGCCGTGCGCCCAGTCGGAGTCGCCGCCGTATCCGCCGCCGACGTGGATGGCGAGGGGCAGGAGCGATTCGAGTTCGACGAGGACGTCGGTTCCGTCGGGGGTGCGAAAGCTGAGGGCGCCCGTCAGCGGTGTGCGGGTGCCGGGTCGGTAGTTCGTGGTGACGAGCGGCCAGCCGAGCTGCTCGGTTCGTCCGTCCGGCCAGACGCGGTGGCAGTCGTTGAGGACGCGGTGTCCATCGGGCTCTTCCTGGATGATGACGATCATCGCGAAGTCGTCGAAGGCGATGGGGACGTAGAGCCACCACATTCCGTCGAACGGCGGTTGCCCCGGTGCGCCTGCGGGCTCGCTCTCGCCGACCGGCCGGATGCCCCAGGAGCGGTCGCGGGTGCCGCGCCAGATGTCCGGGGTGATGTCGTACTCCTGGCCGTCGATGCTCAGGCTGCCTTCCCAGGATCCGACCTGGGCGAAGCGCTGGGCGTCGAGCGTCGCTCGGTGCCCGCCGGTGCGCATGATGTGGCGCTGCTCGGGGATCGCGGGGAAGAGGCCGCGCCAGGTGATGTCGAGCGAGATGCCCTCGGTCTCCTCGACGATCAGCCGGGAGGTTCTGAGCGGCTCGATGACCTCGATCCGGTAGTTGCCGCAGTGCTGGTTGAGCCGGTCGCCGTCGAGCCTGTCGCCGAAGTGCAGTGCCGTCTGCTGGTCGCCGCGTCGGACGAGGAGGAACGCGTCCTTGGTGCCGAGGTTCGGGTAGTAGCCGATTCCGGTGATCATCATGATGTCGCCGGTGCGGTCGTGGGCGTTCCAGTAGGACCGGTCGTAGAAGTTCCGGTCGCTGCTGCCGACCCATTCGATGGGGGCGGGGATCTGGTGGATCGGGAACTCGTCGAGCGGGAAGACGCCAGGTACCTCGGGCACGGTGAGACCTCCAGGTCGCTTTACGCGGTGGTGGGAGAGGGCGCGGCAGGAGAGTGGTCCAGCAGTGTCACGGTGCCGCGGTCGCCGTCGACCCGGACCCGGTCGCCGGTGTGGAGCAGGCGAGTGGCGCCTTGGGTGTTGACCACGCAGGGCAGTCCGTACTCGCGGGCGACGACGGCGCCATGGGAGACCGAGCTGCCGATGTCGGTGACGAGCGCGGCGATCAGGGTGAAGTACGGCGTCCAGCCGACGTCCGTCACGGGCGCGACCAGGACCTCTCCGGGTCGCAGCTCCCGGGCTTGCGCGATCGTGGTCGCGACGCGGACGGTTCCCTCGACGACGCCGCCGCACGCGGGACGACCGATGATCACTCCGTCCTCGGTCTCCTGCGGAGGCTGCGGCCGGGTCGGGACGGGCTTGCCGACGGAGACGTCCGGGAACTCGAGCCGGGCCTGGAACGCGAGCGCCGCTCGGCGCGCTCGGGCTTGGTCGATCAGGTTCCCGACGTCGTCGGCGCCCACGAGTTCCGGCAGCTCTGACCGGTCGAAGAAGAACACCAGGTCGGCGTCGGGCAGCCGCCCTGTCGCGGCCAGCCGCTCACCCAGCAGGCGATAGCCGTGGCTGAGCCGGTGGGCGACCAGGACCATCCGGGACTTGGTCGCCTCACGTCCGCGTGCCCCGGCCTGCGCCAGGCGGGCCATCACCCGCACCGCCCGGGAAACACCTTCCTGTGGCGCCGCGTGGGCCGGCCGGGCGGTGTCTCCGGCGAGAAGGCGAGCACGGAGCATGGCCTGCATGATCGTGCCGAGGCCTTCGGGATCGTCCGCCCAGGACGGGTCGCGCACACACAGCTCTCGGTAGCCCCGGTGACCATGGCGGCGCAGGAACTCGTTGAAAGTGCGGTTGGTCGGACCGTCGCCTGCGATCAGCCGGGTCACGGCCTCGGCGGGGTCCGGGTGGAGGAACGCCTCGGCTTCTGTCGTGTCCGCGGCCAGACGGCCTATGACGTCGTCCAGGTGCTCCAGCATGATGGCGCTCTCGACGTTGGTGGCACCGGCCATCAGCGCGGCGGCCCGGGAACGGCCTTCGTCTTCGCTGCGGCCCGCGCGGACCGCTTCGCGCGTGACCGTCTGTTCGAGCATGTTCGCGGCGACGGCGGAGCGTGCAGAAGACCGAACGTGGGTGAGCGTGGCCTCGTTGTAGAGCGCGATCGCCGCGTCGAGCTCGGCGAGCAGGGCCGTCGGCTCCGCCGCGGACGGCGCGTCGAAGCGGGCCAGATCGCGGTCCAGGCGCCGGATCGCCCGTCCCGCCGAGAGCGCGAACGTGGTCAGCCGGACGGTGTTGACCAGGCGGCGGACGAACGGCTTCGGCGGCTTGGGCACCAGCTCGGGGACGACTCTGCCCGCGATCGACAGCGAGTACTGCTCGAGCGAGTTGCCCAGGATCCCCGAGCTCAGGGCCGTGCCTTCGGTCATGTTGAGGAACAGGTGGCCGGAGAAGTAGCCGAGCTGCAGCCAGCGGTCCTCATGGTAGGAGTCCTGGAACCCGCCGGCGACCTGGACCATCTGCATCGCGTACTCGATCGCCTGGCCGCTGACGGACGCCGTGAGCGGGCAGAAGGCGCCGGGCATCATCTCGCCGATGTTGCACCGGGTGTAGACGTGGTCCTCGCCGGCCACCGTGCTGTCCATCTCGTTCAGGTCCCCGGGCAGGGTGGTGATCGGCCGTGCCTGAAGCCAGCGGATCCCGCCGGTCCGGTCGATCGCCCATTCGAGGTCCAGGGGCGCTCCCCACAGCGCCTGCGCACTCCGGGCTCCGGCCGCGACGGCCATGACCTCGTCGTCGGTGAGCGCCGGACTCTCCGTGATCTGGCGGTTCGTGATCTGTCCGGTGTGGTCGACCTCGTAGTGGTCCGAGCTCGCGGAGCCGTCGACCAACGATTCTCCGAGGCCGGGAACCGCGTCGACCACGCAAAGGTCGCGTCGGCCGCTCGCCGGATCCGCGGTGAACACGACGCCGGCGGCGCGCGCGTCGACCATCTCCTGAACCACGAGATGCATCGCGCCGAAGATCCCGGTGTCCGACCGGTAGGCGGTCGCACGGTCCGAGGACATGGAGGCCGCACAATGCCGGATCGCGGCGAGGAGGTCGTCGTATCCGGCCACTCCCAGGACCGACTCGTACTGGCCGGCGAAGGAACTCACGGCGCCGTCCTCGCCCGAAGCCGAGGAACGCACCGCGACCGCCCCTCCCGAGACGGTCATCCGGGTGTAGCGGGCTTCGAGTCCAGCGGGAAGGTCGACGGCGTCGGCGTTCGCGATGACGAACGCGGCCGGCACCGGGAAACCGGCGGCGGCGAGCTTCGCGAGACCGAGAGCCTTGCCGCCGTACCTCGCATCGATGACGTCCGACAACTCGACGAGCTCGCTCTGGGGCTGCTTCACGGCAGTTACGTTACACTTTGCTCGAAAATGAACAAGCCCCTTGGAAGACCGCGTAACGCCCACATCGACGAGGCCGTCCTGACCGCCGCCGCCGAGCTGCTGACAGAGGTCGGCTACGCCGAGGTGACCATGGCCGCCATCGCCGACCGCGCCGGCACGTCCCGGCCCGCGGTCTACCGGCGCTGGCCCGGCAAAGCCCACCTCGTCCACGAGGCGACCTTCCGCGACAGCGTCACCGTCGGCGTGCCCCAGACGGGCTCATTCGCCGAAGACCTGCGTGAACTGGTGCGACGGATCGCGGAGCTCCTGACCACGCCCCTGGCCCGCATCGCCGTACCCGGCCTGATAGCCGAAGCCGCGACCGATCCGGTCCTCCACCGACGTCTCCTCGAACGGTTCTCCGCCACGGGGTGGCGCGGACTCGACGCCACCCTCGCCGCGGCCGTCGAAAGCGGAGAACTCGACGCCGAGGTCGACACACTCGTGATGCTGGAGATGGTCATCGGCTCCGCCCTGGCCGCCACCCTGACCAGAGGACCCGACGGCCTCACCCCGGACTGGGTCGACAAGACGGCCCGCATCCTCCTCAACGGCGTGAGGCCCGCGAACCGCGAGGCGACATCCTGACGCTTCCGGATCCGGCCTCACGGCCGCCCGGCGCGCGGGTCACCCTGATCCCGTCGTCGTCCTGAGTTCGGCCGCGAGAGCGGAGATCGTCTCCGGCGGGTGGGTCGATCCGGGGAAATAGGCACAGACCCGCTCGGCGACGTCGCCGAACCGGCTCTTGATCTCGGCCGCGCACTCGGCCGGTGTTCCGACGACCGCCAGAGTCCGCATCACCCGGTCGTCGATCAGCCCGATCATCGTCATGATGTCGCCGGTCTTCGACAGCGCGTTCAACTCCGGTTGCAGATCCCCCCATCCCTCGATGTCCAGGACCGGCCTGTACGCCGGAGTCGAACCGTAGAACGCCAGCAGGGCCTTCACCCCGAAGGTCGCGGCCTCGATCTCCTCGGGGGTGTCGCCCATCGCGACGATCGCCTGCGGGTACAGGTCGATCCGCTCGCGACCCGCCAGCTTCAGGCCCTCGGCCACGGCCGGAAGAGTGCGCTCACGGAAATGCCGACGGCTGTGGAACGGCATCACCAGCAGCCCGTCGGCGACCTCGGCCGCGGTCCGGGTCATCACCGGGCCCAGCGCGCCGAGCAGGACCGGCGGCACACCGTAGGGGTTCGGTCCGGGGACGAACGTCGCGGGCATCAGGGTGTGCTTGGTGAACTCGCCGCGGAAGTCGAGCCGGGTGCCGTCCTGCCAGGAGTTCAGGATCGCCTTCACCGCGAGCACCGTCTCGCGCATCCGGGCGGCCGGCCTGCTCCAGGTCGAGCCGTACCGGTTCTCGATGTGCGGCCTGATCTGCGAACCCAGCCCGAGCCGGAACCGGCCCTTGCTCAGCAACTGCAGGTCGTAGGCCATGTTGGCCAGGTGCATCGGACTGCGCGGGATCGCGATCGCGACGTTGGTCATCAGATCGGTCGGCGGGACGTCCGACGAACCGGCCGCGACGATCAGCGGCAGGAACACATCATGCGGGCCCTCAAAGGTGAACAGGCCGTCCACCCCGGCGGCGATCAGCGCGCGCGCACGCTGCGCCGCCTCGTCCGGCCGGCCGTCCAGTTGCACGTCGAGCTTCATCGACCGCTCTCCGTTCCGCGCGGTGCCACGCGTTCGCCTGCGAGGGGTCGGGGTTCCTGGAACGAGCCGTGCATCTTCTCGATCCAGACCGTGGAGACCGGCAAGGCCGCAACATGGTGGCGGCCGCGGTAGGCGAACCCCCGGGGAGCCAGGCGCCGGGCTGCCGCCAGGGCGACGTCATAGATGATCGTCGCGGCAGAGGCGTCGCGGACCACGACGGGCATGGTGATGCTCTGGTCGAGGACACGATGGGTGGTCATACCGCCTCCGGATCGGGGTGGTGAAGAGGACGCGCCGCCGAACGCCTCGGCGGCCCGGACGGCCGCGGGGCTTTCGAGGTCGGTGAGTCCTTCACCTACCATCGTCCCCTCCGGCCAGGCGAACGACTCGGCACACAGATCGCGATCGAGGTCGCTCCGTCCCAGGACTCGGGCATGGGGACATCGATGAGCTCCATCCAGAACATGAGGTGCGTAACGCACCACCAGCGTCATACAACATACAGAATCTGGATGATGGGTAACAGGAGTGGAGGCCCGCCTGCTGGAGCCTGTCCAACATCCCCGGTCCTATGCCGGCTGGGATGCGAGTTCGTTTCGGTACAGCGAGGAAATTCAGAAACCAGCGCCAGGACCTGTCGTCGGTGAAGACGAGGAAGAGGCACCATCGGTCACTCCGGTGGTGTCTCTTCTTGGGGATTCGGGACGGCTTCCCGTGTCAGCTCGCTTCGGCCTTGGCGGGCGGGCGCCAGCAGAAGACCAGCAGGAGCAGGCTTCCTCCCCCGCCGACGGCGCCGTCGGCGGGCGCGACCCGCTCACCGAGCTGGTCCTGCGGAGCCATCTCATGGCCGCCGCAGGTCAGGGCGAGGTCCTCGTCCGGGCAGCGGACGAGGACCAGGGCCGTCGAGTCAACGGCGTTCTTCAGGGTCTGGCCCACTTTCAGCTTCATCTCGTACTCCTCACTTGAAATTCCGGTGCGGGTGTCAGGGGACGACGAGCCCGACGAGCTTCACGTCGAGGTACTCGTCGATGCCCTGCGCCCCGCCTTCGCGGCCGAGGCCGCTGTTCCCCACTCCGCCGAACGGCGCGGCGGCCCCGGTGGGGTCGATGTCGTTGATCCCGAACCGCAGAGCCTCCGAGACGCGGACGGCACGCCCCAGGTCGTTGGTGTAGAGGTACGAGGCCAGGCCTTACTCGGTGCCGTTGGCCCGGCGCACCGCCTCGTCCTCGTCGTCGAACGGGACGATCGCGGCCACCGGCCCGAAGGTCTCCTCGCGGTAGACCCGCATGGACTCCTCAACGTCGGCCAGGACGGTGGGCGCGTAGAACCGCCCCGACTCCAGGCCGTCCTCCGTCAGACGCCTTCCCCCGGCCAGGAGGCGGGCACCCTTCGCGACGGCGTCGTCGACCTGCCCCGCCACCTTCTCCAGCGCCGCGTCGTCGACCCAGGGGGCCGATGTTCACGCCCGGCCGGTCTCCGGGCCCCGCGACCAGCTTGTCGACCCAGGCGACGAGTTCGTCGGTGAAGGCGTCGAGGACGGACCGGTGGACGAAGATGCGGTTGGGGCTGATGCAGGCCTGGCCGGTGTTGAGGAACTTCACCAGGGCGGCGCCCTTGGCCGCGTGGACGGGGTCGGCGTCCGGGAAGACCAGCATCGGCGCGTGGCCACCCAACTCCATCGAGACCCGCTTCATCGTCGCCGCGGCCCTGGCGGCCGGCTTCTTCCCGAAGGTCGACGGCCTCCTGCAGATCGCGGCCGTCCTCGCCGCCTTCTCCATGCTGGGCGCCCTGGTCCAAGCCCCCGCCTTCACCTACATCGCCGAACTCTTCCCCGCCAACGTCCGCTGCACCGGCGCGAGCTTCGGCCAGAACATCGGCACCGTCTTCGGCAACGGCATCGCCCCCTTCGCCGCCCTGACCCTGCGCAGCATCCACTACGTCGCGGGAGGAATGTCCGAAAACGAGGACCGTTCGATAGAACCCGCACCCGGCCCCACCTGACCCTCTTGCCCCCGTCCCTCCCGTTCGCGCATATGGAGTCTGTTCAGCGAACGGTGTGGGGCAGGTCTGGCAGGGCGGGCCCGTCATGCAGGGCGTTGGTTCTCCTACTACGACGACGTGACCGTGGAGGGTCCGTCCGGGTCGGACATCGACTACATGGTGCCCTTGGCTGAGGCGTGGAACTCGGGGGCCTATGAGTGGACGGCGCAGCGTCGGCAGGACTACGCGAACGATCTGGGGGATCCGCGGTCGTTGGTGGCGGTGACGGCCCGGTCGAACCGCAGCAAGGCGGATCAGGATCCGGTGGAGTGGCTGCCGCCGGCGGTTGCTGCCCGCTGCCAGTACATCGGCGAGTGGACCGCGACGAAGTTGAGGTGCGGGTTGAGCGCGGACGAGGAGGAGCAGACGGCGCTGGCTCTGCTCGCTGAGGAGTGTCCTGACGTGCCTCTCGCCTTCGCTCCCGTTCCGTAGCGCCGACTCTGGAAATCGGCTGGCCAGAGGCGTACAAGGGAGAAGACACCCTCCGCTTCCGGGTAGGTGAAGCCGTGAGCCAGGCCAAGATGCGAAACGTGGTATGCACACGCCTCGAGTTGCTGGAACCGCTCAGAAGCATGGATCGCCACCTTCCCTATGCTGATTTGAGCCCCTCGGAGAAGAGAGAATCCTTCTTTCGAAGGCGTCCCGAGAATCCGTATGGCGTAGTCGAGCTCAATTACCGACCGTTGGACTACAGCCCCCATCTCACCGACGAGATCGAAATTCCGATCTCTGATGCAGACCGCTGGTGCGCGGCCACGTACGAATTCTGCCGAACCGCTAGAGATCTCATACTCCAGGCATACCGCCTGCGCGATCATCCCTACCAGCGACGTCCTAGTCGCCCGCGCTGGACCTGGCGGCAAATCGGCCGGTGGCGTAAGCGGATCAGTCGGTGGCACGAACAGATTGAGCAGCTTAGGGAGCAGTACGATGCCGAATGGGAACGGCTACACGATGAACTCCTGGCCGCCTGCCAACTTTATGACGAGCAGACCAGTGATCTGATACAGGGGCGAGAACATGGAATAGCACGGCGCAAGAAGCGAGAACAGCAACGAGAGAAGCGAAGAGAGCAAAGGAGGCAGCAGCAGCGCCGGAAGCGCGCAGAGGCACTCGGCGGGCCTGACTCGCCGGTGTGGGCATGCCGCGTAGGAACCTCCCGCGGCAGACGAAAATTCGTCATCTGGCTTCCGGCTCTGGACACCGCGAAGCCGACGAGCCCAGAGCCGCTGCTGTCAGGTGTCACCGCCCTCAAGATCCAGGAAGCACTTGACGAGGAACGCGCCCAGCACCCCTCCACCATCGTCCAGTGGGCAAGCAGGACAGGCCTTGCGCTGTGCGAGTACCGAGGCCGCACCCTTAGTGCGTGTTTTAGAGCTGATCGTCGGGGTTTACCGGAGGTATTCCACAGGTCTGGGCCCGGTGCGGGTGGCGGGGCGGCCGCGGGCGATGCGGCGGGCCATGCCGTGGATGGAGGCCCAGCGGATGAGGGCCTCTGAGGTGGCCGGGTCGCGTTCGTAGTCGCGGGCCAGGCGGCGGTGCTGCATCAGCCAGCCCGATGGGTCGGCCGAGCGGCGAGGTGCCCGCGTGGAGCGCGGGTCCTTTTCCGCTCGGCCTCCCGCCGAACCGGACTTGATGGTTTCCCGATCATCCGGCTCTCCAGTGACTAC
>NZ_JBDPLZ010000015.1:0-148495 GCF_039871655.1 Actinocorallia sp. B10E7
TTGCGCCCAGTTCTTCGACTACTACAACAACGAACACCGCCATTCCGGCATCGGAATGCACACCCCCGCATCCGTCCACGACGGAACCGCAGCGAAGATCCACACCGCGCGGGTAGCCACGCTGAACAAGGCCTTCCTCGCCCGCCCCGAACGATTCCACGGACGCCGCCCCCGACCGCCGGAGCTGCCGGCCAACGCGTGGATCAACAAGCCACCCACCACCCACCGAACCAACACACCACCACAAACCACTCAAGCAAGCTGATGTCTCATTCGGTTTGACAGGTTCCGCCGAGAAGTGCGAGAGGTATCCATGAGTGCCGAATCGATCACAGCGGTCTGCGCGACCGTGATCGCTGTGCTCTCCCTGATGATCTCGCTGCAAGAATCTCACGCAGTGAGGCAACACAATAGACAGTCGATCAGACCCGCCCTGCAACTGTCGCATATCCGACGCCGAGGTGGTATAACCGGTATCGGACTCACCAACTGCGGCATCGGCCCTGCCGTCATCACTCAAACCATACTGAAGTTGGACGGCGTTCTCCTCGGGGCCTGGGATGAGTCCACAGTAAATACGTTCCGCGAACGGCTTCGGCCGGTACCCGGCGCTAGAACGTTCCTGCCCGGCCATACCCTTGCGGTGGGCTACAACGAACTTCTCCTATACCTGAACGAGTTCGATGTTGAACAGCACATGGATTTCTGGAACCTGATCAGGCATCAACTCGAACTCGAGATTCATTACGAATCACTCTATGGAGGAGAAAATTTCGTGGCCTTCCTTCCCAAGGGGCCGGGCAGAGAACTTTCAACGGAGGCACTCGGGCCTAGGTGAACTCGGCTTTCCACCGAGTAGGAGGCCGCGAGGCCCGCTTCGAACTCGGCCGATCCCGGCCCTTTCCCCGCCACGCTCCCGAGGTCTTCCCGTTCGCCGTCGTCCCGCGCTGCGACAGAGAGACCGGCCGGTCGATCGCCTGGGTCACCAGGATCCGAGGGCCTTGATCTCGCCGGGGGTCAGGGCGCGGCGGTAGACGGCGGCCTTGTCCAGAGCGCCGGGCCAGTGCCCGCCTTCCAGGCCCGCCCACAGATGCGCGCCCAGATGAAGGGGCTTCGTGGATTTCCAGGCCGTGACGTGTTGGGCGGCGGCTTGGAGCCTGCCGTCGACATAGAGGCTGATCCGCTTGGCGGCGGGATCGTGGACGCCGGCGACGAAATACCAGCGGCCCGGTTTGGGCGCGATGGTGGAGGCCACAGCGTCCACCGGCGGCTCGGGCGTGTCGGCGCGGGGCATGGTGAAGCGCCAGCCGTTGGCTCCCCAGGTGGACTTGTACTGGAGGAAGAAGGCCGAGCTGTTCTTGCCGGGGATGCTGGCGAGCGTGATGTCACGTCGCCGGGCGTCTCCGTAGCCGGAGAAGCGGGCCCAAACGGCGATGGTGAAGGCCTTTGTGGGGTCCAGGGCGGGGACTTCGGCCGTGACGTGGCCGGAAAGACCGTCCAGGGTGAGGATGCCGTCGCGTTCGGCGTCGGCCCCCAGCGTCGCGTTGCCCACGAGGTCGGGGGCGAGGGCATCGGTGGTGTTGAACTGCCACCAGGCCGCCGTGTCGGGTACGGGCGGCGGCGCGCTGGTGGCGGTGGTCGTCGTAGAGGCGGAGGCGGGGGCCGTCGCTGTGGAGGTGGAGGTCGAGATCGGAGCTGCCTGCGGCTGCTGAGATGTCTGGTTGCCGTCCGCGTCGGGGAGGACCCAGACGGTGATGGCGGCGACCGCGGCCAGGGTCATGACGCCCGCGATGAGCATCAGACGCTTGCGCCCTGAAGGCTTGGACGGTGCCGGCTGCGTGGAGGGAAGGGTGGCGGAGTCCTGGTCGGCCGCTTGGGCCATGGAGACGGCGTCGGGCCAGCGGTCGGCGGGGGCCTTGGCCAGGGCTCGCCCGACCAGGGAGGCCGCGGTCGCGGAAAAGCTCGAGGGGAGTTGCGGCGGCTCTTCGGTGAGGTGCTTGGAGACGACGGCCATCGGGGTCGGGCCGTCGAAGGGAGGGCGGCCTGTGAGGCATTCGTAGGCCACGACGCCGAGGGCGTAGAGGTCCGTGGCGGGAGTGATGGGACCGCCGTTGGCCTGTTCGGGCGCGAGATAGGACGGGGTGCCGACGAGCGCGCCCGACTGGGTGAGCTTGGGTCCGTCCTGGGCCACGGCGATGCCGAAGTCGACCAGGATGACGGTGCCGTCGGGGTTGAGCATGATGTTGGCCGGCTTCACGTCCCGGTGGACGATGCCGGCGGCGTGGACGGCGCTGAGGGATCGGGCTATCGAGGCGACCAGGGTGAGGGTTTCGGGTTCTGTCAGAGGTCCGGTGGCCAGTTTGCCGGCGAGGGTCAGGCCGGCCACGTATTCCATGACCATGAAGACGGTGCCGTCAGAGGCGGTACCGAAGTCGAGGACGCGGACTACGCCCGGGGATCGGACGGCGGCCAGGGTACGGGCTTCGCGGAGGAAGCGGGCGGAGGCACGGGGAGTCTCACCATGGAGGGTTTTGACCGCTACGAGGCGGCCCAGGAGGATGTCCAGGCCCAGCCAGACGGCTCCCATGCCGCCCTGTCCGAGCATCGAGTCCAAGCGGTACCGGTCGTTGAGGACTTGGCCAACGGCCACTCTTGCCTCCGCGCGCCTTTGGAATCAGCCGAAGGCATCATGTCAGACAAGAGGCGATGATCATGCTGAGAACCCGTCCCCTAAGACCAGCGAACAAGAGTGCCCCTGCCGTGGGGGGAGCGGCAGGGGCACGTTTCAGCTGGTCAGGACTACCGGACGGGGAGGCCCGTCACGGAGCGGCCGATCACCAGGCGCTGGATCTCCGAGGTGCCCTCGAAGATGGTGAAGATCTTGCTGTCGCGGTGCATGCGCTCGACCGGGTACTCGCGGGTGTAGCCGTTGCCGCCGAGGATCTGGATGGCCTCCTCCGTCACGCGGACGGCGGTCTCGGAGGCGTGGAGCTTGGCCATGGAGCCCTCGGCGTTCTCGAAGGGCTTGCCCTGGCGGGCCATCCACGAGGCGCGCCAGATGAGAAGGCGGCTGGCGTCGACGCGCATCTTCATGTCGGCGAGCTTGAAGGCGATGGCCTGGAAGTTGCCGATCTTCTGGCCGAACTGCTCGCGCTCGCGGGAGTACTCGAGGGCGTAGTCGTAGGCGGCGCGGGCGACGCCGAGGGCCATCGCGCCCACGGTCGGGCGGGTGGTCTCGAAGGTCTTCATCGCGGCCTGGCCGGCCGCCTTCTTGCCCTCGCGGACGCGGGCGATGCGTGCGTCGAACCGCTCCTTGCCGCCGATGAGCAGGCTGCCGGGGATGCGCACGTTGTCGAGGATGACCTCGGCGGTGTGCGAGGCGCGGATGCCGTGCTTCTTGAACTTCTGGCCCTGGGAGAAGCCCGGGGTGTTCGGCGGGATGATGAACGACGCCTGGCCGCGCGAGCCGAGGTCGGGGTGGACCGAGGCGACGACGATGTGGACGTTGGCGATGCCGCCGTTGGTCACCCAGGTCTTGGTGCCGTTGAGCACCCACTCGTCCTTGGCCTCGTCGTAGACGGCGCGGCAGCGGATCGAGCCGACGTCGGAGCCGGCGCCGGGCTCGGAGGCGCAGAACGCGCCGAGCTTGACGTCGTCGGCGGTGCCGAACATCTGCGGCGCCCACTCGGCGATCTGCTCGGGGGTGCCGGTGGCGGCGAGGGACGCGGCGGCCAGGCCGGTGCCGGTGATGGCCAGCGCGATGCCGGCGTCACCCCAGTACAGCTCCTCGAAGGTGACCGGGATGCCGAGGCCGGTGTCCTCCAGCGACTGGGTGGCGAAGAAGTCAAGCGAGTACAGGCCGATCTTGGCGGCCTCCTGGATGATCGGCCAGGGGGTCTCCTCCCGCTCGTCCCACTCCTCGGCCGCAGGCCGGATCACGTCCCGGGCGAACTCGCGGCACCAGGCCTGGGCTTCCCGAAGATCCTCCGTGAGCTCCAGCGAGAAGCTCTTGGCTGCGTCGGACATGGTGTGTAGACCCCTTACCGAATTTCCATCAAATAACGTGTTACCCACGGTAGCACCAGGAGGTTACCGGAGAGTAGCCCCTCGAGCGGGTGATCCAGATGCCGTGAGGAGTATCACAGTTTGCCCCTCCACCCGGTCTACTGTGCATACCCAAACAGATACCCGCAAAGCGCTCACTTACTTGAGTGGTCTTCCAGCTCGGCAACGCCGCGCGGCGGCCGGCGGCCTCAGGACCGCACCGGCCGCCGCGACGGGGACGGCTTCAGGGGCGGAGGGTCAGGGCGTACTCGGGGATCTCGATCATGGGGGGGCGCTCGTCGACGACGGCCTCACGATCGACGGGGACGTACCCGGACGGGCTCCGCTGGAACTGGGTCAGCTGGGGCGACGGGGAGGACAGGGGCATCATCAGCCCATGGCGGTCCATCCGGGACCAGGCGGTCTGCAGGATCTGGGAGGCCATGGCGGCCAGCGCCTCGGTGGACTGGTGGGAGTGCTCCCGCTCCCCCAGGTCCACCTGGGCCAGCCCGTTCAGGCCCACCACTTCCAGCGCGTCGAGGAGCAGGCCCATCTCGACGCCGTAACCGGTCATGAACGGGAGGCGTTCCAGCAGCGAACGGCGTCCGGCGTACTCGCCGCCCAGCGGCTGGACGATTCCGGCGAGCTGCGGCCAGTGCAGGTTGAGCAGGGGGCGGGCCACCAGTTCGGTGACACGGCCCCCTCCGGCGAAGGCCGCCTCCGTGCCGTTGTAGGGGCGGTCATAACAGGCCTTCACGTAGGAAACGTCCGGGCACGACAGCAGCGGGCCCATCAGCCCCGTCACGAAGGAGGACGAGAAGTTCACCAGGTCGGCGTCCACGAACACCACGATGTCCCCGGACGTCACCGCCAGGGATTTCCACAGCGCCTCCCCCTTGCCCGACAGGCAGGGCAGGCGCGGCAGGATCGCGTCCTGGGCGAACACCTTCGCTCCCGCCGCGGCGGCGACGGCCGCGGTCTCGTCCACCGAGCGCGAGTCGATCACGACGATCTCGTCCACCAGGGGCGTGCGTTCGACCAGTTCTCGTCTGATCGTCGAGACGATGCCCCCGATGGTGTCCTGTTCGTCCCGTGCGGGCAGCACGACGCTCACCCGGGTGGCGCCCTTCAGTCCCAGCAGCAGCTCGGCCGGCCAGTCCGCGGCGGAGCTGGACCGGCTGCGGAGCCAGTCCGCGGCTTCAGCGAGCACAGCACCCTCCTCTCCCAGAAAGGAACATCGCGGACATCCCCGATCATTCACCTACCTATACGAAGGCGGGCATACCGACCCAGGAACTTAACCGGACGTAACACCCCGTTCACATGCACATTCCAAGGGATCAAGCCGTCCATGGGGGACATATGGCGTCAAATAACGCGCGCCATGGAGCGATCTGGAGAGATTTATCGTAACGAGACTCTCTAAACCGGTGAAACGGCGTCGAATCATCACGATCAACGCCGGTTCTTGAGAGAATCCCCTTCGAAAGAATCTCCACGCAAGGACCCCGCCCATGATCCTCATCATTCTGGCAGCCGTCGCGGCCCTGGTGATCGCGCTCACCTACTGGTACTTCTCCAGGAACACCGACGACTGACCCCGGCCCGTAACGGCAAGCGGACGAGCGGTGCGGGATCCGCACCGCTCGCCTCCCGGAGAAAACGAAGCGGTCAGCGGGAAGCCTTCCGGCCCGCCACCTGGCGGCCGACGCGGGGGATCACTCGGCGAAGCCCTTCGCGTCGGTGACGAGCCGGAACTGCATCAGATAGTGCTCCACCCCGCGAACGTATCGATTCCGGCCTCGAATTCCGGGGATTCGGTGTCCAGACCCCGGGCCCACAGATCCTTCTCGGCCGTCTGGACGCGAGTTCTTCCCCGTTCCAGGCGCACTCCGGTCAGGAAGAGGTCGGAGGCGACGTGGACCAGGAATCCGGACTCCCCGGCGGACGGCCGGCCCTCACCCGGGACTCGGCCGCCGGAAGGACGCTCAGCGGCGGGAGGACGGGGCGTACTCGGGGACGCCGAACATCGGAGGGCGCTCGCCCAGCGAGGTGTCCCGGACGACCGGCACGTGGCCCGACCCGCCCCGGTGGAACTGGGTGAGCTCCACCCTGGGGGACGACAGGGGCATCATCAGCCCCTGGCGGTCCAGCCGGGACCAGGCGGTCCGCATGATCTGGGAGGCCATCACCGCCAGGGCCTCGGTGGACTGGTGGGTGTGCTCGCGCACCCCCAGGTCGACCTGCGCCATGCCGTCCAGCCCGGCCAGTTCCAGGGCGTCCACCAGCAGGGCCAGTTCGACGCCGTAGCCGGTGACGAAGGGCAGGCGCTCCAGCAGGGAGCGGCGTCCGGCGTACTCTCCGCCGAGCGGCTGGACGATTCCGGCGAGCAGGGGCCAGTGCATGTTGATCAGGGGGCGTGCCACCAGTTCGGTGACACGGCCTCCGCCGGCGGAGGCGCTCTCCTCGTCACCGGTGTAGGGGCGGTCGTAGCAGCCCTTGACATAGGCGACGTCCGGGTGCGCCAGAAGCGGTCCGAGCAGCCCCGTCACGAAAGAAGGGGAGAAGTTCACCAGGTCGGCGTCGATGAAGACCAGGAGGTCGCCGGTGGTGACGGCCAGGGACTTCCACAAGGCCTCGCCCTTGCCGGACAGGCAGGGCAGGCGCGGCAGGATCGAGTCCTGGGCGAAGACCTTGGCCCCCGCGGCGGCGGCCACGGCCGCGGTGTCGTCAGCGGAGCGGGAGTCGATCACGACGATCTCGTCGACCAGCGGGATCCGTTCGACCAGTTCCCGCCGGACGGCCGAGACGATCGTCCCGACCGTCTTCTCCTCGTTCCGCGCGGGCAGCACGACGCTCACCCGCGTCGCGCCCTTCAGCGACGCGAGGGTCTCGGCCGGCCAGTCCGCGGCGGCGCTGGACCGGCGGCGCAGCCAGTCCGAGACCTCAGCGAGCACGGCACCTTCCCTCTCCCTGAAGAAGACTACGGCTACTCCGCGCTGTGCTTGTCCAGGAAGGTGTAGACGTCTGCTTCGTCCACGCCGGGGAAGGCGCCGGGCGGCAGGACCGAGAGCACATGCGAATGCGCCCGCGCCGACGGCCAGGACTGGCCCTCCCAGCGGGCGGCGAGCTCGGCCGGGGGCAGCTGGCAGCAGTCGCCGTCGGGGCAGGCCGACTTCACCCGGTTGGCGGTCTCCCGGCCCCGGAACCATCGGGAGTCCTCGAACCGCACGCCCAGCGTGATCGCGAAGTCCCGCTCGTGGCTGGGGTCGATGTGCGACAGGCACCAGTACGTGCCCTTGGGGGTGTCGGTGTACTGGTAGAAGACCGAGAAGCGGTCGTTGCTGTTGAACACCCGGCGCCCGGCCCACTGCCGGCACATCCGCTGGCCCTCGATCGCGCCGTCCTCGTCGGCGGGGAAGACGAGCCCGTCGTTGGCGTACGCCTTGTAGATCGTGCCGCTCTCGTCGTTCTTGGAGAAGTGGCAGCGCAGGTCGAGGTGGTGGGTCGCGATGTTGGTGAAGCGGTGCGCGGCCATCTCGTAGGAGACGGAGAAGACGTCCGCGAGGTCCTCCACCGACAGTTCCCGGTTGGCCTTGGCCTCGCGCAGGTAGGGCACGACCGCGGCCTCGGGGATCAGCGTCGCCGCCGCGAAGTAGTTGGCCTCCACCCGCTGGCGCAGGAAGTCGGCGAAGTCGCGGGGCACCGAGTGGCCCAGCGCGATGTGGCCGAGGGTCTGCAGCAGGATCGTGCGGGGCGTGTGCATGCCGAGCTGCTCGCGCTCCAGGTAGATCCGGCGGTTGCGCTGGTCGGTGATCGACCGGACGGAGCGGGGCAGGTCCTGGACGTAGCGCAGGGTGTAGCCGAAGTGGTTCACCAGCGCCATGAGCATGCCCTGGGACAGCGCGCCGGCCTTGTAGCCGACGTTGTCGAGGGTCTTGCGGGCCACCTGCTCGATCTCGCCGAAGTGGTTGCCCCGGTCGTGCATCTTGCGCCGCAGCTCGGCGTTGGCGAGGCGGGCCTCCTCCGGGGAGGCGGTGGGCTTGGTCCGGGAGCGCTTGAGCTCGTCGTAGAGCCCGAGCAGGTGTTCGAGGACGTCGTTGGGCAGCCGTTTGGAGGCCTTCAGGTAGGGCAGCCCGAGGGTCCGGTAGATCGGGTCGCGCTGGGCCTCTTCCAGGGCGATCTCCAGTTGCGCGCGCCGCGAGGGCGCCTCTCTTTGCAGAAGTTCCTCGACGGGCACCGCGAGGGCGTTCGCCAGGGACTGCAGCAGTGAAAGCTTCGGTTCTCGTTTGCCGTTCTCCAGCAGGGAGAGCTGCGAGGGTGCCCTGCCGACACGTTCTCCCAGCTCAGAGAGGGTAAGACCACGTTGACGCCGAAGATGCCGAAGGCGCTGGCCGAAGACGGAAAGGTCTACACCACTCGACAAGTTCAGCGGTTCTTCACTTCGCAAGGTCGCCACGGGTTGATAGTAGCGCAAAAACAGCAGAAGTTTCTGTTACTCCCTGGTAGAACCTTGACGTCAAGAGATGCAGACTCATAGGCAAGCACCCAGGGGACGACATAACGAGGGAGCAAGACAATGACTGAGGGTCGCCTCAAGGGCGCAGCCGAAGCGCTGCAGAACGAGTGGAACACCAACCCGCGCTGGAAGGGCATCGAGCGGACCTACACGGCCGAGGATGTCATCAAGCTGCGCGGCTCGGTCCAGGTGGAGCACACCCTGGCCCGCCTCGGCGCCGAGCGCCTGTGGAACCTGGTGAACACCGAGGACTACGTCCACGCCCTCGGCGCGCTGACCGGCAACCAGGCCGTCCAGCAGGTCAAGGCCGGCCTCAAGGCCATCTACCTGTCCGGCTGGCAGGTCGCCGGTGACGCCAACCTCGCGGGCCAGACCTACCCCGACCAGTCGATCTACCCGGCCAACTCGGTCCCGGCCGTGGTCAAGCGCATCAACAACGCGCTGATCCGCGCCGACCAGATCACCTGGTCCGAAGGCCAGGAGGACGCTCCGCACTGGCTCGCGCCGATCGTCGCGGACGCCGAGGCCGGCTTCGGCGGCGTGCTCAACGCCTACGAGCTGATGAAGGGCATGATCGAGGCCGGCGCCGCGGGCGTGCACTGGGAGGACCAGCTGGCCTCCGAGAAGAAGTGCGGCCACCTGGGCGGCAAGGTCCTCATCCCGACCGGCCAGCACATCAAGACCCTGAACGCCGCCCGCCTCGCGGCCGACGTCTCCAACGTCCCGACCCTGGTGATCGCGCGGACCGACGCCGAGGCCGCGACCCTCATCACCACCGACGTGGACGAGCGCGACCGCCCGTTCATCACCGGTGAGCGCACCGCCGAGGGCTTCTACCGGGTCCGCAACGGCGTCGAGCCCTGCATCGCCCGCGCCCTGGCCTACGCGCCGTACTCCGACCTCATCTGGATGGAGACCGGCACCCCGGACCTGGAGCTGGCCCGCAAGTTCGCCGAGGCCGTCAAGGCCGAGTACCCGGACCAGATGCTGGCCTACAACTGCTCGCCTTCCTTCAATTGGAAGAAGCACCTGGACGACGCGACCATCGCCAAGTTCCAGCGCGAGCTCGGCCACATGGGCTTCAAGTTCCAGTTCATCACGCTGGCCGGCTTCCACGCCCTGAACTACTCCATGTTCGACCTGGCCTACGGCTACGCCCGCGAGGGCATGACCGCCTACGTCGACCTGCAGGAGCGCGAGTTCGCCAGCGAGGCCCGCGGCTACACCGCCACCAAGCACCAGCGCGAGGTCGGCACCGGCTACTTCGACGCCGTCTCCACCGCGATCAACCCGAACTCCTCGACCACCGCCTACAAGGGCTCCACCGAGGACGAGCAGTTCCACTAGGAACGGTCTGCTCCACTGAGAACCGATCGGCGCGGTGACCCCCCTCACACCGTGCGGTCCCCTTGAGAAAGACCCTCCCGGCCACTGCGGCCGGGAGGGTCTTTCGCCTAAGCTGGGTGATCTTGCCGTCTCGCGGGCGGGAGGTCCATGGCTTACGCACTGGTCTACTGGTTCTCGTTCCGACGCCACTCCACCTACCGGCTGGCCGCGCTCGGCGAGGCCGTCTCCAACACGATGTTCGGGTTCCTGCGGGCCTACGTCCTGATCGCCCTGTGGCAGAGCAGGCCGGGGCTCGGCGACTACACCGTCCTCGACGCGATCACCTTCTCCTTCCTCACCCAGGCGCTCATCGGCCCCGTCCAGATCTTCGGCGGGATGGACCTGACCGAGCGGGTGCGCACCGGAGACGTCTCCATCGACCTGCACCGGCCCGCCGACCTCCAGCTGTGGTGGCTGGCCGACGACCTCGGCAGGGCCTCCTTCACCCTGCTGGCCCGGGGATTCGTGCCGATGGCCGCGGGCTGGCTGGCGTTCGGGATCCTGATCCCCTCCCCCGGCCGCTGGGCTGCGTTCCTGCCGGCGCTCCTACTCGCCGTCGCCGTCAGCTTCGCGCTGCGCTACCTGGTGGCGCTCGCGGTGTTCTGGATCCACGACTCGCGCGGCGTGGAGGCGGTGATGATGGTCTGCTCGCTGTTCTTCTCCGGAATGATCCTGCCGCTGGTGGCCTTCCCCGGGCCGCTCGGCACGGTCGCGAACGCGCTTCCCTGGTCGGCGCTCGTCCAGATCCCGGCGGACGTCTACCTGGGCAAGCGGCAGGGCTGGGAACTGCTGGGCGCCTACGGGTTCCAGGCGGCCTGGGCGCTGGCCCTGATCCTCGCCGGCCGGCTCCTCACCCGGGCCGCCCACCGGAAGCTGGTGATCCAGGGTGGCTGAGGCCTCCGTGGTCAGAACGTGGCTGCTGCTCGCCCGGACGTGGACCCGCGCCGCCGCGCAGTATCCGATGGGGCTGACGATGATGACGGTCGGAGCGATGTTCAGCACCTCGCTGGACCTGCTGGGGATCATCGTCATCTTCACCCACGTCCCGGTCCTCGGCGGGTTCGGCCCGGCCGAGGCGGGCTTCCTGTACGGGGCCGCCCAGCTCTCGTTCGCGATCAGCGACCTGGCGATCGGCGCGGCCGACCGGCTCGGCCGGCACATCAAGGCGGGCACCCTCGACACGATGCTGATCCGGCCGGTGAGCCCGCTGGTTCAGCTGGCGACCGAGGACTTCACACCGCGCAAGGCGGGCCGGATCGTCCCGGCCGGGGCGGTGCTGGCTTGGAGCATGTCCCGGCTGTCGCTGAGCCCGGCCGACGTGGCGCTGACCGTCCTGATGATCGCCAACGGGGCGGTGCTGTTCTCCGCCCTGTGGGTGCTGAGCGCCTCCGCCCAGTTCGTGCTGGTGCACGGGCACGAGGCGACCAAGGCCGTCACCTGGGGCGGGGTGTTCATGACCCAGTACCCGATGTCTCTGTACGGCAGGGACTTCGTCCGGGCGGTGACGTTCGCGGTGCCGCTGGCCTTCGTGAACTGGCAGCCGTCCCTGTACATCCTGGGGAAGCCGGACCCGCTCGGGCTGCCGGTCTTCGTCCGGTTCCTCGGCCCCGTGCTGACCGCGCTGCTGTGCCTCGTCGCCGCGCTGGCCTGGCGGACGGGGCTTCGCCACTACCGATCGACGGGGAGTTGACGGCGATGATCCGACTGTCCCGGGTGACCAAGACCTTCCCGGTGTACCGCAAGGCCGGACCGCTGCGCCGGACCCGTTCGCTGGTCACGGCCGTGTCCGAGATGACCTTCGAGGTGCAGCGGGGGGAGTTCGTCGGTTATCTCGGCCCGAACGGGGCGGGGAAGTCGACGACGATCAAGATGCTGACGGGGATCCTGACCGCCTCGAGCGGCGAGATCCGGGTGGCCGGGCTCGACCCGTCCCGCAGGCGGACGGAGCTGGCCCGCCGGATCGGCGTGGTGTTCGGCCAGCGGACCACCCTGTGGTGGGATCTGCCGCTGCGCGACAGTTTCACACTGATCCGGCACCTTTACAAAGTAGATCACAGGCGGTTCACCTCCAGGCTGGACGAGCTGACCGAGCTGCTGGAGCTGGCCCCGTTCCTGCGGACCCCGGTCCGCCAGCTCAGCCTGGGCCAGCGGATGCGCGGCGATCTGACCGCCGCCCTGCTGCACTCCCCCGAACTGCTGGTCCTGGACGAGCCCACGATCGGGCTGGACGTGGTCAGCAAGGCGGCCGTCCGGGAGTTCCTCGCCGGGATCAACGCCGAGGAGGGCACCACCATCCTCCTCACCACCCATGACCTGGGCGACATCGAACGGCTCTGCCGCCGGGTGATGGTGATCGACCACGGGCGGCTGACGTTCGACGGGGCTCTGGATGAACTGCGCGCCACCGCCTCGGCCGACCGGGTCCTGATCGTCGACCTGGCCTCCCCCGGACCGCTCACCCCGCCGCGGGGGACCCGGCTGATCCGCCGGGACGGTCCCCGGGTGTGGCTGGCCGTCCCCGCTGACGTCAGCGCCGCCTCCGCGGTGGCCGAGGTCGCCGGCGCCCACGAGGTGCGGGACATCGCGCTGCGCGAACCCGATATCGAGGACGTCGTCACCCGGCTGTACCGGAGGCCGCCCGTGGAGGCGTAGCGGTCACCTCCGCGAGCGGGGCGGCCGGTAGTCGTAGTGCTCCTCGATGACGTCCTGCGGGTGGGGCCAGCGGTAGGGTGCCCAGGTCGGGACGAACAGCACGAACCCGACGAGCGCCAGCAGCCCGCTGGAGAGCAGGACTTGCAGCGCGGTGTCGATCTCCCCGGCGGGCGGGAACCTGTCCACCAGGTCGGCGGCCTTGACGGGGTCGGCGAGGTACCAGCCGCTCCAGCTCAGCAGGCCCAGCGCCGGGAGCATCGAGACGAACGGCGAGATCCACCGGGCGATCACCAGGATCCCGATGAGCAGGCCCACCGCGGCCATCGTCGCGTAGGCGCCGTAGAACTGGGTTCGGTCGGTGATCGTCAGGTCCATCGCGTTGACCGAGTCCCGGGAGCGGGCGAACCCCCAGCCCATGCCGTAGGCGAGCGCCGGAGTGAGTATGAGGCCGAGCAGAAACCCGAAGGCGTGCCGCAAGGAGAATCACCGTCCCTGTCCGAGGTGCCGAAGATCGCGCGCACCGTCGCCATTTCATAACAGGTCGATCACCACAAGGCTATGGGTTCCTCTACATTCACTGCTTTTTATCGACGAACCTGACGTTTCAGACTTTCATCCGAGGTCGTCGTGGCCCCGGCCCTCCGCTCCGTCCTCGTCTCCCGGCCGGTTGGCCAGGATCACCGCGACCGGAGGGATCACCGAGGCCACCACGGCCATGGCGACCGCCAGCGGCGTCGACCAGAAGCGCACCACCGCTCCGGCCAGCACGTACAGGGTCAGGCACGTGCCCATCATGATCAGGTAGCGGCGCTTCCTGGGCTCCACCCCTTCACGCTATGCCTCAGACGCCGACCGGCACCTCCTGGGTGCAGTGGGCGCAACGGCTCGCCTTGATCGGGATCTGGCTCAGGCAGTGCGGGCAGTCCTTCTCGGTGGCGGCCTGGTCCCGGTCGAGGTAGGAGATGAGCTTCGCCATCGGAGCCACCAGCACGAAGTAGACGACGAGGGACGAGATCAAAAACGTCAGGGCCACCGAGAGGAAATCCCCGTAGAGGAACTTGCCCTCTCCAATCGTGAACTTGAGGTGGCTCAGGTTCGGGTTACCGCCCACCAGCGCCAGCAGCGGGTCGATGAACGACTTCACGAACTGGGTCACCAGCGCGCTGAACTGCGCGCCGACCACCACGGCGACCGCCAGCTGCACAAGGTTCCCTCGGAAGAGGAACTTCTTGAGCCCTTCCACACCATCCTCCAGACACCGGGCGGGCCCTGCCTTTCAGAGCCTCTGTTCTCCGGCGCCGCCCGATCGGGCGGCGCCGTGCGATCCCGGTATCCTCCCAGGCCAGAAACGCCCGGAATGCCAGATCGGTGCAGGTTCCTCGCGGGACGCCCCGGGCCGGCGGTCAGCCGTCGGCGCCTTCGCGGTCGTGGTGGGCGTCGACGGGCCGCCGGGCGGTGAGCAGGACCCACTCCGCCGGACGGGACGGCGCGGGCGGGGTGTCGGCGGGCACGGGACGCACCGCGTCCTGCCGCTCGTGTGCGGTCATACCTGCCCCCTTCCTGGCGGTTCGCCCTCGCCCGGAGCGACCCCGGGCGAAGAGGACGGTTCCCCCGTCCGATGACACCTTGCCGGATCGACCGTCTCCGGGGCAAATACTTTCCGCCCAGCTCACCACGGTTGTCTCCTCCCGGTTACCTTGTTCACACGACGGACAGGACGGAGTGCGCCGATGACACCAGAAGCACAGGAACCGGAGTTCGAGGCCGGGGAGTTCGTCAGGGACGTGTGCTGGCTCGGTGAGGACGGCCCCGAGTTCCGGGACGACTATCCGCTCGCCTTTCCTCCCGATCCGCCGGAGTCCCCCGACCCGGCCGGGCCCGCCGAATAAACCCGGCGCCCCGGACTTCCCTTCGACCGGCCGACCAAGCAGACTAGAATCCCATTCGGTAATCCGAGAGAAGGGCGCGCATGAGCGAATACGGTATGACGATCGGCGGCGAGAGCGTCGACGCCAAGGAGACGTTCGACGTCCTCAACCCCGCCACCGGCGAGGTCTACGCCCAGGTTCCGGACGCCTCCGTCGAGCAGCTCGACGCCGCGTTCGACGCCGCCCAGCAGGCCTACAAGACCTGGAAGCGCGACGAGGCGGCCCGCCGCCAGGCGCTCCACGCGGCCGGCGACCTGCTCATGGCCAAGGCCGGCGAGCTGGCCCCGATCCTCACCAGCGAGCAGGGCAAGCCGCTGCAGGAGGCCATGATCGAGATCATGGGCTCCGGCTGGTGGCTGAAGCACTTCGCCGACCTGCAGATGCCGCGCGAGGTGCTCCAGGACGACGACAACGCGTTCGTCGAGGTCGTGCGCAGGCCCATGGGCGTGGTCGCGGCCATCACCCCGTGGAACTTCCCGTGGCTCCTGGCCTGCTGGAAGATCGCCCCGGCGCTGCTGGCGGGCAACACGATGGTGCTCAAGCCCTCCCCCTACACCCCGGTCACCACGCTGGCGGCCGGACGGCTGCTGCAGGAGGTGCTGCCCGCGGGCGTGCTGAACGTGGTCAGCGGGCGCGACCCTCTCGGCGCGCACATGACCTCCCACCCCGTCCCCCGCAAGATCAGCTTCACCGGCAGCGTGGCCACCGGCAAGCGGGTCGCCGCCGCGGCGGCCGACGACCTCAAGCGCGTCACCCTGGAACTGGGCGGCAACGACCCCGCGATCGTCCTGGACGACGCTGACATCGCCGCGGTCGCGCCGAAGCTGTACGGCTCGGCGTTCCAGAACAACGGCCAGATCTGCTCGGCCATCAAGCGCGTCTACGTGCCCGAGTCCCTGCACGACGACCTCGTCGACGCCATCGCCGACATCGCCCGCTCCGCCAAGGTCGGCAACGGCCTGGAGGAGGGCGTGCAGCTCGGCCCGCTGAACAACCGGCCGCAGCTGGAGCGGGTCTCGGAGCTGGTCTCCGACGCCGTCTCCCGGGGCGCGCGGGCGGTCGCCGGCGGCAAGGCCGTCGACGGCCCGGGCTACTTCCACGAGCCGACCATCCTGGCCGGCGTCGAGGACGGCTTCCGCATCGTGGACGAGGAGCAGTTCGGCCCCGCCCTTCCGATCGTGAAGTACCGCTCGGTGGACGAGGCGATCGAGCGGGCCAACGGCACCCTTTTCGGCCTGGGCGGCTCAGTCTGGGGCGGCGACGCCGAGCGCGCCGCCGCGGTGGCCGACGAGCTGGAGTGCGGTTCCGTCTGGGTCAACACCCACCTGGCGCTGAGCCCGGGCCAGCCCTTCGGCGGCTTCAAGTGGAGCGGTGTGGGCACCGAGAACGGGCACTGGGGTGTCGAGGGGTTCACCGAGGTGCAGGTGCGGCACCAGGCCAAGGGGTAAGTTCTGTCCCTATGTGGGACGTTATGTTGCAGGATGACGGTGGCAGGGTGAAGATCGCCGGCCATCCGACGCGGATCTCCGCGCTCGCCCAGACGCTGACGCTCGAGAGTGCCGCCGCGCAGCAGCAGCACTACCTGGTCGACGGGCCCGACGCACCGGAGCTCGTCACCAACCGCGACCTGTACCTGCACGTCCTGAAGACCGGCCGGGACGCCCGAGCGGCGTCCTGGTCGCTCTCGGCCTTCCTGCGCTCGTTGTGGAAGGTCAGCGCGGGGCTGCGCGGGCGCTCCTCGCTCACCCCCGACGAGGTCGGCGCGCTGTTCGCCGCCGCGGGCAGCACTCCCCCGCCGCCCTTCGACCCCGCCTGGAGCGGCAAGGACCTCAGCCTGGCCGGCGACCCGGCGACCTACTCCGACTGGGAGCGGGTGCTGCTCGCCCAGATCGCCGACCTGGAGGACTTCGTCACCCATCCCTCCTCGCGGTCCGGGCAGGGCGTCCAGGCGCCCCGCCCGACGGGCTCCGGAGCCCGTCCCACCCCCGCGCTCTGGCGCAACTTCGACCCCGCCGCCTACGCCGAGTGCGCGGTCGCCGGATCCTTCGGCGGCTGGCACCGCGACGACGGCGCCAGGGTGCCGCGTCCCGGTGCGCCCGACCACTCACCCGTCCGGGAAATGCCCGATATCACCTGGCGTGAACTCAGCCGACTCATCGTGTGCGGACAGATTTTCGAGTAATCCGGGACGAAGAGATCGGCGTCCCCTACCCTCGCGGGTGAACGAAAGGAGGCCGGTCCATGAGCAGGCCCTCGATCTACCCGATCGTGCCCTACCGGGATCTGCGCGGTGCCCTCACCTTCCTGTGCGACGCCTTCGGGTTCACCTCCCACGCCCAGATCGAGGACTCCGCCGGCGTCATCCAGCACGCCGAACTCGCCTTGGACGGCGGCATCATCATGCCGACCAGCGCCGTCGACCCCGCCGCGATGTGGCTGTGCGTCCGGGTCGACGACCTCGAGGCCCACTACGACCGGGCGGTGGAGGCCGGCGCCCGCATCGTCGAAGAGCTCCACGACACCCCGTACGGCTCGCGTGACTACAGCGCCCTGGACCCGGCCGGCCACCGCTGGACGTTCACCACCTACGACCCCTACGCCCAGGCCGCCGGAAGTTAGCGGAGGTTCCGGCAGAAGTCGGCGACCGCCTCGAAGACCTCCATGTCGGCGTCCCAGGCGGAGTCCGGGCGGGGCCAGTGCACGGCCAGGTCGGTGATGCCGGCCTCGGCGTACTCGCCGTGCAGGTCCTCGAAGGCCGCCACCGAGGAGAGCCAGGGGTCGGAGGTGAAACCGGTGAGCAGGAGCTTGGGCACGGACGCCGGGTCGCGGCCCTCCGCGTGGCAGATCTCCTCGAACCGGGCGAGGCTCTCCTTCAACCGCGGCAGGGCGGGGGCGTCGGGGCTCTGGGGATTGGCGATCCAGCCCTGGCCGAGCCTGGCCGCCAGGCGCATGCCGCGGGGGCCCTCCCCCGCGATGAGGAACGGCGGACGGGGCAGCTGGACCAGGCCCGGGGACACCGTGACCCCGCGGGCCGACCAGTGCTCGCCGTCCGAGGAGACGTCGGTGCCGGTGAGTAGGGCGTCGAGGAGGGTCACCCATTCGGCGAACCTGTCGGCGCGCTGCCTGGGCGTCCACTCCGCGCCGAGCACGTCGCCGTCGGAGCCGTGGGACGTGCCTCCCGCGCCGACGCCCAGGGTGATCCGGCCGCCGCTGATCCGGTCGAGGGTCTTCACCGCCTGCGCGGTGGGGACGGGATGGCGGAAGTTCGGCGACGTGACCAGCGTGCCCAGCCGCATCGTCGACGTCAGGGCCGCCGCGGCGGCCAGGGAGGTGTAGGCGTCGTCCCAGGGGGTGTGCCCACGCCAGGCCAGATGGTCGTAGATCCAGCCCGTGTGGAAGCCCAGCTCCTCCGCCCGCTGCCACAGCCGCCCCATCTGCGGCCAGGGGGAGATCGGCCACATCACCACGCCCACGTTCATGAGCCTCATCGTGCCAGGAAAGTCCGCAAAGCCCACCACCTATGCGTGGACTCGGGCACGCTCAGCCGGTCCAGCCGCCCTCCGGTGAGCTGCTGGAAGCGGCGCAGCCGGTACTTCACCGTGTTGGGGTGGACGTGCAGGTCCGCCGCCGCGGGCTCGATCCGGCCCGCGTGGTCGAGGAAGGCCAGGGCCGTCTCCGCCAGCGCCCGGTGGAAGGGGTCGGCCGCGTCCAGGCCCGGCAGCAGCTCCCCGGCCAGCAGGCCGCCCAGCTCCGGTTCGGCCGACAGCGCGGTGAGCAGGGCGAGTTCCGTCAGCGGCCGCAGGCCCGGCTCCCCCGGCCGCAGGGCGCGCCCGCACAGCCGGTACATCCCCGGGATCCGCTCGGGCGGCACCAGCGGGGAGACCACCCCGCGCAGTTCCGGCAGCTCCGGAACCGCGGAGACCAGCGCGACCAGCCGCCCGTCGACCAGGCCCACCAGCCCGGAGGGGCCGCCCAGCGCGGGCTCCAGCCGCCGGGCCTCGGCCGGGTCGCTGACGTCGGTGACGACCACCCGCCGGGGCCGCTCATCCGCCAGCTCGCCGTGCAGCAGCCGGCGCAGCCGCTGGACCTGGATGTCGCGGGCGGTCCCGGCCAGCTCCAGCTCGGCGATCCGGTGGGCGTGCACCATCCGGTGCTCCAGCGCGGTGGCGACGACGTCGATCCGGGTGACGGCCTCCAGCAGTTCGTCCGCCGGGACCCCCCTGCGCCTGCCGCGGTCCACGACCGTCCGCACGAGAAGGGAGCGGCCGGCCTGGAAGCCGTCCAGCAGCGCCGCCACCGGGACGCCCTGCCGGGCCCTGGCCGCGCCCAGCTCCTCGGCCGCACGCAGGTCCGTCAGCTCCGGATCGCCCGCCGCCAGGGCGGTGAGCGCCGCCTCGACGATCGCCCTCACATGCCGCCGCACCTCGCCCTCGGGCAGCGCGGCGACCAGCGGCGAGCGGGCCCTGGCGGCCCGGACCGCGGCCTCGACCACCACCGGGTCGGGGCCGTCCTCCCCCAGCAGCCCCAGAAGACGTTCCACGGGAGGCTCCTTTGTCCGGTACCGACAACCGGCCGGTCCCCGGTTGGACACCCGGGGCCTAGCCAAGCAGCCCTGCATAGGCTTCAGTAGCACCATAGTTTGACGCCCCAGGACAAAGGAGCCCAGGAGATGTCGCAGGAAGAGGAGTTCCTGAACAAGCTGGCGACGGACCTGATCTACCGGTTCCCGCCCACCTTCGAGACCCTCGAGGAGGAACGGCGGCACCGCAAGGAGCGGCTGGCCGTCGCCCTGCGGGTCTTCGGCAAGTTCGGGTTCGAGGAGGGCGTGGCCGGGCACATCACCGCCCGCGACCCCGAGCACACCGACCACTTCTGGGTGAACCCGTTCGGGATGTCCTTCAAGCACATCAAGGTCAGCGACCTCATCCTGGTCAACCACGCCGGGCAGGTCGTCCAGGGCCGCTACCCGGTCAACGAGGCGGCCTTCGCGATCCACTCCCAGCTCCACCAGGCCCGGCCCGATGTGATCGCCGCCGCGCACAGCCACTCCACCCACGGGCGGGCCCTGTCGGCCCTCGGCCAGAAGCTCGCGCCCATCACCCAGGACGCCTGCGCCTTCTACGAGGACCACGGCCTGTTCGACGACTACACCGGGGTCGTCACCGACCTGGAGGAGGGCAAGCGCATCGCCGCCGCCCTCGGCGGCCACAAGGCCGTCATCCTGCGCAACCACGGCCTGCTGACCGTCGGCGACAGCGTCGACGCCGCCGCCTGGTGGTTCGTCACCATGGAGCGCTCCTGCCAGGTCCAGCTCCTGGCCCAGGCCGCCGGCACCCCCGTGCCGATCGAGCACGACAACGCCGTCCTCACCCGCGGCCAGCTCGGCAACGACCTGGTGGCGTGGGTGAACTACCAGCCCATCGCCGACCAGGTCATCCGGGAGCAGCCCGACCTGTTCGACTGAGCTCCGGCGCGCCGGGCACGGGGTCCCCCGCCGGGGATCCCCGTGCCTCACACCATCAGCTGGTCCCAGGTGGGGACGTACGGGGTGAACGCCAGGCGCATCCCGCACTCCTGGAGCAGCGAGTCGGCCTTGCGGTGGTTGCAGCGGGTGCAGGCCAGAACGGTGTTCTCCCAGCTCGACGCCCCGCCCCGGGACACCGGGACGATGTGGTCGATGGTGTCTCCCGGCCTGCCGCAGTAGCCGCACCGGCCCCGGTCCCGCTTGCGCACCCCGGCCTTGCTCCAGCCGGGCCGCCGCGAGTGCCGCCACCTCAGCGTGACATACCGGACCAGCCGCAGGACCTTCGGCTCGGGGAACACCCCGAAGCTCCGGCCGTCCACGGCCTCCTCGATGACCGCCACACCGCGCACCAGCATCCGGATCGCGTGCCTCAGATCCACGCGCTGTAAAGGCTCATACGAGGCGTTGAGCACGAGCACGCCCGCCATCGCCTGCACCCCCTTCCTGTCGGATTCCCCTTCGGGGAAGCCCTGAAGCAGAGTGCCGACCGGCAGGGGGTCAGGGCAACGGGTTTTTGCCCCGGGCGAGGGTCTCCAGGGGGGCGGCGAACACGTCGGCGAAGGCGAGCTCCGCGGCCCCCATGAGGGTCGCCTCGTCCCCCAGCTCCGAGGTGCGCAGCCTGACCCGCTCCCGGGCCGCCCCCAGCCCGGACAGGGCCAGCCTGCTGCGGATCTGGGCGGCGGAGCCCAGGTAGATCTCCCGCAGCACCCCGCCGAAGACGACCATGGCGGGGTTGAAGATGTTCACCAGGTTGGCCACCCCGTAGCCGAGCCAGCCGCCCACCCGGTGCAGGGCGTCCCTGGCCGTGACGTCGCCGCGGTCGGCGGCGTCCACGATCGCGGCGACCGCCTCCCGCCCGGTCAGGCCGTCCCGGCCCGCCGCGGCGATCAGCGCGAGTTCCCCGGCCTCGGCCTCCAGGCAGCCGCGGGAGCCGCAGCCGCAGAGCCGCCCGCCGGGGTTGACGACCATGTGGCCGACCTCGCCGCCGTAGCCGCCCTCGCCGCCCAGCAGCCTGCCGCCGACGATGACGCCGCCGCCGATGCCGACGTCGCCGTGCAGGTAGATGAGGTCGTCCAGGCCCACGCCCGCGCCGCGTTCCCGCTCGGCCAGCGCCCCGAGGTTGGCGTCGTTGCCGACCGAGACGCGCAGGCCCAGCCCCAGCCGGCGGCCCAGTTCCGCGCCGAAGGGCACGTCCTTCCAGCCGAGGTTGGGGCTGAACCGCACGACGCCGTCCTCCTGCCGGACGATGCCGGAGAAGGCCACCCCGATCCCCACGCACACCGTGTCGGGGCGGGCTCTGCGCACGAGCCCGCGGGCCAGGTCCGCCAGCACCGAGACGACCTCCTCGGGATCGAACGGGTCGGGCGGCCGTGGAGCGTTCCGCCGGTCCAGGACCACCCCGCCCAGCCCGACCCTGGCGACGGTCAGCCGGTCGGCTCCCACGTCCAGGGCCAGGACGTAGACCCGGTCGGACTCCGGGCGCACCACCAGGGAGGGCCGCCCGGCCCTGCCCGTCGTCCGCGGCAGCTCCTCGCTCACCAGCCCCGCGGCGGTGAGGTCGGAGGTCAGCGCCATGATGGTGCTGCGGTTCAACCCCATCCGCTCGGCCAGTTCCGCGCGCGAGGCCGGGCCCGACAGGTGCACGTGGCGGAGCAGGGTGCCCAGATTGTGCCGACGGATCTCCTCGGGCGAGGGCGCGGCTTTCACGGGCGGGGTCCTTTCTATCTTCCCGGCAGCGCGCGTTTACGCGACAGGGCGTCCACGCCGGCCGCCAGAAGCAGGACCAATCCTGTCACGATGAACTTGGTCCCCGCGCTGTAACCCATGAGGCCCATGCCGTTGTCGATCACCGCGATGACCATGCCTCCCAGGACCGCGTCGAGCATCCTGCCGCGCCCGCCGAACAGGCTGGTGCCGCCGATGACCGCCGCGCCGACCGCCTTGAGCAGCACGTCGCTGCCGCCGGTGTTGGGGTCGACGGAGTTGGCGCGGGAGGCGGCGATGAGCCCGCCGACCGCGGCCATCGCCGAGCACAGCACGAACGCGGTGACGCGGATGCGGTCGACGTCGATGCCCGCGCGCCGGGCCGCCTCCTGGCTGCCGCCGACGGCGTAGACGTGCCGCCCGAAGGACGTCCGGTTGAGCACGAACGTCCACAGCACCAGCAGCACCGCGATGAGCGGGACCACGATCGGCATGCCCTTGAGCGAGTGGAACGCCGGGTTGTAGCTGCGCTCCAGGCTGAGGACGAACACCGCCGCGCCCAGCAGCAGCGCCAGCCCGGCGACCTTCAGCCCGAGCACCGCCATGCTCTCGGGCGCCAGCCCGCGCGCCGCCCTGCCGCGGTACCGCAGCAGCAGCACGGCGGCGTAGCCGAGCACCGCGACGGCGCACAGCGCCCAGCCGAGGAGGACCGGGACGTTGTCGTTGGCGATCGCCAGCACCGTCTTGTCATGGATGGAGATGTTGGTCCCGTTGTCCATGATCTTCAGGGCAACGCCCTGCAGCGCCAGGAACGCCGCGAGCGTCACCACGAACGACGGGATGCCGATCCGCACCACGACCACGCCCAGGGTCAGGCCGATGAGCACGCCGACGGCCAGGGAGACCCCGATCGCCGCGTACCAGGGCCAGTCCTGCCGGGTGAGGGCGACCGCCAGCACCGCGGCGCAGACCCCGCTGGTGAAGCCGGCCGACAGGTCGATCTCGCCGAGCAGCAGCACGAACACCAGGCCCATCGCGATGACGATGCCCGCACCGCCCTGGGTGAGGAGGTTGGCGAAGTTGCCCTGGGTCATGAAGGTCGGCTGCGCCGCCCAGAAGAACAGGCACAGGACGACCAGCGCGGTGACGGCGGGCAGCGCGCCCATGTCCCCGCCCCTGATCCTGGCGAGGTAGCCGCCGGTCAGGCCCGACAGCGTGCCGGCGGAGCCCGCTTCGGGCTTCCGCTCGTGGACGACGGCGCTCATGCCCGCGCTCCGTTCCCGTTGCCGTTCGCGCCGGTGAGACCGAGGTCCCCGCTGCGGCCGGAGGTGATCAGTTCGACGACCTGCGCGTGCGTCACGTCGCAGGTCCGGACCTGGGCCGCCGTCCGGCCCAGGTAGAGGGCGGCGATCCGGTCGGACACCGCGAAGACGTCGTTCATGTTGTGCGAGATGAGGACGACCGCCAGCCCCTTGTCGGCCAGGCGCCGCACCAGCTCCAGCACCTGCTGGGTCTGCGCCACGCCCAGGGCCGCGGTCGGCTCGTCCAGGATGACGACCTTGCTGTTCCACAACACGGCCTTGGCGATCGCGACGGTCTGCCGCTGCCCGCCCGACAGGCTCGACACCTGCTGGCGGACGGACTTGACGGTGCGGACGGACAGCCCGGCCAGCGTCTTGGCGGCCAGTTCCTCCATCGTGTACTCGTCCAGGACGAGCCCGTTCCGCTTCTCCCGGCCGAGGAACATGTTCTGGACGATGTCGAGGTTGTCGCACAGGGCCAGGTCCTGGTAGACGATCTCGACGCCCAGCGCGGCGGCGTCGCGCGGGCTGTTCACCTGCACGGGCGCGCCTTCGAAGAGGTACTCGCCGGCATCTATCGGGTGGATGCCGCCGACGCACTTCACCAGGGTGGACTTGCCCGCGCCGTTGTCCCCGACGAGGGCCGTCACCTCCCCCGGGTAGGCGGAGAAGGCGACGTCGTGCAGCACCTGCACGGGGCCGAAGCTCTTGTCGAGGCCACGCAGTTCGATCACCGGGGTGCGCGGATCCGGGGGCGCGGACGCGGTCATGGGTCTCCTCAAGGGGGTGGCCCCGGCCGCCGGGGAAGGCGGCCGGGGCACGGGGGATGGTCCTACTGGATGCCCGCTTCGGCGCACTTCTGTGCGAAGTCGCCGGTGCACAGCTCCGCCTTGGTGACGTAGCCGTCGGCGACGACGTCCTTGACGTTCTCCTTGAAGATCGCCTGGGGCTCGAGCAGCACGGAGGGCACCTCGGCGCCGGTCTCGGGGTCCTTGACCGTGCCGTTGGTCTCGCCCTTCTCGCCCGTCGCCAGCGCGACGGCGAGCTCGGCGGCGGCGTCCGCCTCCTTCTTGATGGCCTTGTAGACGGTCATGCACTGGTCGCCCGCGAGGATGTTCTGCAGGCCCTGGACGGTGGCGTCCTGGCCGGTGACGGGCACTTGCCCGTTGAGCTTCTGCTTCTTCAGCACCGCGATGGCGGCGTTGCCCAGGCCGTCGTTGGCGGCGAGCACGCCCGCGATCTTCGGCTGGCCGGTGAGCATCTGCTCGAAGATGGTCCCGGCCTTGGTGTTGTCCCAGTCGGGCACCGACTGGTCCGGGCCCTTCACGTACTCGCCCGCGTCGTACTTGGGCTTCAGCACGCCGTCGTAGCCGTTCTTGAACAGGGTGGCGTTGTTGTCGGTCGGCGAGCCGTTCAGCTCCGCGACGATCGGCTTCTGCGCGCCCTTGTCGGTCAGGCACTTGACCAGGCCCTCGCCCTGCAGGGTGCCGACCTTGACGTTGTCGAAGGAGACGTAGTATTCCGCGCCTCCGCCGAGGGTGAGCCGGTCGTAGTCGATGACGGCCACGCCCCGGGACCTGGCCTTGGCGATGACGGCCTTACCGGTTCCGCTGTCGAGGTTCACGATGAGCAGGACGGTGGCCCCGTTCGTGATCATCTGGTCGGCGATGGTCTGGAAGGAGGTCTTGTCCCCCTGCGCGTTCTGGATGTCGGACTCGATGCCCACGGCGTCGAACGCCTCCTTGAGGTACTTGCGGTCGGCGTTCTCCCAGCGGGCGGAGGACTTGCTGTCGGGCAGGATCACCCCGATCCGGCCCTTCTTCTCGGGGGCGGCGGTCTCGGTCTCGTCGCCGCACGCGGCGACGGTGGAGGCGAGGAGGGCGGTGCAGGTGGTCAGCGTGAGGATCCCTTTGCGCATGTTGCGTGGGTCCTTTCGGGAGACTGCCGCCGGAGGGACGGCGGCGGGGGGGTGGGGGGGGGATCGTCTGAATGTTGTTTGCTGCAACTTATGTCAGCGTGACCTGAGACACAACGGCTGGCCTCCCCTAATTTGTTGCCTCAGATAACAATCAAACAACGCGCCGCCTCCCCGCCTCCGTCCGATGCCGGAAACCGGCTCGTTCACATGCGAAAAGGCCGCCATCCCGAAGGACGACGGCCGGTGACGCGGACGCGGAGCGTCAGTAGCGCTCGGGCGGAGCCGCCGCCCTGCGGTCGGCCAGGGACGCCAGAGCCAGGGAGACCGCCGTGTCGAGCTGGGGGTCGCGGCCGTTGACCCAGTCCTCGGGGGTCATGACGACCTCAAGGTCCGGGTCCACGCCGTGGTTCTCCAGGCCCCAGCCGTAGGCGTCGAACCAGGTGGCGTACTTGGGCACGGTGATGGAGGTGCCGTCGGCCAGGCGGTGCCAGCCGTCGATGCCGATGACGCCGCCCCAGGTGCGGGTGCCGACGACCTTGCCCAGGCCCATGACCTTGATCGCGGCCGAGATGATGTCTCCGTCCGAGCCGGCGCGCTCGTCCACCACCGCCACGATCGGGCCGCGCGGGGCGTTCTCCGGGTAGGACGAGGGCATGCCGACGCGCGGCAGGTCCCAGCCGATGATCTTGCGGACGAGCTTCTCCAGCACCAGCTGGGAGGTGTGGCCGCCGCGGTTGCCGCGCAGGTCCAGGACCAGGCCCTCCAGCGCCATCTCGACCCGCAGGTCGCGGTGCAGCTGCGCCCAGCCGAAACCCACCATGTCCGGGATGTGCAGGTACCCCAGGCGGCCCCCGCCGGCCTCGCGGACGTGCCTGCGGCGTTCGGACACCCAGTCCTGGTAGCGCAGCCGCTCCTCGTCCAGCAGCGGCACCACCGCCACCCTGCGCGGCGTCCCGCCATCGCGGGGACCGACGGTCAGCTCGATCGGGGTGTCGGCCATGCCCGCCAGCAGCGGTCCCGGCCCGGTCACCGGGTCGACCCGCCGCCCGTCCACCTCCAGCAGGACGTCGCCGGGACGCACCACGATGCCCGGCCCCGCCAGCGGGGCGCGGGCGCGCGGGTCGGAGGACTCGCCGGGCAGGATGCGCGTGATCCGCCAGACGTCGCCGTCCCGGCGCAGGTCCGCGCCGAGCATGCCCAGCCACTCCCCCTCCCGGTCGTAGCGGGCGCGGGCGGCGTAGGCGTGGGAGGTGCCCAGCTCGCCGAGCAGCTCCCACATGAGGTCGGCGAAGTCGTCGGGGGTGGCCACCCGGTCCAGGACGGGGCGGTAGCGCTCCAGCGCGGCGTCCCATCCCGCCTCCTCCAGAGCCCGCTCGCTCCAGAACTCGTGGCGCGTCACACGGCCCGCCTCCGCGTAGGCCAGCCTCCAGCGGGCCACCGGATCGATGCCGGTCCTGGCCCGGGAGAGATCGACCTTGACGGTGTCGTCGTCGGAGCCCGAGCCGTTCGACGCCACCACCTGCAGCCTGCCCCGGTTGCGGACCACCAGCCGCTCCCCGTCGCCGCTGACGGCATAGCCGTCGAGCGGATCGACGATCTCCTCGCACTTGCGGGTGCCGAAGTCGAAGCGCTCCAGGGACGGCCGCAGCGGGGCGGTGTCGGGCTGGGGGCCGCTCTCGCCCAGCGAGCCGGACAGCGGCAGCTTCATCCACACCACCCCGCCCTTGACCGGGCTCATCGCGGCATAGCGGGATGCCTCCACCGGGAAGGGCACGACCCGGGCTGACAAACCCTCCAGATCGACCCTGGTGCGGTCTTTCTTCTCCTCCTCGCCCTTCTCCTCCTCGTCCTTGTCGCTCTCGTCGCTCCCGTCTCCTTCATCGCCTTTGTCGTTCTTGCCGTTGCCGTTGTCCTCGGAGCCCACCGGACGGCCCTCGACCGAAGGGGCGAAGGGCGACGGCGTCGAGGCGGCCAGCGGCACGAGGTACGGGCGGCAACCGAACGGGAACGAGAGGTCGAACACGTGCTGGTCGTAGACGGGGTCGAACCCGCGCCACGACAGGAAGGCCAGGAACTTGCCGTCCAGCGTGAAACAGGGCGAGCTGTCCTCGAACCTGCCGTCGGTGACGTCCACGACGAGACGGTCCGCCAGGCGGGCCAGCCGGATCCGGCGCAGCGGCGGGGCCTCCGGCTCCGACCAGGTGATCCAGGCCGAGTCCGGTGAGAACGCCACGTCCTCGATCCGGCCCTTGTCCGTCGCCGCCAACTCCCCGGTCTCCCCCGACTCCAGGTTCACCAGCAGCAGCCCGCCGTCCTTGGTGGTGACCGCGACGGCCTTGCCGTCGGGGGCGGGCGCCAGGTCGTCGACCCAGCCCAGCCGTCCCGCGGCCAGCCTGCGCGGGGACGTCCCCGGCTCCAGGCCCGCCGCGGGGGCCACCTCCAGGGCGTCGCCGGGCAGGTCGGTGCCCGCGTCGACGACCCAGGCGACGTTCCCGTCGCCCAGGACCCGGGGCAGGCGGGCCCGGGAACGGGGATCGGTGGCCAGGGTGCGGGCGGGGCCGTCGCGGTGGGTGAGCCAGTGCACGGTCCCGGCGACCTCCACCGCGCTGGCCCGGCCGGTACGGTCGCAGGAGAAGCCGCCGAGCATGTCCTCGCCGGTCACCTGGAAGGGGCGGCGGGCCGTGCCCGAGCCGCCCAGCCGGACCTCCAGCGGCCTCGGCTCGTCCTCCAGGCTCTCCAGCAGCCAGATCCGCCCGGCCGAGCAGTAGACGATCCTGGAGCCGTCGGTGGCCGCCTGCCTGGCGTAGAACTCGGGCCTCTCGCCGTGGCGGCGCAGGTCGGAGCCGTCGAAGTCGCAGGAGTACAGGGCGCCGACGCCCTCGTGGTCGGACAGGAAGGCCACCCTGCCGTCCACGATCATGACGCTGTCCAGATGGCCGCCCAGGTCCGCCAGGATCCGGGTGAAGTGGTGCTCGTCGATCGACAGCGGCCCGTCGGCCTCGGTGCGGTACTCGGCGGGCTCGACCGCCGCGCCCGTCCACAGCCTGCCCATGCCGCCGCCCCGGTACCGCTTCCAACGGGCCGGTTCGCTCGCCCCTCCGGTCAGCAGCGCCGCCCGCTCCGAGCGGTGCGCCCCCGACAGCGCCAGGTCCTCCACCGGCCCGTACGGCAGGCGCGCGGCGGTGCTGCCGTCGACCGGGACCGCGTAGGCCCAGGTGAAGTGGGAGAACGGCTGGCCGGTGGAACTGGTGGCCAGCACCCTGCCGCCGGGCGTCCAACCGCGCACCCGGGTGGAGGCGGCGCCCCAGTGGGTGAGGCGTTCGCTCGGGCCGCCGTCCACCGGCGCCAGATGCACCTCGGGATCACCGTCCCGCCAGCTGGTCCAGGCGACCTTGCTCCCGTCCGCGGACAGCCGCGGATGGCTCACCGGAGTGCGGTCGGCCGACAGCCGCCAGGCCCGCCCCCCGTCCAGTGGAGCCAGCCACACGTCGTCCTCGGCGGTGAAGGCCAGCAGCTCGCCCCTCAGATGGGGATACCGCAGATACTCACCCGAAGTCACCACTCCATCGTAGGGTTCCCCTGCCTCCCGCGTCGCGGGGATGATCTACCGAGGTAGATCCGAGGCCGTGGCCTGGTACTCCCGGTACTCGCGCAGGGGACGGAAGCCCAGCGCCTCGTTGACCGCGAGCATGTGCTCGTTGTCGTCGGCGTTGTCGGTCTCGATCTCGGCGATCTCGGGGCGCTCCTCGGCCAGCCAGCGCAGCATGGCCGCCTTCACCCACAGGCCCAGCCTGAGGCCCCGGTGCTCGGGGACGACGGCGGTGTCGTACTGGAAGGCCCGGTCGGAGGCGTCCCCGGGCACGACGATCTCCGTGAACCCGGCCAGCCGGGTGCCGTACAGGGCGGCCACGGTGTAGAGCTCGTCGCCGCGCTTGGCCACCTGCTCGGCCGTCTCCCTGATCCGCTCGGGGGTCCAGGCCGACTCGCCCTCTTCGTGGTCGGCCATGGCCCGCTTGGCCTTGGCGAAGTCGGCGGCGAGCCGGTCGGGCACCGCGCCCGTCCAGCGGATCAACCGGTATCCGGAGGGATTCAGCGCGGCGTAGGGCGCCGTGTCGGTCTCGGCCGTGCGCAGCACCAGGCTCCGGGTGGTGAGCACGCAGCCGAACCCGCGGGACTCCAGGAACGGCACCGCGGGGGTGCCCGCCAGCGCCTGGGCGATCGCGGTGGCCCGCTGGTCGGCGCGCAGCGCCCCGGCCGCCGACCGCAGCAGCCGGGTGCCCACCCCGCGGCGGCGCAGCCCCGGATGCACGTGGATCTCGATCTCCCCGGCCCGCAGAGCCGCGTCCCCGGGCAGCCGCAGGCTCGCCACCGCCCCGAACCCGTCCTCGTGGGGCACCGCCCACAGGCGTCGGCGCTCCCCTCCCAGCAGCAGGCCGACGGTCTGCGACGGCTCGGGAGGCGGCTCGTCCGGGTGGTCGTGGGTGTGCGCCGAGGACACCAGCGCGTGCCAGGCGTCCAGTTCCCCGTCCGCCGGATCCCTCACCTCGATGACGTCCATCTTCGGAGTTCTACCCGAAGCCGGGCCCGCACGGGCGGCCAATCACGATCTCGGTCGAGATCGACTGGGCTCAGGGGGTCGCGGCCGTCGTCGCCGGGGCCGCGGGAGGCGTCGACGGAGCCGCCGCGGCGGGCGCCTGCCGGGGCTCCTCCACCGGCCCGGTGGTGATCTCCTGATCCAGGGCACCGCCCTTGACCCACTGCTTCCACGGCATCTCGTAGTACGACCAGCCGTTGTTCCACTCGACCCGGCGCTTGGTCCCGGTGACGTCGACGATGTCGCCGCGCTGGAAGTTGTTGTAGAACCACTGGGCGAACTCCGGCGGCGCGTTCACGCAGCCGTGGCTGAGGTTGTAGCGGCCCATCGCCCACACTCGGCTGGCCATGGAGTGCACGTACTCGCCGGAGTTGGAGATGCGGACGGCGAAGGGGATGACCTCCTTGTATCCGCCGTTGGCCTTGTCCTTCGGGTCGACGCCCATCCATTCCGACGTCATGATCTCAACGCGGTGCCGGGACATGGTCAGGTGGGTACCGCTGGTGGTCAGGTAGGTGTCGATGCCGTTGACGACCCGGCCGCCCTTGCCCGCGCTGATCGGGACGCGCTTGACCTTCTTGCCGTTGCGGACGACGGTGATGTACTTCTTCTTGGTGTCGACGGTGCTGATCTGCGAGTCGCCGATCTTGAACTGGTGGGTCCTGTCCGCCGCCCCGTAGACGCCCTTGGCGCCCCGCACCCCGGCCAGGTGCGCGGTCAGCTTCACCTTCTGGTGGGCGTCCCAGTACTGCTTGTTCTTGGTCCGGAAGATCACCTGGTTGTCGGCGGTCCAGTACCAGGCACCGATCGCGGGCTTCTCCGAGCGCACCACCAGGGCTTGCTCGACCGCCTTCTTGTTCGAGATGTCCCGGTCGAAGGTGATCGTGATGGGCATGCCCACGCCGACGGTCTCCCCCGACTGGGGGACGATGTCGGCGATCCGGAAGGTGCTCGCGGGCTTCAGCGTGGTGAAGGTGCTGGCGGCCGTGGCCGTCTGGACGTTGTTGGCCGCGGTCGCCGACACCTGGTAGGTGGCGCCGGGCCGGAGCGTCCAGGTGGAGGTCCACGAGGTGCCGTCGTCCGACATCTCGCCCGCGACGTCCTTCTTGCCGGCCTTCACGGTGACGTTCTGCAGCTTGCCGTCGGTGACGGCGACCTTGATCTTGCTGTCCGGCTTGACCTTGCCGGTGCCGTCGGCGGGGGTGATGGTCAGCTGGGGCGCCGCCGGTTCGGTCTGCGCCTGCTCGGTGACCTCCGTGGAGTTGCCGGAGCAGGCCGTGACGAGGAGGAGCGCCGCCGTGCCGGACAGCGCGAAGGAGGTGCGACGGATCATGGAGTGGTGCTCTCAGCGGGGGTCGAGGGGGCGGCGGGGGTGGTGCTGCCGGGGGTTCCGGCCTGGGGCTGGGTCTCGGCCTGGGGCTGGCCGGGGGTGGTGGAGACGGACTTGTCGAAGGCGCTGCCCACCACCCAGTCCTTCCACGACTTCTGCCAGTAACCGTAGCCGTTGTCGAACTCCAGCTCCCGGTCGGTGCCCGTCACGGTGACGATGTCGCCCCACTTGGACTGGTTGTAGTACCACTGGGCGAACTCCGGCGGCGCGTTCACGCAGCCGTGGCTCACGTTGGCGCGGCCCTGGGAGCCGACGGACCATGGCGCCGAGTGCACGTACTCGCCGCTGTAGGAGATGCGGACCGCGTAGGGGACGACCTCCCGGTAGTAGCCGGGCTCGCCCTTCTCGATCCCCGGCGAGATCATGATCTCGGGGTTCTTCTTCTCCATCGTGACGTGGATGCCGTTGGTCGTCGTGTACTTGCGCTCGGTGGCCTTGCCCGCGCTGATGCCGACGTCCCGCACCTTCTTGCCGTCGATCTTGACGACCATCCGGTGGGTCCTGGCGTTGACGGTGCTGATGTTCGAAGAGCCGACCTTGAATTTGAAGGTGAAGTCCTTCATGCCGTAGACGCCCTTGGCCGCCTTGACGCCGGAGAACCGGCCGGTGACCTTGATGTCCTGGTGGGCGTCCCAGTACTCCTTGGTCCGGAAGATCACCTGCTCGTCGGTGTACCAGTACCAGGCGCCCTCGTTCGGCTTCTCGGACTCGACGCTCAGCGCGCTCTCGACCGCCTTCCTGTCCTTCACCGGCTGGTCGAAGTTCAGGACGATCGGCATTCCGACGCCGACCGTCTGGCCGGACCAGGGGATGTTGGACTCCAGCCCGAAGGTCGCGGACGGCTTGAGGGTCTTGAAGCTGCTGGTGGTCGTGGCGGTCTGGCCGTCGTTCTCGGCGACCGCCTCGACGGTGTAGGAGGCGTTGGGCTGCAGGTTTCCGGCCGACTTCCAGACCTTCTTGTCCGCGGACAGCGCGCCCGGCACCTCCTGGCCCTTGAGCTGGACCTTCACGGCGGTGAGCTCGCCGAGGGTGGCCTGCACCGTGACGCCCTGCTCGGGCTTGGCCTTGCCCGTCCCGTCGGCCGGGGTGATCGCGACGGCGGGGGGCTGGGCCTTGTCCTTTCCCGGCCCCGTCCCGTCGCCGCTCCCGCCACTGCAGGCGGCGACCAGTGCCGCCACGCTGACCAGCCCGATAAGCCGCAACCCCCGCAAGTCCCGCCGCACCGTAAAACCTCCGTTAAGAACCCCGTACAGATCAGTGGCCCCTTCCCGGCCAAAGACCCGTATGAGAGACATTAACGGCTAAGACGGGTGATGATGCCATATAGTTCGGAACCCGCAAGGCTTCGATAAACAATCGTTGCCGCTCGCCACGCAGGTGTGGCGCGGAGGTCAGACGGGCACCGCGATCTCTCCGCCGACCCGGTCCACGATCCGCCGGAACCCCAGGAGCGAGACCGCGCCGGCGGCCACCCAGGCGAGGCCGACCGCCGAGGTCCGCAGCCACAGGAACGTCTCCAGCGACTCGTGCCACAGCAGCCACAGGCTGAACACCGCGTTGGCGAAGAAGACCAGCGCCCACAGCAGCGAGACGCGCAGGAAGAACCGGCGCACCCGGTCGTGCGCGAGGAAGGCGTCGGGCAGGGGCACCAGGTCCGTGGCGACCTTCTGCGCCATCGGGCGGCCCAGCGGCACCGAGGCCAGGAACACCGCGCCGACCAGCAGGGTGCCGAGCGTCGGCTGGAGGAAGAACAGCTTGGGGTTGCCGGTGCCCAGGGCCAGCACCGCGCGGGCGCTCACCCCCAGGGCCGCCAGCAGCAGCGTGCCGGGCACCGGACCGCGCCGCACCAGCCGGTAGGCGATGCCGCCGAAGACCCACAGCACCGCGACGGCCACCGCGCCGGTCTGCCCGAGCACCAGCAGCGCCAGGTAGAAGACGGCGACCGGGGCGACCACCCCTTCGACGAACCGGGGCAGGGCGTGCCGCAGCAGCACCCGGAACTCGGGCAGCTCGAAGGTGTGGCCGGTGACGTGCAGTTCCATCCGAGCGCCCCCGAGACCCCGCGAGAAGAAGGAGAAAGGAGGTCCCCACGTTACGTGAAGATCTGATGTGGGTTATGCCGATTCATGAAGGCGAACGGAAGCGGAGAGCACCCACCTCCGGACGCCCTCCGCTTTCGTTCACCACTGGATCGGGCACGACCGTCCACCGGGACGTCGCCACCCGGCAACCGCGGTCAATAACCGCTGGTGCCCCCCCGGCCCTTGGGCCACAGCCCCACCACGATGAACACGGCGACGGCCGCGAGGACCACCTGGAAGAGGATCTCCCAGAAGTTGAGACCACCGGTGCTCAGATTGAACAGCCGGGCCAGCGCGGTACCCGCGAAGGCCGCGACGATGCCCACCAGCACCGTGAGCCAGATCGGCATGTTCTGCTTGCCGGGGACCAGGAGGCGTCCCACCGCCCCGATGATGGCGCCGAAGATCAGGGCGCTGATGATACCCGTGATGGTCATGTCCTGCGCCTCCCTTCCATGGCGACGTCCATGCATGGTCCGTACCCCTGGATTCCCGGCGAACACGAGAGGTCCGAATTACTTAACAAATCCATACTTCAGGGGATGTCACAGGCTCGTAAGCAGAATCTCCGTGGAAAGGCGGCCGCCCCACCGGTGGAATGGTTCCGGGACGAACCGAGCCGGAACGAGGGATGAGCATGGCGCGTAAGAGGTGGGCGGCGGTCGTCGCCGTCGTGGGGGTACTGGGACTCGCGGCGGCCCTGGCCGCGTTCCAGCCGTGGAAACTCTGGGTGGACCAGCAGGCCCAGGAGGCCGACCTCTCCGTCGCCCCCGGCCCCGCTCTGCCGGGGCAGCGGGAGAGCGGCCCCGAGAAGGTCTTCGAGGGTTCCGTCTGGCGCTCCTACTCCCACGGGGAGACCACCGGGAAGGTGAAGGTCTACCGGCTCCCGGACGGCTCCTACACGGTGCGGCTGGAGGACCTCAGCACCTCCAACGGGCCGGACGTGAAGGTGGTCCTCTCCCCCAAGCCCTTCGACCAGGTCGGCGAACTGGGCTCGGACCGCCTCACGCTGGCCGCCCTCAAGGGCAACGAGGGCAGCTCCAACTACGAGGTCCCGGCCGGGACCGACCTGTCGAGGTACCGGTCGGCCGTCATCTGGTGCGAACGTTTCGACGCGGTGTTCGCCGCGTCGGCGATCTCCTGACGCCTGCGAGGACGGCTCCGGCCGGCCCCGTCCCGAAGGACGGCGGACCGGCCGGATCCCGCGTTGGGACGCGTCAGGCGTAGAGCCCCTCGATCACGTCGTTGTACTTGGTGTGGACGACCTTGCGCTTGAGCTTGAGGGTCGGGGTGAGCTCCTCGGTCTCGGCGGTCCACTCCGCGGTCAGCAGCGCGAACTTCTTCACCTGCTGGACCCGGGCGAGCCGGGCGTTGGCGTCGGCCACCGCCTTCTCGATCTCCTCGAGCACCAGCGGGTGCCGGGCCAGCGAGGCCAGGTCGGTCTGCTCGATGCCGCGGGTGGCCGCCCACACCGGGGCGACCTCGCCGTCCAGGGTGATGAGGGCGGTGACGAAGGGCCGCTTGTCGCCGTAGGCCAGGGCCTGGCCGACCAGCGGGTGCTCCTTGAGCAGGTTCTCGATCATCGACGGGGCGATGTTCTCGCCGCCCGCGGTGATGATGATCTCCTTCTTGCGGTCGACGATCTTGAGGTACCCGTCCTCGTCCACCTCGCCGATGTCGCCGGTGTGCACCCAGCCCTCGTCGTCCAGCAGTTCGGCCGTGGCCTCGGGCCGGTTGAGGTAGCCGGGGGTGCAGGTGGTCGCGCGGAAGAGGATCTCGCCGTCCTCGGCGATCCGCATCTCGACGCCGGGGAACGGACGTCCGACCGTGCCCAGTTTGAAGGCGTCGTTGGTGTTGGCGGTGGCGGCGCCGGTGGTCTCGGTCATGCCGTAGACGTCCAGGATGGCGATGCCCAGGCCGGAGAAGAAGCGGGCGACCTCGATCGGCAGCGGGGCGGCGGCGCTCATCGCGTGCACCACCCGGTCCAGGCCGAGCAGGCCGCGGATCTTCGACAGCACCGCCTCGTCCATCGCGGCGAACTTCGCGGCCAGCTCCTGTGACGGGCTGCCGCCGGCCTCGCGGGCGGCGACGTACTCGCGGCCCACCGCCATGGCCGCCTCGATGCCGGCCTTCTTGGCCTGGTCGCTCTCCTGGGAGAGGAAGGCCTGGATGCCGGCCATGACCTTCTCCCAGATCCGGGGGACGCCGAAGAACGCGTTCGGGCGGACCTCGCGCAGCATCGCGGTCAGCTGCGTCGGGTCCGGGCAGAAGTAGATGTGGGAGGCCCGGCCGATCGCCAGGTAGTAGGAGACCACGCGGTCGGCGATGTGCGCGAACGGCAGGTAGGAGACGCCGACGTTGTGGTCGGGCAGGCCGGAGGTCGCCGAGGAGCACTCCCCCTCGTACATGGCCATCTGGTGGGTGATGATCACGCCCTTGGGGTTGCCCGTGGTCCCGGAGGTGTACAGGATCGTCAGCGCGTCGGTCGGCTTGATCGCCTCATGGCGCGCCTCGACCTCGGCCGCCCGCTCCGTGATGGCCTTGCGGCCCAGGGCGAGGAAGTCGTCCCAGGAGAGGTAGAGGTCGCCCTCGGGAACGTCGTTGATGACGATGACCTTGCGGAGCCGGGGCAGCTGGTCGAGGATCGGCTGCCAGCGCCCGAGCTGGTCCTTGCCCTCGAGGACCGCGATGACCGCGCCGGAGTTGTCGGCGATGTACTGCACCTGGTCCGGCGCGAGAGTGGCGTAGACGGTGCTGGGCACACCGCCGGCGTGCATCGCGCCGAGGTCGGCCAGGATGTGCTCGGAGCGGTTGGAGATCATCAGCGAGACGACCTCGCCGGGCTCCAGGCCCAGGGCGATGTAGCCGGCCGCGATCTCCAGCGCGCGCTCTCGGACCTCGCTCCAGGTGAGGGTGGGCCCGTTGAGGTCGGTGTAGGCGGGGAGGTCGCCATAGGTCTCAGCGGTGTCGCGCAGGACTCCACAGATGGTCCGGCCCGCGATCTTCGCGTCGAACCTGGCCCGTTCCTCCAGGGTGGCCGTGGTGCTCATGGGTGCGCGCCTCCATGTAAACGTTCACTTATCCGGGGGGCCCATAGGACCATGCTCTCGTTGCCGGAGACAAGGTCCGCTGACGGAAATCTCAGCATCGTAAGTAACCGGTTACTTTGTGACAGGGCCCACATAACCGCACATTACTCATTACTGGCGAGTATGTAACTCTCTGTGCGGTTTTTCCTGGACATCGGCAGACCGCGGCACCGACCCGGCCTCCCCGCCCCCACCGCGCCGTGTGCGCACTCTTGACACACGGCGGAATTTGTCAGGCCCGGACAGGACGCCTCCCGGTCGTTTGTCATGAACCGCAGTGGCACCACGAGGGCTTCTCCGGCATAGTGCGGGTCTGTCGTCGCAGGCGACGCACCCGATAACGCGCCGTAGGAGGATCCATGGGGCTGCCCTCATTCGAGGTGGACGAACGGCATCCGCCGATCAGGCCCAGGCGCGTGAGCTTCGACTGGGAGAACACCCCGCTGCACTGGATCCCCGGCAATCCGGTCGCGACCCACATGATCAATTCCTTCCACCTGGTGCTACCCGAGGGCGAGCGCTGGTTCATCCAGTGCGTCCAGGACGCCAGGCCGCAGATCACCGACGAGCGGCTGCTGGAAGAGATCAAGGGCTTCATCGGCCAGGAGATGGTGCACGCCAGGGCGCACAACTCCTTCCTCGCCGACCTGCTGGAACGGCACGGCATCGACCACACGCCCATCACCGAGATGGGCCGCCAGGGCAACGAGAACCGTCCGGCGGACCGGGCGAAGCTCAAGCCCAGGGCCCGCCGCCGCATGCTCAGGTTCGAACTGGCCGCCGTCTCGGCGATCGAGCACTACACCGCGGTCCTCGGCCAGTGGATCCTCGACAACGACAGGCTGGACGCGGCCGGGGTCGACCCGATGATGCTGGACCTGCTGCGCTGGCACGGCGCCGAGGAGGTCGAGCACCGCTCCGTGGTCTTCGACGTCTACAAGAAGGTCGGCGGCGGCTACTTCACGCGGGTCGCCGGCTGGCTCGTCTCGCTGTCCTTCCTCTACTGGGCGCTCATCGGCGGCGCCCGCTTCCTGCTCAAGCAGGACCCGACACTCGGCCGCAAGCCGACCCTGCGCTGGATGTACCGCGAGTACCGCCGGGCCGCCAAGGCGGGCCTGGTCCCGGGGCTCTTCCGGCTGCTCATCGTCGAGGGCGTCGTCTACCTCAAGCCGAACCACCACCCGTCGCAGATCGGCAGCACCCCCCAGGCCCTGGAGTACCTGCTGAAGTCGCCCGCCGCCCGGGCCGCCGGCTACGACCCGTACTGAAGACGCCGGGGCCGGGTGCCCCGCCCGCGGGAGGGGCACCCGGACGGTCAGCCGTGGATGTAGCCCACGAGCTGCTCCCGTTCGGTCTCCAACTGGTCGATGGCGCTCTTGACGACGTCGCCGATGCTGACGATCCCGGCCAGCCCTCCCTCGGCGAGCACCGGGAGATGCCGGATGCGGTGTTCGGTCATGATCTTGCGCAGACCCTCCACCGAGTCGCCCGGAGCGCAGGTGCGAACGGGGCTGGTCATGATCGTGGACACCGGGGCGTCCAGCAGCCCGGCGCCCCGCTCGTGGAGATGGCGCACCACGTCGCGCTCTGACGCGATGCCCTCGATCGCGGCCCCGTCGGACGAGACCACGACGGCACCGATGTTGTGGCCCGCCAGCGCTCCGAGCAGGTCCCGTACGGTGGCCTCCGGCGGCAGAGTCACCACCGGATCACCCTTGACGCGGAGAATATCGGCTATACGCATGCATCACCCTTCCCTCACTGTGGACCGGGTCTTTGCGCACACCGTCGCATGTCAGGAGGCTTCCGGGAAGGGCCCCTTGCAGGGGTTTTGCCTAATCTCGAATAGTCCGTTCCCCCGCCACAGCGGGCAGCAGACCGTCGGGCAGCGCCGGGCCGACGCCGTCCGGACCCGGCCCCAGCGGGGTGAGCACGCCGTGCCGCCACCAGTACAGCTCCCTGCTCAGCGAGCCCGGCCCCTCCTCATACCCCCTGCCCGTCCGCTCGTACAGGCACGCGGCGGCACGGGTCAGCGTCTCCTCGTCCTGCCCCGGATGCAGCGGGAAGGCCAGGAGCAGCCCGCGGCTGGGCAGCGCGACCAGCGCGCCGAGCGGGCCGATCGGCAGGTACTCCCCCAGCCAGGCCAGATGGGTGGCCGCGTAGAAGGTCCAGCCGTGCAGCACCGTGACGACCGGCGCCCCCACCGCTTCCCGGCCGGGCCCGTCCAGGCTCCGCTCCGCCCGCTGGAGAGGCCCGTCGGCGTGCACGTTGGCCCGCCCCAGCGCGAACAGCTCCTCCTCGGAGACCTTCCAGGGAGCCACCTGGGCCCGGGTGAGGGCGCGCACCGTGGTCGGAGTGTCGAGCACGACCACCTCGATGAGGCCCGGCGCGAACGGCCGGGCGGCCAGCACGCCCCGGTCGGCCTCCGCCGGATGGACGCGGGTGCGCAGCAGATGCAGGATCCGCCCGAAGTCCTCCAGGTCCAGGGGCTCCTCGACCGCGGCGACGACCGTGGTGACATGGTCGGAGACCAGGGCGGGCCAGTGGGCGCGCGGCATCAACCGGGCCAGCTGCCACAGGTCGCGCAGGCCGACGTGCAGCCTGTCCCGCCCCTCCAGGGCCATCACGTCCCCCGGCAGACGGGTGCAGGAGTAACCGAGGCTCTCGGCCGCCAGGACGACCAGTGAGTCCAGCGCGGCCTCGTCGCCCTCCCGCCGGTCCCCGCTCATGGGCCCTCCTCCCACTGACGGCTTCGCAGGCAGCTTGACAGGAGAAGAGCATGATGGGGAAGACCCGGTCCTGTCGCTCCATCCGGCCGCATAGCTGGATCTCAGGCCTTTCAGTGGGACACTGGGAGGAATCATGAGGCAGACCCCGCACATTCTCGTGGTCAACGGGACCAAGGTCCACCGGCCGGTGTTCCTGCTGGCCGCCCCGCACTCCGGCACCGGCCTGGTCGCGCGGGCGCTCCGGCAGTCCGCGGGCATCCACGTGACCCGGGGCCGGCCCGCCGTCACCAAGCTGGTCTACGCGTTCGCCCGCCGGCCGTCCATCGCGACCGAGCGGGGCCGCGGAGCGGCGCGCGTGCTGCGCGACGCCTACGCCGAGTCCTGGCAGTTGTCCGCGCGCAGCTGCATGGACTGCCCCGCCGAGTGCTGGGAGCTGTCCGGATACACCCCGGCCGACCTGCGCCCCGACGGGCCCTGCGTCAACCCCTCCGGACCGCTGCGCTTCGCCGACGCCTCCCCCGACCTGCTCTACAGCGTCGACGTGCTGCTGGACGCCTTCCCCGACGCGCAGCTCGTCCAGGTGATCAGGGACGGCCGGGACGTGGTGGCCGACATGCTCGGCGACGAGCGGTCGATGGCCTGGTTCAAACCCGGCATCCTCAACCTCGAAGAGGTCTTCCCCCACCCGTTCCTGGGCGTGGACGAGCCGGCCTGGCGGGCCCGCTGGCCCGAGGCGGCCCCCGCGATCAAATGCGCGCTGCGCTGGCGCGGCGCGGTGCGGCTCAGCGCCAGGCTGCGCGCCCAGGTCCCCGCCGAGCAGCTGCTGACCCTGCGCTACGAGGACCTGCTGGCCGATCCCGAGGCCGGCGCCGACCTGCTCTCGGGCTATCTGGACGCGCGGGTGTCCCGGGCGGCGCTGGCCGTCGCGGCCGAACCGCACCGGGACGACTCCTGGCGGCCGCTGCCCGTGCGGTCCGGCGAGGCCGAGCCCCCCGGGGGCAGGCGCAAGCCGCTCACCGCCAGGCAGCTCACCCAGGTGGAGAGGGTGGCCGGACGGGAACTGCTGGCGCTCGGCTATCTGCCGGGCACCGAGACCTGAACGGCGGGACGCAGGTCGTCGGCGATCCAGCCGATGGCGACGCCCGCGGCGCCCAGGGCGACGAGGATCGTGGTGTAGCGGAACATGAACTGACGCATCGCGCCTCACTCAAGACGAAGGATGACGAGGTCGGATCGGGGTCGATGGTCGCGCGCCCCGGTGACCTGAGGGTTGCCGTGGCCGCACCGTCCAGCAAAGCCCCGCCCAAGGCCGGGCGCGACGACGGCTACGTGATCGTCATCGTCGCGGGACCCGACCGTGATCGGCGGACGCCGGACGGCTCACCCGGCCGTCCAGACGAGGTTGCCGCCGCCGCGCGGATCGGGCAGGCACTGGTAGGGGCGGTAGCCGTCGGTGCCGCGCGCCCCCTGCGCGGGGCACGGCCGTCCGGGCTTGACCGTGCCGTCCGGCTGGGAGCCGACGTCCAGGACCCAGCGCGCGGTGTCCTCCCCGGTGCGCTTCACGCAGCGGGCCATCCGGCCGGTCATCGTCCGGCCGAGCTCGCCCTCGAGCGAGCACTCGCCGTCCACCCGCACGTCCTGGCGCACCGGCGGGTTCACGGTCACCGTCCCGGCCGCCACGGTGACCGTGTGCGTGGGGTCGGCCGGCTCCACCGGGCCGGTGAAGTTGGGACGCGGATCTCGTGCGCTCGGGATGTTGTTCCCCTCACCGCAACCCGCCAGCGTGAGGAACAGGCACACCACCGCCCCCGTCGACTTGATCATCGCTCCCCCGAACGATAGCCCTCCGTGATCACTTAACAGCACTATGTCACTTCAGGGCGGTGGGGTCCAGCGCCTCTTCCTGCCGGGCGAACTGGGTGCGGTAGAGCTCGGCGTACAGGCCTCCGCGGGCGAGCAGCTCCTCGTGGCGGCCTCGGTCGGCGATCCGGCCGCCCTCGATCACCAGGATCTGGTCGGCCTCCCGGATGGTGGACAGCCGGTGGGCGATCACCAGCGAGGTGCGTCCGGCCAGCGCGGTGCGCAGCGCCCGCTGTACCGCGGCCTCGGACTCGGAGTCCAGGTGCGCGGTGGCCTCGTCCAGCACCACCACGGCCGGGGCCTTGAGCAGCAGCCTGGCCAGGGCCATGCGCTGCTTCTCCCCGCCGGACAGCCGGTAGCCGCGGTCGCCGACCACGGTGTCCAGGCCGTCGGGCATGGCCTCGACCAGGGGACGGACCTGGGCGCCCTCCAGCGCCTCCCAGAGCTCCTCGTCGGTGGCGTCGGGGCGGGCGTAGAGGAGATTGCTGCGGATGCTGTCGTGGAACAGGTGGGCGTCCTGGGTGACGACGCCGACCGTCTCGCTCAGCGAGGCCAGCGTCAGGTCCCGGACGTCCTGGCCGCCGATCCGCACCGCGCCCTCGTTCACGTCGTACAGGCGCGAGACCAGATGGGTCATCGTGCTCTTCCCCGCGCCCGAGGGGCCCACCAGCGCCACCAGCTGCCCCGGTTCCGCGGTGAAACTGACGTCGTGCAGCACCTCCTTGGCCGGGGCCGAGTCGGCGCGGGCGATCGACTCCAGCGAGGCCAGCGAGACCTCCTCGGCGGCCGGGTAGCGGAAGGTCACGTGGTCGAAGACGACGCCGGGGGCCCCGGCGGCCTTCAGCGGACGGGCTCCGGGTCGTTCGGCGACCATCGGCTCGAGGTCGAGCACCTCGAAGACCCGGTCGAAGCTCACCAGCGCGGTCATCACGTCCACCTGCACGTTGGACAACGCGGTGAGCGGCCCGTACATGCGGCTCAGCAGCGCGGCCAGCGCCACCAGGGTGCCGATCTCCATGGCGCCGTCGACCGACAGCACTCCGCCCACCCCGTAGACCATCGCGGTGGCCAGCGAGGCCACCAGGGTCAGCGCGGTGAAGAAGACCCGGCCGTACATGGCCGAGACGATGCCGATGTCGCGGACCCGGCCGGCCCGCCGGGAGAAGCGCCCGGACTCCTCCTCGGGGCGGCCGTAGAGCTTGGCCAGCATCGCGCCCGAGACGTTGAAGCGTTCGGTCATCAGCGAGCTCATCTCGGCGTCCAGCACCATCTGCTCGCGACTGATCTTCTGCAGCCTGCGGCCCACCAGCTTGGCCGGGATGATGAACACCGGCAGCAGCAGCAGCGCGATGAGGGTGACCAGCCACGACAGGAAGAGCATCGTGACCAGCACCAGCACCAGGCTGATCACGTTGGAGACGACCGAGGACAGGGTGGTGGTCAGCGCCCGCTGCGCGCCGATCACGTCGCTGTTGAGGCGGGAGACGAGGGACCCGGTCTGCGCGCGCATGAAGAACGCCACCGGCATCCGCTGCACATGGTCGAAGACCTGGCTGCGCAGGTCGTAGATCAGACCCTCGCCGATCTTCGCCGAGTACCAGCGCTGGGCCAGCGAGAGCACGGCGTCCACCACCGCCAGCCCGGCCAGCCCGAGCGCCAGCCCGATGACCAGGGCCCGGTTCCCCGGGGTCACCCCCTGGTCGATGATCAACCGGATCAGCAGGGGGCCCGCCACCACGCTCACCGCCGCCAGGGAGTTGAGCAGCAGGAAGAGCACGAGATCGCGCTTGTAGGGGCGGGCGTAGCCCATGATCCGCCGGACCGTGCCGGGCTTCAGCTTCTCGTGCTTGACCGACGGGTCCCTGCGGAAGGACGCCATCATCGAGAAACCGTTGTTGCCCGGCATGTTCATACGGCTCGACTCCTTTGTCGCGTGGGACTGCCCCGCTGCTGGACAAGCGGATGATCCAGCCGAATATTCCTTGTTCTCAGCTGTTTCGCAGCAAGCGTCCCACCTGTGCCCGCCGCTCGGCCAGGCACTGCTCCTCCAGGGTGTTGCCGGGGGCCTTCTGCAGCAGCTCCTTGGTGGCGCGGGCGGCGCCCACCTCGATCCGCAGCAGCGCGTTGACCAGCTCCTCGACAGCGTCGTCCAGTTCGTCGGCCTTGACGACCCGCTCCACCAGGCGCAGTTCGCGCGCCTCGTCGGCGTCGATCACCCGGGCGGTCAGGCACAGCTCCAGCGCCCGGGGCAGCCCGACGATGTCCACGAGCGGCTTGGTGCCGGTCAGGTCGGGGACCAGCCCGAGGGCCGGCTCCTTCATGCAGAACTGCACGTCCTCGGCGGCGATGCGGATGTCGCAGGACAGCGCCAGCTGGAAGGCCGCGCCGATGGCGTGGCCGTGCACCGCCGCGATGGTGGTGAACCGCGGGTCGCGCAGCCAGCGGAAGCCCTCCTGGTACTCGCCGATCTTCTCGACGAGCTCCTCGGGGCCGACGCCGGCGGACAGCACGGCCGGCTCGCCCGGCATGCCCTCCGGAGTGAAGAGCCGGAGGTCGATGCCGGCGGAGAAGGACGGTCCGGCGCCCTTGAGCACCACGATGCGCACGGTCTCGGGCAGCTCCCTGCCCAGGTCCTCCAGGCCCTTCCACATCGTCGGCGACTGCGCGTTGCGCCGTTCGGGACGATTCAGGGTGATGGTGGCCACCGTGTTCTCGTGGTCGAGTTCGAGCAGCAGGCCGGCCTTCGCCAGATCCGTCATATCGCGCCTTCCTCCGGGCTGCCGATCCCCCTCCGGGACCGGACGCACGGACACGGTGCGGACCTTCGGCCCGCCGCCGCGACCGTGACCGAATATTACTCGGTAGTAGTCGGGACAGCGGGCCCAGGGCGTCGTGCTCGTCTCGCGCCGAGGGGGCCGGGCCCCCTCCTCACACGGTCATGGCGTCGTCTTCTTGCCCCGGGTGGCCCCACCGCGCCCGCGCAGGTTCACACCCGACTCGGTGAGGATGCGGTGGATGAAGCCGTAGGAGCGGCCGGTGGCGGCAGCCAGGGCGCGGATGCTCTCGCCGGAGTCGTACCTCTTCTTGAGCTCCTGCGCCAGCCTGTCGCGCTCGGCACCGGTCACGCGGGTGCCCTTCTTCAGGGTCTCTGCCACGAGTACCTCCCGTAGTGATGTGGTGACCGCTGCGTTATCTCCTGCCATGATCAGACATCTTCGTCGTCTCGGCTACCCACTACGCCAGAAAAGATCTGCTTCCTTGCTCAGAAGGTCAAGCCAGAGCCACCAGATCGGCGAATTCATCGCTCCAGATGTCTTCTACGCCATCGGGGAGCAAAATCACGCGTTCCGGTTGGAGTGCCTGCACCGCGCCTTCGTCGTGGGTGACCAGGACTATGGCACCGGAGAAGGTGTTGATGGCCCCCAGGATCTCCTCGCGGCTGGCCGGATCGAGGTTGTTGGTCGGTTCGTCGAGCAGCAGCACGTTGGCCCGGGAGACCACCAGGGTGGCCAGTGCCAGACGGGTCTTCTCACCGCCGGAGAGCACGCCCGCGGGCTTGTCCACGTCGTCCCCGACGAACAGGAAGGAGCCCAGGACCTTGCGGGCCTCGACCTCCGGGAGGTCCGGCGCGGCGGACTTCATGTTCTCCAGCACGGTGCGGTCGTGGTCGAGCGTCTCGTGCTCCTGCGCGTAGTAGCCCAGCCGGAGTCCGTGACCGGCTATGACCCCTCCCGTGTCGGGCTTCTCGACGCCCCCGAGCAGCCGGAGCAGGGTCGTCTTCCCCGCTCCGTTCAGTCCAAGCACGACCACCCGGCTGCCCCGGTCGATCGCGAGGTCGACATCTGTGAAGATCTCCAAGGATCCGTACGATTTCGACAAACCCTCCGCGAGTAGGGGGGTTTTGCCACAAGGCGCCGGTTCCGGGAAGCGGAGTTTGGCCACCCGGTCGGCCCGCCGCTCTCCCTCGACCCCCGACATCAGCCGGTCGGCCCGCTTGAGCATCTGCTGGGCCGCCTTGGCCTTGGTGGCCTTGGCCCGCATCTTGTCGGCCTGGGCCGTCAGCTGGCTCGCCTGCCGCTGGGCGTTGGCGAACTCCCGCTTGCGGCGCTTCTCGTCGGCCTCGCGGGTGTCCAGGTACTTCTTCCAGCCCACGTTGTACATGTCGATGACGCAGCGGTTGGCGTCCAGGTGGAAGACCCGGTTGACCACGGCCTCCAGCAGGCCCACGTCGTGGCTGATGATGACCAGGCCGCCCTGGTGGTTCTTCAGGAAGTCCCGCAGCCAGACGATCGAGTCGGCGTCCAGGTGGTTGGTCGGCTCGTCCAGCAGCAGGGTGTCGGCGTCGGAGAACAGGATCCGGGCCAGTTCCACCCGGCGGCGCTGGCCGCCGGACAGGGTGCTCAGCGGCTGGCCCAGCACCCGGTCGGGCAGGCCCAGGCTGGAGGCGATCGCGGCGGCCTCCGACTCGGCCGCGTAGCCGCCCAGGACGTGCAGCCTGTCCTCGGCCCGGCCGTAGCGCCGCACCGCCTTGTCGCGGGCGGCGCCCTCCTGGGTGGACATGGCCTGCTCGGCCGCGCGCAACTGGCGGAAGACCTCGTCCAGGCCGCGCGCCGCCAGGATCCGGTCGCGGGCCAGCACCTCCAGGTCGCCGCTGCGCGGGTCCTGCGGCAGGTAGCCCAGGGTGCCCGAACGGGTCACCGTCCCGGCCGCCGGCAGGGTCTCGCCCGCCAGCACCTTGGTGAGGGTGGTCTTGCCCGCGCCGTTGCGGCCGACCAGGCCCACCCGGTCTCCGGGATTGACGCGGAATGTCGTCTTCTCGATGAGGAGCCGGGAGCCGGCGCGCAGTTCGAGGTCATTGGCGATGATCACTGTGGTGGGTTCTCCCCCGGGGACACGGAAGCGCTCCGCTCGACGCCCTTGGCGGAGGCACGGGAGCACCGGCCAGTGTACGGCTCGCCGCTCACCGCTCGCGAACAGGTTTTCGGCGGTCGTCGCGCGGCGAAGCTCACAGCGGAGAGCGACGATCCGAGACCGAGGAGTGCCCATGCCCGAGATCATGAGCAACCCCGCCTCCGGCACCCCCTGCTGGGTGGATCTCGGGGTGCCGGACGCCGTGCTCGCCCGGCGCTTCTACCACGCGCTCTTCGGCTGGGACTACCGGGAGGGCGGCGAGGAGTTCGCCCAGTACCTCACCGCCATGAAGAACGGCAGGAAGGTCGCAGGGATCATGGGCGGGCAGGAGCTGCACAACTCCTGGTGGTGCCTGTACTTCGCCGTCGACGACTGCGACCGGGCCGTCCTCAGGTCGGTCGAGGCCGGGGCCGAGATCATCGCGCCCACCGTGGACGTCGGGCCGCTCGGCCGCACCGCCCTGCTCTCCGACCCGCAGGGCGCCTGGTTCGGCTTCTGGGAGGGGCACCGGCACGTCGGCTCCGAACTGGTCAACGAACCCGGCTCCTTCATCTGGAACGAACTCATCACCACCGACACCGCGAAGGCCGCCGACTTCTACTCCGCCGCGCTGCGGGCCGCCGTCACGCCCATGAAGGAAGGCTTCGACCACCTGACCGTCGACATCGAGGGGCACCCGGTCTGCGGGCTCTACGGGGCCTCTCCCGAGCAGGTGAAGGCGGCCCAGGGCGGCAAGGCCGCGTGGAAGACCTACTTCGCGGTCGAGAACGCCGAGGACGCCGCACGGACCGCGGAGGCCGAGGGCGGCCGGGTCGTCCAGGGCGTCACCGGCTCACCCTATGGGCGGTTCGTGGTGATCCTCGACCCGTTCGGCGCGGAGTTCGCCGCACTCGAGCCGCCCTCGGCGCAGTGAGGGCCGGGACTCAGCGGGACATGCCGCGGATCAGGTCGGAGACCTTCACGATGCCCAGGCAGCGTCCGATCTCGTCGGTCACCACGAGGTCGTCGTAGACGCGGTCCTCCTCCCGCCCCGCCGCGCGCAGGGCGGCGATCGCCGGGACGCTCCGCGGCACCAGCCGGGGCTCGTCGGCGAGCCTGGCCGCGGGTTTGCGGGCGTGCAGGGCATGGCCGTACGCGCCGGAGAAGGCCAGCAGGAACCGCGCCCGGTCCACGGTGTAGCGGGGGCGCTGCCGGGCGTCGACCAGCACGATGCTCGACGGGCTCCGCTCGGTGGACAGGACCTCCAGCACCTGGGCGGCGCTGACGTCGTCCTGCATGGTCACGGCGGGCAGGACGTACTCCGACACCCGGGGGCCGAGGTCCGCGGCCGGGTCGTGCCGCGGCGGCTCCCCCACGGGGACGAGCGCCTTGACGGGCTGCCCGGGCCGCCAGTCCGGCGGGGTCAGCAGCGGTCCCTGAGCCAGCCGCACGCCCAGGGAGTGCAGCCGGGCGAGCTGCTCCTCGCTCTCCACGCCCGGGGCCAGCACACGGGTGCCGAGCCGGTGGGCGACGGTGACGAGCGCCTCGACCAGAGCGGTCTTGCGGCTGCCGGAGGCGGCGTGGCGGGCCAGATCGGGGTCCAGGCGCACCAGATAGGGGGTGCCCTCGACCAGGACGTCCAGCGGCGCGTGGGTGGTGCCCAGGCCGCCGAAGCCGACCAGGTAGCCCACTTGGCGCAGGTCGGCGATCCCGGCGCTCACCGCGCCGCGCAGGGCCGGGGCGAACCCGCCGGTGACGCAGACGATCACCTCCTGCGGCCGGCGCCCGGTCTCGTGCAGTCCCTGGTGGAGCCGGGTCAGCATGCTCCTGCCGAGGGCGACCGTCTCGGCCCGCACGGTGATCTGGAGGGGCAGCCTGGTGGACTGGCCGGAAAGGGCCCTGGCCCCCTCGAGTGCCCTGCGGACGTCCTCGGAGGCGGGGTCGACGGACCCGGGGGCCCCGGGGGACGGGCCCACCCGGGTCTCGACGGCGACGACGTTGCCCGAGCCGAGGTCGACCACGGGCTGGAAGAGCGCGTTCTCGGCGACTCCTACAGGAGGCCGGATGTCAAGAACTGCCACATGAGCCATGATGCCGCCCGGAACCAGCGAAAACCGGACCGGTAAAAGGACGTTCATTGAGAATTCGCCGAAACGGCTGCGCTCACATGTCGCTGGTGAGGAAGATCGACACGAGATAGGTGACGGCCGCCAGACCGGCCAGCCAGGGCAGCGGGCCCAGCGGCTGCTCACGCAGCGCCTGCACGACGATGGCCGCCACCACGCCGGCCACCAGCACGTCGCCGGTCATCGCGGCGGAGCGCAGGTGGCTGCGCCCGTTGCGGCCCCGGCCGAACGCCTCGCTGATCACCAGCGCCGACTCCTCCCTGCGGTAGGCCAGCTGCAGCCCGTAGGCCACCAGCACCAGGCCGGCGACCACGCCGGCGGCCGTCGCCTCCCGCGTGTAGAGCAGCGCCGCCACCCCGACGCCCGCGAGCATCGCGAATCCCGGCACCAGCCACCCTTGACGTCCACGTCGTTCCGGAGCAAGCCACATGCCCCCCATCCTCCCGCAGATCGGCGCCTGATGTGGATCTTTCCCGCGCGCCGAAAATCGTGGCGCGGACCGGCCGAAGTGCTCCTCGGCGTTTTCGGGCGGTCCATCCGTATCTCTTCCGGCACCCCTCCGGCTCCGGCCCTCCTCCTCTGGAGTGAGCCGGAGGTCGCTCCACAGGCCGGTGCGACCACGGCGGTCCAATGGTTAGGGTGCTGGACGTGGCGCAGTTTCGAATGAACGGCTCTCGCATGCTGGCCGTCGACCTCATGGGCGAGACGATCCGCGCCCTCAACGGGTCGATGGTCGCCTACGAGGGCCAGATGCAGTTCAAACGACAGGGCATGACCGGCGGCGAGGGGCTCATGGGCGCGGTGCGCCGCCGGGTCGCGGGCGAGTCGGTCACCCTGATGGAGATCTCCGGCCAGGGCACCGTCTACCTGGCCCACGAGGCGACCGAGGTCAACCTGGTGCCGCTGCAGGGCGACACCCTGCTGGTGGAGTCCGAGAGCCTGCTGGCGTTCGACGGCCAGCTGCGCACCGGCGTGCAGTTCACCGGACTGCGCGGCATGACCACCGGACAGGGCCTGGCCACCACCAAGGTCGAGGGGCACGGCATGGTCGCGATCCTCTCGGACGGCCCGGCGATCGCCCTGGAGGTGACCCAGGGCCAGCCGCTGAGCGTCGACCCGCAGGCCTACGTCGCCCACCGCGGGCAGCTCCAGCAGGACTTCGTCACCGACGTCAACTGGCGGACGATGCTGGGCCAGGGCTCGGGCGAGAGCTTCCAGCTCAGGTTCAGCGGCCACGGCCTGGTCTACATCCAGCCTGCCGAACGCGGAGAAGGACTGGGGGCGGAGGTCTGATGCCCGGTTACAGCCCCATCAACGGCAAGATGCTCCAGGTCCCGGTCGGTCCGGGCCAGGAGGTCTACAGCAAGCGCGGCGCGATGCTCGCCTACACCGGGGCGGTGCGGTTCGCGCCGACGGCCACCGCGGGGGCCGGGATCGCCGGCACCCTCGGGCGGGCCATGGCCGGCGAGAGCACGCCGCTCATGCACGTCACCGGGCAGGGCAGCGTGATGCTCGGCCACCACGGACTGCACGTCGAGGTCGTCGACCTGCGGGGCGACACCCTGTACGTCGAGGCCGACCGGCTGCTGGTCTACGACGCCTCGCTGCAGAGCGGCACCATGTTCCTCGGCGAGCAGGGCGGGCTGTCCGGCGTGATCCGCGGCCAGATGACCGGTCAGGGCCTGTTCACCACCACGCTCACCGGGCACGGCTCGTGCGCGCTGCTCTCGCACGGCGGGGTGGTCCAGCTGCCCGTCCAGCCGAACCGGCCGGTCTACGTCGACCCGCAGGCCTATGTCGCCCACCGCGGGCAGATCCAGAACAAGCTGCACACCGCGCTGGGGCTGCGCGACCTCATCGGGCGCGGCTCGGGCGAGGGGTTCCAGCTGGAGCTGACCGGCCAGGGTGTGGTGTACGTCCAGGCCAGCGAGAGGAAGATCTGAGATGGGTTACCCGCCGCAGCCTCCCTACGGCCAGCCCGGATACCCCCAGCAGGGCGGCTACCCGCAGCAGCCCGGTTACCCGCCCCAGCAGGGCGGCTACCCCCCGCCCGAAGCTCTGGGCGGTTACGGCGCCCCGCCCGCGCCGACGCCGGTGGCCACGTTCAACGCCTCGACGCTGCCGGAGAACGACAACGTCAACCCCTACGCCTTCTCGGTGAGCCTCAACGGGCAGTGGTTCATCCAGAAGGGCAAGATGATCGCCTACTACGGGCAGATCGGGTTCGAGGCGTTGTCGGCCGGACCGCTGGACTCGCTGGTGGCCGGGCACTTCCACTCCCCGCTGTACGCCCACGACTGGGTGGTGGCGCAGGGACAGGGCAGGCTGCTGCTGGGCGACCGGGGCTTCGATCTGAACTCCTTCGACCTGGAGGACGGCAACCTCACCATCCGGGCGAGCAACCTCCTGGCGTTCGAGCCCCGGCTGACGCTCAAGCAGTCGATCATCCCCGGGTTCCTCACCCTGCTGGGCTCCGGCAAGTTCATCGCCTCGTCCAACGGCCCGGTGCACTTCGTCGAGCCGCCGATCCGGGTCGACCCGCAGGCACTGCTCGGCTGGGCCGACCTGCCCTCCCCCTGCCACCACTACGACCACTCCCACATGCGGGGGGTGCTGGGCATGGCCCGCGGCATGTTCGGCATCGGCGGCACCTCGGGCGAGGAGCACCAGTTCGAGTTCACCGGCCGGGGAACCGTGCTGATGCAGTCCTCCGAGCAGGTCAGGGAGTCCCCCGCCATGCTCAGGGAACTGGAGGGCCAGGTGGGCATGCTCGGGGTGAGCGGCCTGCAGCGGCTCAACCAGGTGATCTCCCAGCGGCTCTCCGCCGAGCAGCAGCAGGGCCGGTCTTCCGGCGGCTCGGGATTCATCGGCGGTTTGCTGGATTAGCCCGGCTTGCCGCGGAGTTGACGTTTCGGCGGTCCTTTCCGAGCATCGGACTGTGCGTTCGCGATCGACGCGCCTCCGTGACTCGGGAAGGACCCCGCCATGCGCACCCGCCCGGCCTATGACGCCATCGCCCTGTTCGCCCGGTGCGCCGTAGGGGTCGTCTTCCTCGTCCACGGCTGGCAGAAGGTCGAGAACGGCGTCAACGCCACCTCCGCGGCGTTCGACCTGACCGGCGTGCCACTGGCCAAGGCCGCGGCCGTCTACTCCACCTTCGTGGAACTGCTGGGCGGCGTCGCCCTCATCGCCGGCCTCGGCCTCCCCCTCGTCGGTGCCCTGCTCTTCCTCAACATGGCCGGCGCCTTCGCCTTCGTCCACTACGACCGAGGCCTGACCGGCCCCGAGGGCTCCGAACTGGTCCTCGTCCTGGCCGCGGCCTCCCTGCTCTTCGCGGCGGGCGCGGGCGGGCGCCTCACCGTCGACAACGCCCTCTCCGTCCACCGGCGCCGCACCGCCGAACTCGCCGCGGACTTCCCGCCGCCGCCCGAGACCGAGGACATCCCGGGCTCCGACCGGCACCCCGCCTCCCCCAGCACCGCTCCGGACACGGGACCGGACGGCGTCGCCGCCCCGGAGCCGCCCGGTTCCGGCTCCCCGAAGCCGCCCGGTTCCGGCGATGTCCCGGTCGCCGGTCCCGCCCCCGGTGACGTCCCGGTCGCCGGAGCACGGGGCAGGAAGGCGAAGTAGAGGGCCTTCCTCAGGAGAAGGAGGCGAAATAGGAGGCGGCCATGTCCTCGCCCGCGTGGCCTTCGGCCATGGCGCGGCGGAAGCGTTCGGCACCCGCGGCGGTGACGTACAGGTGGACGCCCGCCTCCTTGGCCGCGGCGAGGATCAGTTCGGTGTCCTTCTCCGCGGTGGCCACCGCGAAGCTGGGAGTGAAGTCCCGGGAGCGGATCGCCTCCGCCTTCATCCGAAGGTAACCGGCGTCCAGTCCTCCGCCCGCCACGAGGTCCAGGAAGTCTCCGGGGTCGACGTCCAGTGCCTCGGCCAGGGAGATCGTCTCGGCCACTCCGTGGGTGAGGGCGAGCACCCAGTTGTTGACGACCAGCTTGAGACGGGTGGCGCGGCCCGGCTCGGAGCCGACCCAGACCGTCCTGCTGCCGACCGCCTCGAAGATCGGGGCCAGCGGCACCCGGACCTGCTCGGGCCCCGAGGCCAGCACGGTCAGCTCGCCGCGCTCGGCCGGGACGCGGGTGCCCAGGACGGGGGCGTCGACGTAGACGATCCCGTTCTCCGCGGCGAACCCGGCCAGGCGCGGGGCGTCGTCGAGCGCGGCGGTGGACGACTGCGCCCACAACGCCCCCGGGCGCAGTTCCGGCGCGGCCTCCCGCATGGTCTCCAGCGCCGCCCTGCCGTCGAACAGGACGGTCAGCACGACCTCGGCCCCGGCCACCGCCCCCGCGGGGGTGTCCATGACCAGCGCGCCGTCCGCGGCGAGCGGCGCCGCCTTGTCCCTGGTGCGGTTCCAGACCCTGACCCGGTGCCCCGCCCGCAGCAGGCTGCGTGCCATCGCCGCGCCCATGATCCCCGTGCCCAGCACCGCCACGTCCATGGCCCGCTCCCCTCTCGACGCCGTTTCCCTCGATCTTCGCATCCGGCCGCAGCCCCCCGGGCCCAGGAACTGAGAGCGAGTCAGGGAACACGGCTGTTGCCGGTCCGCGGACCAGGCGTCCGCCGGTCCTCAGGTGACAGGGAAGAAGAGTGACCGTTACCCTGGGGAGGAACGTGCTCTTATGAGCGAACTCTTACTGATGAACACGGGTGTGCCGGGAAGTCTGGTCGGCGATGTTCTTGTCGTACTCGCCGCCAGATCAGGAGCCTCTCTGTGCGCCTTCCCTTCTCGAAGGACTCCCAGACCGCCTCGGACCGTAACGGCAACCGCCGGATGGAGAACCTGGCGGAGTTCCTCCGAGAGGAGACCACCGGCGGGCGGCTGCTGCTCGCCGCGACCCTGGTGGCCCTGCTGTGGGCCAACCTCGCACCCGGCACGTATGAACGCCTCTGGGGCCTGGAGTTCGGCCCCTCATGGGCGCACCTGCACCTCTCGCTCTCCCACTGGGTCGCCGACGGGCTGCTCGCGATCTTCTTCTTCGTCGCCGGCATGGAGGTCAAGCGCGAGCTGACCGTCGGCGAGCTCGCGGGCTGGAGGGCCGCCGCGCTTCCGCTCCTGGCCGCGGCCGGAGGCATGATCATGCCCGCGCTGATCGCGCTGGGCGTCTCCCGGGGAGCCGCGGCCGAAGGCGGCGCGTGGGCGGTCCCGGTCGCCACCGACATCGCCTTCGCGCTGGGGGTGCTGGCGCTGGTCGGCTCGGCGCTGCCGAGCGGGGTGCGCGTCCTGCTGCTGTCCATGGCCGTGATCGACGACCTGGGCGCGATCGCGCTCATCGCCGTCCTGTTCACCAAGGGTTTCAGCCTGCTGTGGTTCCTGGCGGGGCTCGTGCTGTGCGGCCTCTACTGGCTGGCCCAGAACCGGCGGTGGACTCCCCTCCCGCTGATGATCCCGCTGGTCGTGGCGGCCTGGGTCTGCATCCACGCCAGCGGCGTCCACGCCACCGTCACCGGCATCATCCTGGGCCTGCTGACCCCGGTCGTCGCCCGGCCGGGCGAGGAGGAGTCTCCCGCGTCCCGGCTGGAACACCGGCTGCACCCCTTCTCCGCCGGGTTCATCGTGCCGCTCTTCGCCCTGGCGGCCGCCGGGATCGGCCTGGGCGCCATCGGCGACACCCTGCGCGACCCGATCGCCCAGGGCGTCTTCTTCGGCCTCCTGGTCGGCAAGGTGATCGGCGTGTTCGGCGGGGCCTGGCTGGCCGTGCGGCTGCGCCTGGGCGAGCTGCCCGGTGGCATCGGCTGGGCCGACGTGTTCCCGGTGGCGGTCCTGGCCGGCATCGGGTACACCGTCTCGCTGCTGGTCGCCCAGCTGACGACCGACGACCCGGACGCCGTCGCCCGCACGTCCACCGCGGTGCTGGCCGCCTCGCTGCTCGCCTCGCTGCTGGCGCTGGGCCTGCTGAAGGTCCGGGCCAGAGCCCATCGATGAGATACGGGTATGACGGATCCGGGAGGGAGCCTCCCCGGCGCGGAGTGTCGGTCATCGTTGGTACCTTCTTCGCCGGTAGTCCAAAGGGGGGACCGGTGACACCGGTGATGGCCAAGACTCACGGGCCCGGCTGACGATGCCGGTACTCAGACACCCCGCGCAGGTGATCGTCGGCGGCTTCGGGTTCGCGATCCTCATCGGGACGCTCCTGCTGCTGCTGCCGGCGGCCACGAGCTCCCCGGGCTCGGCCACGCCGCTGGCCGCGCTGTTCACCGCCACCTCGGCGATCTGCGTGACCGGGCTGATCGTGGTGGACACCGAGACCCACTGGTCCACCTTCGGCGAAGTCGTGATCATGGCGCTGATCCAGGCGGGCGGGCTCGGCATCATGACGCTGGCCACCGTGTTCGCGCTGCTGGTCTCCGGCCGGGTCGGGCTGCGCGCCCGGATGCTCGTCCAGACCGAGACCAAGACCCTCTCGGCCTCCGACGTCCGGCGCGTGGTGCGCAATGTGGTGATCTTCAGCCTGGTGTCCGAACTCCTGCTCACCGTGGTCCTCACGCTGCGGTTCGCCCTGGGCTACGGCGAGGGCCTCGGCCGCGCCTCCTACATGGGGGTGTTCCACGCTGTCTCGGCGTTCAACAACGCCGGTTTCGTCCTGTGGCCCGACAGCGTGGTGCGGTTCGCCACCGACCCCTGGATCTGCCTGCCCATCGCGTTCGCCGTGGTGGTGGGCGGGCTGGGCTTCCCCGTCGTGTTCGAACTGGCCCGCTCCTGGCGGCGTCCGAGCCGCTGGTCGGTGCTGACCAGGATCACCCTGGCGGTGACGGTCCCCCTGCTGGTGCTGGGCACCGCGGCGTTCACGATCTTCGAGTGGAGCAACCCCGCCACCTTCGGCGCCCTCCCCGAGTCCCGGCGGGTCATGGCGGGCTTCTTCACCGGCGTCATGCCGCGCTCGGGCGGGTTCAGCCTCATCGACATCGCCGAGATGCGCTCGGAGAGCTGGCTGGTCACCGACATCCTCATGTTCATCGGCGGTGGCAGCGCCGGCACCGCGGGCGGCATCAAGGTCACCACCTTCGGGCTGCTGGCCTTCGTCATCTGGGCCGAGCTGCGCGGCGAGGACCAGGTGAACGTCGGTCACCGCAGGCTGCCCAGCGCGGTGCAGCGCCAGGCCCTGACGATCGCGCTGCTGGGCGTCGGGCTGGTGGCCCTGGGCACCTTCGTCCTGCTGTCCCTGTCCCGGCAGAGCCTGGACGAGGTGATCTTCGAGGCGATCTCGGCCTTCGGCACCGTCGGGCTGTCCATCGGGGCCACCACCACCTCGATGCCCGTCCCGGGGCAGGTCCTGATCGTCGTGCTGATGTTCATCGGCCGGATCGGACCCGTCACACTCTTTTCCGCGCTCGCCATGCGGGAACGTACCCGTCATTACGAACTACCCGAGGAGCGACCGATCGTTGGCTGACAGAGACAATCTCCCCGTCGTGGTCGTCGGCCTCGGCCGGTTCGGCAGCTCACTGGCCCTGGAGCTCACCCGGCTGGGCACCGAGGTCCTCGCCATCGACCACCGGCCCAAGATCGTGCAGGCGCTGGCCGGCGAGATCACCCAGATCGTCACCGCCGACGCCACCGACCTGCAGGCGCTGCACCAGCTGGGCATACCCGACTTCCAGCGGGCCGTGGTGGCCATCGGAAGCGACATCGAGGCCAGCATCCTCACCACCTCCCTGCTGGTGGAGGTGGGCATCGAGGACATCTGGGCCAAGGCCATCAGCCGCCAGCACGGCCGGATCCTGGAACGCATCGGCGCCACCCACGTGGTGCTGCCCGAGCACGACATGGGCGAGCGCGTGGCCCACCTGGTCAGCGGCCGGATGCTGGACTACGTCCAGATCGACCCCGACTTCGTCCTGATCAAGACCCACCCGCCCCGGGACCTGGTGGGCGTCCCCCTGGGCGAGGCGAAGCTGCGCCGCAAGTACGGCGTCACCATCGTCTGCGTCAAGAGCAAAGGCGAGGACTACACCTACGCCACCCCCGACACCGTCCTGCAGTACGGCGACATCATCCTGGTCGTCGGCCCCACCGCCAAGGTGGAGCGCTTCACGACCCTCTGACGCCCGCCCCGCCCGAAACGGAAGACCCCGGCCCCTCCCGAAGGGAGGGGCCGGGGTCTGGTGTGCGGGGATCCGTCAGACGTTGAAGCCGAGGGCGCGGAGCTGCTCGCGGCCGTCTTCGGTGATCTTGTCGGGGCCCCACGGCGGCAGCCACACCCAGTTGATCTTCAACTCGTCGACCAGGTCCGCGGTGGCGCTCTGGGCCTGGTCCTCGATGACGTCGGTCAGCGGGCAGGCGGCACTGGTGAGCGTCATGTCGACGGTCAGCAGCCTGTGGCCGTCGGTCTCGGTGAGGTTGACGCCGTAGACCAGGCCGAGGTCGACGACGTTGATGCCCAACTCGGGGTCGACGACGTCGCGCAGGGCCTCGAGGATCTGCTCCTCCTCGTCTGAGGGGCCGGTCAGGGCGTCGAGGACTGCCTCTTCCGCCGCGTTGGTCTCGCTCATGATGACTTCTCCAGGGTCTGGGCGGTGGCGTCCTTCCAGGCCATCCAGCCGAGAAGGGCGCACTTGACGCGGGCGGGGTACTTCGAGACTCCGGCGAAGGCGACCGCGTCCTCCAGGACGTCCTCGTCGGGTTCCAGCTCGCCCCGGGACTGCATCAGCGCGAGGAACTCCTCGCTCAGGCGCATCGCGTCCTTGACGCTCCGGCCGATGATCAGATCGGTCATGACCGAGGCGCTGGCCTGGCTGATCGAGCAGCCCTGCCCCTCGTAGGACACGTCCTCGATCACCGAGTCCTCGCCGTCGGCGCCGGCGCCTTCGAGATGCACCCGCAGGGTGATCTCGTCGCCGCAGGTCGGGTTCACATGGTGGACCTCGGCCTCGTACGGCTCTCGCAGCCCGCGATGCTGCGGGTTGCGGTAGTGGTCCAGGATGATCTCCTGGTACATCGATTCCAGCTGCACTGTCTCAGACCGTCCCGAAGAACTTCTGCGCCTTGCGGATGCCCTCGGCCAGGGCGTCCACCTCGCTCAGGGTGTTGTACACGTAGAACGACGCCCGGGTGGTCGCGGGTATTCCGTAGCGGCGGCACAGCGGCCAGGCGCAGTGGTGTCCGACCCGCACCGCCAGACCCTGGTCGTCGAGGACCTGGCCGACGTCGTGCGGGTGGATGCCCTCCACCACGAAGGAGACCGTGGCGCCGCGGGCGGCGGTGTCGGCCGGGCCGATGATCCGCAGCCCCGGCATCGAGCCGATCTGGTCCAGGGCGTAGGCGGCGAGCGTGTGCTCGTGCTCCACGACCTTGTCCATGCCCAGAGCCGTCAGGTAGTCGCAGGCGGCGGCCAGGCCGACGGCCTGGGCCGTCACCGGCACTCCCGCCTCGAACCGCTGCGGCGGGGCCGCGTAGGTCGAGTGGTCCAGCTGGACGATCTCGATCATCGAGCCGCCGGTGATGAACGGCGGCATCGACTCCAGCAGCTCGCGGCGGCCCCACAGGACGCCGATGCCCAGCGGGCCCAGCATCTTGTGGCCGGAGAAGACCAGGAAGTCCGCGCCCAGATCGGCGACGTCCACCGGCAGGTGCGGCACCGACTGGGCGCCGTCCACCAGGACGAAGGCCCCGAACCGGTGCGCCCGCTCGGCGATCTCCTTCACCGGGTTGACCGTGCCCAGCACGTTGGACTGCTGGGTGAGCGCCACCAGTTTGGTGCGCTCGCCCACCAGCTCCTCGATGTTCGACAGGTCGAGCCTGCCGTCCTCGGTCAGCCCGAACCAGCGCAGCCTCGCGCCGGTGCGCCGGCACAGCTCCTGCCACGGGACGAGGTTGGCGTGGTGCTCCATCTCGGTGACCACGATCTCGTCGCCGGGACCCACCTTGAACCGCTCCGCCGACGGCCCGAAGGTCGCGGCGTTGCTCAGCGAGTAGGCGACCAGGTTGATCGCCTCGGTCGCGTTCTTGGTGAACACGATCTCGCCGGCCGGCGCGCCGATGAAGCGGCCGATGGTGGCGCGGGCCTCCTCGAAGGCGTCCGTGGCCTCTTCGGCCAGCAGGTGCGCGCCTCGGTGCACGGCGGCGTTGTGCCGCTCGTAGAACTCGCGCTCGGCGTCCAGGACCTGGCGCGGCTTCTGCGAGGTCGCGCCGGAGTCCAGGTACACGAGCGGGTGCCCGTTCCTGACCGTCCGGTCCAGGATCGGAAAGTCCTTCCGGATCTCCTCCGACAGCAGAGCCATGGCTTTTACACGCCCGCCTTCGTGTACTTCTCGTAGCCTTCGGCCTCGAGTTCCTCGGCCAGCTCCGGACCGCCCGCCGCGACGATGTGGCCGTCGGCGAAGACGTGCACGAAGTCCGGCTTCACATACCGCAGGATGCGGGTGTAGTGGGTGATCAGCAGGACGCCGGTCTCGCCGGAGGCGCTGAAGCGGTTGACGCCCTCGGAGACGACCTTGAGCGCGTCGACGTCGAGGCCGGAGTCGGTCTCGTCCAGCACCGCGACCTTCGGCTTGAGCATCTCCAGCTGCAGGATCTCGTGGCGCTTCTTCTCGCCGCCGGAGAAGCCCTCGTTGACGCTGCGCTGGGCGAACGCCGGGTCCATCTGCAGCTCGGCCATGCGCTCCTTGAGCTCCTTGGAGAACAATCGCAGCTTGGGCGCCTCGCCCCGCACCGCGGTGACGGCGGTGCGCAGGAAGTTGGACACCGAGACCCCGGGGACCTCCACCGGGTACTGCATGGCCAGGAACAGGCCGGCGCGGGCCCGCTCGTCGACCTCCATCGCCAGGACGTCCTCGCCGTCCAGGGTGACGGAGCCGGACGTCACGGTGTACTTGGGGTGGCCCGCGATGGCGTAGGCCAGCGTGGACTTCCCGGACCCGTTCGGGCCCATGATGGCGTGGGTCTCCCCCGCCTTCACCGTCAGGTTGACGCCCTTGAGGATCTCCTTGTCGGCGACCGTCACATGCAGGTCGCGGATCTCCAGCGTGGCCATGTCAGGACTCCCCATATTCGGACGACCCGTCGAGGTCCACGTAGACCTCGTCGTCCTCGATCTTCACTCGGTAGGTGGGCACCGCCTGCGTCGCGGGCGGACCGGTCGGCTTGCCGGTGCGCAGGTCGAAGCAGGACCCGTGCAGCCAGCACTCCAGTGTTCCGTTGTGGACCTCGCCCTCGGAGAGGGCGACCTCGGCGTGCGAGCACAGGTCCTTCATCGCGTACACCTCGCCGCCGGTCCTCACCAGCACGACGGGCGTGTCGTCGATCTCGGCGGCCAGCGGCGCGTCGTCGGCCAGTTGCGCCAGCGGGCAGATCCTCACGAAGCTCATCGGGCGAGCTCCACGTCGATCGCGGCCTCGACCCGCGCGCGCACCTCTTCCACCTCGATCTTCTCGACCAGTTGGTAGAGGAAGCCGCGCACGACCATGCGCTTGGCCTCCCGCGCCGGGATGCCCCGGGCCTGGAGGTAGAACAGCTGCTGGTCGTCGAGCCGGCCCGACGCCGAGGCGTGGCCCGCGCCGGCGACCTCACCGGTGAGGATCTCCAGGTTCGGCACGGAGTCGACCCGGGTGCCGTCGGTCAGCACCAGGTTGCGGTTGAGCTCGTAGGTGTCGGTGCCCTCGGCCTCGGCGCGGATGACGACGTCGCCGATCCAGACGGCGTGCGCGTCGTCGCCCTGCAGCGCGCCCCGGTAGTCCACGCGGGAGCGGCAGTTCGGCACGGAGTGGTCGGCCAGCAGCCGGTGCTCCAGGTGCTGCCCGGCGTCCACGAAGTACACGCCGTACAGCTCGGCGTCGCCGCCCTGCCCGTGGTAGGAGACCGACGGGCGGATGCGCACGAGGTCACCGCCGAGGGTGACGTTGAACCCGCTGAACTTCGCGTCCTTGGCCAGGTGGGCGTGCTGGTGGGAGACGTGCACCGAGTCGGGGTGCCACTCCTGCAGCGAGAGCACCTTCAGCGAGGCCTGCTCGCCGACGATGAACTCGGCGTTGTCGGCGTAGGTGGCCGAGCCGCCGTGGTCCAGGACCAGGGTGGCCGAGCCGAACGCCTCGACGATCACGGTGAGGTGGCCGTAGGCGGCGTTCGCGGCGCCCTCGCCGCGCAGCCGGACGACGATCGGGCGCTCCACGGAGGTCTCCCGCGGCACGGTGATCACCGTGGCGGTGGTGAAGGAGCTGTAGGCCTGGGCCGAGACCCGGTCGGTCGGGGTGTAGCCGGAGCCGACCCGCGGGTCGCCCCGTCCGACGGACTCCACGCGGACCTCGGGGTCCGCCTGGACCTCGACGAGCACCTTGCCGTCGGCGACCGCGGTGCCGTCGTGCAGCCCGCGCAGGCGGCGCAGCGGGGTGAACCGCCACTCCTCCTCGCGGCCGGTCGGCACCGGGAAATCGGCGACGTCGTACGAGGCCTTCTCCGCGAGCGTGGAGACAGGCTTAACTTCCAGGCCCATCAGCCGACGGCCCCTTCCATCTGCAGTTCGATGAGCCGGTTGAGCTCGAGTGCGTATTCCATCGGCAGCTCCCGCGCGATCGGCTCCACGAACCCGCGGACGATCATCGCCATGGCCTCGTCCTCGGTCATGCCGCGGCTCATGAGGTAGAAGAGCTGGTTCTCCGAGACCTTGGAGACGGTGGCCTCATGGCCCATCTCCACGTCGTCCTCGCGGACGTCGACGTAGGGGTAGGTGTCGGAGCGGGAGATCTGGTCGACCAGCAGCGCGTCGCACTTGACCGTGGACTTGCTGTGCTCGGCGCCCTCCTGCACCTGGACCAGGCCGCGGTAGGAGGTGCGGCCTCCGCCGCGCGCCACCGACTTGGAGATGATCGAGGAGGAGGTGTGCGGGGCGCAGTGCACCATCTTGGCGCCCGCGTCCTGGTGCTGGCCGGCGCCGGCGAAGGCGATGGACAGCGTCTCGCCCTTGGCGTGCGGGCCCATCAGGTAGATCGCCGGGTACTTCATGGTGACCTTGGAGCCGATGTTGCCGTCGACCCACTCCATGGTCGCGCCCTCGTAGGCCACGGCCCGCTTGGTGACCAGGTTGTAGACGTTGTTCGACCAGTTCTGGATCGTCGTGTAGCGGCAGCGGCCGCCCTTCTTCACGATGATCTCGACGACGGCCGAGTGCAGCGAGTCGGACTTGTAGATCGGAGCGGTGCAGCCCTCGACGTAGTGGACGTAGGCGTCCTCGTCCACGATGATCAGGGTCCGCTCGAACTGGCCCATGTTCTCGGTGTTGATCCGGAAGTACGCCTGCAGCGGGATCTCCACGTGCACGCCCTTCGGCACGTAGATGAAGGACCCGCCGGACCACACCGCGGTGTTCAGCGCGGCGAACTTGTTGTCGCCCACGGGGATCACCGAGCCGAAGTACTCCTGGAACAGCTCGGGGTGCTCGCGCAGCCCGGTGTCGGTGTCCAGGAAGAGGACGCCCTTCTCCTCGAGGTCCTCACGGATCTTGTGGTAGACGACCTCGGACTCGTACTGGGCCGCGACACCCGCGATCAGCCGCTGCTTCTCCGCCTCGGGGATGCCCAGCTTGTCGTAGGTGTTCTTGATGTCCTCGGGGAGGTCCTCCCAGGACTCGGCCTGCTTCTCCGTGGAGCGCACGAAGTACTTGATGTTGTCGAAGTCGATCTCCGACAGGTCCGACCCCCAGCCGGGCATGGGCTTCTTCTCGAAGAGCCGCAGTCCCTTCAGCCGAAGGTCGAGCATCCACTCGGGCTCGTTCTTCTTGGCCGAGATGTCGCGGACGACTTCTTCGGACAGGCCGCGCTTGGCCGAGGCGCCCGCGGCGTCCGGGTCGGCCCAGCCGTACTTGTAATTGCCCAGACCCTCGAGTTCGGGGTTGGCTGCCGTAGTCATAGGGAGATCCCTCCGGACTCCTCGTTAGCTGCTTTGACCGGTGAAACGTGGGTGGTGCAGACGCCGTCGCCATGGGCGATGGTCGCCAGCCGCTGCACCGGAGTGTCGAGCATCCGCGCGAACGCCTCGGTCTCGGCCTCGCACAACTGCGGGAACCGCTCGGCCACGTGCGCGACCGGGCAGTGATGCTGGCACAGCTGGGTCCCGCCCAGAACGCCGGGGCCCTTGCCGGCCGTGGCCGCGTACCCGTCCGCCGACAGCGCCTCGGCGAGCGCGTAGACCCTCTCCTGCGGCGGCAGGGCCCGCAGCCGGGGGGCGTAGCGCTCCTCGAGGTCGGCGAGCTGGCGCCGGGCGAACTCCGACACGGCGTGCTCTCCGACCGTCTCGGCCAGGAAGCGCAGCGCGCTCGCGGCCAGGTCGTCGTAGGCGTGGACGAACGCGTTGCGGCCCTTGTCGGTGATCGCGAAGAGCTTGGCGGGGCGGCCCCGCCCCCGCGACGCCGACGGCCGCGCCCGGCGGATCTCGATCATGCCGTCGGCGAGCAGGGCGTCGAGATGCCTGCGGACCGCGGCGGGGGTGAGCCCGAGCCGTTCGCCCAATGCGGATGCCGTCACCGGACCGTTCTCGAGAATGAGCCGCGCCACGCGGGCGCGGGTGTCACGCTCGGCCCGAGGCACGCCGGAGCCGCCCGCGGCGTCGGCCGCGGCGCTCCCGACGTGGGGCGTGAACTCGGGCATGTTTTTCACAACATCAGTGTGCCGTAATTCCTTCCTCCGAGACAAACGAATGACGGTAATCCACCTCACGCAGGCAAGCCTTACCTAAGTTTCGATCTCCCCCGGGCGGCCCGCGAAGACCCGCGGGAGCGCGGGGATCATGTCGCCTCGCGCTCCATGGGGCACGACATGCAGCGGGGTCCGCCGCGTCCGCGGCCCAGCTCGCTGCCGCGGATGGTGAGGACCTCGATCCCCTTCCTTCGCAGGAAGTTGTTGGTCGTGGTGTTGCGCTCGTAGGCCACGACCACCCCGGGTTCGAGGGTGAGGACGTTGCAGCCGTCGTCCCACTGCTCGCGTTCGGCGGACAGAACGTCCTGGGTGGCGGTGCAGACCTCGATCTCGTCGATGCCGATCGCCCGCCCGATGGCCTTGTGCATGTCCTCGGGGGCGTGGTCGGTGACCTTCAGCTCCTTCTCGTTGTCCCCGGGCTCGACCGTGTACGACGCGAGCATCCCCATGCCCGCGTACTTGGTGAAGATCCCGGGCGCCACGTTGGTCATGACGGTGTCCAGATGCATGAAGACCCGTGCCTTCGGCATGTCCAACGCGACGATCTTCCGTGCGGCGCCGGCCTGGAACAGCCGCCGCGCCAGCATCTCCACCGCCTGCGGCTGGGTGCGCTCGCTCATGCCGACGAGCACCGCGCCCTCCCCCAGGACCAGGATGTCGCCGCCCTCGATGGTGGCGGGGGCCATGGGGGTGCCGTGGTTCCAGACGTGGAAGCCGCCCTCCTCGGGACGGTCGTAGCCCTGGGCGAACAGGGGGTGGTACCGGTAGATCGCCTCCATGATCACCGTCTCGCGGGTGCGGGCCTTCTTGCGCATCACGTTGATGGACAGGCCGTCGTAGATCCAGCAGGAGGTGTCGCGGGTGAACAGGAGGTTGGGCAGCGGGGGGAGGATGAATCCGTCCGGGTGCAGGGAGTGGAAGGCGATCGACTTCGGCTCGGCGATGCGCGTCAGCAGCTCGCGCTTGGTGACGCCGCCGGTCAGGGTCAGTGCCAGCTCCGGGACGGGCATGGAGTCGAGCGCGCCGAGGATCGCGTCGGTGGCCAGGGGGCCGAACCAGCGCTCGTCCACCACCCTGCCCAGGATGTGCTTGCGCGCCTCGGGGACGGCGATCGTCTCCTGGAGCAGGTCCATCAGCAGATGGACCTCGATCCCCCGGCCCTCCATCAGCCGCCGGAACTCGTCGTGCTCCTCGCCGGCGCGTTCGACCCACAGCACGTCGTCGAACAGCAGTTCGTCCTTGTTGGAGGGGGTCAGCCGCTTGAGCGCGAGGTCGGGCCGGTGCACCAGCACCCGCCGCAGCCTCCCGACCTCCGAGTCGACGTGGAACGTCATGAGACCGTCATCGCTTTGATGTCCTTCTTCTCCGGGTTGGGCATGATCTGCCTCCCCGGTGATCACCGAGCGGAAACTCCCCGGCTCAGTCGCGGTCCCCGCCGGCCTCCGCCAGCGCGTTGGCGCCGCCCACGATATCGCTCAGCTCGTTGGTGATCTCGGCCTGGCGGGCCTCGTTCGCGCGGCGGCTCAGCTTGAAGATCAGCTCCTGGGCGTTCTCGGTGGCCGCCATCATCGCCTGCCGGCGCGCGGCGTGCTCGGAGGCCGCCGACTCCAGCAGCATGTTCCAGATCCTGCCGTTCACGTACTGGTGGATCAGGGCGTCGAGCACCTCGCCGACCGAGGGCTCGAAGTCATGGGAGGCCACCGGGCCGCCTTCGGGCAGCGCCTCGACCTCCTCGACCTCCAGCGGGAGGATGCGGTGCACGGTCGTCCGCTGCGCGATCATCGAGACGAACTGGGTGAAGACGACATGGACCTCACCGACTCCCCCCTCGGCGGTGGGCGTCTCGAAGGCCTCGACGAGCAGCCGCCCGATCTCGGCGGCCATCGCGTAGGAGGGCTCGCCGGACTGGCCCGTCCACTGCCCGGCCAGCGGACGCCGGTTGAACAGGAAGTTGTCGACGCCCCTGCGGCCGGTGACGTGGTACACCGGCTCCTTGCCCTCGCCCGCCAGCAGTTCGGCCAGCTGCCGCCCGGCCCGCAGCACGTTGCTGTTGTAGCCGCCGCAGAAGCCCCGGTCGCTGGTCATCAGCAGGACCGCCACCCGCGAGGCGTCGGTCTTCCGGTTGAGCAGCGGATGGTCCTCATGGGCGTTGTGCGTCAGCAGGGCGCTGACCGCCCGGGTGATCTGGCGCGCGTAGGGGCCCGAGGCCGTCTGGCGGGCCTGGGCCCTGGTGATCTTGGAGGTGGCGATCAGCTCCTGCGCTCTGGTGATCTTCGCGGTGGACTTGATGGACCGGATCCGGCTCCGCAACTGCCTGAGTTCTGCCCCCATAACTGGACAGTGCCAGACGATCGCCGCCATAACCCCTCAGGCAGCAGAGAATTGGGGGACGGCTTACCCGCGGCCCGGTTTCTTTACCCGCGGGGGCCGCTCGGCCGCGGCCCCCGTCAGGCCGCCGCCTGCGGCGGCCCTAGACTCGTGGCCATGGCAGCGCCCCCCGCACTCGAGATCACCGGACTGGTCAAGCGGTACGGTCCGGCCGCCGCGGTGGACGGGCTGTCGCTCACCGCGGCCCGCGGCGAGATCACCGCGCTGCTCGGCCCCAACGGGGCGGGGAAGACCACCACGATCGAGATCTGCGAGGGCTTCCGCGCCCCCGACGCGGGCACCGTCCGGGTCCTCGGCCTCGACCCGCGCGACCGGGCGCTCAAACCGCGCATCGGGGTGATGCCCCAGACCGGCGGAGTGCCCGGCACCGCCAGGGCCGGGGAGTTCCTCAGGCTCATGGCCTCCTTCCACCGCGACCCGCTGGACCCCGCCGCGCTCCTGGACCGGCTCGGCCTCACCCCGCACGCCCGCACCCCCTACCGGCGCCTGTCGGGAGGCCAGCAGCAGCGGCTGTCCCTGGCCGCCGCGCTGGTCGGCAGGCCCGAACTCGTCTTCCTCGACGAGCCGACCGCCGGGCTCGACCCGCAGGCCAGGCACGCCACCTGGGAGCTGGTCACGGATCTGCGCGCGGCGGGCGTCTCGGTGCTGCTGACCACCCACTTCATGGACGAGGCCGAGCAGCTCGCCGACCACGTCGTGATCGTCGACCACGGCCGGGTCGTCGCCGAGGGCAGCCCCGCGGAGCTGACCGGCGCCGAACGCCAGCTGCGGTTCCGCGCGCGGCCCGGCCTCGGCCTGGACGAGCTGCTCAGCGCGCTGCCCGCGGGCAGCGCCGCCAAGGAGTCCCCGGCCGGCCACTACCTCGTCGAAGGGGACGTGCGGCCTGAGCTGCTGGCCACCGTCACCGCCTGGTGCGCGGCCCACGGCGTGATGGCCGAGGACCTGCGCATCGAACGCCGCACCCTGGAAGACGTGTTCCTCGAACTGACCGGCAGGGAGCTGCGCGGATGACCGCCCACAGTCCGAAGGTCCTGGACCTCGCCCCGCGACCCGCCGCTGCCCCGCTGCCGAAGATGGTCGCCGCCCAGACCGCCTACGAGGTCAAGGGCATGCTGCGCAACGGCGAGCAGCTGCTGCTGACGATGATCATCCCGGTGTTCCTGCTGGTGCTGTTCAGCGTCACCACGCTGCTGGACCTGGGCGCCGGCTCCCGGGTCGACTTCCTCACACCCGGCATCATCGCGCTGGCGGTCATGTCGACCGCCTTCACCGGCCAGGCCATCGGCACCGGCTTCGAACGCCGCTACGGCGTGCTGAAGAGGCTCGGCGCCACCCCGCTGCCCCGGTCGGGGCTGATCCTGGCCAAGACCCTCACGGTGGTGCTGGTCGAGCTCCTCCAGGTGGTCGTCATCGGGGCCGTCGCCCTCGCCCTCGGCTGGTCCCCCCAGGGCAACCCCGCCGCGGCCCTCCTGGCCGTCCTGCTGGGCACCGCCGCCTTCAGCGGCTTCGGGCTCCTCATGGCCGGGACCCTGCGCGCCGAGGCCACCCTCGCCGCCGCCAACCTGGTCTACGTCCTGCTGCTCCTCCTGGGAGGCGTGGTCTTCCCGCTGAGCAAGTTCCCCGAGGGCCTCCGCCCCGTCCTGGAGTACCTCCCGATCTCCGCCCTCACCGAGGCGCTGCGCACCGTCCTCACCGGTGGCGAGGCCCTCCCCGGCAAGGAACTGCTCGTCCTCGCGGGCTGGGCCGTGGCGGGTCTCGTCCTCGCCGCCCGCTTCTTCCGTTGGGAATGACCACCCCGCGGGCCGGGCGGCTCGGGCTGGGGGCGATGCCGCCCTCGGTGCTGGTGCTGGGCGGCATCCTCTCGGTGCAGGCCGGGGCCGGGCTGGCCAAGGGGATGTTCGACCAGGTGCCTCCGACGGTCGTGGTGGTGCTGCGGCTGCTGGTGGCCGCGGTAGTGGTGGGATTCCTGGCGCGGCGGGCCCTGCGGCGGGTGCGGCACGACCACGACGCGAAGGACCTGGCGGTGGCGGCGGGCCTGGGCCTGTCGCTGGCGCTGATGAACTTCTCGATCTACCAGTCGATCCAGCAGATCCCGCTGGGCGTCGCGGTGACCATCGAGTTCCTGGGGCCGCTGCTGGTCTCGGTGGCCGCCTCACGCCGGCCGCTGGACCTGGTCTGGGCGTTCCTGGCCTTCGGCGGCGTGCTGCTGCTGTCGCGGGACGACGGCGCGGTCACCCTCCCCGGAGTGCTGTGGGCCCTGCTGGCCGCCGTGGGATGGGCCGCCTACATCCTCTTCGCCTCCGCCACGGGACGGCGGTTCCCCGGCAGCACCGGCCTGGCTCTCGCCAGCGCCGTCGCCACCGTCGCGGTCCTGCCGATGGGACTCCACGCCCTCGCCGGGGCGGGAGGCCCCGGGGTACTCACGCCGTCCCTGCTCGCGCTGGGCCTCGCGGTGGGCCTGCTGTCCTCGGTGGTCCCCTACACCCTGGAGCTGGAGGCACTGCGGCGGATCCCGCAGCGGGTGTTCGGGATCCTCATGAGCGTCGAGCCCGCGGTGGCCGCGCTGATCGGCGTCCTGCTGCTCGAGGAGTTCCTCGGCCCGCTCCAGTGGGCCGCCATGGGCGCGGTGATCGTCGCCTGCGCGGGGGCCACGCTCACCGCGCGGGACGGCGCCGGAACCTGACCCGGATCAGACCATCGCGCGGGCGGTCCTACGATGAGGCCGTGGCTGTGACGATCCCTGAGAACAAGACCTCCCCGCTGCTCAAGGCCAGGGACGCGGTCTGGAATCCCACCCCCGGCTCGCTGCGGTTCCTGGCCCTGCTGGGCGTGGTCGTGAACGCCGGGATCGTGCTCACCGGCGGGGCCGTCCGGCTCACCAAGTCCGGCCTGGGCTGCCCCACCTGGCCCAAGTGCACCGGCGAAAGCCTCCTGCCGAACTCCTCGCCCGAGCACTCCCCGCTCAACATGGCCATCGAGTTCGGCAACCGCACCCTGACCTTCCTGGTGCTGGCCGTCGGGATCGCCGTCTACGTGGCGGCCCGCAGGCTCTCGCCCAACCGCCCGGAGCTCACCCGCCTGGCGCTGTGGCAGCCGGTCGGCGTCGTCGTCCAGGCCGGGGTCGGCGGCCTCACCGTCCTCACCAAGCTGCACCCGACCATGGTCTCCCCGCACTACCTGCTCTCCATCGCGCTGATCTTCGTGGCGTTCCTGCTGTACGTCCGGGCGGGCGAGGGCGACGGGCCCGTCCGGCGGCTGGTCGAGCCGCTGGTGCACCGGCTCACCCTGGCGCTGGTCTGGGTGGTCGTCGCCGTCCTCGCCGTCGGCACCTTCGTCACGGGCTCCGGGCCGCACGCGGGCGACGCCGAGGCCACCCGCCTTCCCTTCCCGATCACGGACATCACCCGGATCCACTCGCTCCTGGCCTGGGCGACCGTCGGCCTGACGGTGGCGCTGCTGGTCCTCCACCGCAGGACCGGCGCCCCCGCCGGGGTCCGCAGAGCCGGCCTCCTCCTGCTGGGCGCGATCCTCCTGCAGGGCGTCATCGGCTACGTGCAGTACTTCCTGGGGGTGCCCGAACTCCTGGTCGGCGCCCACGTACTCGGCTCGACCCTGCTGTGGATCGCCGCCCTGAACCTCCTGTACTCCGGCCGGACCCGGCCCGCCCCGGCGGCCCCCGCCGGAACCCCGGCTCCGGCCGCCGCCCGCAGGCCTTAGCCGGGCGGCGGGGCGAACCCCGAGGGCCCCCAGGGCGGCGGGGCCAGAGGACCCGCCGGGATGCGGCTGAGGGCCAGCGCCTGGCGGGCGACGCTCATCAGCTGGAGGAGCTCGCTGCGGCGGCGGGCGAAGAACGGGACGTCGATCACCCCGTTGTCCATGCGCTTGTGCAGCAGGACCAGCTCCGTGGCCGCGAGCTGGTAGTCGCTCATCGCGCGGGCCGCGCCCTTGCCTCCGATGGAGCGCGCCCAGCGGCGGGCCTCGCGGCGCAGCGGCATCTGGCCCAGCATCGCGATGTCCTGCGGCGAGACCAGGCCCGTCTGCAGGTAGACGGGCAGGTAGTGGCCGATCTGGCGGACCAGCGCCCGGCGCTCCATGAAGATCAGGGTGAGCAGGACGACCAGGATGCAGAAGTCCAGCAGGTAGATCACCGCGAGCCAGCCCACGCTCATCAGCGTGCCGCCGTTCCACAGGGCGTGCAGCAGCGTCGCGGCCAGCAGGCCCATCACCAGGGCGGTGACCCTGCCGGTGCGCCGGTTGGCCGCGTACGCCACGCCCAGGCCCGTCATCGCGGTGAACAGGGGGTGGCAGAAGGGCGCGACGAGGCCGCGCAGGAGGAAGACCGCCTCCAGCCGCTGGGTGCCGCCGCCGTCCAGGGCCTGCAGGTAGTAGGCGATGTTCTCCATCATCGCGAAGCCGAGGGAGACCATCGTGGCGTAGACGAACCCGTCGGTGACGCCGTCGATCTCGTTGCGGCGGAACCAGAGCAGGACGAACAGCACGGCGCCCTTGAGGGCCTCCTCCACCACGGGGGCGCCCACCACGGTGGTCCAGAACCTGCCCTGCTCCCCGAAGACCGGCTCGGTGACGTACTTCAGCCCCGCCGTGTTGAGGATCAGGGAGCCCAGCACCGCCACGCCCGCCCCCCACAGGAAGGCGAAGAGCAGGTCCCTGGCCGGTTCGGGCTCCAGCCGGTCCAGCAGCAGCACCGCCGCGACCAGGAGGGGCACCGGCAGGACCGCCAGGCCCACGCAGACGAAGAAGTTCGCCCCGCCTCCCAGCAGGGCGAACAGGACCAGGGCCGTCAGCGCGCACAGCGAGGTGCCGACCATGCCGACCATCAGCTTGATCGAAGGCCGTCCGGGCGTGCGGCCCGCCAGGATCGCCTGCGGATCAAGGGAGGTCATGCCGCGAGCGTAGTCGAGCGGAACCGGACGCGTTAAGCCCGGACGCGGCGGTCACTGGAAGAGGAAGTCGATCGCCACGGCGGTGAACAGCAGCGCCAGGTAGGAGTTCGACAGGTGGAAGAAGCGCATCGGCCGCAGCAGCGCGCCGGTCAGGCCGCGGTTGACCCGGGCCAGCAGCCGGTGCCCCTCGACGAGGAAGACGGCGCCGAGGATGATCGCGACCGCGCCGTAGACGGGGGTGAGCCCGGCCACGGGCCACAGCGCCAGCGAGCACAGGACGGTGGCCCAGGTGTAGACGAGGCTCTCCACCACGACCCGCTTCTCGCTCGCCACCACCGGCAGCATGGGGATGCCGGCGACCGCGTAGTCCTCGCGGTAGCGCATGGCCAGCGTCCAGGTGTGCGGCGGCGTCCAGAGGAAGACCACGCCGAACAGCACGAACGGCGTCCAGGCCAGGGAGCCGGTGACGGCGGCCCAGCCGATGAGGACGGGCATGCAGCCGGCGATGCCGCCCCACACCACGTTCTGCTTCGTGCGGCGCTTGAGCACCAGCGAGTACACGAAGACGTAGAAGAGGATGGCGCCCACCGAGAGGGCGGCGGCCAGGGCGTTGACGGTGATCAGGAAGCCGACCGTGGAGATCACGCCGAGAGCGGCTCCGAACACCAGTGCGGCGCCGGGGCTCACCTGGTGGCGGGCCAGCGGGCGGCGGCGGGTGCGGCGCATCTTGGCGTCGATGTCGCGGTCGATGAAGCAGTTGACGGCGTTGGCGCTGCCCGCCGACATCGTCCCCCACACCAGCGTGAACAGCACCAGCCCCAGGTCGGGAACGCCCTTGGCGGCCAGGAACATCACCGGTAGCGTGGTGATCAGCAGAAGTTCGATGACCCGTGGCTTGGTCAGGGCCACGTAAGCCCTGATCTTGGCACCGAGCGTACGGGCCTGACCGTCTTCCGTGAGGAGGGCGGCAGGCGGATCCGCTTCGAGCTCGACACCGGTCGTGCCGCCGAGCCGGTTACTGAGCACCGTCACAACAGGGAAGCCTTCTGTTCATGGAAGCCTGATTTGCGACCGCCCCGTGCGACCGCGCCATCACTGTAGCCCCGGCCTGGGACACACCCGCCACCGGGTGCGGTGTTTCACCTGTCTTCTCCCTCGCCACGGGGAACCGGTGCGGGGTTGGCCGGGGAATCATCGGGCATGTGCCCGGTGTTCCGGGTAAAGGACCCAATGGTTTAGACCAATACCTCCGACCAGCATAATGAGTAGGCTCGGAGAGATCGGCGCCCCGGGGCACGGGCGTGGTCGACCTGACATCCCAACATCTGGAAGGACCTGAGCGTTCCGGTGACTACCGACAACAACCACCTTGACTGGTCCGAGCTGGACAACCGGGCCGTGGACACCGTCCGCGCCCTCGCGATGGACGCCGTCGAGAAAGTGGGCTCCGGGCACCCAGGCACCGCCATGAGCCTCGCTCCGGCCGCGTACCTGCTCTTCAACAAGGTGCTGAAGCACGACCCGTCGGACCCGGCCTGGCCGGGCCGCGACCGTTTCGTCCTGTCGTGCGGGCACTCCAGCCTGACCCTCTACATCCAGCTGTACCTCTCCGGCTACGGCCTCTCCCTCGACGACCTCAAGGCTCTGCGCACCTGGGGAAGCGCCACTCCCGGCCACCCCGAGCACGGGTTCACGCCCGGTGTGGAGACCACCACCGGGCCGCTGGGCCAGGGCATCGCCAACGCCGTCGGCATGGCCATGGCCGCCCGCCGCGAGCGGGGCCTGTTCGACCCCGAGGCCCCGGCCGGCGCCTCGCCGTTCGACCACACCATCTGGGCCTTCTGCTCCGACGGCGACATCCAGGAGGGCATCAGCCACGAGGCCAGTGCGATCGCCGGCCACCAGCGGCTGGGCAACCTGGTCGTGGTCTGGGACGACAACCGCATCTCGATCGAGGACGACACCCAGATCGCGATGTCCGAGGACGTCATCGCCCGCTACGAGGCCTACGGCTGGGACGTGCACCGCGTCGACTGGCTGAAGACCGGCGAGTACGTCGAGGACGTCGAGCGGCTGCACGCCGTCCTGCAGGCCGCCAAGAGCGAGACCGGCCGTCCCACCTTCGTCGCGCTGCGGACGGTCATCGGCTGGCCCGCGCCGAACAAGAAGAACACCGGCAAGATCCACGGCTCCGCGCTGGGAGCCGACGAGGTCGCCGCCACCAAGAAGATCCTCGGCATGGACCCCGAGGCGGCCTTCGAGGTCGACCCGCAGGTGCTCGAACACGCCCGCAAGGTCGTCGAGCGGGGCCGCGCCCTGCGCGCCGAGTGGGACGAGAGCTTCGCCGCGTGGCGGGCCGCCGACCCCGAGCGCGCCGCCGAGTACGACCGCATCGCCAAGCGCGAACTGCCCGAGGGCTGGGCGGCGAAGCTGCCGTCCTTCCCCGCGGGCAAGGACGTGGCCACCCGTGCCGCCTCCGGCGAGATCCTCGGCGCCGTCGGCCCGGTCCTGCCGGAGCTGTGGGGCGGTTCGGCCGACCTCGCCGAGTCCAACAACACCACGATCAAGGGCGAGCGGTCCTTCATCCCGGCGGAGTTCCAGACCGACACCTGGCAGGGCGGCCCGTACGGCCGCACCCTGCACTTCGGCGTGCGCGAGCACGCCATGGGCGCGATCCTCAACGGCATCGCCCTGCACGGCGGCACCCGCCCCTACGGCGGCACCTTCCTGGTCTTCTCCGACTACATGCGCCCGGCCGTCCGGCTGGCCGCGCTGATGGAGCTGCCGGTCACCTTCGTGTGGACGCACGACTCCATCGGCCTGGGCGAGGACGGCCCGACCCACCAGCCGGTCGAGCACCTGTGGGCGCTGCGCGCGATCCCGGGCCTGGACGTGGTCCGCCCGGCCGACGCCAACGAGACGGCCGTGGCCTGGCGCACGATCCTGGAGCACAACGACCGTCCGGCGGGCCTGGCGCTGACCCGGCAGAAGGTGCCGGTCTTCGACCGGGACAGGTTCGCCTCCGCCGAGGGCACCGCCCAGGGCGGCTACGTGCTCGCCGAGGCCGAGAGCGGCCACCCCGAAGTGATCCTCATCGCGACGGGCTCCGAGGTGGAGATCGCGCTCGCCGCGCGTGAGACCCTCGAGGCGGAGGGTACGCCGACCCGGGTGGTTTCCATGCCGTGTGTTGAGTGGTTCGCCGAGCAGGAGCAGTCCTACCGGGACGAGGTCCTGCCGCCCTCCGTGCGCGCCCGGGTCTCGGTCGAGGCGGGCATCGCGCTCGGCTGGCACCGGTTCGTGGGCGACGCGGGCGAGTCGGTCAGCCTCGAGCACTTCGGCGCCTCCGCCGACTACAAGACCCTCTACCAGGAGTTCGGTCTCACCCCCGACCGGGTGGCGGCCGCCGCGCGGTCCAGCCTCACCAAGGCCAAGGGATAGTTCATGACTGAAAATCTCAAGACTCTCTCGGACGAAGGCGTTTCCATCTGGCTCGACGACGTCAGCCGGGAACGCCTGCGTTCGGGCAACCTCGAACAGCTCGTCAGGGACAAGCACGTCGTGGGGGTCACCTCCAACCCGACGATCTTCGCCAACGCGCTCAGCAAGGGCGACGCCTACGACGCCCAGCTGCGTGAGCTCGCCGTGCGGGGCGTGGGCGTCGACGAGGCCTCCCGCGCCATCACGACCTACGACATCCGCTGGGCCTGCGACGTCCTGCGCCCGGTCTACGACCGGACCGACCGGGTCGACGGCCGGGTGTCCATCGAGGTCGACCCGCGCCTGGCGCGGGCGACCGAGGCGACGATCGCCGAGGCCAAGGCCCTGTGGTGGACCGTCGACCGGCCCAACCTGCTGATCAAGATCCCGGCCACCCTGGAGGGGCTGCCGGCGATCACCTCGGTGCTGGCCGAGGGCATCAGCGTCAACGTCACGCTGATCTTCTCCGTCCAGCGCTACGGCGAGGTCATCGACGCCTACTTCGCCGGGCTCGAGCAGGCTCTGGCCAAGGGCCTGGACATCAGCGGGATCGAGTCGGTCGCCTCGTTCTTCGTCTCCCGGGTGGACACCGAGGCCGACAAGCGGCTGGAGAAGCTGGGCAGGCCCGAGCTCAAGGGCCGGGCCGGAGTGGCCAACGCGCAGCTCGCCCACGAGCTGTACGACCAGAAGTTCTCCTCGGAGCGCTGGAAGGCGCTGGAGGCCGCGGGCGCCCGCCCGCAGCGGCCGCTGTGGGCGTCCACCGGCGTGAAGGACCCGTCCCTGCCGGACACCCTGTACGTCACCGAGCTCGTCGCCCCCGGCACCGTCAACACGATGCCCGAGGCCACCCTCGACGCCGCCGCGGACCACGCCGTGATCCACGGCGCCACCATCGTCGGCGCCGAGACCTACGCGGCGGCGCACGCGGTCTTCTCCGAGCTCAAGGACGCGGGCGTCGACTACGACGACGTCGTGCGGGTCCTGGAGGACGAGGGCGTGGAGAAGTTCGAGACCTCCTGGAACCAGCTCCTCGAGACCCTGAAGGGCGAACTGGAGGCCAAGGCGTGACATCAGTGGTCACCGCCGCAGGAGTCTCGGTCACTCTGCGCGGTGAAGCCGCCGAGGAGACCGAGACCGCCCTGCAGAGGCTGATCTCCGACGGCGTTCCCGGCGCGCTCGCCGCCAAGAACGCCAGTCTCTGGGGTCCGGACGCGATGGACGAGGCGGGCCGCCGGCTGGGCTGGCTGGATCTGGCCCAGACCTCGCGTCCGCTGGTGGGCCCGTTGAACGAGCTGGCCGCCGAGTACCGGGCCGAGGGTCTCGACCACTTCGTGCTGGCCGGCATGGGCGGCTCCTCGCTGGCCCCCGAGGTGATCACCCGCACCGCCGGGGTGGAGCTGACCGTCCTGGACACCACCGACCCGCACCAGGTCGGCCGGGTCATCGCCGACCGGCTGGAGCGCACGGTCGTGGTGGTGGCGTCCAAGAGCGGCGGCACCATCGAGACCGACAGCCACCGGCGGATCTTCGAGCAGGCCTTCAGGGAGGCCGGGATCACCGGCGACGCCCTCAAGCGCCGGTTCGTGGTGATCACCGACCCGGGCTCCCCGCTGGAGAACTCCGCCCGCCAGTGCGGCTACCACGTGGTCCTGGCCGACCCCGATGTCGGCGGGCGCTACAGCGCGCTGAGCGCCTTCGGCCTGGTGCCCTCGGCCCTGGCCGGGGTCGACGTGGGGCTCCTGCTGGACGAGGCGGCGGAGCTCTCCCCCGCGTTGCGCCAGCCGTACGACAACCCGGGCCTGACGCTGGGCGCGGCGCTCGGCGCCGCGGCGGCCGGGGGTCACGACAAGCTGCTCCTGGCCGACGCCGACTCGGGCATCACGGGGTTCGGCGACTGGGCCGAGCAGCTCATCGCCGAGTCCACCGGCAAGGAGGGCAAGGGCATCCTGCCGATCGTGCTGGAGGGCGTCGACGCGCCCGGCTTCGCTCCCGCGCCGGACGCGCGGGGCGCGGTGCTGGGCGAGTTCGACACCTCGGCGATCACGGTCAGGGGCCCGCTGGGCGCCCAGTTCCTGCTCTGGGAGTACGCCACCGCCGTCGCCGGCCGGGTGCTGGGCATCAACCCGTTCGACCAGCCCAACGTCCAGGAGTCCAAGGACAACACGGGGGCCCTGCTCAAGGCCGCCGAGGAGGGGGGCACGGCGGCGCTGACCGCCGGGGAGCCCGACTTGGTGGCCGGCGCCGTCGAGATCCACGCCGACGGCGCGCTCAAGGCCGACACCCTGCCCGAGGCTCTCGACGAGCTGCTCGCGCTGGTGCCCGGCCACGGCTACCTGGCCGTCATGGCCTACCTGGACCGCACCGGGGACGACGCCGAGGCCGCCGCGCTGCGGGGGCTGCTGGCGAAGCGTTCGGAGTCGGTGCGCGGCGGCCAGGGCCCTGCCCATGTCACCTTCGGGTGGGGTCCGCGGTTCCTGCACTCCACCGGCCAGTACCACAAGGGAGGCCCGCAGAACGGGGTGTTCCTGCAGATCACCGGCGAGGTGGAGCGGGACGTCCCGGTTCCGGGCAGGCCCTACAGCTTCAGGACGCTGCAGCTGGCCCAGGCCGTCGGCGACCTGCGGGCCCTGCGCTCGCGCGGGCGCCCGGCGGTGCGGCTGCACCTGCGTGACCGGGCCGAAGGACTGGCGCAGCTGCTCGACACGTTGAGAAACTGAGGAATATCGCACATTGCCGGGTCGTCCCCGTCTACTACTGAGACGGGGACGACCCGGCGGCCCACGGCAGACCGGTCGATCCCCTCCGCAAGACCGTGCTCCACCAGTCGAACGAACGACTCGTAGGAAAGGGACCGGGCATGCCATCGCCCGCTGAACTGATCGGGATCGACGGGAACCCCTTGCGGGATCCCCGTGACAAGAGACTGCCCCGCGTCGCCGGACCCAGCGTGCTGGTCCTCTTCGGGGTCACCGGCGACCTCTCGCGTAAGAAACTCCTTCCCGCCATCTACGACCTGGCGAACCGGGGACTGCTGCCGCCGGGCTTCTCGCTGGTGGGCTTCGCCCGCCGGGACTGGGAGAACCAGGACTTCCGGCAGCTCGCCTACGAGGCGGTCAAGCAGAACGCCCGCACCCCCTTCCGGGAGGAGGTCTGGAACCACCTGTCGGAGGGCATGCACTTCGTGCCCGGCGAGTTCAGCGACCCCGGCGCGTTCGACGCGCTGGCCATGGCCGTGAAGGAGCTCGACGAGACCCGCGGCACGGGCGGCAACTACGCCTTCTACCTGTCCATCCCGCCGAAGTTCTTCGACGTGGTCGTGGAGCAGCTGCAGCGCAGCGGGCTGGCGGAACGTTCCGAGTCGGCCTGGCGCCGGGTGGTGATCGAGAAGCCCTTCGGCCACGACCTGGCCAGCGCCCGGGAGCTCAACAACATCGTGCACCGGGTCTTCCCCGAGGAGTCGATCTTCCGGATCGACCACTACCTCGGCAAGGAGACGGTGCAGAACATCCTGGCGCTGCGGTTCGCCAACACGATGTTCGAGCCGGTCTGGAACCGCTCGTTCATCGACCACGTGCAGATCACCATGGCCGAGGACATCGGCATCGGGGGGCGCGCCGGCTACTACGACGGCATCGGCGCGGCCCGCGACGTGATCCAGAACCACCTGCTGCAGCTGCTGGCGCTGGCCGCGATGGAGGAGCCGACCTCCTTCAGCGCCGAGGCGGTGCGCGCGGAGAAGGCCAAGGTGCTCTCCTCGGTGCGCCTGCCCGACGACCTGTCGCTGACCACGACCCGCGGCCAGTACGCGGCGGGCTGGCAGGGCGGGGTGGACGTCCGCGGCTACCTGGAGGAGGAGGGCATCCCCGAGTCCTCCACGACCGAGACCTACGCCGCGGTCAAGCTGGAGATCGACTCCCGGCGCTGGGCCGGGGTGCCGTGGTACCTCAGGACGGGCAAGCGCCTGTCGCGCCGCACCACCGAGGTCGCCATGATCTTCCAGCGGGCGCCGCACCTGCCGTTCTCCCAGACCGAGACCGAGGAGCTGGGCCAGAACGCCCTGGTCTTCCGGGTGCAGCCGGACGAGGGCATCACGGTGCGGTTCGGCTCCAAGGTGCCGGGCACCTCGATGGAGGTCCGCGACGTCAACATGGACTTCGCCTACGGCGAGTCGTTCACCGAGTCCTCGCCGGAGGCCTACGAGCGGCTGATCCTGGACGTCCTCATCGGCGACCCGCCGCTCTTCCCCCGGCAGGAGGAGGTCGAGCTGTCGTGGCAGATCCTCGACCCGATCGAGGAGTTCTGGACCGGCCAGGGCAGGCCCGAGCAGTACAAGTCCGGCGGATACGGTCCCAAGTCCGCTGATCTGATGATGAAGCGTGATGGCCGCGCTTGGCGGAGGATCTGACGTGAACATCGATCTCACCTCGACCACCACTCGGCGCATCCAGGACGCGCTGACCCAGGCCCGGCACCAGATGGGCGGCCCGACGATAGGGATGGTGCTGACCCTGGTGATCGTCACCGACGAGTCGGCGCAGTACGACTCGCTGCGCGCCGCCAACGAGGCGGCCCGCGAGCACCCGTGCCGGATCCTGACCGTCATCTCCCGCGATCCGCGGGGCAGCTCCTCCCGGCTCGACGCGGAGATCCGCATCGGCGAGACGGGGCCGGGCGAGACGGTGCTGCTGCGCATGTACGGGCCGCTGGCCCAGCACGCCGACTCCGTGGTGGTGCCGCTGCTGGTGCCGGACGCGCCGGTCGTCGTCTGGTGGCCCGGCCAGCCGCCGGAGAACCCGGCGGAGGACCCGCTGGGCGCGCTCGGCCAGCGCCGGGTCACCGACAGTTACGCGGCGCCGGACCGGCTGGAGGCGCTCTGCCGGCTCAGCCGCTCCTACGCCCCGGGCGACACCGACTTCGCCTGGACCAGGCTGACCCCGTGGCGCACCCTGCTGGCGGCCTCGCTGGACCAGGCGACGCCGCCGCTGCGCTCGGCGGAGGTGCTGGGCGAGGCCGACAGCCCGAGCGCGGAGCTGCTCGCGGCCTGGCTGGAGGTCCGGCTGGGCATCCCCGCCCACCGGCTGGTCTCCGACGGTCCCGGCATCACCGCGGTGGTCCTGCACAGCGACGGGGGCGAGCTGGCCATGACCCGGCCGGACGGGCGGGTGGCGACGATGTCGCGGCCCGGCCAGCCCGACCGGTACGTGGCGCTGACGCGGCGTCCGATCGCCGAGCTGCTCGCCGAGGAGCTGCGACGGCTGGACCCCGACGAGGTCTACCACGAGTCGGTGATGCGCTTCGAGAAGGAGCAGAGCCGTCGCGGGGCCGCGCAGGACGCCTTCGGCGAAGGCGCCGAGGCTTCCGGGGAGTCCGGGGACCCCGAGACCGCCAGAAGCACCGACATCACCGCTCCCGCGCCCGACACGGGTTCCTCCGCGGCGGGCAAGGTGCGGCAGAGCAGGAAGAAGGCCGGCTCTTGAGCGCGCCCGGGGTCCTGGTCCATCCGAACGCGGAGCTGCTGGCCGCCGGCGTGGCGGCGCGGTTGATCACCCGGCTGGTCGACGCGCAGGCCCGGCGGGAGATCGCCTCGGTCGTGCTCACCGGCGGCGGGGCGGGGCTGGCCGCGCTGGCCGCCGTCGCGGACAGTCCCGCCAGGGACGCCGTCGACTGGGGGCGGGTCGACGTCTGGTGGGGGGACGAGCGCTTCCTGCCGTCGGGGCATCCCGAACGCAACGAGACGGGGGCGCGTGAGGCGCTGCTGGACAAGGTGCCGGTCGATCCGGCGCGGGTCCATGCGATGCGCGGGCCCGACGGCCCGGACGGCGACGACGCCGACGCGGCGGCCGCGCGGTACGCCGCCGAGCTGGCCGACGCGGCGGGGGGCGCGCCGGTCCCGGCGTTCGACGTGCTCATGCTGGGGGTGGGGCCGGACGCCCACATCGCCTCGCTGTTCCCGGGGCAGCCGACGCTGCGCGAGGAGAGGCTGACGGTGGTGGGGGTGCACGGTTCGCCGAAGCCGCCGCCGACCCGGATCTCGCTCACCGTCCCGGCGATCCGGGCCGCCGAGGAGGTCTGGGTGATCGCGTCGGGTTCGTCCAAGGCGGAGCCCGTCCGGCTGGGCCTGACGGGCGCGGACCCGGTGGAGGCGCCGGTGGCGGCGGCCCGCGGCCTGTGTTCGACGCTCTACCTGCTGGACCGGGACGCGGCCTCCGCGCTCCCGGCGGGGTCGCGGCCGGCCTGAGGCCCGGTCAGGCGTCGCTGAACCTGATCCAGAACTCCCGGCCGTTGGTGTAGCCCATCAACGGCCGGCCCAGCGTGTCCGAGGCCCGGCGGGTGACCTCCTGGAACATCCGCTGGAGCTCCTCGGTGTAGGCGCTGATCCTGAAGGTCTCCCCCTTCTGGACCTTGGCGACGACGATCGGCACCATCTCCCGGACGAAGCGTTCCTCCTCGACCGGGCTCAAGGGCTGTGTCATGTCCGGGACGATACCCGTTTCCTCCGGAACACGGTGATGAGTCGCCAAGCTGATGGATCGGTGGGCGGCACGTCGGCGAAGTCGCCGTACCGAGCGGTGATCTCCAGGGCCGTCCCGGGGTGTTCGGCGGCGGCGACCCGGACGGCGGCCTCCAGTTCGGTGGCGGTCCAGAACCGGTAGGGCACGGTGCCCTCGACGACCCGGACCCGCGCCGGGCCGCCGGGGCGCGCAGGGGGCTCGGTGACCTTGATCAGGACGTGGTCGTCCACGAGCTGGGTGAGCGGATCCAGGGCGTCGTCCAGGGAGCCCCAGCGCACCTCGGCGGTGACGCCGTCCCGTTCGGTGGTCCACTCGGTGGAGGTGGACGGTTCGGTACCGAGCCGGTCGCCGGGGTGGCTCATCTCCAGGATGTAGACCGCGCCGTCCGCCAAGTGGGCGGCGGCGCGGGTGAGGTGCGCGGCCATGGCGTCGAGGGTGTGCAGGTGGGCGGTGCTGTCGAGCATCGTGACGATCAGATCGAAACGCTCGGGGAGCTCGAAGTCCGTCATATCCGCTTGGACGACGGTCAGTTCGGGTGCCCGGGCGGCGGCGTAGGCGCACATCGCGGGGCTGAGGTCCAGCGCGGTGGCCTTCAGGCCCCGGCGGGCGAACTCCCTGGCGTGCTCGGCGGGGCCGGCCGCCAGCTCCAGGACGGTCTCCGGCGTCCGCCCGTGGCGGGCCGACCAGCGCAGGAGCGCGTCCACTTCGGCGGGGACGTCGCGGAAGGCGCAGGAGAGTTCGTAGGCGGCTGGGTCGTCGTAGATGGACACCCCGACATCGTCCCAGCCCTGGAGCGTTCCAGCTACGCGGCCGCGGCGGCCTCCTCGAGCGCGATGACGATCTCCAGCACGGACGGGTCCTCGGTCCGGCCGGCCCGGCCGCCCAGGGAGGTCAGCAGCCTGCGCATCCGGGCGTTCTCGCTGAGGACGCTGGCGCGCAGTTCCCGCAGCCCCTCCCGGCGTCCGAGGTCCACCATCCGCTCGGCGAGTGCGCGGCCCAGGCCCCTGCCCTGCCAGCCGTCCTCGACGAGGAAGGCGAGCTCGGCGGCGCCGGGCCGGGAGAGGTACATCAGGTGGCCGAGCGCGACGACGTCGCCCTCGGTGCTCTCGACCACCAGGGTCAGCCCGCGGGAACGCTCCAGGAACAGGTCGAAGAGCCGCTGCGGCAGGCCGGGCTTGGCGCTGAAGTACCGCATCCGGCGGCTGTTCACCGAGCACCGCGCGTGCATGGCGGCGACCGCCCGCTGGTCGGACGCGGCGAGGGGCCGCATGGAGACCGTCGCCGACGGCGGTGAGATCGGTGGCTCGATGAGAACTGTCATTGGAATTCCCCCTTGGTGTGTGATGCGTCCAGGTTTCCCGGCCCGTGTTACGAGGTCGTGTGGCGAGAGTTTCCGGCGGGCGAAGCGACACGTGATGTCCATCTCGTTGGGAGATGCAGGAAGATAGGCACCATGTCCCGGGTGAACAGGCCTTTCGTGAACGGCGCGGTGTCCCACTGGTTCGAGGAGATCGCACTCCCCCGGCCGTCAGCGCCGCTGCCGGGCTCCCGCGAGGCCGACGTGTGCGTCATCGGCGCCGGCTACACCGGCCTGTGGACCGCGTATTACCTGAAGAAGGCGCGGCCCGACCTGCGGATCGTCGTGCTGGAGAAGGAGTTCGCCGGGTACGGGGCGTCCGGCCGCAACGGCGGCTGGGTCCTCGGCGAACTGGCGGGGTCGGCCTCGCGTTACGCGCGCACGCACGGCAAGGACGCCGTCCTCCGATTGCAGCGGGCCATGTTCGACTCCGTCTCGGAGATCGTGCGGGTCGCCGCCGCGGAGGGCGTCGAAGCCGATCTGGAGCACGACGGCGTCGTGACCGTCGCGCGCAACCGGGCGCAGCTGCGGCGGCTCACCGCGCTGGTCGCCCACGAGCGGGAATGGGGCTGGGGCGAGGACGACCTGCGGCTGATCGAGCCGGGCGAACGCGTCGCCGTGGCCGGGACGGTGGGCGCGTCCTGGAGCCCGCACTGCGCCCGTGTCCAGCCCGCGAAACTCGTCCGGGGCCTGGCCCGGGTCGTCCGGGAGCTGGGCGTCGAGCTTTACGAAGGGACCGAGGTCACCGGGTTGCGTCCGCGCGGCGGCGGCCTGTCCGCGGCGGCCGTGACACCCCATGGGACGGTCAGGGCAGAATACGTCGTCCGCGCCACCGAGGGGTTCACCGCCGCCTTCCCCGGCGCGCACCGCGACTGGCTCCCCATGAACAGCTCAATGATCGTCACCGAGCCGCTGCCCGAGGAGGTCCTGGACGGGATCGGCTGGCGGGGCGCGGAGCTGCTCGGCGACATGGCGCACTACTACATGTACGCCCAGCGCACGGCGGACGGGCGCATCGCCTTCGGCGGCAGGGGGAAGCCCTACCGGTACGGGTCGCGGATCGACGACGCGGGCCGCACCCCCGAGGCGACGGTCCTGGCCCTGCGCGCGCTGCTGGCCGACATGTTCCCGGCGGCGGCCTCCGTCCCCGTCGCGCACGCCTGGTCGGGGGTCCTGGGCGTGCCCCGCGACTGGTGCTCGACCGCCTCCGTGGACCACCGCACCGGACTGGGCCACGCCGGCGGCTACACCGGCCACGGCGTGGCCACCTCCAACCTCGCCGGACGGACCCTGCGCGACCTGCTGCTGGGCGAGGAGACCGGCCTGACCACCCTGCCGTGGGTGAACAGGCCGGCCCGCCGCTGGGAGCCCGAGCCGCTGCGCTGGCTCGGCGTCCAGCTCATGTACTCCCTCTACCGCGCCGCCGACGACCGCGAGAAGAGGATCCACCGCACCTCGAAACTCGCCCGGCTCGCCGACCTGCTGTCCGGCCGGTGAGCCGGTGCCGTGCGCGGGCTCAGGGCGCGGGAGCCCAGCCCGGCATCGGGTGGGCGCCCATGAACTCGCGGATCTCGGCGGCGATCCGGCCGAGGAGCGCCTCGTCCTCGTGCGCCTTGACGACCTCGTCGATCCAGCCCGCGACGCGAGGCATGTCCTCCTCGGTGAGGCCGCGCGTGGTGATGGCGGCGGTTCCCAGCCTCAGGCCCGACGGGTCGAACGGCTTGCGAGGGTCGAAGGGGACGGTGTTGTAGTTCAGTTCGACGCCCGCCGCGTCCAGCGCCTGGGCCGCGGGTTTGCCCGCCACTCCCCTGTTCGTCAGGTCGATGAGGACGAGGTGGTTGTCGGTGCCGCCGGAGACCAGGTCGAACCCGCGCTCCAGCAGGGCCTGGGCCAGCACCCGCGCGTTGGCGACGACCTGGTGGGCGTAGGCGGAGAAGGCCGGGTCGGCCGCCTCCTTCAGCGCCACCGCGATGGCGGCGGTGGTGTGGTTGTGCGGGCCGCCCTGCAGGCCGGGGAAGACCGCCTTGTCCAGCGCGGCGGCGTGCTCGGCCGTGGACATGATCATCGCGCCGCGCGGGCCGCGCAGGGTCTTGTGGGTCGTGGTGGTGATCACGTCGGCGTGGTCGGCCGGGGAGGGGTGGGCGCCGCCCGCGATGAGCCCGGCCAGGTGCGCGATGTCGGCGACGAGCACCGCGCCGGCCTCGCGGGCGATCTCGGCGAAGGCCGGGTAGTCGATCGTGCGGGGGATCGCGGTGCCGCCGCAGAAGATGAGCTTCGGGCGCTCCTTCAGCGCCAGGTCGCGGACCTCGTCCAGGTCGACGCGGCCGGTGTCGGCGCGCACCCCGTAGCGCACGGGCGTGAACCACTTGCCGGTGGCGCTGACGGACCAGCCGTGGGTGAGGTGGCCGCCCATCGGGAGGGCCATGCCCATGACGGTGTCGCCGGGCCGCAGGAACGCCAGGTAGGCGGCGAGGTTGGCGGGCGAGCCGGAGTAGGGCTGGACGTTGGCGTGCTCGACGCCGAACAGGGCCTTGGCCCGGTCGACGGCCAGGGTCTCCACCTGGTCCACGAACTGCTGGCCCTCGTAGTACCGGCGGCCCGCGTAGCCTTCGGAGTACTTGTTGGTCAGGACCGAGCCGGTGGCCTCCAGGACCGCCGGGGAGACGTAGTTCTCCGACGCGATCAGCCGGAGCTTGTCGTGCTGGCGGGCCGCCTCGCCCTCGATCAGGGCGGCGAGGGCCGGGTCGGCGTCGTGCAGATGGGACAGGGCTGGCCGGTGCATGGCGTTCCTCCACGAGTTCGCGCGGAGGCACCCAGGCGCGCGGTGCCCGCTCGATCTCGCTCCCCGGTGGTGCTCCACCTTGACTGCGCCAGTCGCTTCTGTCTTCGGCGATCGTACAAGAGGGAACGAGATGAACACCATGGAATTGATCCTGATCCGGCACGGTGAGAGCACCGGGAACGCGGCGCGCCAGGCCGCGTTGCGAGCGGGCGCCGAGGTCATCAACGTCCCCGAGCGGGATCCTGACGTCCCGCTGTCGCCGCGCGGCCGGGAGCAGGCGCTGAGCCTCGGCCGATTCCTGGCCGAACAGGAGCCGCCGGATCTGATCGTCTCCTCCCCTTACCTTCGGTCGCTGGAGACCGTCCGCCTGGCCACCGGGCGCGACGACATCCGGCTGGACGAGCGGCTGCGCGACCGGGACCTGGGGGCGTTCGACCGGTTGACGCCCCACGGGATCCGGGCGCGCTTCCCCCAGGAGTGGCGACGCAAACAGGAGCTGGGGAAGTTCTACTTCCGGCCGCCTGGCGGCGAGTCGTGGGCCGACATCGCGCTGCGGCTGCGCTCCTTCCTGCGGGACCTGCCGCCGGAGAGCAGGACGCTGGTCTCCACCCACGACGCGGTGATCTTCGTCTTCGCCTATCTCCTCGAAGGGCTGGCCGAGGACGAGCTCATGGAGTTGGAGCGCACGCCGGTGGCCAACTGCTCGGTCTCGCACTGGCGCGACGGGGAGCGGCTGGTCTTCAACCAGGTCTCGCACCTGGGCTGAGCTGCGCCCTCAGACCCCGAAGACGCGGGCGCACAGGTCCGTGCAGCTTTCGGCGAGTTCCTCGGGGGTGGCGGGGTGCCGTCCGGCGAGCCAGGCGGAGATGAGGCCGCCGACGCCGCCCACGCAGAACAGCGCGGGGCCGCGGACGCCTCCGGGCGGGACGGGGGCGACGGAGCTCACCCCCTCGGCCACGGCGCCGGCGACGGCCAGGAGGGCGTCGTGGCGGCGGGTCTCCAGGGCGGGGCTGCCCGCGGGCTCGGTGAAGGCGATCCTGGCGTGGCGGGGGTCGTCGGCCAGCGCGGTGATGAGGGTGGTGAACATGGCCCGCATGACGGCGCGGGGTTCGCCGGTGAACGGGACGGCCAGCAGCCTGCCCGTCAGCTCGTCCCTGACCCGGTCGAAGACCGCCAGGAGCAGGGCGTCGCGGTCGTCGAAGGACTCGTAGAAGTAGCGGTCGGTCAGGCCCGATCGGGCGCAGACGCCCCGTACGGAGACCCCGGACCAGCCCAGCTCGCTCCACAGGTCCAGGCCCGCCGCCAGCAGCCGCTCCCGGCGCTCGGCGACGCGTTGTTCGGGGCTGCGCCCCCGGTAGGCCCGCGTGCTCATCGCGGATCATCTTGCCCCAAGTTATTGACGACAGGCGTCCTCAGATTGAAGGCTGGGGAACATGACCTACGGCGTGTTCGAACCCCTCCTCGAAGAGCACTCCTACGACGTCACCGAGTTCGACGGCGCCGTCCCCCGCGAACTGCACGGGACGCTCTACCGGAACGGGCCCGGCAAATGGCAGGTCGGCACCACCCTCCTGGACTGCATCTTCGACGGGGACGGCATGGTGTCGCGGTTCACCTTCGACCAAGGGCGGGTCGGCTTCCGCAACCGCTACCTGGACACCCCCCAGTACCGGGCCAGACGGCACTGGCGCCCCGGCGTCGGCACGTCCACCGGGATACCGATGCCGCCCACCAACACGGCCAACACCAACCTGTCGTTCCACGCGGGGGACCTGCTGGCCCTGTGGGAGGGCGGCAAGCCCACCCGGGTCGACCCCGACACGCTGGAGACCTACGGGCTGCACGACTTCGACGGAAGGCTCAAAGGCCTGGGGATGTGGTCGGCGCACCCCCGGTTCGACCCGGCCACGGGCGAGATGTTCAACTTCGGGCTGCGTTTCCTGCCGACACCCGGACTCCACTGCTACAGGACCGACCGCGAGGGGCGGATGACCCGGATCGCGTCCGTCCGGGTCAGAGGGCTGCCCTGGAACCACGACTTCGGGCTCACCGAACGGCACCTGGTGTTCGTGCTCAGCCCCGCCACCCCCGAGGTCGGGCGGATCCTGCGCGGCCACTCCGCGCTCTCGGCCCTGAACTACCATCCCGAGCTGCCGACGCGGTTCCTGCTCGTCCCCCGCGACGGCGGGGAGCCCCGGATGGTCGAGCACGACGCGACTATGTGCACGCACATCACCAACGCCTACGAGGACGGGACGGACACCGTGGTGGAGGTCGTCCGGTACCCCGACTTCACCATGTTGAAGGCCGACCTGCGGGACTTCCGGGAGAGGTTCCACCTGACGCGCCCCAACAGCCTCGCCCGCTACCGCATCACCCCGACCAGGGTGATCGAGGAGCAGCTCTCCGACCACCCGTGCGAGCTGCCGCAGTTCGACTGGCGCTGCTCGACGCGCAAGCACCGGTTCAGCTACCTGAGCGGCCACCACGGCGCCGAAGGGCTCTTCGACGCCGTGCTGAAGGTCGACCACGAGACCGGGGAGGTCACCTCCCACGTGCTCGGCGACTGCGTGGGCGAGCCCATCTTCGTCGCCCGGACCCCGGACTCCGCCGAGGACGACGGCTGGCTGCTCGCCGTCGTCTACCAGGAGTCCGGGCACCGCTCCGGACTGGCGATCCTCGACGCCCGGAACCTCGACCACCTGGCGACGGCGTGGCTGAACCACCACCTTCCCTACGGCTTCCACGGCGGGTTCACCGGCCGCCTTCCGTCCGCCTGAGCGCGGCGCATTCGCGCAGGTCGGCGACGCACGTCACAATGGTCGTCGACCGACGATCCGAGGAGTTGCAGATGCGCACGTTCGCCGACCTGGACGAGTTCGCCGCCGCCGTGGGCGAGGAGCTCGGCCACAGCGAGTGGCAGGAGATCACCCAGGAGCAGGTGAACCAGTTCGCGGACGCCACCGGCGACCACCAGTGGATCCACGTCGACCCCGAGCGCGCCGCGGCCGAGAGCCCCTTCGGCGGCACCATCGCCCACGGCTACCTGACCCTCAGCCTCGTGACGGCGCACGTCGTGCAGATCTTCACCATCGAGAAGCTCACCATGGTGGTGAACTTCGGCCTCAACAAGGTGCGCTTCCACACCCCCGTCGCCGTGGGCGCCAAGGTCCGCGCCAAGGCCGTGCTCATGGACCTCAAGAACTCTCCCGCCGGCAGGCTCGGCACCATGAAGGTCACCATCGAGATCGACGGCCAGCGCCGCCCCGCCTGCGTCGCCGAGGTCCTGGCCCTCTACCGCAACGACTGACGTCCGCCCGCGCGGCGGGGAGGCCGCGTCACGCGTCGCGGCCGCGCAGCACCGCGTGGCCGCCCAGCATCGCCGCGAGCGCCCACAGCACGAGCACCGTCAACGCGGTCCCGCCGCCGTACGGCTCAAAAGCCCCGGTCATCAGGACCGCGCCCGCCGCGCTCGGCAGGTACTCGCCGGCCGTCTCCAGCCGGCCGACACCGACGGCCTTCACCAGTTCGGGCAGGACCAGCGACACCATGATGATCGTCGTGATGGTGCCGGCCGCGCTACGGGTACATCACCCGGGCACTCGACCGGGGCGCGTCGGGCTTCCTGCTGAAGGCGTCGGATCCGCGTGAGCTGGTCGCGGGCGTGCGCGCGGTCGCGTCCGGAGGCGCCTGCCTGTCGCCGCTGGTGGCACGACGGCTCATCACCGAGCTGCGCCGCGAGCGCGTGCGCCCCGAGGCCGGAACGCAGGTGGCGGCACTGACCGCACGTGAGCGCGAGGTCCTCGGCCTGCTGGGCCGCGGCCTGTCGAACGCGGAGATCGCCCGCCGCCTCCACCTCGTCGAGGGGACCGTCAAGACCCACGTCAGCGCGATCTTCCAACGGCTGGGAGTCCGCAACCGGGTGGAAGCGGCGATCGTCGCCTACGAGGCGGGACTGGTGCGGCCCTCGCGACCGTACTGACGGAAACCGGGTGGAGGCGGGGCTCGTCGCCTACTTCGAAGGCATGGCGTCCGGGGTGGGCGGGACCGGGGCCTCCGGGCGCCTCGGACGCGTCGGCCACAGCGCCCGGTCGCCCAGGAGGCGGACGACGGCGGGCACCAGGAGCGGCCGGATGAGGAAGGTGTCCAGGAGGATGCCGAAGGCCATGGCGAAGCCGAACTGGAACAGCTCCCGGATGGGCTGGGTCATCAGGACCGCGAAAGTGGCCGCGAGGATGAGCCCCGCGGAGGAGACGACGCCGCCGGTGCGGGTCAGCGCGGTGCCGATGGCCTGGGCGGGCGGCGCGACGCCCAGTTCCTGCCTGAAGCGGCTCATGATGAAGATGTTGTAGTCGACGCCCAGCGCGACGAGGAAGATGAAGATGTAGACGGTGACGCGGTTGCCGATGCCCTCGTCGCCCAGGACGGTGAGTGCGAAGAAGGTGGTGGCGCCCAGGGTGGCCAGGAACGACAGGATCAGGGTCGCCACCAGGTAGAGCGGCGCGAGGAACGAGCGCAGCAGCAGGACGAGCACCGCGGTGACGATGGCCAGGACCAGCAGCGCGATGGACCTGGTGTCGCGGTCGAGGGCCTCGCGGATGTCGGCGTTCTGGGCCGTCTCGCCGCCGATGAGCACCGTGGCGTCGGTCAGGCCGGCGGCGTCGGCCGCGGCGCGTGCCGTCTCCTTCAGCGGGCCGATGGCGTCGAGCGCCTCGGAGCTGTAAGGGTCGTGGTCGAGGACGACGTCGTAGAAGACACTCGTGCCGTCGTCGTTGAAGCGCGGATGCCGCCCGACGCGGGCGACGTCGTCGTCCTCGGCGAGGGCCGCGGCGAGATCGGCGGGCGCGGACGTCGTGCGCAGGTCGGACGCGGCACTGACGATGACGGTGCTGGGGGCCAGTTCACCGGCGCCGAACCCCTCGCGGATGAGCCGCTGTCCGCGTTCGGACTCGGTGGCGGCGCGGAAGCCGCTGAGGGAGTCGAAACTCTCCTGGTAGCCGATCAGCCCGGCGCTCATCCCGATCAGCAGTGCCAGGACGACCGTGGCCACCTTGACCGGCGCGCGGGCCACCAGCGCGGCGACGCGGTGCCAGACCGCCGCTCCGCGGCTGCGTTCGGCGGCCTTGCGCACGCCGCCGGGCCAGAAGACGGCGCCGCCGAGAAGCAGGACCAGCGCGGGGATGAAGGTGAACGCCACCGCGGCCATGACGGCTACGCCCAGCGCGAGGTAGGGGCCGAAGCCACGCAGCGCTGGAGAGACGGCCACGAGCAGGGCGAACATGGCGAGCACGATGGTGGAAGCGCTGGCGAGCACGGACTCGGCGGTCTTGCGCACCGCGATCCGCATCGCACGGGGGCGGTCGGGGTGGTCGAGAAGGGCCTCCCGGTAACGGGAGGTGATGATCAGGGCGTAGTCGGTTCCGACGCCGAACAACAGCACCGTCATGATCGAAGCCGTTTGCGAGCTGATCGTGATCCACCCGGCGTCCGCGAGCAGCGCGCCGGTGGTCTCGGCCACCCGCATGGCCACGCCGACGGCGAGGAGCGGCACGAGCGCCATCAGGGGCGAGCGGTAGATGGCCAGGAGCAGGACGAGCACGAGCAGGATGGTGGCCAGCAGCAGGACCTTGTCTCCGCCGCTGAAGACCTTCACGGTGTCGGTGGCGATGCCGGCGGGGCCGGTGACAGCGGCCTCCGCGGGGCCCGCGCGGTCGGAGACGAGGGAGCGCAGTTCGTCGACGGCGTTCTGGAAGGACTCGTCCGAGGCGCTGCCCCTCATCGGCACGATGATCAGCTGCGCGTGCCCGTCCCGGGAGACCAGTTCGTCGGCGGCGTCGGGAGAGGTCGCCGCCGACACCGCGCCCGCGACCCGGTCGGGCCGGTCCGCCCCTGACAGCGCCGAGACGATCCGGGCGACGGCTTCCCGGGTGCTCGCCGCGGCCGCGTCACCGTCGGAGCTGACCACGATGACGGCGGGTATCGCGTCCTGGCCGGGCAGTTCGGCGCGGATGAGGTCGCGTGCCCGCATGGAGTCGGAGGCGGCGGGAGGGAGGTTGGCGGACGCGTTCTCCTCCACGGAGTCGAGAGCGGGCGCCACGCGGGCGAGGATGCCTGCGAGCAGGATCCAGAACACCACCACCGCGGCGGCGCGTTTCCTGGATCCCAGCAGTCCGCGGGCCAGGCGTGAGTACATCGGTTGCATCGGACGGCCTTTGCCGGAGGGATGAGGACAGAAGATAGAGACATGGTGTCTCTAAGTTGGCCTCAAGCTAGCACGGATCCTCTCGGCCGCCCGCCCGGCCCGGTAGATTGGCGGAGCGGGGTACGGCGCCTCGCGGTGGAGCGGAGAAAATGCCCAAGATCGAGGCAGGCAGCGTTCGCGAGCACCGGGCCCAGCGGCTCGCGCAGCTGATCGACGCGGCCCAGGCGATCCTCGAGGAGAAGGGCGTCGACGCCCTGACCGCGGGTGCGGTCGCCGCGCGGGCCGGGATCGCCCGCAACAGCATCTACCGCTACTTCGACTCCATCGACGACCTTCTGGAACTCGTCGTGACGCGCGGGTTCCACGCCTGGATCGAGGCCGTGGAGCAGGCCGTCGCCGCCGAGGCCGCGCCCGAGGACCAGGCCGCCGCCTACGTCAGGGCCAACCTCGAGCAGGCCGCGCTCGGCACCCACGGCTGGCTCGCCGCGCTCTCACGCGGCTCGTTGTCCCCTTCGGCGCGGCGGCGGGTCCAGGAGCTGCACACCTCGCTGCACGAGGTGCTCGCCGACGTCGTCCACCGGCTCGGCGCCCGCAGCCCCGAGCTGACCGTCGTCGTGGTGCAGGCCGTCGTCGACGCCTGCGTCCAACGCATCGACCAGGGTGACGAGGCGGCCGAGGTAGTGGACTTCGCCCAGGCGGCCACCCGCCGGCTGCTCGCACCGGGAGACTGATCCGGCCTCGGGCCGTCGACCGGCCGCTCGCCGTGGCGCCGGCTCAGCCGGCCCGCGATGACCGTCGTGTGTGGTCTGCGGAGGCGCGCCCGCGAAGTCGGCGGAGCATGCGGGCGTCCTCGAAACCGACGGTGTGGGCGGCGGCCTCCAGCGTGGAGCCTTCGGCCAGGAGCTGCTCGGCGCGCTCCAGACGCAGAAGCTGCTGATAGCGCAGCGGGGTGAGGCCCGTCGCGGCGGTGAACCGGCGGGTGAGGGTGCGGACACTGACTCCGGCCGACGCCGCCAGGGCGTCCAGCGGGAGAGGCTCGGTAAAGCGGTCGTCGATGAGGTCCTGGACGCGGTGGACGACGTCGGCCAAGTGGCCCCGGTAACGGAGCAGGGCGCTGGCCTGCGGCTGGTCTCCGTTGCGGCGGGCGTAGACGACCATCGAACGGGCGACCCTGGCGGCCGCGCCGTGGCCGTGGCGCAGCGCGATCAGATGCAGGGCCAGGTCGATGCCGCTGGCGATGCCCGCCGACGTCACGACCCTGTCGTCCGTCACGTAGAGGACGTCCCGCACGAGGGTCGCCTTCGGGTAGCGGCGCTCCAGCTCGTCCTGCAGGGCGTGGTGGGTGGTGAAGCGGCGTCCGTCCAGCAGGCCCGCGCGGCCCAGGGCGTCGGCGCCGGCACAGACGCTGGCGACGGTCCCGCCGGACGCGTGGTGTCCGGCCAGACGGCGGGCCGTCCGGCTGCCGATGGGGCCGTGGCCGTGCCAGCCGGGGACGGCGAGCAGGTCGTCCTTCTCCAGTTCGGGCCAGGTGGTCTCCGCGCTCAGCGGAACGCCCTGGTGGGTGGGCACGGACCGCTGTTCTGCCACGTACCGCAGCTCGTAGTCGAAGCCGAGGTTCGCGGCGCTGGAGAACGCCTGGGCCGGGCCCGCGAGATCGAGCAGGTGCAGGCCCGGAACCAGAACGAAGACGACCTTGGGCATGATCCGGTCAGGCTACCGCTTCCTTGATGGTGACGATCCGGGCGAACCGTCCGGCCAGCGCGTACTCCGTCCGGCGGATCACCTCCTCGGCGGGGAGCGTGCGAGGGTCGGCCAGCTGCTCCGCCACGCTCCGGTCCCCGGCATCGGGATGTGCCAGCGGATGCGTCGCGGTCGCCTCGGTGACGAACAGCACCTCGAACCCGAGGTCGGACGCCATCCGCGCGGTCGCCTCGCAGCACTGCTCCGTACGGATGCCCGAGACCGTCACCTCGCCGATCCCCCACGAGGTCAGCAACTGCTGCAGCCGGGTGGTCGTGAACGCGTTGTGCGCGGACTTGAGCAGCACCGGCTCCCCCTCTGCGGGCTCCAGGCCGTCCATCAGGCGCACGAACCCCAGGGCGGGGTCGAACGGCGTGCCGCTCCCCTCCGCGGAGTGCAGTACCCAGACCACCGGCTCGCCCTTGGCCCGTGCCCCCTCCACAAGTTCGGTCACCTTCTGGACGATCCGCGGCTCGGAGACCGCCTCCCACAGGGGCGACCGGCGGAACGATTCCTGGACGTCGATGACGATGTGAGCTCTCTTCATGCCCTCGATCCTTCCGCCGCGTCCGTCGGCGCGACAGGCACATTCCCGACCCCTGCCGGAACGATCCGGTCACCGTGCTACTTCAGATCGCGTAGCGCCTCCTCGATCGCCCGGTGGAAGGTCGGGTAGGCGTAGATCATGTGGGACAGCGAGGAGACGGGCACCCTGCCGTGGATCGCGACGGCCAGCGCGGACATCACCTCTCCCCCCGCCGGGCCCGCCGTGGTGGCGCCCACCAGTTCGTCACCCGCGGCGACCAGCTTGACGAACCCCTCCCCCCGGTGGATCCATCCCCGGGTCGAGGACGAGAGCGGCGTGTACGCCGTGCGCACCTCCAGGCCCTTCTCGACGGCCTGCGCCTCGGTGAGGCCCACCGCCCCGATCTCCGGGTCGGTGAACGTCACCCTCGGCAGCGCGCGGTAGTCGGCAGGCGGCCCGTCCTGACCCAGGATGTCGCGGACGGCGATCGCCGCCTGGTACATCGAGACATGGGTGAAGGCCCCGTGCCCGGTGACGTCCCCGATCGCCCACACCCCGTCCGCCGCGCGCATCCGCTCGTCGACGGGGATCGTCCTGGCCGATTCGTCCAGCCCTATCCGTCCCACTCCCAGCTTCGCCAGGTCCGTCCGGCGGCCGGTGGCCACCAGAAGCCTCTCCGCCTCGAAGGACCGGCCGCCGAACTCGACGGTGAACCGGCCGTCGTAGCCGACCCGGGTGGCCTTCTCCCCGGTGTGGACGCCGATCCCCTCCCGCGCGAAGACCTCGCCGACCAGTTCCCCGGCCTCCGGCTCCTCCACCGCGATCAGCCGGCTCCGCCCTTCCAGCACGGTGACCCGGCACCCGAACCGCGCGAACGCCTGCGCCATCTCCACCCCGATGGCCCCGCCGCCCAGCACCACCAGGGACTCGGGCGCCTCGGTCGCCTTGACGGCCTCGCGGTTCGTCCAGAACGGCGTGCCCTCCAGCCCCTCGACCGGCGGCACGAGCGGCTCGGTACCCGGGTTGAGCACGACGCCGCGCCGCGCCCGCAGCACCCGCTCCCCCACGGTCACCTCGCGGGGCCCCGTGAGCCTGCCGAACCCACGGACGAGCGTGCCGCCCTTGCCGGTGAACCGCTCGACGGCCGCCCGGTCGTCCCAGTCGGCCGTGGTCTCCCTCAGCCGCTCCGCCACCGGCTTCCAGTCGGGACGCACCTCGGCCTCCCCCGCCAGCCCCGGCACCCTGCGCGCCTCGGCCAGCGCGTCCGCCGCCCGGATCATCATCTTGCTGGGAACGCACCCGTAGTACGGGCACTCCCCTCCGACGAGCCCCGCCTCGACCGCGACCACCTCGAGCCCCGCCTCGGCCAGCCTCCCCGCGGCGTCCTCCCCACCGGGCCCCATTCCGACAACGACGACATCCACTTCCGTGACTTCAGCCATGCCGGATCCCTACCCATGACGGCGGTCCGGAGACCGCTCCCCCGTCGGCCCTTCTCGTCACGTCTCGTGCCCCACCCGGCGCAATCACGCCGACGGCCCGCCCCGGCAAGCAGGAGCCCGGTCACCGGGTTCGCGCATGACGAAGACCCGGCGCCCCTGGAAGGGAGCCGGGTCTTCGGGGGCCGTGCGCCTGCTAGGCCTGTCCCAAAGTGGAGCCGCAGGCGGATCGGTGGATGCGCCGGGAGGGATTCCTTCGTGGTTTACCGGAGGCCGGAAAGAACTTTGGTGACCGTATGCGTTCTGTCGGTCGCTCATGGCAGGATCCGGGGTCATGCAGACACCCGCCATTCAATCGGGGCCACCGAATACCTCCGGTGGCCCCGAGAGTGGTGTGCGCCGGACGCGGGGTGCGAACAAGGCTGCGGCGTGGCGGTGGGACGGCCCGGTGTCGGTGATCCGCCTGCCCTTGGTCGTCGACGAGCAGGCCTCTGCCCGGTTGGAGGCGTTGTTCTTCGCGATGTTCTGCCTCAAGCGTGCGGTGCAGCGTGAGGCCCGCTCCCGGACGGAGGCGTTCTGGAAGGGCACACGCCGCCGGGAGGCGGACGCGGCCGCCTGGCGCCGCGAGGTGAGCCTGACCCGCCCGGCCCTGGAGCGGGCCGCCTACGCCCATCTGGACGCCTCGGGCTGGCTGCGCCACCACGCCCCCAAGGCGTTGGCGCTACATCAGGCCGATGAGGTGTGGGCGGGGGTGGAGCGCCACCTGTTCCCCGACGCCTCCGGCAGGCGCGCCGGGCGAACCCGGACGGGCTCCTGGTGGGAGTACACGCGCATCCCCGGCCGGGCCCGCTCACACACTCAGACAAACAAGTGGGAGACGTTCCGGCTGCAGGGCCATCTGGACGCCTACCGCCATCCCGCTCTGTCCGCCCACGTGGCCACCCCGGCGCAGGCCGCGCGACTGGCGCCGGGCATCCCGGTGCTGGCCCAGCCCCGCCGCATGCCCGCTCCCCGGCCTGCGGCCGGTCGCGGGGGCAGGACCTCATGGTGGGAACATGAGGGGCCGCTGGCGGTGGTGTTCACCGGCGGTCCCGACAGCAAGCGCGGGGAGATCGTGCTGCCGGTACGGCTGCCCCAGGGCGCTGGCCTGTGGCGGCGGCTGTGCCACTTCCTCGACCGCCCACATCTGTGGCACAAGATCGACCTGGTGCGCAGGCCGCATCCCACGGCTCCCGGCGGGTGGGTGTACGAGGCGCACCTGATGGTCCTGGACGGCGGCTATGTCTCCCCGGCCACGGACGAGCGCCGCTGTCAGGCAGCCGCCCTGGAGCGGATCGGCGGGGTGGACCTCAACGTCTCCAACCTGTCCGTCGTCTCCCTGCCCGCCGCCCTCGATCCCTCCGGCGGGCCGGTGCTGGCCGACCAGATCACCCTCACCGACCTCGAGCGCACCGCCGTGGAACGCGAGCGGCGCACCGCCCGCAGACGCGCCCGGGCGCTGGAGCGCTCACGGCGCGCCAACAACCAGGCCCGCTACGAACTCTCCCGCCGCCAGCGCAGACGGCAACAGCGCAGGCAGGCCGCCGGACTGCCCGAGCGACGGGTCGACCTGCCCAAGGGGCCACGGCTGGCCGACGCGGCGGGCCGCCCCCTGACCTCCTACCGCAAAGACCGGGCCACCGGCGCCTACCGGGCACTGCGCACCCGCACCCGCGCGCAGCAGGCCGCACGCACCGAGGCCAAACACGCCCGCGCGAGGCGGGCGGCGGAGAGGATCACCGCCGTGCACGGGGTGCGGCTGACGGTCGAGGACGGGCCGGTCAGCTCGTGGTTCCGGCTGTGGGGGCGGGCGTGCGCGGTGTTCACCCCCGGCATGTTGAAGGCGGCGCTGGCCGCCGAATGCGCCGCAGTCGGCGGACGGCTGGGGCGGGCGGCCACGTTCACCACCGCCCTGTCCCAGCACTGCCTGTGCGGGCAGAGAACCCCCAAAACCCTTCGGCAGCGGGTGCACCGCTGCCCGTCCTGCGGGCTGAGGGCCGACCGGGACCTGGTCTCGGCCGCACTCGGCGCGTTCGTCACCTGGACCGATCCGGCCGACCCCACGACCGCGTCGGTCGACTTCGATGCTTCCCGACACGCCTTGGGCGTGTTCGGGCCGGGGCTGCAAGGAGCCCTGGCCGAGTCAACCGCCACCCGCCCCCTTCCCGCCCGCACAGGCGGCACCGGGAGGCGAGGCGGCAGCCGCCCTGAAGGGGCGGCCTCTGCTCGGCCGATTCCGGAATGCCGACTGCACCGACCCCGGACCGGGACCCTCCACGGGTCCCACCGGGCAGACGCCGCCGGGCACCGGACTGTTTCGACTTTGAAACAGGCCTTAGTTGCGGGCGGCGGCGGCCATGGCGGCCTGGACGAGGCGGCGCTGCTCGCGGAGCTTGCCGAGGGCCTCCTCGAGGATGGCCTGGCCGTCGGCGTCGGAGCGGCGCTCCTTCACGTAGGCGAGGTGGGTCTTGTACGGCTCGTTCTTGGGGGCCGCCGGAGGGTTGGCGGCGTCGGTGCCGGCCGGGAGACCGCAGCGGGGGCAGTCCCAGGTCTCGGGGACCTGACAGTCACTGGCGAAGCTGGGGCGGGTTTCGTGCTTGTTGGCGCAGTAGAAGCTGACGATGACGCGGGGTGCGGCCTCGCCGCGCTCCGCCTCGCCCATCGGGCCGGCGCCGACCCTGCTTCCGCGAATGGCACTGCCACTAGCCACGGGTACTCCTTGGAAATCACCGCACCGGGAGCTGTCGCTCCCGGTGCGCACTGTCGTACGTCTCCGGCGGGGACGCCGAGGGGTTCAGACGCCCTGTGCCTTGAACAGGAAGCCGAGCACCACGATCGAGGCGAACCAGATGACGCCGGTGGCGACCGTGAGGCGGTCCAGGTTGCGCTCGACCACCGATGACCCGCCGAGCGAGGAGGAGATACCGCCACCGAACATGTCGGACAGGCCCCCGCCCTTGCCCTTGTGCATCAGCACGAGCAGGATCATCAGCAGGCTCGTGATGATCAGCACGATGGAGCTCGCAAGAATCACAGCAGTTAGCGCCTTCTGGCCACCCCCGCGGAACGCGGGGCTCGAATAGTAGGACGACGGACAGGCAAATCGGTTTACCTGTCGTTATGAAGGGTACGACGAACCAGCTCGTGGTTCAGCAGAACCCGCCTGTCACTCGCGTAAGTTTGGCTCAAACCGATACCGGGAGATCCCGGTATCGGCAGATCTTGACGAACTCCTCGGCGTCGAGCGCCGCTCCGCCGATCAGACCGCCGTCCACGTCGGGCTGGGCCATGAGCCCGGCCACGTTCGAGGACTTCATCGAGCCACCGTAGAGGATCCGGACGCTCTGTGCCACCTCGGCGTCGTACAGCTTCTCCAGTCGGCCGCGGATCGCCCCGCAGACCTCCTGCGCGTCGTCGGGGGTGGCGACCTCGCCGGTGCCGATCGCCCAGACGGGCTCGTAGGCGATGACGACGGTCCTGGCCTGCTCGGCGGTCAGCCCCTCCAGCGCCCCGTCGACCTGGGCGAGGGTGTAGGGGACCTGCTCGCCGGCCTTGCGGACGTCCAGGCCCTCGCCGACGCAGACGATCGGGGTGATCCCGTTGGCCAGCGCGGCCTTGGCCTTGGCGTTCACCAGGGCGTCGGTCTCGTGGTGGTACTGGCGGCGCTCGGAGTGGCCGACCGTCGCGTAGGAGCAGCCGAGCTTGGCCAGCATCGCGCCGGAGACCTCGCCGGTGTAGGCGCCGGAGGCGTGGGCGGAGATGTCCTGCGAGCCGTAGGCGATCTTCAGCCGGTCGGCGTCGACGAGGGTCTGCACCGAGCGGATGTCGGTGAACGGAGGCAGGACCGCGACCTCCACCGCCTCGTAGTCCTTGTCCTTGAGCGCGAACGCGAGCTTCTGCACCAGCGCGATCGCCTCGAGGTGGTTGTTGTTCATCTTCCAGTTGCCGGCCATCAGGGGCTTACGGGCCATGGTTTCAGTCCTCCAGAGCTTCCAGGCCGGGCAGGGTCTTGCCTTCGAGGTACTCCAGGCTGGCGCCGCCGCCGGTGGAGATATGGGAGAAGGCGTTCTCATCGAAACCGAGGGTGCGGACGGCCGCCGCGGAGTCTCCGCCGCCGACCACGGTGAAGGCGTCGGAGTCGAGCAGGCCCTGGGCCACCGCCCGGGTGCCGTGCGAGTAGGGCTCCATCTCGAACACGCCCATCGGGCCGTTCCAGAAGACGGTCTTGGCGTCGGCGAGCCGGGACGCGAAGAGCTTGCCGGACTCGGGGCCGATGTCCAGGCCGAGCCGGTCGGCGGGGATGGCGTCCGCGGGGACCACGTCGTGCTCGGCGTCCGCGCTGAACGCGGTCGCGGCGACGACGTCGACGGGCAGGACGAACTCGACGCCCTTGGCCTTCGCCCGCTCCAGGTACTCCAGGACGGTGGGGATCTGGTCCTCTTCGAGCAGGGACTTGCCGACCTCGTGGCCCTGGGCCTTGAGGAAGGTGAAGAGCATGCCGCCGCCGATGAGGATGCGGTCGGCGGTCTCCAGCAGGTTGTCGATGACCCCGAGCTTGTCGGAGACCTTGGAGCCGCCCAGCACCACCGCGTACGGCCGCGCCACGTCCTCGGTCAGCTTCTTCAGCACGTCGACCTCGGTGGCGATGAGCCCGCCGGCCGCGTGCGGCAGCCGCTTGGGCACGTCGTAGACCGAGGCGTGCTTGCGGTGCACCGCGCCGAACCCGTCGCCGACGTACACGTCGGCCAGCGCCGCGAGCTCGTCGGCGAACGCGCCGCGCTCGGCGTCGTCCTTGCTGGTCTCGGCCGCGGCGAACCGCAGGTTCTCCAGCAGCGCGACCTGCCCGTCCTCGAGCGAGGCGACGGCGGCCTTGGCCGACTCCCCGACGGTGTCGGTGGCGAAGACGACGTCCCGGCCCAGCAGCTCACCGAGCCGCACGGCGACCGGAGCCAGGGAGAACTCCGGCTTGGGCTCGCCCTTGGGCCGGCCCAGGTGCGCCACGACGACGACCCGTGCGCCCTTGTCGACCAGCTTCCGGATCGTCGGCAGGCTCGCCCGGATCCGTCCGTCGTCGGTGATGACCCCGTCCTTGAGCGGCACGTTCAGGTCAGTGCGGACCAGGACCTTCTTGCCCTGGACGTCGAGATCGTCAACAGTCTTCATTCCACCCCACCCACGAGAGTTCACGCAGTCACAGCACTACAGGGCTTTAAGAGCCACCACCCGCGAGGGCCTTCCACGGAACACCGTGGAAGGCCCGGCCGTCGCGACGGAGTCCGGCTTAAAGGCTCGAGCCGACGAGCTTGACGAGGTCGACGAGGCGGTTGGAGTAGCCCCACTCGTTGTCGTACCAGCCGACGACCTTGACCTGGTCGCCGATGACCTTGGTGAGGCCGGCGTCGAAGATGCAGGAGGACGGGTCGGTCTCGATGTCCTTGGAGACGATCGCGTCCTCGGTGTAGGTGAGGTAGCCCTTGAGTGGGCCCTCGGCGGCGGCCTTGAACGCGGCGTTGACCTCTTCGGCGGTGGTCTCGCGCGCGAGGGTGACGGTGAGGTCGGTGGCCGAGCCGGTGGCGATCGGGACGCGCAGCGCGTAGCCGTCGAGCTTGCCCTGCAGCTCGGGCAGGACCAGGCCGATGGCCTTGGCGGCGCCGGTGGAGGTCGGGACGATGTTCAGCGCGGCGGCGCGGGCGCGGCGCAGGTCGCTGTGCGGGGCGTCCTGGAGGTTCTGGTCCTGGGTGTAGGCGTGGATGGTGGTCATCAGGCCCTTCTCGACACCGAAGGTGTCGTTGAGGACCTTGGCCAGCGGCGCCAGGCAGTTGGTGGTGCAGGAGGCGTTGGAGATGACGGTGTGGGCCGCAGGGTCGTACAGGTCGTCGTTGGCGCCCAGGACGATGGTGATGTCCTCGTTCTTCGCCGGGGCGGAGATGATGACCTTCTTGGCGCCGTTCTCGGCGTGCACCTTGGCCTTGTTGGCGTCGGTGAAGAAGCCGGTGGACTCCACGACGACGTCGACGCCGACCTCGCCCCACTTCAGGTTGGCGGGGTCGCGGTCCGCGAAGACCTTGATGCTCTTGCCGCCGACGATGATCTCGCCCGAGCCCGCCTTGACCTCCTCGGGGAAGCGGCCCAGGATGCTGTCGTACTTGAGCAGGTGGGCGAGGGTCGCGGTGTCGGTCAGGTCGTTGACCGCCACGATCTCGATGTCGGCGCCGCTGGCCTTAACGGCGCGGTAGAAGTTGCGGCCGATCCGGCCAAAGCCGTTGATTCCTACTCGGATGGTCACGACTCTCCTCAAGCGTTACGTCTACATAGCCAGGACCCGGACGCGCCCTGTTCCAGCCCGACCCTACCGAACGGGCGACGTGAACTCCGCCACTGGTAGGGGGTGAACACGGGGGTGAGCGCACTACCCCGGACCAGGGGAGATTCCCTCCCAGCGGGAGTGATCACAAAGGTCTAGACCGTATTGGTATAGAGGATTGGTCCAGACCAAGCGTGTGAGCAGGTGACCTCTCCACACCGGCCCCGCCGCCCCGGAGGAGCGACGCGGGGCGGATGGGAAGTTAATCACGGTACAAGCATGTCCGGGGTGAGATTCGCCTCTGTCCCTGGAAGTCCGAGATCGGCCGCCCGCTTGTCGGCCATCGCCAGCAGCCGCCGGATCCGCCCGGCGATCGCGTCCTTGGTCAGCGGCGGAGAGGCCAGCTGACCCAGCTCCTCCAGCGAGGCCTGTTTGTGCTCCAGCCGCAGCCTCCCCGCGGCGATCAGGTGCTCGGGCGCGTCGTCGCCGAGGATCTCCATCGCCCTGGCCACCCGGGCGCCCGCCGCGACCGCGGCGCGGGCCGAACGGCGCAGGTTGGCGTCGTCGAAGTTGGCCAGCCGGTTGGCCGTCGCCCTGACCTCGCGGCGCATCCGCCGCTCCTCCCAGGCGAGCACGCTGTCATGGGCGCCCAGCCGGGTCAGCAGCGCCGAGATCGCGTCACCGTCCCTGACCACCACCCGGTCCACCCCGCGGACCTCGCGCGCCTTGGCGTGGATCTTGAGCCTCCGGGCGGCGCCCACCAGCGCCAGCGCGGCCTCGGGACCGGGGCAGGTGACCTCCAAGGACATGGAGCGCCCCGGCTCGGTCAGCGAGCCGTGCGCCAGGAACGCCCCCCGCCACGCCGACTCGGCGTCGCAGGCCGCGCCCGCCACCACGTGCCGGGGCAGGCCCCGCACCGGACGGCCGTGATTGTCGATCAGCCCGGTCTGGCGGGCCAGGGACTCCCCGTCCCTGATCACCCGCACCACGTACCGGTTGCCCTTGCGCAGCCCGCTGGGCGCCAGCACGATCACGTCCGAGGTGTGCCCGAAGACCTCCGCGACGTCCTTGCGCAGCCTCCGGGCGGCCGAGCCGGTGTCGAGCTCCGCCTCGATCACGATCCGGCCGCTCACCAGATGCAGCCCCCCGGCGAAGCGCAGGATCGTGGACACCTCGGCCTTGCGGCAGCAGGGTTTGAGGATGGGCAGCCGGCTCAGCTCGTCTTTCACCACGCCGGTCATCGCCATGGATATTCCCTTCTTCCCCCGCCGGCACGGTCCTGACCGTGCCCGTCAGACAGCTTCACCAGTCTCCCGGATTCCGCGGCTCGCCGCCGCCGGTGGCGAAGATCTGTACGAAAGCTTGGGCGAGCAGCGCCGGATCATGACGGGGAGACCCGTCCCGCATGGCGACCTCGGCCAGCAGCAGCGAGCCGCCCAGCTCATGCACCGCCTTGTCGAGCGCCTCGGGCTCCTCGACCACCCCGGAGTCGGCCAGCACCACGTCGATCCTCAGATCCGGCGCGTGCCGGGCCAGCACCTCCAGATGGGCCTGCTGGGAGAAGTCGTCGGTCTCGCCCGGCTGCGGCGCCAGGTTCAGCGCCACCACCCGGCGGGCCTTCGTCTCCACCAGGGCGCGCTGCAGCTCGGGCACCTTCAGGTGCGGCAGCACGCTGGTGAACCAGGAACCCGGCCCGAAGACCACCCAGTCGGCCTCCTCGATGGCCTGCAGGGCCTGAGGGCTGGCCGGCGGGTCGGGCGGGATCAGCGAGACGCCCAGCACCTTGCCCGCGGTGCTCGCGCAGGCGACCTGCCCGCGCACCTGGGTGATGTCGTCGGGCTCCGCGGGATCGGCGCCCAGGACGTCCGCGACGATGTCCAGCGGCACCGTCGCCATCGGCAGCACCCTGCCCTGCGCCCCCAGCAGCCTGCCGACCCAGCCGAGCCCCTCGACGGTGTCGCCCAGCAGTTCCCACAACGCGACGATCAGGAGGTTGCCGACGGCGTGCTCGTGCAGGTCGCCCTCGCTGCGGAAGCGGTGCTGGATGACCTCGCTCCACGTCCGCCCCCACTCGTCGTCGCCGCACAGCGCGGCCAGGGCCATGCGCAGGTCGCCGGGCGGGATGACGCCCAGCTCCCGGCGCAGCCGCCCGCTGGAGCCTCCGTCGTCGGCGACGGTGACCACCGCCGTCAGTTGGTCGGTGACCCTGCGCAGCGCGGAGAGGGAGGCGTAGAGGCCGTGGCCTCCCCCCAGCGCGACCACCTTGGGGTTCTTCACTCATTCCCTGCCGAGGTCTCGATGGGCGACCTGGACGTCGATCCCCTCGTCGCGCAGCCGCTGGCCCAGCTGTTCGGCCATGGCCACGCTCCGGTGCTTGCCTCCGGTGCAGCCCACCGCCAGCGTCACGTAGTGCTTGCCCTCGCGCTCGTATCCCGCGGTCAGCAGGCGCAGGACCTCGGTGTAGGAGTCCAGGAACTCCTTGGCGCCGCGCTGGCCCAGCACGTAGTCGCGGACCGAGGCGTCCCTGCCGTTCTGCGGGCGCAGCTCGGGCACCCAGTGGGGGTTGGGCAGGAAGCGGCAGTCGACGACGAGGTCGGCGTCGACGGGCAGGCCGTACTTGTAGCCGAAGGAGACGACGGTCGCGCGCAGGCTGGACTCGCCGGTCGACTCGCCGAAGTAGCCGACGACCTTGGCCCGCAACTGGTGCACGTTCAGGTTGGAGGTGTCGATCACCAGGTCGGCCTCGGCCCTGATCTCCAGCAGCAGGGCCCGCTCCTGGGCGATGCCCTCGACGATCCGGCTGTCGCCCTGCAGCGGGTGCGGCCTGCGGACGCTCTCGAAGCGGCGCACCAGCACCTCGTCGGCCGCCTCGAGGAAGAGCACCCTGGGCCGGACCCCGCGGTGTTCCAGGTCCCTGATCGCCGACTCCAGGTCGGAGGTGAAGGCCCGGCTGCGCACGTCCACGACGACGGCGATGCGCGGCACCGCGTTCTGCACCCGGCCGCCCAGGTCGGCCATGGTGGACAGCAGCCCGGGCGGCAGGTTGTCGACCACGAACCAGTCCAGGTCCTCCAGTGCCTTGGCCGCGGTGCTGCGGCCCGCACCGGACATCCCGGTGACGATCACTATGTCCGGAAGATGAGCTCCGGTGGTCATCCCACTCCCCCCTGGAGGGCTTTCACGATGGTCTCCGCGGTCTTGAGCCCGATCCCGGGCACCTCTGCGATCTGCTCCGCGGTGGCCTCCTTCAGCCGCCGGACCGAGCCGAAGTGCTTCAGCAGCGCGGTGCGGCGGGCCGGGCCCAGCCCGGGCACGGTGTCGAGTTCGCTGGTGGTCATGCGCTTGGACCTCTTGGCCCGGTGGAAGGTGATCGCGAAGCGGTGCGCCTCGTCCCGGGCCCGCTGCAGCAGGTAGAGGCCCTCGCCGGTGCGCGACAGGATCACCGGGTCCTCCTCACCGGGCAGCCAGACCTCCTCCAGCCGCTTGGCCAGGCCGCAGACGGCGACGTCGTCGATCCCCAGCTCGTCCAGGGCCCGCTGGGCGGCGGCGACCTGCGGCGGACCGCCGTCGATCACCACCAGGTTCGGCGGGTAGGCGAACTTGCGGGGCCTGCCGGTCTCGGGGTCCAGCGGGCCGTTCCGCTCGTCGCCCTCGTCGCCGAAGCCGTAGGACGCCAGCAGCCCCTCGCTGCTGTCCCCGGTGATGCCCTCCGGGGACAGGTCTCCGGCCTTCTGCGACTCGGCCAGGTAGCGCTTGAAGCGGCGGGTGAGGACCTCGTGGATCGAGCGCACGTCGTCCTGGCCCTGGAATGTCTTGATCGTGAATCTGCGGTACTCGGACTTGCGGGCCAGCCCGTCCTCGAAGACGACCATCGAGGCGACCACGTCGGTGCCCTGCAGGTTGGACACGTCGAAGCACTCGATGCGCAGCGGCGCCTGGTCCAGGCCCAGGGCCTCCTGGATCTCCTGCAGGGCGCGGCTGCGGGCGGTGAGGTCGGAGGCGCGGCGGAGCCGGTGCTGGCGCAGCGCCTCTCCCGCGTTGCGCTCGACCGTCCCCAGCAGGTCCTTCTTGTCGCCGCGCCGGGGGACCCGGATGCGCACCTGGCCGCCGCGAGCGTCCGACAGCAGCCCGTTCATCGCCTCGAGGTCCGGCGGCTCCTCCGGCACCAGGACCTCGCGCGGCACCGCGTCGTTCTCGCCGTAGCACTGCAGCAGGAAGTCCTCGACGAGCTCGCCGGTGGTGCGCTCCTCGACCAGGTCGACGACCCAGCCGCGCTGGCCCCGGATGCGCCCGCCCCGCACGTAGAACACCTGGACGGCGGCCTCGAGCTGGTCTCGGGCGAAGGCGATCACGTCGCAGTCGGTGCTGTCGCCCAGCACGACGGCCTGCTTCTCCAGCGCCCGCTCCAGGGCGCGGAGGTCGTCGCGCCGGCGGGCCGCCGTCTCGAACTGCTCCTCCTCGGCGGCGGCGTACATCTCCTGCTCCAGCCGCTTGAGGAAACGGCCGGTGTTGCCGGTCATGAAGTCGCAGAAGTCCTCGGCCAGGGCCCGGTGCCCGGCCTGGTCCACCCGTCCGACGCAGGGCGCCGAGCACTTGCCGATGTAGCCGAGCAGGCAGGGCCGGCCGATCTGCCCGTGCCGTTTGAAGACCCCGGCGCTGCAGGTGCGCACGGGGAAGACCCGCAGCAGGAGGTCGACCGTCTCGCGGATGGCCCAGGCGTGGGAGTAGGGGCCGAAGTAGCGCACGCCGCGGCGCCTGGCGCCCCGCATGACCGTCACCCTGGGGAAGTCCTCGTTCAGGGTCACGGCCAGGTAGGGGTAGGACTTGTCGTCCCGGTAGCGGACGTTGAAGCGCGGGTCGTACTCCTTGATCCAGGAGTACTCCAGCTGGAGCGCCTCGACCTCGGTGCCCACCACCGTCCACTCCACGGACGCCGCGGTGGTGACCATGTTCTGGGTGCGGACGTGGAGCCCCGCGTGGTCGGCGAAGTAGGAGTTCAGGCGGGCCCGCAGGTTCTTGGCCTTGCCCACGTAGATGACCCGGCCGTGCTCGTCACGGAAGCGGTAGACCCCCGGGGTCTCTGGGATCGTCCCGGGGGCCGGTCTGTAGGACGCGGGATCTGCCACCCCGTCAGACTAAGGGCTCAGATGACCACAGCGCAGCGAGGATCATCTGAACCCTCAGCGGGGGTCTGGGGGTCGCCCCCCGGGCTCATACCGCTCAGAGGACGACGACGGCTCCGTTCTTGACCTCCGCCGGGTACTCCCGCAGCCCGCTCGTGGCGGGGCCCTTCTTGACCGAGCCGTCTGTGATGTCGAACTCGCTCCCGTGGCACGGGCAGTCGGCGATGCCGTCCTTGGGAGTGCTCACGCCGCATCCCTGGTGGGGGCACTTGGAGGTGAAGACCTTGAAGACGCCCTCGGTGGGCTGGGTGACCAGCAGTTTCAGCTCGCTGTTCAGCCGCCCGCCGCCGACGGGGACGTCGGCGATCTTGGCGACCTCCTTGCCGGAGAGGTTGGCGGGGGTCTCCGGCCCGCTGCCGGAGGCGCAGCCGGCGATTCCCGCCAGTCCGGTCAGACCGGCCACTCCCAGTGCCGTACGTCGTGTGAGTTCTTCAGCCATGCGACCATCTTGGCCGACGGTTTCCGATGCCCCGAACCGGGTCGGCGGACGGCGCCCCCTAGTGACATACTGGACACAAGGGGGGATATCGCCATGCCGGACTACCCGCTGGCGATGAGCGATCTGGAGATCGCGCGTTACCAGCTCATGGCCGACGCCGCGATGCGCGCGGAACGCGAGCTGTGGACCCACGCCGGAGCGGCGCCCGGAGCCCGTGTCGCCGACGTGGGCTGCGGTCCGGGAGCCGTCACCCAGCGGCTGGCGCAGCTCGTCCTTCCCGACGGCCACGTCCACGCGGTGGACCGGGACCGCGAGGCGCTCGCGGTGACCCGGGCGCTCGCCGCGGAAGGCGACCTTCCGGTGGAGGTCTCGGTGGCCCCCGCGGACGACACCGGACTCCCCGAACACCGGTTCGATCTCGTGATGATGCGTCATGTCCTGGCGCACAACGGCGGAGCCGAACAGCGCATCGTCGACCACCTGGCCACGCTCGTCCGCCCCGGCGGATGCGTGTACCTGGCCGACAGCGACCTGACGATGATGCGGATCAGAGGCCCGGTGGATCCCGCCTCCTTCGAGCTGCACAGCCGCTACACCGAACTGCTGCTGCGCCGGGGCGGCGACCTCGGCGTGGGGCTCCACCTGGACGAGCTGCTGGTGACCGCCGGGCTGAAGCTGCTCGACTTCCGGGGCAGGATCGACATCGTGGAGCTGCCCTCGAGCATGCACGGACCGGCCTGGGCCGCCCGTGAGACCCTGCTGGTCGAGGGTCTGGCCACCGAGGAAGAGCTGGCGGGCTGGGAGAAGGCCTTCCGGCGCAACGAACGCCGCGCCCTCCCCCGTACGCTCTTCGTCCCTCAGTTCACCGCCTACGCGCGGCTTCCGTGAGCTCAGGCGCGCCCTCGGCCTCCTTCGCCGTCTTCGGCCCGCCGCCCTTGAGGAACGCGAGCACGTCGTAGAGCATGACGGCGGCGTCGATCACCAGGATCAGCGTCCACAGCCTGACCAGGTGGAAGAGCGACTCGGTGCGCTCGGCGTCCCCGACGTACCAGATCCCGAGCAGGAGCAGGCCCGAACCCGTCGCCCACGCGATCACGTGGCGGCCGACCTGCGACGCCTCGTGCCGGAGATGCTCGAGACCGCCCTTCCGCCGCTTGACGGGCCGGGGTCCCCCGGCGAAGCGGTACGCCGTCCAGGCGTCGATCCCCTTGATGATCTGGTGCCCGTAGGCGACCGAGACCCCCAGGTAGACGGCGGCCAGCCCGTGGGCGAAGCCGGCCTTCCCCCCTTCCCGCAGGTCCAGGAATGTGACGGTCAGCAGGACGAGGTCGATCAGCGGCACGGCCAGCAGCAGCGCGCCGCCCAGGCGGGGCATGTGCAGCCCGTACCGGGCCAGCAGCCCCAGCGCGAGGACGACCCAGAAGGCCGCCTCGGCTCCGACGATCATCGCGACCAGCATCGGCACCCCTTATTTCACACGACTGTACTTTTTAGATTACAACACAGTTGTGCTACAAAAAAGGATGCCCAGGATCGTCGACCACGAGGCCCGCCGCAGAGAGCTCACCGAGGCGCTGTGGCGGGTGGTCTCGCGCGACGGCGTCGAGGCGGTGTCCGTCCGGGCCGTCGCGGCCGAGGCGGGCTGCTCCCCCGGGGCGCTGCGCCACTACTTCCCCGAGCAGAGGGACCTGATCGCCTCGGCGATGTCCCTGGTCGGAGAGAGGACGACCGCGCGGATCGAGGCGCTGTCCCCCTCCGGGAGCACGCTGGACCAGGTCCTGGCCTACTGCGAGCAGATCATCCCGATGGACGACGAGCGCCGGTTCGAGGCCGAGGTGTGGTTCGGTTTCATCAGCAAGGCCCGGCACGACCCGGAGCTGCAGGAGCTGACCAACGGCGTCCACCGCGACCTGCGGGGATTCGTCTCCGACCTGGTGCGGGCCATGGGCCTGGACCAGGACGAGACCGGACGCCTGCACGCCCTGATCGACGGGCTCTCCCTGCATCTGCTGCTCTATCCGGGGCAGGTCACCCCCCAGGAGGTGCGGGAGCACCTGCGCTCCCATCTGAGCGCGCTGCTCGAAGACGACTCGTAGGCGGAGAGCCTCCGTATCGGTGGCAGACGGTGTTCGAACACGTGTACGGTGACGACGGGCGCACCGGATCCGTGACGAAATCCGGAACGAATTGTCGGTCCCCGTGGTTAGCCTGTTTCCGGCCCCGCTTATCCGTCCGGGGCCGTCTCGATGAGCTGGGGAAACACACCGTGCATGATCGTCTTGTCGTTCGCGGCGCGCGCGAGCACAACCTCAAGGACGTCTCGCTGGACCTGCCGCGGGACTCCCTGATCGTGTTCACCGGGCTGTCGGGCTCGGGGAAGTCCAGTCTCGCGTTCGACACGATCTTCGCCGAGGGCCAGCGCCGGTACGTGGAGTCCCTGTCGGCCTACGCCCGCCAGTTCCTCGGCCAGATGGACAAGCCCGACGTCGACTTCATCGAGGGCCTCTCCCCCGCGGTCTCCATCGACCAGAAGTCCACCTCCAAGAACCCGCGCTCCACCGTCGGCACGATCACCGAGGTGTACGACTACCTGCGGCTGCTGTACGCCAGGATCGGCAAGCCGCACTGCCCCGAGTGCGGCAGGGCCATCTCCCGGCAGTCCCCCCAGCAGATCGTCGACCGGGTGATGGAGCTGCACGAGGGCACCCGGTTCCAGGTGCTGGCGCCGGTGATCCGCGGCCGCAAGGGCGAGTACCAGGAGCTCTTCCGCGAGCTGCAGAGCAAGGGCTTCTCCCGGGCGCTGGTCGACGGGGCCGCGGTCCGGCTGGACGACCCGCCCAAGCTCAAGAAGCAGGAGAAGCACGACATCTCGGTGATCGTCGATCGGCTGGCGGTCAAGGAGTCGGCGCGGCGGCGCCTCGCCGACTCGATCGAGACCGCCCTCTCGCTGGGCGGCGGCACCCTGATCCTGGACTTCGTCGACCTCCCCGAGGACGATCCGGGCCGTGAGCGGATGTACTCCGAACACCTCTACTGCCCGTATGACGACCTGTCCTTCGAGGAGCTCGAACCCCGTTCCTTCTCCTTCAACTCCCCCTACGGCGCCTGCCCCGAGTGCAGCGGCCTGGGCACCCGCATGGAGGTCGACCCCGAGCTGGTCGTCCCCGACGAGGAGCGCTCGCTGTCCGACGGCGCGATCGGCCCCTGGTCGGGCGGGCATTTCAGCGACTACTTCCAGCGGCTGCTGCAGGGGCTCGGCGCGGAGATGGGCTTCGCGCTGGACGAGCCCTGGCGGCAGATCCCGGCCAAGGCCCGCAAGGCGATCCTGCACGGCAGCACCGCCCAGGTCCACGTCTCCTACAGCAACCGGTACGGGCGCAAGCGCTCCTACTACACCGACTACGAGGGCGTCATCCCGTGGATCCAGCGGCGGCACGCCGAGGCCGAGAGCGACGCCTCCCGCGAGCGGTTCGAGGGATACATGCGCCAGATCCCGTGCCCGGCCTGCGCGGGCGCGCGGCTCAAGCCGCTGATCCTGGCGGTCAAGGTCGCCGGCCGGTCCATCGCGCAGGTGTCGGCCATGCCGATCGGCGAGTGCGCCGAGTTCCTGCGCTCCCTGGACCTCGGTGACCGCGACAGGCAGATCTCCGAGCAGGTGCTCAAGGAGGTCAACGCGCGGCTGGGCTTCCTGCTCGACGTCGGCCTGGACTACCTCACCCTGGACCGCGCCTCGGCCACCCTGGCCGGCGGCGAGGCCCAGCGCATCCGGCTGGCCACCCAGATCGGCTCCGGCCTGGTGGGCGTGCTCTACGTGCTGGACGAGCCGTCGATCGGGCTGCACCAGCGCGACAACACCCGCCTGCTGGAGACGCTCCTGCGACTGCGCGACATCGGCAACACCCTGATCGTCGTCGAGCACGACGAGGACACCATCCGGGCCGCCGACTGGGTCGTCGACATCGGTCCCGGCGCGGGCGAGCACGGCGGCCAGGTCGTCGTCTCCGGGACCGTCGAGGAGCTCCTGGCCTCGGAGAGGTCGCTGACCGGCCAGTACGTGTCGGGCCGGCGCTCGATCGAGGTTCCCGCGCTGCGCCGGCCCCGGCAGAAGGGCCGGGAGATCACGGTCAAGGGCGCGAGCGCCAACAACCTGCAGAACGTGGACGTGACGTTCCCGCTCGGGGTGTTCACCGCGGTCACCGGGGTGTCCGGTTCGGGCAAGTCCACGCTGGTCAACGACATCCTCTACAACGCGCTGGCCAAGCAGCTGCACGGGGCCAAGACCGTCCCGGGCAGGCACCGGCGCATCCTGGGGCTGGAGCAGCTCGACAAGGTCGTGCACGTCGACCAGTCGCCGATCGGGCGCACACCGCGCTCCAACCCGGCCACCTACACCGGGGTGTTCGACCACATCCGCAAGCTGTTCGCCTCCACCACCGAGGCCAAGGTCCGCGGCTACCAGCCCGGCCGGTTCTCCTTCAACATCAAGGGCGGGCGCTGCGAGAACTGCTCCGGCGACGGCACGATCAAGATCGAGATGAACTTCCTGCCGGACGTCTACGTGCCGTGCGAGGTGTGCCACGGGGCCCGCTACAACCGCGAGACCCTCGAGGTGCACTACAAGGGCAAGACCATCGCCGACGTACTGGACATGCCCATCGAGGAGGCCACCTCGTTCTTCGAGCCGATCACCGCGATCCACCGGCATCTGAAGACGCTCAACGAGGTGGGGCTCGGCTACGTCCGGCTGGGGCAGCCCGCGCCGACGCTCTCGGGCGGCGAGGCCCAGCGGGTGAAGCTCGCCTCGGAGCTGCAGCGCCGATCCACCGGACGCACCATCTACGTGCTGGACGAGCCGACGACCGGCCTGCACTTCGAGGACATCCGCAAGCTGCTGGGCGTGCTGAACGGCCTGGTCGACAAGGGCAACACGGTGCTGGTGATCGAGCACAACCTCGACGTCATCAAGACCGCCGACTGGGTCATCGACATGGGCCCGGAGGGCGGTTCACGCGGCGGCACCGTGGTGGCGACCGGCACGCCGGAGGAGATCTCGGCGGTGTCCGAGAGCCACACCGGCCAGTATTTGGCGAAGATCATGGGTTGATACACCCCCGGTCTCGGAACGGCCACAACTGGACCAGCTACGGGGAGAGATCTTTTCATCACTCGTCCTCGCGTTTACTTTCCCTTTACGCCAGTCACTCGGGGATCAACTCGCGAGGAGCCTTACCATGCGCAACCCCCAGCGCAGGGGTTTGTTCGCCGCCTCTGCCACCGCTCTGATCATGGCCGCCGCCGCGACGTCACCCGTCGCGGCGGCTCCCGATCCGCAGGCCCAGGCCGCCGCCGTCAAACCGGACGGGGTCAAGCGCCACCTCCAGGCGCTGCAGAAGATCGCCGACGCCAACGGGGGTACCCGCGCCTCGGGTACCCCGGGATTCGCCGCCTCCCGCGACTACGTCGTCAGCCGGCTGAAGGGTGCCGGTTACAAGCCGACGGTGCAGGAGTTCCAGTTCCCGTTCTTCTCGGAGAACTCGACCGCCGCCTTCCAGCAGCTCACGCCGGACGCGGTCACCTACGCGCCGACGCCGCCGGACGGCAGCTCGGTGGGCGACTTCGTCACGATGGAGTACTCGGGATCCGGTGAGGCGACGGGAGTCGTGCAGCCGGTGGACGTGATGATCCCTCCGGGCGCCCAGCCCAACTCCTCGACCTCCGGCTGCGAGGCCGCCGACTTCGCCGGCTTCCCCGCCGGAGCCGTCGCCCTCGTCCAGCGCGGTACCTGCACCTTCCACGACAAGGCGGTCAACGCGCAGGCCGCGGGCGCCTCCGCGGTGATCATCTTCAACGAGGGCCAGGACGGCAGGGCCGACGTGTTCGGCGGCACCCTCGGCTCGCCCGACGTGTCTGTCCCGGTCATCAGCACCAGTTACGCCATCGGCGCGGACCTCGCCTCCCCGGCCGGCACCACGGTCCGGATCAAGACCGACACCACCAGCGAGACCAAGACGACCTGGAACGTCATCGCCGAGACGAAGAAGGGCGACCCCGACAACGTCGTCATGTCGGGGTCGCACCTCGACAGCGTCCCGGCCGGCCCCGGCATCAACGACAACGGCTCGGGCAGCGCCGCCCTGCTCGAACTGGCGCTCAAGTCCAACAGGCTCCCGCTGAAGAACAAGCTGCGGTTCGCCTGGTGGGGCGCCGAGGAGAGCGGCCTGCTGGGCGCCGAGCACTACGTCGGCGCGCTGAGCACCGAGGAGGCCGCCCGGATCAGGATGTACCTGAACTACGACATGATCGGCTCGCCGAATTACGTCTACTTCATCTACGACGGCGACGACTCGGACGCGGTCGGCGCGCCCGCCGGCCCGGAGGGCTCCGCCGAGATCGAGAAGACCTTCGAGAAGTACTTCGACAAGCTCGGCCTGCCGCACAAGGGCACCGACTTCGACGGGCGGTCCGACTACGGCCCGTTCATCGCGGCCGGCATCCCCGCGGGCGGCCTGTTCACCGGTGCCGAGGGCGTCAAGACCGAAGAGGAGGCGGCCCTGTTCGGCGGCACCGCCGGTCAGGCGTACGACCCCTGCTACCACGCCGCCTGCGACACCATCGACAACATCGACTTCACCGCTCTGAAGGCCAACCTCGGCGCGATGGCCTTCACCGCCTACACCTTCGCCGGTTTCGGCAAGCTCCCCGGTTCCCGTGCCCGCAAGAGCGCCAAGTCCTTCGCCGCCCCCGAAGACCACCACCGTCCCTCCCGCTGACCCCCCGCTCCATCCGGCCGGGCTCCCCTCGGGGGCCCGGCCTTCGGCGTTCCCGGGACCGTGTGGACCCGTCGACGGCGAGGCCGCCCTGCCTCCGGCGGAGAACGGCGTCCGACGGTGGAGCCGTCGATCACGGAACCCGGGGCGTCCGGGCCTCTCCTGTCGCGCGGACGGTCAGAAGAGAGGGGCGGGGAGCACGCCTTCCAGGGCCAGGAGGATGCGTTTGGTCTCGAGGCCGCCGCCGAAGCCGCCCATCTCGCCGGTGGAGGTGATGACGCGGTGGCAGGGGACAACGACGGGGAGGGGGTTGGCGCCCATCGCGGTGCCGACGGCCCGTGAGGCTCCGGGGTCGCCCGCCCAGCGGGCCAGGTCGCCGTAGCCCGCGGTCCGGCCGTAGCCGACGCGGGTGTACAGCAGGCGCAGGACGCGTTCGTTGAAGCCCGAGGTCAGGCGCCAGTCCAGGGGGATGGTGAACTCGGTCAGGTCGGCGGCGAAGTAGGCCGAGAACTGGGCGGCGGTCTCGCACAGGCCGCCGCGCACCGGCCGGAGGCCGAGGCGGGAGGCGGCGCGGTGGGCGTGGTGCTCGGCGTCATGGGCGTGGAAGCGCACGTTGACCAGGCCCTGTTCGGTCTCCGCCAGCATCAGCGGGCCGAGGGGGCTTTGGAGGATGGTCCACCCGAAACTCTCCACGGTCCCAGGGTAGGAGAAGCCACCGACATTTCCAGAGGAAGCGGCTCAGCCGAGCCAGCGTTCCAGCGCGGCGATGCGGCGGCGGGTCTCCCGCGCCCCGTCCGCCAGGCCCAGCCCGTCCTGGCAGTCCGCGAGCGCGGTGAGCGCCTGGCGCTGGCCGCCGTGGTCGCCCATCTCGGCCCGCAGGTCGGTCTCCCGCTCGAAGTGCCCGCACGCCTCCTCCAGCCGCTTCTCGCGGATCCGGATCAGGCCGAGGACGTGGTGGGCCGCGGCCTCGTTGCGGCGGTCGCCGAGCCCGGTGGCCAGGACCCTGGCCCGTTCGGCGCAGGCCAGCGCGCCGGCGAGGTCGTCCAGGTGCAGCCGGGTCTCGGAGAGGTTGACCAGGGCGGTGCCGACGCCGTGCTGGTCGCCGGCCTCGGTGAGCGCGGCCAGCGCGTCCAGGGAGTTGCGCGCGGCCTCGTGCGGGCGGCCCATGCGGCGCAGGATCAGGGCGTAGGTGTCCAGCGCGGTGCCCATCCCGTACCGGTCGCCGATCTCGCGCCGGATCTCCAGGCCCAGCCCGGCGGCGTTCACCGCCTCCTCGAGCCAGCCGATCCGCAGGTAGGTGCGCGCGAGGCTGCCCAGCGCGCCGGCCTCGCGTTCGCGTGCGCCCAGCTCCTGGCAGAGGGAGAGCGCTTCCAGGCCGAGCAGGACGGCCTCGTCGGTGCGGCCGAGCCGGCGGGCGACGCGGCCCAGGTAGTCCAGGTCGTGGGCCTCTCCGTGCAGGTCGCCGATCTGCCTGCGGATCTCCAGCGCCCGCTGGAGGTTCTCGCGGGCCTCGGGGTAGCGGCCCAGCCAGTAGTAGGCGACGCCGAACAGGGCGGTGGCCTCGGCCTCGCCCGGGCGGTGCCCGACCGCCCGCAGGACCGGCAGCGCGTCCGCGCAGTGGGTGATGGCCTCCATGTGCCGGGTCTCGCCGATCGCGATGCGCGCCAGGATCACCAGGGTCTCGCCCTCGCCGGGCCGCGCGCCGACCGAGCGGTAGACGTCCAGGGCCAGCCGGGCGTCCCTGTCGGCCAGTTCCCGGTTGCCGAGCTGCTGGTGGACGCGGGCCAGCTCGGTGCGCGCCTCGGCCTCGCCGTGCCGGTGCCCCAGCTCCTGGTTGAGCTCGAGCGCCTCCAGGGCGACCACCGCGGCCTGCTGGAAGTTGCCGCGGTAGTGGTGGACGCGGGCGAGGCTGAGCAAGGTCTCGGCCTCGCCGCGCGGGTCGCCGAGCGTCCGGCGCAGGACGAGCGCCCGGTGGGCCTGCTCGTAGGCCTCGTCGTAGTGGCCGAGGCGTTGCAGGTTGCGGGCCAGGGTGTCCAGCGCGCGGGCCTCCCCGTCCGGCTCGTCCAGTTCGCGGTGCAGGGCCAGGGCCTGCTCGGCGTGTTCCAGCGCCATGGGACGGCGGCCCAGGTCGGTGTAGACGGCGGCGAGGGTGTCGAGCACGGCCGCCTCTCCGGAGCGGTCGCCCAGCGCCTGGAAGTAGCGCCGGGCGTCCTCGCCGTAGCCGATCGCCCGGACGCACCGGCCCAGCTCCCGGTGCGCGGCCGACAGGTGGTGCAACATCACCGCGATGGCGGCCCAGTCGCCGTTCGTCTGGGCGGAGGCCAGGCCGATGCGGTGGACGGTGATGTTGTCCTCGCTGTAGCGGCGGAACTCCAGGAAGTCGTACAGTGCCGCGGCCAGGCCGTGCGCGGTGGGGTGCAGGCCGAGCCGGGCGGCGTGGCGGACGGCCGAGACCAGGCAGCGGCGTTCGGCCTCGAACCAGGTGATCGCCTCGGCGCGGCCGGGCCCGTCCATGGCCTCTCCCGCCACCCTGGCCGCACGCAGGTAGTGGGACAGCATCCGGTACCGCGCGGCTCTCCGGTCGCCTTCGGAGTCCTCGTTCGCCGCCAGTTCTCTGGCGAAGTCCCGCAGCAGGTCGTGCAGCCGGTACCTGTCGTGGCCGGCGGAGACGACGAGGAAGACCCGTTCGAGCGCCTGGACGCGTTTGGCGGCGGTCCCCTCGTCCGTGCCGAGCAGCGCGGCCGCCGACGGGATCGAGAAGTCCGGCCCGACGGTCAGGCCCAGGCGCCGGAACGTCGCCCGCAGCACGGGGTCCAGCGCGTCGTAGGACACCTCGAAGGCCGCCCGCAGCGCTCCGTGCGAGTCCTCGGGGAGCGCGAACGCCGCCAGGCGGTCCCGTCCCGACAGCTCCCGGACGGTGTCGGCGATACTCTCCTCGGGGCTCGCGGCCAGCCGGGCGGCGGCGATCCGCAGAGCCAGCGGCAGGTGGTCGCACTCTCTCGCCAGTTCCTCCGCCGCCTGCCGCTCGGGTTCGACCCGGTCCCTTCCGACGACCGCCGCGACGAGCTCGACGGCCTCCTGCGGCGTCATCTCCGGCAGTTCCAGTGTCGGCAGCCCGGTGCCCGACAGGCGCCGCCGGGCCGTCACCAGGACGAACCCGCCGGAGCCGGACGGGATCAGCGGCCGGATCTGCTCGTCGTGCCCCGAGGCGTTGTCCAGAACGATCAGCACCCTCCGGCCGGCCAGCAGCGACCGGTAGAGCGCGGTCAGCTCCCCTTCCTCGGCGGGCAGCTGGTCTCCGGGCACGCCGAGCCGGCGCAGGATCTGCCCGAGCGCCTCCACCGGGGTCGCCGGCTTGCTGGGCCCCCGCAGGTCGACGAAGATCTGCCCGTCGGGGAAGCGGCCGGACTCCAGATGCGCCCAGTGCAGGGCCAGCGCGGTCTTGCCGACCCCGGCCATGCCCTGGATCACTGCGCCGGGCGGCCGGTCGGCCAGCAGCAGGCTGAGCCGTGACAGCTCGGCCCGCCGCCCGGTGAAGTGCTCGCCTCCGGCCGGCAGCCAGGTGTGGCCGGTGGCGACCGGCGGGCGGACCGCCAGGCTCACCCTGGGCTCGGGCCGCTCGGGCGCGTCCCACTCCTCCTCCGCCCAGGGCCCCGCCTCCTTGCGGATCCCCGCCAGGTCGAGCAGCAGCAGCGAACGCGGCACGGAGGTGTCGATGAGCGTGCCCCGCCAGCGGGCGAAGCAGCGCACCAGGGACTCCCGGGAGATGCCCACCCAATTGGCGAGCTCGCCCTGGTTGAACGGCATCGGGACGGTGACGCCGTGCGGGCCGACCCGCCCCGTGCGCAGCGCCAGCTCCAGCAGGTGGAAGGCGATGCGAGTGGACGGTCCCGCGCCGCGCAGGGCGAGCCTGCGCCCCGACCTCGTCCACCGGTGGGCCAGCGACTCCATCAGCGCGTCGGTGGCCCGGGGGCTGCCGGTGACGAACCCGGCGAACTTCCGGCTGTCGATGCGCAGGACCGTCAGGGTCGTCAGGGCCACGACCGACGCGCGTTGCGGGTGCCCCCACACCGCCAGGTCGCCCTCCAGGTCGCCGGGGCCCAGCAGTTCGAGGATCGCCTCGGTGCCGTCTTGGGCGTCGAACTGTTCCTTGGCGTGCCCTTCGACGATCAGCAGGACGTCGCGGGCCGGCATGCCCTGGTTGCACAGCGTGCCGCGGGCGGGCACGGCGCTCTTGTGGCCGATCGCCAGCAGCGCCTTGCGCTCGGAGTCGCCGAGCGCCCTCCAGAACGTTCCCTCACCGGGATTCCTGATCATTTGGTGTCCCGTTCGTCACATCGGCTTTCCAGGAAACCCGACAAACGGCGTCGGCACCGTAGCGTGTGCCCCATTTCTCCGGAGTCTTCGGACTCATCCGATGACGCGGTGACGCCGCCGGTGCGCGAAAATGAGGGCATGCAGATCGCGAAGCGGGTCTTGGCGGAGGTCGTCGCCTCCCAGGAACGACTGGAACGGACGCTGGAAGCGATCGACGAGTCCGCCGCACGCGGTCCGTCCCCCCTGGAAGGCTGGACGCGCGGCCACGTCCTCCAGCACATCGCACGCAACGCCGACTCCTACTGGCGCCTGCTGGAATGGGCCCGGACCGGCGTGGAGCACCCGCAGTACCCGAGCGTCGAAGCCCGCGAGGCCGAGATCGAGGCGGGCGCGGACCGGCCGGTCGCCGAGCTCGCCGCCGACGTCCGCGAGTCGAACGCCCGGTTCGTCGCGCTGGCCGAGAGCCTGACGGACGAGGCGTGGAAGGCGACGGTCCGCGCGATGCCGGGCTGGCCGCACCCCGCCTGGTACACCCTGCACCGGCGCTGGCGCGAGGTGGAGGTCCACCACGTCGACCTGGACGCCGGTTACGCCCCCGCCGACTGGCCCCGCTCCTACGTCCGCTGGGAGCTGGACGACTCGCTGCCTCCGCTGCGCGGCGGGCTCCCGTTCTCCCGGGTCACCGCCACCGACCTGGACCTGACCGTCGAGCTCGGCGGTGACGGCCCGGCCCTGGAGGACGAGGGACACCACCTGCTGGCCTGGCTGACCGGCCGGGCCGCCGCCTCCCGGATCGCGGTGCCCGCGCCCGCGTGGCCCTCCGCTCCGGCCGTCGATTGGAGCCAGGTCTCATGAGCTACACCGGTGACGTCGCCGTCGGCGGCCCCGCCGACACCCGGGAGCCGCTGCCCGGGCTGGCCCTGTGGAAGCTGGCGGTCGGCCCCTACGACAACAACTCCTATCTGCTGCGCGACGAGGAGTCGGGGGACCAGATCCTCATCGACGCCGCGGCCGAGCCCGAGCGCCTGCTGCGGCTGGTCGGCGACCGCCCCCTGTCCCGGATCGTCACCACCCACCGCCACCAGGACCACTGGCAGGCCCTGGAGGAGGTGGTCCGCGCGACCGGTGCCGCGACCATCGCCCATCCCCACGACGCCGAGCCGCTGCCCGTCCCCGTCACCACTCCGGTCGAGCACGGCGACGTCATCGCCCTGGGCGCGCACTCCCTCGAGGTCATCCACCTGCGCGGCCACACACCCGGCAGCATCGCGCTCCTGCTCCGGGCCCCCGACCGCCCCCACCTGTTCACCGGCGACAGCCTCTTCCCCGGCGGCCTCGGCAACACCTGGGGCGACAGCGCCCTCTTCCACCAGCTCCTGGCCGACGTCACCGAGCGCGTCTTCGACCGCCTCCCCGACAACACCTGGTTCTACCCGGGCCACGGCAAGGACTCCACGCTCGGCAAGGAGCGCCCGAGCCTCTCCGATTGGCGCGAACGGGGCTGGTGACCGCCACCGGGCCGTGGGACGGGAAGGGGACGCCCGGCTGACCGGACGTCCCCTTCGCCAGGGCTGGATCAGCAGTAGCCGAGCATGGTGTTGAGGGCGGTCTTCTCGGAGCTCTGGAGCTTCAGGCCCCAGTAGTACTTGGTGGCGATCCAGGACTTGGCGTAGGTGCACCAGAAGCTCGTCAGCGAGGGCTTCCAGCTGGCCGGGTCCTTGTCGCCCTTGGCCTGGTTGACGTTGTCGGTGACGGCCCACAGCTGGGGGCGGCTGAGGTCGTTGGCGAAGGACTGGCGCTTGCTGGTGGTCCAGGCCGACGCGCCGGACCGCCACGCCTCGGCGAGCGGGACGAGGTGGTCGATGTCGACGTCGCTGGCGGCGGTCCAGGTGGCGCCGTCGAAGGGGCTGTACCAGCTGCCGGAGGTGGCGGCGCAGGAGGAGTCGGTGACGACGTTCACCCCGTCCCGCTTCAGGACGGTCTCGCGGGTGTTGCACGTGCCGGAGATGGTGATCCAGTGCGGGAACAGGTCGCGGTCGTAGGTGGAGGCGTTGGCCTCGGCGGCGACGGTCAGCGCGGCGAGCTGGCTCTGCGCGGTGGACAGGGAGGGGATGCCGGGCGGGGTGGCCGCGGCGGGTGCGGGGGCGAGGATCGCGGTGAGGAGGAGGAAGGGGGCGGCCAGAGCGACAAGGACCCGTCTCACGAGTCTTTCTCCTTCTGCGCCGGAGATCTCGGCCGGGGTAGGGGGATCCCGGTCGTGACGAGTTTCGGCGCACGGCGAGTATCACAAAAGCCGCCAATCGCCTTAAAGTGCCCAGCCAGAAGTTCAGATCATCATCAAAGAAAAGCCACGAATGCGACATCTCGGATTGGAGAAGTTCACCAGGACTGAGATTCTCAGCACCGCTCAGACGACCAGGGAACGCGCCGGGAAGACCGGCCGGACGCCCGTCAGCGCCTCGGACTTCAGCCACAGGTCGCGGGCGAGCGCCTGGTCCTGGACGAACCTGGGCAGCGGGGTCAGCCTGGGCACCCCCCTGCGCCCGGAGGCCGCGTAGAAGCCGCCGGGCACCACGCCCGGGGCGGTGGCCGCGTACAGGATGACCGACGCGGCGCGCTCGACCGGCCGCCTCAGCATCCTGTCCAGGCCGCTCCTCATCCGCCAGAAGGGGCCGGAGCTGTGCCGGTACAGTCCGGTGTCGGCGCTGCCCGGCTTGACCGCCACGCTGGTCAGCGCCCTGGTCGCCCGGCGCTGGAGCTCCAGGGCGAACAGCAGGGCCGCCACCTTGGACTTGGCGTAGGCGGCCAGCGGCCGGTAGTTCCGCTCGCTCATCAGGTCGGTCAGGTCCAGGACCGGCACCCGGGCGGTGATCGACCCCACCGTGACCACCCTGGGGTCGGGCGCCCGCAGCAGCAGGGGCAGCAGCCGCCCGGCCAGCGCGAAGTGCCCGAGATGGTTGGTGGCCATGGTCAGCTCGAAGCCGTCCTCGGTGAGGGTGCGCTGCGGGATGTTCAGGACCGCCGCGTTGTTGATCAGAAGGTCCAGGGGGCGGTCCCGGTCGGCGAGGCGTCCGGCGAACTCCCGGACCGAGGCCAGCGAGGCCAGATCCAGGCGCTCACCGCGGATGCGGGCTTCGGGATGCTGCGCCAGGACGCGGTCGGCGATCTGGCGCAGACGGTCGGGGTCGCGGCCCGCGATGACGACCTCGGCCCCCGCACGGGCCAGCCGGGTGGAGGCCGCCAGGCCCAGACCGCTGCCTCCTCCGGTCACCACGACCAGCTTGTTCGCCATATTTGGAATGGCATTCAAATTCCAGTTGTGCGGCACGGGTCCCCCGATCCCAGGTCGTCACCATGGTAATTACCGGTTATGTCCGGTTCTATTCGGGGAACGACGAGCAGCCTCCCCGCGTTGCACCGAGGGAGCACGATGCGGATCTTCACGGAAGAAGAGGAGCGATGGCGGAGCAACAGGACCTGGTCTTTCCCGTGGGTTCTCTGGTCCTGGTGGCCGGACTGCCCGGCGCGGGAAAGAGCACCTTGCTGCGCCGTCTCTACGGGCTGACCGATTCCGAGACCGAACCCGTCCCCATCGGCGGCGCGCTGGTGATCGACTCCATCCAGGCCCGCAACTGGTGGTCGGCCTATCTGCGTCCGCTGCCCCCGCGGAGCCGCATCCCCTTCGTCTACACCACCCACGTGTGGCGGATCGGCAGGGCGCTGACCGACGGCCGGTCGGTGGTCGCCCACACCCGCGGCACCTGGCCCCACCTGCTGTACGGCTTCGGATGGCTGGCCCGCAGGGGCGGAGCAGGGCTGCACCTGGTCCTGCTGGACGTCCCCCCGGACCTCGCCAGGGCCGGGCAGCACGAGCGCGGCAGGGTGCTGACCAGCCCGGTGTTCGCACGACACGTCCGGCGCTGGCACAAACTCGTCGACCGGGCCCACGGCGGCTCACTGCCCCCGGTCGCCTCCGTCACCGTCCTGCGCCGCGAGGACGCCGACCGGCTGCGGGACATCCGGTTCGACTGATCGGGACCGGTCCTCGCCTCCTCCCCGCCCCTCGTGTTTGACTGAGTCAATGAATGATGAGATCGAGGCGGTCAGGACCTTCAACCGCGAGTACACCCGGCTGCTGGGCGTCCTCGACGAAGGCCTGCTCGACAGCCCCTACTCGCTGACCGAGGCCAGGCTGCTGTTCGAGCTGGCCAGGGGCGGGGAGTCGGCGACGCTCGGACTGCGCGAGGCCCTGGGCCTGGACCCGGGCTACCTGAGCCGGCTGCTGGCGCGGCTGGAGGCCGACGGGCTGGTCACCCGCTCCCGGTCCGGCACCGACCTGCGCCGCCAGCTCGTCCGGCTGACCGAGCGCGGCCGCGAGGTCTTCACCGAGCTGGACGGCCGCTCGGCGGCCCAGGTGGAGGGACTCCTCGAAAACCTGCCCGCCGACCGGCGCCACCGGCTGGTCGCGGCGATGAACGCCGTCCGGGAGATCCTGGCGGGCGCCTCCCCCGAGCCCTACGTCCTGCGCCCCCTGCGGCCGGGCGACCTGGGCTGGGTCGTCTGGCGGCACGGCGTCTTCTACGCCGAGGAACGCGGCTGGGACTCCACCTACGAGGCCCTGGTCGCCCGGATCGCCGCGGGCTACGGCGACCACCACGACCCGGCCCGGGAGAACGCCTGGATCGCCGAGATCGACGGAGAGCCGGTGGGGAGCGTCTTCTGCGTGCGCGCCGACCGGCCCGGACCCGTCGCCCAGCTGCGGCTGCTGCTGGTCGAGCCCCGGGCCCGCGGGCTCGGGCTGGGGCGGCGGCTGGTGGACGAATGCCTGGCCTTCGCCCGGGCGGCGGGCTATGCGGAGATGGTCCTGTGGACGGTCGCCGGACTGCCCGCCTCCCGCCATCTGTACGTGAAGGCGGGTTTCGAGCTGGAGTCCGAGGAGGCCGACGAGCGGTTCGGCGACAAGATCATCGGCCAGTGGTGGCGGCTCCGCCTCTGATCGCCATTACCAACCCCGCCGGGACCGCGTCCAGCCAAGTAAGGGTGATCTTTCCTCAGCGCCAGCGGTTTGTCACTGATTCGACTGATTGACCGTCCGGTCAATCGGGAGGACTTTCGAGGCAGGACGAAGAAGTCCAACCCCCCGGAGGTGGCGGATGTCCCTGAAGTTCTCCTACGAAGCCGCGGTGGCCTTCCTGGCCGGACTGGCGGCCCTGCTCGCGCCGGACCTGTGGGCCGACGGCGCGGGGCGCACCCCCCTGATGGTGCTCGGCGTCCTGCTGGCGCTGGCCGGCCTGTACGGGCTGCTCGGCGCGCCCGGCCCCAGCGCGTGGACCGCGGCGGCCTTCGCCGCGCTCCTGTTCACCGCACCCTGGGCCTGGCAGTTCACGGGTCAGGACGGTGCGGCCTGGACGGCATGGATCGCGGGCGGCGCGGCGGTTATCGTCGCCCTGTACACCGCCATGCGGCCCGCCGCGACCGAAACCTGATGAACTGACGGAACGGTCGGCCCGGCCGACATGACCCAGGTGGTCCCCGGCACCCCCGGTGTCCGGGGACCTCGACCGTCCACGGGGGCCGGCCATGAACGACTCGCGCACCAGGATCCTCGACGCCGCCGAGGCCCTGTTCGCCGAGACCGGCTACGAGGCGACGTCGACCGCCCGCATAGCCCGGGCCGCCGACGTCCCCAAGGGACTGGTCTTCCACTACTTCCCGCAGAAGATGGACGTCCTGCTCACCCTGATCGACGAACGCACCGAGATCGAGGAACTCCCCGAGGAGCCCCTGCCGCCCGACCCGGCCGGCGCGCTGCGCCGCCTCGCCGCCCGCCTCCCGCTGCGCGCCTCCCCCAGCATGCGCCGCATCCTCTTCCGCGAGGCCGACACCCACCGCACCGCCCGCGACCGCCTGACCGCCCTCAACCGCGAACTCGTCCGCCGCGCCCGCCTCGCCCTCGAGCTCACCCTCCCCGGCTCCCGGGGCGACGCCGCCCGCCTGGAGGTCGCCGCCGCCACCTTCGCCACCGTCCTCCTCTACCAGGAGAACCTCTTCCACCTCACCGGCGACCGCGTCGACCCCGACGCCCTCGCCGACCTCATCACCCGCGCCCTCTCCTGATCCCACCGCTCGACGCGTTCCATGACCACGGCGGCCGCGGGAACACACCGCTCACCCTTCCCGGGGGCCGCGCGTGAGCGGCATCCATGACCGCACGCCCCGAACGGTGCCGGATGCACCGGTCGGCCGCTTCGGCGACCGGGCGGAGGCACGTGTCCGCGGTCCGACCCCGGAGGGCGGCGTCCCTCACGACCGGCGGCCCTGGAGATCACGCCGCGGCCGTGTCCGGTGGTCAGGCGAGGAGTTCGATGAAGTCGGCCAGCTGGGCCAGGTTGCGGCACTCGTGCATCTCGATGACCTCGCCGTAGGCGGAGGCGGCCGAGTCGCCGGTGTCCCAGTCGCGGACGGGCTCGGGGTTGAGCCAGTAGGCGTGACGGGCGGTGCGGGCCATGTTCCGGACCAGGGGAAGGGAGAGCGGGCCGTAGTTGGAGCGGGCGTCGCCGAGGATGAGGAGGGCGGTCTTGGAGGTGACGGCGTCGGCGTACTTGTCGTCGAAGGTCTTGAAGGCGTGGCCGTAGTTGCTGCGGCCGGTCAGCCAGACGAGGTCGGCCTCGCGGGCCATGCGGGTCATGGCGTCCACGACGTCGGCGCCGGGCTGGAAGAACCTGGTGATCTCATCGGTGGCGTCGATGAACGCGAAGGCCCGCACCTTGGTGAACTGCTCGCGCAGCGCGAAGGTGAGCAGCAGGGTGAAGTGCGCGAACGCCTGGCAGGAGTCGCTGGCGTCGCAGAGGATCACCAGCTCCGGCTTGTGGGGGCGTTTGGGCTTGAAATAGGTGTTCAGCGGGACGCCGCCGGTCGACAGGGAGGCGCGGACGGTGCGGCGGAAGTCCAGGCGGCCCCTGTGGCCGTGCCGGTTGCGCTGCACGAGGCGGGCGGCGAGCCTGCGTGCCAGCGGGTGGACCTCCCGGCGCAGGGCGGCCAGATCGGCGCGGCTCGCCCGGCTGAAGTCGAGCCGTTCCAGCGGCGGGCGGGTGGCGACCCTGGAGGTGCGCTCCACCCCGGTGTCCTCGGCGATCCGGCGGCGCACCTCGGTCGCGACCGCCTGCTCGAACCCGGTGATCCGGGCGCGGAACGTCTGCCTCGCGGCCTTCTCCTCCAGGCCGCCGCGCTCACTGAGGACGGCCTGCAGCAGCCCCGCCATCAGCGTGTCCGCGGACATCGCCCTGACCACCGGGGACGACAGCCACGACTGACCGCCCCGGGTGCGCCCGAACCGCCCGACGGCCATCCGGGCGAACTGACGGATCCCGGCCTCGTCGTTGCGGAGCAGCAGGTCGAACAGCTCCTGCCGCATCCGCTGGACCTCCGGGTCCAGCGCGGGGGGAGTCGAGGGGCGCTCCTCGTCGGGGACCCGGTCGGTGTTGCCCTCTCCCGCGCCAAGCGCCGCCGGGAACCACAGGTCGAAGAGCACGTCGAACTGGGGCCGGTGCGTCGGGCGCTTGACCAGCGTCGCCGCGTAGACGGCCCGCAGCGTCTCCCTGTCCAGCAGATCGATGTGCCTCAGCGCCCGGGCCGCGTCCAGCCCCTCGGCCGGCGACACCGGCAGCCCGGCCTCCCGCAGCGCCTGCACGAAGCCGGTTTGCCGTTCGACCAGTCCCATCAGCGGCCGTCCATCAGAGGTTGAGCTCCTTGATGGCGCGCTGCTGGTCGGAGACGTGCTTGAGCACGACCCCGAGGGTGGAGCGCACAGTGCCCTCTTCCAGGGTGTCCAGGCCCAGCGCCAGGAGGGTGCGGGCCCAGTCGATCGTCTCGGCGATGGACGGCGGCTTCTTGACCTCCAGCGCGCGCAACGTACCGATGATCTTGACGAGCTGCTCGGCGAGGCCCGCCTCCAGACCGGGGACCCGCGACAGGACGATGTCGCGTTCCCGTTCCAGGGACGGGTACTCCAGGTGCAGGTAGAGGCAGCGGCGCTTGAGCGCCTCCGACAGCTCCCGCGCCGCGTTGGACGTCAGGACGACGAACGGCCGGTGCGTGGCGGTGATCGTGCCCAGTTCCGGGATGGTCACCTGGAAGTCCGACAGGACCTCCAGCAGCAGGCCCTCGACCTCGACGTCGGCCTTGTCGGTCTCGTCGATGAGCAGGACCGTCGGCCCGTCCCTGCGGATGGCCGCCAGCAGCGGCCGCTCCAGCAGGAACTCGTCGGTGAAGATGTCGTCGTGGGTGGCGTCCCACGACTCCTCCCCCGCCGCCTGGATGCGCAGCAGCTGCTTCTTGTAGTTCCACTCGTACAGCGCGCGGGCCTCGTCCAGGCCCTCGTAGCACTGCAGGCGGATGAGCTCGGCCCCGGTCGCGGCGGCGACCGCCTTGGCCAGCTCGGTCTTGCCGACGCCGGCGGGCCCCTCCAGCAGCAGGGGCTTGCCGAGGGCGTCGGCGAGGAAGACCGTGGTGGCGATGGCCGGATCGGCGAGGTAGCCGGTCGTGGCCAGCGCCTCGGCGGCCTGGTCCGGAGAGGTGAAGAGCGTCATGTGGTGGGTTTCTTGGTGGTGTCCGCCGCGGCGGGCTTCTTGACCTTCTTGTACACCTGGCCGTTGGCGGCGAAGGTGAGCTCGTTGCCCTCGGCGTTCAGCTGGACCTGCCAGTAGGCGGCGCCGGGGTCGGTGCCCTGCCAGGAGAGCCGGAAGATGTTCTTGCCGGCGGGGATGACGGTGCCGGTCCACAGCTCCTTGCCGGAGGCGATCAGCTTGCCCGACCCGTTCACGGCGAAGACGAAGTACTCCTTCACCGGGGTGGAGCTCTGCCAGGTGCCGACCAGGGCCTTGACCTGGTTGGGCTTGGGCGTCGGCGCGGGCTTGCCGCTCTCGGTCGGCTCGGCCAGCGGGGTGCCGCTCTTGGGCGACAGCCCGGGCGAACCCGACTCCTGCGCGGCGGGTGAGGAGGCCTCGGCCGATGAGGACGTCTCGGGCGAGGCGTTCTCACTCTCCCCGCCGCAGGCGGAGAGTGCCAGCAGGCCGGCGAGGGCGAGAGCGAGGGGTTTCACGGGGCCTCCGGGTGGGCTGGGGGGTGTCGGGTCCGGGCGTGAAGTGTACCCAGCGGTAGGGGCAGCGTCATGATCCACTGCCCCTACCGTCGAGGTTTTTCCCCTTCGTCACCCTTGTCCGTCCCTCCCCGGGACGGACGTCCGGTGTTACTTGCCCGGCTCCGGGTCGCGGGGGAGGCCGAGGAGACGCTCACCGATGATGTTGAGCTGGACCTCGGTGGTGCCGCCGTAGATCGTCATGGCGCGGCTGAACAGCATGGCGCGGGCGACGATGCCGGTGGCGGCCATCGGCTCCTCGATCGCGGCCAGGGCGCCCTGGGAGGCCCAGCAGTAGTCGGCGACGTTCTGGTTGAACTGCACGCCCAGCAGCTTGCGGACCGAGGCCTCGGCGCCGGGGTTGACCCCCGACAGCTGCTTGAGGGTGGTGCGCAGGCCCAGCAGGTCGATCGACTGGCCCTCGGCGATCAGCTTGCCGACCTCGGCCTTGGCGGCCGCCGCCGGCTCCTTGCCCTTGAACCAGGCGAGCAGCTCCGGCACGCCCATGCCCAGGCCGCCGCCGGTCGACAGGGAGACCCGCTCGTTGGAGAGGGTGTTGCGGGCGACCTGCCAGCCCTTGTCGACCTCGCCGACCACGCAGTCGTCCGGCACGAAGACGTCGTCGAGGAAGACCTCGTTGAACAGCGCGTCACCGGTGAGCTCGCGCAGCGGGCGCACGTCCACCCCGGGGGCCTTCATGTCCACCAGGAAGTAGGTGATGCCCTCGTGCTTGGGCGCGTCGGGGTTGGTGCGGGCGATGCAGAAGCCCCACTCGGCCCGGTGCGCGACCGACGTCCAGATCTTCTGGCCGGTCAGCTTGTAGCCGCCCTCGACCCGCTCGGCCTTCATCGACAGCGCGGCCAGGTCGGAGCCGGCGCCCGGCTCGGAGAACAACTGGCACCAGATGATCTCCCCGCGCAGGGTCGGGCGCAGGAAGCGCTCCTTCTGCTCGGCGGTGCCGTAGGCGACCAGGGACGGCACCAGCCACGCGCCGATGACCAGGTTGGGGGCCTTGACCTTGGCGGCCTTCAGCTCCTGCTGGATGAGGATCTGCTCGATCGGGTTCGCGCCCCGGCCCCACGGCTTGGGGAAGTGGGGGACCGTCCAGCCCTCGTCGCCCATCTTGGCGTTCAGCGCGTCGCGGTCCTCGACGGCCTTGAGCTCGGCGACCTCGGCCCGGATGCGCTCGCGCAGCGGGGCGGTGTCCTCGTCCAGCTCCAGCTCGACCTCGCGGCGGCCGCCGGCCAGCGCCAGCTCCGCCACCTCGACGGCGGCGTCGTGCGCCGACGCCGACAGCGACTTGTTGGTCAGGGCGCGGCGCAGGTAGATGTGCGCGTCGTGCTCCCAGGTGAAGCCGATGCCGCCGAGGATCTGGATGGCGTCGCGGGCGATCTGCGCGCAGGTGTCCGGGGCGATCACGGCCGCGACGGCGGCGGCGAAACGCGCGTCCTTCGCGTTGTCGCCCACGGCGCGCGCGGCGTCCCAGACGGCGGCGCGGGCCTGCTCCAGGCCGATGAGCATACGGGCGGCCTTGTGCTTGACGCCCTGGAACTGGCCGATGGGGCGGCCGAACTGCTCGCGGACCTTGGCGTACTCGGCGGCGGTGGTGACGCACCAGGAGGCGGCACCGACGCTCTCGGCGCCCAGCAGCACCGAGGCCAGGTCGCCCACCCGCTCGTCGGTGACGCCGTCGAGGATCCGCTCGGCGGGGACCGTGAGGTTCTCGGCCTCGATCCGGCCGGAGCGCCGCACCGGGTCCAGGCTGGGACGGGCGGTGACGGTCAGCGCGGAGGCGTCGAGGGCCACCCAGTCCTCGCCGGCCTTCAGCACGATCACGTCGGCGAGGCAGGCGCCCAGCACCGGCTCGGCGGAGCCGCTGACGACCAGCGAGTCGCCGTCGCGGGTGGCGGTGAAGCCACCGGCCAGGGAGAGCGCGCCGGTGCGGGAGCCGTCGGCGAGGGCGGCCAGCAGGCCGTGCGCCTTGGCGTTGGTGGAGGAGGCGATCACCGCGCTCGCCAGCACGGTGGGCAGGAACGGTCCCGGCGCGGCGGCGCGGCCCAGCTCCTCGACGACCACGGCCAGTTCCAGCAGCCCGGCGCCCTGGCCGCCCTGCTCCTCGGGCAGGTGCAGGCCCAGCAGGCCCTGCTCGGCCAGCCGGGACCAGAACTCGGGCCTGGTCTCCTCGGCGGCGTCGAGCGCGGCGCGCAGCACCGCCTGGGTCACATAACGCTCGGCGAAGCCCCGCACCGACGCGGCAAGGTCCTCGTGCTCCTCGGTGAGTCCGATGGCCATGTGCACACCTCTCCAGTTAGTCCGGACACGGCTCCGCCCAGGGGTGCGGTCCCGTTGTCGAGGATTATTCTAGAACGGGATTCAAGCACACCGGGGAAAGGTGACTCTACTCACTCCCCCCGCCGCGCAGAAAGCCCCGGTAGTAGCCCAGGAGCTGAGCCACCGCCTCCTCCTCGTCCGGAAGCTCCCGCGCCCGCCGCGAGGCGGCCTCGGCCAGCCGCCGGGCCAGCTCCGGATCCTCCAGCACCGACGTCACCGCCTTGGCCAGCGCACCCGCGTCCTGCGGCGGCACCAGCAGCGCGGCCTCCCCCACCATGCCGGGGATGCCGCCGACCTCCGTGGCCACCAGCGGGCGGCCCGCCCGCAACACCTCCTGGACGAACAACGGCTGCCCCTCCCACAGGCTGGGCACCACCACGAGGTCCGCGGCGGCCAGCAGCTCCGGGACGTCCTCGCGCCGCCCCAGCAGCCGGACCGGCAGGTCGTCCGCGGCGATCCGCTCCCGCAGCCTGGCGTCCAGCGGTCCGTCGCCCACCAGGAGGAAGAGCGTCTCCTTCTCCCTCAGCCAGCCCGCCACCTCCAGCAGGTCGAACAGTCCCTTCTGGTCGGCCAGCCGGGCCACCGTCAACACCGCGTTCTGGCCGCCCAGGCCGAGCTCCTCGCGCAGCCGCTCCCGGGCGCTCTCGGCGGCCTTCTCCCCCTCCCGGACGGGGGAGGGCACCATCGCGTGGCCGACCCTGCGCGCCCCCAGCGACCGCATGCGCTCCTCGAGATCGGGCGAGACCCCCAGCACCCCGGAGGCGCCCCGCGCCACGAGACGCTCCAGAGCCGCGTAGGCGGCTCCGATCGTCCCTCCCGCCAGCACCGCGTTGTGCAGCGTGACCACCACCGGCGGACCCGTCTCGATCCGGAGCCCGGCGAGCCTGCCCCGGGCCAGCACCGCCAGCCCCCCGGCCCGCAGCCCGTGCGCGTGCACCACGTCGGCGTCCCGGACCAGCGACCGCAGCCTGCCCACCGTCCGCAGGTCCGCGCCCGGCCGGGGCCGGTCGGCGATCTCCACCGGGGCGAACCGCACCCCGGGCCCGGTGAATCCGAAGGTCTTCTCGGTGGCGGCGGGCCCGCACACCAGCACCCGCGCCCCCCTGGCCGCCAGCCCGGCCGCCACGGATTTCACGTGCCTGCCGACCCCGCCCGCACTGGAGCCCAGCACCAGCGCCACCCTCATGCCCTGACCTTCGTCCATGTCCTCACCCTGCCGTAGTCGAACTTCCCCCGCGGGACCGCCCCGTCGGCCCACCGGACGGCCCGCTCCCCGACCGTAGCCCGGCGGCCCGCTCCGCGGGCCGTGCCTGTGGACAACGCGCCGATCAAGATCTGCCGGGATCCCTACCCCTCCCCCGACCTGGTCTAGCGCCGCCGCGCCAGGATCTCCCGGAGATCGTCCCGGGCCGTGAAGGCGGCGAGTGCGCCGAAGACGATCGCGGCGGACAGCGCGGCGGCGGCGGCGCTCAGCAGGTTGTGCACCTGGCCGTCCACCCCGAACGCCGCGGCCACCGAGTACCCGGCCGCCGCGCCCACGGAGCCGCCCAGCAGGCCTCCGAGCGCGGCTCTGGGCAGCCCTTCGGCGGCCGCCGGGCCCCGGGCGCGGATCAGCGCCGCCAGCAGCAGGGCCCCCGCCACGGTCATTCCGATGGTGTTGCCGAAGCCGAAGGCCGCGACCACCCAGTCCTCGGGGACCACCCAGACGACGAGTACGACGTCCGAGAGGAGCACCGCCGTCCAGCCGATGACAATGGCCCGAGCCGATTCCCTGCCCCTGTCGCAGGCGTACAGGGCCCGTCCCAGATGGGCGACCAGCCCGTAGCCGAGCAGACCCGGCGCGAACGCCAGCAGCGCCCGGGACAGCACCTCCGGCTGGGCGTTCGGCTCGTTGTCGAAGAAGGCGGCGACCGGTACCGCGACCGAGGCGACCAGGGCCGCGCCCAGGCAGGAGACCAGCACCACCGCCCGGGTGGTGGTCGCAGCGATCCGGTCGAACCCGGCCGGGTCGGCGTCCTGCGAGCGGGCCGACAACGCCTGGAAGGCGCTGGTGGCGATCGGCACGGCCAGGATCGCCCACGGCAGCAGATAGACCGCCCAGGCGTAGCCGTAGTCGGTCAGCGCGCCCCCGGTCCCCTCGTTCTTCAGTACCAGGACCGCCAGCGTCGCCAGTTGCTGCGCCACCACCGTCGCCAGGCCGGCGAACGCCAGCGTGCGCACCTGCCGCCCCACCCCGTCGGGGAAGCGCAGCGTGGGCCGCAACCTCATCCGCAGCGGCCACCCGGCCACCAGCGCCACGACGACCATCGCCGACACCCCCACCGTCGTGCCGACCGAGAGCATCAACTCGGCGTCACGCGGTACCTCCGGCAGCCGCCAGGGGTCGTGCCCGTCCATCACCGGGACGTAGGCCAGATAGGCCCCGATCATCACCAGGCTCGACACCAGGGGGGCGATGGCGGGCCCGGTGAACCTCCGATGGGACTGCAGCACCCCGTACAGCACGACGGCCAGCCCGTACATCACGATCTGCGGCGCGAACACCACCAGCATCCGCGCCCCGATCGCCCGGTACGCCGCCACGTCGCACCCGCCGATGTCGCCCTGGCCGAGCGCCGTCATGATCGGCCCGGCCAGCAGCGCCACCAGCAGCGCCAGCGGCACCAGCAGCATCAGCACCCAGGTGAGCATCGCCGAGGCCGTGCGCCGGACGGTCTCGGCGTCACCGCGTTCGGCGGGGCCCGCCAGCACCGGCACGACCATGCTGGCCAGCGCTCCCCCGGCGACGATCTCGAACACGATGTTCGGAACGTGGTTGGCAGTGAAGTACACGTCGCTCAGACACGACTTGCCGACCGTCTGGGAGAAGACCGCGGTGCGGCCGAATCCGGCGACGCGCGCCAGCACGGTGAGGACGGCGATGAGGACGGCGGCGCCGGCGATGCCGCTCGCGAGGCGTCTCACCGGACCTGAACGGGCTCCGGCTTGGTCTCGACCGGGCGGCGGCCCAGCATGTCCACCCAGTTCAGCGGCGGGCTCTCCCGGATGACCTTGGTGAAGCTGACGTACTCGCTGGCCGCGTTCAGCGCCACCAGCCCGCCCAGCACCGCCAGCCGGCCGGGCAGCGGCAGCCGGGTCGCCGACAGGCCGAGCAGCGCGCCCAGCGCGTTGGCCCCGCAGTCGCCGAGCATCGCCCGCTCGCCCAGGTCCTCGGGCAGCAGCGCCACCGCCGCGCCCAGCGGCGCGGCCACCACGGCGGCGCCCGCCCCGGCGGCCAGCGGCAGCCCGGTGAGCAGCCCGACCTTGATCGCCCGGCCGGGCCGCAGGTCGAAGAGGTTCATCAGATTGGCCCCGGCGGCGATGATCGCCCCGTTGAGCAGGGTGTCCAGCGCCTTCCCCGGCACCGTGCGGGCCGGGGACCCGGCGAGCGCGGCGGCCGCCAGCCCGGTCGCGCCGATGCCCAGCACCTTGACCGCCCCGGTCGTCATCTCGCCGCGGGTCAGCGCCATCAGATGGCCTTTGAACCCGCGCGAGGAGCCGTCTCCGGCCAGGTCGTCGTAGGCGCCCAGCAGCCCGGAGGCGGTGCCCGCGACCAGCGCGGCGGCCCGCAGCCGGGCGGGCAGGCCGGGGGCGGTCAGGGTCGCGGCGGCGGCCCCTGCGACGAACGCCGGGCCCTCCAGCAGAGTGACCGGTTCGGACCGGTGGTTGACGCGTCCCCACACCTCCTGCCCGGTGAGCCCGTTGAGGCCGGGCGGGCGGCGGGTGAGGGCGGTGTAGGCGGCGCGGGCGGCGGCTGCGCCCAGCACTCCGCCGATCAGAAGGCGCTTCACGGCTTGGCTCCAGTGGTCGGGACGGCGGGCAGGGGATCGGGCAGGTAGCCGCTGACATCCGATCCGGTGCCGTAGTGGCCGGACTTCCCGCCCAGCTCGACGTTGAGCGCCAGGACGGTGACGACCTGCCCGGAGGAGGTGTCCGCGGCGTCCACCGAGGAGACCGACGAGGACGTCTCCGACGAGCGGAGGGCGGACAGAAGGCCGCCCGTGCCCGCCGAGGAGACGTTACCGGCCGCCACGGTGCCACGGGTTCCCCGGTCGAGCGCCGCCGTCAGCGCGACCAGCGCCTGGTTGTCGTCTTCGGCGCCTGCGCCTTCGTACGGCTTCGCCGGGGCCACCACTACCGCGAGTGTGGCACGAGCACCCGGCTTTCCGCCGGTGGTCAGCAGACCCTGGTCCCGGAAGGCCTGCAGGACCGAGCCGGAGCCGACCTCCTCGTGTCCCGCCTTCTCCGCGTCCCGGGTCACCAGCATGGACGCCAGCAGCGTCCCCGCCTTCTCGTACGTCCCCGCGCCCTCGGGGTAGGCGACCCCGGCGGGCTTGTGGAACTCGGCGAGCTGGTCGACGGCCGGGGTCTGGTCGTCCGCGAGGAGCTTCTCCTCGAGGTTCACCCAGCCGGTGACGGTGCCGCCCGCGGCCTTGACCGCCGCGTCCAGGCCGGTGCGGGTCTTCTCCTCCGCGCCGGGCGCCAGGACGAAGACGACCGACTCGTTCTTCAGCCGGCCGGCCAGCACCTGCGGGCCCAGGATCCGGGCGAACTGGTCGTCTCCGGAGATCCGGTCGCCCTGCTGGGTCACCTGCGCCCGCAACTCGTCGTTGTTGCGCTGGATGACCTGGACGTTCTGGTCGACGAGCTTCTGGGACGCCTCCTGGGCGGCGGTGGTGGAGCCCAGCAGCAGGCCCGTCGCCAGGGCCAGGAAGACGGCGACGATGGAGACGAGGTGGTAGCGGAAATCGATCACGTGAAGAATCCGGTCAGCCAGAAGAGGAAGGAGTGCCAGTACTCGATCAGGGCCGACATGATCGTCGGCCCGGACGGCGAGATGGCCAGTGCGGCGACCATGGCGACCAGTGCGGCGGCCACCAGGACCAGCAGGGCCGAGGAGGAGATCCGGCTGCGGTACAGCAGGCTCACGCCCTTGGCGTCGACCAGCTTGCTGCCCACCCGCAGCCGGGTGAGGAACGTGCTGGACATGCCGGCGCGGCCCTTGTCGAAGAACTCGACCATGTTCATGTGGGTGCCGACCGCGACGATGAGCTCGGCGCCCTTGTCGTCGGCCAGCAGCATCGCGCAGTCCTCGCTGGTGGCCGCGGCGGGGAACACCACCGCGTCCCGGCCGAGGGCCTCGACCCGCTTGAGGCCGGGCGCCCTGCCGTCGCGGTAGGCGTGCACGACGATCTCGGCCCCGCAGGTGAGCGCCTCGTCGGACACCGAGTCCATGTCCCCGACGATCATGTCGGGTCTGTAGCCGGCCTTCAGCAGCGCGTCCGCGCCTCCGTCCACGCCGATGAGCACCGGCTTGTACTCGCGGACGTAGGGGCGCAGCGTGGCGATGTCCTCGCGGTAGTGGTAGCCGCGCACGACGATCAGCGCGTGCCTGCCCTCGAACGAGGTGCGCACGTCGGGAACGCCGACGCCGTCGATGAGGAGCTCCTGCTCCTTCTTGACGTACTCCATCGTGTTGGCGACGAACGACTCCAGCTGCTCCGACAGCCCGGCCTTGGCCTGCTCGATGGCCCGCTCGACCGTCTCGGGAGTGTGCCGGATGCCCTTGGCGATCAGCTCCTCGCCCCGGTAGACGGCGGCGCCGTCCAGCCGCAGCACGTCCCCCTCCGAGACCTTGTCGAAGATCTCGGGGTCGACGTCGTCGAGCAGCGCGATGCCCGCCTCGATCAGGATCTCCGGGCCGAGGGTGGGGTAGCGCCCCGAGATGCTGGGCGCGACGTTGACCACGGCGGCGATCCCGGCCGACACCAGCGAGTCGGCGGCGACCCGGTCGAGGTCGACGTGGTCGATCACCGCGATCTCGCCCGGTTGCAGGCGCTTGGCCAGATTCTTGGTGCGCTTGTCGATCCTGGCGGTGCCGCTCACTTCGGAGCGGCCGTCCTCCCCGCCGGAACGGCGCAGGCCGAGGAGACGCACGCCACGCAGGAAACGCGTGAGCGTGTCTGATTCGGCCCCCGGTTCGCTCATGACCTCTACATCCTGCCAGAGCCGTACAACCCGTCGGCCTGCCGACGGGATCAGGCGTGTCCGTTCTTGTCCTGGGCGGCGATGGCCAGCAGTTCCTCCGCGTGGGCGCGGCCCAGTTCGCTGTCCTCCAGCCCGGCCAGCATCCGGGACAGCTCCCGGACCCTGGCTTCGGTGTCCAAGGTTTGCACACCGCTGCGGATGATGGTGCCATCATCGGACTTTTCCACCAGCAGGTGCTGGTCGGCGAACGCCGCGACCTGGGGCAGGTGCGTGACCACTATCACCTGCGCCGTCCGGGCCAGCTTGGCGAGCCTGCGGCCGATCTCGACCGCCGCCTTTCCGCCGACCCCGGCGTCGACCTCGTCGAACACGAACGTCGGCACCGGGTCGGCGCCGGCGAAGACCACCTCGATGGCGAGCATCACCCGGGAGAGCTCACCGCCGGACGCGCCGCGGCCCAGCGGCAGCGCGGGCGCGCCCGGGTGGGCGGCCAGCCTCAGCTCGACCTCGTCGACCCCGTGCGGGGTGAACCCGGAACTGCGGGTGAGCGCCACCACGACGCACGAGTGCGGCATGGCCAGCGCCGTCAGCTCGGCGGTGACGGCCTCGGAGAACCGTTCGGCGGCCGCCTCGCGCACCTCGGTGACCCGGGCGGCCAGCTCGTGCAGCCGGGACGCCAGCTCGGCCTCCTCGGCCTCCAGCTCGGCGATCCGCTCGTCGTCGCCCTCCAGGTCCTGCAGCCGGACCGCGGCGTCCCGCGCCCAGGCCAGCGCCTCGTCCACGCTGCCGCCGTACTTGCGGGCGAGCATCGACAGGTCGGCCCTGCGCTCCTGGACGGCGGCCAGGCGCTGCGGGTCGGCCTCGACGGACTCGGTGTAGGCGGCCAGCTCGCCGCCGATGTCGGCGATCAGGTAGCCGGCCTCGGCCAGCCGGTCGGCGAGCACGCCCAGCTGCGGATCGTGGTCGCGGGCCGCCTCCAGCGCGCCGCGCGCGGTGCCCAGCAGGCTGGTGACGTCGGCGAAGGCCTCCACCTGGGAGGGATCGCCCAGCAGGGCCTCATGCGCGGTGCTGGAGGCGGTGCGCAGCGCGTCGGCGTTCGCCAGCCGCTCGTCCTCCGCGGCCAGTTCCACGTCCTCGCCCTGCCTGGGATCGATCTTCTCGATCTCCTCCAGCCCGAACCGCAGCCGTTCGGCCTCGTCGGCGCGGGCGCGGGCCTGGGTGGTGAGCTCCCCCAGGAGCTTGCTGACCTCGCGGTGCCGCTGGTAGGCCTGGGTGTACTCGCGCAGCGGCTTGACCAGGCCGGCGCCCGCGTAGCGGTCCAGCGCCTCGCGCTGGCGGCCCGGCTGCAGCAGCCGCTGCTGGTCGGACTGGCCGTGTACGGCCACCAGGTCGTCCGCGAGCGTCAACAGGGTGCTCACCGGAACGGAACGGCCGCCCAGATGCGCGCGGGAGCGGCCCTCGGCCGACACCGTGCGGGTGATGATCAGCGCGCCCTCGTCCAGCTCACCGCCCGTCTCCTCGACCCGGGCCGCGGCACGGCCCGCCGGATCGAGTGTGATCCGGCCCTCGACGACCGCCTTGTCCGCGCCGGGCCGCACCCGCTGCGGGTCCCCCCTGCCGCCGAACAGCAGCCCGAGGCTGGTCACGACCATGGTCTTGCCCGCGCCGGTCTCGCCCGTCACCACGTTGAAGCCCGGCGACAACTCCAGCACGGCCTCGTCGATGACGCCCAGGCCCTTGATCCGGACCTCTTCGACCATCGGTCTCAAGGGGACACCTCATCCGCTCGCGCAGTATCCGTTTTTTCGCCGGACCCGGACGGGCGGCCCGGCTCCGGGGAAAGATTATCGCTCCTGTGTGCGAACGCGCCCCCGCCAGCCCGCGACCGGGAGCCCGAACTTGGTCACCAGGCGGTCGGTGAACGGGGTGAGATGCAACCGTGCCAGGCGTACCGGGACCTCGCTGCGGCGCACCTCGACCCGGGCCCCGGGAGGCAGATCGACGGTCCTGCGTCCGTCGCACCACAGTACGGCCCCCTCGTTCTCCTGGGTCACCTCGACGGCGACCGTGGAGGCCGGGGAGACCACCAGCGGCCGCGCGAACAGGGCGTGCGCGCTGATCGGCACCACCAGCATCGCCTCGACCTCCGGCCACACCACCGGCCCGCCCGCCGAGAAGGCGTAGGCGGTGGAGCCGGTCGGGGTGGCGACCACCACCCCGTCGCAGCCCCAGTGCGACAGGGGCCGCCCGTCGATGCCGACGACGAGCTGCAGCAGCCGCTCCCGCGCCACCTTCTCCACCGAGGCCTCGTTGAGCGCCCAGGTGCGGTGGTCGGTGCCGTTGTGGCGGACGACGACGTCGATCGCCATGCGCTCCTCGACCTCGTACTCGCCGGCGACGACCCGGCCCGCGACCGCCGCCAGGTCGGCCCGTTCGGCCTCGGCCAGGAACCCGACATGGCCCAGGTTGACGCCGAGCACCGGGGTGCCGGTCTCGCGGGTCAGCTCGGCGCCGCGCAGCAGGGTGCCGTCCCCGCCCAGGACGATCACCAGTTCGGCGCCCTCGCTGGCGTCCGGGGCCGCGGGGCAGACCTCGGCCTTGGCGCAGCCGATGTCCTCGGCCTCGTCCTCCAGCACCCGGACGCCGATCCCGGCCTCCTCCAGCTGCCGGATCACCAGCCGGGCGCTGGTGACCGCGCCGGGCCGCCCGGTGTGCGCCATGATCAGCACCGTGCGGCTCATCGGGGCCCCTCCTCCACCGCCCGCTCCAGGTCCTCCTCCGCCAGCGGCGGGGCCCCGGCGCGCAGCCACAGGAAGTACTCGACGTTGCCCGACGGGCCGGGCAGCGGGCTGGCCGCCACCCCCAGCACGCCGAGCCCGAGTGTCGCCGCGTACGCCGCGACGCCGCGCACCGCCTCCTTGCGCAGTTCCGGATCGCGGACGACCCCGCCCGCGCCGACCCGCTCCTTGCCGACCTCGAACTGGGGTTTGACCATCATCGCGTAGTCCGATCCGGGCGCGACGCACGCCCGGATCGGCGCGAGGACCTTGGTGAGGGAGATGAACGACAGGTCCCCGACGACGAGATCGGGCGGCTCCCCCACGTGCTCGGGCGTCATGTCCCTGATGTTGAGCCGCTCCACCACGGTGACCCTCTCGTCGGTGCGCAGCGACCAGGCGATCTGCCCGTAGCCGACGTCGACCGCCACCACGTGGGCGGCGCCCGCGCGCAGCAGGACGTCGGTGAACCCGCCGGTGGAGGCGCCCGCGTCCAGGCAGCGCCGCCCCCGCGGCTTCAGGCCGGGGAACGCCTTCAGCGCCCCGGCGAGCTTGTGGCCGCCCCGGGAGACGTATTCGGGGCCTTCGTCCTTCTGCTCGACCAGCAGCGCCGCGGACGTCTCCACCTGGGTCGCGGCCTTGGTGGCGAGCTGGCCGCCCACCTTCACCCGCCCCTCGGCGATCAGCTGCCCGGCGTGCTCCCGAGAGCGGGCGAGCTTGCGCCGGACCAGTTCGGCGTCGAGCCTGCGTCGGCTCATCCGGCGTCCCGTCCCGTCCCGTCGGTGTCGGCGAGGACCTCCTGCAGGCCCAGATGCACCCGCTCGAAGACCGCGACATGCCCGGCGACCGGCGTCCCCTGCAGCGTGCCGAGGACCGCCAGCGTGGCGTCGACCCGCTCGTCCCCGGTGGACCCTGGCTCCATCTCCCCGCCCATCCCGCTCGACGATCACTCTGCCTGTGATGAACCGGGCGTCCCAGGAGGATCCGGTGTTCCCGGCGTGCCGCGGTTCGCGTGCGGCACACCAAGAACGCTACCGTCCTGTGAAGACCATGATGTCGACGGAACGGGGAATAGGCCTGTCATGGCGACGGTGGAGCAGTGCGAGGCCGCCCTGGCCGACCTCGTCTCCCGTCTCGACGAGGTCGACCCGGGCAAATGGGCCCAACACGCGGTCAACCGCACGATCAGCTGCCACATCAGCGATCTCGGCGTCTCCTACGCCAGCCGCCTCAGCAAGAACGGCGTGGCCCCCTTCACCCCCACCGGCGACCCGAAATCCGCCCAGGTCCGGCTGACGGTCTCCGCCTCCGACCTCATCGACCTCGCCGCCGACCGCCTCAGCCCGACCAAGGCCTGGGTCTCCGGCAGGCTCAAGATCGAGGCCAGCGTCCTGGACCTCCTCCGCCTTCGCAAGGTCCTCTGACCGCCTGATCACCACGGTTGACACGGCTCGCGCCGGGTGTTCTCATGTCACCCGTGTCCGCGTGGCACCGGCCAGAGAGCAGTGGGCAGGCCGGCGACCGGGCGAGACACATGACGCGAAGGAGCCGAGCCATGGGTACTTTCCCCGCGCGCAGCGCCTGACGTTCGACGTCCCCGCACGGCTTCTCCTCTTACCGCGGCTTTCCGCCCTTCTCGACGGGCCTCCGCGCAGCCGTGCGCTCCCCGGCCTCCCCAGGCCACCCGTTCTTCCACACTTTCACCTTTCCCCCTCTCTTCTGGAGAAGTCACAAAGCATGCCTGTGCCCTCTGACAACCCGATGGCGGCCTTCAACCGATCGATCATCGAGGAGTTCCGCGCCAACGGCGGCAAGGTCGGCGGCCCCTTCGAGGGCGGCGACCTCCTCCTGCTGACCACCACCGGAGCCAGGTCCGGCCAGGAGCGCACCGTCCCCCTCGGCTACATCCGCGACGGCGCTTCCCTGTTCGTCATCGGCTCCGCCGGAGGCTCCGACCGCCATCCCGCCTGGTACCGCAACCTGCTCGCCCACCCCATGGTCCGGGTGGAGATCGGCGACGAGGCGTTCAGGGCCGTCGCGGTCCCAGCGGAGGGCGCCCGCCGCGACGAGCTGTTCGAAAAGGCGGTGCGCAAGGCCCCCGGCTACGCCGGCTACCAGGCCGGGACGTCCAGGATCCTGCCGGTCATCGTGCTGGAGCGCTCCGAGCCCTAGACCGGCACTCCTCCCGCCGACCTGGCCGGAATCCCCTTCCCACCCGCCGTACGTCCCCAGGCCCCTAGCTCAGCCGCAGGACGGCGAGAGCCGCTTCGACGGCTTCGCGAGGGGCCGGGGACGGGTCTCGCCAGGCGGCCGCGGCCAGGGCGCGCAACCCGTCCCAGGGGTCGCCGTCCCCGGTGAGGGCGATGGCGGGGCCGTTCCAGGCGGCGGTCCAGCCGCCGCAGGTGAAGCTCTCACTCGCGTGGACCGCCCGGGGGTGGTCGAGGAGCAGGCCGGTCAGGTCGGGGGCCAGGTAGGTGGGGCGCTGGTGGGGTGGGGCGGTGAGCGCCGTCAGGGGGTCGGTCACTCCGGTGAAGACCAGGAGGCTGTCGGCGCCGCCGTTGTGGGCGCCTTCGATGTCGGTGTCGAGGCGGTCCCCGACGATCAGGGGGCGTTCCGCGCCCGTCCGCAGGATGCTTTCGCGGTGCAGGGGTGTCTCGGGTTTGCCGGTGACGATCGGCTCGACGCCGGTGGCGTACCTGATCACCTGCGCGAGGGAGCCGTTGCCGGGCTTGGGCGGTCCGAAGGGGGCCGGGACGGTGAAGTCGCCGTTCGATGCCACGAACAGCGCGCCGTCGCGGACGGCCTGGGCGCCCTGGGCGATCAGGCTGTACTCCAGGGTCGGAGAGAAGCCCTGCACCACGGCCTGCGGGCGTTCGGCGGCCGTCGAGACGGGCCTCAGCCCCTGCGCGTACAGCGCGTGGCGCAGGGACGTGCCGCCCACGACCAGGACTTTCGCCCCCGCGGGAAGCCGTTCGGCCAGCAGCCGGGCGGCGGCCTGGGCGGAGGTCACCACGTCCTCGGCGGCGGCCGGGACGCCCAGGCTCGTCAGCAGGCCGGCGACGGCACTGGGCGTCCGGGACGCGTTGTTCGTCACATAAGCCAGCCGCATCCCCTGGGCACGGGCTTTGGCCAGGGACTCGGCGGCGTTCTCAATGGGGTGGTGGCCTCGGTAGACGACACCGTCGAGGTCCAGCAGCGCCACGTCATAGGCGTCGATCAGCATTCGGTCATCTCCGGGAGTCGAGGGTGGCTCGGGCATGCCGCAACGCGGAGGCGTAGTCCCGGTTCTCCGGCCGCATCGCCGCGGCCAGGGCCAGGTGCTCCACCGCGGCCTCGAACTCGCCCATCCGGCTCAGCGCCAGGCCCAGCCCGAACCGGGCATAGTCCTCGGCAGGATTCTCCTCGATGATCGACCGGAAGCTCTCGGCGGCCTCGGCGTAGTGCCGTGCCCCGAACAGCGCGCGCCCCAGCGCCTCCCGGATGCTGGGGGACTGCGGCTCGGCCTCGACCGCCCTGGCCAGCAGCTGCACGGCCGCCGCGGGACTGCCCGCGCCCAGCAGCTTCATTCCGCGTGAATAAAGGTCGTAGACGTCCACCGGGCTTTCCTGCGGCTCACCTGGACCTTGAACCAAGGTGTGCACCTCCCATACACCTCAATCCGTAGCATGCCCCGATGCGGATCACATGAGTCATCGGCGGGACACCCGTCTCGTCCTCTCGCCGGCGCTCACTCCCCTCCCAGCCTCCTTGGAACCCGCGGGCGCTCACCCGTCCACCGTATGCGCCCCGCCCGCCCCGGGTCAGGGCACCGCCCTCACGCCCGTCCCGCAGACCGGCGATCTTCACGCGCGTTTCCAGTAGCCTGGCGTGATTTCCAGCGAACGGTTCGAGGTTTCGATGGCTGTCATGCCCCTCATGTCCTGGCTCCGGATGTCCGCCCTTGCGGCCGCAGCCGCCCTGGGCTCGGCCCTGGCCTCTCTTCCGGCCTCGGCCGCTCCGGCGAAGTGGCGGGTCGAGGGCACCCGCGGGGCCGAGATCAAGGTTCCGGCGGACTGGCGGACCAACGACTTCGGCTGCAACATGAGCGACGCGCCCAGCGTGGTCAGGCCTTCGGGGCCCCAACCGGCGTGCTACACCCCCGAGTCGCCCCGCAAGGAGGTGGCGATCCTCGGCAGCGGAGAGTCCCAGCCCGAAGGCGTGAAACCGACCGGGACCCCCGTCACGGTCACCGTCTCCGGCAGGAAGGCCACCCGGCTTGAGGAACGGCTTCCCGACGGCCGTTACGCGGGATACGTCAAGGTCCCCTCGGCCTGGATCGTCCTGACCGTCCGGACGCTCAGCCGGTCCGAGACCACCCGCATCCTCGACAGCCTCCGCATCGTCAAGACCGACGTGAACGGCTGCGCCGCCAACAGCCTCCGGGCACCGCGTCGTCCCGGAGGCGTGAAGGGAGCCCGCCTCGCGCCCGCCTCCCCCGCCTCGGTCTCCGTCTGCTACTACGGCGGCGGCGAATACGGCGACAGCCCCCGAGCGGTCAAGAAGCACGGTCTCCCCATCATCGCCTCCTACCGGGCGAAGGGCGCCAAGGCCAAGCGCCTGGCCGCCCTTCTCAACACGGCACGACGCGGCGGCAACAAGGCCGTCCCCTCCTCCGAGTGCAGCGGAGGAGCCGCGCCGTACCCCGACGTCGTCCTCGTCTTCAAGAGCAGCTCCGGTAAGCGCGGCGTCCTCTTCTTCACCTTCCAGACCTGCAAGAAGCGCGGCATCGACAACGGTTCCCGCAAGGGGAAGATCACGGAGAGGATCCTGCACCCCCTCATGGAACCGCTGTCCGTGGGCTATAGCTGGTCTCAGCTTTGAGTCTGGGAATCCTTCGGAATCACGGGAACTTGAACGAATGTGAACGTTTCTTCCACATCACCCGGCATCGGCCCCTCCGAACGAGGGCTGGAGCTCTCCCCTTTCTCCGGCGTGCGGTTCTCCCCTTCCGCGGTGGGGAACCTCGATGCCGTCACCTGCCCGCCGTACGACCTCATCGACAAGGCGGATCTGGGACGGCTGAGGGCGGGGGCGTCGCACAACATCGTGCAGATCACCCTGCCCGGCGGCGGTTACGAGGAGGCCGGACGGTTGCTGCGCGAGTGGCTCGCCGACGGGACGCTGGTCATGGACGACTCCCCCGCCCTGTACGTCTACGAGATGGGCGGGCCGAGATTCCTGCAGCGCGGGCTGATCGGCTGCGTGGGCCTGCGGGACGAGTCCGAACGGGTGATCCTGCCGCACGAGAACGTGTACCCCGGCCCCGTACGCGACCGGCTCGCCCTCCTGGAGGCCACCCGCGCCAATCTGGAGCCCATCTTCCTGACCTATGAGGGCGACGGCCCCGCCAGCGATGTGGTCGACCGGGTCGCAGACGGCTCCGACCCCGTCCTGGAGATCGTCTCGGGCGACGGGACGCGGCACCGCCTGTGGCGCCTGGAGGACGACGGCACGATCGCGGACGACCTGCGGGGTCGCCGGGCGCTGATCGCGGACGGCCACCACCGCTACGCCGCCTACCGGGAGTTCCAGGCCCGCCGGGACGGGCCGGGTCCGTGGGACTACGGCTTGGCGCTGCTGGTCGACTCGCTGCGCTATCCCCCGCATCTGGGTGCCATCCACCGCGTCCTGCCCGGCCTCGACCCGGCGGAGGCCGCCCGGGCGGCGGAGGAGGCCTTCGAGGTCACCCCGCTGGAGGGCGGCCTGGCCAAGGCGCTCGCGGCTCTGGAGGCGACGCCGGACGGGCTGCTGCTGGCGGGCTCCGGCTGCCGCCTGTGGCTGCTCAGCGGCCCCGATCCGGCCCGGCTGGCCGCCGCGCTGCCCGCCGACCGGTCCGCGCGCTGGCGTTCCCTGAACACCGCCGTCCTGGACGGGCTGCTGATCGGCGACCTGTGGAAGATCACTCCCGACGAGCACAGCGTCCAGGTGGTGCACGACGACCCGGCCCACGCCGTCTCCCGCGCCTCCGGGAGCGGGGGGACCGCGGTGATCCTCAACCCGCTGACCGTGGCGGAGGTGATGGCTCTGGCCGCCGACGGCGAACGGGTGCCCAGGAAATCGACCTCGTTCGGGCCCAAGCCCCGCACCGGTCTGGTCATGCGGCTGGTCCAGACGGACGAGGCCTTTACGTTGTAGATCATATGCATCGGCTACCGTGAAGGCCATGGCGAACCTGATCACACCCCTCGGCGACGACGTCTACGAGATCGACACCCAGATGGCCGGCCACCAGGGCATCACCGCCGGCTACCTCATCCTCGGCGACCGGCCCTGCCTCATCGAGCCCGGCACCGCCGGGTCCGCGCCGATCGTCCAGGAGGCGCTGTCCTCCCTGGGCGTATCGGCGAACGACCTGGCGTCCGTGGTCGTCACGCACATCCACCTCGACCACGCGGGCGGCGTCGGGGACATCGCCGCCCTCTACCCGTCCGCGGAGGTCGTCGTCCACGAGAAGGGCGCCCGGCACCTGGCCTCGCCCGAACGGCTCGTGCGCAGCGCGCGCATGGTCTTCGGCGACCTGTTCGACGTGCTCTTCGGCGACCTGAAGCCGACGGACGCCGCCCGCATCACCTCCGTCGAGGACACCGGAGCGGTCGACCTGGGCGGCGGGCGCCGCCTGGAGACCTACTACTCCCCCGGCCACGCCCGCCACCACGTCGGCCTGCTGGACTCCCTCACCGGCGACCTGTACGTCGGGGACGCCGCCGGCATCTACATCCCCGAGACCGCCGAGGTCCGCCCCGCCACTCCCCCGCCGGACTTCGACCTGGAGACGGCCCTGGCCTCCCTCGACCGGTTCCGGGAGTTGCGGCCCACCCGGTTGCTGTTCGCCCACTACGGCCCCGTGACGGACGTCGCCCTCACCCTGGACCGCTCGGAGGAGGAACTGCGCCTGTGGGTCGAGACCGTCCAGCAGGCCCACGACGCCGGACTGGACGTCGACCACGCCGTCGCCATGGTCCAGGAGCGCACCGCCGGACGGTACCGCGCCTACGAGGACCTCGAACTCCAGAGCAAGTACGAGGTCCTCAACAGCACCACCAGCAACGTCGCCGGGATCATGCACTCGCTCAGGACCTGAACGGGAGACCGGGCGGACGGGGCCTTCGCCCCGGTCCTTCTCGGAAGAGAGAACACCGCGGCGTTCCCCACCCTCTTCTCGATGGTCTCCATCCTCGAGGCCGGGACCTCGACCTGAGGATTCAGGACCGGAACGGGCCGCTCACCTCGTAGGTCACCCCGCCGGTGCCGAGGATGACGCCGTCGGCCCCCCGCTGGGAGGAGAAGTACAGGCGCTTCCCGTCCGGGGAGAAGGCCGGTCCGGTGATCTCCGAGCCGGGGTGCCCCTCGATCTGCAGGAACGGGGCGACGACCCCCTCGGGGGTGATCAGGTTGATCTGCATGTCGTCGCCGTCCTCGGCGACGTAGAGGTCGCCGCCGCGGGTGCCGGTGATGTTGTCGACGCCCTTCAGCGGTGCCGCGCCGCCCTGCACGAGGTCGTCGTCGTAGGCGAGGCCGAGGGTCTCGGCCGCCGCGTCGTACGTCCACACCCGGTTGTCGCCCTTGGTCGTGAAGTAGCAGACGCCGTCGGCGTAGTAGCAGCCCTCGCCGCCCTTGAAGCGCATCGCCCCGGCCACCTGGTCGCGGGTGGGGGTGAGCCACAGCTGAGGCCGGGGTACCCGTTCCCAGCGCACCTCGCCCAGGCCGGAGCCCACCAGCACCTCGAGAGTGCCGGACGACAGATCACCCCATGTCTTCGGGATGAAACGGTAGAAGCAACCGTCGGACTGGTCCTCGGTGAGGTAGACGACCTTCCGGTCGGGGTCGCAGGCCGCGGCCTCGTGCTTGAACCGGCCCATCGCGGGCCGCTTCGCCGCGGCGTTCCTCCCGTAGGGGTCGGTCTCGTAGACGCTGCCGTAGTCGTACTCCTCGCACGACAGCCACGTCCCCCACGGCGTGGCCCCGCCGGCGCAGTTGAGCTGTGTCATCGAGAGCGTCCGGTAGGCGCCGAGGATCGTCCCGTCCGCCCCGAACCGCACCGCCGAGGCCCCGCCGACGAGCGGTACCTCGGAATTGCTCACGTAGATCCAGCCGTCGCCATCGGGGAAGCAGGCGCCTCCGTCCGGTGCCGCGTGCCACCGGTAACCGGTGCCGGCGACCTCCTGCATGGAGCGGGCGATCACCCTGCCGCTGAACCCCTGCGGCAGCCGGAGCCCGTTCACGTCCGCGGCCCCGAGCGACCCGTACGGCCCAGCTCCCGGCTGTGCCGGCCCCGCGAACGCCTCCTGCCACAACCCGCCCACGAACGCGGTGGCTCCCATGCCCACCACCGTCGCCCGCAGGAAATCCCGTCGAGCCACACCGCGCATAGCGTTCACTCCTTCTCGAGCATCACCGAACGCCGTGCAGTCGATCATCAGATCCCGCGCCAGACCACAACAGCCCCGTGAATATGTCGCGAACGAGACAGACCGTCAAGGGCCCGGTGATAGCCCCCAGCCCGAACGACCCACCTTCCGCGGACCTCGCCCTTCCCGGCAGCCACTCGCGTTCCTGGACCGAGGAGTTGCCGCCCCGATCATCCGTGAGGGGCCACCTGGCGCTACCGGCCGAATGCCCCGAGTAACGGGAAGCCGGATCTCTCGGAGCTGTCCGCCCTGCCTGGATGGAGGACGGCCCGGCTGGTCTCGACGCCTCGGGCCGGAACCGAGAAGACCCCGGAAAAGAAGAAGGCCCGCCGCTCGGGGCGACGGGCCTTGTGTCAGTCGGATTCTTCGGGTTCTTCGGTCCGGGGGTCCTCCGGGTCGGGGACGGCCTCCGGCGGGGGCTGGAAGGAGAGGGTCAGAGGGGACTCCGGCTCGGTCGTCTCCTCGGACGACTCGGGGTCGACGGTGTCGATGATCTCCAGACCGTCGAGTTCGGCGTAGCGTTCGGTGGCGTCGGTCTCCTCCTCGCGGTCGGCGGCGGCCGAACGCAGGAACCAGTCCTTGGCCTCCTCCTCACGGCCCGCGGCGACGAGGGCGTCGGCGTAGGCGTAGAAGAGGCGGGCCGACCACGGACGCAGCCTGCGGTCCTTCAGCTCGGGGATCTGCAGGGCCACGACCGCGGCGTCGAACTGGCCGAGGTCGCGGCGGGCACCGGACTCCACGATGTGGAGTTCGACCCGCTCCTCCCTGGGAAGGGAGCCGGCCTCCTTGGAACGGGTGATCTCCAGGGCGCGTTCGGGACGGCCCAGGCCACGTTCGCAGTCGGCCAGGATCGGCAGGTACAGCTCCTCGCGTCCGGGCAGGCGCCGTGCGGCGCGCAGTTCCGACAGTGCCTCCGACCAGGCGCCGGCGTGGTAGGCGGCCAGACCGCAGGCCTCGCGGACTACTCCGACCCTGCTGGCGAGCCGCCGTGCGGTCTTGGCGTGCCGGTAGGCGAGGTCGGCGTCGTCCTCGACGAGCTGTCCGGCCGCGACCAGGTGCCGTGCCACGAGCGCGGCCAGGTCCTTGGGCAGCGTCCGCAGTTCCTCGCGGGCCTCGACGTCCAGTTCCTCACCCGTGATCTCCTCGGGGATCACCGGGTCGTCGTAGGACGTCCGCTTCGGATCCCGGTCCTCCCGGGCCCCGTACCCGCCGCGCTGAAGCCGCTCCTCACGACGCTCGCCGAACTTCTCCTCGGCCGACCGCTCACCACCGCGGAACTCACGCCGCTCACCCGACTGGGGACGCTCGTCACGACGCCCGAAGCCACGGTTGTCATCACGACGGAACTCACGCCGCTCACCGGGCCTCGAACGCTCATCCCGCCCGGAGCCACGGTCATCACGCCGGAACTCACGCCGCTCACCCGACTGGGGACGGTCATCACGACGCCCAAAACCACGACCGTCGTCCCTGCGGAACTCACGCCGCTCACCGCCCTGCGGACGATCGTCACGACGGAACTCACGCCGCTCACCGCCCTGAGGGCGGCCACGGTTGTCACCACCGCGGAACTCACGCCGCTCACCCGACTGGGGACGCTCGTCACGACGCCCAAAACCACGACCGTCGTCCCTGCGGAACTCACGCCGCTCACCACCCTGCGGACGATCATCCCGCCCGGAGCCACGGTCATCACGACGGAAATCACGACGCTCACCGCCCTGGGGGCGGCCACGACCGTCGTCCCTGCGGAACTCACGCCGCTCACCGCCCTGAGGGCGGCCACGGTTGTCACCACCGCGGAACTCACGCCGCTCACCCGACTGGGGACGCTCGTCACGACGCCCAAAACCACGACCGTCGTCCCTGCGGAACTCACGCCGTTCACCGGAAGGGCTGTCTTCCCGCTTCACGAAGGGACGCTGGGAGCGCCCATCACCGGACCGTCCCTCGTCACGGCGGTCAAAAGAACGCCCCCGCTCCTCCCGAGACTGGGGCTTCCCAAAACGATCTTTCGAGCGTTCGCCCGGCCGGCCCTGCCAACCCCCGGCGCGTTGCCCCGAACCCGCCGACTGAGGCCGACCCTTCTTGACGGCACCCGGCTTGAACGGCTTACGAGCACTAGGCTTACGCGCCGGCCGACCGTTCCCACGGCCTCCGTTCGTCCCCTGCTGCCCCTGACGTCCCTCGCGGTTGTCGCCGCGGCCTTCCTCTTCCTTCACCTCTACATGGTAGACGGAACACAGCAAGCCTCAGACGCCGAACGCCCAGAGCCACCCAGCCGCAAAACCCGAAGAAATAAGAAATCCCCTCCAGCCGAGAAGGGAAATACAAAAGCCCGGACCTTCTCCGGAGCTTTCAGGACCCAGGAGCACCATCCTGCAAGGAACCTGCGTCACGCCTCCGGTCTGCTGCTCGATGCGCGGACCCGCCCTCGGCCACACGAAACACCGCAGTACGCACCGCCATCCTCGAGAAAGACGACTTCGACACGTTCTTCTCCCGCCCACGATGTCACCGACTTCGGTGGCACCCGATCCTGCTCGCCGGACGCGTCTCCAGGAGCCGGCCGCTGAGGACTTGGCCGCGCTCATGGCACGGCACCTGGTCGCGGCCGGACAGCTCGTCGAGGACGACGCCGACCTCGCCTACCGGCACGCCAAGACCGCACGGCGGCTCGCCAACAGGAGTCAGCCGCGGACGCGCTGCTCCGCGGCTGACGGCCCGCCACCGAGCCACCGCAGGACGGCGAAACCCGCCGTGAGTAAGGGGGGGCTCTCACCCCCCCTTTTTTCTCGCCGCTCGGGAAAAGGCCCCCGGAAATACGGAAAGGCCCCGGACAGATGTCCGGGGCCTCTCAACGCTGATTGCGGCGGTGACCTACTCTCCCACACGGTCTCCCATGCAGTACCATCGGCGCTGGAGGGCTTAACTTCCGGGTTCGAGATGGGACCGGGTGTCTCCCCTCCGCCATGACCGCCGCAAGT
>NZ_JBDPLZ010000016.1:0-125911 GCF_039871655.1 Actinocorallia sp. B10E7
CATCCGCTGGGCCGCCATCGACCAGATGAGCCGCCGCATCGCCCGCGGCCGCCCCGCCACCCGCACCGGACCAAGGCCCCTGGAATACACCCGGTAGACCTCAACGATCAGCTCTAAAACACGCACTCAGGGGCTGACACGCCAGAGGTGGAAGCGCCGGGCCGTCGGGGACTTGGCGGTGCCGTAGGCGAAGACCCGGCCCACTCGTGTACTCGGTGGCGCGAGCTCAGATGCGGAGCAGGGCGATGGTGCGGCCGGACGGGCTGGTGGTCTCGGTGAGGGACGGGGGTTCGGATCGCTGGTCGAAGACGACGAGGGTGCCTTGGCTCAGGGCCAGGCGGTCGAGGTAGCCGTCGAGTTGGGTGAGGCCCTGGGCGGTGGGGTCGGGGCGGCCGGGGCGGTGGACTTTGAGTTCGACGGCCTCCCATTGCCAGGTGCGGTCGGGCAGGGGCCAGCGCACCAGGAGGTCGATGCGGCCGCGGCCGAGGGCGTATTCGCGGTCGATGAGGCCTCCGCCGTTGACGACGCGGTGCAGCCAGCCCATGAACACCAGCTGGCAGGCGGCTTCGGAATAGGTCTGCTGGCGGGCGAGGATCTCGCCGTTGAGCCGCCAGAAGCCGAGGAACTCCCTCAGGAGCTTGCGGAAGTCCAGGCGGCCCTGGGCGGTGATGAACGAGCGGGGGTCGACGTCGATGCGGTCCTCGACGTGTTCGGTGAGGACTCTGGCGATGACCTCCTGGTAGATCGGGTTGGCGATCTGCAGCGGGCGGCCCGTCTTGACCAGGCCGAGATCCCGAACATAGGAGGCGTCGTCGTTGTAAGCGACATCAGTGATGTCGTCCGTGCCGGCGAGCATCGGTTCGATGACGCGTTTGACCCGCGGCTCGTGCAGCCGGGCGGCCAGGGAGTCCAGATGCGTCGCGCGCGAGACGATGAGGCGTTCCACCGCCTGGTCCATGTGCTCGTCGCAGATCGGCTCGGACACCGGAACTCGCATCTTCTCGATGACTTCGCGGGCCAGGGCGTTGACGAGCCACGGCTGTCCCTGGCTGGCTTCGAAGGCGCGCTGGACGGATTCGGGGGAGAACTTCTGGCCGGTGGCCTCGGTGTGCTGCTCGTAGAGCTCCGCGACCTGAGCATGGGTGAAGTCGCCCAGGCGAAGAGACTCCACCTTGATGTTGAACGGGCTCGACGTCCCCAGCCGGTTCGGATCGCCGCCCGAGGCGGCCTTGTAGTCGCGGACGTCGCGCATCCCGCACAGCACCACCGAGTGCGGGAACTCCTCCCGTTCACCGCTCTGGTAGCCGTCGCGCAGCTGGCTGAGCACGCTGACCAGGACGTCGTCCTGCAGGGAGTCCATCTCGTCGAAGAACAGCACCAGCGGGAGCGGAGAGTGGATCGCCCAGGCTCGGAGCGCTTCGTACAGCCGGTTGCCGGGCCTGGCGTCCGGCCACGGACGAGGCGGGTGGCACTCCGGCGCGATCTGCCTCTCGGCGGCCCTGGCGATGATCTCCAGAAGCTGGTCTTCCGCGGCCTCGATGGTCTGCGCGGTGCGCACACGCTCGCAGGAGAACCAGACGGCGGCGTACCTGCCCTCGGCGTTGAACGCGCGGGCCAGGGTCTCCAGCACCGTGGTCTTCCCCGACTGCCGCGGCGCGTGAAGAACGAAGTAGAAGCCCCGCTCGATGTACTCCCTCGCCTCGGGCAGCCGGGGTTCCGGGGGAAGCATGTAGTGCAGCTCCTCCCGGCAGCGGCCGGCCGTGTTGAAATGCTTCACGCTCCGTACACTACAGACCGACAGAGCGTGGCGTGTCGCGTCTGTGGAAGAGGCGGCGCGCTCCCTCCCACCCGGTATCACCTCCGACCGGATTGGTGCCGCATTCGCAAGGAAAGGGGCGAGTGCGGCCGGGACCGCCTCCTCATCTTCCAGAAGGAGGGCCGCCAGAGCGGAGAGATCCCCCTCCAGGGACTGGAAGATGTGATCGAGCTCGAATCCTCCGAAGTCCCGGCCGACTTCGACCGGCACGCTTTCCGGTGGCACCTCTACCTGTGGAGCCCCTGGTTCTTCGTCTGGGGGACCCTGCTCGGCCCGGCGGCCCGGCGGCTCGGCGCTACCGGTCCAGCACCACGGCCGGGCGGCCCGCACCCGAGGAGTGATCTTCAGTGACCTGGTCGGCTCTCCTCATCGAGCCGTCTCGACGCGAGTCAGGACCTCGGCCAGGAGGCTGTCCATGTCTTCGTGGACGGTCAGGCGGGGAGCGTTGATACGGCACAGCATCCGCACGTCATCGGCCCGAACGTAGCCTGGGTCGACGCCCACCACCGGGTCGCGGTGCTCCCCCAGCGCCTGACCGAGTTCGAACAGCGCGATGGGCTGGACGACCGCGCCGGAATCGGGGAACCAGAACAGCGTGATGACCCCGGGAAGGCGCAGGTGATGCTGCTCCCAGCAGACCTGTTCCCACCTCGCGTCCGGGTCGTCGAAGGGGAAGTCGGCGCGAGCGGGGTCGAGGACGGCGACGTCGGCGCCGCCGAGGAGTTCGATGGCGTGTTCACGCCACGGCGGGCACCCGCTGATGCCGCCGGCCAGGAACACCGCAGGCGCATCATCGGGCATCGGCCGGTAATAGGCCGGAGCCTGGAAATAACCGCTCGCCATCGTCGGACCTCCTTGCGAAGCGCTCCCCACCCATGACCGCTCACCATCTTCCCCGGCGCGGACGACCGGAACTTCCCGACCCACCTGGCGGCGACCGCCCAGGCGCGCGTCGCTCGAGGCGGGAGCCGTTGATCGTCGGTGGACGTGCCTGTTCCGGCCACGGTTCTCGCATCGCCGCCAAACGTCAGTCGGCGACGGGTTCGAGTACGCCCCAGGCGCGGACCGTCCCCGGGCCGTAGCGGGAATCGAGGTCGTTCCGCAGTTCGTCCGTGACGACGAACACGGTCACGCTCACCCGGTTTTTGATCGTGTCCACGCTGCTGCCCTGAATTCCCGGGATCTCCTTCTGCACCTTCATCTGGATGCCTCGGAGTTCCGCTTCGGTGTGCTTCGCGGGGGAGACGCAGAGCGCGCCGCCCCAGACCTCCCGCACGCGCCGCTCATGACCGTCGAGATCACCGGTGAACCTGACGTTGAGCACGAGCTTCGCGGGGTCGTTGCCCTCGAACTCCCGAATGGGGCCGGGGCCGAGGTAGCTCTGGTCGACCCAGGCCCCCGCGTACTGAGGGGACTTTCGGGCGACGCGCATCGCGGCCTGCAACGACTTCTCGGTCGCCTGAGCCGGATCGACCGGTTTCCAGCCGCCGGCAGGCGTCGGGCACGGTGAGGCGAACGAGTCCTCGTCGTCGGGATCGGGCCGCCGCGGAGCCTTCGGAGGCTCGGTCAGCGTGAGCCGCGCGCCGTCCCACGTCCCGACCACCGTGTACTCGCCCCACTTCACGCCGTCGCGTGACTCGTGCCGTACCGCCTTCCAGTTCCAGCCCACGATGTCGGCACCACCGCACTGCGGCGGCAGAGAGTCGGCCACGGACAGGCAGAACTGGGGCCCGTGGCGCTCGTTCTCGAGCACCGTCCCGGTCCCCGTGTACCGAGGCGCGGACCCGGTCATGGGAGCCGCCTCCGACCCGCAAGCAGTGACCAGAAACAGAAGGAGAGCGACCGCAGTGAATCTCATGCTTCTCAGACGTTCACACCCGGCGTCGGCGTTGCTCCGGCCCAGCAGACTCGGGTAGCCGCCGGTGAGCCGGGCGCGACACCGCACAGCCGCCGCCCGCCCGGGTCAGGTCCGGGCGTCGAACGTCGCCCAGACCCACTTGCCGCCCCGCTCGTCGTGCTGGACCCCGCATGCCGTGGCCAGGGCCCTGATGAGGGGGAGCCCCCAGCCGCCGCCGTGGTCGAAGGTCTCGTCGGTCGCGTCGAGGTCCTCGCCGGTGAGGAAGAGGACGGGCTTGGCGTAGGGGCGGAGCGGCGAGGAGTCCCACACGCCGAGGAAGACGCCCTTCGCGTTGCGGCCGAGGCGAAGGCGGATCTGCTCGCCGGGGGTGGCCTCGGCGGCGTTGGTGAGCAGTTCGCTCGCCACGAGCAGAACGTCGTCGAGGAGCGCGGAGTGGCCCCACTTGCGCAGCCTCTGGCAGAGGAGCGTACGGGCCAGGCCCGCGGCCGCGGGCGAGCCGAGCAGGTCCAGGCGCAGGTCGTCCATCGTCATCACGGACACCGAGTCCTCCCAGGTCAACGGGCTTCTTGATTTCTCCCACGAGAATCGCACCGGAGGATTACTCTCGGTTGTCTCCCTGTCAGATGAATACAGGAGGCCGAAGAGGATGCCCGTTCACGTACGCGACCAGGTCGACCCGAAGCTCTCCCACTGGCATTTCCTCGCCTACGCCATAAGGCTGCTGCGCGAGCGGCACGGGCTCTCGCTCACCCAGGTCGGCAAGCTTCTGGACGTGACGCGTGGGACTGTTTCCAACTTCGAGGCGGGGCGGCGCAAGCTGGGCGACGACTACGCCCGGGTGCTCGACGAGCGTTACGGGACCGGCGAGCTCATCCAGACCATCGTCTTCTACGCGCGCATGGGCCATAACCCTGATTGGGCCAAGACTCTGGCCGAGTACGAAGCCGTTGCGCAGGTGCTGAAGATCTACCACGGCCAGGTGATCCCCGGTCCTTTCCAGACTGAGGACACCATCCGTGCGCAGCTGTCAGCGTCTCGGACGATCACCGACATCGAAGCCGCGGTGAAGGCCCGTCTGCTCAGGCAGGAGGCGATCCTCAACCGTGAACGGCCTCCCTACATCTGGGCGCTTCTCGAAGAGTCCGTGCTCGAGCAACAGGCAGGTGGTCCTGAGGTGCTTCGTGAGCAGCTGATTCATCTCCGCGAACTCAGCGAATGCCCTCATATCGGTGTCCGGGTCATTCCGAAGACTGCGGGTTCGCATCTGGGTACAGATGGCCCCATGCGTTTTCTTGGTCTCGCCGACCGCGATGTCGCGTATGTGGGTGCGTGGCGCGGAGGTCGCATGATCGAGTCTCCGGCAGAAGTCCGCGAAGTGGCCGTAGATTGGGATTTCATCAGTCAGAAGGCCCTGTCCGATGAGGACACGAGGGTTCTGATCGACAGGAAGATGGAGGCCCTCGCATGAGCATTCAGTGGCGTAAGAGCTCCTATAGCACAGGTGTTCAAGATGAGGCGTGCGTCGAGTTGTCCCGCCTCCCGTCGGCCGTCGGCGTCCGGGACTCCAAGAACCCCGAGGCCGGGCACCTCACGTTGACCCCCGCCCAGTTCACGTCGCTGAGCCGTCGGCTCAAAGAACGCGGCTGACACCGGAGGAGCCCGCTCCGCGGTGCGTCGGTCGTGCGTGTCGGCTCCCGTGGTCGCGTGCGATCACCGGCCGCGAGTCTCCGTCTGCGTTGAGCGGACCCAGGCGGTGAAGGCCTCCACGGCGTTGACGACGGTCTCGAAACGCGGGGAGGAGAACAGGTCGAACGCGTGCTGTGCTCCCGGAAGCTCCGCGTAGACCGTCGGGGCGGACGAGGTGAGCGCCAGCCTCTCGGCGAAGCGGCGGACGTCCTCGACGGGGACCAGCGTGTCGCTGTCGCCGTGGGCGATGAAGACCGGCGGGGCGTCCCGGCGGATGCAGGCCTCGGGCGACGACGGCACCTCCTTTCCGTCGTCGAGGGGGCCGTAGTAGGCGTTGAGGCAGATGACGGCGGAGACGGACGTGTCGACGTGCTCGAAGCCGGGCTGGAACCTCGGGTCGCCGGGCGTCAGGCCGGCCATCGCGGCCATGTGCCCGCCGGCCGAGGTGCCCGCCGCGAAGATCTGGGAGGGGTCGGCGCCGTATTCGCGGCCGTGCTCCCGCACCCAGGCGATCACCTTCTTGTAGTCGACGAGGTGGTCGGGAAAGCCGGCCTCGGGGCGCAGGCGGTAGTTCGCGCTGACGCACACCCAGCCCTGGCCGGCCAGCCGGTACAGGAGCGGGAGCGCCTGGTGGTCCTTCCTGCCGCCGGTGAAACCGCCGCCGTGCAGGTGGATCAGGGTGGGGCCGGTCGGGGCGCCGGAGCGCGGGCGGTAGAGATCCAGAAGGTTGCGTTCGCCCGCGGGGCCGTAGGCGATGTCCGCGGTCTTCTCCACGTCGTGTCGCCGGACGGAGAACGGGGCGAGCAGGGCGCGGCCGAGCGGGATCCCGTCGCGCAGCCCGGCCGCCAGGCGGGGGTCGATCGCGTCGCGCCAGCCGGGGCCCAGCCCCCGGTCCAGGGCGCGGTCGACCGCGGCACCCGTCCGGGCGCCGCGCCAGGCGATGACCGCGAGCCCGCAGGCCGTCAGTACGGCCAGGCCGAAGACCGACCAGCCGCCCGCCGTGGCGATGTCGCCCTGCGCGAAGGCCAGGAGGGTCGACGCCAGGAGCCAGACGAAGGCGACGGCCGGTAGTTCGTTGATCGCGAGGCCGAGGCGGAAGCCCGCGACGGCCAGGAGGCGCGGCCTGCGTGGAGGGATCAGCGCGCTGAGCGTGCAGACCGCGATGAGGGTCACGGTCACGAGATAGCCGATGGGCATGCTGCGCTCCAGAAGGGTTTCGTGGGAAGTGTGCTTCGACGGTCACAGCGTCGCCGTACCGGTGCGGCGGCCGCATCGGGCGTCGGACGGGGACAGCCCGCTACCTCGGTGCAGGCGGCCACCTACTTTGGTCGGTGTCGGCGATGCCGGTTCCCCGGTTAGCCTCGGGCCGTGAGCATCCAGGGGTCATGCGGTGCGGAGCCCGCACCGGAGCGCTTTTCCGGCAAGGTCCTCGCAGCGGGCGCGACCACCGGGGTGTGCGCACTCGTCGCCGTCACCGTCTGGGGCGTCCACGCCGCCGACCCGGCGGCCGGGCCGCCGGTCCTGGACCTCCTCGCCGGTCTGCTGGGCTGCGCCCTGCTGCCCGTTCTGATGAGACGGCCGGTTCCCGGGGCGCTGATGCTGACGGTCCTGGCGGCGCTGTCGCCCGCGGCCACCCCGCCGGCCACGCTGGGCGCGCTGCTGGTCGCGCAGCGGCGCCCGTTCCCGGTCGCGGTCGCGGTCGCCGCGGCGGGCGTCGCCGCCCATGCGGCGCAAGGCCTCTGGCGGCCCAGCGGCGGCATCTCCTTCGCCTGGTGGCTGCTCCTGATCGCGGTCGGGTACGGAGCTCTGGTCGGGTGGGGCGCCCTGACCCGGGTGCGGCGCGCGCTCATCGACTCGCTGCGCGAACGCGCCCTGCGCGCCGAGGCCGAACAGGGCAGGCGGGTGGCCGAGGCCCGGATGGCCGAACGCACCCGCATCGCGCGGGAGATGCACGACGTCCTGGCGCACAGGCTGTCGCTCCTGGCCACCTACGCGGGGGCGTTGGAGTACCGCCCCGACGCCCCGCCCGAGCAGCTTTCCCGCGCCGCCGGCGTGGTCCGCGAGAGCGTCCACCAGGCGCTCGATGAACTCCGGGACGTGATCGGGCTGCTGCGGGACGAGGAAGGCGACGCCCAGCGGCCCCAGCCCGTCCTGACCGACCTGCCCCGCCTCCTCGACGAGGCGCGTGACGCCGGAGAGCCGGTCCGGCTGCGCAACGAGGTGGCCGACCCCTCCGCCCTCCCGCCTTCCGCGGGACGGACCGCTTACCGTGTCGTCCAGGAGGGCCTGACCAACGCCCGCAAACACGCCGCCGGGCTGCCGGTCCAGGTGGTGGTGGCCGGAGGGCCCGGCGACAGGCTCGACATCGACATCCGCAACCCGCTCCCGGAGGACGGGGCCGCCGGGCCGTCCGTCCCCGGCACGGGCACCGGGCTGGTCGGCCTGACCGAACGCGTGCGCCTGGCCGGAGGGAGCCTCGACCACCATGCGACAGGCGGCGAGTTCCGGCTGCACGCATGGCTACCATGGCCCGCGTGAGCGATCAGCTGCGCGTGCTCATCGTGGACGACGACGCCCTCGTCCGTGCCGGCCTCACCATGATGCTCGACGGGATCCACGGCATCACGGTCGTCGGCGAGGCGGACGACGGGGACCAGGTGCCGGCCGCCGTCGAGGCGCACGACCCCCACGTCGTCCTGATGGACCTGCGGATGCCGCGGGTCGACGGCATCACCGCCACCCGCGAGCTGCGCCGCCGCCGCGACCCGCCCGAGGTGATCGTGCTGACCACCTTCGACTCCGACGAGGACATCCTGTTCGCCCTGCGCGCGGGCGCCGGCGGCTTCCTGCTCAAGGACACCCCGCCCGCGCGGATCGTCGAGGCCGTCCGCCGGGTCGCCGCCGGAGACCCGATGTTGTCCCCCCGCGTCACCCGCCGCCTCATGGAGCGCTCCGCCGCGCAGGCCGGCGCCTACCAGCGCTCCCGCGCCGCCCTGGCCGCCCTCAGCCCCCGCGAGAACGAGGTGGTCCTGGCCATCGCCCGGGGACGCACCAACGCCGAGATCGCCGAGGACCTCTTCATGACCGTCTCGACGGTCAAGGCCCACGTCTCCCACATCCTCACCAAGCTCGGCCTCGACAACCGCACCCAGATCGCCCTCCTGGCCCACGACGCCGACCTGTCCTGACCCGCCCGTCCTCGCATGCCATGGCGGCTCCCGCAGACCTGGCCACGATCGCCGATCGTGCGGCCGAAGCCATCGGCAGGTTTGCGGAAAGTGTGGCCGGGCTCTCCGCCACTTAGCGCGGTCAGCGACTGGCGTACGGCGGATCAAGACGGGAATGCGTGGCACACGGCGACCGTCGATCCCTGGAACCTGTGACATGGCCATGAGGCCGGGGCTCTTGATTCAGGTTTCTCACCACGAGCGGCCGGTCTTCGATGAAGATTGATGACATGGGTTTCCAGACGCCTCTGTACGAACTGGCCGAGTACCTGAAGTGGACCACCAGCGGCCACATACAGCTTCCCGATTTCCAAAGGGGCTACAAGTGGGACGACGAGCGCATCCGCCAGTTGCTCGTCACGATCCTCCGGGGCCATCCCTTGGGAGTGGTCATGATGCTGAAGACGGGCAACGACCAGATCCGCTTCAAACCGCGTCCCGTCGAAGGGGTCGTCCTCCCCGAGGAGACGGAGCCCGAGCTGCTGCTCCTCGACGGCCAGCAGCGGCTCACCTCGCTCACCCAGGCCCTGACCGGCGACGGCGTCGTCCACACCAAGGACAGCCGGGGCAAGCTCATGGACCGCCGCTACTACGTGCGGATGGACACCGCGCTGCTCGGCGAGGACCGGATCGAGGAATCCGTCATCTCGGTTCCCGGCGACGGCGTCCTGCGCAGCAACTTCGGCAAGGACGTCGAACTCGACCTGTCCACCGCGGATCTCGAGCGCAAGCACGGATACTTCCCGGTACGCCTTCTCTTCGGCGGGGCGGACACCGTCAACTGGCTCTTCGCCTGCGAGGACAAGGAGCAGGCCAGCACTTTCCACGCCAAGGTCATCCAGCCCTGCTCGACCTACAACATCCCCGCCATCGAGCTGGACAAGACGACCAGCAAGGCGGCCGTCGCCACCGTTTTCGAGAAGGTGAACACGGGAGGCCTCCCGCTCAACGTCTTCGAGCTCCTGACCGCGACCTTCGCCGGCGACAAGAAGTACTTCGACACCCACGGCACGGACTTCCGGCTCAACGACGACTGGCAGGCGACCCAGAAGGGCTTCGCCGCGCACCCGGTTCTGTCCGCCGTCGAGAACACCGACTTCCTCCAGGCGGTGAGCCTGCTCGCCTCGTTCAAACGGGCCAAGGAGGACACATCCGGCCGGCCGCCCGCCGTGTCCGCCAGGAAAGAGGATCTGCTCAAGCTGTCCCTGGACGAATACCTGGAATGGGTGAAGCCGCTCCGCGGCGCCTTCGCCTGGTCGGCCACCTTCCTCGCCGACCACCACATCTTCGACGTGAAGTTCCTGCCCTATCCCAAGCAGCTCGTCCCGCTCGCGGCGGTGAAGGTCATCCTGGGGGACGCCGCCGACCTCCACGGGGTGCGCGCGAAGCTCGCGCAGTGGTTCTGGTGCGGCATCCTCGGTGAGCTCTACGGCAGCGCCATCGAGACCCGGTTCGCGCGTGACGTCGAGTCCGTTCCCGACTGGGCGCTGGGGAACGAAAGGGCGATGCCGCGGACCGTCGCGGACTGCACGTTCGCCGCCTCCCGCCTGCTGTCCCTGCGGACCCGGAACGCGGCGGCCTACAAGGGGATCTACGCTCTCATCCTGTCCCAGGGGGCCAAGGACTGGATGTACGACAAGTCGCTGGACAAGGTCCAGTACGCGGAGCTCGCCGTCGACATCCACCACATCTTCCCCAGCAAGTGGTGCCTCGACCAAGGCATCGATCCGATGAAGCGGGAGAGCATCGTCAACAAGACGCCGCTTTCCGCCAAGACGAACCAGGCCATCGGCGGTGCGGCGCCCTCCGCGTACCTGGCGAAGATCGAGAAGAAGGCGGGGATCGGCGTCGCGCAGTTGGAGGCCCTGGTGGGCAGCCACCTGGTGGACGCCTCGAAGTTGAGGTCCGACGACTTCGAGGGGTTCTTCGCGAAGCGTCTGGAGGAACTCGTCCGTTTGATCGAGGTCGCCACCGGCAAACCCGTGCAGAAGGACATCAGCGACGGCGGCGGCGCGGAGGGCCTGCAGATGTTCGACCCGGAGGACGTGGCCGTCATCCCAGACCGGGACGACACGGAGGCCTGACCCCCGGCGACCGCGAGCGTTTCGCACGGGATCTCGTTCCGCGCCCGGCTCCTCTGCTGAACCGGGCACGGGGCTCGGGTGGGGTCAGGGGCGCAGGACCGTGCAGTGGGTCGTGCCGTGGGCGAGGAGCTTGCCGGAGGCGTCGGTGATGTAGGCCTCGGCGGTGGCGGCGGTCCGGCCGCAGTGCAGGACGCGGCCCTCGGCGAAGACCTCACCGGCGCCGATGCGCAGCGGGCGGACGTAGTGGAGGTTCAGCTGCAGCGTGGAGCAGAACGCTCCGGCCGACATCTCGGTGTGCTTCGGGGTGAACCGAAAAACCGGCCCGGCCGAGGCCGGTCAGTGCGGGGGGCGCAGCGGGTTCAGGGCGCTTCCGAGGAAGCAGCCGCCTTCGCCCGGCATGCGCTGGATGCGAGGCGGGGACCACACTGACGTGCTGCCGGGCGCGACGCGGGCCAGAGTGCAGTCGAACGCGTCGCTCAGATAGGGCTTGACCCGCAGCAGGACTCCGACCACGCCGTCCTTCGAACCGATCTCGACGTGGACCGCCGGGTCGAGGCCGAGGGAGGCGACGGCCTCGCGGACCTCCCGCTCGTCGACCTCGCCGCCGCTCGGCATGTGGGGGAGTGCCTTGTCGAGCTTCTCGTCCGGGATCTCGGGGGTCTTCGGCCAGGGCTCGAAGGTGAGGGGCCTGCCGGGCGGGCAGTCCGCGTCCAGCGGCTCCTCGTCCCAGTCGTTCTTCACCGAGAAGCGCAGTTCGAAGCAGCGGACCGCGGTGGCGGGCCACACCCGATGGCCGTGCAGCCGCCGCATGATCTCGCGCGCCTCGTCACGCGCCTTGTCGGCCGCCTGCTCCTCGATCGGCGCGGCGCAACCCCCGAGCAGCAAAAGGGCCACTGGAAACCACAGAAACCGGCGCATACAACCACGATCGCAGCCCGCTGGGAACGTCGGTATCCGCTCTCATGCTCATATCGCGCGGGACAGCCGCCGGACGGGGACGCGCGGACCGGGGACGGTGAGGGCCGGGACGAGCCGCCCCGGAGGAGGGCCGCTCCGGGAGACGAGGTGCCGGAACAGGGTGGCCGTGGCGAGGGTGTCGGCCAGGGCCGCGTGCGCGCCGGACAGGGGGATGCCGAGCTCGTCGCAGCAGTCGGGGAGCTTGAACGACGGACCGCGTAGGCTGCGGCGGGCCAGGCGGAGGGTGCAGACGCCCGACGAGATCTGCGGGGTGGGCAGACCGGAGTCCTCGAGCTGGGCGGTGAGGAAACGCGCGTCGAAGGGCAGGTTGTGCGCCACGACCACGCGGCCGGCCAGGAGGGCGCGGACCTCGTGGGCGACCTCCTCGAACGTCGGGGCCGAGCGCACCATGGCCGCGGTGATGCGGTGCACTCTCGTCCCGGCCATCGGGCCGCGCGGGCGGACCAGGGTGTCCCACGTGCCGGTGACGTTCCCCTTCTCGTCCGTGTGCACGACGGCGATCTCCGCGATCTCGCCGCGGGTGGGGGTGAAGCCGGTCGTTTCCACGTCGACCACGGCGTAACCGCGCAACAGCGTCCCTCTTTCGGCCGGGGGAAGGGTGAGGGTGTGACGAGTCCATAGCAAAGCAGTCCTTGTTAATCAAGTCAACAAGGACAAAACGCCATTAATGGGTTAACCTTCGCGCCAGTCCGGGGAGGTGAGCGCTCCGGCGGCCTGCGGCCCCATGAGGCCGAGGGCGCCGTCGACGAACAGGGAGGCGCCGGTGATGTAGGAGGCGGCAGGGGAGGCCAGGAAGGCGATGGCGGAGGCGACCTCACGCGCGTCACCGGGGCGGTCCAGCGGGTAGCCGGGACGGGTGCCGGGCCGCGGCGGCCGGTCGTGCTGTCCGGTCATGGGAGTGGCGATCTCGCCCGGCGCGACGGTGTTCACCGTGATGCCGTGCGACGACAGTTCCAGGGCCAGGACGCGGGAGAGCAGACGCAGACCGCCCTTCGCCGCGCAGTAGGGGCCCGCGCCGACTCGCGGGTACTCCTCGTGCACGCTCGTCACGTTGACGATCCTGCCGCCCGCGCCGCGCTCCACCATGCGACGGGCCGCACGCTGGGAACACAGGAAAGCGCCGTCCAGGTCGACGGACAGCACGGAGCGCCATTCGGAGAAATCCATCTCCAGCAGAGGAGTGCTGCTGCCGGTGCCCGCGTTGTTCACCAGGATGCCGAGGCCGCCCAGTTCGTCCGCCAGCTCGTCGACGGCCTCCGACGCGGTGACGGGGTCGGTCAGGTCGTGGCGGCGGACGGCGGCGCGGCGGCCGTGCGCCAGGATCTCATGGACCGTCTGCTGGGCGCCGACGTCGTCGCAGTGGAACGTGATGCCGACGTCGAAGCCCTGCTCGGCGAGCGTCACCGCGGTCGCCTTCCCGATCCCCGAATCCGCACCCGTGATGATCGCCACCCGGTCGTAATGGGCTTCGGAGACGGGCGCGCGGCCGGGCTGCATGGGTGGACCTCCTGTTCGGGTACCGGCTGGCCCGGGTCACGGCCAGGACGGCTCGTTGCGCGGGACGATGACCAGCTCGCCGACGACGCTCCCGACAGGGACGGACAATGCGTACATGACGGTGTCTGCGACGATGGCGGGGTCCTGGAGCTTGGAGGTGTCGGCGTCGGGGAAACGCTCGAGGATGAACCGCGTCTCCATGCCTCCGGCGATGATGCCGGTCACGCCGATGCCGATGCAGTCGCGCCGGGCCTCCTGGAAAAGGGTGTGGGTGAACGCGCGCAGCCCCGTCTCACTGGCGGCGTAGGGCCCGGCTTCGGTCCAGGTGCGGTTGGCGGCGGTGGACAGGACGTTGATGATGTGGCCGCCGCCCTGCTTGATCATCCGCCGGTAGTTCTCCAGGCACAGGTGGACCGGCCCGAGCAGGTTCGTGCTGATGACCAGGTCGGCCTCCTCGGCCGACAGATGCTCGATCGGCTTGCTCACGTCCACCGCGGCGTTGTTCACCAGGATGTGCAGGCTCCCGGAGGAGTCCCAGATGTCGGCCACCGCGGAGGCCACCTGACCGCTGTCACGGATGTCGAACACCAGCGGTTGGACCGTCCGGCCGTCCTCGCCCAGCTCCCGCGCCAGCTCCTTGAGCTCCTTCTCCCTGACGTCCGCGGCCCACACCATGGCTCCGGCCTCGGTGAGCCGCCGCACGATGGAGGCCCCCAGCCCCCTGGCCGCGCCGGTCACCAGCGCGCTCCTGCCGCGAAGATCGACCTGTATCCCCGGCCCCCTGTCTCCGTCTGGTCCGCAAGAGACATCCCCGAACGCGACTCTACGAAACCGGTCGGGCACCCTGTGTGGCATCGTGGGGACGCATGGACGTGAATGAGGTGCTCCTGCCGGGGGTGGGGCTGCGGTATGAGTTCACCAACCGGGACGGGGACCGGATCGGGGTGATCGCTCTGCGGTCGGGGGACTTCGAGGTGGTCCTCTACGACGAGAACGACCCCGACGAGTCACGGCCGGTGTTCCGGCTGACCGACGAGGAGGCCGAGACCCTGGCGCAGATCCTGGGGGCGCCGCGGATCGCCGAGCGGTTCGCCGACCTGACCCGCGAGGTGCCGGGGCTGAACGCGGGCCAGGTGGAGGTACTGGCGGGCAGCCCCTACGCGGGGCGGCCTCTGGGCACCAGCCGGGCCCGGACCCTGACGGGCGCGTCGATCGTGGCGATCGTGCGAGGCGAGGAGGTGATCGCCTCCCCGGGACCGGACGAGACACTGCGCACGGGCGACGTCCTGGTGGTCATCGGCACCGCCGAGGGCATCCTCGGGGTGGAACGGCTCTTCGGGGGCTGAGCGGCTTGGACGTCTCGGCCGCGTTTCTCCTGGAGTTCGGCCTGATCCTGATCGTGCTCAGCCTGGTGGGGGCGCTGGCGCGGCGCTGGACGCTGTCGCCGGTCCCGCTCTACCTCCTCACCGGCCTGGCCCTGGGGGAGGACGGGATCGTGCGGGTCCCCGAGGCCGGGGAGTTCGTGGGGATCGGCGCCGCGATCGGGGTGGTCCTCCTGCTGCTGGCGCTGGGGCTGGAGTTCTCCATCGCGGAGTTCACCACCAGCATGCGCCGGCACGTCCCGTCGGCGGTCGCCGACGTCGCGCTGAACGCGGTGCCGGGGGCCCTGGCCGGGTGGCTGCTGGGCCTGAACGGGGTCGGGATCCTGGCGTTGGCGGGCGCCACCTACATCTCCTCGTCGGGGATCATCGCCCGGCTGCTGGGCGACCTGCGCAGGCTGGGCAACCGGGAGACCCCGGCGGTGCTGGCGGTGCTGGTGCTGGAGGACTTCGCGATGGCCGCCTACCTGCCGCTGCTGTCCGTGGTGGCCGTCGGAGGAGCCTGGTGGCAGGCGGTGTTGTGGACGGCCATCGCCGTCGGCGCACTGGTCGCCGCGTTCGCGGGCTCCTACAGGTGGGGCCACCACGTCGGACGGGTGGTGGCGCACCCCGAGGCCGAGCAGTTGATGCTCCGGCTGCTGGGAGTCACGCTGGTGGTGGCGGCGCTGGCGGAATCCGTGCACGCCTCGGCGGCGGTCGGGGCGTTCCTGGTCGGCCTCACCCTCACCGGAGAGGCCGCCGACCGCGCCCGAGCCGTGATGGAACCGCTGCGGGACCTGTTCGCCGCAGTGTTCTTCGTGGCGATCGGCCTGTCCGTCAGCCTCTCCGCCATGGCCCCTCTGCTCCCCGCCGCCATGGCCCTGGCCGCCCTCACCGCCGTCACGAAGGTGGCGACCGGCTGGTACGCGGCCTCCCGAGACGGCGTGGCCGTGCGAGGCCGCGTCCGAGCCGGAACCGCCCTGATCGCCCGCGGCGAGTTCTCGATCATCATCGTCGGCCTGATCGGCCCCCGGGAGGAACGCCTCATCCCCCTCGTCTCGGCCTACGTCCTCATCCTGGCCGTGGTAGGCCCCCTCCTCACCCGCTTCACCGCGCTCCCCGTCGCCCGCAAGCGCGCCCCCCGAGACGACCGGCCCTCGTCCTCCTGACCGGCAGCGGCTCTGGCACGGGTTCTTGTCGGGTGGGAGGTCTGAGGCTTAGCGTCGGGATGGTGAAGATTCGGATCGGGTATGCGCCGGGGGTTCGGGAGCCGCAGAGGGAGGACTTCGCCGCGCTGGTGACGGGGTTGGAGCGGCTCGGGTTCGACTCGTTGTGGGTGACGGAGAGGGCCACCGGGGTCGGCGGGGATCCGGTGGCGTTGCTGGCGTACGCGGGGGCGTTGACGTCGCGGATCAAGATGGGGACGGCGGTGATGACGCTGCCGGGGCGGCAGCCCGCGCTGCTGGCGCAGCAGCTCGCCACGGTCGACCGGCTGACGGGCGGGAGGCTGCTGCCGGCGTTCGGGCTCGGGCAGCGGCGGGAGGAGGAGCACCAGGCGTTCGGGGTGCGGCGCAACGAGCGGGTGGCGCTGTTCGAGGAGCTTCTGCCGTTGTTGCGGAGGTTCTGGGCGGAGGACGCCGTCACGCATCACGGGGCGCGGTTCCACTTCGAGGGAGTGAGCGTGTTGCCCAAGCCGGTCAGAGGAGGATTCGACGTCTGGATGGGCGGGAGTTCGCAGGCCGAGCTGAAACGGACGGGCCGACTGGCCGACGGGTGGCTCGCCGCTTTCGTGACCCCGGCCGAGGCGGCCGCGGGGCGGGAGACCATCGTCCGGGCGGCCGCCGAGGCGGGACGGGAGATCGACCCCGAGCATTTCGGTGCGACGATCCCCTACCGGAAGGGGGCGGACGTTCCCGAAGAACGCCTCGCCCGAGCCCGTGCCGTCCACGGTCCCGCGCCGCTGGACGAGCTCGTCCCCTCGCTGGACGGGTTGGAGGCTCACCTGCGGCGGTTCGTCGATGCCGGTATCTCCAAGTTCGTCCTGGCGCCCGTGCACAGCCCCGCCGACTGGGAGGCCGAGCTCAGCGAGGTCCGCGACGCGGCGCTCAGCCTCCAGACGTGAGGCGCCTCTGGGCGCGGTAGTGGTCGAGGACGTCCTGGCGGAGCAGATGGCCGAATCCGGCGGATTCGATGCGGCCGACGAGGGCGGGCATGCTCAGGTCGAGGGCCGCCGCGGTGTCGGCGAGGTTCCAGTCCGAGGCGGCCAGGCTGCTCAGGAGATGGCCCCGGCGGACCTGGTTCTCCGACAGGCGGAAGGTCTTCAGGTAGGCGAGGGTGCCGGAGGCGTCGGTGATGGTCTCGGCCAGGTGGTTCTCCCGGCGGCGCTCGAAGGACGGGAGGAGGCGGGACAGGCGGTAGGGGCCGAGGTCGCGGACGGCCTGACCGGTGTAGCGGCCGGAGAGGAGGGCGCCGGCCATGAGGTCGTCGTGGAAGCGGGCCCAGGCGTCCTGCTGGACGCGGACCTGGGCGCGGAGGTCGGCGAAGGAACGGATCCGGGTGTCGTCGAGTGAGGGACGGAAGTCCTGGACGGGGCCGCTGAGAATCGCGTAGTGGTAGATGAGCTCGCCGTACAGGTCGTGGACGAGGGTGGTGTGCAGGGCGCGGTAGTCGGCGGGATGAGGGACGACGAACGCGGCGGCCAGGGCGTCCGCCACATAGACGAGGATGCCGCACTGGCCGTGGTGGATCTCGAAGACGCGCAGGGCGTCCTCCAGGCCGGTGACGGCGGCGCCCGTGTACGCCTCTTCCACGCGCGGGGAGAGGCCTCGGGTCACGGCGCGGCGTGACCATTCCTCCCACATGATCTCTGGGCCGCCGAAGTGCAGCGCCAGGTAGCCCTCGAGGGAGAGGTGGAGCGGAAGGAAACGCAGGCGGTTGCGGTCCGTGCGGCGGGCCATGCGGCGGTGGAAGTGCAGCGGCATGCAGGCCGGCGGATGCTCGGGCCCGTCAGGGGCTCGTAGCTGGGTGCCGTACGCGGCGGCGGGAGTGCCGTCGGACGTCCAGGAGGCGACGAACCCGTGCGGGATGTAGGAGAAGTACGAGGTGCGGTCGTCGAGTTCCACGAGGCCGTACCCGCCGTGAACGCGGGCGTCCAGACGGAGGTCCGTGATGGGCTCGTCACGGACCAGCGGGACGAGCCGGACGCCACCCCACGCCTGCGCGGGAAGGGTGGAAAGGCCCTTCAACGAGAGGCCGGTCATGTCCTGTCCTCCAGGAAGTCCGAGACGCGGCGGGCCAGGTGGGCGCGCAGTTCGGGCAGCCCCGTGCGTCCTTCGGCGAAACCCGCCAGCTCCACCAGCGCGACGAGGTTCTCGGCGTCGCGGATCCCCGCCGTCGGGATGGAGGGGGACAGGCGGCGCACGTCGAAGTCGGCCGCGTCGTACACCGGGTTGAGATGGACGACGGCGCAGGCACGGGCCGGATCGAGCCGTGTGCGCCACACCCGCAGTACTTCTCCGGCGAGTCCGGGCGGCGAGTTGTCCCATCCGTCGGAGACGATGACGAGTCGCTCGGGGCCGGTCTCCAGCGCATCGAGGATGCGTTCGCCCAGCGGTGTGGCCCCGTACGGGCGGACCATGAGCGGGTCCCGCCGTCCCGACAGCCACAGCGGCGTGTACCGCGAGGCGAGCGCTTCCAGCAGGTAGTGGCAGGCCAGCGCCACCGCCAGCGGGCGGCGTCGCTTCTGCGCCGAACCGGAGGAGGAGAAACTGTCGTCCAGGACCGCGGTGACCGCTCCCCAGCTCCCCGTGAGCCCGCCCGCGCATCTGCGGGCGGCCGCGCGCAGCGCTCCGGTCAGCTCGTCGTGGCGGCGGGCCCGCTCGGCCGGCCCGAGGGCCAGCGCGTAGGACGCGAGCCGGGTCAGCGGCATCATCGAGAGATCGGCTTTCACCGCCTCCACCTTCGCTTCACGGCCCGACTCCTGCAACCGCAGCCGCTCCAGCCGGGTGAGCCTCGGTGCGATTCCCTCGAGAAAGGTGCTTCTCTTCACGCCGTGTTTCGCCGCGAAACCTTCCGCCACCGTGTAAGGCAATTGATAAATCGCGGTCTGCTCATAGTGCGCGCGCAGCCAGGAGTTCAGAATCGGTGTGGAGTAGGGGCCGCCGCGATACGGGTCGAAGAGGAAGGCTCCCAGTTCGCCCTGGGGGCGGAGATGGATGTGGCGCACGGCGCCCTTGAACCCGCTGCGGTACTTCACCGCCTCGAAGGCGGGGTCGGGCCGCCCCGCCAGCCAGTCGCGCATGATGGCCCTCGTCCGCCGGTTGTTCACCTTCGCCCGCCGCAGCTCCCGGAACAGCCGGTAGACACGCTGGGGCGGCAGCGTCTCCAGCTTCCGCGCGATGAGGCGGCCCTCGGCCCGAAGGTCCTTCGCCTCGCGCGCGGTGAGGAGGAGGTTGTGAATGATCAGTGCGGCGTTGTGGTCGTTGACGTCCAGGGCGAGAGCCGCGGCGTACAGGTCGCGGTAGTTGCCCAGGAGGTAGCGGTGCAGGAAGTCCAGTGAGAGCCCCTGCTCACCAACGCCGGAGTGGAATTCACGCTGTCCCGTCGAGGTGATGGCGGCGTTGACGAACAGCAGCACGTCCTCGGCCGCGACGAGGTCGGCCTCGTCCTCCATGGAGCCCTCCCGATGGCATGGGGCCGGCCGGGGAATGGGGGCGCGAACTGCGAAGCATCGCTTTACAGGCGGGTTCCGGGAGTCGCGCCGGAGTCCCGCGGCCGGCCGCTGAACGCTAGCACTCCAGCCGCCTTCGCTTCACCCGGATTACGCGCGGGGTTGCCAGGAATGGCGATCACCAAACGCCTCGTCCTGTCAAGTGATATAGATCTCTTTCTTATAAATTTCGCATCAACTCCTGGTGTTCGGGGCAAATGGAGGAATGTCAGCATCAAAACTTGAGTTCGCGTTCGGAGAGGCATAATGACCGTCACTGGAATCATCACCGCCATCATCATCGGCGCGATCGTCGGTATGCTCGGCCGCCTGGTCCTGCCCGGCCGCCAGTCCATCGGCGTGCTGCTGACCGTGGGCGTCGGCATCGTCGCAGCCCTGGTCGGCACCGTCCTCGCCCAGCAGGTCGGCGTCGCGACCACCGACGGCGTCGACTGGATCGAGCTCGCCTTCCAGGTGATCCTGGCCGCCGTGGGTGTCGGCATCGCCGCCTCCCTGACGGGCCGCGGCCACCGCACCCACCGCGGTCGCTACTGACGGTCCGTGCGACGCGCAGACCCCCAGGCGTCGGCGCATGAACCCGGCCGCTGACGCTGTACGGCGAGGCCCCGCGAACTCCGGAGCAGTCCGGAGAGCGGGGCCTCGCCGTTTCAGAGGTAGCAGCCCGTTGTGGGGAGGTCGGGGGCGGGCGGAGCCGTGGCGATCTGCTGCTCGGCCGCGGCCAGCGCGGTGAGATCGGCGAGGGTCGACCCCTCGGGCGCGATCCGGGCGCCGGGCGGGAGTGCGGCCCCGGAACGCTCGAGCCAGGCGGACGCCTCGTCCAGGGGGAGACGCCCGATCTCCAGCTGGGCCATGCACCGGCCGGGACGGATGACGGCCGGGTGGAGGCGAGAGAGATCCTCGTTCGTGGTGATGGCGATGAGGACATCGCGTCCCTGGCCGAGCATCCCGTCCGTCAGGTTGAGCAGCCGCGACAGGCCCTGCCCGGTGTTCTGCTTCGCCTCGACGCGGATAAGTTCGTCGCAGTCCTCCAGGAGGAGCATCCGCCAGCGGGGGGCGTCGTCGCCCCCGTCCGCGCCGACCGCGACGCTCATGAGGTAGCCGGGGTCGGCGAACAGCCGCTCGGGGTCGAGCAGGCAGTCGACCTGGCACCAGCCGGACCACTCCCGGGCCAGCGCCCGCAGCAGGGTGGTCTTGCCGGTTCCGGGCGGGCCGTGCAGCAGCAGGAGCCGCCCGGTCAGGTCCTGCGAGGTGAGCCGCATGAGCCGGTCCAGGGCCGGTACCGCCACGGACGGGTAGTTGCCGCGGATGTCCGGCCACGAGGGCGCGGAGATCGACCGTTCCCTGCGGACGGGGGAGCCGTTCATCCCGGCGTGCCAGAATCCCATCTCCACGCGGTTCTCGTCCTCGGGGGCGGGCTCGGCGGCGTCGCGTACCGCCTCCTCCAGCACGGAGGCCGCCAGTTCCCGGCTCGTCGCGGTGACCTCGACCTGCGCGGAGCCTCCCGGCCACCGGACCGCCCGCAGCGTGTACCCCTCCCCGACGGCCAGGACGGATCCGCCCCCGTCCTCTTCGGAGCTCCGCAACACGGTGGAGTCGGCGGGGCGGAGCGGCGCGTCGGCCCGCACCCGCTCCACCCGGGTGGATTTGGCGTACGGGTGCTCCCCGCGGATGAACCGCTGGAGCGCCAGCGCGTCGATGACGTCACGGGGGGAGTCGGCGTCGTCGACGTTCATCACCCAGGAGAGCTCCCGCTCGCCCTGGGGGAACTGGGCATCAAGAAGCCGGAGATTCCCCTGTGAACTGGACATGCTCCCGATGATCGCCCGCATGCGGCGGCCCGTCCAGCGGTTTTCCCGGCCCGCCCGCTCTGACGGGTTACACGGCGAAGCGTTCGTCGACCTCCTCGGGGGTGAGGCCGAAGTCCTCCAGCGAGTAGGTGTGGGAAGGACGGCCCGCCCCCGAGCCTGCTCCGGTGTGGAGGGCGGTCATCGCGGCGCGGGCCTCGGCGGTGAAGGGCAGGCCGAAGTGCGCGTAGACGCCTTCCACGGTGCCGAGGGGGTCGCGGACGAACGCGTCGTAGTCGACGTCATGGAAGCGGGACGGGTCGTGCCGGGCGCGTTCGGCCCGGAAGCTGTCCAGGCCACGGGCCCACAGGTCGAGCTGGGAGCGGCCGATGACCGGGCCTTCGAAAGCCGTGGACCAGCCGGACGTGCTGTGCGCGGCGAGGCTGCACATCGAGGCCATCGACGTGCGGGGGGAGCGGTGGGTCTGGACGATCATGGCGTCGGGGTAGACCTCCAGCAGGGCGTCCAGGGCGAAGAGGTGGCTGGGGTTCTTCAGCACCCAGCGCTTGCCGGCGTCGGGCATGCCGATGAGCTGGAGGTTGCGGCGGTGCCTGCGGTAGGCGGGGGTCCAGTCCTGGTCGGCGAGCCAGGCGGAGTAGGTCGGCAGGTGCGCCAGGCATTCGAAGGAGACGGAGCGGAACGACTGGCGTAGCAGCTGCCAGCATTCCTCCACCATGTCCGCTGACATGTAGTGCACGCCCATGAACTCGGGGTGCTTCACGTGGTGCCGTTCGTATCCGGCCTGGATGGCCTGGAAGAACGGGTTGTCCGGCCAGGTGTCGCGGGGCGGGCGGGGCTGGGGCATTTCGGCGAGCCACACCTCCAGGCCCTGGTGCGCGGGGTCGGCGGTGAGGAGCCGGTGCAGCGCGGTCGTGCCGGTGCGGGGCAGGCCGGTGACGAAGACGGGGCGTTCGACGGGGACGTCCGCGTACTCGGGGTGCTGCTTCCAGGCCTGCTCGGCCAGGAGGCGGGCGCCCAGCGAGCCGCGCAGCATGGCACGGGTCGCCTTGACCCCGAGCGGGGTGAGGGCTGCCTCCTTCTCATAGGAGTCCAGGAGGACGGCCAGGCCGTCACGGTAGTCGTCGTCCCCGAAGTCGGACAGGCCGGTGATCTTGGTGGCCGAGGCGTGGAGGTCCTCAGCGGTGCCTACGGTGCTCATCGGTGGGCCTCCAGGGGTCAGTGGTGGAATTCGCCGCAGTTGACGTCGAGGCACTGCCCGGTGATGGCGCGGGCGAGCGGGGAGAGCATGAACACCACGGTGTCGGCGATCTCGTCGGGTTCGGGGAGACGCCGCAGGTCGAGGTCCGCGGCGGTCTCCTCGTAGACCTGCCGGGTGGTGACGCCGCGTTCCCGGGCCAGATGCCGGAAGTAGAACTTCAGGTTGTCGGCCCAGATGTAGCCGGGCGCGACCGTGTTGACGCGGACGCCCCGCGGCCCGAGTTCGGTGGCGAGGCTCTGCGCGAGGGAGAGCAGCGCGGTCTTCGACATCTTGTACGTGCCGAATGTGCGCCGGGAGTGCCGCAGCACCGCCGAGTTGACCATGACGACGGAGCCGTCGCCGTGCTCGGCGAGCGCGGGTGCGAACAGCCGGGTCAACCGCAGCGCGGCGAGCACGTTCGTCTCGACGGAGGCGCGGATCGCGTCGAAGTCGACATCGCACAGATCGGTCAGCGGGGGGATCGCGAAGGCGTTGTTGACCAGGCCGTCCACCCGTCCGCACGACTCCAGCGCGGTGTCGAGCAGATTCCGGCAGGACTCCTCGTCCGTGATGTCCGTCTGGACGGTCACCGCGCGGCGGCCCAGCGCGGTGACCTCCTCGGCGACCTCGTCCAGCCGCTTCTGCGTGCGCGCCGCGAGCACGACGTCGGCTCCGGCGGCGGCGCACCGCACGGCCAGGCTCCGCCCCAGGCCCGGCCCGACGCCGGAGATGACGATGACCTTGTCCTTCAGGGGCATCAGCCGAGCATCCTTCGTGCGACGGAGGTCTGGCGTGCGGCGATCCGCGCGGCCCACTCGGCGGAGTCCACCCGCTGCTGCTCGTAGTAGGGCAGTTTCGGTAGCTCGTCGAACGGGACGATCTCGACCGTCGGGCCGTCCTCGGGGGTGAGCGCCCGGGTGAGCCGCTGCCAGCGGAACTGCAGGAAGCCGCGCCGGTGGCCGGTGCGCTCGATCCAGTTGGCCAGGCCGGGGTCGCGCTCGCTGACGACGTAGCGGATCATCCCGTCGGGGTCGATTCGCGCCTGGTCGGCGGTGAGGCTCGTCTGGTGGTTGATGTAGTCGAGCGAGACGTACCAGAGGCTGCCGAGCTGGAAGCCGAAGTAGGGCGCGAGGTCCTTGGCGGGGGCGGGCACCGTGATGACCAGCACCTGGTCGTCGTCCAGGTCGTAGTGCCCGACGGAGGAGTACTGCGTGGTGAGGCCGCCGGGCGTGGAGCGCGGCTCGGTCAGAGTGTTGACCGGAAGGTCCAGGTAATGCCATTCCCGGAAGGCGAGGAACGTCTTGATCCGGGAGACCAGGATCCGGCCCGCGACGGTGAAGCGTTTGGCGCTCAGCTCCTCCTTGGCGGGCGGGGGAGCGGAGCCGAGGGTGTCGGCGCGGTGGATGCGGATCTCGCCGCGGTCCTCGTTCGCCCAGTCGCTGTAGACCTCGCGGGCGATGAGCATCGACGAGCCGGGGCCGAGCGTGAAGTAGTTCGGCCCGGCGTCGGGCTTCTCCGGCCCGAACCGCACCTCGAACGTGCCGTCCGGCGCGATCTCGAGCTCGCGGTCGTCGAACGCGGTGAGGCTGTCGGGGGAGCTGGTGGGGCCGTAGTCGCCGTTCATCACCTGGAAGCTCAGGTCGGCGGTGGTGCCGCGGCGTCCCGTGACGACGTACTCGGCGTCGTCGCGGATGTAGGAGTGGAAGTAGAGCGTGTCGGGGTTGTCGAGCCCGAGCTTGCTGTACGGGCCGGTGGAGGCCACGAAGAACGGGAAGTCGCGTTCGTAGGCCCACGCCAGGTGCAGGGAGGCCTTGATGCTGCCGGCGAGGTAGTCGAGCCCCTCGGCCAGGTCCTGCTCGTTCTGGATGTGCGGGGCCGAGCGGATGATCCGCTCGGCTTCGGCGATCGCCTGGGCGAAGGACTCCGTTGCCACCCGATGCTCCCTCGATGTGCGGTACAAATATGTACCGCATCGGTAGATTTCTGGTGCTGTGAGAGTAGAACGTGTTCCAGGGAGGGTCAATGGCCACCGAACGGCGCTCGCCGCCCACCGCGCGGGTCGTGGCCGTGCTCGACCGGTTCACCTCGGCCGGCGGCCGCCGCTTCGGCCTGTCCGAACTCGCCCGGGACCTGGGCCTCAGCAAGCCCACCTGCCTGGGCATCCTCACCGAGCTGACCGCCGCGGGCTACCTGGTCCGCGACCCCCGCACCCTCTCCTACGGCCTCGGTCCCGCGCTCATCGCGGCGGGACGCGTCGCCCAGCGCGGCTTCGCCGCCGCCGACACCGCCCGCCGCCTCCTCGAACCGCTGGTGGAGCGCTACCGGACGGCCGCCACGGTCTCCGCGGTCGTCGACGACGAGATCATGGTCCTCGAGGCCCTCGCCGTCCCGGGGCTCACTCCGGCCCGTGTGGGGGAGCGCTACCCGTTCGCCCCGCCCAGCGGTCTGATGTACGTCCTGTGGGGCCGCGACGAGGAGTTCGAACGCTGGCTGGCCAAAGAGCCGACCCTCCCGGTGACCCTGGACCGCGAACGCCTGCGCGCCATCGTCACCGGCTGCCGCGCCGCGGGCTACCTCGTCGAGAGCCTCACCCCGGCGGGCATGCGCCTGTACTCCCTCCTGAACGACGCCGCCGCCCGCGACCTCCCCCCACAGGCCCGCGCTCTGATGGGCGAACTCCTGTCCGGCCTCGGTGAACGCGTCTACCTCGACGCCGAGCTGAACCCCGAGGTGAGCCACCCCGTCCACTTGATCGCCGCACCCGCCTACGACGCCGAAGGAGCCCAGGAGTTCGTCCTGGCCCTCCAGGTCGGCGCCTCCCTCACCGGCGCCGAGATCGCCCGCCGGGGGGCGGCGCTGGCCGAGGCCGCCGACGCCGTCACCACCGCTCTGGGCGGCCGCCTCCCCGCTCGTCCCGGCCGCCCGCCCGAAGAGTGATCCCGGCGTTCCGAGCGATGCGGTCCCACGGGTCCGCCGATTTTCGGATCTCCTAGGAAGACACTACTGTCTTTCAGTAGTTTGTCGGCGAACCTCGCCAGGTTCGTGAGCATTCATTGCAGCGAGGACAAGACGGACTCCTGCGCTCCTCGGCATCCCGGAACCGCGTCGCCCTCGGTCGCGCACTCTCCGGGCCGCGGACTTCTGGAGGTGGATCCTGTGGGTTGGCTGGCGGCGGGCGAGGGATACGAGATCGCCCTCGTGGACGGGAAGGTAGCGGCGCGAGCCATGTCGGGCCGGTCGTCGGGGCGGCGGCTGAAGACGCTGCCCAAGGCGCTGCGCGACCACCCGGAAGTGGAGAGGCTGCAGCGGTTCGCCGACTGGCTGGACCGGCACGCCGCCGCCTGCGCCGCCCAGGTCGACGCGTGGATGGTCTCCTCTCTGCCGGTACCGGTCAGGTTGCTGGGCAGGGTGTGGGCCGACGAGGCCTGGCGGGTGGCGCTGCGCGACCTTGTTGTCGTCGGCGCAGTCGGCGACGACCCCGACGAGCCCGGCTTCCTGCGGGACGTCGCCAGAACGGGCGAACTGCGCGTGGTGAACCTGGACGGCGAGACCGTGCGGATGTCCGCCGAGACGGTGACGTTCCCGCACCCCGTGCATCTGCCCGATCTGGAGGAGCTGCGCGAGTTCGCCGCCGAACTCGGAGTGACCCAGAAGGTCGAACAGGTCTACCGCGCCACCTGGCGCAAGCCCGCCGAGGCGGTGCCGACGGCCACCGCCGTCCACGAGTTCTCCGGCGGCAGGTATCCCTCCCGCTTCCGGATCACCGCCCGCGTCCAGTCCCTCGGCTACCGCGTCTCCGGCTGCTACGCCGTCTGCCGCGTACGGGACGGCGACCGGATGCTCGACGCCTCGTTGTGGATCGGAGATCCGTACTGGGACGACGAGAGCGAGACCGGCGAGCTGACCTGGCAGGACGCCGAAGGGCGGGCGGTGCGGCTCAGCACGGTCGGCCCCGTCGCCTGGTCGGAGGGAATGCGCATGGCCGCGGCACTGTACGCGGGCCGGACCCTCGGGGAAGGAGAGGCCGCGTGAGCGACGCGCAGAGGCTGCTGGCCGCCGGCGCCGTACTGCCGCCCGGCACCGAGGGCGCGGGCGAGAATGCCGTGCCGCTGACCGCCCGGACGTACCGGCATCCCGGTCTCGACGACCGCGTGGTGGTGCGCCTCGCGCCCGCCGAACTCGGCGAGGCCGAAGACCTGGCCGCGAACTTCCTCGGCCTGGAGATCGCGGAGGAACCGGAGGTCATCGGCGTCGGACGGCGTATCTCGATGGGCTTCCCCGAATGGGTTCTGGCGCACCATCCCGACGACGGACACCACGCCCTCGCCGTCGTCCCCGAGTTGGAGCGCATCGCCGAACGCGCGAAGAGCAAGCCGGCAGCCGCAGCCGCGGCGTTCGTGGAGCTGGCCGGACGCCTGGCGTCCTCGGTCCCGCACCTGCTGCCGACCTTCTACGAGCGCGTGGCCCGCGAGTTCCTCGCGGCCGAGAGCACCACCTACGCCGCGCAGATGTTCACCCGCGCCCGCGACGCCGAGGCCGAACACGGCCTGCCGATCGACGAGGAGCGGCACGACGCAGTCTTCCTGGAGTTCGCGCTCGCCGGAGTCCTCCAGGTCAAAACGCTTTCCGCCTATGCCGGAGGGATGTCCGCCCGCGTGCCCGCAGCCGAGGCGCTGCGCCGCTTCAGCCGCATGTGTGTGCGGCGCACCGCGGGCGGAGTGGTGCCGTCGGTGCGGACGACCACCGACCTGCGCCGACTCGCCAAGGCCGCAGGTGAGAACGTGCAGGCCGTCGAGCAGGAGTACCTCGCCGAGGTGCTGATCTTCCCCGCGACCGCCCGCGCCGCCGCGAACTGGTGGAAGACGCACCGTACGGCTCTGATCGCCCTGGCCAGGACGCGTCCGGAGATCCGCGGGCGGCTGCTGAACCTGATTCCGCAGGCCCGCGACGACTCGTCGCTGCCCGCCCTGTGGCTGGAGATCCTCGAGAAGTCCGGCGCGGCCACCGGGCTCTGCGACCCCGAGAGCGTGCCCGTGGAGGCCCGTCCGGAGGACGGGACCCTGGGCTGGCTGAAGCGTTTCCAGGAATTCTGGGCGATACGGCGGCATCTCGTTCCCACACCCGCCCTGTATCCGCTGGTCGAGCGCCTGGCGGACCGCTTGAAGACCGAGCTCGAGACTCTCGGCGAGGGCTATCCCGCTCCCGGGCAGATCGACTTGCTGGACCTGCTGCTCGCCCGGGGCGTGCCGGTGGCCGACCCGGACGACCGTCACTCGATGTCCCTGGAAATCTGGATCCGGGGAGAGGAACCCCGGGACCTGCTGGCACTCGCCGCCGACCCCCGCTTCCGCGCCTCCTTCCACCGCAACGCCGACGTACTGGCCCGCGGCGGGTACGCGCCGAGCTGCTTCCAGCGGCTGATCGACTCGCCCGGAGGCCGTTCGATGCTCGCCGACTGGGTGGCCACGATCGCCCGCAAGGCGATCGTCCCGGGTCTGCTCGCACAACCCGGCGGGCTGGAGCGGCTGGAGCGGATCCCCGGTCCCGTGCTCGCGCTGGCCGAGGACGAGGTCCGAGCGGCCACCGGCGCCGACCTCGCCCCGATCCTCGCACGGGCCCTGCGGGCGGGGATCTTCGCCGAGCTGGGCTGGCCCGCCTGGGAGGAGGCGCTGGCCGAACTGGGCGTCGAGCACCGGTACGGGACGACCATCGCCGACGCCTGGCCCTACCTGATCGTCGGGAACAGCACCCAGATCAGGGTGATCGGCGTCGAGGGCACCGTCCTCGTCCACGACCTGCTCATCCCGCTCGGGGACAAGGACCCCGGCTCCCCGGCCCTCGTCCGGTACGCGGACGGCGAGCTGCTCGTCTGCTGGCGGTCGTCGCGGCGGAACGACTGGCGCGGTTATCGGCACGGCTCCGCCGACCGCGTGCTCCCGATGGCGGATCAGATGAGCGGGCTCGCCCCTCTGCGCTGGTTCCGGATCGACACGGGCCGCACCGCGGCGCCGCCCGGAGGCGGACACGCCACCGGCGCCGGGCTGCCGGGCCCGGGGGCCGCCGTCCTGCCCGAATCCCGGCGGATCTTCAGTGATGGGACGTCGTACTGGGCGTGGCTCATCGGGGCCGACGGGCAAACGGACTGGTACGAGTACGACCCGAAGAACAGAGAGATCGGACGCCGCGGGGGCCCGGCCTTCTTCACAGACGCGACCCGCGATCTCCCCGAGGGAAGCACGCTCGTCGACGGCGTCCTGAGGCCCGCTCCCACCGAAGGCCCCAGCCCGGCGGGCGTCCCGGTGGACGGCCTGGAGGGCTGGCGGGTCGTACGCCTGCCCGACGGCTCCCACCGCGGCGAGGACCTCGCCGGGAACACCATCACCACCCCACCGGGCGTCTTTCCGTCCTTCGCCCTGTTCATGCCTGGTGATGACCGGCTTCGCGCGTTCCATGTGACCTTCTCCGCGGACTTCGGCGAGGTCGAGCTGATCGACCCCGACGGCGTCGTCACCGCCCGCGCGAGGACGGACCGTATGCGCAAGGAGTCCTCGCGGGAGGCGATCATGCCTCCGGTGCTGTACCGGCATGCCCTGCGTCCCCGCGACCCGCGCGGCTCGCGGGCGCTGCGCCGTATCGACCGGGACGCGGCCGCCGCCCTGATCAAGGCCGCACAGGCCTGCCGGACCTCCGATGATCTGGCCGAGGCCGTCCGCGCCATCGTCCCCGACCTCACGCACGAGGACGTGATCGTGGGCGTCGCCGAGACGGCACGGCTCGCGGCCCGGCGGCAGGGCGCCCTGAACGGGATCGTGCGGAAGCTGGAGGGCGCCCTCGCCCCGGAACCCGAACCCGAACGGGAGGTCTTCCCGGGGCCGTCCGACGCCGCGATCCGCCGCGTGCTCAGCGGTAACTACCAGGGCGTGTACTTCGACGAGAAAGTGAAGACGTTCTCCACCCTGCTCGAACTCATGCGCCGCGCCAAGGAGGGGTGGTTCCCGGCGCAGCCCTCCGACCTGCACATCTCGGGGATCGTGCTGCCCTATGTCCCTTTCGCGCCGCACGACCTGCTCGCCGCCCGGGCCTCCCTCGCCTACAGGGCGGTGTCGGCGCTCACCCTCTCCGAGGGGAGGGAGACGCTGAGCGCGCTGCTGAGGACGTTCGGTGAACTGGGCATGACCGGGGACGGGGAGGTGCGGGCCCGGTGGAGGCGACTCCGGCTGCGCCTCCCTGCGACGATCGTCGACGAGCTGCAGGGTCGGCCCGCGTGGCGGACGCTGCTCCCGCTGGAAGGCGGAGCCTTCCTGGCCTTCCTGAACCACGTCAAGGCCGCCGCGGACCTCGAGTTCTCCGTGCTCCTCCACGATCCGGCGGGCCGGTTCGAGGTGCCCTCCCGCTACGAGGTGGTCTCGTCCGAGCCGCTGACCGCTCCGGAGGACTCCTTCTCCCCGGCAGGGCTGCTGGCGGAGGCGGCCGAACGCGGCCCGGCGCCGTGGTTCCCCGAGGCGGCGGAGGAGCTCGCCCGGCTCGCCGGCGTCACCGTCACCATGGCGAAGCTGATCCTCGCCGCCCTGCCGAAGATCGGCAGCAGGGAGCGGGACCTCCTGCCACCGGAGGCGAAGGTCGCGCTCGGCTTGAAGGTCGCCGAGGCCGTCATCGCCAAGGAACGGCTCCGCTCGTTGGACGGGGGCTTCGCACACGCTCTCGTCGGCGCGCTCGTGCCCGCCGAGCCGTCCCGGTTGTGGACGGACGGCCCCGACGTGGCCGCGGCGGCCGAGGTGTGGATCGCCGAATTCGGCCGGCGTATGGCGGTGCCGGAGGCTCTGGAGGCAGAGGCGGCCAAGTCGGTGAACACCCGTTGGGGCGCGGCGAAGGCGCTGCCCGCACTGCTCGACCCCGCGTTCGACCCTCGGCTGAGCCGGGACCTGAAGTGGGTCGTGAGCGGCAACCGGATTCTTCCCGAGGATGAGAAAGAGCGAGGTCTCACCGCGGACGTCCTCGTCGGGTCCGTCGCGACGGCCGCCTGGCTCGCCCATCGGCTCCCCGCAGGGGATCCGATGCGAGAGCGCCTCCCCGCGGCTCTGGAAGCGGTCCGCGAACGGCTCGCCAACCCCGACCTGATGCTCCATCTCCCCTGGTACGTCGACCCCTCGGATTTCCGCAGGCTCGCGGGCCCTCCCAGCGAGGTGACGCCGGAGTACGAGCGCTTCGGGGCGGTCATCGTGCCGACCGGTGGTCACCGCACGCTCCCCGCCGTCAAGGCCTCGCTGCTCGACGAGGCGGGCGAGGACCCGTTCCTGTCCGTGCTGCGAGGCGGCTCCGCCGCACCCACCGGCCTCGAGACGGCGCTGCGCCTGACCAGGGACGAGCGGTTCGCGGCGCTGCTCTCGGATCCGGGCGGTCCGGTCGCGGGGGAGCGGAACGCCGACGGCACGTGGTGGCCGCAGGACCCGACCCGCTCCGTGCCCGATCTCGTCTGCGAAGTCGCGGACCGGTACGGCCTGAGCCCGGACGCGGCGGTCGTGTATCTGATGCTGCTGGCGATGCCGGATCCCACCGACCGCAACACCGCGGGGTGGACGGGCTGGAAGCCTGCTCGCCTCAAGGCGGCCCGAGCCGAACTGGCGGAGACGGACCTCGTCGTCGAGGCACGCCGTGCCAGGGCGAGCCGCTCCCTGTTCCTTCCGGGCGGCTGGGCCGTGCCGGGCACTCCGCATCCTCCGCAGGAGGAGTGGAAGCTCCCGCTGTACGACCTGTTCGGCGGTGCCGAACACAAGGCGCTGATCGGCGTCCTCGTGCCGGCCGAACCCGTCGCCGACCTGTACCGCAGGGCCTGGCGCCGGGTTCTCGAAGGTGATGTGCCGCGTTTCGTGGATCTGGAGGTCCGCCGGGGCCGCCGCCGCTGATCACTCCAGTTGATTCCGGTTTTTCAGCTGATTTGTCGGAGCATCCCGCTAAGTTCGTGATCACTGTCGCAGTGAGGGCGGGTCGGCCTCCTGCGTTCTTCGTCATCCCCTGGATCACGTCGTCCTCCGGCGTGCCTTCCCGGGGTCGTGGATTTGTGGAGGTGCGGCCCGATGGGCTGGTCAGCGGCGGGTGAGGGATACGAGATCTCCCTGGTGGACGGCAAGGTGGTGGCGCGCTCCGCGTCGGGACGCTCGGCGGGAAGGCAGCTGAAGACGCTGCCGAAGGCGCTGCGGGACCACCCCGAGGTGGAGCGGCTGCGGAGGTTCGCCGAATGGCTGGACCAGCACGCCGCCGCGTGCGTCGCGCAGGTCGACACGTGGATGGTCTCGTCGCTGCCGGTGCCCACCGGGCTGCTGGGCCGGGTCTGGCCCGACGAGGCCTGGCAGGTCGCGCTGCGCGACCTTGTCGTCGTCGGCGCAGTCGGCGACGACCCGGACGAGCCGGGCTTCCTGCGGGACGTCTCGGAGTCCGGGGAGTTGCGGGTGGTGAACCTGGACGGCGAGACGGTGCGGATCTCCGCCGAGACCGTGACGCTGCCGCACCCCGTCCTCCTGCCCGACCTGGACGACCTGCGCGAGTTCGCCGCCGAACTCGGGGTGACCCAGAAGGTCGAGCAGATCTACCGCGCCACCTGGAGCAGACCGGCCGAGGCGGACCTGGCGCCGAAGGCCACCGCGGTGAACGAGTTCTCCGGCGCGAGGTTCGCCTCGAGGTTCGCGCTGACGGCCCGCGCCGAGTCCCACGGCTACCGCGTGTCCGGCGGCTACGCCACCTGCGGGGTGCGCGACGGCGGCCAGAGGTTCGAGGCGTCCCTGTGGATCGGCGAACCGTACTGGGACGGCGGCGGCGAGACCGGCTCCCTGACCTGGAACGACAAGGACGGCAGGGCCCTGACGCTGCGGGAGGTCGGACCCGTGGCCTGGTCGGAGGGCATGCGGATGGGCGCGGCGCTGTACGCCGGCCGGATCGTGGAGAGGACCGAGGACAAATGAGCGACGCTTCCGAACTGCTGGCGGCCGGCGCCGTCCTCCCGCCCGGCACCGGGGACGCGGTGGAAGGGGCGGTCCTGCTGACCGCCCGCACCTACCGGCACCCGGCCCTGGACGACCGCGTGGTGGTGCGGCTGACGGCCGCCGACCTCGGACCGGGCGAGGACCAGGCCTCCAACTTCCTCGGGCTCGAGCGGATCACCGAGCCCGTGGAGGTCGGTTTCGGCCGGCGCACCGCGCTGGGCTTCCCCGAATGGGTACTGGTCCACCACCCCGATGACGGACACCACGCACTGGCCGTCATGCCCGAGATGAAGAAGATCGAACAGCGCGCGAAGAACAAGCCGAAGGCCGCGCTGGACGCCTTCCACGCCCTCGCCGGACGGCTCGCCTCGTCGGTGCCGCACCTGCTGCCGACCTACTACGAGCGTGCCGCCCGCGCCTTCCTCGCCATCGAGAACGCCGTCTACGCGACGCAGATGTTCACCCATGCCCGCAAGGCCGAGGCCGAACACGGGCTGCCGATCGACGACGAGCGGCATGACGCCGTCTTCCTGGAGTTCGCCCTCGCCGGGGCCCTGCCGGTGAAGGCCCTCTCCGGGTATGCCAAGGAACTGGCCGCCCGGGTCTCCGCCGAGGAGGCGCTGCGCCGTTTCACGCGGCTGTGCGTGCGGCGTACCGCGAGCGGGCTGCCGCCGTCGGCGCAGATGGCCGTGGAGTTGCGCCGCCTGGCCAGGGCCGCGGGTGAGAGCGCGGAGGCCGTCGAACACGCATACCTCACCGAACTGCTCGCCCTCCCGGCGACCAGACGCGCCGCAGCGGGCTGGTGGAAGTCGCACCGTGCGGCCCTGACGGACCTGGCCGGGCAGCGGCCGGAGGTGCGCGGAAGGCTGCTGAACACGATGCCGACCTCCGAAGACCGCGACTTCCCGGCCCTGTGGCTGGAGATCCTCGAGGAGTCCGGGGCCGTCGCGGAGCTCTGCGCGCCCGACGGGGCGCCCGAGGAAGCACGGTCGGAGGACGGTGGCGCGGGCTGGCTGAAGCGCTTCCTGGACTTCTGCGGTTCGGGATGGCGCCGGGCCCGTCCGCCCGCGCTCCTCCCGCTGGTGGAGCGCATGGCGGACCGGCTGCGGACCGAGCTCACCGCGAGCGGCGAAGGGTTCGTGATCCCCCGGCACCTCGACCTGCTGGACTTGCTGCTCGCCCTGGACGTCCCGGTGGCCGACCCCGACGAGTCCCACCGGCTGGACCTGGAGGAGTGGGCGAAGAACGAGGAACGGCGGGACCTGCGCGCCCTGGAGGCCGACGGCCGGTTCCGCCAGGCCTTCCACCGGGGCGCCGACTCCTTCTCCAACGACGAGGACGCCCGGCACGCGCTGCACGCCCTGGCCGAATCGCCGGGCGGTCGGCCCCTGCTGGTGGAGTGGGTCGGCGAGGTCGCCCGCCGGTCGACGGCCGCGGGACTGCCGGGCCTGCCCGACGCGATGCACAAGCTCGGCTGGCTGCCCGGCGAGGTGCTGGCGCTGAACGAGGAGTCCGTCCGCGCCGCGGTCACCCTGAGCCTGGCGCCGGTCCTGACCCGGTCCCTGCGGGCAGGGCTCTTCGACGAGCTGCACTGGCCCGCCTGGGAGGAGGCCGTCGCCGAGCTCGTCGCGGGCAAGAGCGTCACCGACATACTCGTCGCCGACGCCTGGCCGTACCTCATCGTCGCCGGTCCCACGCAAGCCCGGGTGCTCGGTCCCGAGGGCGCGGTGCTCACCCACGACCTGCGCATCCCCGCCGGCGACGGCGGCTCGGTCGGCTTCCGCTACGTGGACGGGGAGCTGCTCGTCTATTGGAACTCCTCGCAGCAGGGGAGGACCGTCGGCTACTGGCACACCGAAGCCGGTCAGCCGCGGCCCATGGAGGGCCACCTGCCCGCGGCGAAGAGCATGTACTGGTACACGAACCACCAGGAGATCACCCTTCCGTCGCCCGGTGGCGGCCACACGACCGGCGCCGGAGTGGTGCACCGCGGCGACACCGTGCTGCCCCCGCACCGTTCGGTCGCCACCGACGGGACGTCGTATTGGGTGTGGACCTCCAAGGAGGACGGCACCGGTCCGGGCTGGCACGAATACGACCCGGTGAGCGGCGAGCACGGCCGCGAGGGCATGCCGGGCTTCTTCACCGACGGCGTCCGGAAGGCGCCGGACTCCTCCTTCGCCTCCGGCTGGCTGCTGCCCGCTCCCGCGGAGGGGGTCACCCCCTCGGGCACCCCCGTGGACGGTCTGCTCGGCTGGCGGGTCGTGCGACTGCCCGACGGCACCCTGCGCTCAGAAGACCTCGCGGGGAACGGCATCACGACGCCGCGGGGCCTCGTCCCGTTCAGTGGCCTGTTCGTGCCCGGAGACGACCGGCCCCGGGCGGTGATCACCGGCTCCTACCGGCTCGAGCTGGCCGACGAGGACGGAGTCGTCACCGCCTTCGCCAAGACGGACGCCGTTCCGGGGGATTTCGCGGAGGGTACCGCGCTTCTGCCTCCCGTCCGGTACTGGCACTGGCTGAGGCCCCGTGACCCCCGCGGTTCGGAGGCGCTGCGCCGTATCGACCACGAGACCGCCTCGTCGCTGATCAAGGCGGTCGTGGCCGCGGGCGACGACGACCCGGCCGAGGCGATCCGCGCCCTGCTGCCGGAGGTCACGAACGAAGCGCTGATCGCCGGAGTGGCGGGAGTCGCGAAGTACGCCGCCGAACAGCAGAAGCTGCTGGACAGGGCGGCGGAACGCCTCGAAGCGGCGCTCACCCTTGACGTCGTCTCCGCGCAGGAGCCGACCGGCCCCTCCGACGGCCTGATCAAGGCGGCGTTGGAGAGCCTGTGCTACCGGCGGCACTCCCGGGCAGGGTTCTCCAGCCTTTTCGCCATGCTCCAGGTCATGGCGCGGGCCATGGCGGACGACACCGCCGCCGATCAGAGGGAGCTGCCCCGCCTCCACCTGGACGGGATCGAGCTCCCCCAGTCCTCCCTGGACCTCTGCGCTCTGCTCGACCTCCACGCGGCCGCTCTCTACCGGGCGGTGACGCCTTTCAACGACCCCGGGCAGCGGGAGACGCTGCGGGAGCTGCTGACGGCCTTCGCCGAGCTGGGCCTGGCCGCGAACGGGCGGCGGCCCGCCCGCTGGCGCTCGTTCGTGCTGAAACTGGACAAGGGGCTGCTCAGCACACCCGACGGCTCATGGCGGGACGGCCGCTGGATCGGGCTGCTTCCGCTGGGAGGCGGCGCCTTCCTAGCGGTCCTGGAGTACTCCCGATCGGACGACGGCGGGACGTTCACCACGCTGTTCCACGACCCGGCGGGCCTGTTCGAAGTCCCCGAGCCCTACACGGTGCTCTCCTCCGGCCCGGTCGCCATCGCGGAGTCCGCGGTTCCGCAGGACGTGTTCCTGACCGAGGCGGCCGAACGCGGCCCGGCGCCGTGGTTCCCCGAGGCGGCCGAGGAGTTCGCGCGGCTCACCGGCGTCACCTCGACCCTGGCCAGGCTGGTGGTCGCGGGCATGCCGTCGATCAACAAGTGGCAGCGCAACTTCCTGGAGCCCGGAGTGCGGGCGATGCTCGACGTCAAGGTCGCCGATGCCGCCTTCGCCAAGGACCGGCTCCACGGGCTGGACATCCGGTTCCGGTGCGAGCTGCTCGGCGCGCTGCTGCCCGCCGAACCGGCCCGCCTGTGGACCGACGGTCCCGACGCCGCGGCGGCGGCCGAGGTGTGGAACGCCGAGTTCGGCAGGCGGGTGGCCGTGCCCGATGTCCTGCTGGCCGAGGCCGCCAAGGCGGTGCGCACGGGCTGGGACGCCGCCGAAGCGCTGCCCGCCCTGCTCGATCCGGCTTCCGAACCGCAGCTGAGCCTGGACTCCAGGTGGGTCGTGCGCGGGGACAAGGCCGTCCCCGAGGACGACAAGGCCCGAGGCTTCACCGCGGTGACCCTCCGCGCCTCCGTCGCGATGACCGCCTGGCTCGCCCACCGCCTCCCCGCCGGGGATCCGCTGCGCGACCGCCTTCCCGCGGCCCTCGCCGCGGTCCGGGCCAGGCTCGCCAACCCCGACCTGATGCTCGTCGCCGACCGGTACGTCAACCTTCCCGGTTTCCGCAAGCTGGCCGGCGCTCCGACCGAGGTCGGGCAGGGTTTCGAGCGGTACGGCGCGGTCGTCATGGCCACCCACGACGACCTGCCCTACCCGGCGGTCCGGACGGCCCTGCTGGACGAGGACGGCTCCGACCCCTACCTGGCCGTGCTGCGCGGCGACCTCCCCGAACTCGCGTCCCTGGAACTCCCCTGGCAGACCGCCCTGAACGCCACTTTCGCGGCGCTCTTGGCGGACCCGGGCGACCCGGCGGCGGGGGAGCGGGCCGCCGACGGCACGTGGTGGCCGCAGGACCCGTCCCGGTCGGTGCCGGATCTCGTCGCCGAGGCCGGGGAGCGGTACGGGCTCGGCGCGGACGCCGCCACCGTCTACCTGATGCTGCTGGCCATGCCGGATCCCACCGACAAGAACACCGCGAGGTGGACGGGCTGGAAGCCGGCCAGGATCAAGGCGGCCCGCGCCGAACTGGCCGCGACGGACCTGGTCGTCGAGGCCCACCGCTCCCGGGCGGGCCGCTCCCTGTTCCTCCCGGGCGGCTGGAGCGAGCTGAAGACGCCCCACCTGCCGATGGAGGAGTGGAAGCTCCCGCTCTACGGCCTGGCGGCTGCGACGACGCGTCCCCCGCTTGGCGTCGTCGTCCCCTTCGAGCCCGTCGCGGATCTGTACCGCAGGGCGTGGCGGCGGATCGTCGAAGACGACATGCCCCGCTTCGCATCCTTGGAGGTCCGTCGCCGGCGCTGATCCACCGAGACGGCCGAGGCGGGCTCCCGCTCGCCTCGGCCGTGCTCTGCGATTCCAGATCAGGAACGCGAGGCGTTCCGGTGGTACGGCGCCTGTCCTCTGCGCTTTCGGCGAGACGGTGACCGAAGGCCCTGGACATGGGCTGGAAAAAGACGGGAGAACTCATGGACGACGTACGTGAGCTGCTGGCGGCGGGAGCCGTGCTCTCGCCGGGTACCGAGGGCGCGGGTGAGGAGGCGGTGCCGCTGACCGCCCGTACGTACCGGCACCCCGCCCTGGACGGCCGCGCGGTGGTGCGCCTCTCGCCCGCCGAGCTGGGCGACGCCGAGGACCTGGCCGCCGTCTTCCTCGGCCTGGAGCCCGCGGCCGAGCCGGAGGTCGTCGGTGTCGGGCGGCGCGCCTCGCTGGGCTTCCCCGAGTGGGTGCTGGCGCACCACCCCGAGGACGGCCACCACGCCCTGGACGTCGTTCCCGAGCTGGAGCGCATCGTCCAGCGCGCGAAGGTCAAACCGAAGGCCGCACTGGACGCCTTCCAGGCACTGGCCGGGCGCTTGTCATCCTCGGTGCCGCACTTCCTGCCGACCTTCTACGAGCAGGCGGGGCGGGAGTTCATCGCCGTCGGACACCGCGCCTACGCCGCGCGGATGTTCGGCTACGCCCGCAAGGCCGAAACCGAACACGCTCTGCCGATCGACGAGGAGCGGCTCGACGCGGTGCTCCTGGAGTTCGAGCTCGCCGGAGTGCTGCCGGTGAAATCCCTCCCCGGATACGCCAAGGGGCTGTCCGCCCGCGTGCCGGCCGATGAGGCGCTGCGCCGCTTCACCCGGCTGTGCGTCCGGCGTACGGCGGGCGGGGCGGCTCCGTCGGCGCAGGCGGCGGCCGACCTGCGGCGCCTGGCCGAAGCGGCGGACGAGAACGCGGAAGAGGTCGAGATCGCCTATCTCGCGGAGATCCTCGCCCTTCCGGGGGCCGAACGAGCCGCCGGGGACTGGTGGACGGCGCACCGCTCGGCTCTGGCCGTCCTGACCGAGCGCCGCCCGGATCTCAGGGGGGTGCTGCTGAACTTGCTGCCGACGTCCGAGGAGGCGGATTTCCCGGCTCTGTGGCTCGACATCCTGGAGGAGTGCGGCGCCACCGCTGCGCTCTGCGACCCCGGGAACGCGCCCGAGGAGGCGCGGCCCGCGGACGGTGGTCTCGGCTGGCTGCGCCGCTTCCTCGGCCTGTGGTATCGGAACTGGCACCCGGCCCCTCCGCCCGGCCTGTACCCGCTGATCGAACGCATGGCGGACCGGCTGCGGGCCGAACTCACCGCCCCAGGCCAGGGGCTCGAGCCGCCGAGTCATCCCGACCTGCTGGACCTGCTGCTCGCCCTGGGCGTACCGGTGGCCGATCCCGGGCCGCAGGACGAACCGGACCTGGAGCACTGGGCCGCGCACGAAGACCGGCGCGACCTGACGGCGCTGGCGGCGGACCGGCGCTTCCTCCCAGGTTTCCGGCGGCGTGCCGACCGGTTGAACGACGGTTCGGACGGCCGGAACGTCCTGCGCGCGCTGGCGGCCGTTCCCGGCGGGCGCACGATGCTGGCCGAATGGGTGGGAGGGATCGCCCGGCGGTCGGCCGTCGAGGGCCTGCCGGGCCTGCACGACGTGTTGTCCCGGCTCGGCCGGCTGCCCGACGAGGTACTGGCGCAGGCCGAGGGCGCGGTACGGGAGGTCGCCGCCACGGACGTCGCGGCCCTCCTCGCGCGGACGTTGCGGGCCGGGCTCTTCGACGAGCTGGGCTGGCCCGCCTGGGAGGAGGCGGTCGCCGAACTGGCCGACTGCCACGGCTCCGACGGCCTCACCGTCGCCGACGCCTGGCCGCACCTGATCGTCGCCGACCACTCCCATGCCAGGGTGATCGGTGCCGAGGGCACCGTCCTCACCCATGATCTGCGCGTCTCCCTGGGCGGGGACCAGAAGCGGGGCTTCCACTACGTGGACGGCGAACTCCTCTTCTGCTGGAAACCCTGGTGGCAGACCGGGCCGATCGTCGGCTACTGGCACACCGACCCCGACCGGCACCTGCCCCTGGAAGGAGCCTTCTCGGGGAGGGTCATGTACGAGCCCCAGGATCCGTGGCCGGTCAGCCTGCCGCTGGAAGGGGGCGGGCGCACCACCGGCGCCGGAACGCTGCGCGGCGGAGACGCCGTACTGCCCGGAATCCGGCGGGCGGCCACCGACGGGACCTCGTACTGGACCGTCTGGAAGGACGGCGAGGACGCGGAGGACTGGTACGAGTACGACCCGGTGAGCGGGGAACGCGGCGACAAGGACAAACCGGGCTTCTTCGCCGACGCCGCCCGTGGTCTGCCCGACGGGAGTGCTTTCGTCACCGGCTGGCTGCTGCCCCTGCCGTCAAAGGAGGACACTCCGGTCGGCGCTCCGGTGGACGGGTCGCTCGGCTGGCGGATCGTGCGCCTGCCCGACGGCTCCCTGCGCGGGGAGGATCTCGCGGGGAACACCGTCACGACGCCAGAGGGCATGGTCCCGTTCAGCGCGCTTTTCCTGCCCGGGGACGAACGGCCTCGCGCGGTGGTGTGCGACCCCCGGGAACTCGCACTGGTCGACCCCGACGGGGTCGTCACGTCCCTGGTGCGGACGGACGGGGAACCGGGACCGTTCGCGGAGGGCAGCGTGATCATGCCCCCGGTGCGGTACTGGCACTGCCTGAGGCCCCGGGATCCCCGGGGTTCGGCGGCCCTGCGCGGGATCGGCCACGAGACCGCGTCCGCCCTTCTCGAGACGGCCGGGGCCGGAGGCGACCTGCCCGAAGCCGTCCGCGCGCTGCTGCCGGACGTCGCCCACGAAGCCCTGGTGGCGGCGGTGGCCGGAGTGGCACGGCACGCGGCCGAACAGCAGAAGGCACTGAACGCGCTGACGGCCGGGCTGGAGCGGTACGCGCCCGCCCGACGGGAGGCCCCGGACGCGGCGGCGGAACAGCCGGAGGAGATGGAGAAGGCCGTCATCCCGGAACCCGTGCGGGAGGAAACGCCCGCCGACCCGTCCGACCGGCTGGTCAAGGAGGCGCTCAACGGACTGGGCTACGCGTCGTACGTCTCGTTCGCGGATGAGACACCAAGGCTTCTCCCAGAGCTGCGGATCATGGTGCGGGCCGCGGCGGGCGCCGTCACGGTCACGGCCCCCGAAGGGCGGCCCGTCCTCCACATAGACGGGCCCGACCTGCGCGAATTCGGGCTGGAGACGGAGCCTCTGCCCGAGATCCGGGCCGCCATGGCCTACCGGGCGGTGTCGGAGCTCACCGCTCCCGAACACCGGGAGACGCTGCGGGCGCTGCTGAGGCTGCTCGACGACCTGGACCTGACCCCCGACGGGATGTCCCGCTGGCGCCTGTTCGACCTGCACCTCGACGAACCGGTGATGCGCTCGGTCGCCGAGACGGGGTGGCCGAGGAGCTGGAACCATCTGCTCCCCTTGGACGGCGGGGCGTTCATGAACTTCCGGTTCACCAGCGTCGGCAGCCACTCGGGCGATTTCCGCGCGCTGTTCCACGACCCGTCGGGCCGGTTCGACGTCCCCGCCCCCTACACGGTGGTCTCGTCGCAACCGCTCGTCCCGCCGGCGAACACCGTCCCGCCGGACGGATTCCTGGCCGAAGCCGCCGGACGCGGCCCGGTGCCGTGGTCGTCCGAGGCAGCTGCGGAGTTCGCCCGGCTCACCGGGGTGACCGGGGCCACGGCCAGGCTGGTGGTCGCGGGTCTGCCCTGGGTCGACAAGCCGGAACGGAACTTCCTGCCGCCCGAGACGCGGGCCGCGCTCGGGCTGAAGGCCGTCGACGCCGCCGTCGCCCGGGACGAACTGAGTGCGCTGACCCCCCGGATCCGGCGGGCCCTGGTCGGCGCGCTGCTGCCCGCGGACCCGGCCCGGTTGTGGACCGACGGCCCCGATGCGGCCGCGGCGGCGGAGGTGTGGAACACCGAGGTCGGCAGGCGCGTTCCGGTGCCCGAGGAACTCATGAACGAGGCGCACCAGGTGCTGCAGACCGGCGGGGAGACCGCCCGCCGCGTGTCCGCCGTGCTCGACCCGGCCTCCGAGCCCCGGCTGAGCAGGGACGTGAAGTGGATCGCGCGGAACCGTCGCGTCGCCCCCGAGGACGAAAACGTCGTCGGTTTCACCGTGGACACGCTCCCGGCCGCCGTCACGACGGCGGCCTGGCTCGCCCATCGGCTCCCGGCCGGGGATCCGCTGCGCGAACGGCTCCCCGCGTCCCTCGAAGCGGTCCACGCCCGGCTCGCCAACCCCGACCTGATGCTCGGGTTCGACGACTATGTCGAGCTCGCCGAGTTCCGTAGGACGGCGGGCCCGCCCACCGCGGTCGGCGACGGATACGAGCAGTACGGCGCGCTCGTGATGGCCACGGCCACCGGCTACCCCTACCCCGGCATCCGGCCGGCGCTGCTGGATGAGCCCGGGAACGACACCTACCTGGCCGCGCTGCGTATCCGGCTCCCCGAGCTCACCGCCTTCCGGCCGGCGATGCGCACGGCCCGGGACGAGCGTTTCGCGGCTCTGCTCGCCGACCCGGGTGACCCGGTCGCGGGGGAGCGGGACGCGGACGGCACGTGGTGGCCGCAGGACCCGTCCCGTTCCGTGCCCGATCTCGTCGCCGAGGCGTCGGATCGGTACGGGCTGGGCCCGGATGCGGCGGCCGTGTACCTGATGCTGCTGGCGATGCCCGATCCCACAGACCAGAACACCGCCCGGTGGACGGGTTGGAAGCCGGCCCGTCTCAAAACGGCCCGCGCCGAGCTGGCGGCCACCGATCTGGTGGTCGAGGCCGGTCGTGCCCGCGCCGGGCGTTCCCTGTTCCTTCCCTGCGGCTGGGCGGACCTTCGAAAGCCGATCCTGCCGGTGGAGGAGTGGAAGCTCCCGCTGTACGTCCTGTCCGGCGACGAGAAGAAACCGGTTCCGCTCGGCGTCCTCGTCCCGACCGAGCCTGTCGCGGACCTGTACCGCAGGGCCTGGCGCCGGATCGCGGAGAACGACGTGCCGCGTCTCGCGGACTTGGAGATCCGCCGCCGACCTCGAGGAGGCCGCTGACCCAGGGGGAGGACGAGGTCCTCCCCCGCCGTTTCGATCAATTTGTCAGTAGCGCTGGTTAGGCTCTTGATCACCTGCTTCGCCGTCTCCGGAGGCACCAAGACGATCTCCGGTGCAGGTCCTTGGAGGTGGAACCGGGCGGGTCGGCCGGCAGCGGGTGAGGGATACGAGATCTCCCTGCGCGATGTCGGCCCCGTCGCCTGGTCGGAGGGCACGCGCATGGCCGCGGCGCTGTACGCGGGTCGGATCGTCGAGGAGGGAGAAGGCGCGTGAGTGCCGCGAGGGAGCTGCTGGAGGCGGGTGCCGTACTGCCGGCCGGCACCGAGGACGCGGGCGAGGACGCCGTCCCGCTGACCGCCCGGACGTACCGGCACCCCGCTCTGGACGGCCGCGTGGTGGTGCGGCTGGTGGCCGCCGAGCTCGGGCAGGGCGAGGACCAGGCCGCCGGTTTCCTCGGCCTGGAGCCCGCGGCCGACCCCCGGATCGTCGGTGTCGGGCAGCGGACCGTGCTGGGCTTCCCCGAGTGGGTGCTGGTCCACCATCCCGAGGACGGCCACCACGCGCTGGCCGTCGTCCCGGAGATGGAGCGCATCGCCAAGCGCGCGAAGACCAAGCCGAAGGCCGCGCTGGACGCCTTCCACGAGCTCGCCGGGCGGCTGGCGTCCTCGGTCCCGCACCTGCTGCCGACCTTCTACGAGCGTGTGGCGCGCGAATACCTCGCCGCCGAGAACCTCGCCTGCGCCACGCAGATGTTCACCCGCGCCCGCAACGCCGAGGCCGAGCACGGCCTGGAGATCGACGAGGAACGGCACGACGCCGTCTTTCTGGAGTTCGCGCTCGCCGGGGCCCTGCAGGTCAAGACGCTTTCGGGATACGCCAGGGAGCTCTCCGCCCGCGTGCCCGCCGCCGAGGCGCTGCGCCGCTTCACCCGCCTGTGCGTGCGGCGCACCGCAGGTGGGGTGCCGCCGTCGGCGCAGATGGCCACCGACCTGCGGCGGCTCGCCAAGGAATCGGGCGAGGAGGCCGCGGCCGTCGAGGAGGCCTACCTCGCCGAGGTACTCGCCCTCCCCGCGACGGCCCGCGCCGGAACCGGCTGGTGGAAGGCGCACCACAAGGCCCTCGTCGCCCTGGCCCGGGAACGACCGGACGTCAAAGGGCTGCTGCTGGACATCACCCCCGCGGACTCCGACGAAAACCTGCCCGCCCTGTGGTTGGAGCTGCTGGAGGAGTCCGGCGCGACCGCCGCGCTCTGCGACCCCGAGAGCGAGCCCGAGGAGGCACGGCCGGAAGACGGCAGCGCCGGCTGGCTGAAACGCGTCCTGGGGTTCTGGGAGCAGACCTGGCGGGGTTCCCCGGAGCCCCCTCTCCACTCGCTGGTCGAACGCATGGCCGACCGGTTGAAGGCCGAACTCGCCGAGAAGGGGTTCGAACCCGTCCCGCACGTCGACCTGCTGGATCTGCTGCTGTCCCTCGGCGTCCCGGTCGCCGACCCGAAACCCGCTCACGAACTGCGCCTGGACGCCTGGGCCGTCGGGGAGGACAGGCGCGACCTGCTGGCGCTGGCGGCCGACCCGCGCTTCCACGACGCCTTCCACCGCGCTGTCGGGCAGGTGGGCGTCCACCAGCGCGACCTGAACGTCTTCCGCGCGCTGATCGACTCTCCCGGCGGGCGTCCGCTGCTCTCCGACTGGGTGGAGGCGGTCGCCCGGCAGACCGCCACGTCGGGCCTGCCCGCCATGCCCGACGCGCTGGGACGGTTGGAGCGGCTGCCCGGTGACGTGCTGGCGCTGGCCGAGGACGCGGTCCGCGAGGTCGCCGACGTGGACCTGGCGCCCCTCCTCGCCCGGACCCTGCGGGCCGGGATCTTCGACGAGCTCGGCTGGCCCGCCTGGGAGAAGGCCGTCTCCGAGCTGGAGAAGTACCCGGCCGACGTGGTCGTCGCCGACTCCTGGCCGTACCTGGTCGTCGCCGGACGCACCCAGGCCAGAGTGATCGACGCCGAAGGCACCGTGCTCACCCACGACCTGCGCATCCCCAGGGGGGACATGCGCGGCCTGCCCGGCTTCCACTATGTGGACGGCGAACTGTTCGTCCGCTGGCGGACGAACGGCCGCAACAGCCGGGCCCTCGGATACTGGCACACCGCGCCCGACCGGCAGGAACCCGTCTCCGGCTCGTTCGCCGCGGCCGAACACCTCCGCTGGTACCGCCAGTGGGACCACAGCCTGCCGCTGCCCGGAGGGGGACGCACCACCGGAGGCGGAGTGCTGCACCGCGGAGACACCAGGCTGCCCGCGGCCCGGAACGTCATCGGCGACGGGACGTCGTACTGGGTGTGGCTCACCCGGGAGCGCGAAGAGGGCCCCGGCTGGTACGAGTACGACCCGGCGAGCGGGAAGTGCGGGCAGCGCCGCCCGCCGGCCTTCTTCGCCGACGCCGCCCGCGGCCTGCCCGACGGCAGCGCCTTCGCCTCCGGCCGGCTGCTGCCGGTGCCCTCCGAGGAGGCCACCCCCGTCGGAACCCCGGTGGACGGGGTGCTCGGCTGGCGGGTCGTGCGGCTCCCCGACGGCTCCCTGCGCGGTGAGGACCTCTCCGGGAACTCCATCGTCACCCCGGAGGGCCACTTCCCGTCCTTTCCGCTGTTCCTGCCCGGAGACGACAGGCCCCGCGCGCTGGTGCACGGGTACCACCGGATCGAGCTGGTCGACCCGGACGGCGTCGTCACCGCCGGCACGCAGTCGGCCTGGGATCCCGGAGCGTTCTCCCCGGCCACCCCGTGCCTGCCGCCGCTGAACTACTGGCACTGCATGCGGCCCCGTGACGAGCGCGGCTCGCGGGCGCTGCGCCGGATCGGCGGGGAGACCGCCGCGGCCCTGATCGAGGAGGCCCGGGGCGACGGCGACATCCTCGAAGCCGTCCGAGGGCTGATCCCGGAGGTGACCGACGAGAGGCTGTTGAAAGGCATCGGAGGGGTCGCCCGGTACGCCGCGGCGCAGCAGTCGGCGCTGAAGGCGACGGCGGCGAGGCTGGAGAAGACCCTCGCCCGGCGCGTCGCGGAGAAGGGCAAAGGCCCGTCCGACGAGCTGCTCCTGGAAGGGCTTCAGGGCCTGGGCCATAGCGGGTCCGCGGCGTTCAAGGCGAAGGAGCCCTCTTTCTTCACCGGGCTGCGGATCATGGCCCGCGCCATGGCCGCCGACGGCCGGGGCGGGCAGGAGCCGCCCGGGTTCCACTGGGACGGCGTCAAGCTGCCCTCCTCCGGCCTGCCGGTGGAGGCCATGGGGTCAGGCCACGCGGCCATCGCCTACCGCGCGGTGTCGGCGTTCACCGTGCCCGAGCAACGCGAGGCGCTGGGGGAGCTGCTGAAGGCCCTCGGCGAGCTGGGCCTGACCGAAAGCGGGGAGCAGCGGGCCCGGTGGCGCCGGATGGAGCTGCGCCTCGACCAGGCGGTGATCACCGCTTCCCACAGGAGCCCGCGCAGGGACACCTGGAGGGCGCTGCTGCCTCTGGAAGAGGGCGCCTTCCTGGCCTTCCTGGACTACTCCTACGACAACGGCGATGTGAACTTTCCCGTGCTGTTCCATGACCCGTCGGGCCGGTTCGACGTCCCCGCCCCCTACGAGGTGCTCTCGTCCGGGCCCCTCACCCTGGAGGAGACCGCGCTGCCGTCCGGGCTGCTGGAGGAGGCCGCCGCACGCGGCCCCGCCCCGTGGTTCCCCGAGGCCGCCGAGGAGTTCGCCCGGCTCACCGGGGTCACCGCGACCACGGCCAAGCTGGTGGTCGCCGGACTGCCGAGGGTCGACACCTGGGAGCGGAGCTTCCTGCCCGCGGAGGTGCGCAGGGCGCTCGGAGTGAAGGTCGCCGAGGCCGATCTGGCCAAGGACGAGCTCCGCAAGCTGCCCGCCGAGGTCCGTCAGGCCGTCGTCGGCGCGCTGGTGCCCGCCGAACCGTCCCGACTGTGGACGGACGGGCCCGACGCGGCCGCCGCGGCCGAGGTGTGGAACGCCCGGGTCGGCAGGAGCGCGGCGGTGCCCGAGGCGCTCCTGGCCGAGATGCGGAAGGCGCTGCGGACCGGCCGGTCCGCCGACACGCTGCGGTCCCTGCTCGACCCCCGGTCCTCGCTCGACCTGACTCGGGACGTGCAGTGGACCGTGCGGAACCACAGGATCGTCCCCGCGGGCGGGAAGGCGGCGGGCTTCACCTCGTCCGTGCTCGTCTCGTCGGTCGCGGCGGCGGCCTGGCTCGCCCACCGGCTTCCGGCCGGGGACCCGCTGCGCGCGGGGCTTCCCGCGGCCCTCGCGCTCATCCGCGAACGCCTCGCGGCCCCCGAGCTGATGCTGGTCCTCAGCCGGTACGTCGACCGCCACGCCTTCCGCAGGGCGGCGGGTGCCCCCACCGAGACGGGGGAGGGGTACGAAAGGTACGGCGCGGTCGTCCTGCCCACCACCGACCATCCGTACCCGGCCATCAAGATGGCCTTGCTGGACGAGGCGGGGGAGGACCCGTACCTGCCCGTGCTGCGCGGAGGCTCCGCACCGACCGGTGTCGAGACGGCGCTGCGCCTCGTGCGGGACCGGCGGTTCGAGGCGTTGCTCGCCGACCCGGGCGATCCCGTTGCGGGGGAGCGGAACGCGGATGGCACGTGGTGGCCGCAGGACCCGTCCCGTTCCGTGCCCGACCTCGTCGTCGAGGCGTCGGAGTTGTACGGACTGAGCTCGGATGCGGCGATCGTGTACCTGATGCTGCTGGCAATGCCGGATCCGACCGACAAGCACACCGCGCGGTGGACGGGCTGGAAACCGGCGCGGCTCAAGGCGGCCTGCGTCGAGTTGGCCGCCACGGACCTGGTCGTCGAGGCCCGCCGCTCGCGCGCGGGCCGCTCGCTGTTCCTTCCGGGAGGCTGGAACGCGGTCAGGGCCCCGCACCCGCCGCAGGAGGAGTGGAAGCTCCCGCTCTACGGCCTGGAGGCCGGGGCGTCGCAGCCCCCGCTGGGCGTCCTCGTCCCGGCCGAACCCGTCGCGGACCTGTACCGCAGGGCGTGGTGGCGGGTCACCGAAGGCGACGTGCCGCGTTTCACGGACCTCGAGGTCCCCCGAGTCCGGCGCCGCTGATCTGGAGGGCGGCGGCCGTCCCCGACGAGGCGGCCGCCGCGTTCGTCTCCGCCGAAACGAAGTGCGATTTCGGTATTCCAACTGATTTGTCAGTGCCTCCCGCTACATTCATGATCACCGCTGCGGCGAGGGCGAATCCGCTCTCCGCGTCCGGCCGTCAGGGCCGCGACCGGCGCCGCCGGTCCTGCTCCCGTCCAGGCGGGCGGTCTTCTCTTCCGGACCGTCCGTCCTCCTACGAACCCCCCAGAGAGGGAAGACCCGATGCCTTCCACCGCCCAGGTGACGGAAGCCCCCGCACGGCAGGTGCTGCCGGCCGAAGAGCGGTACGCCGACGAGTTGGCGTTCCTCGCGGCATACGACTCAGGCCCCCGCCCTCCCGGCTGGGCGCTGACCCCGAAGGCCGTCGTCACGTTCGTCTGCGGCGGCGGGGACGAGCCGCTGCGCCTTCCCGAGCCGGTGAAGGGCGTGCCCGACCGCCTCGTGGTGACGCCCAAGTTCGTCGGCGAGCGCGCCCTCGTGGAGCGGTGCGTGGTGACCCTCGCCGGTGAGCGCGGCCTGCTGCTCGTCGGTGAGCCGGGCACCGCCAAGTCGATGCTCTCCGAACTGCTGGCCGCCGCCGTCTGCGGCACCAGCGCCCTGACCGTCCAGGGCACCGCCGGGACCACCGAGGACGCCTTCCGCTACGGCTGGAACTACGCGCTGCTCCTCGCCCAGGGCCCCACCCCGCAGGCGCTCGTCGCCTCGCCCGTCCTCACCGCGATGCGCACCGGCCGCGTCGCCCGGATCGAGGAGGTCACCCGCTGCCTGCCCGAGGTGCAGGACGCCCTGGTGTCGATCCTGTCCGACCGGCGGGTGAGCGTCCCCGAGCTCGCCGGCACCGATGACGCCGTCATCTCGGCGGCCTCGGGCTTCACCGTCATCGCCACCGCCAACCTCCGGGACCGGGGCGTGTCGGAGATGTCGGCGGCCCTCAAGCGCCGCTTCAACTTCGAGGCCGTCGACCCCATCGCCGACGCCGCCGCCGAGACCGCCCTGATCCGCCGCCAGGCCACCACCGCCGTCGAGCGCGCCGGAGCGCCCTTCTCCGTCGACGACTCCGTCCTCGACGCGCTGGTGACGGTCTTCCGCGACCTGCGCTCGGGGCGTTCCGGCGAAGGCTGGGACGTGGAGAAGCCCAGCACGGTGATGTCCACGGCCGAAGCCGTCCAGGTGGCGGTCTCCCTGTCCCTCGCCGACGCCTACCTGTCCGCAGGGGACCCCCTGGACCTGATCCCCGGCCACCTCCTGGGCGTGGTCCGCAAGGACGACCCGTCCGACCACGCCCGCCTCCTCGGCTACTGGGACGGGCCCGTCCGCCGCCGGGCCGAGGACGGCGCCGCGATGTGGCGCCGTCTCTGGGACCTGCGGGAGACCCTCCGCTGAAGGCGTCACGCCTGTCCGGTCGTCGGTAACTACGGGAGAAGCCAAGTTGACCAGTACTGTCCACGAACGGGAAGCCGTGGAACCGCGCGAGGCGGTGGAGCGGCTCGCCGCGAGCGGGCGTCCGTTCCTGCTCGGAGTCCGCCATCACAGTCCGGCGCTGGCGGCCGTCGTCCCCGCCCTGCTGGAGGCGGCGGGAGCCGAGGTGGTGTGCGTCGAGCTCCCCGCCGACTTCCAGCGCTGGATCCCGCATCTGGCGAACCCGTCGACGACCGCGCCGGTGGCGCTCGCGGGCATGCGGGAGGGCGGGAACCTCGGGTTCTACCCGTTCGCGGACTTCTCCCCGGAGCTGGCGGCGATCCGCTGGGCGCACGCGCACGAGGTGCCCGTGGTCTGCTGCGACCTGCCTCTGGAGGACAAGGGCTGGTTCGAGGGAGACGGCCTCGACGCCGCCCCCTCCACCGTCTTCGCGGAAGCGCTGACGGCCTCCGGGACCGGACGCGACGGGGACGACCTGTGGGACCGGGCCGTCGAGGTGCTGGCACCCGGATGCAGCCCGGAGTCCGTCCGCCGCGCGGCACTGGGAGTGGGCTGGGCGCTGCGGGAGGACGCCCGTGCCGGGGCAGGGGTGTCCGGCGTGGACCTGGCCCGCGAGGCACACATGCGTGACGTCCTGCGCCGGTCCGCTTCCGGAGGGCGTCGGGTCGTCGCCGTCGTCGGTGCCTTCCACGCGCCCGCCCTGCTGCTCCCGGCCGAGGACGAAAGGGAATTCCCGTCCGCCGGGGAAGAGCCCGCGGGGGAGGGCACCACCTCGCTGGTGCCCTACGCGTTCGACCTGCTCGACTCGCGGTCGGGATACCCGGCGGGCATCAGGGACCCGCGGTGGCAGCAGGAGGTGTTCCAGGCGGGCGGCGACCCCGAGGCGCTCCGCGAGGCCGCGGCCCGGGCCGTCACCGACATCTGCCGGGCCCTGCGGGCGGCTGGGCACACGGCGGGCACCGGGGAAGCCGCCGAGACGCTGCGGATCGCCTGCGACCTGGCCATGCTGCGGGGCCTGCCCGCGCCCGGACGGGGCGAACTGGTGGAGGCGGTCAGTACCGTGCTCGGCCAGGGTGAACCCCTCGGCCGGGGCAGGGCCGTCGCCAGGGCACTGGAACAGGTGCTGGTCGGGACGAAGCGCGGCCGGCTCGCGTCCGGCACGCCCCGCTCCGGCCTCGGACCGTCCGTGGAGGGGGAACTGGCGGAACTGCGCCTGCCCCACCCCGGCGACCCGGACGCCAAGGAGATGCGGCTCGACCCGCTGCGGTCCGCCCTGGACCGCCGCCGCGAGATCCTCCTGCAGCGGCTCCTGGTGTGCGGCGTCGGGTACGGCGAGCAGGTGGCCGTCGCCGGCACCGGCGACGGCACCGCCCTCACCACCCGCTGGCGCCTGAAGTGGACCCCCGGAGTACCGGCCCGGCTCGACCTGGTCGGGGTCAGGGGCGTCACCGCCGCCCAGGCCGCCGCCGGCACCCTCGGCGAGGAGTTCCGCCGCGAGACCGCCGAGAACGGGGCCACCTGCGCCCTGCTCCTCGCCCACCTGCGCTCCGCCGCCCGCTGCGACCTGCCGGACCTCGTCGCGGCCCGCCTCACCGACGTCGCCGAGACGCTCCCCGCGTCCGGCACCCTCACCGAGCTGGTCGAGGGCCTGGACCTGCTGGAGGCGCTGCGCCGCGAGCACATCCCCGGAACCACCCCCGCCGTGCGCGACCGCGCCGCCGGCCTCTCCGGCGTCCTCCTGGAAGCGGCGATCGGCGCCCTGCCCGGCCTCGCGGGAAGCGACCGCCCCGAAGACGCCGCCGCCCTGGTGGACCTGACCGCCCGCGCGGGCGAACAGCGCCTGGGCCTGCGCCTGGACGACGCCCTCGGCAGCCTGGTCCGCGACGGCTCCCCGATGATGCGCGGCGTGGCCCTGGCCGTCCGCGTCCTCCTCGACCTCGACGACACCGCCTCCCTCGGCTCGCGCATCGTCGGCTGGATCGACACCGCCACCACCCTCGAGGCCCGCACCCGCCTGTACCGCCACCTCACCGGCCTCCTCAGCGCGGCAGGCCCCCTCCTGGAGAACGCGCCCCAGGCTCTCACCCCCCTGATCACCCGGGTGGAGACCCTCTCCGACCGGGCCTTCCTCTCCCGCCTGCCCGCGCTTCGGGGCGGCTTCGACACCCTCGCCCCCGCCGCCCGCTCCCGCCTCCTGGAGACGGTCACCGCCAGGCTCGGAGACCGCCCGGACCTCACCCTGGACATCTCCCCGGACCTCCTCGCCCTCTGGACCACCGCCGACACCGAGGCGTTCCAGGTCCTCCGGACGCTTGACCTGCCGTTCTCCCCGCAGGTCTGCGGACCGGGAAAGGCGGACGGCACGGAACCGGGAGAGACGGAGCGGGAACCGTCCGGCGCCGAGCCGTCGGTGACCGCTGAGAAGCCCGTACCGGGGCAGAGCACGCTCGACCCGGAAGCGGGCGAGGCGCGGCTGACGCCGTCCGACAGGTGGCGGCTGCTGCTCGGCAGGGAGAGCGAGAAGCTCTCGGCCGGGGCCGGCCGCTACGGGAAGGCCCTCGACGAGCTGTACGGGGCGGGCAGGGGCGAGGGAGCCGACGACTTCGGACCCGGTGAATCCGGGGGCCAGGGCGGAGGCCGGGAGGAGCCGTTCCCCACGGCCCGGGAATGGGCCGAGGAACTCGAGGCGCTGTTCGGCGACGAGGTGCGTGAGGAGGTCCTGGCCCGCGCCGCCGAGAACGGGCGGACGGACGTGCTCGCCGAGCTGAGCCCCGACGCCGTACGGCCGTCCGTCGAACTGCTGACGACGGTCCTGTCCCTGGCGGGCGGCATGCCGGAACAGCAGCTGGCCAAGCTGCGCCCGCTCGTGAAACGCCTGGTGGAGGAGCTGGCGAAGGAGCTCGCCTCCAAGATGCGGCCCGCGCTCACCGGCCTCGCCACACCCCGTCCGAGCCGCCGCCCCGGCGGGAAGCTCGACCTGCCGCGCACCCTGCGGGCGAACCTCGCGCACACCCGCGAACTGGACGACGGTCGGCTCGTGGTCATCCCCGAACGCCCCGTCTTCACGACCCGTTCCCAACTGGCGTCGGACTGGCGGCTGATCCTCGTGGTCGACGTGTCAGGCTCGATGCAGGCGTCCGTGATCTGGTCGGCGCTCACCGCCGCGGTGCTGGGCGGCGTCCCCACCCTGTCCACGCACTTCCTGGCGTTCTCCACCAGCGTCATCGACCTGACGGACCGCGTCGACGACCCGCTGTCCCTGCTCCTGGAGGTGCAGGTCGGCGGCGGCACCCACATCGCGGCGGGCCTCGCCCACGCCCGATCCCTGGTGACGGTCCCCAGCCGCACCCTCGTCGTGGTCGTCAGCGACTTCGAGGAGGGCTACCCCGTGGGCGGCCTCCTCAACGAGGTCCGTGCCCTCGCCTCCTCCGGCGTGCACCTCCTGGGCTGCGCCGCCCTCGACGACAACGGCGTTCCCCGCTACTCCAAGCCGATAGCCGGCCAGCTAGTGGCCGCCGGCATGCCGGTCGCCGCCCTCAGCCCCACCGCCCTGGCCCGCTGGGTCGGCGCCCGCCTCCGCGGAGAGACCTCATGACCTCGACCCTCCAGCTCCCCCCGGTCGCCCCCGACGTGACGGCCGCCGCCGTGGAGAACCTCACCTCCCGGCTCCGTAAGAAACTGGACGCCGCGGTGGAGCAGTACGCGGCGGCTCCGGCCACCGCCGGAGACGACGGCTCCGTCACGGTCGTCTGCGGCGAGGAGACCTCCGTCGTCCTGACCCCCGGCCCCTCCGGCACGATCACCTCTCCGGAACAGGCGGTGTGCAGCTGCCTGCTCGCACCCCGCTGCCTGCACCGCGCCGCCGTCCTCACCGCCTGCCCCATCGCGGACCCCGCCGAGTCCGGCGAGCCGGATTCCATCGACGAGGCTTCCGTCGACGCGGTGTCCGTCCAAGACGACGGCTCGTCCGAAGCGGGGACGGACAAGGCCGCGTCGGCGGAAGCCGGGAAGAGCTCCGCGGCCGCCGGTCCCGTTTCCGCGGCGAACACGGGCATCGCCGCGCCGGAGAGCGAGGAGAAGCTCAAACCCGCGCAGATCCGCGCGGCGGAGGGTCTGCGGCAGGCCGCCGCCGCGGTGCTGGCCGTGGGCGCGCACGCCGTGGGCGCCGTGCCGCAGGCGGAACTGCTCCGCGCCGCCCACACCGCCAGGCTGGCCGGGCTGCACCGCGCCGAGGCCGCCGCGCTGCGGGTCGTACGGGGAGTGAGGTCCGCCAGAGCACGGCACGACGGGCACCGCCTGGCCGACCTCACCGGCGCGATGCGCGAACTCCTGCTGGCCACGAGCCTGCTGGCGTCGGGCCGGGGCGGAGCGGCCCTGGTCGGGACGGCGCGCCGCGACTACCGGCAGGGAACCTCCCTGCGCGTCCAGGGCGTCTTCCGGGAACCGGTGATCAGCGCGACGGGGTACGGGGGAGTGGTCACCCACCTCGTCGCGGAGGACGGCAGCTGGTTCTCGGTGGCCGACGTCAAACCGGGCGGCCCCTCCCGGGCGAGAGCCGCCGCCACCGCCCCTGTGGCGATGGGCGGCACCGTCCTGGACCATGCCGAACTGTCCCGCTCCGGGCTGCTCATCGCCGGCGTGACGATCTCCCCGGACGGCCGTCTCGGCGCGGGCAAGGGCGTGCGCGCCCTGCCGTCCCCCGGCCTGGACTGGCAGGAGACCCCCGCCGTCCTGTTCGGCCGCCCCCTGGCCGAGGTCGTCGCCGACCGCCTCACCCTCGTCCCCGGAGCCGACCCCGTCGAGGCCGAAGCCCATCTCCGCCGCCCCTTCGGCTGCGACCTGGTGATCATCGGCCCTTCGGGCGACCACGTCCTGGCCTACGAGCCGACCCCCGACGACGAGCCCACCGGCCCGCCGATCCGCCTCACCCCGGCCCAGCGCCACCCCGACCTGGCCCACGTGGCCAACCTCCGTCAGCTGGCCGCCCGTCCGGGCCTCCGCGTCCGGGTGGTGGCCCGCGTCGACCCCGACCGCGCCACCACCCTCATCCCCCTGGCAGCGGCCCCCGTCCCGGGCGCCGCCCTCACCCTCCGCCTCCCCGCAGAGTGGAAGGGCCACGCCGACCTCGGCTACGACAGCCTCCAGGGCGCGCACTTCCCGCCCGCGGCGGAGTTCCCGCCCCCGCACCCCCTCGGCCCGTCCTCCGACCCCCTGGTGGACTCCCCGCTGTGGCGGGTCCGCCGCCTGGTCGAGCTGGCCGTCTCCGGAGGCCGCCGCGCGATAGCCGAATCCGCCCGCGACAACGGTTCCGCCCCCGCCCTCCTCCGCCGCGCGGGTTTCCGCAACGCGGCGGACCTGACCACGGCCCTCACCGCCGAGGCCGACCGCCGCACCCGCGACGTCTTCGGCCGCCTCACCGACACCGACTCCCGCGATTTCGCCGCGGCCTGGCTGGCCTCATCACTCCACCTGACCGCCACCGAACGAGCCCTGATCCGCGCCACCTGGCAGCCTCCGGCCTCGGACTGACACCTCGGCGGAGATCCGATGCGGAAGGCCCTCGGCCCGGCAGCGCCGGACCGAGGGCCTTCGTTCGGGACACCGGCCGGTGGAGTCCTCCTCCGGCCGGTGTCAGCGGGAGGCGCGTTCGGCGTGCCAGCGGTCGAGGAGGGCCGGGATCTCGCGGAGCATGAAGGTGTAGAAGTCGCGCATCTCGGTGAGGCGGTGGGCGGGTCGTGAACCGGGCTCGACGGTCTCGATGCCCTGCTCGGCGGCTTCGAGCATGGCCAGGAGCATGCCGTTCTTGGCCGACATGAGGGTCGCCCAGGCGCCTTCGCGCAGCCGGTAGTGCTCGCGGCGGCTGCCGGGCACCGGAACCCGCTCGATCAGCCCGACCGTCGAGAGCATCTTGATCGCCCCGGAGACCGAGCCGGAGCTGATGCCGAGCGACTCGGCCAGCTCGCTCGCGGTGACGCTCTCGGTCTCGGCGAACAGGAACGCCGCCATCACCCGGGCGGTCGCCTTCTGCAGCCCGTTCTCGCTGAGCATCAGCGCCAGCCGTTCGGCCGCCTCGGCGGCTGCGGTCTCACCCACTCTTCCTCCCCGTTCATGCTCGATCGGGATTCTATCAGTTCAGAGTCTTCAAAAATCTTTGAAGACTCTGATATTAATGAGGGTATGGATGCCGCGATCGAGCTCACGGAGCTCACCAAGACCTACGGGGCCCGCCGCGGGCTGGCCGGGCTGACCCTCCGGGTGCGTCCCGGCGAGGTGTTCGGCTTCCTCGGCCCCAACGGGGCGGGGAAATCGACGACGATCAGACTGCTGCTCGACCTGATCCGCCCGACCTCGGGTTCGGTGCGGGTGCTGGGACTCGACCCCGGACGCGACGCCGTCCGCCTGCACCGCCGCGTCGGCTACCTGGCCGGGGACTTCGTGGTCGACGGCCGGCAGCGGGTGGGGGAGTGCCTGGACTTCCTGGGACGACTGCGCGGCGGCGTGGCCCCGGCGACGGTCGTCTCCCTGGCCGAACGCCTCGACCTGGACCTGACCGCCCGCATCAAGAGCCTGTCGAAGGGCAACCGGCAGAAGGTCGGCCTGGTCCAGGCGTTCATGCACCGCCCCGAACTGCTCATCCTGGACGAGCCGACCTCGGGCCTGGACCCGCTGGTGCAGCAGACCTTCCTCGAACTGGTCGCCGAAGCCGCCCGCGACGGCGCGACGGTCTTCATGTCCAGCCACATCATGAGCGAGGTGGAGGCGGTCGCCGACCGCGTCGCCATCATCCGGGAAGGCCGCCTGGTCGCCCTCGACACCGTCGCCGACCTGCGCGCCCGCTCCTTCCTGCGGGTCGAGCTCACCTTCGCCGAGCCGGTCCCGGCCGCCGAGTTCACCGGACTCCCGCACGTCACCGAGGCGACGGCCGACGGCACCACCGTGACCTGTCGGGTGGACGGCCCGCCCGACGCGCTGGTCAAGGCCGCGGCCCGGCACACCGTCACCGGCCTGCGCGCCGACTCCCAGGACCTCGAAGAACTCTTCCACACCTACTACGGAGGCGACGCCCGATGAACGCCGTCCACCACCTGCCGGGCACCTCGGCCGCCGCCCGCGCCTTCTCCGGCTCGATGTTCGGCAAGACGCTCTGGGACAACCGCCGCGTCTTCACGGTCTGGGCGGCGGCCACGGGCCTGCTGACCGCCCTGTACGCCTCCATGTACCCGCAGGTCTCCTCCCGGCCGGCCGCCGAGATGCCCGAGGCGATGGAGGGCTTCGGCCTGAACGACACCGTGACGGCCGCCGGCTACCTCCAGGGCGCCGTGTTCGGCCTGCTCGTGCCGTTGATGGTCGTCTTCTACGGTTCGGCCACCGGCGCCCGCATGATCTCCGCCGACGAGGAGTCCGGCTACCTGGACCTCCTGCTGGCCCATCCCATCAGCCGCACCCGTCTGCTCCTGCACCGCTTCGCCGCCCTGGCCGCAGGTGCCGCGGCGATCTGCCTGACGGTGCTGCTCGTCCTCCTGGCCCTGCGCTCCAGTGCCGATCTCGGTTCCGTCACCGTCACGGCCTTCCTGGCCCAGGCGACCGGCTTGTTCCTGCTCTCCGTCTTGTTCGGCGCCCTGGCCCTGGCCGTCTCCGCCGCCACCGCCTGGGGCCGCGCCGCAGTCTTCGGCACCACCGCCGCCCTAGGCGTCCTCGCCTACGCCGTGCGGGGCTTCGCGCCCTCCCTGGACGCCGACTGGCTGAAGTACGCGACCCCGTTCCACTACTACATCGGTGGCGAACCCCTCAGGAACAGCTTCCAGTACCCCGACCTGGCGGTCCTCGCCGCCGCCACGGCCCTCCTCCTGGCCCTGGCGGTCCGCCTGCTGAACCGCCGCGACCTGGGCCGCTGACCCGCCGCCTCCTCGCTCAGGGAGAAGTACCGGCTCACGGCGGCTCCTCGGGTCTGGACACGCCTGTACCCGAACACTTATTTTGGGTACAGGTGTAGCCAGAATATTCTCCGAGGGAGCCTCGCATGCCGCCCACGCTCGACCTGGTCCCGAACATCCTCGCCCAGAAGTTCGACGAGGGATTCGACGCGAACGTCCGGTCCAAGTTCTTCCGGGGCCTGGACTTCGCCGGCCCGGAGGGCGACCCCGGCTGGTTCGGCCCCGACAGCGCCGTCTGGTACGTGCACTCGCACTTCCCGACGATCATGCTCGGCCTGCTCGCCGCCTCCTACATCGAGGGCCTGGACCCGAGCATCAGCTGGATGGGCTACGACCACTCCCGCCTGGCCGAACGGGGCGAGGACGGCATCCCGACGGGCAACATCGACCCGGCGGGAGCCCAGGTCCGCCTGGGCCACTCGCTGTCGTTCTTCATCGGCACCGCCTACGGGTCCACCCAGACCGCGGAGAGGCTGGCCCGCACCGTCCGGGCCATGCACCACACCATCAAGGGCGTCCGCCCCGACGGCGTCCGCTACGACGCCGACGACCCCGAATGGCTCCGCTGGAACTACGCCACCGTCGTCTGGGGCCTGGCCACCGCCCACGAGCGCTACCACCGCAAGCCCCTGCGCGACATCGACCGCTACTACGGCGAGTTCGTCCGCGTGGGCGAGGCCCTGGGCGGCACCGACCTGCCCAAGACCAAGGCCGAAGTGGCCGACTGCCTGCACTCCTATCTGCCCCGCCTGGCCGTCACCCCCATCAAGGCGTTCAGCACCGGCCCCAACCTCCGCGACAGCAAGCTCAAGCCCTGGGAGCCCGGCAGCCCCTTCTTCGACTGGGCCGCCCGCGACCTCCTCCCCGACTGGGCCCAGAAACTGGCGCTCTACGACCCGCCGAACCCGCTCGTCCTGCACGCCCGCCGAGCCTCTCTCTGGCTGACCCTCAACACCCTCCACGAGACCGTCGGCCCCCTCCGCGAGTTCCGCCAGGCCCAGGCCCGCGTCGCCAACGGCACCACCGCCCCGGTCGCCTCCACCGCCCCGACGGCCCCCGACCCGATGCGGACCAGAGAAGAAGCCGAAGCCATGGCCTGATTCCTCCGGCCATGTCGCGGTGGATCCCGGTGAGCGGGACCCCCGCGGCCCCGACACGCGGTCCGGACCACGATGTGACCGATCCCACTTTCCTCTCGCTCCCGGGCAGTGGGATCGGTCGATGAAGCCGTTCTTTCCGGACACCGGTGCCGCGTGACTGAGAGTGAATCCATGACGTTGAACCTCGCCGCCCTCTACGAAGCCGTCACCAGGGTCGTGCCCGACCGCCCCGCGGTCACCTGCGGCACCACGACCCGGACCTACGCCGAGCTGGACCGGCGGGCCAACCGGCTCGCCGCCCACCTGGTGAAGGCCGGCGTCGAGCCGGGCCAGCATGTGGGCGTGTACCTGCTCAACAGCGTCGAGTACGTCGAGGTGATGCTCGCCTGCTTCAAGGCGCGGGCGGTGCCGATCAACATCAACTATCGCTACGTCGAGAACGAACTGCTCTACCTGTTCGAGAACGCCCAGCTGCACGCGGTCGTGGTCGAGGCGGCGTACGCGCCCAGGGTCGCGGCCGTGGGCGATCGCACCACCCACCTGCGTCATGTGCTCACCGTCGGCGACGAGACCGAGCAGGTGACCTGGCCCGAACGGTTGACCGCCGTGCGGTATGAGGAAGCGCTGGCGGAGTGGCCGGGGGACCGCGGACCCCGCACGGACCTGTCCGAAGACGACAAATTCGTGCTGTACACGGGCGGCACCACCGGGATGCCGAAGGGCGTGGTGTGGCGGCACGAGGACTTCTTCTACGCCGCCCTGCTCGGCGGGAACCCGTACGGCGAGCCCCACACCTCCGTCGAGGAGGTGGTCGAGGCGGTCCGGGCCGGGATGCCCCTGACCTACCTCATCTCGATGCCCCTCATGCACGGCGCGGCGAGCTACACGCTGTTCATAGGACTGTTCGGCGGCGCCCACGTGGTGCTCCTGCGCACCTTCGACGCGGTGGAGGCGCTGCGCGAGATCGAAAGGCACCATGTCCAGGTCGTCGGCCTGGTCGGCGACGCGCAGGCCCGTCCGCTGGCGGACGCGCTGCGCACCCACGGGGACGAGTTCGATCTCTCTTCGCTGTTCGTCGTCGGCTCCGGTGGCGCGATCCTCTCGCCCTCCACCCAGGAGGCGCTCAAGGAGCGGCTTCCGAACATCATGGTCCGCAACAACTTCGGCGCGTCGGAGTCCGGTGCCGACGGGGTCATCGTCCTCGGCGAGGACGGCCTCATGCGGTTGCAGCCGTCCCCTGCGGTGCGGGTGGTCGACGACAACCGCGAGGACGTGGTGCCCGGCAGCGGGCAGATGGGCTACCTGGCCCGCAGAGGGCACGTGCCGGTCGCCTACTTCAACGACCCGGAGAAGACACGGGAGACGTTCCCGGTGATCGACGGCGTGCGCTGGGCGGTGCTGGGCGACCTGGCCGAGGTCGAGGCCGACGGCACCATCGTGGTGCACGGCCGCGGCTCGGGATGCATCAACTCCGGCGGCGAGAAGATCTTCCCCGAGGAGGTCGAGCAGACGATCATGGGGCATCCCGCCGTCATGGACGTGCTCGTCGCCGGCGTGCCCGACGAGCGGTTCGGCCACCGGGCCGGCGCCGTGGTGCAGCTGCGCCCCGGGCACGAAGGGCTCGACCCCGAGGAGCTGCGCCTGCACTGCCGTTCGGCGCTCGCCGGATACAAGGTGCCGGCGACGATCGAGTTCGTGGAGCACGTCCAGCGTTCGCCCAGCGGCAAGGCCGACTACCGGTGGGCCAAGCGCGTCCTGGCTCCCGAGGCGAGCTGAGTGAACGCGGGCAGGGCCGTCCCCGCGGGGGACGGCCCTCCTGCCGCCGCGTGAGGGCTAGGCAGGATCGGCTTCGGCGAGCGTTTCGTAGCTCGGGGCGAGGAGGTCGGTGAGGCGCGTGCCCCGGATCCGGAGGGGCTGGTCGCCGAGGAGTCTCAGCATGAGGCCGGACGGCCCGGGCTCGCGGTCCGGGTGTTCCCGTAGGCGGGTGAGGCTGACGCCGGTGGTCCAGAACGTCTCGAAGGAGTCCTCGAGGGGCTGGTCGGTGACGTCGAAGAGGGCGGTGGCGGGTCTGTCCGCGGGGGCGTTCGCGCGCAGGGCCGACAGGAGCCGTTCGCGGGTCCGGCCGTTCCAGGCCAGGACGAGGAACGGATCGTCGTCGAAGGCCTCGGCCAGGAGGTAGAGGGTCGCGGCGACGTGTTTGCAGGGGTCGCCCCAGTCGGGGCAGGAGCACACGAAATCGATGTCGGACCTGGTGGTGGGGAACAACGGGGTGTCGTGGTCGTCGAAGAGCTCCTCGATCTCCGGGGGCATCTCGCCGGCGAGCAGCTTCGCGCGGAAGATCGCCTGGCCGGCGAGGGCCTCCTCGATCTCGGCCCAGGTGTCCTCGGGGATCGGGTGGATGGTGACGCTCACCTTGTAGGGGCGGGAACGTGAGCCCTGGACCAGGGAGGTGACCTTGTAGGGGAGGATCTGGAGGTCGCGTACCTGCCCTTTGCGGGCGTAGGTGCGGCCGCGGGCCAGCCGTCCGCTGTCGGCGATCTCCTCCATGACGTCGATGAACCGGCGCGACCACCACCGTTCGCCGATCGACCCGCGGGATTTCCTGGCCTTCAGCCCGCCTTCGACGCGGGGGGAGGGGCTCATGCCGGCGCCGCCGACAGCTCGAAGATCTCGCGGAGCTCACCGGTGGACAGTTCGGTCAGCCATTCCTCGCCGGTGCCGATGATGCGTTCCGAGAGCGCCCTCTTGCGTTCGATCATCGTGTCGATCTTCTCCTCCAGGGTGCCCGTGCAGACGAACTTGCGGACCTGCACGTTCTTGGACTGGCCGATGCGGAACGCGCGGTCGGTGGCCTGGTTCTCCACGGCGGGGTTCCACCACCGGTCGAAGTGGATGACGTGGTTGGCCTCGGTGAGGTTGAGGCCGGTACCGGCTGCTTTGAGGGACAACAGGAAGACGGAGGGTTCCGGATCGGTGGAGAACCGTTCGACGAGGGCCTCGCGTTCGGCGCGGCGGGTGCCGCCGTGCAGCCAGAGCACGGGCCGTCCCAGGCGGGCCTGCAGGTAGGGCTGGAGCTGGGTGCCGAACTCGGCGTACTGGGTGAAGACCAGTGCTTTGTCTCCTTCGTCCAGCAGTTCGGCCAGGAGTTCCTCGAGCCGGGTGAGCTTGCCCGAGCGTCCGGCCAGGCGGGAGTTGTCCTTGAGCAGGTGGGCGGGATGGTTGCAGGCCTGCTTCAGCCTGGTCATGGCGGCCAGCACCAGGCCGCGCCGCTCGATTCCCTCGCTGGCCTCGATCCGGGCCAGCATGTCCTCGACGACGGCCTGGTAGAGGGAGGCCTGCTCGGGCGTCAGCGGGCAGTAGACATTCATCTCCATCTTGTCGGGAAGATCCGAGATGATCGTCTTGTCAGTTTTAAGGCGGCGGAGTACGAACGGCCGGGTGGCGCGCTTCAGCGCGGCGGCCGCGTCCGGGTCGCCGTCCCGTTCGATCGGGACCGCGAAACGGCGCCTGAAGTCGGCCCGTGTGCCGAGCAGGCCCGGCGAGGCGAACTCCATCAGCGACCAGAGCTCGCCGAGGTGGTTCTCGACCGGTGTCCCGGTGAGCGCGATCCTGGCGTCGGCCGGGATCGACCGGACCGCCTTCGCCTGCCGGGTCTGCGAGTTCTTGATCGTCTGGGCTTCGTCGCACAGGACGCGGGCCCAGGTCGTCCCGGCCAGGAGCTCCTGGTCGCGCAACGCCGTCCCGTAGGTGGTGATGACCAGGTCGGCGTCCGGAACGGAGTCCTTGTCGCGTTCGGCGCCGTGATGGACGTGGACGCGCAGGCCGGGGGCGAACCTGGCGGCCTCCCGCTGCCAGTTGCCGACCAGCGTCATCGGGCAGATCACCAGGTTCGGCCTGATCTCAGGCCGGGCCAGCATCAGGGCCAGCGCCTGGGCGGTCTTGCCCAGACCCATGTCGTCGGCGAGGATCGCGCCGAGCCCCAGACCGCCCAGGAAGTCCAGCCAGGCCAGGCCCCGTTCCTGGTAGGGGCGCAGGACCCCGTGGAACCCGTCCGGCGTCGGGAGCGGTGCGAGCCTGCGCTCGGCCTCTCCGGACAGCAGGTCGCCGAGCCGCCCGTCCGCGTCGACCTCCAGCAGCGGCAGGTCCGCGACGCCACCGGCCACCACCTCCTGGACGACCTGGGCGGCGGCCATCCGCCCGGTGACGTCCCCGGATTTCAGGAACTTCAGGGCGGCCGCCAGCTGACGGTCGTCGAGCTCGACCCAGGTGCCGCGCAGCCGGACCAGCGGGATCTTCCGCCGGGCCAGTTCGGCGAGCTCCTCGGCCTCGATCACGGTGTCGCCGACGGCCAGGTCCCAGCGGAAGTCCACCAGGTCGTCCAGGCCGAAACCGGAGGCGACGGCGGCGCCGCCGGACGAGGCGGCGCTCCGGGTCGTCAGCTTGAGGCCGAGAGAGGACCGGCCCGCCCACGCCGGCAGCCGCACCCCGAAACCCGCGGCCCGCAACAGCGGGGCGGCCTCGCTGAGGAACCGGTAGGCGCCCTCGGTGTCCAGCTCCAGACCGGTCGGCCTGGCCTCGCGGAGCGCGGCGTCGAGCTCGGGGAACAGCCTGGCGGCGCGGCCGAGACCGGCCAGGAGCAGGTCGTCGGCATGGCCGGGCAGCCCGGAGTCTCCCGCCCAGATCTCCTCGGCGGGGACGAGCAGGCTGAGGTCGGAGGAGGACTGCACCGCGAAGTCGATCCACCACCGCTCGCCCTCCTCGGGCTCGGTCAGCCACAGGCAGAGCCGGTACTCGCCTTCGGCCTGGTGGGCGACGGCGAACCAGTCCCGCAGGACCGCCGCCAACTCGTCGACCTCGGCCGTCGGCCCGTCCGGAACCCGCGCGTCACCGCCCCGCAGAGCGGTCAGCCAGCGTTCGGCGAAGGACACCCGGGCCCGGCCACCGCGCGCGAGCGGAAACGGAACGGTCGACGACCGCCGGACGGCCGCGTCGGTGAGCGACGCCATCGCGTCGATCAGCGCGTGCGTCGACCGGCTGCCGTCGGCCCTGCACACCGGCGGCATCGCGGCCGCCAGCTCCTTGAACCTGTGGGCGTCCGCGCCCGCCAGCACCGGACGCCAGCGCGCCGCGTACCCGTCGTGCTCGGACACCAGGGTGGGCAGCACCCGCCCCCGCCGCAGCAGCCCGATGACATCACCCAACACCACCCCGAAGTACTCCAGACCGGTGCCCAACAGGACCTCTTCGGACGGCTGGGCCCGCTCCAGCAGCTCGAGCGCGGCGTCGGCCGGGAACCACAACGCCGGAACCCGCCAGTCCGACAATCTGGGCTTGCCGATCACGCCGCCCAGCTCGGGCGAGGCGGCCGGGCCGCGCGCCCCACTGGGCAGGCTGAGCACCAGTTCGGCCTGCGCCGCCTTCGCGGCCGACCCGCAGACCTCGGGACCCAGCTCCGCCAGAACCCCGCCGAGATCGCACACCGCGAACGGATGCGCACGCACCTTCGCCCGCGATGTGGTCACGCGCGCGGCCTCGGAGTCCTCCGCCCAGATGTACAGCCCGGCATCCCGCCAGAGCCCGTGAACAGCGAACACCCAGGGATTCCCTTCAACGCGGTGAGGCCACCAAATCTATCCGCGCCGCCGCCCGGGCCAGGCCATGTCATGTGGATCGGTAGGCCGCGGTGAACCGTTCGACGGCGTCCCAGAGTTCGTGTTCACGTTGCGGGTCGTATGACTCCTCCGACGACCTGACCACGTCGCCGCGGTCGACGTAGGACCCGTTCGGTGCTTTGGCCGTGCCGAGGACGACGTCGGCGAGGTACCGGCCCGCGGCGCCGCGGCTGGTCGCGAAGGGCGTGAGGGCCAGCACGGGCAGGACGTACCGCATCGCGAACCGGGAGACGGGGCCGGCGTCGCGGGCGAGGCCGGTGCCGGGGACGAACGCCGGGTTGTAGGAGACGGCGTCGATCCCCTCCGGCAGGCGGCGCGCGTACTCGTGCACGAGGTGGATGGCGGCCAGTTTGCTCGTCGAGTACGCGGTGCGCCCGCCGGCCGTGGTGTCCGACCCGGGGAAGGCGCCCGTGCGGGCGAGGATCTCCGGGGACTGCCAACGCGGGCCGGGCATCATGCCCAGGTTGTGCTTGAAGTCGCCGAAATGGGTGTCGCTGGTGGTGATGACGATCCGTGAAGGAGGGGTGAAACGGTCCTGGAGGAGACGGACCAACATATGGTTGGCGAGCACATTGACCGTGAAGGTCGCCTCGAACCCGTCGGGCCCCTCGGTGAGCGCGTTCGCGTACTGCACGCCCGCGTTGCCCACGAAGCCGCGCAGCGGCGGCAGGTCACCCCGGTCGAGGCGGTCCCGGATCTCGGCGGCGGCCGCCCGGACGCTCGCGAGCGAGCCCAGGTCCGCCGCGACGTGCGAGACGCCCGCGCCGAGCTCACCCGACAGCCGCGAGATGGCGGACTCCCGGGCGACGACGAGGAGATGCACGTCCGGCTGTTTCAGGATGTGTTCCGCGGCGACACGGCCGATCCCGCGGCTCGCGCCCGTCATCACGATGGTGGAGCGCATGGCAGATTCCTCCAGCGGTCGAGCGCCCGGAGCGGCGCACCATCACGTTCGCCCCTCCCGCCACCGCAGGCCAGTGCCGTGTCCGTCCCTGGGACCGGCAGTACCCAGGCTCATCCGGCGCCGTGCGGCGAGAATGGCCCCATGGCCGCTTCCCGCTCCGGTTTCGGCGCGCTCCTGCGCGCCTGGCGCGACCGCCTCGCCCCCGCCGACGCCGGCTTCACCGCGACGCCCGGCCGCCGCGCCCCGGGACTGCGCCGCGAAGAGCTCGCGCAGCTGTCCGGGCTTTCCGTCGACTACGTCCTGCGGCTGGAACAGGGACGCGCGACACACCCCTCGGCCCAGGTCGTCGGCGCTCTCGCCCGCGCCCTTCAGCTCTCCCGGACCGAACGCGACCAGCTGTACCGGAGCGCCGGTCTCCTCCCTCCCCAGGACGGGACGGTCAGCACACATGTGCCTCCGGGCGTGCAACGGCTCGCCGCACGGCTCGGCGACTTCCCCATCGGGGTGTTCACCGCAGACTGGACCCTCGTGTGGTGGAACTCCATGTGGAGCGCCCTGTACGGCGACCCGTCCGCCTTCCCCGCGGCCCGGCGGAACCTCGCCCGCGCCCTGTTCGTCGGCGGAGTCGCCTTCCCCGTCCGCTCCGAACGCGGGCACGACGCCTTCGAGGCGTCGATCGTCGCCGACCTCAAAGACGCCGCGTCCCGCTACCCCGCGGACACCCGGCTCGCCCGCCTCGTAAAGGACCTCCGAGAGACGTCCGACGTCTTCGCCCGCCTTTGGGCCACGGAGACGGAATCCGCCCAGCACGCCACCGACCGCAAGACGATCCGGCACCCGGAGATCGGCGACATCCTGCTCGACTGCGACGTCCTCATCGTCCCGGGAGCCGACCTCCGCATGGTCACCTACACGGCGGCCGCCGGAAGCAGCGACGCGGGAAAACTCGACCTCCTCCGCGTCACCGGCACCCCGGCGGCAAACGAAGCGTCTCAGAATGGGTGGGGGCGGCCGGTGTCGAACGACGCCAGCCGGTCGCCGTCGGTGCCGTAGAACGTCACGACGCCCGTCATCCAGGCGCCGTGCAGGGTCTCCTGGCTGATCGGCACCCCGGCGATGAAGAAGCCGTTCCGCAGGACGGCCTCGGCGGTCAAGGTCGTCTCGGTCACCGGGCTCGACGGATGCCGGGCGTGGACGGTGTAGGCGACCGTGATGCGGGTCACTCCACGAGGGACCGGACCGGCCACGTTGTGGTCCCAGCCGTCCAGGAGTTCGGCGTTCGACGCGAGCCCGTTTCCCTGCTGTTGGATGACCTTGAGGCGTCCGTCGGGGCCGGTCCGCCATTCCTGCACGACCTTCCTGCGGCCGGCGAGATCCCGGGAGGTGGGCTTGCCGTCGGGCTTCAGGCGGCAGACCGTGTGCGCCTTCTCCGTTCCGAGCAGCAGGACGCGCATCCCGTCCGCGTACCGCTGCGACGCGAGCAGCCGGAAGTCCTGTGCCCGGTAACCGGGCTTTCCGGACTCGCCGCCCTTTACCCACGGATCCGCTCTGAGGCAGCTCCGTACCGTGGCCAGTTCCTCGGGCGTGTTGCGCGGCATCGCGGGCACGGTCTTCGGCATCTTCGGCGTCGGCAGGCCGTGATTCGCCGGCTCGACCAGGTTCGGCGCGGGCTTCTCGCCCTCCGCGGCGGGCGGCAGGAACGAGGAGGAGCTCACCGCGGCGACGGCGACGAGCGCGACGATCCCGGCGGCCGTCCCACCGATCGTCAAGCGGCGTCGGTGGATCGCGCCGCGCAGGGCGCGGTCGGAGAAATAGTCGGGTGAAGGGGCGGCGGCACGGTCGGCGATCCCGCGCAGGGCTTCCCTCAGCGCCTCGTCGCTCATGCGATCTCCAGGTGTTCGGCCAGTTCGGGTGCGAGTTCGCGGAGCCGGGCCAGCGCCCGGTGGGTCTGGCTGCGGACCGTGCCGACGGAGCAGCCCATGATCGAGGCGACCTCGGATTCGGCGAGGTCCTCGTAGTAGCGCAGGACGAGCACCATGCGGCGGCGCGGCGTCAGCGCCAGCAGGGCCTGTTCGAGGGTCAGACGCAGATCGACGTCAGGGTCGTCCGCGCCTCTGTCCGGCAGCCGTTCGGCCGGATGCTCGCGGCCGTGGCGGCGCCACTTGCCGACCTGCTCGTGGTACATCGCCTTGCGTACATAGGCGTCGGGGTTCTCGCGGACGCCCTTCCACTTGGCCGCCGTTCTGGTCAGGGCGCTCTGCAGCAGGTCCTCCGCCGCGTGCTGGTCGCCGGTCAGGACGTACGCCGTCCTGATCAGACTCCCCGATCTGGCGGCCACGAACCGCGCGAAACTCTCTCGGGCCTCTTGGTTCACCGCACCTCCTCACGTCGCCCTCACAGACGCGAACGTGCGGGAAATCTATGCCGCGAGTTCCGGAATGTTGCCGACCGCAGAGGATCGAGATCCGCCACGGCATCGCCGTCATCCGACGGCTTTGAGGACTTGATCGGCGACGTCCTGCGGTGGCCGACTGGTGGTGTCGACGAGATGAGAGCGGTCCGGCAGCCAGGACATGGCGTCGACATACGCCCCGATCTTGCTCAGGCGCCACTGACGGACGTCCTCCGAGAGGATCGGGTCGTCGGGGAAGTGGACGTGCTGGTCGATGCGTTCGCGCAGGACGCCGGGGTCGCAGGTCAGGGTGATGTGGTGCACGGTGACGCCGTAGCCGTCCAAGAGCCCGAAGACCTCAGTGGCGTATCGCTCGTCGAGCAGGGTCATCGGCACGACGAGCGTCCCTCCGTAGGCCTGCAGGAGGCGGTGGGCGGCGTCGGCGACGAGCGGCCGCCAGATCTCGACGTCCTGGAAGTCGCAGGTGCGATCGGGGAGGAGCCTGCGGACAAGGGCACCGACCTCTTCCGGGTCGTACAGCAGCCCGCCGGGAATCCGCCGCGTCAAGAGCTCGGCGGTGGTGGTCTTGCCGGCGCCGAAGGGCCCGTTCAACCAGATGATCATGTGTCTCCCCGGCCGACCCCGTTCTTCCTACGCCACCGAACCTGGCGACCGCCCCTTCGTCCATGCGGCGTTGACACGGATCGAGGTCGGAATGAGGCTCTGCGCCTCGTCGTACGGTGTGGTCATCCTTTGTTCCTTACCTTGGCGCGCCGCCTCATCGCCGCGAACGTGGACAAGAAGCAGAGGGCCGCTCCCATGCCGAGCGCGGATTCGTTCGGTCCCCGGACGAGGAGATCTGATCTGACGGCCACCACGAGCAGCACGATCTGGGCGGATCCCGCGGCGCGCCAAGGTAACGACCAGCGCCGCGATGGCCAGGGACAGGGGTCTCTCGAAGAATTCCCTGGTCATTGCGGCTATGAGAGTCATCAGGCTGACGGCGAGCACTCCCACGAGAATCGGTCGCGAGACCGCGATGTCGGGCGCGGTCGGTTTCCGTGCGCCGGTCTCCCGCACCCACCAGTCCTGGAGGACGAGGAAGGCGAGCACCCCGGCCGCGACGACGGGCCCTGCGACATGGAAACGAGCTTCCCGATTCTTGATGACTTCCCGAAGGTCCCGTCCCATATCAATCTCCAGCCTGTCCGTCCGGCTTCTTCGACAAGGCGGTACGCAAGAGATGATCACCTTACATGTGAGAAGAACCCCTACTGAATGATTCGCAGAGGACTGGTCGAGGGCGGGGAAGCGACGGCTCGCGCGTGCGGGCGCTCAAGGGCGGCCCAAAACAGGTCGGAGCCCGATCGACCGAGGCCGGGCGGGCTCCGAGCACCACGTCCTGACCGATGGGCACGGCACGCCTCTGGTCGTGTCGCTGACCGGCGGCGACCGCGGGCGACGTCACCCGGCTGCTGCTGACCGACCGGGGCTATGGCCACGACGAATACGGGAGGCTGGTCTGGAAGAAGGGCATCAAACCCGTCATCGCCCGTCGCGGCTCCCCGCACGGCTCCGGGCTGGGCGTTCGGCGTTACGTCGTGCTTCGCCACGCCGCCCGGCCCGTCCGCGCGGACCACCACGAAGAACTGATCGAACTCGCGGGCCTGGCCGTCCTCGGGCCGCCTCGTAGGCCTCGTCCGAAGAACCGGTCTGCCGGTAGATGGCAAGCTGTGAAGGTCGCGTCCGCTCAACGGAAGAGAACGCTCAGCATGGCCGTCATTCACGACACCACTCTCAAACCGACCAAGCTGGAACTGCTCGCCTCCTGGCTGCCCTCCCGGCCGTGGTACTCCGGCGCGAGCGAACCGGAACTGGCCAAGGCCGGCGGCTTCCGGCTGGACGACCCGCAGGGCGAGGTCGGGATCGAGTTCATGGTGGTCACCGACACCTCCGGCACTCACCCGACCACCTACCTGGTGCCGCTCACCTATCGCGGTGCCCCGCTCGACGGGGCGGAACACGCCCTCGTCGGCACCATGGAGCACGGGGTGCTGGGGCGTCGTTGGGCCTATGACGGCTGCCACGACCCGGTGATGGTCGCCCAACTGCAGGCGCTGATCCAGGGCCGGATCCAGGCTCAGGACCAGAACACCAGCGACACCCCGGACAGGGAGGTCACCCGCTCCTACACCGGTGACGGCCTCACCTCCACGGACTTCACCACCACTGCCACCGACGACCGAACGGGCACCGAGTTGCCCGCGCCGTATGGTGCGACCCTCCGCTTGCATCGGGTCCTGCGCCCCGCCCGGGATGACGTGCCCGTCCTGCCGCCTGAAGCGACGGGCCACGTCGCCGGCTCCTGGCGCATGCCGGACGGCACCCGCGCGAGGGGACTGTTCGTCGTCCTGCACTCCGCCCCACGCGCATAAGGACGGAGACCGAAGTCGGAGTCGATGCTCGGGCCGCCCAGAGCAAGGCTGCTGAGAACGCGTGCCTCGGCAGGCGCGCAGGACCACCGTCGTGTCTCCCGAGCGTCCAAGAGTTCGGCCGCAGTTCACCCGTGGACAGAGCCTCAAGCGCACCCGGTATCCACAACGTCAAAGTCTTTCCTCGTTCGGGTGTGGTAGTTGTTTTTCAACGAACTGCCCCCTGCGAACAGGAGTGGTCGATGCCGCCGGAGCCCAGGTTCCGCAGAGTGGCCGCGCTCGGTCGTCCGTTCGTCAACCGCGAGGCCGCGTTGGAGCTCGTCGAGGCCGAGCTGCGGCGGGTCGGGGACGGGCCCCGGGTGCTGAACGTGACCGGAGTCGGAGGGATCGGTAAGTCGCGGCTGCTGCGGGAGATCCGGAACCGGGCGGCGGGGTATCGGATCGCTGAGCTGGACCTTCAGGTTCCGGCGCAGCGGTCGCAGGCCGAAGCGCTGGCCGTGTTGCGGCGGCAGTTCGGCGAGCAAGGGGTGCGGTTCGACCGGTACGACATCGCTTATGCGGTGTTGTGGAGCCGGATGCATCCCCACCTCCAGATCAACCGGGAGGGGATGCCGTTCGCGCAGGAGAGCGAGATCCTCTCATCGGTCCTGGACGCGGCGGTCGGGGTGCCGCTGGCGGGCAGCGCCGTCCAGATGCTCCGGCTGGTGGAGAAAGCACGAACGGGCGCGCACAACCGGAAGCTCCTCGCCCAGGACGAGACGCTCCGGCAGCTCGACGGGCTGCCGGTGTCCGCGCTGACCGACGCCGTCACCTACCTTTTCGCCTCCGACCTGCGGGAGGGCTCGACCGACCGGCCCTACGCCGTCTTCATCGACGCGCATGAGGCGATGCGCGGGGCCGACGACGCCTGGCTGCGAGACCTCGTCGGCCAGCTCGACCGGGGGCTGACCGTGCTGGCCAGCCGGGAAGCCGTCCAGTGGGACGCCGAATGGGAGTCCTGCCTGCGCGAGGTGCAGTTGCGCGGGCTGCCGATGGAGGCCCGACTGCAGCTCCTCGCCGACGGCGGCGTCCAGGACGGCCGGGAACGCGCGTCCATCGCGAAAGCCAGCGCCGGAGTGCCCTTCTACCTGCACCTCGTCGTTGACACCCACCAGGACGGACGTTCCGGAGCGGTGTCGGGAGAGCAGATCCTCGCCCGGTTCCTCGAACACGTCGACCGGTCGGAGATCCGCTACCTGGAACTGCTGTCGGCCACGCGGATCTTCGACTTCGAGGTGTTCCAAGGACTGTGCTCGGCCTTCCAGCTTCCGGCGCACCGGCTGGCCTGGGAACCGCTGATCTCCTACTCCTTCGTCTACCCGGCCGGGGCCGGATTCCTGCAGCTGCACCAACTGATGGGCGCGGCCCTGCGAGCCCGGCTCACCTCCGAGGCCGCCCGCGAGGTCCACCGGGTGCTCCGCAAGATCTGGGACGAACGCGACGTGCCGCGCGAGGCGGCGTTCCACGCCCACGCGGCAGGCGACCTCACCGAAGACGACCTCCTCGCCTATGCCGACCGCATCTCCCGCAGCGGTGCCGCGCGGGACGTCGGCAGCCTCCTCGACGACCTCAAAGACAGCGACGTGCTGGGCGAGGCGATCCGATGCCTGCGGGCCGAACAGGCCGTCCTCGTCGGTGACGCGGCGCTGGCCGTCGAACTCACCCATGAGAACGGCTGGGAACTGTCGAGCCAGGCCGGTTCCCGGCTGGCCGTCGCGGCCGCCCACGGACAGCGCATCGCGGGGAATACAGCCGCCGCTCTCGCCATCTACGGCTCCGTACTGGAACGGGGCGTGCCGTCCTGCTGCCCGGACGCCGGGCTGTGGGCCGCCGATCTGCACATGGCCCAAGGCAGGTTCGTGCAGGCCCGAGCCCTGGCCACCGAACTGCTCGCCACCACCGAGGACGCCGAACGCCGCGGTGACCTGGCGAGGCTGCTGTGCCTGGCCGAACGGTTCGCCTACGACTACCCGACCTCCGCCCGGTGGCTGGCCGAAGCCGAACTCTCCTACACCGGTGCGGGATCTTCGCTCGGTCTCGCCGCGCTCAAGGTCAACCGGGCCGAACTCCTGGCTTGGACGGACCCTGCGGCGGCCGTCGCGTGTGCGGGCGAGGCGATCGAAGCACAACGGGAACTGGGCGCGCTGCACGAACTCGGCAAGGCGTACACCGCTCTGGCGCTGGCCCGGCTGCGTCTCGGCGAACTCCGCGCCGCCGACCACGCCCTCGACCTGGCCGACGCTGTTCTCGACCAGTGCAACTACCGTTCGGGCCGAGCCCGCGCCGAACTCACCCGCGCCTTCGTCGCGGCCCGGCGCGGTCTACCCGTCCAGGCCGCCGCCCATGCCCGCTGGGCGGTCGCCGAACTCGTCGCGGCCGAGGTCTACCCGACGCTCATCCTTCTGGCCGAGCGGCTCCTGCACGTCCTGGACCTGGCCGACCCCGCCGTCACCCGGCATGCCACCGCCGCCCGCGCCGCGCTGGGCGAGGACTTCACCACCCGGACGGCCACCGCCGTCACCACGCTGCTGGGCTTCGACCCGTGCGCCCTGTACGAGGAAGCCGTCGCCCACCCGTCCCCGGCCGCCGGCTTCTACAACCGCAACGTCCGCGTCGGTTCCCTGCTCGTCCGCATCCCCATCGCCGACGCAGACGGTATGGACCTGCGCCTGTGGCCTGAACACGAGATCCTCGCCGCGGTGAGCGCCCATGACATCAGCGCCCCCAAACTGCTGTTCGCCTCCGCGCGGCCCTTCCAGATCCACACCCACGTGGACGGCGTCCTCCTGGACGAAACAGCGCCCAAAGGAACCGCCGTTCCCTCCCACGTTCTCGGCGACGTCACCGAGCTGTTCCGTCTCCTCGCCGACGTCTCGCCCCGGGAACTCCCGCCCACGCCGGACTGGGTCCCCGACGGTGACACCCGCGCCTTCGCCGACCGCCTCTCAGCCGTCACCGCTCGCGTTCACGCCGACTTCCGCGACGACTTCGCCCCGCTCTTCCGGGCGTTGGGCATCCCCCCCGAACCCCTGGCCGCTCTGGACTGGGCGACGCTGACCAGCCGCCCCTTCCGCCTGGTCCACTCCGACGTCCACCGCAAGAACATGATCCTGTCCGGTTCCCGCACCGTCTTCCTGGACTGGGAACTGGCCCTGTGGGGAGACCCCGTCTACGACCTGGCCGTCCACCTCCACAAGATGGCCTACCTGCCATCCGAGCAGGAACGCCTCATCCGCCTGTGGTCCACCGCCATGCCCGGCCACCTGATCACCGGCTGGCGGCACGACCTCTCCCTCTACCTCCGCCACGAACGCATCAAGTCCGCCATCGTCGACACCGTCCGCTACACCCAGCTCTTCCGCGACGGCGTCCCACCCGCCCGAGCCCAGGCCCTCCTCACCAACCTCACCACCAAACTCAACGCCCCCGCCTGGTTCCCGCCGCTCACCCCCCGAACCGTCCACACCCACCTGACCGCCTACCTGTCCACGCACTAGGCGGCAAGACGGCCGCAGGAGGACGACCGTCGATCGTGTGGAAGTGGGCCACCCCGAGCTGGTCGGCGGCTCCAACACCTGGAAGGGCGCTGGGCTCGTGTCAGAAGACGATGACGAGGATGGTGAACACCAGGACGAGGGCGATGGCGCCGCAGGTGACCGAGGCGCCGATGGACGCGTTGTCGTCGCGCTCCCTGACGATCGCGGCGCGGCGGGGATTCTTCGGGTCGTACTTCATGCGGAGCTCGTGCTCCGGGCCGGAGACGGAGCGATTGGTGACGATCTTGGTCTCGACCTCCTCGCCCTCCGCGGTGGTGAACCGGATGTAGGAGGTGTACGAGCCCTGCTCGCCTCCGCTCCAGTCCTCCTTGACCACCTTGCCGGGCTCCGGGGCGAGCACGGCGACGCGGTCCAGGCGCTGGGCGCTCACCGTCCCCCACATCAGGAGGACGGAGACGAGAGCGAAGATCATTGCCGGTATTCCGAGAAGGAACGCGATGCCGACGGCATCGGCGGGATCCATGGCGGCGATCGGGGTCATGGGCCGACGGTAGCCACAGGGCGTCCCGGCGGGGAGGGGTGTTTGTCCGGTCCGCGCCGGGTATCCGGGACCACGGGGGCAGGCGCCCGTCGGCGCCGGACGGGCATTTGTTGCGGCTCTCACAATCACAGTGGCCGGGGTCTTGGCGGACTCCCTATCTACGGCACTGTTCCTCGACGAGAGTGGGCGGCCCAGCCGATGTGAACGTCAGGGAGTCCGCATCATGGTCAGTTCTCGTGTCATTCGTGCAGGCGCCCAAGCTGCGGTGTTCGCCGTGACGTCCGGCGTGGTGAGCGTCTTCGCCCTCGCGGCGCCCGCCGACGCCGCCGACTGCAAGCCGGTCAGCATCATCTCCTCCCGGGGCACCTTCGAACCGCAGAGCGGAAGCTGGCTGCAGAAGCCGATCGGCGACAGGATCGCCGAGGCGCTGCCCGGCCGGACCAAATACACCGAGCTCGTCTATCCGGCCGCGCCGAACTTCGACACGAGTCCCGAGGCCGGGGTCACCGCCCTGGTGAAGCTGCTCAACGACGAGTCTGCGGCCTGCCCCGACCAGCGTTATGTGCTGATCGGCTACTCCCAGGGCGCCCAGGTGACCGGAGACTCCCTCGTTCCTCCCGCCAACCGGCTCGTCGGTAAGAACGCCGGTGAGATATCCGCGGCCGTACCCGGGAAGATCGCCGCCGTGGTCCTTTACGGCGACCCGCGTTTCGTCGCCGGAGAGCCCTACAACGCCGGAACGCCCGAGTCGGGTAAGAACGGCGACAAGCCTCGCACCAAGGGTGAACTGGCGGCCTACGCCGACCGGATGAAGGACTACTGCGCCAAGGGAGACTTCGTCTGCCAGGGCAGCACCGGCAACGCGCTCGCGCACCTGACCTACTTCTTCGACGGGACGAACGACCAGGGCGCCCGGTTCGCCATTCAGCAGGTCCAGGATTCCTGACCGCCCACGAGGAGGAGCCAGGACCGGCGGCTGGTGACGGCCGTGGCCCGCTGGCGGGGCGGTCCAGATCTCCGGGGAGCTCTGAGTTCTCGGCGTCGCGGCGGGCAAGGGGCACCTACGGCAGCCGGGCGGGCCGTCTCGGTCCGGATCGTCAACGCTCACGGGTGGCCGCGGGGTTGGCCAGGAGGAGGCGCAGGCCCAGAGGCGTGATGGTGTGGAGGACGTGGCGGCCGTCGCGGCGGGTGGAGACGAGGCCGGCGGAGCGGAGCGAGGCGGCGTGGACGGAGGCGGTCGGAGCACTGACGCCCAGGCGGCGGGCGAGTTCGGCGGTGGTGCAGCCGGTGGTGATGGAGCGGAGCGCGCGGGCCCGTCCGGCGCCGATGAGCGCGGCCAGCGTGTCCTTGCCGGACGGCGCGGAGACCCGCCGGACGGGGTAGTGCAGCAGGGGCTGGCGGTGGGGGACGGGCACGGGCAGGACCCAGTCCCGCGCGAAGACGCTGGGAGCGAGAACGAAGCCGCGTCCGCCGAGGGACGTCTCCTGGCGGGAAGCCGTCTGGACACCCTTCACGAGGTCGTCCAAGCCTGAGAAGAACAAGGTCCGGTCGGACCAGGCGAGCTGCGGATGCAGCCCGTTCAGCATGGACGCGACGCCGTGGGCGCAGGCGTGTTCGGCACGCTGGTGGATGTCCTGATGCAGGTCCCGTTGGAGTGCCGGCCAGTCGTCGGCGAGGCAGCCATGGAAGAGCGCGTTCGCCGAGTCGACGAGGTGCCGGAGCCGGGAGGTGCTGCCTTCGCCCAGTTCTCTCAGCGCCCGGGGCGGTCGGGCCAGGCCCGCGTACCGGGTGAGGAGCTCCACTCCCGCGACGAGCTGCTCCTCGGGAGTGGAGCGCAGGAGTTCCAGCTCTTCTTCGACGTCGGCGAACGGGCCGCCCTCCGGGAACAGGAAGAACGGCAGGAAGTAGGGGTGGGCGTTGACGGCCTCCAGGATCGGGCGGGCGCGCTCGGGGATGTTCCGGCGGGCGTTCCGCCACCAGCGCTCCCGGGCGGCCGCCCGGGGGAGTCCTCGAGAGGAGCGGACGCCGTCGAAGAGGTTGCGCAGCGCCGAAACCGCGAATCGGGTGTTGCCGAGGTCTTCCGCGTCATAGGCGAGTGTCAACAAGGCGCGTCTCCGAAATCGTGACGATCCTGACAGGCCATGGTCGGCACCGGCCTCGAGGCGAGGCAAGATCTTGTTCGCAACACGTGTGAATTAGCCGTACGACCTAAAAGATAGTCGTGATGGAGGTTGATTACTGACCATTTCCATGGACCCGTGCAACTCTCCATGAACCGGTGAGGAGAGCCCGGGGTCCGGACATGTCCATTGACGCAAGCCGGTCGGCGCCGACGGGAGCGGGGAGGCGCGGTATGGCGGACTCCGGTTCCAGATCCCGGTCCGACGCGGGGGCCTCTTCTCCATCAGCGGCCACCGGATGGGCGAAAGCGGGGACGATCGCGGGGCTGGTGAGCACTCTCCTGGCGGCCGCGACGTTCTTCGTCTCCTACATCGCTTCGAACGGGGATGACAGGAAAGAGGCGGAAGACTCCCGCCTCTCCCTCGACCAGACGCTTCCTTCTGCGTCGTCTTCGGCAGGCTCCACCCCGCCGCAGCCGTCGAGCGCTCCGCAGGCCGCCGAGGAGCCACCGGCGAACGGTTCGCCGACATCGATCGAGAACAGCGCCTATCACGTAATCGACCTCTACGGCGGCCAGAAGGGGTACGGAACCATGATCGGCGCATGGTGGTCCGACAACGACACCACCAGCCAGGAATGGAATCTCCGGAAGAAGGGAGACGGCTACGTCATCGAGGCGGTGCGGGAAAAGGGGGTCCTCGCCTACGACGAAGAGGAAGGCGGTACCACCCTGGCTCCGGAAGGGGGAGCGAACACCGTCTGGCTCTTCAAGAAATCAGCTGATTACCCCGGTTTCTACAGCATTCACAGCAAGGCGAGTGACCACTGCATAACCGACAACGATTTCGAACGGGGCCTCGACCCGCTCATGGGCCGCATGCTGAGCGTTGAATTCTGCGGGGTAAAGCCCTCCGGGGCGCAGTTGTGGTACGTCGGGGATCTGGACGACGACGGATGCCGGGACGGCTCCGCCGGGCTGGACTCCCCGCTGGGACGGGTGTGCGAGGAGCGGTAGCCATCCGGGCGCCGGGCCGAGGCCGACCCGCTCCAGCAGTCCGAGTGGTTCGTCGAAGCAGTCGTGGACGTCGCCCGGCGCGGTACTAATCCTGAAGCCAGACATCATCCCACTCGCCAGGGCCCATGAGCCATGGTGAGCCCGCGCTGGGAACGAGTGGCTCATCGACCAGCAGGTGCACCGTTTTTCCGTCGTAGTACGTGCAGGAGATCCGGTAGAGGCCCACCCAGCGTTCCGGGAAGGACTTGGCGCACTCATCCCTGGGGCTCGTGTCCGCGGACATCACCTCACGCGCGTACTGGTCAAGGCTGGATTTCGACAGCATCATTCGCGACTGGCTGGGCACGGACAGCGTCAGGAAGAGGATGGTGGCCACGATGAGGAGCAAGGGAGCCCAATCGCGCAATGCGGCCCCCTCCGTGAAGGTCGTTCGCACAATGATGACGGGTATCGAAAAAACCGTCGCCAACCCCGCCCAGAAAACGATGATCTCATCGACAGAAATGAGCGCCTCCAACCCCGTCAAGCAGATGCAGAGAATTGCTACCAAGCCGATGAACACCACGCTGGGAGGTTTTCCGACCATATTCGGATGATAGCTGATGAATACCTGCGTGTTAATGGGGCGATCTGATTCCCGGTCCGATGCGGGGTCTCTTCTCTTTGGGGGCTTTCGGATGTGAGGGTCTTCAACGCCCGGGGTTCCGGCGGATGACGGCGGTGCCGTCGTCCAGGTCGATACGGGTGTGCGGCGGAGCCCCCTCGCCCTCCACGTCGCAGCATCAGCGAGGTGCGGCGCTGGTCGAGTTCGTAGTGCTTGGTGGCGTAGAAGAGGGCCTGCGGTTCGTCGATCCCGGTGGCCGAGACAGGCCGCCCCTCTTCCTCGGCGCACCAGGGCGGTCGGAGCCGCCGATGGGCGGCCAGCCCCAGCCGGGCCCGGCCATCCGAACAGCGCGAATCCATCGAAGGCCGCCTCCAGCACAGCGGCGGCGGCCTTCGATGTTCTTGCGGCGACGATGCGCAGCGGTGCCACCGATCGAGGTGTATCGGGTGCCGTCAGGCTCTCTTCAGCTCGTCCGCCGTGCGCGGCGCCTGCCTCCTACCTGCGGCTGCGGTGGAGCGGGCGGTGCGCATGCTCAGCAGCCAGTAGAGCCCGCCGGCCACCAGGCTGCCCGACAGCCACGAGAAGTCGGTGCCGTTCAGGGCCTGGGCGATGGGGCCCTGCGTCGCGGGGATCGTCCCGTACTGCCAGCTCCATGCCGCGATCAGTCCGGCGACCAGGCTGATCATCGCGTTCCGGTCGACCAGGCCGCGGGGGGAGGAGCCGTCGGTGTAGAGGGCGGACACGTCCAGCCGTCCTCCGCGCAGCACGAAGAAGTCGATGAGCACGATGCTCGCCCAGGGAGTGATCCAGATGAGGATCGACACCATCCACTGGTCGAAGGCGTGGGCGAAGCTGTCGGCCCGGATGAACACGGCCAGCACCGCCGAGGAGACCAGCCCCGCGATCAGGGTGATCTTCCACCGGGCCGCGCGGATGCCGACGGAGAGCGCCGCCAGCGAGCAGGAGTAGAGGTTGAGGATGTTGGTGGCCACCGGCCCGTGCATGATCAGCAGCAGGACGGGCACGGCCATCACGCCGAAGGCGCTCGTCACCAGGCTGGACGGGTCCGCGCCGCCGCCCCCGCCGGCCAGGTAGGCGCCGAGCGCGGCCAGCCACACGGTCGGCACGTACACGCCGAGGGCCGTGGACCAGAACACCGCGCGGTCGGACGTTCCGGTCCGGACGAACCTGCTGTAGTCGGCGGAGTAGGGCAGCCAGCTGATTCCCCAGCCTATGCCGATCGCGGTGAGGAGCTGGGTCACGGCGACGAACTTGGAGCCGTCCGCCGCCGCGGTGGCCGACGTCCAGTCGGGATCGACCTGTGTCACGGCGAGTACGGTCATGACCGCCATGAGCAGGACGGTCGCGGGGACCGTGTACTTCTCGAAGGTGCGGATGGCGCGGAAGCCGAAGAGCGCCAGGCCCAGCTGCACGGCCATGATGAGTCCGGCCACCAGGTACTTCAGCCCGGTCCCGCCGTGCACGCCCAGCTGGGCGAGGATCGCCAGCACCAGGTCGAGCACGACCCAGGTGTTGACCCCGACCCACCCCATCGCCAGCAGGCCCTGGACCAGGCCGGGGACGAGCGCGCCGCGCCGGCCGAAGGCCGCCCGGCTGAGCACCATCTGGTTCACTCCGGTGCGGTGCCCCATCACGTTGAACAGGCCGAACACGGCGCAGCCGGCGAGGTTGCCGAGGGCGACCACGGCCACCGTCTCCAGCAGGCTGAGGCCGAGGTGGATCCCGAGGGCGCCGAGGACCCAGTTGATGGGGGCGATGTTGGCACCCGACCAGATCCAGAACTGCTGCCATGGGGTCGAATCGCGTGACGACACGGGTACTGGTTCGATGCCGTGGGCGTCGGAATGCCCGGTCGCTGATCGATCGGTGGTGGTCATGGGTCCCTCCTTGCGTGATCGGAACCACATAAGCACCCGTTCGCCGCGCAAGGGAGTGGATGAACCTCTAGCGATAGACCATGGTCATGTATATGTTCACAGAATGATCACCATTGATGCGCTCGTCGGCAACGCCGCGCTGGGGCTCCGGATCCTCGAGCCCGGTCCGCCCGGCGCTCTGGTGGAGCCGGTGACCTGGGTGCACAACACCGAGCTGCCCGACCCGTCCCCATACATCCGGGAAAAGGAGCTGGTGCTGACCAACGGCCTGTGGGTTGACCAGGTGGCTCCGGCCGAGTTCGTGGCGAACGTCGAACGCGCCGGAGCGGCCGGGATCGTGTTCGGGCTGCGTGCCGAGCGGCCGCGCACGCCGGACGGCCTGGCCGCGGCCTGCAAGGAGGCGGGTCTTCCGCTACTGGAGATCTCCCCGGCGGTCCCGTTCACCGCGATCTCGCACGCGGTCTCCGCGATGTACGCCGACGAACGCCAGCAGGGGCTGATCGGCATGGTGCGCAGGGGCGACGCCCTGGCCACGGCGCTTTCGCGCGGGATGGGCGCCTCGGGAGTGCTGCGCGTGCTCACCCGCGACCGCGAGCTGCCGCTGGCGGTGGTCGACCGGATGGGACGGCTGCTGGCGGCGGACGGGACCGAGCTGGACGCCGCGCAGCTGCAGACCGTGGCGGCGGGGCTGGCCCGGCGGCCACCGGCGCTGGAACTGGACCTGGGATCCGGTCGCGCCGCGCTGTTCCCCGTGGGCGCGGTCGGTGACGTCGACGCGGCGCTCATCTGCCTGCGGCCGCTGGCCGAGCTGAACGCAGCCGAGCGCGACGCGCTGGAACAGGCCGCCAGGTTCCTCAGCCTGGAAGTGGCCAGGCAGCAGGCCGTGCAGGCCATCGAGATGCGCTTCGCCGGCGAGCTGCTGGAGATGGTGCTGTCCGGCGGGCGGCGCGCGTCGGAAGTGGCCGCCCGGCTGCGAGCGTTCGGCGTGGACCCCACGGGGGCTCTGGCGGTGTGCACGACGGCTTTCACCGGGGACGCCGCCACCGTGCACGGCATGGCCGAAGCGGTCGGTGAGTTCTTCGCGGCCGAGGGCGTTCCCGCCGTCGTCGCCGGAGGCACGAACGACGTGGTGGCCGTGCTCGCCTGGCGGGATTCCGAGCACGAGCTGCCCGCGCTGGGAGAACGCCTGGTCGAGAACGTGGCGAAGCGGTTTCCCGGGCGGCGCCCCGTGGCCGGTCTCGGCGGCGTCGCCGCGCACGCGGGCGACCTGCGGCAGCCACTGCTGCAGTCGAGGGAGGCGTGCCGGGTACTCCGCCGAACCCCGGGCGGCCCAGTCGTACGCGGTTTCCGCGAGCTGGGCACGCACCGGCTGCTGCTCGGGCTGGTGGATCCCGACACGCTGAGCGCCTTCTCGCGGGACCTGCTCACTCCGCTCCGCGAGCACGACGCCCGTCGCGGCAGCGACCTGGAGCCGACGCTGCGCGCCTTCCTCGACAACGACGGGCAGTGGGCGGCCACGGCCGCCGCACTGCACGTCCATGTCAACACCCTGCGCAACCGGCTGGCCCGCGTCACCGAGCTGACCGGCAGGGACGTGGGGCGCACCGAGGACCGGGTGGACCTGTTCCTCGCCCTGGCCATCGACGCCATGGGCTGAGCGAGGAGGACGGCTCAGCCGGGGTAGACGTCCGGGTCCACGACCGGGGTGCGCGGCCGACGGGTGAGCAGCCCCGGATCGGCCAGCGCGGCGTCCGCCACGTCACGGCAGCGGGCGAACCGCACGTCCCCGCACCCCAGTGCGTACTCCAGGAGCCCGCGCAGCGCCATCGCCCGGCCCGGACGGCCGGACAGGAACGGGTGCATGCAGAGGTTGAACAGGCACCGGTAGTGACGCATCCCGTCGAGTTCGGCCCGCCACAGCTCCAACGCCTTCCCCGGCGATTCGATGACCGAGCCGATGTCCGGCTCGGGCAGGTACGCGTACTGCTCCCAGTCGTCGAGCGACCAGTGGACGGGCAGCTCGACGATGTCGCCCGACGCCGTGGCGACGCGGTAGGGCCGGTCGTCGCCCATGAGGGAGGAGTCGTAGCGCAGGCCGTACTCGGCGACCAGCTCGGCGGTCTGCCAGCTGGCCGCCCACAGAGCGGCCCGGTGCCCGGCGATCTCGATGCCCTGGTCGGCGAAGACCGCCAGGCCGCGTTCGAAGTCGGCGCGCTCCTCCTCCGGCGTCATCGAGGTGGGCGGCCGGTGGCTGTAGGAATGGTGCGCCACCTCGTGGCCGCGTTCGACGATCGACCACGCCAGCCCCGGCCGGTGCTCGGCCACCCATCCCGGCACGAAGAAGGTGGCAGGGATGCCGAATTCGTCCAGCAGGTCGAGGATGCGCGGCAGCCCGACGTCCGGCCCGTACGCCTGGTGCGACATCGTGCCGGCGTGCTGGGCGTAGCCGCGGCCCCGGGCGAGGATCGGCGTCTCCGCGTCCACGTCGAAGGTCAGCGTGGCGACGGCCGCGGCGCCGCGGTGCCAGCTCTCGCTCATCGGTGCCTTCCTCAGCTTCCGGTGGGGGCCGGACGGCGGGTCGCCGCGGTCTGCCGCCAGCGGCGGGCGTTGGCCAGCGTCGCCATGGGCTGCAGCATCATATGGTCGAATCGTTCCAGTTGCCGGTCCTCGGCCACACGCCGCGGGAAGTCGGGGTCGGCCAGCGCGCCCCGGCCGATGGAGAGCAGGTCGGCGTGGCCGTCCTGCAGCACCTGCGCGGCCTGTGAGAGATCGTGCATGCCGCCGTTGGCGATGACGGGCAGACCGGTCACCAGGCGGGCCAACCCCGTGATCGTCGTCTCGCCGTCCAGGCGCGCGGTCTCGATCCAGTCGCGTCCCTCGCTGGCGATGTGCAGGTAGGTCGCCCCGGCGTCGGCGAGGGCCGCGAAGACGACCCGGGCGTCGTACGCGCCGCCGGGCCAACGGTAGACGAAGTCGTTGACCTTGGTCTGCGACAGCCGTACGCCCACGCAGAACTCCGCGCCGACCTCGGCCCGGATGGCGGCGACCACCTCGGCTGTCAGCCGCACCCGGTTCTCGATCGGGCCGCCGTAGGAGTCGTCGCGCTCGTTGGTGTACGTCGTGAGGAACTGGTCCAGCAGGTAGCCGTTGGCCGCGTGCACCTCGACACCGTCGAATCCGGCATCGCGGGCGCGTACGGCCGAATCGACGAATCCTTGGACGGCGGTGTCGATGTCGCTCTGGTCCATCGCCTTGGGCGTCGGCCACGGCCCGTGCCCGCCGTACTCGGGCATCTTCTCGCCCAGGGGCGGCACGGCCGACGGGCCCGCCGTGTCCTCGCGGTAGTGGCTGCCCTGGGACAGCGCGCCGGCGTGCATGAGTTGCAGCACGATGCGCGCCCCGGCGGCGTGCACCCGCTCGGTGACGCCGAGCCAGGCCGTGGCGTGGGCCTCCGACGCCATGCCCGGCTGGTTGAAGTACCCCTGGCTGTAGACGGTGTCGGTGTAGGTGCCCTCGGTGATCACGAGGCCGAAACCGCCCTCGGCGAATTCGGTGTAGTAGTCGGCCATCTCGGCGGTCGGAGTGCCGTCGGGAGAGGCCGAGACCCTGGTCATCGGGGAGACCGAGAGCCGGTTGGCCAGCGCCAGGCCACCGAGTCGTACGGGCTGGAGTGAGGGATGCGCGGTGGTCATGTCTGTTCCTTTCTCAGTCGGCGGGCAGAAGGTCGATCGCGAGCGGTGTCGGGTCGCCGCCGTTGATGTCCACCAGGTCCTGGGGGCAGGCGGAGACCACGAGCACGCAGTCCATGACGGCTTGGAAGGTGATGGCGTCGCCCGGTCGGGTGGCGGCGGGCAGCCAGCGCAGCTCGTTCCCCTCCACGGGGATGCGCATGAACACGTTGACCGGTTGCGGCGTGACCTGCGCGGCCAAGCCCAGATCGGCGAGGCCGCGGCGCAGGTTCTCGGCGCAGGACGGATGGTCGGGGCCGGCTCCCAGCCTCGCGTAGCGCTCTGGATCGCATGCCGGGATCAGCATGTCGTGCCAGCCCGGCGAGGTGTCGGAGACCAGCGTGAGGATCGGCCGACGGCGGTCGGTGACGAAGTGCTGGCCCGGCGCGGGGAAGAGCCTGTTCGTGGTGGCGCGCGTGTGGGCGGCGCTGAGGTGCTCGCGCATGTCGGCGGTGAAGGCGAAGACGTCGCCGACCTGGCCGCCGTCGAGATCGACGACGCTGACCCGCCGGCCTGCGGCCACCCGCACCCCTCGTCCGGTACGGGCGGGTACGACCATCCGCCCTTCGGCGGTCGTGGTTTCCATGCCGTAAGGCAATCATCGACCGCGCTTCCCCTGCCATGGATATTCATCCATTAATGAGGCTTATGGGTGGAGGAGTGTCCAGGGTTGAATGCGGATGCGTCGTTGTTTCATGGCCCCATGAACGTGTATTCGGTAGAGGACGGGTCGGCGCTCGGCGAACGGTTCAGGGACGGTGCCCTTGACGTCGTCGATGTCATCGAGCAGGCGCTGCGCCACGCCGTCACGCCCGAGGCGGCCGACGTGTTCATCACGCTGACCGGCGAACGGGCGATCCGCGAAGCGGAGGACGCACGCGCCCGGCACGCCGCCGGCCGTCCGCTCGGCCTCCTCGACGGCGTGCCCGTCGCGGTCAAGGACCTGTTCGACGTCGCGGGCACCGTCACCACCGCCGGCTCGCGCACCCGGACGACGGCCGCGCCCGCGACGCGCGACGCGCACGTGGTGCGAAGGCTCGCCGAAGCCGGAATGGTCTGCGTCGGCAAGACGAACCTCAGCGAATTTGCCTTCTCGGGGCTCGGCGTGAACCCGCACTTCGGCACGCCGGCCAACCCCGGCAGCGGCGAGGAGCGCCTCGTCCCCGGCGGCTCCTCCTCCGGGTCCGCCGTCGCCGTGGCGCTCGGCATCGTGCCCATCGCCATGGGCACCGACACCTCCGGCTCGGTGCGGGTACCGGCCGCCTTCTGCGGGGTGACCGGCTTCAAGGCCAGCGAGGACAGATACGGCAAGGCCGGGCTGCTTCCGCTTTCCTCCACCCTGGACAGCATCGGCATCATCGCCAGGTCCGTACGCGACATCATCGCCGCGGACGCGGCCCTGCTGGCCTCCACGCCCGCGCCGGCGGGCGGTCCGTACCGCCTGGTACTCCCGTCCGGGCCGTTGCTGGAGGGCTGCTCCCCGCACGTCAGGCGTCACTTCGAAGCCTCCGTCGCGCACCTGGTCCGCCATGGTGTAGCGGTCGAGGAACGTGACCTGCCCGTCCTCACCGAGGCCCAGGCGCTCATGGACGAGCACGCCACCATCGTCGAGGCCGAGGCCTACCAGCGGTACGGCCGCCTGCTGGAAGGCGGAGACCTCGTCGATCGCGGAGTGCTCCGCCGACTGGCGCGACACGCCGCACGGCACCCCGGCGCCGCCGACCCCGTCCGCCGGGCGATGCGGAACCTCCGCACGGAGCTCCATCGGCAACTGGGCGACGCCCTGCTCGTCTGCCCCACCGTCCGGCACACGCCGCCCCCGCTGGTGCCGCTGCTGACCGACGACGACCGCTACGACGAGACCAACCGCCGGACCCTGCGGACCACCATGCTGCTCAGCTACCTCGGCATGCCCGGCGTCACCCTCCCGATCGGCACGCCCGGTGCGGGCCAGGTCGGCCTTCTCGTCTCCGCCGCCTCCGGCCGGGACCTCGCCGTCCTCGAAACGGCCCACCGAATCGAGGACCTCCTCGAGTCCCTTCAATGAGCAGGCCACGTCACCGGCCCGCCCGCTCTCGGGAATTCGGGGGAGGGCCGGATTTTTTCCTCGGATCTGTCACGTTCGCGGGCCGCGCGGGTTCGTCACAGCGACGCATTCAAGACGCCGGACGGGTCCGGCGTCCTCATCCGAGGAGAACCGCTGATGTCCACCGCTTATGTCGTCGTGACCGTTCTGGGTGCCGTGATGGCCGGGTTCTCGGCCGGCTCCGTCTTCTTCCGCGCCCCGTGGGTCGTGCAGCCGCTGGCCGAGTACGGGGTGCCGCGCTCGTGGTGGAACCTGCTCGGAGCGGCGAAGGCCCTCGGGGCGGTGGGGCTGCTGGCCGGGCCGGCCGTGCCGGCCGTCGGGGTCGCCGCCGGGATCGGGCTGGTGCTGTACTTCACCGGGGCCGTCGTCACCGTGCTGCGGGCCCGCTGGGCTTCGCACGTCCCGTTCCCGCTGATGTACATGGCGCCGGTGGTCGCCTCGCTGGTGCTGGGCGCGGCCGCCTGAACACGTCCGGCACGACCGAGAGAAGACGACGAGTGGACGAGCGGGAGTGGCTGACCGGGCACTTCGAACGGCGGCGGCCTCGGCTGCGGTCGGTGGCCTACCGGATGCTCGGGTCGGTGAGCGAGGCCGAGGACGCGGTGCAGGAGGCGTGGCTGCGGCTCGACGGCGCGGACGCCGGCGAGGTCGAGAACCTCGACGCGTGGCTGACCACAGTGGTGGCGCGGACCTGCCTGAACATGCTGCGCACCCGTCGCAACCGGCGTGAGGACCCGGCCGACGCGCACATGCCCGACCCGCTCGTCGCCCCCGAGGACGCCGCCCACCCCGAGCGGGAGGCGGTGCTGGCCGACTCCGTCGGGCTCGCGCTGCTGGTGGTGCTCGACACGCTCACCCCCGCGGAGCGGCTGGCCTTCGTGCTGCACGACATGTTCGCCGTCCCCTTCGACGAGATCGGCCCGATGATCGAGCGGTCCCCGGCCACGGCCAGGCAGCTGGCCAGCCGGGCCCGCCGCCGCGTGCGCGGCCGGGCTCCGATGCCCGACCCGGACGTGGGCCGCCAGCGCGCCGTCGTCGACGCGTTCTTCGCCGCCGCCCGGGACGGCGACTTCGACGGCCTCGTCGCCGTGCTCCACCCCGACGTCGTGCTCCGCTCCGACGGCGGCACCGCCCGCGCCCGCCACACCACCGTGCTCACCGGTGCCCGGACAGTGGCGTCCCAGGCCATCACGTTCGGCCGCCTCTCCCCGTTCGCCCGTCCGGCCCTCGTCAACGGCTCGGCCGGTGTCGTCGTCACCGCGAAGGACCGCCCCCTGTCCGTCATGGGTTTCACCGTCGTCGACGGCAGGATCGCCGCCATCGACGTCATCGCCGACCCCGACCGCCTCGCCCGCCTCGACCTGGCCGCCCTCGACGGCTGACCCGCCGTCTGGCGGCCCCTCGGCACGTGGGCCGGGGGCGCGCCGACCGGAGCCGAAAGCCCGGCGGTCAGTCGGAGGCGTGTGCGGCGGCCTCGGGGAAGACGGCGTCGCGGACGACGCGGAGGGCCTCGGTGAGGGAGGCGAGCTGGTCGGGGGTGAGGAGGGCGGTGAACCAGCGGTCGACGACGGCCAGGTAGTCGGGGAGGGCCTGGGCGAGGCGTTCGGCGCCCTCCGGGGTGAGGACCGCGTAGGTGGTGCGGCGGTCGTCGGGGGAGGATTCCCGGACGGCCAGGCCGGAGCGGGCCAGGCGGTCGACCAGGCGGGTGATGCCGCTGGTGGACAGGGACATCTGGGTCGCGAGGTCGCTCATGCGCAGGCGGCGGCCGGGCGAGCGGCTCAGCCGGATCAGGGCGTGGAGGTCGAGGCCGGACAGGCCGTGCTCCTTCATGACGGACTGCAGCTTGGCCAGCAGCCCGTCGTTGGCCTCGAAGAGCAGGCCCGACGCGGTGAGCCGGTAGTCGGCGAAGAGGTCTTCCACGGTGTCCAGCCTACCCGGAACGATTGACTCGGGGACGATTGACGCGAGGATAGTTGACTTGAGGAATGTTTCACAGGCATGCTTGCGGCGTCAGCATTCCTCACGTCAATTGATCTGGAGCAGAGATGACTGAGCGGTGGGTGGCGGGTTTCCGCAGCGCGGTGATCAGCCCGTACGAGCAGATCCAGCTCAGCGTGCCGCGCGGTTTCGCGGGGCAGACGGTGCGGCAGCCGCTGCGTTTGGCCGGCGGAGGCGAGCGGCTGCGGGTACGGCTGACCAACCGGTACGGACGGAAGCCGCTGGTGATCGGGGCCGCGCGGCTCGCGGCGCGCAAAGCGGACGATGAGATCGTGCCGGAGACCGACATCGGCCTGCGCTTCTCGGGCGCGGCGGAAGTGACGATCCCGGCGGGAGGCGAGGCGGTCAGCGACCCCGTCGAGTCGGTTGCGACAGCGGGCGCCGAGCTGGCGCTGAGCCTGTACCTGCCGGACGAGACCGGCCTGGCCACGTACTCGCACATGCCGATGGAGACGGCCTTCGTCGCGGACGGCGACCTGGCCTCCGCGGCGGGGCTGCCGCACGCCGAACGCGTCGAGGCGAGGTTCTACGTGAGCGGTGTGGACGTCCTCGCGTCCGAGGGCACCGCGATCGCCGTCGCGTTCGGGGACTCGTGGTTCGAAGGCGTCGGGACCACCCCCGACACCCACCGTCGTTCCGTCGACCTCCTCAACGCGCGGCTCGACCGCGGCTGGGTCGTCAACCAGGGGATCTCCGGGAACCGGCTGCTGACCGACGAGATCGGCGAGCACGCGCTGGCCCGTTTCGAGCGGGACGTGCTGTCGGTGCCGGGCGCGACCCACGTACTGGTGCACTTCGGCATCAACGATCTGGGCCTTCCGGGCATGGCGGGCCTGCCGCCCGCGACGGCCGAGGACCTCATCGAAGGCTTCACCGAACTCGCCCGCCGCGCCCGCGCCGCGGACCTGAAGATCCTCGCAGCCACCATCGGCCCGTACGCGGGTGCCGTCTATCCGGGGATCAGCACTCCCGAAGGGCTCCAGGCACGGCGGCAGGTGAACGACTGGATCCGCACCGGCGGGGCGTTCGACGCGATCTTCGACGTGGCACGAGCGGTCGAGAACCCCGAAGACCCCGACTTCATCCGCCCCGATTACGACGGCGGCGACGGCATGCACCTCAACGATGCCGGCGCCCGCGCCATGGCGGACGCCGTCGACCTCCGGCATCTCGCTCTCTGAGGGGAAAGCGCCGCCAGAGGGGACAGGCGGAGTTCGAAGCCCGCGCATGAAAAGAGCAGGGGCGGTGCGGAGGGCCGCCTCGGCCTGGCCGACGGGTGCGGCGCCGGTCTCAGGCGGTTTCGAGGGAGTCGAGCCAGGCGAGCAGGCGGGCGCCCTCGCGGTCCATGATCCGTGGATCGCGCAGGGCGTTGGCCAGCAGTGACATGCCCTGGTAGGCGCCCACCAGCGTCAGGGCGAGGCCGTCGGGTTCGGGTCGGCCCAGCTCGCGGAACTGGCGCTCGACCCACTCGAGCAGCAGCCGGATGACCCTGCCCGCCTCGAGGTCCAGGCCGCCCTCGTCGCGTTTGTCGAGCTCGACGGCGAGCGTGCCGGTCGGGCAGCCGTAACGGGCGGCGAGATCGCGCCGGCTCACCCAGGCCGCGATCAGGCCCTTCAGCCGTTCGCGCGGGTCGGGGAGCAGGTCCAGGCCGTCGGTGAGCAGTTTCAGCTGCCGGGAGTGCTCCGCCAGCGCGGCGGCGACGAGCTCGTCCTTGGTCTTGAAGTAGTAGTACACGTTGCCCGTCGGGACGTCGGCCGCGTGCGCGATGTCGGCGATGGTGGTGCGCTCGACCCCCTGCCTGTGCACGACCTCGGCGGCGGCCGCCATGAGCCGCTGCCGTTTGGCGTCGGCGGCCAGGGCCCGGGCCGACGTTTTCGAGTCAGTCACCTGACTGACTATAGAGCCCCGTCTCGTGTTACGGTCTTTCCAAGTGAGTCAGCCGACTAACTAACTTGGAGTGTCTTCATGATCGTTGTCACCGGTGCCACCGGGAACGTCGGCCGTACCCTGGTCCGCGCTCTCGCCGAACAGGGCCATGGGGTGACCGCCGTCTCCCGCGGCATCGCCCCGTCCGACGTCCCGCACGGCGTCCGCACGGTCACCGCGGACCTCGCACAGCCGGCCGTCGGCCTGCCCTCCGCGGCGGACGCGGTCTTCCTGCTGGTCGGCGGAGACCTGATGATGGCCGGAGACCCCGCTCAGGTCGTCGCCCCGTTCGCCGACGCGGGCAGGATCGTCCTGCTCTCCTCCCAGGGCGTGGCCACCCGCCCGGACTCCATGTCACACGGCCGGGCCTTCGCCGCCTTCGAACAGGCCGTCATGGAATCCGGCACCGAGTGGACCATCCTGCGTCCCGGAGGCTTCGCCTCCAACTCCTACGCCTGGGCGCCTTCCATCAAGGCCGCCCGTACGGCCGCCGCCCCCTTCGGCGAGGTAGGCCTCCCGGTCATCGACCCCGACGACATCGCCGCCGTGGCCGCCATCACCCTCACTCGGCCCGGCCACGCGAAAGCGATCTACGAACTGACCGGCCCCGCCCCGACCACCCCGCGCCAGCGTGCCGCCGCCATCGGCGACGCCATCGGGGCGCCCGTCACCTTCATCGACCAGACCCGGGAGGAGGCCCGCGCCCAGATGCTCACCTTCATGCCGACCCCGGTGGCCGACACCACCCTCGACATCCTCGGCACCCCGACCGTCCGCGAACAGACCGTCAGCCCCGACGCCGAAAAGATTCTCGGCCGGGCCCCCGGCACCTTCGCCGACTGGGCCCGGCGCAACGCCGAGGCCTTCCGCTGATGCCGTAGAACCCGCAAGACGGCCAGCGCGAGCGAACGGGTCGGCACCGGCACCGCCGGCCCGTTCGAGGGTTCACCGCACCGTCAATCGAGCGGGCGGGCCGGTGTCACGTGGCGGTAGTGGGCGATGACGTCGAACCACTCGGCGGGCGATCCGCCGGTCATGTGGTGTGCGGCGTCGTTGTCCGGGTCGTAGACGAGGCCGATGGCACGGAACTTGGCCGTCCGGCCGAGCAGTTCGGCGACCGCGGGCGGTCGCTCCGCGTGGAGGTCGAGGAAGTAGTCGCCAAGGCCGTCCGCGCTGAGAGCAGATTCGAAGAGCTCGTGTGCGCCGCGGGTTCCGCCGTGGTCAGCGGATAGGACGTCTTTTTGATCCACTCGAGCGTCGTCGTGCGTTCTGCCGCGGTGAAAGCCATGGGACGAGCATCGAACATCAAGTGCGCTTGAAGTCAAGCCGTCGGACTACCCCAAAGAGCGGGCCGGGTGTTGAATCGGGTGAGATGGTGGAGCGGGGCAGAGGCCATGACGAACGGGGTGCGGGCGATGACGGCGACCGAGTCCTCCGACCGGGGATATGGACCTGTCCACGAGACCGGGATCGGTTACGGGCTGCACCACGTCCAGCTCGCGATTCCGCCCGGCAGCGAACCGCGGTGCCGCGAGTTCTACGTCGGTGTCCTGGGCATGGTCGAGCTGGCGAAGCCGCCGGTGCTGGCCGCCCGCGGCGGGTTGTGGGTCAGGGCCGACGACCTTGAGCTTCATCTGGGGGTCGAGAGCGACTTCCGGCCCGCGCTCAAAGCCCACCCGGGCATCCGGGTCACCGACGTCGACGCCTTGGCCGAGCGACTCACCCGCGCGGGAGTCGAGGTCACATGGGACGACGCCTTCCCCGGTCACCGTCGCCTGTACGTCTTCGACATCGTGGGCAATCGGCTGGAGTTCCTGCAGCGCGACGGCTCCCCGGGGATCAGGAGGTCTTGAGGGCGACGCCGCTCCACAGCCACCAGCGGGGGCGGTCGACCTGCTGGTCGGGGCGCCACTGGTGGACCGGGACGATTCCGGGGTCGAGGAGTTCCAGGCCGGTGAAGTACTCGGCGATCTGCTCCTTGCCGCGCAGGTTCATGTTGACGCCGCCGGCGGCCCAGGTGTGCTTGACGTGTTCGGAGTAGTCGGAGGGCGTGCCGTCGGCGGTCATGTGGGACAGGGCCAGGGCGCTGCCCGCGGGCAGCGGCTCCATGAAACGCCGTACGAGTCCGCGGGGGTCGGCCTCCTCGGGGACGAAGTGCAGGATCGCCGCGAGGACCACCAGGACCGGACGGGACAGGTCCAGGGTCTCGGCGGCCTCCTCCAGGATCTTCTCGACCTCGCGCAGGTCCGCCCCGAGGTAGGTGGTCGTGCCCTCGGGGGAACTGGTCAGCAGGGACCGGCCGTGCACCTGGACGATCGGGTCGTTGTCGACGTAGACGATCCGGGACTCCGGTGCGACCCCCTGCGCGACTTCGTGCACGTTCGGCGAGGTCGGGAGCCCCGAGCCGATGTCCAGGAACTGCCGGATGCCGTGCGACTGCGCCAGGTGCCGCACCGCCCTGGTCAGGAAGCCGCGGTTGTCGAGGCAGCTCTGCCGGGTCTCGGGGATCGCGGCGATCATCGCGTCGCCGACCCTCCGGTCGGCCTCGTAGTTGTCCTTGCCCCTCAGCCAGTAGTCGTAGACGCGGGCGGGGTGCGCCGTGTCGGTGTTCAGCTTGATCGCGGCCCGAGGGGCGCTGGACTCGGAGGACGGCATCGAGGCGCTCTTTCGTCAGGGAGGTGCTGCACGCGCACAGGGAGCAGGCACGCCGAAAAGAGACTCCCCGTGAACGCACTGATCATTAAGCATGATGACCTATTTCCACGGATGATGAGGGCAAATCAGCCCAAAACGGAGTGAGGGTCAATGCCTCGCCGGCCGCCCGTCCCCGGAGCCGGTGGCCCGGGTCCCGTCCCCTGCGGGAGGTCAGGCGGGGCGGAAGGAGTCGCGGGACTGGGGGGCCGCGTGCTTGACCATGATGTGGCGGGTGACGGAGTAGTCGGAAAGGGACTCCTGGCTCATGTCCTTGCCGAAACCGCTGCCCTTGACGCCGCCGTGCGGGGCCTCCGAGGCGATCGGCAGATGGTCGTTGATCCAGGTCACGCCGACGTCCAGGCGGTGGGAGACGCGCAGGGCGCGGGAGACGTCCGTGCTCCAGATCGAGGACGCCAGACCGTACGGGGAGTCGTTGGCCAGCCGGACGGCCTCGTCCTCGCCGTCACAGGGCAGGACGACCAGGACGGGGCCGAAGACCTCGCCCTGGACGAGTTCGCCGTCCTGTGACGCGCCGACGACGAGCGTCGGTGAGTAGAAGAAGCCGGGGCCGTCCAGGGGCTCTCCGCCGCACAGGACGGAGGCACCCGAACCGGCGGCGCGGGTGACGAAGCCGTGCACCCGGTCGCGGTGCGCGGCCGAGACGAGCGGGCCGATGTGGGTGTCCTTCGACCATGGATCGCCGGGGACGACGGCCTCGAGCGCGGCGCGCAGTGCGTCCACGGTCGCGTCGTAGACGCTCCGGTCGGCGTAGACGCGGGTGGCGGCGGTGCAGTCCTGACCGGTGTTGTAGGTGGTGCCCATCGCCACGCCGGCGGCCATCTGCTCCAGGTCGGCGTCGGGGAAGACCAGGGCGGGGGCCTTGCCGCCCAACTCCAGGTGAACCCGTTTGAGCCCGCCGACCGCGCCGCTCATCACCGCCCGTCCCGTCTGGGTGGAGCCGGTGACGCTGACCATGTCGACGCCCGGGTCGGTGACGAGCGCCTCGCCGACGGCCGCGTCTCCGGTGACGGCCTGGACGAGGCCGTGCGGGGCGCCTGCCTCGGCGATCAGCTCCGCGAGGCGGAGCGTGGTGCGCGGGGTCTGCGGCGCGGGCTTGATGACCACGGCGTTGCCCGCGGCGACGGCCGGGCCGATCTTCCAGACGGCCATGACGAGCGGGAAGTTCCACGGCGCGATCGAGGCGACCACGCCGACCGGGCGGCGGACCAGCAGCGAGGTGTAGCCCTCGCTGAGCACGCCCGCGCCCGTCCCGTCGAGGGAGCGGGCCGCGCCCGCGAAGAAACGCAGGTTGTCGGCGGCGAAGGGCAGTTCGCCGTCGCAGAAGACGGCGACGGGCTTGCCGGTCTCCTCCACTTCCAGCCGCGTCAACTCCTCGGCGTGGGACTCGAGAAGGTCGGCGAGTCGCAGCAGCACGCGGGCGCGTTCACCGGGCGTCCGTTCACGCCACTCCTCCTGGGCCCGACGGGCACGGGCGATGATCGCGGGCAGTTCCGCCAACGGCGTGTCGGGGACCTCGTCGAAGGCCGCGCCGGTCGCGGGGTTGATGAGGGTGCGCATGAGGTCTCCTAGCGGGGGGTCAAGAGTCGAATCCGACGCCGAAGCGGTCGAGCAGCCGCAGCCAGGGCCCGCGCCGCCCCTCCCGCTCGTCGGCGTCGATCAGGGCGCGGCGGGTGAGCTCGACGACGGGCCAGCGCAGCGGCTCCGGCGGGAACGGGATGGGCGGGCGGCGGACCATGGACAGCCGGGTCGCGGGGGTGTCGCGCCGGGCCAGCAGGTCCAGCGCGACCCGCGCGCCGAACCGCGAGGCCGCGACGCCCAGCCCCGTGTAGCCGATCGCGTAGCCGATCCGGCCGCCCATGGCGGTGCCGAACGTGGCGGTGAACCGGCTCGTCGAGTCGATCGCCCCGCCCCAGCGGTGGGTGAACCCCACCCCTTCGAGCTGCGGGAACGTCTCGAAGAAGTGCCGTGCCAGTAGTCGGTGCGAGGAGTCCCGGCGGGAGAGCGCCTCGTCGACGCGCCCGCCGAAGTGGTAGATCGCGTCGTAGCCGCCCCACAGGATCCGGTCGTCACAGGTCAGCCGGTAGTAGTGGAACTGGTTGCCCGCGTCGGTGATCCCCTGGCGTTCGGCCCAGCCGAGCGAGGCCAGCCGCTCGGCCGAGAGGGGCTCGGTGACCAGGGCGTAGTCCCACACCGGCAGGATGAACGGCCGCAGCCGCCGCAGCGGCGCCGGGTAGGCGTTGGTGCCCAGCAGGACCTGCCCGGCCTGGATCGTTCCGAACGGCGTCCGGGCGGCGACGCCGCTCCCGGTGCGGGTCAGGCCCGTGACCGGGGTGTCCTCGGCCAGCCGGACGCCCAGCCGCGCGGCGATCTCGGCGAGCCCGAAGACGAGCTTTCCGGGATCGACGACGCCGCCGGTGTTGCGGACGCGCAGACCGCCCAGGTAGGTGGGGGAGGCCACGTCGGAGCGCATCTCCTCGGCGTCCAGCCAGGTCACGTCGTCGCCCTGCTCCCGGTGGAGCTTCTCCAGGGCGCGCAGCTCGGCGACGTGGTGCGGGGCGACGGCGACCGTCGTCTTGCCGTTGAGCCGCAGGTCGGCGTCGATCCCGTGCCGTTCCAGGGTGTCCGCGAGGTCCGCGAGGTTCTCCCGGCCCAGACGCACGAGGGTCTCCAGCTCCCCGGGCCATCGGGACGCGCCGTGAGAGAGTCCGTGGGTGAGGGAGTCGGACACGAACCCGCCGTTGCGCCCGCTGCCGCCGAAGCCGATGTGTTCGGCCTCGACGAGCAGGACGTCGGCGCGCGGGTTCTCCTCCTTGGCGATGATCGCCGCCCACAGTCCGGTGTAGCCGCCGCCGACGATGAGCAGGTCGGCCTGGGTGTCGCCGGTGAGGGCGGGGTGGGGGCCGGGACGGCCGGGGCGGTCGGTCCAGAACGGGACGGTCCTGGCTTCGGAGAGGATCATCCGAGACCGGCGGCGCGTTCGATGGCGTCGGCGGCCCGGGTCAGGCCGTCGCGCTCCCGGATGCGTGCCCCCGCCTCGGCCAGCCGGGCCCGCAGGCCGGTGTCGCCGAGCAGCCGCTCGATGGCCCCGTGCATCTGCTCGTCGCTGTAGCCGTAGGTGTCCAGCCGGACGCCGAGCCCGAGCTCGTCGACGCGCTGGGCGTTGTCGTACTGGTCCCAGAAGAGCGGCAGCAGGATCATCGGCTTGCCGAAGTGCAGGCTCTCGGTGGTGGTGTTGTTGCCGCCGTGGGTGATCACGAGGTCGACCAGAGGGATGATCTGGGTCTGCGGGAGGAACTCCGCGCCCCACATGTTGTCGGCCAGTTCGATCTCCTCGTGCAGCGGGCCCTGGGAGATGATGTAGCGGTGCGGGGTCTTCGCCAGGCAGTCGATGGTCCTGCGCATGAGCTCCACGTCCGCCGAGCCCAGCGAGCCGAGCGAGAAGTAGATGAGCGAGCCTTCGCCTCCGGTGAGCGAGGCGGGGAGTTCGAACGGCTCGTCGGTGGTGCGAACGCAGGAGTCGAGGCGTACCCAGGAGTCGTCCAGTGGCCGCTCGGCGGTGTAATCGGCGATCTCCGGGTAGACGTAGAGGTTCACCACGCCGTCGTGAACGAACTCCAGGTCGGGAAGGGGCGGCGCGCCCTGCTCGACGACCCAGGCGTTGAACTCCTCCCACATCGCTCGATGGGTGCGGTCGTACTCGGCCCGGAACTCCGCCCAGCCGCTCTGGTCGGCGATGGGGTAGCCGGAGAAGGCGGGCGGGATGCCGGGGCCCTTGACCTCCAGCGGGTTGCACGAGACGACGCGGACGAACGGCACGCCCGCGGTGACCAGTGCGGGGAAGGTCAGCACGTTGTCCTCGACGATGACGTCGGGCCTGACCCGCTCGATGATCTCCTTGAGCCGCCCCTCGCAGTAGCGGGCGCCGGTGATCAGTTCCTCCCAGACCGGCTTGATCCAGGTGTCGAGCTGCTCGATGGTCGGTTTGCGGAACTCCGGCGCGGTGTCGCGGATGAAGTCCTTCCAGAACTGCCCCGCGTCCTGCTCCTCTTCGCTGGGCGGGGCGAGGTCGACCAGATCCTCATCGAAGCCCAGGGGGGCGAGCTTGCCCTTCCACGAGGCCTCGGCGGCGAAGACGACGCGGTGCCCGCGGCGGCGCAGCACGTCGCCGACGCCGACGCAGTTGTTGGTGGGCCCGTAGGCGCTCTCCGGCATGAACAGGATCGTCAGCTTCTGGTCGGCCACGGCGGCTCCCGGCGCGAGGGGGATAATGAGTTGAAGCCTGATTCAAATAGCATCAGGGGTACGGCGTCAACACCTTAGAGCCCGGACAATGAGCCGGGCGGGAATCCCGAGAGCGTGAAGAGGGGGCCATGGCCACCAGAAAACCCAGGTCCGAGCGGCGGCAGGACCTCATCGAGGCGGCGCGGCGCGCGATGGTCCAGCACGGTTCGGACTCGGTGCTGCTCAGTCAGGTCGCCGAGGAGGCCGGGCTGACCTCGGGCGCGGTGCTCTACCACTACCCCGAGCTCAGCGACCTGCTGCTGGAGGCGCACCACGCCGGCATGGAGCGCTTCTACGACCTGCGGATGAAGAAGATCGCGGGGATCGCGGACCCGGTGGAGAAGCTCATCGTGACGATCCGCTCCGGCCTGCCCGAGGGCCCCGACGACGCCGACGTCCGGCTGCTGTGCGAACTCGGCGGCTCGGCCGGGCGCAACCGCGTCTACGCCACCCTGCTGACCACGCTGTACGACCGGCAGGTCTCGATGTACCAGATGATCCTGGAGACCGGGCGGGTCCAGGGCGTCTTCGAGCTGGCCGGGGACTCGCAGGCGATCTCCCGCAACCTCGTGGCGCTGGAGGACGCCTACGGGTACCGGATCGTCGCCCGGCACCCGCTGATCGGCACGGAGGAGGCCGCCGAGCTCATCCTGGAGTACGCGCGGCAGGCCACCGGCAACCCGCTGCGGCCCGGGCCCAAGCCCGCGCGCAGGACCAGATCGCGTAACCCTGCCCCGGGGTCCTAGTGGTCAAACGCCGCAACCTGTAGGGGGTTCGCCCTCCCGCATGACACCTTGCGGGCTAGGCGATTATGTTGAAGGGATCTTCAATTGGGGGCCATGAGAAACCAGACCCCCATCACGGCGAGGATCCGCCGGATCCTCGCCGCGCACGCCGAGGCCGACCGCACCGGCGTGCCCGTCTCCGAAGTCCTGGCGGCACAGCCCGCCCGGCCCGCCCGCCGGGACGTGCTGCGCGCCGCGGCCGCCCTCGGCGCGGGCGCCGCCGCCCTGTCGCTGCCCGCGCGCCCGGCCCGCGCCGCCGCAGCCGCCCAGCCCCGCATCGCCATCGTCGGCGCGGGACTGGCCGGAGTACGCGCCGCGCACTGGCTCTACCGCGTCAAGGGCCTCACCTCCACCATCTACGAGGCCTCCAACCGCGCCGGCGGACGCTGCTACTCCCTGCGCGGCCTCTTCGGCACCTCCAACGATCTGGTCGTCGAGCACGGCGGCGCGTTCATCAACACCGAGCACAACCTCACCCGCAACCTGGCCACCACGCTGGGCCTGAACCTGCGGGTGGTCAACGGCGGCAACGACCCCGCCGGCCCGGATACCTACTGGATGGACGGTGCCAGGTACTCCTACGACGCGGCCAACGCCGACTGGGGGGTGGTCCAGCGCAAGTTCAAGGACGCCCTGGCCGCCGCGCCCTGGTGCCAGACCTTCGACGACCACACCGCCGCCGGCGTCGCGCTCGACTCCATGAGCGTCGACGAGTGGCTCGACGCCAACATCCCCGGCGGCCTGTCCAGCCGCTTCGCCCGGCTCATGCAGAGCAATGCCGTCGTCGAGTACGGCATGGACCCGGGCGACCAGTCCGCGCTCAACCTGATCTACCTGCTGGGCTGGAACTCCGCCGGCTCCCTCGACCCGTTGACCGGAGGCGACGAGAAGTACGTCATCGACGGCGGCAACGACCAGCTCATCAGCGCCATGCTGGCCGAGCTGCCCGCCGGGACCGTCAACTACGGCCGCCGTCTGACCGCGGTGAGCCAGAGCGGGACCACCGCCACGCTCACCTTCGACAACGGGGGCAGCTCCGTGGACGTCGTCGCCGACCAGGTCATCCTGGCGCTGCCGTTCACCACGCTGCGCGACTGCGACCTGACGGGCGCGGGCCTGTCCGCGCTCAAGCTCCGCGCCATCCAGGAGATGAACCTGGGCAGCAACGGCAAGATCCACGTGGGCCTGAGCAACCGGCCGTGGGTGTCCCAGGGCTACGGCGGCACGACGTACTCCGCGCCCGGCGGCTGGGTGTGCGCCTGGGACGACACCGCGAACTCCGGCCGCACCGACGGGGTCATGTGCCAGTTCCCCGGCGGTACGGCCACCACCGGAGCCTGGACCGGCGCGGCCTTCGGCACGGCGCCCGCCTCCCAGGTGACCTCGTTCCTCAACCAGGTCGACCAGGTCTTCCCCGGCACGGCCGCCGCCTACGACGGCCGCTCCTACCGGAGCGCCTGGCACCTCAACCCTTGGTCGAAGGGCTCCTACACCTGCCCGCAGCCGGGCCAGTACACCTCGCTGTTCGGGGTGGAGGCCCGCACCGAGGGTGTGCTCCACTTCGCTGGGGAGCACACCTCGGTGGAGTACTTCGGCTTCCTGAACGGCGCGGTCGAGTCCGGTGAGCGCGCCGCCAAGGAGATCGCCGGAGTGACCAAGGGCAACGGCAAGCGGACGGGCCGCTGGGCCTGAGACCGCCCGGTCGCCGCCGCCCGGACGGCTAGCGCCACCAGGCGGCGGCGACCAGTTCGGCGACGAGGGTCTCGGTGAGCAGTGCGACGTCCGGGTCGTCGTCGCCGGGGTAGCGGACCGAGGCCGCGGCGCCGGGCACGTCCGCGCCGACGGACACCACGGTCGAGCCCCGCTGCGTGATCCACTCCATGGCCTGGGCGTCGTAGCGGGAGCCGGGGAACAGCAGTGCCCGGTAGTCCAGGGTCTTGGTCAGGTACACGTCCACGTGCGCCCAGTCGCCGGTCTCGCACGCGTCGGCGGGGCGCCGGGGGCCTTCGCGCACCATGAGGGCCGACTGCTCGGCCGAGGAGATCCGCTGCGCGGGCGCGATCGCGTACAGCCCGTGCGGGCCGTCCAAGAGGGGCAGTACCTGCTCCATCCAGCGGCCTTCGAGCAGGTCGGCGCTGGCCTCGGCGGTGCGCTCCACCAGGCCCGGCAGGTCGGTGCGCGTCCCGGTGAGCCGGGCTTCGAGCGCGAGAAGGAGGACGAGGGTGTGCTGGAACGTCCGGCAGGCGACGCCGCCCTTCTCGGGCCCGGCCAGCATCGGCACGACCCAGTCGGCGCCTTCGGTGACGGGAGAATCCGGCACGTTGGTCAGCGCCAGGAAGGGGCCGTCGACCTCGGCGAGCGCGTCCAGGGTCTCGCGGCTGCCGCCGGTGGCCGAGATCGCCACGAACAGGGTGCCCGGACGGGACGGGGGCGGCGGGGCCGAGGCGTACTCGGCGACGGCGTCGATCCCGGCCGCGCGCAGCCGCCGGGCGGCCACTCGGGCGGCGAAACGGGAGCTGCCCATGCCCAGGAAGACGACGCGCCGGATGTCCGAGGGCAGGCCGTCGAACGGGTCGCCTTCCCGCAGGGACGCCGCGAGGGCGGCCAGGGCCTCGGGTTTGGCGAGCAGGTCGGCGTGGAAGAGCTCGGGATTCACGGTTCTCCTCGGTACCAGGAGCGCAGGACGCCCAGGGGGGCGTAGCGCCAGCGGGGAAGGAAGCGGGCGGCGTAGATCAGCTCGCGGCACTCCTGCTCGATCGCGAAGGGGCGCACGAGCTCCTCGGCGAACAGCTCGGAGCGGCCCAGCGCGGCCAGCCGGGCGCGGTAGGCGTCCAGGAACGCCGCGAGCTCGGCCTCCAGCCAGGCGGAGACATCCGTGTCACGGCGTTCGAAGGCGATCTGGGCGACGTGTTCCAGGCTGGTCAGGAGCTGGGCGACGTCCCGTGCGGCGGGCTGGCGGGAGTGGGCCCCGGCCAGGGTCGGGTTGCCGTCGAAGTCGATGACGGCGTACCCGCCGCGCCACTTGAGGATCTGGCCGACGTGCAGGTCGCCGTGGACGTCGATCGCCGGCACGCGCGCCGGGTCGCGCAGGACGTCCAGGCCGTCCCGCAGCGTCCCGGCCCGTCCGTGCAGCCAGGGGTCGTCGGTCAGGGCGAGCGCCTCGTCGAGGGCGTCGGCCGCGCGGGCGTGCCAGCCGGACGGGTCGGCGGGGGAGACGGGCTCGGGCAGCAGGGCGGAGGGCGTGGCGAGCGCGGCGTGCAGGCCGGCGGCCAGGCCGCCGAGCAGCGCGCCCACGGGCTCCCCGGCGACCGCCGCCTCGACGCACCAGTCCCAGCCGTCGCGGGCCTCGGGGAGGTAGGCGGTGATCAGCGCGACCGCGCGGCCCCGGGCGTCGAACGCCGCCGCGTACGGCGCGGCGGTGTCGCCGAAACCGACCGCCGCCAGGTGCGCGAGCAGCTCGAAGGACCGGTGCGGGGGCGGCAGCGGCGGGGTGAACCACTTGACGACCAGCCGCTCGGAGACGACCACGGACCGGTGGGTCTGGTCGACGAGGATGGGCCGCTCCTGGAGGCCGTCGAGCCCCGGCAGCGGGGCGAAGGCGCGTATCGCCAGGTCGGGGGGTGCGCCCAGCCGTGCCAGGAGCGCGCCTGCTTCTGAAGCCAAATTCAAATCCGTAACAAGAAATAAACGTCATCCGGGCATTTAGAGTCTTGTTCATATTGAGTCCAGATGCAACACTCGCAACCCATCCGATGCCCCCGACCGGAAGGCAGCCCCATGCTCCGCGTGTCCGCCGCGACGCTCACCGCGGTCCTCGCCCTCTCCCTCGCCGCGTGCGGCGGCTCCTCCTCCGGCGACGGCACGGCCGAGCCCGACCGGCTCGACCCCTCGGCGGACCTGAGCAAGCAGACCCTCACCGTCTCCAACTGGGACGGCTACATGCCCGAAGACCTGCCCGAGAAGTTCAAGGCGAAGGCGGGCCCGGCCGTCACCGTCACCAAGCACGCCACCAACGAGGAGATCATCGCCAAGCTGACCGCGGGCGGCGACAGCGGCATCGACGTCGCCTTCGTCTCCGGCCAGTTCGCGCAGGCCCTCGGCGAGCAGGGACTGCTCGAGCCCGTCCACGCCGAGCTGGTCCCGAACCTGAAGAACCTCTACCCGGAGGCGACGAAGCTCGCCTACGACCCGGGCAACAAGATCTCCGTCCCCTACACCTGGGGCACCACCGGCCTGTGCTACCGCAGCGACCTGACCGGCTACGACCCCGACAGCTGGAAGGACCTGCTGGAGCCCAGGCCGCAGCTGCGCAAGAAGGTCACCATGCTGGGCACCGAGCGCTGGCTGATGCTCCCCGCCCAGAAACTGCTCGGCTACTCGGCCAACACCCGGGACGAGGGCGAGATGCAGAAGGTGAAGGAGACCCTCCTCAAGGCCAAGCCGAACCTGCTCGCCTACGACGACACCACGTTCGGCGACCGCCTGAAGTCCGGCGAGGCCGCGCTGGTCGAGGCCTGGGACGGCTGGTGCCCGACCGACACGAAGAACGTGAAGTTCGTGGTGCCCAAGGAGGGCGGCGACCTCTGGGTCGACACGATGGTGATCCTCAAGACCTCCGAGAACAAGGAGGCCGCCCACGCGTTCATCAACTACATCCTCGACCCCGAGGTGCACCGCTGGGCCGCCGAGAACATCATCTACAACGTGCCGAACCAGCCGGCCATGGCCGCCCTGGACCCGGCCCTGGTCAAGAGCCACCCGACCCTCGGCACGACCCCGGCCGAACTGGCGAAGGGCGAGGGCCTCGTCGACCTCGGCGACGCCGCCTCCACCTACACCCGCATCGCCACCGAGGTCGCGGCCCAGAAATGACCTCGCTGCGGCGTTCGGCCCGGATCGAGCGGCTCGTGCTGCTCGGTCCTGGGCTGGCCTATCTGCTGGTGTTCCTGGTCATCCCGCTGGCGCTGGTGGTCGGTTACTCGGTCTTCCAGCGGGGCAGGTTCGGCGGGATCGTCTACGAGGCGACCGGGGAGAACTTCACCCGGGCCGCCGACCCGATCTACCTGAACGTCCTGCTGGACTCCCTCCGGATCGCCGCGCTCACCACCGTGCTGGCGCTGCTGCTCGGCTACCCGACGGCGTACGTGATCGCACGGCTGCCGCGCCGCTGGAAGACCCTGGCGCTGGTCGCGGTGGTGCTGCCGTTCTGGACGAACTTCCTCATCCGCGCCTACGCCTGGATCGTCCTGCTGAACTCCCAGGGCCCGGTCAACGCGCTGCTGATCGACCTCGGCCTGGTGGACGAGCCGATCGGTCTCCTCTACACCGAGGGCGCCATCGTCACCGGGCTGCTCTACGCCTACCTGCCGCTGATGGTCCTGCCGCTGTACGCGTCGATCGAGCGGCTCGACCCGCAGCTCACGGAGGCCTCGGCGAACCTCGGCGCGCGCCCGGCCCGCACGTTCTGGTCGGTGACGCTGCCGCTCACCCTGCCGGGAGTGCTCACCGGCGCGGTGTTCGTGTTCGTGCCGAGCCTGGCCAACTTCGTCATCCCCGAACTGCTCGGCGGCGGCAAGACGATCATGGTCGGCAATCTGGTGCGGGACCAGTTCCTCAAGGCACGCGACTGGCCGTTCGGCTCGGTGCTGGCGCTCACGATGGTCGCGATGCTCGTCCTGCTGCTCATGGCCCAGGCCTGGGCGGCTCGCCGCTTCTCCGGGGAGGGGGAACATGCGTGACCGTCTCGTCCAAGCCCCGTTCTGGCTGACGTACCTGTTCCTGTACACGCCGATCGCGGTCATCGTCGTCATGTCCTTCAACGCGGGCGACTCCCCGTACTCGTGGGACGGGTTCAGCACGTCCTGGTACGGCGAGCTGGCCGGGAACGAGACGATCCGGCAGGGCCTGGCCAACACGCTGATCGTCGCGACGGGCTCGACCGCGCTGGCGACGGTGCTGGGCACCCTGCTGGCGGTGGGCCTGGCCCGGCACACCCGCTCCCGGCTGCTGTCCGCAGTCTCCGCCCTGCCCGCGATCATGCCCGACCTGGTGCTGGCGATCGGGCTGCTGGCGTTCTACTCGGCCGTCCAGGCCACCCTCGGCCTGCACTCGGTGCTCGCCGCGCACACCGTCTTCGGGATGGCGTTCGTCTCCACCGTCGTGCGGACCCGGCTCTCGCACGCCGACTCCTCGCTGGAGGAGGCCTCCCGCGACCTGGGCGCGACCCCGCTGACGACCTTCCTGCGCATCACCCTGCCGACCCTCGCCCCGGGCATCGCCGCCGGAGCGCTGCTGGCCTTCACCCTGTCGGTGGACGAGTTCGTGATCGCGTTCTTCACCGCCGGTCCCCGGGACCCCACGCTGCCGATCGTCATCTACTCGATGGTTCGCTTCGGCGTCACCCCGGAGATCAACGCGCTGGCGACGGTGCTGCTGGCCGTCAGCTTCACCGCGGTCCTCGCCGTCCAGCGCTTGACCCGCCTCACCGACAGCCTCGGCTGACTCGTACAAGGAGCCCAGATGACCCTCGTCAGCGTCGAAGGGGTGACCCGGCGCTTCGGCGACGTGACCGCGCTCGACGACCTCAGCCTGGAGGTCCGGCAGGGGGAGTTCTTCGCCCTGCTCGGCCCGAGCGGCTGCGGCAAGACCACTCTGCTGCGCGTGCTCGCCGGCTTCGACCTCCCCGACTCCGGGGCGGTCACGCTCGAAGGCGAAGACCTGCTGCGGCTTCCCGCGCACCGCCGTCCGGTCAACCTGATGTTCCAGTCCTACGCGCTCTTCCCGCACATGACGGTGGAGAAGAACATCGCCTACGGCCTGGAGCGCGAAGGCCTGCCCAGGGCCGAGATCCGGCAGCGGGTGGGCGAGGTCCTGGAGACCATCGGCCTGACGTCCGCCGCGCGGCGCCGCCCCGCCCAGCTCTCCGGAGGCCAGCGCCAGCGGGTCGCGCTGGCCCGCGCGATCGTCAAGCGGCCCCGTCTGCTCCTGCTGGACGAGCCGCTGTCGGCCCTGGACAAGAAGGTCCGCGCCGAGATGCAGCTGGAGCTCAAGCGGCTCCAGCACGAGGCGGGCATCACCTTCCTGGTCGTGACGCACGACCAGGAGGAGGCCATGTCCCTGGCCGACCGGATCGCCGTCCTCAACCACGGCAAGGTCGAGCAGATCGACACGCCCGTCGCCCTCTACCAGCGTCCCCGGACCCGGTTCGTCGCCGATTTCGTCGGGGCCAACAACCTCTTCACCGGCACCCTGCGCGAAAACGGGGTCGAGATCCCCGGACTGGGCCTGCTGCCCTGCAAAGCCCCCTCCGAGCCGAGCGCGGACCGGCCGGTCGACCTGGCCGTCCGGCCGGAGAACGTCCGCCTGGCCCCGGGTCCCCTGCGCGGCACCGTCCTCGATGTCAGCTTCTACGGCGGTACGTCCCGCGTCGCCGTCGGCGTCGAGGGCCGGGAGGAGCCCGTCCTGGTCAACGTCTCCGGCGCCGTGACCGTCCTGACCGGCGGCCACGTGGAACTGGCCTGGGACCCCGAGGACGCGGTGCTCATCCCCGGAGGATGAGGCCGGGCCGGGGTGCGGAGTTCAATTACCGGCGTGGCCGCTCTGCCACCACCTCGTGGTGCCGAGGACGCCGGCCGCGGCGGTGAGGAAGACGACGGCGAGGGCGGCCGGGCCGAGGGCGGTGCCGGGTGCGAGGCCCGCGGCGACGGCGGGGACCGACCAGGGGAAGAGGTCGCCGTGGCCGAGGGTCGCGGCGACCTGGGCGAGGACGAGGGCGCCGACGGTGGCGGCGAGCGCGGCGAGGTGGCTTCGCGCCGCGCAGACGACGAGAGCCGCCGGGGTGGTGACGAGGAGCATGAGGGCCGCGGCCGCCGCGGTGCGGGCCAGGCCGTCGCGCAGCAGGGCGGCGCTCGCGCCGGGCAGGTCGAGGGCGAGCCCGACGAGCAGGACGACGGCGGCCAGCCAGAGGGTGACCGCGGCGCACCACACGGCGGTGACGGTGAACTTGGCGAGGACGATAGTGCGGCGGGGGACGGGGAGGGCGAGGAGGTAGCGGAGGGTGCCCGAGGTGAACTCCTGGCCGAAGACCCAGACGGCGATGAAGGCGTAGACGAACAGGCCGCCGACGGCGACGATCTGGGCGAGGAAGCCGAGGAGGCCCGCCCAGTCGGCGGTGAGCCCGGAGAGCTGGGCCTTCTGGTCGAGCAGGCCCATGCGGCGTGCCTGCTCGGGGTCGGAGAGGACGAACATGAACAGGCCTGCGACGCCGCCCGCCGCGGCCATGACCAGGAACGTGAGCAGCGGCATCTTCGAACGGCGCGCCTTGAGGAGCTCGGCGGCCAGCGCGGCGCGGTAACCGGTCGTCATCGGTGGTCTCCTGTGAGGCTCAGGAAGTGCTCTTCCAGGTCTTCGGTCTCGACGGCCAGATGGGTGGGGGGTGCTCCGGCGGCGACGAGGCGGCGGACGACCTGGTCGGGGTGCTGGACGGCCTCCGCCGCGGTGGCGACGAGCCGGGAGCTGTCCGCACGGGTGGGGATGCCGTGGTCTTCGAGCGCGGCGGCGGCGCCACGGGTCAGTTCCGGGGTGCGGAAGCCCAGGACGAGCCGCCGGCGCAGCGCGGTCCGCAGCCGGTCGGCGGACAGCTCCTCGATGAGGCGCCCGGCGTGGATGATGCCGACGCGGTCGGAAAGGCGGACGACCTCGCTGATCAGGTGGGAGGACATGAAGACGGTGACGCCGTCGTCGGCGAGGGAGCGCAGGAGGTCGCGGACATCGGCGACGCCCGCCGGGTCGAGTCCGTTGACGGGCTCGTCGAGGACGACCAGGCGGGGGCGGTGCACGAGGGCGAGCGCGAGGCCGAGCCGCTGCCGGTTGCCCAGGGAGAGCGCGTCCGCCCGCACGTCGGCGTACCTGCGCAGGTCCAGCCGGTCCACCACCTCTTCCACGGCGCTCTGCGGCAGGCGGCGATAGCGGGCGGCGGTCCGCAGGTGGTCCAGGACGGTCAGCCCCGGGTAGAGGCCGGGGCCTTCCACCAGATATCCGACCCGCGCCCACAGAGCCGACGGCGTCCGCCCGCCGCGGACGGGCGTTCCGAGCAGGCTCACCTCCCCGGACGTCGGGGTGAGGAGCCCGAGCAGGGCGCGGATCAGGGTCGTCTTCCCGGCGCCGTTGCGGCCGAGGAAGCCGTAGACCTGGCCGGGTTCGACCGTGAGGTCGACGTCGTCGACGGCGGTCATGGCGCCGAAGCGGTGCGTCAGCCCGCGTGTCCGGATTGCGGTGTTCGTCATGGCGTCTCCTGCCGGTCGAGGGGGATCGGGCGCAGTGCGCCCTTGAGCCAGGCGGCCATCGCGTCGACGGGCCCGGCTCCGATGTCGGCGCGGTGCCATCCGGTGAAGACCAGGGAGCGCGTGAGCCCGAGCAGCGCGTCCTCGGTCAGGTCGAGGGTCATCCCGGCTTCGCGGAGAGCGGCGAAGATCCGGGCGATGGTTCGGTCGTCGCGCTCCATCAGGTCCTTCTGCTCGGCGGGGGTGAGGGAGCCGACGACGCGCAGTCCTTCCTCGGACATGAGGACGGCGAGGAAGGGCGCGCGTTCGACGGCGTGCACCGCGCCGTCGACCAGGACGTCGATCACGCGGGCCGGGTCGGCGCGGACGGCTTCTTCGATCCGGGCGTGCTCGGCGCGCTCGTGCTCGGCCAGCAGCTCTAGGAGCAGGGCTTCCTTGCTGTCGAAGAACCGGTAGAAAGCGCCTTTCGAGATGGCGGCGGCGCGGGCGAGCCCCTCGACGGTGGTCCCGCGCAGACCGCCCCGCGCGAAGGACTCCCGCCCGGCGAGCAGGAGTCGTTCCCTGATCCGTTCGGACTCTTCCGTGGTGAAGGCTCTCGGCATGCCTCCACAGTACGTCCTTTTGACTGGATTGGGCAATATGGTCATAGCTTGGCGCGACCCGGGAAGCGAGCGGCTGGATCAGGCCTTCCGGACGGGTGGCGGGGTCCAGGAGCCGTCGAGCAGGGGCTGCTCGGGCCAGTAGAGGCGCATGACGATGTTGAACGCGCCGGTGGGCGCGGGCAGCCAGTTGTTCTGGCGGTCCGGCGCGGGCCGGTCGTGCTGGATGAGGATGTCGAGGGAGCCGTCGGGGTTGAGGCTCAGTTCGTCGCGGTCGCCGATGATGTAGCGGTGGAGGGGGTTGTCGACGAAGGACAGCTTGTCGTTGTACATCGACAGGGACCAGAAGCCGCGGACGGGCGGCAGCTTCCCGGCGTCGAAGTGCAGGACGTAGTGGTCCTGGCCGGTGAACGCCTGGCCGTCGGCGTCGGAACCGGCGCGGAAGTAGAGCGCGTCGGCGGCGAGGTTGCCGCCGCCGCCGAGGAACGAGATCAGCGCACGGGTGGTGTAGTCGGTCCCGAAGGCGCCGAGATTCCGGTAGGTCTTCCAGCCGGCGATCCTCTCGTCCTCGGCGACCCGGTCGCGGAGCACGGACAGGCCGCCGGCGGGGGCGGCGTGGATCGCGTTGATGACCTCGGGCCGCTCTAGCCCCGCCCGGCCGCCGCCGGGGGCGACGCCCAGTGCGGAGAAGCGTTCGAGGGCGGGGGCGTCGGCGGGATGAGGCGGGTCGGCGACCATGAGCTCGTTGAGCCGGGCGAAGAAGGACGTCCCGTCCATGGCGGCGATCTCGTCGACCGGCTGGATGTTCCCGGCCTCGGAGCCCGTGGGGGAGGCGGCGGTCCGGGCGGGAGGAGTGTAGTCCTTCGGGTCTCCCGTCCACGCCGACAGCGGGGTCAGATACATCCGGTCCTGCAGGGCGTGGACGGCGGGATGGTCCTTGCTTCCGGCGGTGTTGACGCGGCCGACGATCCAGACCATCGAGGTGGGGGACTTCAGTTCGGCGACGTCGCCGGGGAGCGTGCCCGTCCAGCCGGGGCCGGTGACGGCGAAGTGGCCGCCGCCCTGGCCGGTGGTGCGGGAGCCGGGGGAGGCGAAGACGTCGCTCCAGCCGTCCACCATCTGCATCACCCAGTAGCGGTCGCCCATCTCCGGCACGGACAGGATCGTGGGCTCCTCGCCGACCTCCAGCCAGGCCATGGAGTACAGGACATCGGCGTTGGGCGTGACGAGCTCGGTGTAGGTGTGGTCGGGAGCGGTCCGATGGTGGATGAACCGGCCGGCCGGAGCCGTCGGGTTCCCCGGCAGGGCCGGACCGGTCATCCGCTGCTTCGTGACGTCCTGGAAGATCAGCGGGTAGCCGAACAACCAGGCGTCCACGGCGGTCCTGGTCAGATCAGTCGCCTCAGGCATGCTTCCCCCAGAATCGTCCTGCTCCTGGTCCTGCCCGTGGAGCCGAGGCCCGAAGTCCAAAGGACGTCAAAGATCTGCAGGCGGCTCTGTTCGGTGACCTGGACGGCCGCACGGCGGAGAACGGAGAACGGAAAAAGGTGAAAAAGGAAATCGACGGGGTGGAGTCCGAGGTCAGCGATATGTCCTATTTGTCTAGATACATATAAATATGGGTTTCTCTGGGAGGTGGAGGGACACGTCAGTAGCGATGGGCACCGGTCGTCACGGCGGCCTGGGCTGAAGGGGGAGGCTCGTGGAATCGCAGCACGCGCATCCGGACCCGGTGGAGACGCGGCGTACGGCGGTCGCGCTGGGGGACCAGGCGAACCGGCTGGTGGAGGAAGGGAAGCTGGAGGAGGCGCTGCCGGTCTCGGAGAAGGCGGTGGACCTCCGCAGAGAACTCGTCGAGCAGGATCACGACTCCAACATCCTCGAACTGGCGGCCTCCCTGCACAACCACGCGGTGCTGCTGGCGGAGACCGGCCACCGGGACGAGGCGCTGCCGGTGTCGGAGGAGGCGATCGCGCTCTGCCGCGAGCTCATCGGGGTCGACCGGGACACCTACCTTCCCGACCTGGCGATGTCGCTGACCAACCAGGTGCTCTGGTTGGCGGAGGACGGACGGGACGAGGAGGCGCTGTCCGTCTCCCACGAAGTGATCGCGCTCTACCGCGAACTCGTCCAGACCGATCGGGACACCTACCTTCCCGACCTGATGATCTCGCTGATCAACCATTCGGTGCGGCTCGCGGAGGCCGGACGGCGCGACGAGGCCCTCGCCGCCTCGGAGGAGGCCCTGCTCTTCTCCCGGGAACTGGTGGCACGCGACCGCGAGACCTACCTCCCGTACCTGGCGATGTCACTGAACAACCAGGGTCAGGTGCTCGCCGAGCTGGGCCGGGAGGCCGACGCGCTCTTCGTCTCGGAGGAGGCCGTCAACACCTACCGGGAACTCATCCGGGCCGACCGCGCCGCCTACCTGCCGAGCTTCATCCGCAGCCTGGCGGCGGCGGGTTACGCCAGGGCCATCGGCGGCCAGATCAGCGAGGCCGTCCAGCCCCTGCTCGAAGGGCTCTCCCGCACCGAGGAGCTGCCCGACCACGTCCGCGAGGAGCTCGTCCCGGCCTTCGTCGGGATCCTCCGCGAGGCCTACGCCGAGGACCCCGACGCCTTCACCGTCCGGTACACCCGGTTCACCGGCGAGGATCCCCCGGACTGGATCCGGGAGCCCGGCCGACCGTGAGTGCCGCTCACCGTTCGGCGGTGCGTCGGCGGCGGAGGACGAAGCGCTGGACCTTGCCGCTGGGGGTCTTGGGCAGCTCGTCGATGAAGTGGACGGCGCGCGGGTAGGCGTGGGCGGCGAACTTGGTCTTGACGAGCAGCTGCAGCTCTTCGATGAGGGCGTCGTTCCGCGAGGCGTCCGGCCGCAGGACGACGTAGGCCTCGAGGACCTCGCCGCGCAGCTGGTCGGGGGCGCCGATGACGGCGGCCTCGACGACGCTCTCGTGCTGGACGAGGACGCTCTCGACGTCGAAGGGGCCGATGCGGTAGCCGGACATGATGATGACGTCGTCGTCGCGGGAGGAGAAGCGGAAGAAGCCGTTCTCGTCCTTGGTGCCGGCGTCGCCGGTGAGGTACCAGCGGCCGTCGGGGGTGAAGCGTTCGGCGGTCTTCTCGGGGGCGTCGTCGTAGCCGGAGAACCACATCAGGGGGCTTTCCGGGACGCTGAGGGCGACCCTTCCGAGCACGCCGGCGGGGGCGGGCTCGTCCCGGTCGTCGTGGAGGACCTCCGCGGTCCAGCCGGGCAGCGCCCTGCCCATCGAGCCGGGAGGGACCTCCTCGCGGACGGCGTCGGCCCATCCGTCCGCGATCACCATGCCGTGCTCGGTCTGCCCGTAGTGGTCGCGGACGGTGGTGCCGAGCGTCCGGCGGGACCAGGCGGTGACCTCGGGGGTGAGCGGCTCGCCCGCCGAGGAGGCGCACCGCAGCCGGATCCCCTCCGGGACGGGGGAGGAGGAGGCCCGCAGGCTGCGGTAGACGGTCGGGGCCGCCGCGAAGTTGGTGACGCCGAAGGTCTCGAAGACCTTCCAGGTCAATTCGGGGCTGAAACCGGCATGGAGCAGGATGTTGCGCCGTCCGGCCGCCAGCGGGGCGAGGATGCCGTAGTACAGGCCGTAGGCCCAGCCCGGGTCCGCGGCGTTCCAGAACACGTCGTCCTCCTGGACGTCGAGCCCGTATTCCAGGTAGGCCTGGAACGACGCCAGCGCCTTGACCGGGACGGGGACGCCCTTCGGCGTGCCGGTGGTGCCGGAGGTGAACAGCTTGACGAGCGGCGCCTCCCCGCCGAGGGCGGCCGCCCGCGCGGCCGGCTCCTCACCCGTGTAGGGCTCGAGCAGCGCGTCGAAGGAGAGTTCGTCGCCGGTCTCGCCTCCGGCGACCACCGTCGCCCAGGCCCGCTCGGCGGGCATGTCCTCGCCGGGCGCCAGCTTGGCGACCTGCCCCGCGTCGGCGATCACGACCTTGGTGGCGCTCGCGTCCAGCCTCATCGCGATGGCGGAGGGGGCGAAAGCGGTGAACAGCGGCACGTGGATCGCTCCGCGCCTCCAGATGCCCAGCAGCGCGACGGCGAGTTCGGCGGATTTGCCCATGAGGGTGGCGACGGCGTCGCCCGGCTCGACGCCCAGCCCGGCCAGGGCCGCCGCGAAGCGGGCCGAGTCGCGGCGCAGCCGCCCGTAGGTGAGGTCCTCGGAGGACAGGTCGCCGTCGATGACGGTGAAGGCCACCGCGTCGGCGGGGTGCCGGTCGCACAGCAGTTCGGCCGCGCAGGCCTCGGGGGATCCGTAGAGGGCGAGCAGCTCCTCGATGCGATTCATGAAAAACCCTCACTTTCTCCACGGTGGACCCTTTGGCGGGTTTCCTCCCTCGGCCTATCCTGCGAGGTGCATCACACTCGGACTACCCCCGGAAAGGGGTGACGCCATGCCCGCCGAGCCGGACGGCCTGCTGCGCCCCGACGACGCCGACGCCTACCGGCAGGCCCTCCGCCTGCTGCGAGCCCGTTCCGGCCTGCCCATCGCCTTCGGCGGCCGGGTCCTGGACGGCGTCCTGACCCTCACGGAGTTCCTCGGCGTCCGCACGTCCGGGCTGCGCGGCCTGGCGGTCAGGCCCGGCGCGGGCCTGGGCGGCAAGGTCGTCGCCGGGGCGAGAGCCGCCAGCGTGTCCGACTACGGCTCGGCCCGCTCGATCACCCACGACTACGACGCCCCCGTCCTGGGAGAGGGCATCGGCTCCGTCGTCGCCGCCCCCGTGATCGTCGGCGGCGCCGTCCGGGGCGTCCTGTACGGGGCGGTCCGCGGCCCCGCGCCCCTGGGCGACCGCGCCAAGGACGTGTTCACCGGCGTCGCCCGGAGCCTGGCCGGGGAACTGGCCGTCAGAGACGAGGTCGACCGCCGCCTGCGGCTCCAGGCGACGGCCCCGCCGCCCACGGCGGACCCGTCCGCCGCCGAGGAGATCCGCGACCTGCACGCCGAACTGAGGCTGATCGCCCAGAACCTGGAGGACGCCTCCCTGCGCGCCCGCGTCCAGGACGCCTGCCGCCGCCTGGCCGACCTGGCCGCCCCGCCCGCCCACAGGGAGCCTCCGCCGATCACCCCCCTGTCCCCGCGGGAGCTGGACGTCCTGTCCCAGGTGGCCCTGGGCTGCAGCAACGCCGAGGCGGCCGCCCGGCTGTCCCTCCTGCCCGAGACCGTCAAGGCCTACCTGCGCAGCGCCATGCGCAAACTCGACGCCCGCACCCGCTACGAGGCGGTCGCCTCCGCCCGCCGCCGCGGCCTCCTTCCCTGACCCGGCCCGCACCGCTCGCCTTCGGGCTCATGCCGGGGAGGGCTCTCCGGACGAGGTGGGGGAGGGCACGCTGGTGTCGTGGTGGTCGTAGGGGGTGCCGGTGACCCCGGCGCGGCGGGCGCGTGCGGCCACCGACGCCACGGCCCGCCTCTGCCAGACGTCGCCGTCCTTCGTGCGGCGCTCGAAACGGTTCCGGGCGCCGGGAAGGCGGTCGCCGATCCTGCGCAGCAGCACGTTGAAGCGGGTCGCGACCTCCGCGAGGCTCTGCCAGGGCTGGAGCCGCACCTCCGCCAGGGGGGAGTCCCGGAGCAGCGCCCGTACCAGGGGCTCGCCGGCGAGAGCGGAGACCAGCCCGAACACCGGCCCCAGCGCCTCGATCTGGAGCCGCCGCAGCACGGGGTTGCGGCTGAGGAGGCGTTTGCAGACGGCGTTGACCGTGATCGAGGTCCAGGGGGTCGGCCCGCCCGCGGTGAGGATCATGTGGTGGGCCAGCTGCATCCCCTCGACGGCGCCGCGGGGGACGAGCTCGTCGGTGACGCCCATCAGGTGGGCGATGTAGGCCCAGTACAGCATGACGTCGTCCAGGTCGGCGGGGGAGATCCGCCTGCCGCGGGAGTGGTCGAAGAGCACGGGCATCAGCCCGAAGGTGACCGCGGCGCCCATCGTCATGGCGTTGGAGATGGGGTTGCCGTGCCGGGCGAAGTGCTCGTCCCCCCAGGCGCGGCGCAGGGCGAGCCGCGCCTGGGCGTGCATGAGCCGCACCCGGACGATGCTCTTGAAGACGGGGGAGTGCCGGTCCACGCCCCCGGGGCGGGTGACGTCGTGGAACCAGGTCGCCGTCTCCAGCTCCCGCCGCCGGAAGTCGGCGAGGAAACGGCGGGTCTGGCCGGTGGCCGAGGAGACCTCGGCCCCGACGAACGTGCCCATGGCGTCGCTGAACAGCATGGTCAGCTTGCCCGACAGCGAGGAGTCGATCCACAGCCGGCGGCCCCGCTCCCAGCTGCGGGCGTCGAACCATTCCGGCGGTTCGTCCAGATGGCGGAACAGCTCGACGAGTTCGGCCGGAGGGTCGGCCACCGCGTCGATCCCCTGGTCGAGGGCCTGGTCCAGCATGCGGCGGCCCCGGGACATGCCGATCCTGCCGAAGGCCGCCACGACGGCGTCCATGAGCTCGTCGCCCTGCCACCGGTGGTCGTCGAAGAGCCGGGTCAGCGGGGTGCGCCGGGGCACGGCGTTCACCCGGATCCAAGGGGAGAACATCTCGTGGTGCGGTCTGGTCAGCCACAACGGCGACGCCGCGGCGGCCTCGGGTCCGGGACGCAGCCGCATTCCGGGCCGGTGGTAGTAGTCGAAGGGGTGCCGGTCGGCGGCCGCGGGGGAGGGCGTGGCCGTGGGCATGGGTGGGCTCCAAAGGGATTCAAAGGGAAAGGGCGGGCGTAGGTGGGCTCGGCCGGTTCGGGTCAGGTCTGCCAGATCCCGTGTCCGTCCGGTGAGCTCATCAGCGTCCAGGCGTGCAGAGCGATCATGTAGTTGAGCGACTGGTCGGGGTCGTAGAGGTCGGGGCCGAAGAGGAGCTCCAGCTGGCGGATGCGGTAGCGGACGGTCTGGGCGTGGACGTGCAGGCGCTCGGCGGTGGCGGAGGTGTTGAACCCGCAGACGAACCAGGTGCGCAACGTCTGGACGTGGACCGCCCTCTTCTTGGGCGGGTGGTGGGCCAGGGGCGCGAGCTGCCGCTCGGCGAGGCGGCGGACCGGTTCCGGATCATTCATGATCATGAGGTCCGGGACGTGCTCCATGGCCGGGACCGGCCCGGAGGCGGTGATCACGCCGGTGGCGACCAGGTCGAGGGTGTGGCGCGCCAGCCGCAGGGAGGCCGCGGCCCGGGTCGGCTCGACGGTGGGGCCGAGGGCGGACGGTATCGCGTGCAGCATCCGTTCGAGCGCGGCTCCGCGGCCCGGCCCGTCGGGGTCGGGCACGAGGAGGCAGCCGCGGGCCGGGTGGGCCAGGACGTCGGGGAGCAGGTGCCGGGCGGGCCTGCGCGGTCCCGGGGAGAAGGCGACCACGGCAATGGTGCGGGGCAGCGTCCAGCCGGCCTGTTCGGCTGCCTGCTTGAGCTGGAGCCTGGTGGGGCTGGAGCGCAGCAGAAGCGTGATGAGCCGGCGCTGCGCCGGATCCGGATCCGGGCGGGAGGCCTCGTTGTATCCCGCGGTGGCCGCGTCCTTGAGCCTGTCGGCGTAGGCGAACGCGCGGCGGGCCAGCAGCCCCGCCTCGTCGGGCCGGGCCAGGACGCCCAGACGCAGGGCCTGCTCGGCGAGCCGCTGGACGGCCGTGCCGATCGCGGTCTGCTGGGCGGCGTCGACGTCGTGCAGGGGCATGCCGTGGTCGGCGGCGGCGGCGCCCAGATGGTGGAAGAGCATCAGGGCGGTGGTCTCGGGATGCCGGGCCGGGTCGAGGAACTGGGTGATCGCGGTCTGGAGGGCGTGGTCCAGTCCTTCGGGCACGCGGCCCGCGTCGGCGGCCTCCTCGACGGCCGCCCGCGCGATCGCGGGCGCGGCCCGGTGCAGCCGGTCCAACGCGCGGGCGTCGACCGGAGGAGCGCTGGGCAGCCGGTGGAGAGCTATGGTCACAGCCGGTGTCCTCTCGATGCGGACGCGGCGGGCCGTGCGGGGCCGGCCGCGTGGCGGGGTATCGCGGCTATCGCGAGCACGGACAGGAAGAGGCCCAGGAGCACCAGGTCCCACCGGTCCGGCCAGGGTTCGGAGTAGACCGTCAGCGCGGCGACCAGGAGGTAGGTCTTGGCGGTGGCGGTGGCGACCAGCCCGACGATGACCAGGCGGCAGCGCTGCAGCGCGATCTGCAGCTGGCCGAGTGCCAGCGGCGTCGCCAGCAGGAACAGGTAGAGCTGCGGTGACGCCAGGAGCCCGGCCGGGTCGGTCCACCGCTCGGCCATGCCCTTGAGCATGAGCTCGGCGGTCCCGGTGAGGAGGCCGACGCTGACGGCCAGGGCGACCCCGTTGGTCGGGCGGCGGTGGGAGCCCTTGCGCACCAGGTCCCCGAGCAGGAACGCCAGGGTGGGCAGCAGCAGCGAGGGGACGGCGACGGCGACCACCTCCGACTCCGTGGGGGCGCTCTCCCGGACCTCCGCGGAGGTCCGGGAGACCGCGATCAGGGCGGTGGCGGCGGCCAGGAGCGCCACCGAACCCCACTCCCGGGGGCTGAGGCGCTCGCCGCGCCCCAGGAGGGCGAGCACGAGCAGGGTGGCCAGGCCGGCCATGAGCAGCGGCTGGGCCTGCAGAAGGGTGAGCTGGCCGAGCACGCTGACCTGCAGGAGCGCCCCGCTCATCAGGATGAGCGCCCCGGCCGCCCACAGGCCGTGGGTGGCGAGGGCGAGGGACAGCTGCACGGGCCGGACGCCCCGCAGTTCGGGCATCTGCCCGGCCGCGGTCTTGAAGCAGGCGAGTCCGGTGAAGTACACGGCGGTGGACGCGACGGTGACGTACTGGTCGGTGTAGGGCATGCTCGTGCCTTCGCGCCGCCCGCGGCCCTCGCGGGCCGCGGGCGGTCGGTCGGAGGTCAGGGCCGGTAGGGGTCGAGGATGTCGAAGGCGTTGGGCTTGCCCTGGGCGTAGCGGGCGTCGTCCTGCTTGAAGAAGCCGTCGAAGGCGGGGGGCTGCCAGAGGTCGAGCAGCTTGGCCTTGGACCCGCCGGAGCCCGTGGCGTCGATGATGGCGTTGGCGGCCTTGCGGCCGGCCTCGTTGGCGCCCTCCATGGTGGCCAGGTTGATGTTGGCGCGCACGTAGTCGGAGGCCAGGAACAGGTTGGGGAGCTTGGTCGTGGACTCGGGGCGGAAGTTCCAGGAGCTGGGGCTGTTGATGAGCAGCGGCTCGTCGTTGGCGACCTGCGGGGTGGCCAGGCCGGTGATGGCCGGGTCGATGAACCAGGAGTGGATGAGGGAGTCCCGCAGCTTCAGCCCGCCCCACGGGACGGCCTTGCGCAGCTGCGCGAGGACCTCCTCGATGATCTGCTCGGGGGTGCACTCCTTGGCCGGCTTCTTGTAGACGATGCCGGGCCTGTCCCAGGCGGACAGGTCGATGGACAGGCAGTCCTTCACGGTGCCGTCGCCGTAGGTCTGGGCGAAGTTCTTCTTCCAGAACTGGGCCTGGCTGATCGAGGTGAGGGCCCAGGGCTGGGCGGCGTAGGCCACGTGGCCCTTGCCGAGGTCGACCGGCTCCTTGAGGTAGAGCATGATGCCGTTCATCCAGTCGGTCGTCAGCTGGCCCAAGGACCGCAGGCTCGGGTCGGCGGCCAGGATGTCGGCGTTCAGCAGCGGGAGCGCCCGCTCGAGCGGCACCGCCAGGACGTAGTGGTCGGCCTCGACCGGCTCCGCCCCGTTGAGCACCGCCCCGCTGATCTGGCCGCCTGTGACCTTCAGCTCGGTGAGGGTCTTGCCGATCTGGAAGTCGACGCCCAGGGTGCGCAGGTGGGCCATCCACGGGTCGATGAGCGCCTCGTTGGTGGGGGCGTTCAGCAGCCGGTCCGGGGCGCCGTAGCCGCCCAGGCCCAGCGTGCTGTAGACCCAGGCCTCGGCCATCAGGCCCATGGTGTGGGCGTTGGCCTTGTCGGGCTTGGCGGCGACCAGCGTGCTGGTGAACATGTCCACCAGCAGCTCGCTGTAGCGGTTGGACTTGCCCTCGACCTTGACGTAGTCGGCGAAGCTCATGTTCTCCCACTGCTTGAGCCGCCGCTGCGGCCCGCTGGTGACGAACACGATCATCTTCTCGAGGAAGAACGCGACCTCCCCCGCGGGGACGTTGCCGAACACCTTGACGGCGGTCGACAGGAACGTCAGCAGGGAGTCGGGGCTCAGCGTGCCGATGATGCTGCCGCGGGCGGGCAGCACCAGCTTGGTCCCGTTGTAGTAGGCCGAGACCTCCTTGCCGTCGACGAAGTTGTCCTTCAGGGTGCCGCCGCCGGGCCGCGGGATCCGCGCCATCGTGTCGGGCAGGTTCTGGTAGAAGCCGGGGAAGAACCGGAACCCGTGCTCGGCGGGCAGGTCCTGGCGCCCGCCGGTGGCGGTGCCGGTGAAGGGCATGCTGCGGCACTTGCCGCCCCAGGCCTTGCGCTCGTAGACGGTCACCTGGAAACCGCGCTCGGCCAGTTCGTGGGCGACCGTCAGGCCGCCCATCCCGCCGCCGAACACCGCGACACGCTTGCCGGGCGCCCTCCTGCCGCGGGCCCGGGAGGATCTCGACGACGCGGAGGCGGACCCGCTGAAGCCGAGGCTCACCGCGCCGGCGGTGGCCAGGGCTCCGGTGACGAAGCCGCGCCTTCCGACTTCCGGGCTCTCGCTCGACGGGGCGGCGGAGGTGCTCTGTTCCTCCATGGTGCGCTCCTCTGAAGTGGGGGGGAGATAACCGACACTGGCGTCGGTTATGGCCCCTCACTATGTGGAGGAGACGGAGGCGGGTCAAGGGCCCGCGGGAGGAATCAGAGGCGGGAGGGGTGTCCGGAACCGGCCTCAGGAGCGCGGTCCGAGGCCGGACGACAGCAGCCACATGACCCCTTCCACCAGGGTGGATCGGGGGACTTCGGGGCGGTGCTCCCACCACTGGGCGACCCCGTCCATACCGGTGATGATGAACTCCACGACGGCCTCTGCCCCCGGCTCCGCGGGGTCCACGCCGATCTCCCTCATGTCCTGGGCCAGCATCGCGGCGACCGCCTTTGTCCGGGCCTCGCGGATGCCCCAGCGCACCGTCCGGATCTCCGGATCGTCCTCGCTCACGGCGTCGAACAGCAGTTTCCTGGCCTCGGGCCGGCTCTGCGCGAAGCCGAAGTAGGCGTCCACGGTGTCGCGCATGCGCTCGCGCGCCGTCCCTCTCCCGGTGATCCGCGCGCCGATGTACTCGACCAGCGCCGTGTTCTGCTCCTGCAGGACGGCCAGCAGCAGTACCCGCTTGGACGGGAAGTGGTCGTACATCACCGTCCGCGCGACCCCCGCGGCCTTGGCTATCTCGCCCAGCGAGGCGGCGTGGTACCCCTTCTCCGCGAAGACCTTCAGTGCGGCCGCGGTGATGACCGTCCGCCTGGCCGAGCCGCGCATGCGGCTTTTGGGTGCACTCTCCACGATGGCCTGTCTTTCCCTTGTGTGTTACTTTCGCGCAACCGACATGAGTGTCGGTTAACTTGTCGATCAGTTGGGAGTCTCACATGGGTCGCCGAGAACTGTCGATCGCCGTCGTCGGAAGCGGGTTCAGCGGCATCGCCCTCGCCGTCGGCCTGAAGAAGGCCGGCTTCACCGACCTCACCATCTTCGAACGGGGCGACGGCCCCGGCGGCGTCTGGCGCGACAACACCTATCCCGGCGCCGCCTGCGACGCCCCCTCCCACCTGTACTCCTACTCGTTCGCGCCCAAGCCCGACTGGACGCGACGCTTCGCCGAACAACCCGAGATCCTGGCCTATCTGCGCCACTGCGCCGAACTCTTCTCCCTGCTCCCGCACTGCCGTTTCAACAGCGAGGTCACCGAGGCGGTCTTCGACGAGACCGCGCGCCGATGGCGGGTCCGCACGGCGCGGGGAGAGGAGCGGGAGTTCGACCTCCTCGTTGCCGCATGCGGCCAACTCAGCAATCCCGCGATCCCGAACCTGCCCGGGCTGGACTCCTTCACCGGCACCGTCTTCCACTCCGCGCGATGGGACCACGACCACGACCTCACGGGCGAGAAGGTGGTCGTCGTCGGCAACGGCGCCAGCGCCATCCAGTTCGTCCCCCTCATCGCGCCCGACGTCGCCGATCTCACCATCTTCCAGATCGAGTCCAACTGGATCAGCCGCAAACCCGACCGCGTCTACCCGCGCTGGCGGCAGCGCCTCAACCGGCGCTTCCCGCTCGTGCAGAAGGCATCCCGGCTGGGCATCTTCCTGTGGTTCGAGCTGCTGCTCAACCCCGCCCTCATCGCCCCCGCGGGACGCCGTCTGCTGTCGGCCCACATCCGGGCCCTGTGCCTGTTCGCGCTCCGATCCGTCAAGAATCCGGCTCTCCGCCGTGCCCTCACCCCCGATTATGAGCCGGGATGCAAGCGCATCCTCACCTCGAGCGAGTACTACGACACCCTGAACCGGCGCAACGTACGGGTCGTCACCCAGCCGATCACCGAGGTCGTCCCCGACGGCGTCCGCACCGCCGACGGCGGCCATTACCCGGCCGACACCATCATCTGGGCCACCGGCTTCCGCTCCCAGGACTTCGTCGCCCCCATGCGCGTCGTCGGAACGCACGGAATGGAGCTGAACACCGCCTGGAAGGCCGGCGCCCGCGCCTACCTCGGCATGGCCGTCGCCGGCTTCCCCAACTTCTTCCTCATGTACGGCCCCAACACCAACGTCGGCTCGGGTTCGATCGTCCACATGCTCGAGAGCCAGGCCGCCTACATCGTCCAGGCCGCCGAACTCCTGGCCGACGGCGCCGACATCATCGAGGTCCGCGAAGACGTCCTCGACGCCCATGACGCCGTCGTCCAGCGCCGCCTGTCCACCACCGTCTGGAACCAGGGCGGCTGCGACAGCTGGTACCTGGACCCGACCCGCCGCAACACCAACAACTGGCCGGGCTACATGACCGGCTACCGCCTGCGCACCCGCCGCCTCGACCCGTCCGACTACCGCCTCCTGCCCTGACCCCGCCCCGCCCCGCCGCGCCGCGCCGGCGGCGGGGCGGGATCAGCGAACGCGGTTGAGGACGGCCCGGGCGATGGCCTCCCGCTCGGCGGCTTCGGCCGCCGCGGCCTTCTCCTCTGCCTCGACGCGGGCGTCATAGGCCGTGCGGGCGGCGGCGATCTCGTTCTGGTGCGCTTCGGTCCAGGTGACGAGCGCGCGGATGGTCTCGTGCAGCGTCGCGCCCAGCGGAGTGAGCGCGTAGTCCACGCGCGGCGGCACGGTCGGCTGCACGGTCCGGCTGACGAGGCCGTCGCGCTCCAGGTGGCGCAGTGTCCGGGTGAGCATGCGCTGGCTGACCCCGTCGATCATGCGGCGCAGTTCGGTGAAACGGAGACTGCGCCGGTCGAGCAGGGCGATGACGAGCAGCGACCACTTGTCCGCGACGCGGTCGAGGATCTGCCGGACCTCGCAGTCCTCCCGCGTGTCCCACTGGAGAACGTCGTAGTCGGAGCCGGTATCCCCGCAGTGACCGGGGAACTCTGATGTGCCTTCTTCCACGATCCTCCATGGTTCCCGACGATGGGGCCGGTTACAAGAAGGAACCGGCATTCACTTGGGGAACCAAGAGCCGTTCCGTGTCCCCGAGAGGAGTGGACCCATGTCCACGTCGAACGACCGCATGGACGCGCGCGCATGGGGCGTGCTGTTCGTGCTGGCCGGAGCCGTCTTTCTGGAAGGCATCGACATCGCGATGCTGAACGTGGCGCTGCCGGCGATCCGGGCCGATCTCGAGCTGTCCACCGGGATGCTCAGCGGCGTGGTCAGCGCCTACGTGCTCGGGTACGGCGGGTTCATGCTGCTGGGAGGCCGTGCGGCGGACCTGCTGGGCCGCCGCCGGATGTTCCTGTTCTGGATGGCCGTCTTCCTGGTCTTCTCCGGTCTGGGCGGCTTCGCCACCGAAGGCTGGATGCTGCTGGTCGCCCGGTTCATCACCGGGATCGCCGCCGCGTTCATGGCGCCCGCGGGGCTGGCGCTGGTCGTCGGCACCTTCCCCGAAGGCCCGCAGCGCACCAAGGCACTGGGCGTCTACGCGGGGACGGCCGCGGGCGGCTTCTCGCTCGGCCTGGTCGTCGGCGGTCTGCTGACCTCGGTCGGCTGGCGGTGGGTGTTCTTCGCGCCGGTCGTGCTGGCCGCGGCGATCCTGGTGGCGGCACTCCTCCTGATCAGGGAGGCCGACGAGCCGGAGCGGCCCGCGGGCGGCTTCGACCTGCCCGGCGCCTTCAGCATCACCGGTGCGATGCTGCTGCTGGTGTACGGGGTGGTCCGGCTGGAGCACCCCGGCAACGACCTGTCGGGAACCCTCAGCGTCTTCGCGGCGGGACTGGCGCTGCTCGCGGTCTTCGTCGCGATCGAACGGCGGTCGGCCGACCCGCTGGTCCGGCTGGGCATCCTGCGCTCGGCCCCGCTGGTCCGGGCGAACCTCGGGGCGCTGCTGTTCCTCGGCTCGTTCATGGGCTTCCAGTTCCTGGCGACCCTCTACCTCCAGGAGCTGCGCGGCTGGAGCCCCCTGCAGACGGGCCTGGCCATGCTGGTGATCGGCATGGACATGGTCCTCGCCCCGACCCTGACCCCGCGGCTGGTGAACCGGTTCGGCAACGCCCCCGTGCTGTTCGGCGGGATGGTGCTGGCGGCGCTCGCCTACGCCCTGTTCCTGCCGCTCGGGATGGACTGGACCTACGCCGCCATGCTCCCGACCATGATCCTGCTCGGCCTGGCGTTCTCCCTGGCCTACGGCCCGCTGACCATGGCCGCCACCGAAGGCGTCGACGAACACGAAGAGGGCCTGGCCAGCGGCCTCTTCTACACCGCGATCCAGTTCGGCACCGCCCTCGGCGTCTCGGCCGTGACCGCCGTGAACGTCGCGACGCTCGGCGACGCCACCACCGCCGAAGCGAGACTCGACGCCCTCCGGACGGCCCTGGTCCTTCCCGTCGCCGCCGCGGTCGTCGGCGCGCTGGTCATCGCCTTCGGCCTCCGCGCCCGCGCCGCCGCTCCCGGACGCCCCGAGTCCGTCGGCGTCCCGGGCTGAGCGACGCCCCGGCCGCCGCAACCCGCTCCTCGGCGGCCGGGGCGCCGTCCACCCTGGCGGAGGCGTCACCGACGCCCGTCGGCTCAGCGTCCCGGAGCGGGATCGCCGTAGACGGTGAGCCAGATGGCGCGGCCCAGGGAACGGGCGAGCTGCTCGTCGCCGGCGGTGTCGTCGTCGCGGCAGTGCATGGAGATGGTGCGTTCCACCATCCAGGTGAGGAGGGCGGCGGTGGTGGGGGAGTCCAGGCCGGGGCTGACGGTGCCGGCCAGGCGCTCCTCGTCGAGGCGTTCGCGGGTCAGACGGGTGAAGCGGTCGAGGCGGGCCTGGTAGTAGGCGGTGACGTCCGGGTCGTAGGCGGAGACCTCGCTGACGGCCAGCAGGACCCAGCGGTTGGCGCGGTACTCGGCGATCATGCGGGCGATGGCCTCGGCGACGCCGTCGGGGCCGGTGGAGTGGTCGCCCCGCCACCAGGTGATGGCGGCGTCGAACATGCGCTGGCCGCCCTGCTCGGCCAGCGCGATGAGCAGGCGGCTCTTGTCGGGGAAGTGCAGGTAGAACGTCGAGCGCGCGACGCCCGCGGCCTCCGCGATGCGCTGCACGGGCAGCTCGGTGTAGGGGGTTCCGTCGGCGACGAGCCGGTGGACCGCGGCCAGGACCCGGCGGGCCACCTCGTCGCGGCGTTCCCGTACGGCGCGGGAACGCGAGATCGGGGGCACGACTCGGATTCTATCCGGCTTTTCCTTTCTCGGACAGAGTGTCGACATTGTGTTGACGCCGTGTCCAAAAGGGCGCACACTCCGGGCGTCGCCCGATATGCCGCTGTTCGGGTGGCCCTTTTGAGGAGGTGCCAAGATGCGTTCCCCCCGACGCCGTCTCGCCGCCATCGCCTGCACGGCCGCCTCGCTGGCAGCCCTGCTGCTCGGCGCCGTGTCCCCGCCCGTCTCCGCCCGGGACGGGCTCCCGCTCACCGACATCAAACGCTCCGACCTGACGCCCGTGCCGGGAAAGATCGCCGAACCGTCCGACGACGGGCCCCACCCCGGCTCATGGACCGAGTGGTGGTACGCGCACGTCATGGACCCCGCGACCGAACGCACGTTCATCGCCATGCTGTTCACCGCGCCGGTGCCGATGGGCCTGATCTTCTGGTATCCGGAGAACGGGCAGAAGATGGTCCTCCCGGCGCTCACCACCAAGGTGACCGCGACGGACCAGCCCGCCGTCCGCAGCAGCGTCGGGAACCTCGTCTACGACACCGAGCGCGGGATCTACCACCTGACCTGGAACGGCGGATTCGCCGAAGCCGACATCCGGTTCGAGAACCCCGTGCCCGGCGTCACCGGAGGCCCGATCAAGTACGAGGGCGGCCAGGAGATGTACTGGACGTCCCCCGTCGCCACCAGCCACGTCAAAGGCTGGCTGAAACCGCCCGGCGGGAAGAAGATCAGCGTCGACGGCTGGCGCGGCTACCACGACCACAACTGGGGCCGCTTCAACGTGGCCGACCAGCGCTACTCCGGCTGGGAATGGGGCGTCTCCCACGAACCGGACGGAAGCGCCACCTTGCTCGGCGGCGTCGTCAAAGGCGACGGCACCTGGCAGGGCGTCGTCGGCCGGGCCACCCCGAACAAGACGTACGGGTGCATGGCCACCCTGAAGCTGTCGAACTGGACGACGCACGGGCTCTTCACCTATCCGGAGACGACGAACGCCTCCTGCCCGAGCTCGCTGCTGGCCACCCCGGACGGACTGATCGGCGAGGAACCCGGCATGGACGTCGACTTCCACGTCATCGACCCGTTCATCCTCGACGCCGGGCTCCTGGCCCTGCCCGAATCGCTGGGCCGCACGTCGCCCGGCTCCCTCGGGCTGATCGAGCACATCCGCACGCTTCCGTCCCGGCTCGGGAAGTGAGGGCCCTCCGATGACGATCGACCTCAAGCCCTCGCGCCGCCAGATCCTCGCCGGGACGGCCCTGGCGCTCGTCCCCGTCCCCGCGTTCGCCGCCCCGAAACAGAACGTCGCGGTGCTCGGCGGCGGGATGTCCGGCCTGGCCGTCGCCCACGAACTCATCGAACGCGGCTTCACCGTCGACGTCTACGAGCGCAAGGCCCTGGGCGGCAAGGCCCGCAGCATCCCCGTGCCCGGCACCGGCTCGGGCGGGCGCGGCCCGCTGCCGGGGGAGCACGGCTTCCGGTTCTTCCCCGGCTTCTACCGGCACGTCACCGACACGATGCGGCGCATCCCGTTCACGGGGAAGGCGGGAGGCGTCCGCGACAACCTGGTGAACGTCTCCGCCGGACGGCTGTCCCGCAGCGGAGGCCGCGCAGACCTCGGCCTCCCCGACCTGAACGGGCCCGGCGCCGGCGGGCTCGACGCGGCCTGGCTGCGCGAGACCTTCACCGGCCTCCTCCAGCAGGTCACCTCCCTGCCCGCACTCGAGATCGCCTTCTTCGTCAACCGGTACCTCGTCTACATGACCAGCGGCGAGGCCCGCCGCTACGGCCAGTGGGAGAACGTCTCCTGGTGGGACTTCATCCGCGCCGAAGGCAAGTCCGCCGAATACAAGACGATCGTCGCCAAGTTCCTCACCCGCGGGCTGGTCGCCGTCAAAGAGGAGGTCGCCAGCACCCGGACCGTCGGCAACATGGGCCAGGCGTTCCTGCTGTCGGCGTTCGGCCTCGGCAACGACGGGGACGCGGGCCTGGCCCGGATGCTCAACGCGCCCACCAACGAGGCCTGGATCGACCCCTGGACGGCCGACCTGCGGGCCAAGGGCGTGCGCTTCCATCTCGGCCGGACGGTCGAGGCGCTGGAGGTGAAGAACGGCCGGATCGACGCCGCTCACGCGGTCGACACGTCCGGGAGACGCCACCGCATCGAAGCCGACTGGTTCGTCTGCGCCGTCCCGCCCGACCGCGCCGTGCGCCTGTGGTCCGCCGAGATCCTCGAGCACGCGCCCGAACTGGAGGGCACCAGGCACCTGCACACCGACTGGATGAACGGCATCCAGTTCTACCTCCGCAAGACTCCGCGCGGCCTGGGCGAACTGCTGAGCTTCATGGACTCCCCATGGCAGCTCACCGCCATCCTGCAGAGCGGTATCTGGAACCGGGACTTCGGCCGCGACTACGGCGACGGAACCGTGGCCGACTGCCTCTCCTTGGACATCTCCGACTGGGACACCCCCGGCATCCTGTACGGCAGACCCGCCAAACGCTGCACCCCCGCCCAGATCGCCAAGGAATGCTGGGCCCAGATGAAAGCCCACCTGGAGGACACCGGATCCTCCGTCCTCCCCGACGACATCCTGCACTCCTGGTTCCTGGACCCCGCCATCACCTGGCACCCGGACCTGGGCCGCAACACCAACGACGAGCTCCTGACCGTCAACACCATCGGCACCTGGACCAAACGCCCCAAAGCCCGTACAGGCATCCCCAACCTCTTCGTCGCGGGCGACTACGTCCAGACCAGCACCGACCTGGCCACCATGGAATCGGCCAACGAATCCGCCCGCGCCGCCGTCAACGCGCTCCTCGAGGCCGCCGACTCCCCGGCCGCCCCCGCGAAGACCTGGAAGCTCTACCAGCCCCCCGAACTCGAAGCCCTCAAGAAACTCGACACCCAGCGCTACAACGCAGGCCGCCCCAACGTCTTCGACGTCTGAGCCGCCGCCCCGCCCGGCTCGCGGACACCGCCACGTTCACGGTGTCCCGGGCTTCGGGGGACACCGCTCCCTGCCAGCGCGCTCGCGGGGCACGTAGATTCCCGGCTGGGAGACGGGAGGCGATCATGAAGACGGACGGCACGGAGACGCCGCGAAAGGGCGACGGCAGCGGGGCGGTGAAGCAGGTCAAGGTCCGACGGGAGGTGGTGTGGACCCCCCTGCGGATCAGAGTCTTCGCGACGCTGCTGGTGGTCAACGCCGTGGCGGGCTGGTTCCTCGTCGGCGTCGGCGTGCAGATGGGTGACGGAGGCGCGGGTGAGGCGATGAGCATGATCGGCTTCACGATGCTGGCGTTCGTCCACTGCTTCCTGGTCATCGCGTTCGCCGGGGAGGCCATGACGGCGGGTTTCCTGGGCATCGCGGTGGGCTTCACCCTGGCCGGGACCGGCTACTCGGCCGCCGTCGACACGGTCAGGCTGCTGAGCGGGGAGGACGTCGACCTCACCGGCGGCGGCGTCGCCGCGTGCGTGGCCTTCCTCGCCCTCATCCCGACGATCATCCTGTCCGCACGGGAGCGCACCGCGACGCGGAAGCAGGCGGAGGCCCGGGCCCGCGAGCACGACGCCCAAGAGCAGTCTTAAAGCACGTCTTACGTGGCGATTCGGGAGAGCTTCTTGTAGCAGATCAGGGCTGCCGCGAGGGTGAGGAAGGCGTGAAGAGGTGGCCGTGGCGCTCGTAGCGGACGGCCAGGTGCCGGTAGCCCAGCAGCCAGGAGGATGGGTCGGCCGAGCGGCGAGGTGCCCGCGTGGAGCGCGGGTCCTTTTCCGCTCGGCCTCCCGCCGAACCGGACTTGATGGTTTCCCGATCATCCGGCTCTCCAGTGACTACTGCGTGAGCGGTAG
>NZ_JBDPLZ010000017.1:0-91311 GCF_039871655.1 Actinocorallia sp. B10E7
GGGGTCCCGCCGCCGGGAGCGAAGGCGACGTCGGCGGGACCACCGGCACGTACGCCGGCGGCGTGCTGTCGACCACCTCGAAGATGACCGTGAAGCTGCCGTCGCTCAAGGCGTTCGGCATCCCGCTGGGCGGCGGCGAGAAGTGCCAGACCGCCGAGCCGTCCGAGATCAAGCTGAAGTCCACCGAGTCCTTCTTCAACCCGTCGAAGGGCGGGCCGCTGAAGGCCTCCGACTACAAGATCTCCAAGCTGCAGGACTGCGGTGCCCTGACCGGCATCCTCAGCCTCTTCACCTCCGGCTCCGGCAACACCATCGACATCGTCCTCACGCCCAAGACCCAGGGCTGACCCGCACCCGAGAGGGGCCTTCGCCGCGCCGCGGCGGAGGCCCCCGCCAGGAAGAGACCCCGATGACCGGAAGTCCCCGGACGCCCGCCGTCGTCCTGGCGCTGCTGCTCGCGCTGGCGGCGGTCGCGGCCGAGCCCCTCGCCCGGCGGCCCGCCCGCGCGCAGCCCGCCGAGGCCGACCTGGCGTACACCTGCGCCTTCCCCGCCGGACCGGCGAAGACCGGCGTGACGGTCTCCGGCGCCTTCCCTGACACCGGTACGGCGGGGCAACCCCTCGCCCCCGGCCGCATCACCCTGACCCTCACCGTCCCCCGCACCGCGCTGCCCGACGCGGCCGCGACCGCGGCGGCCACGGCCGACCTGGCGATGGCGCTCGTGCAGGGGGCCGCCTCCACTCCCGTGGACTGGCCCGCCTTCACGCTTCCGGCCGCGTCCGTCCCCGCATCCGGCGACCTGACCCTGACGGGCTCGGCCGCCGTCCCCGCGGTGACCCCTTCCGCGGAGGGGAGCGCGGTCTTCACCGCGGGCGCGTTGAAACTGGCGCTGACCTCGAGCGGGGGCGAGACCGCCGACGTCTCCTGCACCCCCGAACCCGGCACCGCCACGGCCGTGGCGACCGTCCCGGTGGCGTCCGGGGCAGCCCCCGGCACACCCCCCGAATGCGGGAAGATCACCGTCGATCCCGCCAACCCCGGCAACACCGGCTGCGCCTACATGTCGGGTTTCGCGAACGTCACCAAGCTCGGCGCGGCCACCCTGCTGAACGACCCCGCGGCCCCCGGGCCGGCGCTGACCAACGTCATCGTCCACCCGCCGAAGGCCGGCCACCTCCTGGTGGACTTCCAGTTCGCCTCGCCGCTGCGCGCCCGCTCGACGTTCCTGGTGTTCGGCTTCATGCCCGCCACCGCCGTCATCGAGATGGCCCAGCGGGAGAAGGGCCTCGTCGACCTCGCCATCGCCACCGGGAAACTGACCGTCACCGGCGAGATGGAAATCCGGATCACGGAGGCCTCCGTCAACGGCACCCCCATGAGAGTGGGTTCCCGATGCCGCAGCAGAACTCCGGCGAAAATCGAGGCGACCGGCGGAGAGGATTACAAGAATCCGCTCCTCGGCGGTTCACTCAATGGCACTTTCGCCATTCCCGAATTCACCGGATGCGGAGTCGGCGAAGACCTCAGCCGTATTTTCTCCGGTGCCGTCTCCGGCTCCGGAAACCTCCTCAAGCTCGTGCAGGGACCCGTGTGCGCGCCCCCCGACCCCGGTGAGTGCCCGCCCCGGGTCCCCGAACCCCGACGATGACCCCGAAGAAAGGCGACCCGTGCGGATCAGGATGAGAGTGGCGGGCCTGGCGCTGGCCGCGACGGGAGCCGTCTGCGTGACGGGCCCCGCCGCGGCCGACCCGGTGACCCTGGAACTCCGGTACCGGTGCAACTTCCCGTTGATACCGGACGACCCGGTCATGGTGCGCGTCACCACCGACCTGCCCCGGCGCCTGGCCGTCGGCGAGCGCATGCCGCCCATCACGCTGGAGACCGCGGACACCGTCAGCGCCTACGCCGCCAAGGGCCTGACCACCATGTACGCCGCCACGCTGGAGGGCACCGCCGACGCCTCCGCCACCCTGACCACCCCCGACGGGATGGAACTGCCCCTCACCGTCCCCAACACCCTGGAGAAGACCGAGATCCCCAAGGGCGCGGAGTTCACCGTGAAAAGCCGCGGCTCGACCCCCGGCCTGGTCTTCGACACCCCCGGCGAGGCCCGGATCACCGTGGGCGACCTGCTGCTGAAACTGACGCCCCGCGAGGCGTCCGGAGAGCTCACCGGCCTCGGCGCCTTCGAGTCCGAGTGCGTCCAGGACCCCGGCCAGAACGACGTCCTGGCCGTCATCCAGGTCGGCGACGACCCCGGCCCGGGCGGCTACACCGCCGAGGGGTCCACCTTCGTCAAGGCCGGCTCGGCCACCCTCCCGCTGACCGGCACCCTCGACGGCGGTCCCACCGGCGGCACGTTCAACGGGAACCTCGCTCTGAACAGGACGACGGGCACCTTCAAGGCGCTGGGCTTCCTCCCGGTCGTCGCCGACGCCGTCTTCACCCCCACCGGCGCGCTGACCGGCACCCTCGCGGGCGAGGCCCTCTCCGCCTCCGTGGAGACGAACCTGTCCCTGCCCTCGGCCCGCCTGTTCGGCCTGCCCCTGAGCACGGAGGACTGCCGCACCTCGGCTCCCACCCGGCTGGACCTGAAGTCCCCGTCCTTCACCCCCGCGGCGGGCGGCACCCTCACCGCCGCCTACGCCCTCCCCGCGCTCACCGGCTGCGGCCTGTTCACCCCGCTGATCAACGGCTTCACCGCAGGCCAGGGCAACACCATCTCCCTCACCTTGAAGCCCGCCTGACCACAGGTGAAGAGGGGGCGCCGCGACGGCGCCCCCTCTTCACCTGTGTCGTGTCAGCAGTTCGTGGTCGCGTCCCTGCCCGCGATGCGGTCGGTGAGGAAGGACAGGGCGTCGGCGTTGCCGCGCTGCACGCCGCTGAGGTGGCCGGCGTCGAAGGTCTTCCAGGTGAGCTTCACGCCCTTGCTGCAGTAGGTGCTCCGCAGGGTCGCGGCCTGCTGGTGGTCGACGAGTTCGTCGTTCGTGACGTGGTACTGGAACACCGGGACGGCGATGGTCGAGCCGCCCAGCTTGTTGGCGCCGTAGGCACGCTGCCAGGCCGCGTCGGCGAGCGGGCTGCGGGTGAAGTAGTCGGCGACGCTGCGGCCCTGGTAGTCGGCGAACAGTTCGATCGCGCAGTCGTTCTCGCGCATGGCGGCGAAGGCGGCGCGGCCGTTCTCGTTGAGCACGCCGTCGAGGCCCAGCCCGTAGGCGTTGTCCAGGCCGATGAGCGCGTTCATGAGGAAGCCGAAGCCGACCCCGCCGTTGAGGGCGAGGGAGACGAGGGCCAGGTCGCCCGGGACGCCGCCGCCGACCACCCCGACCAGGTTCAGTTCGGGCGCGTAGGACGGCTGGAGCTCGCCCGCCCACATCGCGGCGCCCCCGCCCTGGGAGTAGCCGCGGAAGGCGACCTTCGCGTCCGCGGACAGGCCCGCGGCGGGCAGCCGCTGGGCGGCGCGGACGGCGTCGATGAGCGCGGGCCCGGTCGAGCGGCCCACCACGTAGGTGGTCTTCGGGTCCGGGTGGTACCCCTCGTAGTCGGTCACCGCGACGGCCCAGCCCCTGGCCAGCATGTCGTTGACGGCGGGCTGCTCGTAGAAGGCGCCGTCATCGATCATCCGGGAGGGCGCGCACCGGTAGGCGGGACCGTGCGTGCCCGGCCCGAACCCGACGACCGGGGCCGTCGACCGGTCGCCCTTCCTGGGCACGAGCACCATCCCCGTCACCGCGTTCGGTTTCCCCTGGGCGTCCGTCGACAGGTACATCACCTCCCACGCGTCGGCCAGCGCGCGGGCCCCGGGCGGGCCCGCCTTGGCGGGGCGCGAACGGATGACGTCTCCGGGCGCGCCCTGGGGCAGCGGGCTCGGCGGGGTGGAGAACGCGTCGTCCGCCGCGTCGGCCGCGCCGACCGCGGGGAGGGCCGGCGGGGGAGCCGCCGAGGCCTTCACCGCCGCCCCGGCGAGTCCGCACGCGACGCCGGTGAGCGCGACCAGGGTCAGTACGAGGGAGTTGCGGCCGCCGGGCGGCCCCGTCCTGGCATTCAATTGTCGACCTCTTCCGCCGGTGGCTGTTCCCGGGAATCCAAGGTCGACAAGCTACCGATCGGGCGGTCCGGGCACCTGCGCCGGAATTGATGATTTCATGGCGCCGGCCGCTCAGTTCATGCGCGGTCCGGAGAATCGATGGACTCGGCACAAACAAGTTCCTTTTAAATGTGCGCCGACTGACAATGCAAGCCCGCCGGGCATTTCTAGGCTCTCCTCACCCACCCGAAACAAGGAGTATCACCATGGCACGGCGATGGATTCTCGCCGCACTGCTGGCCGTCGCGGCCGGCGGCGCGGCGGCGGGCTGCTCGTCCGGCGGGGAGAAGGAGGCGGCGGCCAAGACCCCGCTGCTCGGCCCCGAGGCCGAGTGGGCCGAGAAGGTCTGCACGACGGTGGCCGGACAGGGCCTCCAACTGAAGATGCCCGCCCTGGACGCGAGCCAGGGCGCCCAGGCCAAGAAGGGCATCGTCGACTTCCTCACCCAGGTGTCGGCTCAGATGCAGAAGATGGACGAGGGCCTGCGCGCCGCCGGGCCGCCCCCGGTCGACGGCGGCCAGGAGAAGGTCGACAAGGCGCTCACCCGGCTGGACGGCGCGCGCAAGGCCGTCGGCAGGGCGACGACGACCCTGAACAAGGCGGAGGTCACCGACGAGAAGTCGCTGCAGGCCGCGCTCGGCTCGGTCGCCAAGGTGATGGTGAAGTACGGCGAGTACCAGGGCCCGCTGCAGGATCTCAAAGTCGCCGACCCCAAGCTGAACATCGCCTTCCTGGCCGAGCCCTCCTGCCGGGGCGTGAGCTGACCCGTGGCCACCCCCCTGATCGGCGTCCCGGCCGCCGCGCTGCGCCAGACGGGACGGCTGTTCGCGCTCGGCGCGACGGTGCTCGCGCTGACGTTCAAGCGGCCGTTCCAGTTCCGCGAACTGGTGGAGCGGTTCTGGTTCATCGCCGGGGTGACGATCGTGCCGACGGCGCTGGTCACCGTCCCGTTCGGCGCGATCATCTCGCTCCAGGTCGGCTCGCTCACCCAGCAGCTCGGCGCGCAGTCCTTCACCGGCGGCGCCAGCGTGCTGGCGATCATCCAGCAGGCGAGCCCGCTGATCGTGGCGCTGCTGATCTCGGGGGTGGCCGGGTCGGCCATCTGCGCCGACCTCGGCTCCCGCAAGATCCGGGAGGAGATCGACGCGATGGAGGTGCTCGGGGTCTCCCCGGTGCACCGCCTGGTGGTACCGGGCGTCTGGGCGTGCGTGCTGGTCGCGGTGCTGCTCAACGGGCTGGTGTCCGTCGTCGGCGTCGCGGGCGGGTACGTCTTCAACGTCCTGATGCAGAACGGCACGCCCGGCGCGTACCTGTCGAGCTTCTCCGCCCTGGCGCAGCTGCCCGACCTGTACGTCAGCGAGTTCAAGGCGCTGCTGTTCGGCTTCATCGCCGGGGTCGTCGCCGCTTACCGGGGCCTGAACCCCGCGAGCGGCCCCAAGGGCGTGGGCGACGCGGTCAACCAGGCCGTCGTCATCACCTTCCTGCTGCTCTTCTTCGTCAACGCCGTCCTCACCGCGGTCTACCTGCAGATCGTCCCCCCGAAGGGAGGCTGAGCCGATGGCCGTGCTCACCGTGTTCGCCGGGCTCGCCAGGCGGGTCCGCAACCCGCTGTCCTATCTGGACACCCCGGGGGACCAGCTGCTCTTCTACGTCCGCGCGCTGCGCTGGACTCCCAGGGCCGTGCGCCGCTACCTCAAGGAGATCCAGCGGCTGCTGGCCGAGGTCGCCTTCGGCAGCGGCGGCCTGGGCGTGGTCGGCGGCACCGTCGGGATCATGATCTCGATCACCCTGTTCACCGGGATAGTCGTGGGACTGCAGGGTTACGCCGCGCTCCAGCAGATCGGCACCGCCGCGTTCACCGGCTTCACCTCCGCCTACTTCAACACCCGCGAGATCGCCCCGCTCGTCGCGGGCCTGGCGCTCAGCGCGACGGTCGGCGCGGGCTTCACCGCCCAGCTCGGCGCGATGCGCATCAACGAGGAGGTCGACGCGCTGGAGGTGATGGGCATCCCCAGCCTGCCCTACCTCGTCACCACCCGGATCGTCGCGGGCGCGGTCGCGATCATCCCGCTGTACGGCATCGGGCTGCTCAGCTCGTATCTGGCGTCGCGGCAGGTCACGGTCTGGTTCAACGGCCAGTCGGCCGGAACCTACGACCACTACTTCGCGCTGTTCCTGGCCCCCGTGGACGTGCTGCTGTCGTTCCTCAAGGCCCTGGTCTTCAGCGTGCTGGTGATCCTCTCGCACTGCTACCACGGATTCCGCGCGTCCGGCGGCCCCGCTGGGGTGGGTGCGGCCGTCGGACGCGCGGTCAGGACGTCGATCGTGCTCATCAGCGTCACCGACTTCTTCCTCAGCCTCGCCCTGTGGGGCACCACGACCACGGTCAAGGTCGCCGGATGAACAGGCGATCGGGGTTGAACAAGCAGAGGTGTGCGGGTGTGGTGTTCCTTTTGATCCCGGCCCTGCTGGTGTGGTTGTCGATCGCCGTCTACGACAAGCGCTTCACCCGCGTCGGCATGGTGACGCTGGAGACCGGCACCGCCGGCAGCGAGATGCACCCGTACGCGGACGTGAAGCTGCGCGGCGTCCGCGTCGGCGAGGTCCGCGAGATCGACGCGGACGGCGAGGGCGCGCGGCTGGCGCTCGCGCTGGAGCCGGACAAGCTCCGGCTGCTGCCCGCGAACGTGACGGCCCAACTGCTGCCGACGACGCTCTTCGGCACCCGGTACGTGGCGCTGATCCCGCCGGAGCAGCCCAGCCCGGAGCGGTTGAAGGCGGGCGGGACGATCGGTCAGGACCGCTCGCACAACGCCGTCGAACTCCAGCAGGTGCTCGACGACCTGCTGCCGCTGCTGCAGGCCGTCCAGCCCGCGAAGTTGTCGGCCACCCTCACCGCGATCGCCCAGGCCCTCGACGGGCGGGGAGAGCGCCTCGGCGAGACCCTGGTCGAGCTGGACGCCTACCTGAAGAAGCTCAACCCGTCCCTGCCCGCCCTCAACCGCGGCATCCGCGAGCTGGTGGAGCTCACCGGCCACTACGACGAGGCGATCCCCGACCTGCTGGCCGCCATGTCCGACCTGACCGTCACCAGCCGGACCCTCGCCGACCAGAAGGCGAACCTCGCGTTGCTGTACGACACCGTCACCTCGGCCTCGCAGGACCTCACGTCCTTCCTGAAGGCGAACTCCGAGACGTTCATCCGCCTGTCGGCACGCGGCAAGCCCACCCTGAAGCTCTTCGCGCAGTACTCGCCGGAGTTCCCCTGCGTGCTGAAGACCCTCACCGAGTTCGTCCCGAAGATGGACGAGGTGCTCGGCAAGGACACCGGACGCCCCGGCGTGCGCGTCAGGGTCCGGACCGCCCCGAACCCCGGCGCCTACCGGCCGGGCAAGGACCGGCCGGTCTACGACGCCAGGGGCGGCCCCGCCTGCTACCCCGTCCCGTACACCAACGCCAAGGTGGCGCGCGGCGGCCTCGGCCTCGCCAACTCCCCGCAGGAGAACACCCTGCTGAACGAGCTGATCGCCCCCGAACTCGGGGAGCCCGCCCAGGTCCTGCCCGACTGGAGCAGCGTCCTGGTCGGCCCGCTCTACCGGGGCGCGGAGGTGACCGTCCAGTGAAACGCAAGGGACTGGCCGCGCCGCTGGTCAAGTCGGCGCTGTTCATCGTGACGACGGTGCTGGCCACCGTCGTGCTGGGGGTGACGATCGCCCAGAGCGGCTCCGGGGACACCGTCTCCTACCGGGCTCGTTTCACCGACGCCTCCGGGCTGCGGGCGGGCGACAGCGTCCGGATCGCCGGGGTCCAGGTCGGCCGGGTCGAGCGGCTGCGGATCGTCGACCGCAGGCTCGCCGAGGTCGTCTTCTCCGTCGAGAAGGGACGCACGCTGCCGGCCACCGCCACGGCCGCGGTGAAGTGGCTGAACCTCGTCGGCCAGCGGTATCTGGATCTCGGCCGGGGTGCGGGCCTCGGGGGAGCGCTGCCTCCGGGCGGCCTCATCCCGCCGGAGCGCACGGTCCCCGCCGTGGACCTGACCCAGCTGTTCAACGGCTTCCAGCCGCTGTTCCAGGCACTGTCCCCGCAGGACGTCAACAGGCTCGCCGACTCCCTCATCCAGGTGCTGCAGGGCCAGGGCGGGACGCTGGAGACGCTGCTGTCCACGGTCGGCTCGCTGACCACCGCGATCGCCGCGAAAGACCAGGTGATCGGCCAGGTCATCACCAACCTGAACACCGTGCTGGAGACCGTCAACGCCCGCGGCGACCGCTTCGGCGGCCTCATCTCGACGCTGCGCGCGCTGGTGTCGGGCCTGGCCGCCGACCGCGAACCCATCGGCGAGGCCGTCGAGGCGCTCGGCGACCTCACCGAGACCACCACGTCCCTGCTGGAGGACGGCAGGGAGCCGCTCCGCGCCGACATCGCCGAGCTGGGACGGCTGTCGCGCAACCTCGAGCGGGACGAGCCCACCGTCGAGCGGTTCCTGGAGCGGCTGCCGACGAAGCTCGAGACGATCGCGCGACTCGGCTCCTACGGCTCCTGGCTGAACTTCTACGTCTGCGAGGCCACCGTGACCGGCGTCTCCTACAAGCAGTACCCGGGGGAGACCCCGCCCCCTCTCGCCCCTGTCACCGGGGATGCGGCGAGGTGCGGATCGTGATCCGGCCCCGACCCAGGCTCGGCGGACGCCGCCGCAGGCGGATCGCCGACCGGAACCCGATCGCCGTCGCCGTCGTCGGCCTGCTGCTGATGGGCCTCGTCGGCGGCCTGGCCTACTCGGCGGAGGACCTGCCGCTCATCGGCGGCGGCACCACCTACAGCGCCGGCTTCACCGAGGCCGCCGGGCTGCGTCCCGGAAGCGAGGTGCGGATCGCAGGGATGAAGGTCGGCAAGGTCACCCGGGTGGCGCTGGACGGCGCCGAGGTGCGTGTCGGCTTCCGCGTCCAGGACGTGTGGATCGGCGACGCCAGCACGGTCGCCATCGCCATCAAGACGGTCCTGGGCGACAAGTACCTGGCGGTCGACCCGCTGGGAACCTCCGCCCAGAACCCGAAGGAACGCATCCCGACCAGCCGCACCACCTCCCCCTACGACGTGGTGACCGCCTTCCAGGACCTGTCGGGGACGATCGACCAGATCGACACCGAGAAGCTCGCCCAGAGCCTCGACACCCTGGCCGAGACGTTCTCCGGCACCGCTCCCGGCGTCCGCAAGACGCTGTCGGGCATGTCGGCCCTGTCGAAGACCATCGCCTCACGGGACGACGAGCTGGCCGGGCTCTTCGAGGGGACCAAGAAGGTCAGCGGGCAGCTCGCCGACCGCACGTCCGACTTCGAGGTGCTGCTCCGCGACGGCAACCTCCTGCTCGGCGAGCTCAGACGCCGCCGCCAGGCCATCCGCGGCCTCCTCGTCGGCACCCGCACCCTGTCCGAGCAGCTCTCGGGCTTCGTCGACGACAACCAGAAGCAGCTCGGACCCACCTTGGAGGCGCTCGGCGAGGTCGCCGACGTGCTCCAGCGCAACCAGGACAACCTGGACCGGGCGCTGAAGCTGACCGCCCCCTACACCCGGCTGCTAGGCAACGCCCTGGGCAACGGACGCTGGATGGACGGTTACCTGTGCGGCCTCGTCCCGGGCTCCTACCAGTCCGACCCCCCGGCGGCGGGCTGCCTTCCGCCCAAGCGAGAGGGGCAGTGAGATGCTCCGAAGACTCCTGCCCGTCCTCGCCTTCGCGGCGGCCGTCGCCGTGGCCGTGGCGCTCGTCCCCGTCCTTCGCGGTCCCGCGGGCACCCGCATCACCGCCTATTTCCCCCTGGCGATCGGCGTCTACGCCGGCTCGGAGGTCAGGGTCCTGGGCGTGAAGACCGGCACGATCGACTCGGTGCGCCCCGAAGGCACCCGCGTGAAGGTGGCGCTGACCGTCGACCACGGTGTGCGGATCCCCGCCGACGCCCGCGCCGTCGTCATCGCTCCCAGCCTCGTCTCCGACCGCTACATCCAGCTCGTCCCCGCCTACACCGGAGGTCCCGTCATGCCGTCCGGAGCGGTCGTCCCGCAGGAGCGCACCGCCGCTCCCGTAGAGCTGGACCAGCTCTACGACAGCATGAAACGCCTCGCCACGGCACTCGGCCCGGACGGAGCCAACCGGGACGGAGCGGTCAGCCGCGCCCTGGAAGCGGGCGCGGAGAACCTCGAAGGCAACGGCACGGACGTCCGGCGGCTGATCGACGACTTCGCGCAGGCGTCCAAGACGCTCTCCACCTCCAAGGACGACCTGTTCGGCGCGATCGGCGACCTCAACGAGTTCACGTCCATGCTCGCGGCGAACGACGGGCAGGTCCGCAAGGCCGAACGGCAGCTCGCGGCGGTCTCCGGCTTCCTCGCCGAGGACCGCGACGAGCTGGCCGCGGCCCTCACCCACCTCACCCGGGCCATGGTCGAGGTGAGGTCCTTCATCAAGGACAACCGGGCGCTCGTCCGGCAGGACGTGGAACGCCTCGAGAAGATCACCAAGGTGCTGGTGCGGCAGCGCGCCGCCCTGGCCGAGGCGCTGGACACCCTCCCGCTCACCGTCCAGAACGTCCTCAACGCCTACGACCCGGCCACCCGCTCCCTGCGCGGCCGGGGCAACGTCCTGGAGCTCATGCCCCTGGGGGAGGTCCGGTGAGAAGGCTGCTGGCGGGCCTCCTGCTCCTCACGACGGCCGGGTGCGGGCTGCCGGGCCTGGACGACGTCACCCTGCCGGGCGGCGCGGACCTCGGCGACCATCCGTACACCGTGCACGCGGAGTTCGCCGACGTGCTGAACCTCGTGCCGCAGGCCGCGGTGAAGGTCAACGACGTGCCCGTCGGCAGGGTCACCGGCGTGGACCTCGCCGCCGACGGCTGGACGGCCAGGGTGAGCATGATCGTCAACGGTGGGGTGAGGCTTCCCGCCGACGCGCAGGCCCAGGTGAAGCAGTCGAGCCTGCTGGGCGAGAAGTTCATCCAGCTCTCCGCCCCGCCCGCAGGGGCCGGGACGCTCACCGGCGGGGCGGTCATCCCCGTCGAGCGCACCAACCGCAACACCGAGGTCGAGGAGGTCTTCGGCGCGCTGTCGCTGCTGCTCAACGGCGGCGGGATCAGCCAGTTGCGGACCATCACCACCGAGCTGAACAAGGCGGTGGACGGCAACGAACCGGCCATCAGGAGCCTGCTCGGCCAGGTGTCGAAGCTCGCCTCCCAGCTGGACGGCAACAAGAAGGCCATCACCGACGCGATCGACGGGATGAACCGGCTGTCGCTCACCCTCGCCCGGCACAAGGGCGAAGCGGGCGACGTCCTGGACCACCTGGGGCCCGGCCTGGACGTCCTGGCCGACCAGCGCGCCGAGCTCGTCGGGATGCTCGAGGCGCTGGAGGACCTCTCGAGGATCGCGACGCGCACGATCGACCGGAGCAAGAAGGACCTGATCGAGGACCTGAAAGCGCTGGAGCCGACCCTGAAACGCCTCGCCGACTCCGGACGCGACCTGCCGCGAGCGCTGGAGGTGCTCTTCACCTACCCCTTCACCGACGCCGTCCTGCCCGCCGTCAAGGGCGACTACCTCAACTCCTATCTGACGGTCGCCGCGGTGGAGGGCACCGAGCTCATCCCGCCGATCAGCGCGCCCTCCCCGGAGAAGCCCGCGGAACCGGAGGCACAACCGTGATCACCCTCGGCACCCGGCTGAAGAACCTCGCCTTCCTGGTCATCGGCGTGCTCTCCCTCACCCACATCGCCGTGAACTACGCCGACCTGGGGAAGTACATCGGGCTGGGCGGCACCTACACCGTCCACGTCGAGCTGGCGCAGGCGGGCGGTCTGCTCCCCAACGCAGACGTCACCTACCGGGGCGTCTCGGTCGGCCGGGTGGGGGCCCTGCACCTGACGGACGACGGCGTCCGCGCGGACCTGCGGCTGGAGGACTCCGCGCCGAAGGTCCCGGCCTCCGTCCAGGCCGTCGTGGCCGGGCGTTCCGCCGTCGGCGAGCAGTACCTCGACCTGCGGCCCTCCACGGAGTCCGGCCCGTACCTGAAGGAGGGTTCGGTCGTCCCGCGCGCCGCCACCACGCTGCCCGCGCCCGTCACCGACCTGCTCGCCGGGCTGGACGGCTTCGCCTCGTCGGTGCCGCTGGACGCGCTGCGCACCGTCGTGGAGGAGCTCGGCCTGGCCTTCACCGGGCAGAGCCCCGACCTGCAGGCGCTGCTGGACCACGGCGGGGACTTCGTCGCCGCCGCGAACGAGCACAGCGCGCAGACGACCGGGCTGATCGAGAACGGCGAGGCGGTGCTGCGCACCCAGAACCAGGAGGCCGCCGCGCTGAAGGACTTCGCGTCCGGGGCGAGGCTGCTGGCCGCTCAGCTGAAGAAGTCCGACCCCGACCTGCGGAAGCTCATCGCGACCGTACCCGGCGCGGCGGCCGAGGCCGGCGGGCTCGTCCGCGACCTCGACCCGGAGCTCGGCCTGCTGCTCTCGCATCTGCTGAACACCTCCGACGTGCTGTACACGCGGGGGCCCGCGCTGCGCGAGCTGCTCGTACGGGCCCCGGCCGCGATCGCCGCGGGCTCCTCGGTAGTCCAGGACGGAAGGCTCGACCTCAGCATGGTCACCACGTTCTTCGACCCGCTTCCCTGCACCCGCGGGTACGGCGGGACCGTCTACCGCAACGGCCTGGACTTCACCGAGATCGGGCTGAACGCGGCGGCCCGCTGCGCGATGCCGGTGTCCAGCGGCGTCAACGTCCGGGGCTCGTCCCGCGCGCCGAAGGGCGGCCCGGTGCCACCCGCCTCCTCGGTCCGGCTTCCCGGAGCGCTGTCACTGCCGCCGCTCGGCGACCGGCCGTCCGACCTGGCCGCCCTGCTCGGGCTCGGTGAGCGGTGAGGCGCCCGCGGCCCGGACGGTGGGCGGTCGCCGCGTCGGCGGTGTTCTTCGCCTGGTCGGCCTGGACGTACCAGGATCAGGGGCCCGACCCGGCCGCCGAACGCGACCGCGCCCTCGCCGAGGGACGGGAGCGGATCGCCGTTCTCAACACCCTCGACCACGCCCGGGCCGAGGCGGGGCGGCGGGCCTGGCTGGCGGCGGCCACCGGGGACCTGCGCGCGCAGCTCGAACGCGAGTCCTCCGCCGAGCGGCTCACTCGCTCGCGCACCTCGGCGACCGGCACGGTGCTGGCCGCCGCCCTCACCTCGTTCGACGGGCGGAAGGGCTCGGCCGGGCTCATCGCGTCCGTCAGCATCCAGATCACCCCCGCGGAGGGGGAGCCGAGCGTCCAGCGCAAACGGTTCACCGCGGACCTGACCCGCACGTCCGGGGGCTGGTTGTTGTCCTCCCTCATCGCACTCCCCGCACAGGACGGATAGCACATGAAGAAACCCGGTCTCCTTCCGTCACTCGCGGCGCTCCTGCCGGCGGTCGCAGGAGCGGCGCTGCTGTACTCGGCGCGACCGCAGGAGCCCCTGGACCGGTCGCTCCTGGACTCCGCCGCGACCGGGGAGGTGATCGCCGAGGTCGGTGACGGGCTGACCCGGGTCCTGTCCTACGGGCCGGACGAACTCGACCGCACCGAGGAGTCCGCGAAGGAGGTGCTCCGGGGGCGGGCCGCCGAGCAGTACCGGGGACTGTTCGCCCGGGTGCGCCGGGAGTCCCCCGCGCAGGGGCTGTCGCTACGCACCCGGGTGGTCAGGGCCGGGGTGGTCGAGCTCATCGACGACCGGGCCGTCCTGCTGGTCTTCCTCGATCAGACCAGCGGCCGTGACGGCGAGCCGGAGGGCGGTCCGGCCGCCGCGCAACTGACCGTCACCGCCCGCCGAGAGGGCGGGCACTGGCGCATCACCGAACTGAAGGCGACCTGAATTGCAGCGGATCCTCATGGCGTTCACCCTCATCGCGGCCCTGTGCGCGGCCTGGTCGGGATGGTCGTGGTACGCGGCGGCCCACGACGACGAGGCGGCCTTCTCCCGGTTGCGGGAGCATGTGCTGCGCGAGGGCGCGCAGGCCGTCCAGAACCTCAACACCTTCGACTACCGAGAGGCGGAGAAGGGGCTCGACCTGTGGGCGGGCTCCACGACCGGCGAGCTGCACCGGCAGATCACCGAGGGCAGGGCCGACTTCGAGCGGCAGGTCGCCAAAGCGCGGACGGTGACCTCCGCGGAGGTCCTGGACGGAGCCGTCGCCGAGCTCGACGAACGCGCGGGCCGCGCCCGGCTGCTGTTCGCGGTCCGGATGACCCTCTCACCGCCCGGCGCCCGGGCGGCCGACAGGCGCATGAGGCTGATCGCCGAGCTGACCCGCACCTCCGGAGGATGGAAGGTCGACGCGTTGACCCGAGCTCCGGGAGGCGCCCGGTGAATCGCAGGCTTCCTCTGCTCCTGAGCGTTCTGGTGCTCGCCTTCGGCGGGTTCGCCGGCTGGGGCGCACACCGGTCGCTGGCCGTAAGGGACACCCCGGATGTCCGCAATGTTGCATTGACTGAGAACGCGCGCACCGCCGAGGTCCTCAGCCGGGTGACCGCGGCGGTGGAGCGGCTCTTCTCCTATGATCATCTCGATCCGGACGAAACCCATCAAGCAGTACGAGAATTGCTCACAGGTGACGCCATAGTGCAATACGAACAGCTCTTCGGCCCGCTCCGGAAGGCCGCGCCGGAACGCGGACTCGTCCTGACGACCAAGGTCAGCCATGCCGCGGTGCGCTCACTGGACGGAGACCGCGCGCACCTGCTGGTGTTCGCCGACCAGATCGGCACCACGGCGGACGACCCCAGAGAGAGCGCCGGGGCGGCGGCGATGCTCGCGGTCGACGCGGTCCGCCGGGACGGCCGCTGGCTCCTGTCCGCGTTGGACAGGCTCGACGGCTGACCGCTAGAGCGGCAAGTGTGACATAACTCGCGCGATAAACGCTTCACCCTTTCAGTCTGGATACAGACGGCTCTCTGTTGAACCATGAGCACAGTGCAAAGACCTGCTCTGCTTCGACGAGAGGAGATCTCGGGCGTGGGCCTGCTCCAGGGGATCTTGGACTACGAGTCTCATCAGAAGGCCCTGGACGATCTCGTACGGCATTACCGGCCGCAGCTGTCGCAGATCGCCCGGGAAGGCGCGGCTGCGATCGAACGATCCATCCCCGACTACGTGCGTCCGCACGACCCGCGTTACGCCGAGGTCGTGCAGAAGGCCGTCGAATACGCCATCGGCCACTGGTTCGACATGGTGGCCGACCCGGCGCTGGAGTCCGACGAGGTCATCGGCTTCTTCCGCGAACTGGGAGTCGGTGAGGCCAGGGAGGGCCGCAGCCTCGAGGCGTGGCAGCGGTCGGCGCGGATCGGCACCCGCGCCGCCATCGACTACATCACCCGCCGCGGCCGGGACGCGTCGCTCGACCTGCCCGGCGAGGTCGTCGGCCAGATCACCGCGTCGGTCCTGGCCTACATCGACCGGCTCGCCGAGGCGGTGGCCGCCGGGCACGCCGAGGCCAGCGCCCGCGAGGTCGGCGAGTACCAGGGCAGGCGCCGCAGACTGCTGGAACTGCTCATCGCCGGGCCCGAACCCGACCTGAAGGAGATCCGCGACCTGGCCGCCAAGGCCGAGTGGACGCTGCCGCAGACGATCGCCGTCGTCGCGGTGCGGGAGCGAGCGGACCTGACCGCGCGCCGCCCCGCGCTGCCCTCGGAGGTCCTGGTGGGGCTGCACCTGAGCGAGCCCTGCCTGATCGTGCCCGACCCCGAGGGGCCCGGGCGGCGCAGGATGCTGGAGCACGGGCTGCGCGAGTGGACCGCGGTCGTCGGGCCCACCGTCCCGCCCACCTCGGCCACCCGCTCCCTCGACTGGGCGAGGCGGGGCCTGGACCTGGCCCGCCGCGGCCTGGTCCCCGCCGACCGGCTGGTCCTGGCGGTCGAGCACCTGCCGTCCCTGATGATCCTGGACCGGCCCGACCTGCTCTGCCAGGTCGCCGAGCGCCGCCTCGGCCGGCTGCTGGAGCTGCGTCCGCGCCAGCGCCGTGTGCTGGCCGAGACCCTGCTGGCCTGCCTGGAGTCCGGTTTCAACGCCACCGAGGTCGCCCAGCGGCTCCACATGCACGCGCAGACCATCCGCTACCGGGTGCGGCAGCTGGAGGGCCTGCTCGGCGAGGGCATCTACGACCCGGCGAGTCGCCTGGAACTGCACATGGTGCTGCACGGCTGGCTCGCTCTGCACCCCGAGACCGTCGAGGAGCATACCGGCCCGGTGCGCGCCGGGTGACGCCGGGGCGGCCACCCGCACTCGACTCATGAAGCGAAGCCCGCCTTTTAGCAGGGCGGGCACTGGAGGCTCCTCGCCGCGGGACACAGAATCTCGCGAGGAAGACGAGGAGCCTTCTCATGACAGAGACCCTTTTGGACGTGAGCTCGTTCGAGGCGCTCCCCCCGCGCCTCGTCCTGCATCTGCGGGCCGATCTGGACCGGGTGGCCGCCGAACTCCTGCGGGAACTGGACGAACGGCCCTCCGGGCGGACGCGCGAGCAGGTGGTGAGCGGCCTGGCGCACTTCACCGACCTGGTGGAGGACCCGCGCGGCGCCTGGCGGAGGCTGGCCCCCTGGTACCAGGACCTCGGCCGCAGGCTCGCCCGCGAGGGGTGCGGCTCCGAGGAGGTCCACCACGGGCTGCGCCAGACCGGCCGGGCCGTGTGGCGCAGCGTGAAGGGCGTCCTGGAGACGCTCGACATCGACCGCCCCACCATCGGGAGGCTGGCCGAGGCGCAGTTCAGCTACATGGACGCGGTCGCCGCCGCGGTCCGCCAGGGATACGAGGCCGAGGGCGAGGCCACCCCCGAGGTGTTCGAACGCAGGCGTTCGGCGCTGCTGTCGTCGCTCCTGTCACCGGACGCCCGCGAGGCCGCCGTCGCCGAGGCCGCCGGGCGCGCCCGCTGGAAGATGCCGGAGACCGCGGCCGTCGCCGTGCTCTCCCCCCGCGACCCCGCTCACCAGCCCGTCCGGCTGCTGTCGGAGGAGGTGCTGGTCGACTGGGGCCGCGCCCGGCCGTGTGCGCTGCTGCCCGAACCCGACGGGCCCGGCCGGACCCGGTTGCTGGAGCCGCTGCTGAAGGACTGGCACGTGGTCCTCGGCCCGCCCGTGCCGTTGTCCGCCGCGGGCGAGTCCCACCGCTGGGCCCAGCGGACCCTGCTCCTGGTGGAACGGGGCGTCGTGCCGGGCGACGGGCTGGTGCGATGCTCCGACCATGTGCCGACCCTGGTGATGTTCGGCGCCAAGAGCCTGCTGGACACCATGGCGCCGACCCGGCTCGCCCCGCTGGAGGGGCTGCCGCCGACGCAGCGGGAGCGGCTCGCCGAGACGCTGCTGTCGCTGCTCGCCCACAAGTTCAACGCCACCGAGGCGGGCCGGTACATGCACGTTCACCCGCAGACCGTGCGGTACCGGTTCCGGCAGTTGGAGAAGCTGTTCGGCGAGGACCTCACCGATCCCCAGAGGTGCCTGGAGATCGAGATGATCCTGCGCACCCGCGGACCCGGAGCCCCGGCCCGCTGACCCGGCTCAGCGGCGGTGCCGCAGCGACCACTCGACGCCGGGACAGCGGTCCATGACCACGTCCAGGCCCGCCGCCAGCGCCCGTTCGGCCGCCGCCACGTCGATCACGTCGAGCGGCAGCCACACCCCCTTGGCCCCCGCCTTGATCGCCTCGTCGACGACCTCGCCCGCGGCCGAGGCGCGCCGGTAGACGCCGACCACGTCGATCGGCACGGGGACCTCCGCCAGGCTCGCGTACGCCTGCTCGCCCAGGACCGGGGCCCGGTCCGGATGCACGGGGATGATCTTCTTTCCGCGCTCCTGGAGCAGCCGCGCCTGGCCGTGGACGGTGCGCGTGGGATTGTCGCTCAGGCCGACGAACGCCCAGGTCTCGGAGTCCCACAACATCCGACGGATCACCGTCTGGTCCGCGAAACGCTCGTCCATCGCCATCCCCCTCCATCCCGCCCGACACGATCCCGCCCGACACGGGCGCTCCCGATCACCGCAACGCCAAAGAGATCCCCGGTATTTCCTATCCTTGAGCCATGCGCGGGATGGAACTGCCGATCCGCGAGGCCCTGCCGCGGCTGCGGGCGGCGGTGGCCTCGGGCACGGCCGTGCTCACCGCCCCGCCCGGCACCGGCAAGACCACCCTGGTCCCACTCGCCCTGGCCGGGCTGCTCGACGGCGGGCCCGCCGCCCGCGTCCTGGTCGCCGAGCCCCGGCGGATCGCGGCCCGCGCCGCCGCCCGCCGCATGGCCTGGATGCTGGAGGAACGCGTCGGCGACCGGATCGGCTTCGCCGTGCGCGGCGAGCACCGGCCCGGCAGCCGTGTCGAGGCCGTCACCACCGGCGTGCTGCTGCAGCGCCTGCAACGCGACCCGGAGCTGGCCGGGATCGACGTGGTCATGGTCGACGAGTGCCACGAAAGGCATCTGGACGCCGACACCGCCCTGGCGTTCCTGCTGGAGGTCCGCCAGACCCTCCGCCCCGACCTGAAGGTGGTGGCCGCCAGCGCCACCGCCGACGCGGCCCGCTGGTCGTCCCTGCTGGAGGACGCGCCCGTCGTCGAGGCCGCCTCCGTCCCCCATCCGCTGGCCGTGGTCTGGGCCCCGCCCGCCCGGGCCGGCGTGCCCGCCCACGGCACCAGGGTGGAACCGGCCTTCCTGGATCATGTGGCGCTCACCGTCCGCCGTGCGTGGAACGAACGGGAAGGCGGCGTCCTCTGCTTCCTGCCGGGGGTCGGCGAGCTCCGGCGGGTCGCCGGGGCGCTCTCCGGCCTTCCGGTCCTGCAACTCCACGGGCAGGCGCCGGCAGAGGTCCAGGAGGCGGCGCTGAGCGGATCGGCCGAACGCAGGGTGATCCTCGCCACCTCGGTGGCCGAGTCCAGCCTCACCCTTCCCGGAATCCGGATGGTCGTCGACTCCGGGCTGGCCCGTGAGCCCCGCACCGACCATGCCCGGGGCCTCGGGGCACTCGCCACCGTCCGGGTCTCCCGCGCCACCGCCGAGCAGAGGGCCGGCCGCGCGGCCCGGGAGGCCCCGGGCGCCGTCTACCGCTGCTGGCACGAGTCGCAGCGGCTCGCGCCGTGGCCGCGGCCCGAGATCGCGTTGGCCGACCTCGCCCCCTTCGCCCTGCACCTGGCCTGCTGGGGGACGACGGACCCGGCGGAGCTCGCGCTGCTCACCCGACCGCCCGAGGCGGCGCTGGCCGCGGCCCGCACGACCCTGCGCGGCCTGGGCGCCCTGGACGGGCACGGCAGGATCACCGAACGGGGCAGACGGCTGAACCGGTTGGGGCTGCACCCCCGGCTGGCGCGGGCGCTGCTCGACGCCTCCCCGCGCACCGGCTCCCGCCGTGCCGCCGAACTCGTCGCGCTGCTCTCCGAGCCGCTGCCGTCCGACGCCCCCGAGGACCTGGTCGCCGCCTGGCACCGGCTGCGCGGTCAGCCGCGCTGGAAGGCCGAGGCCAGGCGGCTCGGCAACGCCCTGTCCGGACACGACGGCCCCGAGCCCTCAGGGGGCCTGTCCGACGAGGCGGCGGCGGGCCTGGTCGTGGCGCTGGCCTTCCCGGAGCGGGTGGCCCGCGCGCGGGCCGCGGGCGGGCACCTCATGGCCTCGGGGACGGGCGCGTCGGTGCCCGGGGGACTGGCGCGGGCGCCCTGGCTGGCGGTGGCGGTGGCCGACCGTCCGGTGGGCGCGGCCTCGGCCCGGGTGCGCCAGGCGGTGGAGATCGACGAGGCGACCGCGCGGGAGGCGGCGTCCGCGCTGCTGGCCGTCCGGCGGGAGGCAGTCTGGGAGGGCGGGACGGTCAGGGCCAGAGAGGTGGAGTGCCTTGGCGCGATCGAACTGGTGTCCAGGCCCGTCGAACCCGATCCGGAGACGGCTCGGGAGGCGGTGCTGGCCGGGCTTCGCACCGCAGGGCCGGATTTCCTCGACTGGAGCGGGGAGGCCCGGCGGCTGCGGGCGCGGCTGGACTTCCTGCACCGCGAGCTGGGGGAGCCGTGGCCGGCGGTGGACGACGCGGCGCTGACGGAGCGGACCGCGGAACGGCTGGTGGGGGAGTTCGCGGGCGGCGCGGTCCGTGGGAGACTTGCGGCGGAGGACCTGCTACGCGGGATGTTGCCGTGGCCGGAGGCGTCGCGGCTGGAGGAGCTGGCTCCCGAGCGGATCGCGGTGCCCAGCGGGTCCCGGATCCGGGTGGACTACTCGGGGGAGCGGCCGGTACTGGCGGTCAAACTCCAGGAGCTCTTCGGCTGGGTCGAGGCTCCCGCGCTGGCCGGGGGAAGGGTCGCGCTGCTGGTGCACCTGCTGTCCCCGGCGGGGCGTCCCGCCGCGGTGACCGCGGATCTGGAGTCCTTCTGGCGTGAGGGGTACCGGGCGGTGCGGGCCGAGCTGAGGGGGCGCTATCCGCGCCACCCGTGGCCGGAGGATCCCGCCTCCGCGGTGCCCACCGCCAGGGCCGGCCGGGCCCTGAACCGGGCTTCGGACGACCGGGCGCGACGGGGGCGCTGAGCGGGAACGGGAACGAGGGGGCGGTGTGAGTTCCCCCTCTTCCCGGTGGCAGTGGTGTTTCGGGGGAACGTCGTGACCTTGTTCCTCCGTTCACCGGTATCGGGCTGGAGAACAGGAGGTCGCAGGTGAGGATCCCCAAACGAGTCAACGCCGTATGGGACTGGGCGGAGCAGCACGGCCGGGCGTTGTCGGCGGGGACGGTCCTTCTCCTCATCGTGGCGGGGGCGTTGTGGTTGCCGGCGCTGGGGGCGCTGGTGGTCGGGACGGTCGTCGGGGGAGTGCTGGTGCGCGGGCGGTCGAAGAAGGAGCTGGTGCGGCTGCGGCTGGACAACGACCAGCTCCTCCGGCAGAACGGGGCGCTGCACCACAAGATCGCGCTGCTGGAGCAGGGGGTCAGGGAGCGGTCCTCGCTGACGACTCAGCAGCTGCCCTTCATTCCGGGCACCGTGGAGCTGCCGGAGTCGACCGAGGCGGACTGATCCAGCCGGGCCAGCACCGAGGAGCAGACGTCGGCCAGCGACTCCAGCTGCCGGGGGGTGAGCACGTCGAAGAGCACCCGGCGGACGCTCTCGACGTGTGAGGGGGCGGCGGACTCGATCGCGGCCAGCCCTTCGGGGGTGAGCACGACGAAGGCGCCCCGCGCGTCCTCCGGGCAGTTCCGCCGGGCGATCAGCCCGCGCTTCTCCATGCGCGCCAGCTGGTGGGAGAGCCTGCTGCGCTCCCAGCGCATGGCGTGCGCCAGTTCTGTGACGCGCAGCCGGTGTTCGGCGCTGTCGGTGAGGTGGACGAGTACCTCGAAGTCGCCGGGGGACAGGCCGGATCCGGCCTGCAGGTCGCGGCCGACCACGGCCCAGAGGTCGGTGTGCATGCGCAGGAAGTCACGCCAGAGGCGTTGTTCCCGCTCGGAGAGCCATCTCGTCATGCCCTCCAGATTACTTGACACGTCACCAATCTTGGCTAGGCTAAGGATTGAAAGTTCAACTTCTTCGGAGGCAGAGATATGAGCACCGCCCTTTCCGCGTTGACCGGCACTTACACCCTCGACCCGAGCCACACCCGCATCGGCTTCTCCGCCCGGCACGCCATGATCACCAAGGTGCGCGGCGCCTTCAACGAGTTCACCGGCAGCGCGCAGGTCGACGGCGACGACCCGAGCCGCTCCTCCGTCGAGGTGAAGATCGCCACGGCCAGCATCGACACCCGCAACGAGCAGCGCGACGGCCACCTGCGCACCGGCGACTTCCTCGAGGTCGAGAAGTACCCGGAGATCACCTTCGCCTCCACCGCCGTCGAGCAGGTCTCCGCCGAGGTCTTCCGGGTCACCGGCGACCTGACCATCAAGGACGTCACCAAGCCCGTCACCGTCGACTTCGAGTTCCAGGGCGCGGCCAAGGACCCGTTCGGCAACGAGCGCATCGGCTTCGAGGGCTCCACCACGATCAACCGCAGCGACTTCGGCGTGACCTTCAACGCCGCGCTGGAGACCGGCGGCATGCTGGTCAGCGAGAAGATCAACCTCGAGTTCGAGGTCTCCGCGATCAAGAGCGCCTGAGCGTCCCCACCGGGGCGGACGGCACCCCCCTGGGGGGGTGCCGTCCGCCCCGTCGTCTCCGGAAAATGATTTCTCCGGCTCCGGAGGGGTGCCTAACATGACGGTCGTGAAGCACATCATCTGGGACTGGAACGGCACGCTCTTCGACGACAGGGACATCGTGCTGAGCGCGAGCGCCGAGGTCTTCAAGGGCACCGAGGCCGAAGGCGTCACCGGAGCGGAGATCATCGCCGCCTACACCCGTCCGATCTGGGTGACCTACGAGAAGCTGCTCGGACGTCCCCTGCGCGAGGGCGAGTGGGAGCGGATGGACAGCCTGTTCCACCTCGCCTACGAGCAGCTCATGGAGACCTGCGAACTGGCGGGCGACTGCCTGGCGGCGCTGAACCGGGTGGCCGAGGGCGGGCGCAGCCAGTCGATCCTGTCGATGGCCGGGCACGAGCACCTGACGAGCACCGTCGGCAGGCTCGGGATCACCCCGTTCTTCGCCCTGGTGGACGGCCTGCGCGACGCCCCTCCCGGAGGCGGGAAGGCCGAGCACATGGTCCGCCACGCCGCCGCGCTGGGCCTGGACCCGTCGGATCTGGTGGTGATCGGCGACGCCGCCGACGACGCCCTCGCCGCCGCCCACATCGGCGCGCGGTCCGTCCTCTACACCGGGGGCATGCAGCGCCGCGAGGAGTTGGAGCTGGCGGGAGCCCCGGTCGTCGACAGCCTCCTGGAGGCCTTGGACCTGGTCGGGGCTTAGACCCGGTGGTAGGTCCAGGTTCCGTTGAGGGTTCCGCCGGAGGCGACCAGCTTCTGGTGGAGGTGCAGCGTGCCGGAACCGCATGTGTAGGTCGCCTGGTACGGGACTCCGCTGAACTCGCCGCGCCTGAGCAGCGAAGCCACCCGCTGGGGGGAGGGGTCGTAGTTCAGCGGGCGGGTCTGGCGGATCTTGAGGGTGGCCGGTCCGGACGCCGAGGCCGCGGTTCCGGTCAGTCTCGTGGTGGAGATCTTCGTCTGCAGGCGCAGCGTCTTGCGGTATCTCAGCCAGCCGGAGACGGGACGCCCGTTGGCCGTGCCGGTCTCGGTGAACCTGCTGGAGGAGTCGAAGGAGTGGGTGGCGGTGCGCCCGTCCAGTCGGAGGCGGGCGCCGGCGCCTCCGCTGAAGCGCAGGTGGGCGGTCGCGGAGTCGACGTGCAGCACGGCCCTGGCGAGTTTCCAGGTGCCGATCGCGCAGCGGGCCGGAGCCGCCGCCGCCGGAGTGCCGATCGCCATTCGGATCGTCACCAGACCTCCCGGTACGCCCATGTTCATCAGCTACGGGACTTTACCGGTGGGAATCGCTTCGCCGCAGTGGCCCGGATCAACTCGGGGTGTAGGCGAGCATGAGCAGGGCGATCAGATGGGACACCACGACCACGACGAGCAGCGTGATGAAGACGAACTTCGCCGGGCCGTGCTCGAAGGTCTTGCCCTCCTCGAGCGGGCCGCGGGCCTGCTGACGGGCCCGGATCTCCTCGTCGAGGGACAGGCGGCGCAGTTTCATGGCCATCTCAGATCTGAGGGGGGACAGCGACGACGACGTCGGCCATGATCCGGACGTAGAGGGCGAAGATGCCGCCGACGGCGACGACGGCCACGCCCGCCCAGAACATGGGCCAGATGCCCAAAGGCAGGCCCAGCGCGCCGATCACGAAGCCGATGAAGATGACCGCGACCGCTACCCAGGACTGGGCCTTGCCCGCGTGAGAACCGCCTCCGTTGCCAGACATGTGTGAGCCTTTCGCCAGGGGTGATGCAACGGGACACAGTGTACCGGCGGGTCTGTCAAGCTCTGTGGCACCCCGGGTAGAGCTTGACCCCGCGAATGCGTGGCACTGTAATCGGCGGATGCACAGGAAGATCCAGGGCGACGGAGTCGAACTCGCGGTCCAGGTGCGGGGGAATCCGTCGGGCCCGACGTTGGTCCTCCTCCACGGCTATCCCGACACCCACCGGGTGTGGGACGGGGTCGTGGAGCGGCTCGCCCCCGGGTTCCGCGTCGTCACCTACGACATGAGGGGCGCGGGGGAGTCCGGCAGGCCGAGGGGCCGTGCCGCCTACCGGTTCGTCCATCTGATGAAAGATCTGCGCGCCGTGCTGGACGAGGCCGGCCCCGGCGGACCGGTGCACCTGGCCGGGCACGACTGGGGCGCGATCCAGGGCTGGGAGGCGGTGACCACCATGCCGGAACGGTTCGCCTCCTACACCGCGATCTCCGGCCCCTGCCTGGACCATGTGGGCGGCTGGAGCCGGAACGGGGCGCGCCCCTCCGCCCGGCTGGCCCAGGCGCTGCGCTCCTGGTACATCGGGTTCTTCCAGCTGCCGCTGCTGCCCGCGCTGGCCTGGCGTTCCGGGCTGGCCGCGCGGATCCTGACCGGCGCCGACGGGCTGCCGGAGGGCGGGCATTTCGCCCCGACCCTGCGGGACGACGGGACCGCGGGCGTCTCCCTCTACCGGGCGAACATGCCCTCCCGGCTGCTGCGGCCGCGGGAACGCTCCACGGACGTCCCGGTACAGGTGGTCATTCCCACCCGCGACCCGTTCGTGACCGCGCACCTGGCCGAATCGGCCCTGCACCACGTCCCCGACCTGCGGTTCGCCAGGATTCCCGCCCGGCACTGGGCCCCGGTGACCCATCCCGAGGAGGTGGCCGGGCTCGTGGCGGAGCACGCGGGCCGGGTGTGATTCTCATCCCCTCCGGACCCGCCGGGACGTCCCGTCGGGCCCGGAGATCGTGTATGGCTGGAGGCATGGCTGAACACGACGCATACGCGGAATACGCCTACCCGGAGGATCCCTGGCTGCGCGCCAACATGATCGCCAGCGTCGACGGCGCCGCCACCCGCGGGGGGCTGAGCGGCGCGCTGGGCAACGAGGCCGACCGTGTGCTGTTCCACAAGCTGCGCGGACTGGCCGACGTGGTCCTGGTCGGCGCCGGGACGGTCAGGGCGGAGGGGTACGGGCCCGCAAGCGTTCCACTGGCCGTCGTGTCCCGCACTCTGGGCTTCGACTACTCCAGCCCGCTGTTCCAGGGGCGGACGATCCTGGTGACCACCGCCACCGCCCCCGGTCTGGCCGAGGCCCGCGACCACGCTGAGGTGATCGTCGCGGGCGAGCACTCGGTCGACCACCGCCTGGCGCTGAAGCTGCTGCACGAGCGCGGTCTCACCAAGGTGCTGTGCGAGGGCGGCCCCAGCCTGCTGGGTCAGCTGGTGGGCGCCGGCCTGCTGGACGAGCTGTGCCTGACCGTCAGCCCGGTGCTGCTGGGCGGCAGCGCGCTGCGCATCCTGCACGGTCCGCCGGCCGCGCAGGAACTGGGGCTGGCGAGCGTAAGGCAGGATGGGGAGCACCTGTTCCTGAGGTACCGCCGCCGCTGAGAGGAGCCCGCGTGGACGTCCTGGAGCCCGCCAGCCTGGTCGAGCTGGTGATGGGACGGCTCCGGGAGGAGATCCTCGGCGGCGGCCTGGCGCCGGGCGACCGGCTGATCGAGGAGCAGCTCACCGCCAGGTTCGGCATCAGCCGCGCCCCGCTGCGCGAGGCGCTGCGGCTGCTGGGCCAGCAGGGCCTGGTGGAGCATCTGCCGCGCAGGGGGGTGCGGGTCGCCGAGCTGTCGGCGCGGGACGTGGACGAGCTGTTCGGCCTGCGCGACGTGCTGGAGCGCCACGCCGTCCGGAGCGCGCTGCCCGGCCCGGTCGCGCTGGCCGATCTGGCGGCCGCGCTGGAGGCCATGGACAGGGCGGCGGCGGAGGGCGACGCGCTCGCCGAGAACGCGGCGCACCACCGCTTCCATCTGGCCCTGGTCGCCCTGGCGGGGCAGCGCCAGATGCTGCTCGTCTACGAGCCGGTCATCCTGAAGCTGCAGTTGTACATGGCGGCGAACCTGCGGCGCGAGGCCGAGCTGCGCGCGCCGGAGGAGGGTGTGGCCCGGCACCGCAGGCTCTACGAGGCGATCGCGTCGGGCGACCCGGAGACCGCCCTGGCCGCTCTGGCGACGCACGGCGCCCGCACCTACATCGGGTGAGGGATCCCCTTGGAGTGAGGCCGTGTTGACAGGGCCGTAACCGGACCGGGCGACCCCCGACATAAAACTGTCGACAATCGACGGTTAGTGAAGTCGGGGAGAGACGGAGCCGCCATGACCAGACCTTCCGTCGAAGCCGAGCCCTACCCGTTCGGTTTCGACGTCGCCACCACCGCGCTGCTGCTCATCGACATGCAACGCGACTTCGTCGAGCCGGGAGGCTTCGGCGAGACGCTCGGCAACGACGTGAGCATGCTGCGCAGGGTCGTCCCGCCGCTGCAGGAGGTGCTGGCCGCCGCCCGCGAGGCAGGGATGCTCGTGATCCACACCAGGGAAGGGCATCTGCCCGACCTGTCCGACTGCCCGCCCGCCAAGCTGAACCGGGGCGAGCCCAGCCTGCGGATCGGGGACCCCGGGCCCGGGGGCCGGATCCTCGTCAGAGGCGAGTACGGGCACGACATCATCGACGAACTGCGCCCGACCGAGGGCGAACCCGTCATCGACAAACCGGGCAAAGGCTCGTTCTACGCCACCGGCCTGCAGGACCTGCTGGCCGAGAAGGGCATCACGAGCCTCGTCGTGACGGGGGTGACGACCGAGGTGTGCGTGCACACCACGGTCCGTGAAGCCAACGACCGGGGCTATGAGTGCCTGGTCCTGTCCGACTGCGTGGGCTCCTACTCCGAGGAGTTCCAGCGGGCCGGACTCGCAATGATCTCGGCGCAGGGCGGCATCTTCGGATGGGTCGCCTCCGCCGGACAGTTCCTGGAGGCACTTCCGTGACCGCTGCATCCACCAGCCCCCCGCAGGACGGGCAGGACTCACCCGCGTTCAAGCTCCCGTTCTGGGTGGGCGGCGACACCAACGCGTTCTTCGGCCTCGGTTTCAACGTCATGGTCAACGTGCTCACGCTGGCCGGGTTGTGCCTGGGCGTCGTCAACATCCCGGGAAGCGACGTCTACGGCGTCATCCTGCCCGCGCTGGGCATCCAGCTGCTCATAGGCAACGTCTACTACACCTATCTGGCCCGCCGCCTGGCGGCCAAGGAAGGCCGTACGGACGTCTGCGCGATGCCCTACGGCCCGTCCGTGCCGCACATGTTCATCGTCGTCTTCGTCATCATGCTGCCGACATACCTGGCGACGAAGGACCCGCTCAAAGCGTGGGCGGCCGGTCTGGCCTGGTCGTTCATCATCGGCCTCATCGTCCTGCTGGGAGCCTTCGTGGGCCCCTACATCCGCAGGTACACCCCGCAGGCCGCGATGCTCGGCACCCTGGCGGGCATCTCTATCGCCTTCATCTCCATGCGGCCCGCCGGGCAGATGTGGGAGGCGGCCTGGATCGCCTTGCCGGTGATGGTCATCCTGCTTATCGGCTTCTTCACCGACCTGAAGCTGCCGTTCGGCCTGCCCGTCGGCCTCGTCGCGCTGCTGGTCGGCACCGCGATCGGCTGGGCCGGCGGCTACATGGAGCCCGCCGACGTCACCGCCGCCGCCAAGGACATCGGGATCGGCCTGCCGACCCTCCAGATCGACCTGCTCGTCGACGGGCTCAAGGAGGTCTCGCCGCTGCTGGCGACCGCGATCCCGCTGGGCATCTACAACTTCACCGAGGGCATGACCAACGTGGAGAGCGCCGCGGTCGCGGGCGACGAGTACGACCTGCGAGCGATCCTGCTCGCCGACGGCACCGGCGCGGTCGTCGGCGCGGCCCTCGGCTCGCCGTTCCCTCCCGCGGTCTACATCGGCCACCCCGGCTGGAAGGCGGCGGGAGGCCGGACGGCCTACTCCATGGCGACCGGCGTCGTCATCGCCCTGTTCTGCTTCCTCGGCTTCTTCTCCCTGCTCAACGCGCTGCTGCCGACCCCGGCGATCGTGCCGATCCTGCTCTACATCGGCCTGCTCATCGGCGCCCAGGCCTTCCAGGAGGTGCCCAGGGCCCACGCCGCGGCGGTGGTCCTGGCGCTGCTGCCGAACATCGCCTCCTGGGCGACCGGACAGATGGACAACGTGCTGAGCGCCGCAGGGACGAGCGCCGCCGAGGTCGGCGAGGAGGCGCTGGCCGGGGCGGGCGTCGTCTACCACGGGCTGAAGTCCTTCGGCGGCGGCGCGATCCTCGCGGGCCTGATCCTGGGCGCGATCGCCGCGTTCGTCATCGACCGCAGGTTCCTGTGGGCGGCCGGGTACGCCGGGGCGGGCGCCGCCTTGTCCTTCATCGGCCTCGTCCACGGTGAGGAGGTGCGGTGGGGTGCCGCGGGGCAGGTGTCGCTCGGCTATCTGCTCGCGGGGCTGGTGCTGCTCGGATTCGGCCTGCGGGAGCGCCGCACGGCCGGGACGGAGCCGGTGCCCGCCGAGCCCGGCGCCTCCGGCTCGGAGCAGGAGCCGACTCCTGACACGGAAGTAACGGGGGTGAAATGAGCACTGCTTACGGTCCTGTCGTGGCACAGCCTTACGACTGGCCCTACGACGGGACGTTCAGGCCCGAGAAGACCGCGTTGATCTGCATCGACTGGCAGGTGGACTTCTGCGGCGAAGGCGGGTACGTCGACACCATGGGCTACGACCTGGAGCTGACCCGCGCGGGTCTGGAGCCCACCACCCGGGTGCTGGAGGTGATGCGCCCGCTCGGGTTCACCATCGTCCACACCCGGGAGGGCCACCGCCCCGACCTGTCGGACTGCCCGCCGAACAAGCTCTGGAGGTCCAAGGGCATCGGGGCCGGCATCGGGGACGAGGGCCCGCGGGGCCGGATCCTGGTCCGCGGCGAACCCGGCTGGGAGATCGTCCCGGAGGTCGCGCCGCTGCCCGGCGAGCTCGTCGTCGACAAGCCGGGCAAGGGCTCGTTCTACGCGACCGACCTGGACCTGCTGCTGCGCACCCGGGGCATCACGCACATCATCCTGACCGGCATCACCACGGACGTGTGCGTGCACACGACCATGCGCGACGCCAACGACCGGGGCTATGAATGCCTGCTGCTCACCGACTGCACGGGAGCGACCGACCCGGGCAACCACCGGGCCGCACTGAAGATGATCACGATGCAGGGCGGCGTGTTCGGGGCGATCGCCCCGAGCGCGGCCCTGCTCGAAACCTTGGGAGGCACATGACCGGCTCGCTGTCGGTGGGGGAGCTGTCCCGGCGCTACGGCGCCGGGACGGCCCGGCCGGAGAAGGTCGTCAGAGAGGTCTACGAACGCATCGAGGCACGGGGGGAGGACCACGTCTGGATCACGCTGCGGCCGAAGGAGGAGGTGCTCGCGGAGGCCGCGGCGCTTCCGGACGGGCCGCTGTACGGCATCCCGTACGCGGTCAAGGACAACATCGACGTGGCGGGACTGCCGACCACGGCGGGGTGCCCCGAGTTCGCCTACGTACCCGAACGCAGCGCGCCTCTGGTCGAGAGGCTGCGCGCGGCGGGGGCGCTGCTCATCGGCAAGACGAACCTGGACCAGTTCGCCACCGGCCTGTCGGGCACCCGCAGCCCGTACGGGACGTGCGAATCGCCGCTGGTCCCGGGGCTGATCTCGGGCGGCTCCAGCTCCGGCTCGGCCGTCGCGGTCTCGGCCGGCCTGGTCTCCTTCGCGATCGGCACCGACACCGCCGGCTCCGGCAGGGTCCCCGCGGCGTTCACCGGGACGGTCGGCCTCAAACCGTCCCGCGGCCTGGTGAGCACCCTGGGCATGGTCCCGGCGTGCGCGTCGCTGGACTGCGCGAGCGTGTTCGCCGGTTCGGTCGACGACGCCTGGACGGTCCTGTCGGTCATCGCGGGGCCGGTGCCCGGCGACCCGTGGGCCAGGGAACTGCCGGTGCCGCCGCTGGAGGATACGAGGCCGTTGCGGATCGGCGTGCCCAGGAGGCTGGAGTTCTTCGGCGACGCGGCCGCCGCGGCGGCGTTCCAGGACGTGCTGGCCCGGCTGGAGGAACTCGGCCACACCCTCGTCCGGATCGACCTCGACCCATTCCTCCAGGCGGGCAGGCTGCTCTACGGGGGCGCCTGGCTGGCCGAACGGCTCGCCGCGATCGGGGGATTCGCCGAACGCCACCCCGAGGCGCTGCACCCGGTGACCCGCCGCGTCCTGCGGCCCGGCGCCTCGCTCACCGCGGTGGACGTCTTCACCGACCAGCACCGGCTGCGGGAGCTGCGGTCACGCACCCGGGAGTCGTGGAGGCTCATGGACGTCCTGGCGGTTCCCACGGTGCCGACCACCTTCACCGTCAAGGAGATGGCCGAGGACCCGATCGGCCGCAACCGAACCCTGGGCCACTACACGACGTTCGCCAACCTGCTGGACCTGGCGGCGGTGTCGGTGCCCGCGGGGATGACCGCGACCGGCCGTCCGCACGGGCTGACCCTGCTGGCGCCCGCGGGCCGCGACGCGCTCCCGGCCTCGGCCTCGGCGGCCTTCCTCGCCCCGCACGAGCCCTTGCCGCCGGCACCGGACGGCGCGGTCCTGGCGGTCGTGGGCGCCCATCGGGCCGGGCAGCCCCTGCACGGCAGGCTGCGCGCCCTGGGCGCGCGGCCCCTGGGCGTCGCCGTGACCGCGCCCCGCTACCGGCTGTACGCACTGCCCGGCGGCCGGATCCCGCGTCCGGGGCTGGTCCGGGTCGCCGGGCGGGGCGTGGAGGTGGAGGTGGAGCTCTACGTCCTGGACGCGGCGGGGCTGGGTGAGCTGCTCACCGAGACCGCGCCGCCGCTGGGTCTGGGCACGCTCGAGCTGGCCGACGGCCGGACCGTCCACGGCTTCCTCTGCGAGGCCTACGCGACCCGGGAGGCTCCGGACATCAGCGGACACGGAAGCTGGCTCACCTATCTTGAAGGGGAACATGCGCAGCACTGAACTGACCCAGGGCCGGACGTTCGGCGTCGTCTTCGACCTCGGGGAGGACTTCTTCACCGCCCTGGCGGACTTCTGCGCGGCCAACGGGGTGCGCCAGGGGTACATCCCGATGTTCCTGGCCGCCTTCTCCTCGGCCGAGCTGGTGGGCACCTGCGAGCGGATCGAGGATCCCGCGGCACCGGTCTGGAGCAAGGTCCACGTCACCAACGTCGAGGCCATCGGCTGCGGCACGCTGGCCTACGATCCGGCCGAGGACCGGGTGCTCCCGCACCTGCACGCCTCGGTCGGGCTGAAGGCGCACTCGGCTCGGGCGCACACCAGCCACCTGCTCGGCGCGACCGTGCAGTTCGTCACCGAGCTGCTGGTCGTCGAGGTGACCGGTCCGCGGATGCGACGCCCTCCCAAAGCGGACATGTATGACGTGCCGCTGCTGGAGTTCGAGCACTGAACCGGCTGGAGGGAAGCGCCGGACCCGGGGCGCCCACGGAGGAGCACCCCGGCCCGTGTGGCTAGGGCGCGGTCTCGTCCGGGGCGTTCGTGACGTCCGGGGTGGGCGAGGTCGTCGGCTCGGGCGGGACCGTGGTCGGCTCGGTGACGACCCGCGCCTCCCAGACGAAGGACCGGGTGCAGGGTGTTCCCGTTCCGCCGGCCACCGTGACGGTGGCGGATCCGGGCACGGCCCGCTCCGCCGGCGACAGCGACATCCCGACGTAGAGGTGACCGCCCGTCTCGAGCGTGCCGCCGGTGGAACTGAGCGTGCCGGGACCGCTGAGGGAGGCCGTCCACACGACCGGGCCGCCGACGGCGTCGAAACCGATGCCGGCGCGGTCCTCGTCGGGTCCCAGCGTGTAGGTGCCCGTGTCGGTGCACTTCAGGACCCCCGCCTGCGAGGTCGGGGGTGAACTGGTGGGCGGCTGCGTCCCGGTCGGTTTCGGTTCGGCCGGGTTCTGGGACGGCTGGGGCGCGCTGCTCTGGTCGTCGTCCTTCGCAGTGGGGGAGGGGAGCACCAGGCCGGGGGACCGGGAGATGTTCTCCTTCTGGTCCAGCGCCTTGGCGGCGAGCAGCGCCCCGCCGCCGACCAGCAGTGCCGCGACCACCGCGGAGGCGGCGGCCACGCCGGGCCGGAATCCCGAACGGGAACGGGCGTGGACGGCTCCGAAGGGCGGAGCCCCCGCCGCGTGGAGGCCCGGAGGCAGGGGAGCGGTCGGCGCCGGTTCGGGGACCGACCGGTCCTCGCCCAGCTCCAGCAGTGCGGTGGCCGGGGCTTGGGAGGCCGCGGAGGGCAGATCGGGTCCGCCTAGCAGCCTCAGAAGCAGCTCCTGTGCGGTCGGCCGGGCCGACGGGTCCTTGGCGAGGGCGTCCCGGACCAGGTCGCGCAGCGGCCCGCTCATCTCCCCGAGGTTGGGGTCGGCGTGCAGGATCCGCCCGATGACCGTGGTGATGCCGTCCAGCCCGAACGGCGGCACCCCCGTCGCGGCGAACACCAGGGTCGCCGCCCACGCCCACACGTCGGCGGGCCGGCCGATCGCCTCGCCCTTGACCTGCTCGGGCGCCATGTAGGCGGGGGTGCCGATGACGGCGCTGGGCTGGGTGGCCGCCGCGGCGGCGTCCAGCGCCTTGGCGATGCCGAAGTCGATGACCCGCGGCCCGTCCGGGCCCAGGATGACGTTGTGGGGCTTGAAGTCGCGGTGCACCACCCCGGCCTGGTGGATGGCGGCCAGCGCGGTGAGGGTGCCGGTCGCCAGGCGCTCCAGCGCACCGTCGGCCAGGACCCCCTGGGCGGCGACCGCCGTGGCCAGCGAGGGCCCGTCCACGTACTCGCTGACGATGAACGGGCGGTCGCCGTCGAGGTCGGCGTCGAGCACCTGCGCGGTGCAGAACCGGGCGACCCGCTTGGTGGCCGCCAGCTCCCGGACGAACCGCCGGCGCGCGTCGTCGTCCAGGTGGGCCTGGAGCAGTTTCACCGCCACGCGCCGCCCGTCGGAGCCCTCGCCCAGGTAGACGACGCCCTGGCCGCCCTGACCGAGCCGTCCGGTCAGCCGGTAGGCGCCGATGGCCTCGGGGTCTTCGGGCTGCAGAGGCTGGACGTCGGGCATGGGCGGCTCCTCGGATGCGTTCTCACGGGTAGGACGCGGCTGCGCCCGTAACGGTTTGCTCTGTGACCCTACGGTGACCTAGTACCGGCTGCCGGTCACCCGCTCCGCCAGCGGGTCGAGCCGCTCCAGGTCGGAGGCGGTGAGCTCCAGGTCGGCGGCGGCGGCGTTCTGCTCCAGGTAGGCGGGGCGCTTGGTGCCGGGGATGGGGACGACGTCCTCGCCCCGGGAGTGCACCCAGGCCAGGGCGATCTGTCCGGGGAGCACGCCCTTCTCCTCGGCGATCCGCTTGACGACGTCGACGAGCGCCTGGTTGGCGGCGACGGCCTCGGGGCTGAAGCGGGGATTGGAGCGGCGCATGTCGTCGTCGTTGAACTCCGCGCTGGAGACGGATCCGGTGAGGAATCCCCTGCCGAGCGGGGAGAACGGCACGATTCCGACGCCCAGGCGTCGCGCGGCGGGCAGCACGGACTCCTCGATCCCGCGCGTCCACAGCGAGTACTCGCTCTGCAGGGCGCTGATCGGGTGGACGGCGTGCGCCTTCTCCAGTTGCTCGGCGGTCACCTCGGACAGGCCGAGGTAGCGCACCTTGCCCTCCCGCACGAGTTCGGCCATCGCGCCGACGGTGTCCTCGATCGGGGTCTCGGGGTCGACCCGGTGCAGGTAGTACAGGTCGATCCGGTCGGTGCGCAGCCGCTTCAGCGAGTCCTCGCACGCCTTCTTCACGTAATCCGGAGAAGCGCCCAGCTGGAAACTGCGGCCGTTGGCGATGATGCTCTTGATGCCGCACTTCGTGGCGAGGGTGATCTCGTCGCGGCGGTCGCGGAACGCGTAGCCGAGCAGCTTCTCGTTCGCGCCGAACCCGTAGACGCCGCTCACGCCGTACACGTCGGCGGTGTCGAAGAACGTCACGCCCAGTTCCAGCGCCCGGTCCAGAGTGGCGATGGACACCGAGTCGTCGGCGTGTCCGTACGACTGGCTCATGCCCATGCATCCCAGTCCCTGCGCGGAGACCGTCAATCCCTGGGAACCCAGGTTCACCTTGTGCATTCCGGTTCCTTTCGAAGATCTTGATCATCCCGAACGCCGGATCCGGGACACGCATTCCCGCTGTTCTCGAGGATCTGTGCGATCGTCCCGAGCGATAGAAACATGACACTTGTTCATGTTCTAATGTGATGCCGCTCATGTGCCAGGACAGGAGTCACCCGTGCGCCCGCTCCCCGTCTTCCCGCCCGGATTCCGCTGGGGCACCGCCACCGCGTCGTACCAGATAGAGGGCTCGGTCCGGGCCGACGGCCGGGGCGCGAGCATCTGGGACACCTTCTGCGCCGAGCCCGGCCGGGTCAAGAACGGCGACACCGGCGAGACCGCCTGCGACCACTACCGCCGCTGGCCCGAGGACGTGGCGCTGATGGACGGCCTCGGCGTCGGCGCCTACCGCTTCTCCGTCGCGTGGCCGCGCGTCCAGCCGGACGGCCGGGGCCCCGCCAACGCCAAGGGGCTGGACTTCTACGAGCGCCTGGTCGACGCCCTCCTCGAACGGGGCATCGCGCCCTTCCTCACCCTCTACCACTGGGACCTGCCGCAGGCCCTCGAGGACCTCGGCGGCTGGACCGACCGCGACACCGCCCACCGGTTCGCGGACTACGCGGCCCTCGTCGCCGACCGGCTGGGCGACCGCGTCACCGCCTGGATCACGCTGAACGAACCGTTCGTCCACATGTCAGAGGGATACAGCCTCGGCAGCCACGCCCCGGGCAGGGCGCTGCTGCTGGACGCGCTGCCGGCCGCCCACCACCTGCTGCTGGGCCACGGCCTGGCGGTCCGGGCGCTGCGGGGGCGCGTCACCGGCGACATCATGCTCACCAACAACTACAGCCCGGTCCTGCCCGCCACCGGCGACCCCGCCGACCGGGCCGCCGCCGACGCCTTCGACGCCCTGCAGAACCGGCTGTTCACCGACCCCGTCCTCCTGGGCCGCTACCCCGACCTGACCGCGTACGGGGTGACCGGCCTCCCGTTCGTCCGGGACGGCGACCTCGCCCTCATCGCGTCCCCGATCGACGGGCTCGGCGTCAACTACTACAGCCCGACCAGGATCGCCGCCCCGGCCCAGGCGCCCTCCCACCAGGGGCCGTCGGTGCTGGGCGAGGTGGGCGACCGGATCCAGGAAGCGGGCCTGCCCTTCCAGGACACCCCGATCGAAGGCCATCCGGTGACCGCGTTCGGCTGGCCGGTCGTCCCCGACGCCCTGCACACGCTCCTCACCGGCCTGCGGGACGACTACGGGGCGGCGCTCCCGCCGATCACGATCACCGAGAACGGCTGCTCCTCCCACGACGAGCCGGGCAGGCCCGACGACGACCGCGTCGCCTACCTGGACGCCCACCTGCGCGCCCTGCACCGCGCCATCACCGACGGCGTCGACGTCCGCGGCTACTTCGTCTGGTCTCTGCTGGACAACTTCGAGTGGGCCGAGGGCTACAGCCAGCGCTTCGGCCTGGTCCACGTCGACTTCGAGACGCAGGAGCGCACCCCGAAGGCCTCCTACCACTGGCTTCGCGCCCAGTTGGAGTCCCAGCCCTGAGGCCGGCCGCCGGGACGGCGGACCTCAGGACGTGCGGGCCATCTCCCTGCGGATGCGCAGCCCGTCCAGGACCATCCCGGCGGCCAGGCACGCCCCCGCGCCCTCTCCGGCCCGCAGGCGCAGATCCAGCAGCGGCTCCAGGCCCAGCGAGCGCAGCACGAGCGCGTGTCCGCGCTCGCGGCTGCGCTGGCCCGCCACCAGATGGGCGGCGACCCCCGCCGACATCCGCACCGCCGCCAGCGCCGCGACCGAGGTCGCCAGCCCGTCCAGCACGACGACCCCTCTGTGCTCCGCGGCACCCAGCACCACGCCGGTGAGCAGGGCGAACTCCGCGCCGCCCGCCACCGCCAGCACCTCGAGCGGATCCCGGCGGCCGTCCAGACGCGCCAAGGCGCGTTCCACCACCCGCTGCTTGCGCCCGACCATGGCGCTGTCCGCGCCCGCTCCCAGACCCACGGTCTCGCGCGCCGGGGCGTCCAGCAGCGCGGACGCCAGCGCGGCGGCCGGGGTGGTGTTGCCGATCCCCGCCTCGCCGAGCACGACCAGCCCGCGCGGGGCCGCCCACACGCCCACGGCGCGTCCGGCCTCGACGAGGGCGTGCGCGCCTTCGCCGGTGAGGGCGTCCTCCTCCACCAGGTCGCCGCGCCGGGAGGCCGTGCGCACCGCCCGCGTGACGAGTTCCTCCAGCCCGTCGGGCAGAGGCGGCCTCGGCACCGACTCGGGCGGCAGGACTCCGCCGTCCAGCGCCAGCACGCCCAGCCCCGCCGCCCGCGCGGCGACCGCGCCCTGCGAGGTGCCCGCGCTGGTCGCGTCGAGGATCTGCCGGGTGACGGAGACGGGGTAGGCCGACACCGAGTGCCGGGTCACCGGATGGTCGCAGGCGGCCAGGACGAGATGGCCGCCGTCCACTCCTTCGGGCCGTACCGCGAGGATCCGGTCGAGCACGGTGTCCAGCACGCCCAGCGAGGAGGGGACGGTCAGCAGTTCGTCGGCGTCGTCCCGGGCGGCGACGACCGCCGGGGGAGGGGGCGCGGCCAGGTGGGACGGCGGAGGAGCCGGCTCGTCGCCGGGCCAGCGGTCGGTGAGCACGACCTCCTCCAGCGGCAGCCTGCTGGACCAGCCCCTGCGCTGCAGTCCCGGCTCCGGAGGCCGCTCGTCGGGCCAGCCCAGGCACAGCCAGCCCAGAGTGACGACGCCTTCGGGCAGGCCGAGCAGCGCGGCGAGCTCCTCCGGCGGGAACAGGGTGACCCAGCCCATGCCGAGCCCCTCGGCGCGGGCGGCCAGCCACAGGTTCTGGATGGCGCAGGCGCAGGACCAGACGTCGGCGTCGGGGAACGTGGCGCGCCCCAGGACGCCCGCGGCGGGCGTCCGGCGGTCGCAGCAGACCACCACGCCCAGCGGCGCGGCCCGGATGCCCTCCAGGGACAGGTCGCGCAGCCTCCGGGCGCGCTCCTCCTCCAGCAGGTCGGCCTGGGCGAGCTTCTCCCGTTCGGCCATGAGCGCGGCGGCGTCCCGCAGCGAGCCGTCCCTGACCACCAGGAACCGCCAGGGCTGGCTGTGCCCCACCGAGGGCGCGGCGTGCGCGGCCTCCAGCACCCGCCGCAGCACCTCCTCGGGCACGGGGTCGGGCCGGAACCGCCGGATGTCGCGCCGCGCCCCCACGATCTCGTAGAAGGCCGCGCGCTCCGCGGGGTCGAAGGCCCAGGCAGCGGGGTCGGACGCCCGCTCCGAGGCGGCGGAGGGGTCACCGATCAGTGGAATCGGACGGGTCCAGCGTGACGGTTCCAAACGTGACATGTCACTGAAGATAGGCTCACAGTTTCCCCGGGGGGACATCGGGCACCGCATGGGATATGACGAAAAGAATCCTGATCGTCGGCGGGGGATATGTCGGCCTCTATACCGCTCTGCGGCTGGAACGGAAGTTGCGGCGCCGGCTCCGACGCGGCGAGGTGGAGCTCACCCTCGTGGACCCCGAGTCCTACATGACCTACCAGCCGTTCCTGCCGGAGGCCGCGGCGGGAAACCTCGAGCCCCGGCACGTGACCGTCCCGCTCAGAGCCGTGCTCGAGCACACCCGGCTGATCATCGGGAGGGTCACCTCCATCGACCACGCGCGGCACACCGCGCGGGTGGAGATCGTGGAGGGCGAGGACTGGCCCGTGCGCTACGACCTGCTCGTGGTGGCGGTGGGCTCGGTCTCCCGCACCCTGCCCATCCCCGGGCTGGCCGAGAACGGCATCGGCTTCAAGACCATCGAGGAGGCCATCCACCTGCGCAACCGGGTGCTCGGCCTGCTCGACCGCGCCGCCTCCACCCGCGACCCGGCCGAGCGACGCCGCTCCCTGACGTACGTGTTCGTCGGCGGCGGCTTCGCGGGCGTGGAGGCCCTCGCCGAACTGGCCGACCTCACCGACGACGCCCTGAAGTACCTCCCGGACCTGCCGGAGAAGCCGCGCTGGGTGCTGGTGGAGGCCAGCGACCGCATCCTGCCCGAGGTGGGCGAGGAGATGGGCCGCTACACCGTGGACGAACTGCGCCGCCACGGCATCGAGGTGCTGCTGGGCACCCGGCTGGAGTCCGCCGAGGGCGGCCGGATCGTCCTGTCGGACGGCCAGGAGTTCGAGGCCTCCACCCTGGTGTGGACCGCGGGCGTCAAACCCCACCCGATGCTGCGCGACACCGACCTCCCGCTGGACGACAAGGGCCGGATCAAGACCGACCCCACCCTCACCGTCGAAGGCCACCGCGACGCCTTCACCGCCGGAGACAACGCGGCGGTCCCCGACCTGACGAACCCCGGAGGGTTCTGCGCCCCCAACGCCCAGCACGCCGTGCGCCAGGCCAGGGTGCTGGCCGACAACGTCATCGCGACCCTCGCCGGCAAGCCGCTGAAGCCCTACCGGCACGCCTACGTCGGCTCGGTCGCCAGCCTCGGCCTGCACCGGGGCGTCGCCCAGGTCTACGGGGTCAAGCTGCGCGGCCTGCCCGCCTGGTTCATGCACCGGACCTACCACCTGACCCGGGTCCCGACCTTCAACCGCAAGGTGCGGGTGGTGGCCGACTGGACGCTGGCGCTCTTCTTCCACCGGGAGATGGTCGCGCTCGGCCGCCTGCAGAACCCCTACGAGGAGTTCCGCCTGGCGGCCGGCGGGAGACGCGCGCCGCTCACCGCGGCGGAGGTTCAGCCCAGCGCCGAGGACACCAGGGCACGCGCCTCCTCCTGAACCCGGGCCAGGTGCTCGGGCCCGCGGAAGGACTCGGCGTAGATCTTGTAGACGTCCTCGGTGCCCGACGGACGCGCGGCGAACCAGGCGTTCTCGGTGCCGACCTTGAGGCCGCCGATGGCGGCGCCGTTGCCCGGCGCGGCCGTCAGCACCGAGGTGATCGGCTCCCCGGCCAGCTGTGAGGCGGTGACCTGCTCGGGCGACAGCCTCGCCAGCACGGCCTTCTGCTCGCGGGTCGCCGGAGCGTCCACCCGGGCGTAGCTCGGCGCGCCGTACCGCTCGGTGAGCTCGGTGTACAGCACGCTGGGGGACTTCCCGGTCACCGCGATGATCTCCGCGGCGAGCAGGGCCAGGATGATGCCGTCCTTGTCGGTGGTCCACACCCCGCCGTCACGGCGCAGGAAGGACGCGCCGGCGCTCTCCTCGCCGCCGAAGCCCAGCGAGCCGTCCAGCAGGCCGGGCACGAACCACTTGAAGCCCACCGGGACCTCCACCAGCCGCCTGCCCAGGCCCGCGGCCACCCGGTCGATCATGCCGCTGCTCACCAGGGTCTTGCCGACCCCCGCCCCGGCGGGCCACTGCGGCCGGTGGGAGTACAGGTAGGAGATCGCGACGGCCAGGTAGTGGTTGGGGTTCATCAGCCCCGCGTCGGGGGTGACGATGCCGTGCCGGTCGGAGTCGGCGTCGTTGCCCGTCGAGACGTCGTAGGCGCCGCGGTTCCCGATGAGCGAGGCCATGGCGTGCGGGGAGGAGCAGTCCATGCGGATCTTGCCGTCCCAGTCCAGGGTCATGAACCGCCAGGTGGGATCGGCCACCGGGTTGACCACGGTCAGGTCGAGCCGGTGGGTCTCGGCGATCGCGCCCCAGTACTCCAGGCTGGCCCCGCCCAGCGGGTCGGCGCCGATGCGGACCCCGGCCGAGCGGATGGCGTCCAGGTCCAGGACCGAGCCCAGGTCGGCCACGTAGGAGCCGAGGAAGTCGTGGGTCTGCGCGGTCTTCAGCGCCCGCTCGTAGGGGAGGCGCTTGACCTCCTTCAGGCCGTTGGCGATGATCGCGTTCGCGCGGTCCTGGATCCAGGAGGTGGCGTCGGTGTCGGCGGGGCCGCCGTGCGGCGGGTTGTACTTGAAGCCGCCGTCCTGCGGCGGGTTGTGCGAGGGCGTGACGACGATGCCGTCGGCGAAGTGGGTGGCGCGGGCCTTGTTCCAGGCCAGGACGGCGTGGGAGAGGGCGGGGGTGGGGGTGTAGCCGTCCTGGTGGTGCACGGTCACCCCGTTGGCCGCGCAGACCTCCAGCGCGGTGACCCGCGCGGGCTCCGACAGCGCGTGGGTGTCGGCGCCGAGGAACAGCGGACCGTCGATGCCCTGGGCTGCCCGGTACTCGCAGATCGCCTGGGTCGTCGCCAGGATGTGCGCCTCGTTGAAGGACGAGCGCAGCGACGATCCCCGGTGCCCGGAGGTGCCGAAGGACACTCTCTGCGCGGGGTCCTGCGGATCGGGCTGGAGGGCGTAGTAGGCCGTGACCAGCTTCGCGACGTCGACGAGATCCTCGGGGCGGGCCTGCAGCCCGGCGCGCTCGTTCACCATGTACTGATCTTAGTGGTCTGTCCCACAGGCCCGTTCCCGCTCCCCGGGCACCGGACGGCTCAGGGGGCGGCCTGGCAGCCGGGGCACCAGAACAGGTTGCGCGCCTGGAGGCTCTCGGTGCGCACCTCCCGCCCGCAGACCAGGCAGGGGAGCCCCGCCCGCCGGTAGACGTAGACCTCGCCGCCGTGCGCGTCCACGCGCTCCGGGCGTCCCATCGCCTCAGGGGTGTGCTCGGGGCGGACCGTGTCGATCCGGCCGGCCTCGACGCCGTCGGCCATGAGCTCCACCAGGTCGGCCCAGATCGCCTTCCACTCCTCGCGGGTCAGGTCGCGTCCGGCCTTCCGGGGATCGATCCCGTGGCGGAAGAGCACCTCGGCGCGGTAGATGTTGCCGACTCCGGAGATGACCTTCTGGTCCATGAGCAGGGTGGAGACCGGCTGCCTGCTCCGGCCGACCATCGCCCAGGCGCGTTCGGGGTCGGCGTCCGGGCGCAGCGGGTCGGGGCCGAGCCGGGCGTGCAGCGCGTCCTTCTCGCCCGGGGTGAGCAGCTCGCAGGCGGCGGGACCGCGCAGGTCGAAGTAGGTGTCGGGATCGGCCAGCCGCAGCCGGACCTGGCCGACCGGGGCGGGAACGGGCGGAATCCCCCAGGTCACCTTGCCGTAGAGGCCCAGGTGGACGTGCAGCCAGCCGACGGGGAACCCGACGAACAGGTGCTTGCCGTGGGCCTCGGCCTCGGTCACCGGCTGCCCGTGCAGCCGGGCCGCGCCCTCGGCGAAGCGCCCCTGGGGGCTGGCGGCCGCCACGGGCCGTCCCGCGAACGCCTCGGTGAACCTGCGGGCGAGACGGTGGATGACATGACCTTCGGGCACGCGCAGACGATACCCGGATCCGATTGGCGGGGGAGATCGCCCTGCCCGTAACGTTTGCGCCGTGAGCACAGGCAGCGTGACCGCGGGCACGGGCGGGACGGCTCTCGGCGGCCGGGACCCCGACCGCCGGCGCGCGCTGCTCGAGGCCGCCGACGCGGTGATCCAGCGGGAGGGCCCCGAGGCGTCCATGGCGGCCATCGCCGCCGAGGCGGGCGTCAGCAAACCCATCCTCTACCGGCACTTCGGCGCCAAGAGCGGGCTCTACCGGACCCTGGCCGAGCGGCACAGCCGGGTGCTGATCGAGGCGATCAGGGCGCGGATGCTCAGCGCCGAGGAGACCCCCGACCGGGTGCGCGGCGGCATCGACACCTATCTGGCGATGATCTCCGAGAACCTGAACTTCTACCGCTTCCTCATGCACCGGGCCCGGGCCGAGGACAGCGCCACGCACAGCGTCATGTCCACGGTGATGCAGAGCCTGGGGCGGGAGATCGCCGAGCTGATGGCGGGCGAGGGCACGCCGGGGGACCGGATCCGGGCCCAGGTGTGGGGCCACGCGATCGTCGGGATGGTCCAGAACGCCGGTGACTGGTGGCTGGACCATCCCGAGGTGCCGCGCGAGAGCGTGGTGGACGCGCTGACCGACCTGGTGCTCAGCGGCCTGCCCGCCGCCGCCTTCTCGCCCTGAGCCTCAGGCCCCGCCGGTGATGTCGTCGGCGATGTCGCGGCCGTCGTAGCCCTCGGGGGCGGCGACCTCGACGATCACCTCTTCCCGGTTGTCGTACTCCAGGCGCAGGGCCTTGGTCATGACCGCGTGCATGTCGTACAGGCAGGTGGTGTAGGTCAGCTCGAGGATCTGCTCGTCGGGCAGGTGCTTCTTCAGCACGTCGAACACCTCGTCGCGGACCCGGCCGCCGCCCAGGACGAGCGCGTTGGTGTAGGCCAGAACGGCACGTTCCAGCTCGTCGAAGACGTCGCTGACCTCCCAGGACGGGATCGCCTGGATCTTCTCCTCGGGCACCCCCATCGCGCGCATCTGCTTGCAGTGCTGGGAGAAGACGAACTGGCTGCCCCGCAGGTAGCCGGCGAGGGTCTGGCCCAGTTCGCGCAGCAGCGGGTCGAGCTTGACGCCGCGGTAGAGCTGGAAGCCCTTCACGCAGTGCTTGAAGATGGTGCTGTCCAGGGCGAAGGTCGTCCACCAGTCGCCGGGCGTGCCGGTCGCGGTGCCGGGCTTGTCGACGGGGTCGACGCCCTCGCCGAACAGCCGGTCGTAGAAGAACAGGACCAGCGGGTCGTCGGTCTCGTCGCGCTTGACCTGGCGAAGTCTCGGCATGTCTGGTCCTCTCAGTCGCTGGTGCGGTTGCGGGTGAGGTCGGCGGCGGTCTTCGGGGTGTGCCGGACGTCCTCGGGCCGGTCCAGGGCGCGGGTCCAGCCCGCGAACTCCACGAGGATGCCGTCGGGGTCCTTGAAGTACAGGGAGCGGACGAAGACGCCCTCGTCCCAGGTGGGGGCGGCGCCGTACTCGCTGTCGTCGTGGTTGAGGATGTTGCCCACCTCGATGCCCTTGGCGATGAGCTTCTCGCGGTACTCCTCGAGCTTCTCGGCCGGGACGTCGATGGCGATGTGGTTCATCGAGCCGACCGCCGAGAGCAGCTCGCCGGAGTCGGGCACGCCCTTGGGCGCGGAGATCCCGGGCACCGCCTCGGGGGCGTCGGCGAACCAGAAGAAGGCCAGGGCGTTGCCGCCCCCCGCGTCGAAGAAGAAGTGCTGGCCGTAGCCGAAGGGCAGCTCGATGGTCTTGATCAGGGGCATGCCCAGCAGCCCCTGGTAGAAGTCCACCGTCTTCTGCATGTCGCTGCACACCACCGCGAGGTGGTTGAAGCCCCGCATCTCGAATTCGTTGTTCGCCACGAACCCACCCACCAAGTAAGTGATTGCTTTTATCCCTATCCTGGCAGGAACCGTGCCGTGACAAAACCCTCTCGGGGAGGAGTTCTGCTTGGCCAACGCCCCGGCGACCCGGTAACCTGCTGAACATCATGCGGACCGAAACGATCATCCAGTGGTGGTGGCGTCGCTGAGGCGGCGCCGGTTGAGCATGTTCTGAACCCAAGCGACCGCCCTCAGGGCGGTCGTTTCGTGTTTCCGTCCTGAGCCGGCAAGGCCAAGAGGAGACCAGAGGGTGGACAGTCAGACCAGCACGACCTACCGGACCGCCGGGGGCATCACGGTGACCCGGACCGCGGTGCCGGTGGACGCCGACAGCGAAGCCGAGCTCCTCGCCCGGCTCGTCTCCGCCGTCGAGGTGCGGCGCGGCGGGGTGCTCAGCTCCGGAATGGAGTATCCGGGGCGCTACAGCCGCTGGGCGATGGGCTATGTCGACCCGTCACTGGAACTCGTCGCCCGGGGGCGCACCATCAGCGCCCGCGCCCTGAACGCCAGGGGCGAGACCCTGTTGCCCGCCGTCGCCGCCGTCATGCGCGGCACCGGCGAGGTGCGCCTCGACGAGCCCGGTCTCATCGAGGTCCACGTCCCACGGAGCGAGGAGGTCTTCGCCGAGGAGGAGCGCAGCCGCCAGCCCACGGTGTTCACCGCGCTGCGCGCCGTCGCCGGTCTGTTCCGGCCCGCCGACCCCGCCGACGCCGACCCCCACCTGGGCCTGTACGGGGCGTTCGGCTACGACCTGTCCTTCCAGTTCGAGCCGATCGAACTGCGCATCCCGCGCTCGCCCGACCACCGCGACCTGGTCCTGCACCTCGCCGACGAGCTGCTGGTCATCGACCGCAAGCGCGAGTCCTACACCCGCTTGTCCTATGAGTTCTCCACCGACGCGGGGGACACCCGGGGCCTGCCCAGGGGCACCGAGCCGACCCCGGTCCCGGTGCCCAGACAGGTCCCCGGCCAGCCGGAGCCCGGCCAGTACGCCGAGGTCGTCCGCCGGGCCAAGGAGAAGTTCATCAGGGGCGACCTGTTCGAGGTGGTCCCCGGCCAGGTCATGTACGGGCCGTGCGACTCCCCGGCCCGGTTCTTCGACCGGCTCCGCGAGACCAACCCGGCCCCGTACGAGTTCTTCTTCAACCTGGGAGAGGGCGAGTACCTCGTCGGCGCGTCCCCCGAGATGTTCGTCCGGGTCACCGGCGACCGGGTGGAGACCTGCCCGATCTCCGGCACCATCCAGCGCGGCGGCGACCCGCTGGAGGACGCCGAGAACATCCGCACCCTGCTCAGCTCCCTCAAGGAGGAGTCGGAGCTGACCATGTGCACCGACGTCGACCGCAACGACAAGTCCCGCGTGTGCGTGCCGGGCAGCGTCAAGGTCATCGGCCGCCGCCAGATCGAGATGTACTCCCGCCTCATCCACACCGTCGACCACATCGAGGGGCGGCTGCGGCCCGGCTTCGACGCCCTCGACGCCTTCCTCACCCACATGTGGGCGGTGACGGTCACCGGCGCGCCCAAGACCTGGGCGATGCAGTTCATCGAGGACAACGAGGAGACCCCGCGCCGCTGGTACGGCGGGGCCGTCGGATACGTGGGCTTCGACGGCTCCATGAACACCGGCCTGACCCTGCGCACCGCGCAGATCCGCGACGGCGTCGCGGCGGTGCGGGCCGGGGCGACCCTGCTGTACGACTCCGACCCCGACGCCGAGGAGCGCGAGACCCTGCTGAAGGCCAGCGCGCTGCTGGAGGCCCTGGCCACCTCGCAGGGCGGTGCCGCCGAGGCCGCGGCCGCCGCGCCGGAACCGGAGCCGGAAACGGCGGGCAGCGGCATGAAGGTCCTCCTCGTCGACCACCAGGACTCGTTCGTCAACACCCTGGCCGACTACTTCCGCCAGCAGGGCGCGGAGGTGACGACGCTGCGCTTCGGCTTCCCCGAGCGGATGCTGGACGAGCTCGACCCCGACCTGGTGGTGCTCTCGCCCGGTCCGGGCCGCCCGTCGGACTTCGACACCGACGCGCTGCTCAAGGCGATCGACGTCCGTGACAAGCCGGCCTTCGGCGTCTGCCTGGGCCTGCAGGCCATGGTCGAGCACGCGGGCGGCGAGCTGGCGGTGCTGTCCTACCCGCAGCACGGCAAGCCGGGCCGGGTCCGGCGGACCGGCGGGGAGATCCTGGAGGGTCTGCCCGAGGAGTTCACCGCGGCCCGCTACCACTCGCTGCACACCACCGGGGAACTGCTGGGGGAGAACGGCTTCACCATCACCTCGATGACCGAGGACGGCGTCGTCATGTCCATCGAGGACCCGGTGCGCCGCCGCTGGGCCGTGCAGTTCCACCCGGAGTCGATCCTCACCGCCGCCGGGGGCCACGGCCACCGGATCGTCGCTAACGTGCTGCGGCAGGCGCGCGCCCGCTCGGAGAGCGCCGCCGGGGCCTCCAGGGGCTGATCGCCGTGCCCCGGCGGTTCACGCGCCGGAGCACGGCACCGCGGACCCGTGTCCGTCCGCTCCCCCGGGAGCGGACGGACCGGGCACGGCGGGCGGCGGCGCGTCGTGGCGGACGCGTTCCTCCGGGACGCCCAGCCGGCGGAGCCGGGCCACCGTCGCCGAGACCATCCCGGGAGGCCCCGCGACGTAGACGTCGTGTCCCGACCAGTCCCGCAGGCCGCCGACCGCCTCGGCCGCGGTGCCCTGCAGCCCCGGGTAGAAGGGGTCGTCGGAGACGGTCGCGATGACCCTGAGCCCGGGATGGGCGGCCTCCATCGCGCGCAGGCCGTCCAGGTCGTAGAGCCGCTCCCGGGTGCGGGCGCCGAACACCAGCAGGACGCGCCGGTCGCGGTCCCGCGCCAGCGCCTCCTCGGCGATCGCCTTGAGCGGGGCGAGCCCGGTGCCTCCGGCCACGCACAGCAGGTCGCGGTCCGAGCCGGGGTCCAGGGTCATGGAGCCCCTGGCGGGCCCGAGCAGCAGCGCCTGACCCACCTCGGCGCGCCGCACCAGCGCGCCGCTCACCCATCCGCCGGGCAGCGCCCTGACGTGGAAGCTGAGCAGCCCGTCCTCGCGCGGGGCGTTGGCGATGGAGTAGGGCCGCCACACCCGGGGCCAGTGCGAGGTCTGGACGGTGACGTACTGGCCCGCGGCGAACGGCAGCGGCTGGCCCGGCCGGACGGCCAGCACGGCCAGGTCGGGGGCCCGTTGCTCGTGCCCGACGATCTCGCCGATCCACCAGGAGGGCGAGTTCTCCGCGGCGGCGCGGGCGGCCTCCATCATGGCCTCGGCGACGAAGCGGTAGACGGCCGTCCACTCCTCTTGGAGCCGCGGGGTCCAGCGCGGTCCGAGGAACCGGCGCAGGGTGGCCAGCAGCGCCTCGCCCACCGCCGCGTAGTGCTCGTCGACGACCCCGTACTTGCGGTGGTCGCGGCCCATCTCCGACAGCCAGGGCAGCAGCCCGCCCGGTTCGTCGAGATCCTCGACCAGTTCGCCGAGTGTCGGGAAGAACCGTCCCCGCTGTGCGTCGAGGGCGGGCGGGAACAGCGCGCGCAGCTCCGGATTCGCCGCGAAGAGCCTGCCGTAGAAATAGGAGGTCAAAGCATCGGTGTGCGGTGCGAGAAGTGCCAGACTCTCTTTGATCAGTCCGGTGTTCACGGACATGCCGGATCAACGCCCCCCTGGCGCGCGGTTCTCTTCCGATCCAGCGCGTCTTGACCGGGGCCGCCCCTTCCCCGGTACCCGATCGCGGAATCGCGTGCTGTCGATCACTCACGGGGAGTGTCGCATCCCAGGTGGAGAACCTCAACAGGTTCCCATCAAGAAACCGTAAGTCTCGAAATGAGAGAGGTTGCATGATTTTTCTTGATTTTCTAGGAAATGGGAGTGTGGTCTTTCCGGGGCGGATCCTCGGGAATTCACGGGACGCCCGCGCCGATCTCACCTTGATCGCAAGGGGCCTGGAGCGGCGGAGGGGCTGCGCCCGCCGTCGAATTGCGGCAAGCTACTGGTGAGACGGAAGGGGCGGGATGACCAGACCTCTGATCGGGATCACGACCTACCAGGAGGCCGCGCGCTGGGGCGTGTGGATCCGGGAGGCCGCGCTGCTGGCCACCTCCTACCCCCGCTCGGTGGAGCGCGGTGGGGGAGAGCCGGTACTGCTGCCGCCTCCGGCGAGCCTGGACGGGGTCGAGTCGCTGGTGTCCCGGCTGGACGGGCTGGTGATCGCGGGAGGCCCCGACGTCGAGCCCGCCCGGTACGGGGAGGCGCCCCACGAGCGCACCGGCACCCCGGACCCGGCGCGCGACCGGTGGGAGTCGGCGCTGCTGCGCGCCGCGATGGAGGCCGACACGCCCTTCCTGGCGATCTGCCGGGGCATGCAGCTGCTCAACGTGGTGCAGGGAGGCACCCTCATCCAGCACCTGCCCGACGAGGTCGGGCACGACAGGCATCTGCCGCAGCAGGGGAGGTTCACCCGGCACCGGGTGCGCATCGCCCCCGACAGCCTGACCGGGCGGCTCCTGGGCGAGCTGGTCGATGTGCCGACCTACCACCACCAGGCGGTGCGGCACCCGGGCAGGGGCCTGGTCCCCGTCGCCTGGGCGGCGGACCAGGTGGTGGAGGCCGTCGAGGTGCAGGGCCACCGGTTCGGCCTCGGGGTGCAGTGGCACCCCGAGGAGGGCGACGACCTCCGCCTCTTCGAGGCGCTGGCGGAGGCCGCCGCGAAGTGAGCCGGGGCCGGCGGCCCCTGCTCAGTGACCCTTGCCCTGCTCAGTAGCTCTTGGGCAGCCCCAGGTCGTGCTGGGCGATGTGGGCCAGGACGAGCTCCTCGGCCACCGGGATGTTCTTGCCGATGCGGGCGTCGCGGAACATCCGGGCCACCGGGTACTCCAGCGAGTAGGCCATGCCGCCGTGCGTCTGGAAGGCGCGGTCGGCGGCCATCCAGGCCGCCTCGGAGGCGGTCAGCTTGGCGATGTTGGCCTCGCTGCCGCACGGCTCGGCGCGGTCCCACAGCCAGGCGGCCTTGTAGGTCATCAGCCGGGCCAGCTCGGTCTGCGCCTTGATCTTGGCCAGCGGGAAGGCCAGCGCCTGGTTGGTGCCGATCGGCTTGCCGAAGGGAGCCCGGTCGACGGCGTACTCCACCGCGACCTTCAGGGCGGCCTCGGCGCCGCCGACGCCGGAGGCCGCGGCCAGGATGCGCTCGGGGTTGAGGATGTCCCACAGCACCGCGAACCCGCCGTCGACCCGGCCCAGCACGTCGGCCTCGGTGACCCGCAGGTCGTCGAGGAACACCATGCTGGAGGCGACGGTGTTGGTGCCCATCTTCGGAATCGGCTGGTAGGTGAGGGTGCCGGCCTCGACGCCCGCCTTGACGTCCACCAGGAAGACGGTGAAGCCCGCGGTGCGCGGCTTGGCCTCGGCCGCCGGGATGGTGCGGGTGACCAGCAGCATGTGGTCGGCGCGCTCGACACCGGAGATCCAGATCTTCTGGCCCTTGACCAGCCAGCCGTCGCCGTCGCGGCGGGCGTGGGTGGCTATGTTGATGGCGTTGCTGCCGGCGTCGGGCTCGGTGAGCGCGAAGCAGGTCTCAAGCTCGCCGGCGGCCAGCTTGGGGAGGAACCTCTGCTTCTGCTCCGCGGTGCCGTGCCGGTTGATGGTCAGCGCGCCGAAGCCGGGGGTCAGCAGGTAGATGAAGGACGCCGCGGCGCCCGCCCCGGAGGCGGCGAGGGTCTCCAGCGCCACGGCCAGCTCCAGCAGGCCCTGCCCGCCGCCCCCGTACTCCTCGGGGATGGCCAGACCCAGCCAGCCGCCCTCGGCCAGGTCCTGGAAGACCTCCTCGGGCCAGCGGTGATCGGCGTCGCACTTGTCCCAGTACTCGTAGCCGTACTTGGCGGTGACGGCCGCGACGCCGTCGCGAACGGCCTGCGCGCTCTCCGGGAGGGTGAAGTCCACCGGTCGCCTCCTTGATCTAGGTCTTGGCTTCGGAGAACACCCTAACCGATCGAAGTAAGTGGTTACTGACATGCCTTCCGGCGCCGGCGGACGACCAGGTCTGGCCGGATCGTGTCACCGGTGCTGCCAGGGGAGAAAGCCAAGTGATAGCTGTGAAAGCCGGAGGACCGTCCCGCTTCACCATCTATTGGACGTGAGGTCTTGTGGTTCTCGTGTGACGCGCGTTACCGTACCAAGCGCTTGGTCGTTAATTGATGCATGACGTCACTGGAGGTGGCCTTGGCAAGCGTGCCGGTGATGGTCACCAGTAGGATCCGCGACCTTCTTACCCAGATCGGTGAGTTGTTCACCATCGCTCTGGAAGGGTTGAGACGGACTTGGGATGTAAAGAACTGGTTCTGGGAGTTCGTCGAACAGTGCTGGTTCCTGGCGAAGGTCACCACCCTTCCGGTCGTTCTCATCGCGCTTCCGCTGGGCGCGACCGTCGCACTTCAGGTCGGTGACCTGGCCGGACAGCTGGGCGCGCAGTCGGCCACCGGAGGCGCGGTCCTCGTCGGGCTCGTCCGCGAGGTCGCCCCGCTCGCCGCCGCCCTCATCATCGCCGGCGCCGGAGGCTCCGCGATGACCTCGGACATGGGGGCCCGGCGGATCCGCGACGAGCTGTCGGCCATGGAAGTGATGGCCGTCAACCCGATCCACCGGCTGGTGACCCCGCGCATGTGGGCGGCCAGCCTGGTCTCCACGATGCTGGCCTCCCTGGTCATCCTGTCCGGGGCGATCGGCGGCTTCTTCTTCAACGTCCTCCTGCAGAACGTGACCCCCGGCGCCTACTTCGACGGGGCGCTGGGACTGCTGCGGGTCTCCGACCTCGTGGTCACCCTGTTCAAGGCCTGGCTGTTCGGCTTCATCGCGGCGATGGTCGCCTGCTACAAGGGCATGAGCTGCGAACAGAGCCCGGTCGGCGTCGGACGGGCGGTCAACCAGGCCACCGTCGTGGCGCTGATGCTCGTCTTCGCCTTCAACTACGTGATCACCACCATCTACGTCATCGCCTTCCCCCCCAAGATCTGAGACCGGATGCTGATCAACGCCCCCCGAAAGGTCGCGCTCGGCGCGAGCAAGGGCACCACGGCCGCGGTCGAGCGGTTCGCCGGACTGTCCGGCTGGCCGATCTTCCTGGGCCGGGTCCTCCTGTACGCGATCCGCGACATCCTCTTCAGGTTCAAGTACGCCAAGACCGTCGCCCAGCACGTCAGCGACATCGTCATCGGAGTCGGCGGCACGGTCGTCGGCGGCGGCATGGTCTTCGTGACCTTCACCATGTCGCTGTTCGTCGGCACCGAGATCGGCCTGCAGGTCTACACCGGCCTGCAGGTCATCGGCGCGGAGTCCTTCATGGGCCTCGTGGGCAGCTTCATGAACGTCCGGGAGATCACGCCGATCATCGCGGGGATCGCGCTCGCAGCCCAGTGCGGCTCGGCGTTCACCGCCGAACTGGGCGCGATGCGCATCTCCGAGGAGATCGACGCGCTCGAGGTGATGGGCATCAACTCCTTCGCCTACCTGATCAGCACCCGGGTGGTCGCCGCGCTCATCGCGCTGGTCCCGCTCTACCTGATCGCGCTGTTCGCCAGCTTCTTCGCCACGAGGTTCGTCAGCACCGAGTTCTTCGGGCTGGCCCCCGGCGTCTACGACTACTACTTCCACCTCTACCTGCCGCTGAAGGACCTGCTCTTCAGCGCGGTCAAGGTGGGCGTGTTCGCCTTCGCGGTCATCACGATCCACTGCTACTACGGCTTCTACGCCAGCGGCGGCCCGGTCGGCGTGGGCACCGCCGCAGGCCGGGCGATCCGGCTGTCGATCATCATGATCGTCGTCCTGAACCTGCTGCTGTCCTACGTGTTCTGGGGTCAGGGCGGAACGGTGAGGTTGTCCGGATGAAGGAACTCACGCTGCGCCGCCGGCTCGTCGTCTCGGCGGCCTCGCTCCTGGTCGTCGTGCTGGCGCTGTACACCGCGATCTTCAAGCCCTTCGCGTCCAAGGGCACCCCCTTCACCGCCGAGTTCACCCAGGCGGGCCAGGGACTGGGCACCACCTCCCCGGTGAAGATCCGGGGCATGGAGGTCGGCAAGGTCAACCGGATCGAGCTGCTGCCGAACGGGCGGGCCAGGCTCACCCTGCGGATCAACGACGGGGTGCGCCTCCCCGACACGACGGTGGCCTCGCTGGAGCCGGCCTCGGTGTTCGGCCCGAAGTTCGTCAACCTGCTGCCCGGCGAGCACGAGACCACCGGCCCCTACCTGCCCGGCGGATCCGAGATCACCAACACCTCCGACCCGCGCGACCTGAACGACCTGCTCGCCGACGCCAACGCGGCCCTGGCCGCGCTCGACCCCTCGGACATCGCGATCGTGGTCGACGCCCTGGCCCAGGGCCTGGGCGGCCAAGGAGAGAACCTGCGCGAGACCATCGAGAGCCTCGAAGTGATCGTCCAGGTGGCGCACGACAACCGGAAGAACGCCCGGACGTTCCTGAAGGACCTGGGCCGGCTGGCGAGCATCCGGGGCGCGGGCGAGGACGTCGCCTCGATCGTCGCCGACACCAACGCGGTCATCGACACCGCGGCCAAGGGCGACGGACGGCTGCGGCGGTTCGCCCTGAACGTCGCGGAACTGTCGGCCACGACCGGCCGCGGCCTCCACAACTACGGAGGAGACCTCCGGGAGGGCTTCCACTCCGGAGAACGCGCGGTCGGCGTCATCTACGCCCAGCTCGGGCTGATCGGCCCGGGGCTGCGCACCGGCAACAACCTCCTGCCCGTCTACCGCAAGCTCAGCTGGCCCGCCACGGGCACGGACGGCAGACGCATGCTGGCGGTGAAGATCCTCCTGCCCAGCGACCCCTGCCAGATCCTGCTCGGGGTCTGCCCTCAGGGCGGCTCGAAGAAGACCAAGAAGGGAGGCGAGTGATGACGCTCAGCTCCCGCTCCAGGCTGCGCCGGACGACCTTGCTCAAGCTGGCGGTGTTCTTCGCGGTCACCGGCACCCTGACCTTCCTCATCGGCACCCAGATCGCCCGGGTCGCCTTCGGCGGCGGTTACCAGATCACGGCCACCTTCGACGACGTCACCGGACTGATGAAGGGCGACGTCGTCAAGGTCGCCGGAGCTCCGGTGGGCCAGGTCGCCTCGATCGAGGTCAAACGGGGCAAGGCGGTGGTCACCCTGACCATCCAGGAGAAGTACCGGGTGCCCGCCGACAGCGAGGCCGCCATCCGCTGGCGCAGCGCGATCGGCCAGCGGGTGGTCTACGTGATCCCCGGTACCAGCACCGAGAAGATCAAGGACGGCGCGCACATCGAGAAGACCCGTTCGGTGGTGGACATCGGCGAACTGGTCGACCAGATCTCCCCGCTGGCCAAAAGCCTGGACCCGGAGCAGCTGAACGAGCTGCTCACCTCCATCTACCTGGCGCTGGACGGCAACAAGGAGAACGTCACCCAGCTGATCTCCAACGTCGACCAGCTCTCCTCGACCATCGCCTCCCGGCGCACCACGCTGAACCGGCTCCTGGAGGACTACACGACGGTCACCGGGGTGATCGCACGAAGGGACCAGCAGATCCGCCAGATGACCGACAACCTGGTCGAGCTGAGCGACGCCTTCGTGCGCAACCGCGAACTGCTCGACAAGTCCCTGGTCGAGCTCAGCAAGACGTTCCAGACCTCCGACAAGGTCATCGGCCGCAACGGAGACCAGCTGGAGAAGGTCATCGCCGCCCTCGCGATCATCACGGCCGGCGTCGACGGCAACCTCGACGGCGTCAAGAAGACGCTGGACCTGGCCGGGCCCAAGCTGCAGCGCCTGTTCTCCATGCTCAACGCGGGCGACTACGCCAAGGGCGGGGTCGCCTGCCTCACCCTCGTCGACGGGACCTGCCCCTACCCGGTCGTCCTCAAGGACTACCAGGGCAACCCGCAGAGCCCGCAGACCCTGCGCAAGATCCTCGTCGGAGGGAAGTGATGGCGCTCAAGTCCTTCCGCGACCGCTCGCCGATCACCGTCGGCCTGGTCTCCCTGACGGCCCTCGTGCTGGCCATCGCCGGGACCTTCCTGACCGGAACCATGGGCCTGCTGAAGAACCGCTACGAGATGAGCGGCGTCTTCAGCGACACCGGAGGGCTGCGCGACGGCAACAACGTCCTGGTCGCCGGGGTCCAGGTCGGCGAGGTCACCGCGGTCGAACCCGACTTCGGCAAGGGCCTGGTCCTGGTGAAGTGGAAGGTCGACCGCGGCATCGACCTCGGCCCGCAGACCCGCGCGGAGATCCGGATGTCCAACATCCTGGGCGGCCGCTACCTGCGGCTCACCGGACCGGTCACCACGCCCTACCTGGCGGACCAGCCGGAGTCCCGGCGGCGCATCCCGCTGGAGCGCACCCGGACCCCGATCACCGTCAACGAGGTGCTGAAGGAGGGCGCCACCTTGCTGAAGGGCATAGACGCCAAGACCTTCAGCAAGGTGATCGACCAGCTCGGCGGCCTGTCGGAGGAGAGCCGCAAGAAACTCTCCCGGTCCCTGTCCAACCTCGTCGACCTCGCCGAGGAGCTCAACACCGGCCAGGGCCGCATCACCGAGCTGCTCGACAACAGCGACCGGATCCTGAAGATCGTCAAGGAGAAGGACGCGACGTTGTCCACCCTGGTGAACAACGCGATGACCCTGCTGGAGGTACTGCGGCAGCGGCGCACCCAGCTCACCCTGCTGCTCGGGGGAGGCAGCTCGGCGGTGCGGAGCGTCGGCGACCTGATCTCCGACCAGCAGAAGCAGCTCAACCAGATCATCGGCGACCTGCAGCACACGATGGACACGCTCGACCCGAAGGTGGACGAGCTGAACACCGCGCTGGCCTGGGCGGGCCCCACCCTCTCGGCGTTCGCGTCCATCGGCCAGTACGGCAACTTCACCGACGTCATCTTCAGCCAGATCGGCCAGGTGTCCCCGGGAGACCTGGCCCAGCTCGCGCAGATGCTGAAGGAGTCGCAATGAGAAGAGGGCTCGCGAGCCTGCTCGCGCTCACCGTCATGACCACCGCCGGCGGCTGCTCGGCCGTCGGCGGTGGGGGGACCTACGAGCTGACGGTGTTCTTCGCCAAGACCCCCTCGCTGTACGAGAAGTCCCGGGTGAAGATCATGGGCGCCAACGTCGGCACGATCGAGCGGATCGAGGTGGACAACGCCAACAACCGGGTGAAGGCCAAACTGCTCATCGACGGGGACATCCCGATCCCCGCGGACGCCCACGCGGCGATCGTGTCGGCCAACACCGTCGGCGAGCGGAACATCGTCCTGTACCCGGCCTGGAAGCCCGGCGCGGAGCGGATGAAGCCGGGCACCGTCATCCCGCAGGAGCGCACCGACCTCCCGGTCGAGATCGACGACGCGCTGTCGGCCTTCACCACCCTCGCCGAGTCGGTCGACCCCGAGAAGCTGCGCTCCACCTTCAAGGGCGGTGCCGACCTGGTGCGCGACAACGGCGAGGACATCAACCACGGGCTGCAGACCATCGGCGACCTCACCAACAACCTGGCGGCCCAGGACAAGCGGCTGATCTCGCTGGCCACCTCGCTGAACGACCTCGCCGGTTCGCTGAACCGCCGGGACGAGAAACTGAAGGCGTTGTTCAAGGCCTTCAACGACGCGGGCGGGCTGCTCGGCGACGAACGCGAGCAGCTGCGCGGCTTCCTGAGCGGGCTCGAAGCCGTCATCCGCCAGGGCGACGTCGTCATCAAGGTCTACCACGAGAAGCTGCCGTCGACCGTGGCCGACCTCTCCGAGATCGTCATGACGATGAAGGCGAACAGCGGCTCGACCGCAGAGGCCATCGCCGCCCTGGCGGATTTCGCCGGCGTGGTGGTCAAGGCCTGGGACCCCAAGCGGCACGTCGTCACCGTCCGGCTGCCACCGGGCGGGATCGCCCGCGCCTGGCTCCAGCCGATCTTCACGGCGATGGGCTGGGGATCGGTGCCCTGCCTGGACGCTCCGCTCGGCAACTGCGCCGACCCGACGATCAAGAAGACCGACAAGGACAGCAAGAAGAAGAAAAAGAAGAAGGCGGGGGCACCATGAGAAAGCTCCTCGTCGTGGCCGTGCTGGCCGCCACGACCAGCGCGTGCTCGGTGCAGACGCTCGGCGCGCCGCAGGGCGGCTTCGAGTTCGAGGCCGAGTTCACCGACGTGCAGACCCTGGTCGTCGGGCACAGCGTGCAGATCGCCGACGTGCCGGTCGGCACCGTGACCGGGATCGAACTGGACGACAGGTTCCGCGCGCACGTGAAGATGGAACTGGAACCCGGCCTCAAGCTGCCCCAGGGCGTCACCGCCTCGGTGGCCAAGACCTCGCTGCTGGGCGAGAACTACATCAAGATCACGCTGCCGTCCGGGGCCTCCATGAACAGCGAGCCCTCCCTGGCGGAGGGCGCGGTCATCACCCAGACCCACGTTCAGCCCGACCTGGAGAGCATCTCCGAGAAGATCGGCCCGGTCCTGGCCTCCGTGGGAGGCCAGGACATCGAGCAGATCGTCGACGCGGTCGCCACCGCGGTCCGGGACAAGGGACCCGAGCTCAACAAGCTCATCAAGCAGATCTCCCAGGTCTCCGACAGCTACGCCTCCGCCGCGAAGGACCTGGAGACCACCATCGACGGCTTCGCCCGGCTCGGCGACTCCCTGGCGAAGAAGAGCGGTGAGCTCGACCGGCTGCCCGGACGGATCACCCTGGTCACCGAGCGGGTCGAGCGCGACCGCAAGGAGCTCAAGGCCGCGGTCCAGGAACTGGTGACCCTCGGCGAGGAGTTCAACGGCCGGATCCGCGGCGAGCACGGGGCCAGGCTGCGCTCCCTGCTGCTCAAGCTCGACAAGATGCTCAAGGCGATGGTGCGCGGCCGCCAGGACCTCAAGAACCTGGTCAACGGCCTCAACTCCAACCTGCTCGGCGCGCCCTCGCTGACCTACAAGGGACAGGGGCTCATGCAGGCCTGGCTCGCCGGGTTCCTGGACTTCAACGCCGACGGCAGCCACATCACCGCCAACGACGGCCGGGGCGAGCACGTCGACCTGAGGGTCTCGACCCGCAAGGCGCTCTCCCCGGTCACCCAGAAGGAGGACTGATGCGGCCCAGAATCCTGCTCAACCTGGCCGTCTTCGCCGTCCTCGGCGTCGTCCTGTGCGTCTGGGCGCTGACGAGCATCGTGAGCGTCGACGCGATCCGCAGGCCGTTCACCGTCGAGGCGGAGTTCGCCTCCTCGCCGGGGCTGCGCAGCGACCTGGAGGTCGCCTACCTGGGCGTCCGGGTCGGGACGGTGGACGATGTGCGGCTGACCGCCGGCAAGGTCGTCGTCGCCATGCACATGGACCGGGGCGTGGTCGTGCCGTCCAACGCCAAGGCGGCGGTGCTGCGCAAGTCCGCGATCGGCGAACCCTACATCGAGATGGAGCCGGCCGAGGGGCCGGCGGAGCGGCCGCTGCGCGGCGGCGACCGCATCCCGCTGGAGCGCACCAGCGTCGCCGTCGACTACAAGCAGCTCTTCGAGAGCGTCGGCGGGCTGATGGAGGCCGTCGACCCCGCTGACGCCAACACGCTGCTGCACGAACTGGCCGTCGGACTGGAAGGCCGCGACACCACCCTGCGCGACCTCGTGGGCGACGCACATCAGCTCACCGGCACCCTCGCCGAGAACGCCGAGTTGCTGGACCAGCTCTCGGTGCGGCTGACCGAGCTCACCGGCACCCTCGCAGACGGCGGTCCTCAACTGGCCGAGGGGCTCGACGGCCTCGCCGCGTTCAACGGCGAGCTGGCCGACCGCCGCGGCGACCTCGACTCCATCCTGGAGAAGGGGCCGCAGTTCCTGGCCAACACCATCGAGATGATCGAGGCGGCCAAACCGGGGATCAAGTGCCTGCTCACGGCTCTGGGCACCAAGGCGCCTCCGCTGTTCACCCCCGAGGCCAGCGCCCAGCTCAGCCACGCGCTCGGACTGCTGGACCAGAAGATCCCCAAGGTCGTCGACGACGTGGTCGTCCGGGAGAAGAGCGGCAACCACTACGCCAGGGTCACCACGGCGCTCACCGCGGGCGGCCCGGTGCCGATCGCCGATGAGTTCACGAAGCCGAGGCCCCAGCCGCGGACCCCGCAGCTCTACTACTGCACCGGGGCCTACCAGAAGACCGCGGACCTCGAGCGGGAGACGGGCCGGACCCAGCCGGAGAAGAAGCAGAAGCCCGCCGAGGCGGCCGGGCCGTTCACCAAGGTCGAGGCCCCGGTCGCCGACGCCGCGCCCGCGTCCGACTCCTCGCCCCTGGGCCGCTGGCTGCCCGTCATCCCGATCGTGCTGGCCGCCGCGATCCTGGCACTGACCGCCCGCCGTTCCCTGCGACTCGTCCGCCGTCGTGCGGGTCGCTGACCACTGGAGAGACATGAGCAACAGCACCGAGATCGAAGAAGAACTCGAGAGCGCGGTCACGCCGTCCGAGGAGCCGGAGCAGCCGGAGCCGGAGAAAGTCGAATCGGAGAAGGCCGAACCGGAGAAGGCGGCGCCGGAGGAGGCCGCAGAGGCGGATGCCGGGCCCGGCCAGGACGGAGAGGACGAGCCGTCCGAGGTCGAGGCCGCAGTGGGGAAGGCCCCTGCGGAGAAGGAACGCCCCCGGCGGGAGCGCCGCCTGGACGGCAGGGTCATCGCCGCGGCCGTTGTGCTCTTCCTCCTGACCGCTTCGCTGGTGGGCTCGGCGTTCCTGTGGCGGGCCTGGACGTCGTCGGACGAGAAACTGCAGGCCCAGCAGCAGGTGAGGACCCGTTCGGCGGAGTTCGCCCAGGCGTTCCTGCTGTATGAGAACACCGACCTCGACGGCTGGGAGAAGCGGCTGACCGCGCTGGCCGTGCCCGAGTACAAGAGCGCGATCGGCCAGGCCGTGAAGATGCAGTTCCCGCTCATCACCGAACTCGAGGCCGACTCCAAGGTCACCGTCCGCGAGGTGTTCGCCAACGACTTCGACGGCACGGTCGCCAAGACCATGGTCGTCGCCGACACCCAGATCACCAGCAAGGAGTTCGTGCGCACCGTCACCGGGATGCGGCTGCTGGTGGAGCTGAACCTGGTGAAGGGCGAGTGGCTGGTGAGCGGTGTGGGCGTGCTGGGCATCGACGACGAGTCGATGACCGACGACAAGGGCAACGCCGTCGACCCGGAGAAGCTGGACGTCCCGGAGGTGAGCCCGTCCGCGGTTCCGTCGTCGGGCACGCCGTGACCGGTTCGCCGGGGCCCGGCGGGATGTGAGACCTTACGGCCATGAGCGCGGAGGAACTTCAGCAACGGATCTCTGTGGAGTACGCACCCCTGGTGGCGCTGTACCAGTTGCTGGAGGACCGCCGAAGAGAGCCGGGCTCGTCCGGGCTCGCGGGGCCCGACTGGAACGCCAGGCTCGCCGCGCTGCGGGCGCTGCGGGAGGGCACCCTCCCCGGTGACCGGGCGGCGCTGGCCGGCGCGCTGCTGGATCCGGAGAGGCGAGACGTCCGGCAGGTCGCGGTCGTCACCTCACCGGACCGGCTCGCCGGACTGGTGGCCGAGGCCGTCCGGCTGGGGGAACGGGTGCTGCTGTTCGGCGACCCCGCGCGGGTGCCCGCCGGCCTCTTGGCGGTCGACGCCGCCCTGCGGCCGGTGGGGCCGCGCTGGGAGGAGGAGCTGCGCGTCCTGCGCCGCGACCTGGTGATACTGGAGCAGTGGCCGGGGGATCTGGCCGCGCTGGAGGCGGCGGAGGCCGAGCTGGCGCGGCGGGAGAACGCCGCCGTCGAGCAGGAGCGGCGGCTGAAGTCGGAGCTGGAGTCCCTCGAGGCGGGGAGGGAGCAGGCGGCAGCGGCGGTGACGCAGGCGGTCGAGGCGCGCGAGGCCGTGGCCGCCGCCGAGCGGGAGGCCGCACAGGAGGCGGCCCGCCGTCTGGAGGCCTTCACCGAGGCCAAGGACGTCGCGGAGACCGCGGCCCGTCAGGCCGCCGCCGCGGCGTCAGCGGCGGGCGAGGCGGCCCGGCGGATGTCCGAGGTGGAGCAGCGGATAGGCGACCTGCGTACGGAGGCCGCCTCGGTCCAGCAGGCCCAGGGCGACCTGGGGGAGCGGCTGGAGCGGGCCAGGGCCCAGCTGCCCGCGGTCGCCGAGGAGGCCGAGCGGGTCGGCCGGCTGGCCGCCGAGGCCGAGGCGCTGCGCCACGCGACCTATTACCGGCTGGCCGGCGCGGAGTCCTCGCTGGCCGCTGAACGCAAACGGCAGAACCTCGCCCAGCGGCTGCATCTGGCGCCGGGCCGCCCGCAGCTGTCCGAGCTGCGCGCGGTGGTGGCCTCCCGGCGGTTGGAGGCCGAGCAGGCGCTGGCCCGGGCGAGCGAGCTGAACGAGGCGAGGCAGCGGGCCGAGGGGGAGCGGGCCGGGCTGACGGCCTTCCTGGAGCAGGGCGGCCGGGAGCTGGAGGCGGCGCAGGAGGCCCAGCGCCGCCTCACCGAGGAGCTGCCCCGGCTGGAGGCCGAGCTGGAGCCGGTGCGCGCCGAGCACGAACGGCAGGCCGCGCTGTCCGCCGAGGCCGCGGCCGAGGCCGCGCGCGCCGCCGAGCCGGCGGACCGGGCCAGGACCGAGGGCATGGCCGCGGAGGAGCGGTTGTCGGCGGCCAGGGCCGCGCTGGCCGAGGCCGACACGGCGATCGCCGCGGCGAAGGAGCACGAGACCGCGCTGGACGGGCGCCTCGCCGAGACCCGGGCCGCCCTGGAACAGCACGAGCCCGTCGCCGCCCGGGCCGTGGAGGAGGCTCGCCGGGACCTGGAATCGGCGAGAGAGACCGTCGAACGGCACAGGCGGGAGATCGACGCCTTCCTCGGCGGGCTCGACGAGCAGGTCTGGCGGGAACGGGCCTCCGCCCGGCACGAACTGCTCACCGCGGCGCCGCAGGAGGCGGCCCAGGTGGTCTGCGCGGGTCCTGACGCGCTCCCTCCGGGCGAGTACGACGTGCTGTTCGTCGACGCGGCCGAGACCGTCACCGACGGCGATTTCCTGCTGGGCGCCGTCCGTACCCGGCGGCAGGTGCTGGTGGGCACCCCCGGCGGAGGGACGCCCCCGGCCGCGACCGCGCTGCGCGACCTCCTGAACGCGCTGCACGCCCTGGCGGGCATGGACGGGACGGGCGACCTCACCGCGGGAGCCGCCGCCGAACTGGACCGCCTGAGGACCTCGGGACTCTGGGAGGGGCACTACGCCGAGCGCCACGCCAAGATCATCCGTCGGCTCTCCGGGCTGGGACTCGACCCGGTCGAGGCGCTCGAGCGCGCGGTGGCCGAGCGGCTGGAGACCGGCTTCTACCGGCGCTGCCTGGACGCGGTGTCCTGAGGGGCCGGCGGTAAGGGTCGGTGGCTCCTCGGTTCCCAGCCAAAACCTGGTAAATGGCACACTTAATGGCATGTTCGGCATCACTGACCTCACCACTTATGCGGTGGGGGCCTTCCTGATCATTCTGCTCCCCGGCCCCAACTCCCTGTACACGCTGTCCGTCTCGGCCGGGAACGGAGTACGGCACGGCTACCGGGCGGCGTGCGGGGTCTTCATCGGCGACTCGGTGCTGATGCTGCTGACGGCGGTCGGGGCGGCGTCCCTGCTGCAGGCCAACGCCCTGCTCTTCTCGGTGGTCAAGTACCTCGGCGGGGCCTACCTGGCCTGGCTGGCCTTCGGCATGCTCCGCGCCGCCTGGGGCATGTGGCGGGAACGTTCGCTCCGGACGGAGCGAGCGGAGCCCGACGCCCCACCGTCCCCCGAGAGCCGCCCGTTCCGCAAGGCGCTGGTGATCAGCCTGCTGAACCCGAAGGCGATCCTCTTCTTCATCTCGTTCTTCGTCCAGTTCGTCGACCCGTCCTACCCGTACCCGGCGGTGTCGTTCCTGGTGCTCGCGGTGATCCTGCAGGTGTTCAGCATGCTCTACCTGACCATGCTCATCTTCGGCGGCACCTGGCTGGCCGAGGGGTTCCGGCGGCGCAAGCGGCTGTCGGCCACCGCGACCTCCGCGGTGGGCCTGGGCTTCCTGGGCTTCGCGGCCAAGCTGGCGACCTCCTCGGCGGGCTGAAGGAGCCCGGAGCCGGAAGAGAACGGACGAAGGGGGTGCGGGCCGACGGGCCCGCACCCCCTCTCTCGTCCGGTGCCTTAGCGGCGGCGGCCGGTGAGCTGGGCGTTGGTCTCGCTGGTCTGGGTGACTGCGGTGTGCAGGTCGGTCCAGAAGCCGAGCTCCTCGTCCTCCTTGAGGTGGGCGATCCGGCCCCAGAACTCGCGGTCCTCCACCTCCTGGGCGACCTGGGCCGAGATGGCGGGCATCATCAGGGTGCCGGCCTCGGCGTCGTCCAGGTCGTAGTGGGTCATCTCGGCGGGCATCGCGACCGGCGGGGCGCCGGAGGTGCGGTGGTGGCGTCCGCGCTTGCGCACCCGGACCTCGGGGGCGGCGGCCACGGCGGCCGGGACCTTCACCGCGGCGGCCTTGGCCAGGCCGACGGCGAGCACGCCCAGGACGGCCAGGCCGACCACGCCGGTGAGCGCGGCCTCCTTGACGGGAAGTTCGTGCGCGTCGCCCCCGGCGGGCTCAGGACGGACCTGGACCTGGGCCTGGAGGTCGGTGACGGGCGCCTGGGTGAGCTGCTCGACGGAGGGCGCGGGGGCGGAGTGCTTGGGCTGGTAGCCCTGGTAGACCTGCCCGGCGACCTTCACCTTGCCCGGATAGCCGTAACCGACGATGTCGGCGGAGTCGCGCTCGCGCTTGGCCAGGGTGTTGTAGGTGTTGGCCTCGATGGTGTGGATGGTGCCGTCCTCGCCGACCTTCTCGACGATGCCCACGTGCTGGATGGAGTCGATGCTCTTGGCGCCCGACCAGTTGAAGAAGACCAGCGCGCCCGGCTCGGGGGTGGTGCCCCAGGCGTCGTTCTCCTCGAACCACTGCGCGTGCTCCTGGGTGGAGGCGAACTGGCCGGCGTACTCGGTGACGCCCGCCTTGTCCGCGGCCCAGGCGAGGAACATGTCGCACCAGGGGGCCGTCGTGAAGTACGGGTTGGCTTCCTCGTCGACGTTCTTGGTCCACCAGTCGCCGAACTTGGTGTAGCCACCGCTCTTCTCGGTGTAGCCCAGTTCGCTCTTCGCGATTTCCAGGAGCTTCTGGCCTACCGGATCCACGCGCTCACTCCTTGTTCCACGACCTTCGAGTTCCGTGACCTTCCAGGGCTGATCACGACTCGATCTCGGAAGAATGTACTCAAGGTAACTGGCAGGGGCAAGCGATACCGAAGGATCCGTCGGGTCCAGGTCAAGGAATCCCTTGCCGTGTCAAGAAAAAAATTTTCCCAGGTCAAGGGCTCCTGGCACACTGTTCCTCCGGAGGTAAGGAACCAGATGAAGATAGAGCCTTACCGGAGGGTGCTCTCCCTGCCGGGGCTGCCGAGCCTGATGCTCGTGGGGACGCTCGCCCGGATCCCGGTGACGGCCACCGGAGTGGCCCTGACCCTGCACGTCGCCATCACCCTGGACCGGGGCTTCTTCCAGGCGGGCCTGGTCGGGGCGCTGTGCACGCTCGGGGTGGCGCTCAGCGCCCCGGTCGCCGGGCGCTTCGTCGACCGGTACGGGATGCGGCCCGTCCTGCTGGTCACGATGCTCGCGCAGTCGTGCTTCTGGCCGCTGGCGGGCCACCTGTCCTTCTGGCCGCTGCTGGTCGGCGCGCTGCTGTCCGGCCTGCTGGCCCTCCCGGTGTTCGGCCTGACCCGGCAGTGCCTGGCCGTGCTGGTCCCCGAGGAGCGGCGGCGCACCGCGTTCTCGCTGGACTCGATGCTGGTCGAGATCGCCTACATGATCGGTCCCGCCCTGGCCACCGCGGCGGTGGCCCTGGTGGGCAGCCGCTGGACGCTCGCCGCCATCGGCCTCGGCATGGTCGGGTCCGGGACCGCGCTCTTCGTGCTGAACCCGCCGACGCGCACTGAGGAAGAGGCGGAGGCGGAGGCCGCCTCCGGCGGGGACCCGGTGCCCCGGCGGTCCTGGATCACCGTCCCGATGGCGGCGCTGCTGCTGGTGACCTTCTCCGCCACCTTCGTCCTGGCCGCCACCGAGCTGGGCATCATCGCGGTGCTCACGGGGAGCGGCGCGGTGAGCTGGACGGGCCTGGTCATCGGCGTGTGGTGCCTGGGGTCGCTGGTGGGGGGCTTCGTCTACGGCGGGCTTCCGCGGGGCTTCCCCGCCCCGGTGCTGATCGGGGCGATGGCGCTGCTGACCCTCCCGCTCGTGCTGGTCACCGACTGGCGGCTGCTGATGGTGGCGCTCATCCCCTCGGGCCTGCTGTGCGCGCCGTCGTTGTCCACGACGGTGGACACCATGTCCCGGTGGGTTCCGGCGTCGGTGCGGGGCGAGGCGATGGGGCTGCACAGCACCGCGATGACGTTCGGCCTGGCGTGCTCCGCCCCGCTCGCGGGACGGGTGATCGACCAGGCGGGGCCGGGCTGGGCTTTCGTCCTGGCCGGGGGCGTGGGGCTGGTCGTCGCGCTGGTGGCGGGGCTGGTGTGGCGGAGGAGTCCGGGAGCCGTGGAACCCGTGCCGGAGAAAACGGAAAAAGCGATCATCGTTTAACTTCTCTGGCATAAGGCACAATGCGCAGGGGAGGCGCCTGATGAAGTCGTGCCGTACAGCTGTAGCGGGTCTCGTGCTGGGTCTCGTCCTCGTCGCCGGATGCGGTGGCGAGGACCCGGAAGCCGAACCCTCGCCCACACCGACGACGAGCACTCCGACTCAGACCGCCCCGCCCGACACCTCGCCGGAACCCACCCCCGGACAGCCGGAGCCGGAGGAGCCGCGGAGCATGCTCCCCAACGGCTACGTGCCGCTGTGGCCCTTCAGCGGCCCGGCAGAGGCCCGCTCCTTCCGTCCGGGCGGGTACGCGTCCTGGAACCTGGACGCCGGCGGCACCGCGCTCTCCTTCACCCGCTCCTACCTCGGCTTCACCGGCATCGACCGGATCACGAGCCGGTCCGTGAACGGAACGGAGGCCAGGATCGGCGTCGGTTTCCGGGCCGAGGGCCGCGACCTCACCGCCGCCGTCATCCACCTGTTCCGGGTGGGCGGCGACCCCGACGGGCCGTGGGAGGTCGTCGGCACCGACGACACCACCCTCAGCCTCACCACCCCCGCCTACGGAGGGCGGACGGAGTCCCCCGCGACGCTGGGGGGCCGGATCACGGGCGTGGACGAGAGCCTCCAGGCCAAGATCCTGCACCCGCGCGCCGGGGAACCGCTCGGCGAGCACTGCTGCACGCCCGCCGGGGGTCAGGACGCGCGCTGGCGGCTGACCCTGCCCTACGAGGGGGAGATCGAGAAGGTCGCCACCATCGTGGTGTGGACGGGCGGCCATGTGGCCGACGTGGAGCGGTTCGCGGTGACCGGTATCCGCCCCTGACCGCCGCCCGTCCCGGCCGGCGTCCTCAGGCCAGCCCGGCGCGGCGCAGCGCGTCGGCCAGGGCGCCCGACGGCTGGGAGCCCTCACGGCGCCCGCCGTCGTCCTTGCCCCTGCCGCCCTTGCCGCCTGTCTTGCCGCCGCCCTGGGGACGGCCGCGCCGCTGCTCGTCCCCGCGCCGCTCGCCCTTGCCCCGGCCGTCGCCGCGCGGGCCGCGCGGCGACTCCTCGTCCAGGCGCAGCGTGAGGGAGATGCGCTTGCGCTGCAGGTCCACCTCCAGCACCTTGACGCGCACCACGTCGCCGGGCTTGACCACCTCGCGCGGGTCGCTGACGAAGGAGTTCGACAGCTGGCTGACGTGGGCCAGCCCGTCCTGGTGCACGCCGACGTCGATGAACGCGCCGAACGCCGCGACGTTGGTGACCACGCCCTCCAGCAGCATGCCGGGCTCGAGGTCGGTGAGCTTCTCGACGCCGTCCTTGAAGGCGGCGGTCTTGAAGGCCGGACGCGGGTCGCGTCCCGGCTTCTCCAGCTCGGCCAGGATGTCGGTGACCGTGGGCAGCCCGAAGGTGTCGTCGACGAAGTCCTGCGGCCTGAGGGAGCTCAGGGTACGGCTGCCGATCAGCGTCTTGAGGTCCGAGCCGGTGGAGTCCAGGATGCGGCGCACCACCGGGTAGGCCTCGGGGTGCACGGCCGAGGAGTCCAGCGGGTCGTCGCCCCCGGGGATGCGCAGGAAGCCCGCGCACTGCTCGAAGGCCTTCGGGCCGAGCCGCGGCACGTCCCGCAGCGCCCTGCGGGTGCGGAAGGGGCCGTTGGCGTCGCGGTGGGCGACGATGCTCTCGGCCAGCCCGGTGCTGATGCCCGAGACCCGGGTCAGCAGCGGCACCGACGCGGTGTTGACGTCCACGCCGACGGCGTTCACGCAGTCCTCGACGACCGCGCCGAGGGAGCGGGAGAGCTTGTTCTCGGCCAGGTCGTGCTGGTACTGGCCGACGCCGATGGACTTGGGGTCGATCTTCACCAGTTCGGCCAGCGGGTCCTGGAGGCGGCGGGCGATGGACACCGCGCCGCGCAGCGAGACGTCCAGGTCGGGCAGTTCCTGCGAGGCGTAGGCCGAGGCGGAGTACACCGAGGCGCCCGCCTCCGAGACCATGATCTTGGTGGTGTCGGGCATCAGCTTGACCAGCTCTCCCGCGAGCCTGTCGGTCTCGCGGGAGGCGGTGCCGTTGCCGATCGCGATGAGCTCGACGCCGTGCGCCTTGACCAGCTTGGCCAGGGTCGCCAGCGAGGCGTCCCACTGGCGGCGCGGCTCGTGCGGGTAGATCGTGTCGGTCGCGACGACCTTGCCGGTGGCGTCCACCACCGCGACCTTCACCCCGGTGCGCAGGCCCGGGTCCAGCCCCATGGTGGGGCGGGTGCCGGCGGGCGCGGCCAGCAGCAGGTCCCGGAGGTTGGCGGCGAAGACCCGCACGCCCTCCTCCTCGGCCGCCTCCCACAGGCGGGCGCGGAGGTCCGACCCCACGTGCACCTGGATGCGGGTTCGCCAGGCCCAGCGGACGGCGTCCAGCAGCCAGCGGTCGGCGGGGCGGCCCCTGTCGGCGATGTCGAAGCGCTGGGCGATGCGCCGTTCGAAGGAGCTCGGGCCCTCGACGGGCTCCTCGGGCTCCAGGACGAGTTCGAGGACCTTCTCCTTCTCGCCGCGGAACATCGCCAGGACGCGGTGGGAGGGGAGCGCGGTGAACGGCTCGGCGAAGTCGAAGTAGTCGGAGAACTTGGCCCCGGCCTCCTCCTTGCCCTCCACGACGCGGGAGATCAGCCGTCCGCCGGTCCACATCCGCTCGCGCAGCTCGCCGATGAGCTCGCCGTCCTCGGAGAACCTCTCGACCAGGATGGCCCGGGCGCCCTCCAGCGCGGCGGCCTCGTCGGCGACCTGTTCGCCCACGAACCCGGCGGCGAGAGCCTTGGGGTCCTGGGACGGGTCCTCCAGCAGGGTGAGGGCGAGCGGCTCGAGCCCGGCCTCGCGGGCCGTCTGGGCTTTGGAGCGCCGCTTGGGCTTGTAGGGGAGGTAGAGGTCCTCCAGTCGGGCTTTGGAGTCGGCGGTGAGGAGCCGGGCCTCGAGCTCCTCGGTCAGCTTGCCCTGGGAGCGGACGGACTCCAGCACCGCCGCGCGACGTTCCTCCAGCTCGCGCAGGTAGCGCAGTCGCTCCTCGAGGGTGCGCAGCTGGGTGTCGTCGAGGGCCCCGGTGGCCTCCTTGCGGTACCGGGCGATGAAGGGCACGGTCGAACCGCCGTCGAGCAGGTCGACCGCGACCTCGACCTGTCGCTCCCGCACACCCAACTCGTCCGCGATACGCCGGTGAATCGTCGGCAGACTCAAGCTCATGGCTGCATTCTTCCGGCTCCGGGGAGTGCTTGTCCCCCGGAAGCGTGACGACGCGGCTCGTCCTGGGGAACGAGTGACCAGTCGCGGGCGTCCCGGGAGTCCCGGCCGAGGAGGGGGCCGAGGATCGCGAGCGCGGCGAAGAAGATCAGGGCGTAGAGCATGGGATTCCTCCGAGGAGTGGTCTTTTCGGGCCACTTCCATTACTTCAGGCCAATGGCTTGTTTGTTAAGGGCCAATCCGACAAACTGGCCTGTATGGGTGATGCGCGGCATGTCAGTGGTCTGCAACTCGCCAGGCTCCTGGGCGAGCTCCCGGCGGAACGGCCGTTCTACGGGGCGCTCGCGACGGGCGTCCGGAACCTGATCCGGGACGGGCGGCTGCCCCTGGGGGTGCGGCTGCCGGCCGAGCGCGATCTGGCCTCCGCGCTGTCGGTCAGCCGCACCACCGTGACCTCCGCCTACGACTCGCTGCGAGAGGACGGCTACGTCTCCAGCAAGCAGGGAGCGGGAAGCTGGACGACGCTGCCCCCCGTCACGCTCTCACCCCTGCCCCCCGTCCCGGCGTTCACCGCCGACCCCGGTCCGGTGATGCCGCCGGACACCATCGACCTGGGCTGCGCCGCGCCGGCCGCGCCCGCGGTCTTCAGCGAGGCGGTCGAGGCCGCGGTCAGGGAACTGCCCCGCTACAGCTGCGTCGCGGGCTACGAACCCGCCGGACTGCCCGTGCTGCGCGCCGCCATCGCCGACCGCTACACCCAGCGCGGCCTGCCCACCCGGCCCGAGGAGATCATCATCACCACCGGCGGCCAGCAGGCCTGCGACCTGCTGATCCGCACCCTGGTGAGCCGGGGCGACACGGTGATGCTGGAACGGCCGACCTACCCCCACGTGCTCACCGCGCTGCGCAACAGGGGCGCCCGGCTCGTCCCCGTGGGCATCGCCGACGGCTGGGACCTCGACCTGATCTCCGCCGGAATGCGGCAGGCCGCCGTCCGGCTCGGCTACTTCATCCCCGACTTCCAGAACCCCACCGGCCACCTGATGCCGGAGTCCGACCGCATCGCCCTGGTCGAGGCCGCCCGCGCCGCCCAGACCCAGCTCATCTCCGACGAGACCTTCGCGGAACTGGGCATCGAGGAGCCCGTCCCCTCGCCCGTCGCCGCCTACGACACCGGCGGCCGGGTGATCTCGGTGGGGTCGGCGTCCAAGCTGTTCTGGGGCGGCCTGCGCATCGGCTGGATCCGCACCACCATCCCGCTCGCCCGGAAGCTGGCCACGGTCCGGGAACCGATGGACATCGCCTCCCCGGTCCTGGAGCAGCTGATCACCGCGGAGCTGTTCCAGCGCCTGGAGGAGGTGCGGGCCGAGCGGTCCGCGCGGCTGGCCGCCTCCCGCGACGCCCTGGTGGAGGCGCTGCGCACCCGGCTGCCCGACTGGAGGTTCACCGTGCCCTCCGGCGGCATGTCGCTGTGGGCGCGGCTCCCCTCGCCCGTGGCCACGGCGTTCTGCGAAGTGGCCCAGCGGCGCGGCGTCCGGATCGTGCCCGGCCCGGTCTTCGGCGCCGACGGGGTGCTGGAGGACGCCGTCAGGCTGCCCTACGTGCTGCGGCCCGACGTCATGCGCGAGGCGGTGGAACGCATGGCGGCGGCCTACTCCGGGGTCGAGGACCTGCCCGCCGCCCGCTCTCTGCCCGCCTGCGTCTGACCCGGGTCGGTCCTCCCTCCCGGCGGTTGTACGGTGGGTCCGCCGGAACGAGAAAGTGGAGGAAGCCGATGGTCGGCTGGCTAGCGGGGACCCTGATCGCGCTGTCCCTGGTGGCGGCGGTGTGGTTCCTGGTGCTCTCGGCCCGGGACAAGCCGATCCAGGCGGTGCACCTGGTGGCCATGGCCGTCCTGGAGGCGGGGCTGCTGATCCAGGTGATCACGGCGGCGGTCCTGCTGGCGGGCGGGCACGACCCGCAGGAGAAGGGCACGTTCATCGGCTACCTGGCGGGTTCGCTGGTGGTGCTCCCGGTCGGCGCGTTCCTCGGCGTCGGCGAGCGCAGCAAATGGGGGTCGGTGGCGGCGGGCGTGGCCTGCCTGACGGTCCCGGTGGTCATCCTGCGGATGCAGGACCTGTGGAGCGGTACCGGTGTCTGAGCTCTCCAGCGGTCCGGGACGCGTCCTGGTCGCGGTCTACGCGATCTTCACCCTGGCGGCGGGAGCCCGGTCGGGCTACCAGCTGGCCACCGAGTTCGGTCAGGCGCCCGTGGCCTACCTGCTCTCCGCGGTCGCCGCGGCGATCTACCTGCTGGCCACCGCCGCGCTGTGGACCTCCCGCCGCGGGGTCGCGCTGGCGGCCGTCGGCGTCGAACTCGCCGGGGTCCTGGGCATCGGCCTGTACAGCGTGCTCGAGCCCGGGGCCTTCCCCGAACCCACCGTCTGGTCGCAGTTCGGGGCCGGATACGGGTACGTCCCGCTGATCCTGCCCGTCCTGGGCCTGCTGTGGCTGCGCAGGCGCTCCGGAGAGCCGGTCTCCTCGGAGAAGTGAGACGGGCGAGGGCGCCGGCCCTCACCCGTCCTCGTGGGTCGGACGGAAGGTCAGCCGCCCGCCTTGCGGCGGAAGGTGCGCTTGCCCCCGCCCTGGGTCTGGTTCCCGTGGATCTTGGATCCGCCCCGGCCGCCTCCGGCGCCGGCGTGGCCCGCGTTCTGCTTGCGTTCCAGCGCCTCCCGGAACCTGCGCTTGGCGGTCTCCTCCGGAGTCTCCTCGGGAGCCTCCCCCTCGGGGGCTCCGGTCTGCTCGTCCTGTTCGTGATCAGCCATGTGTCCAGCTTGCCACGCCGGTCAAGCGCCGAACCACACGAGGAACCCGGTGTCGCCGAACACACGGCCGGTGCCGGCGTGCCCGTGGCCGGCGGCGAGCAGTTCCCCGGAACTGATTCAATCAGTGTCATGACGACGCAGCACGATCTGGAGACCCTGCGGTTCGCTCCCGGGCAGGTCATCCTGCACCGCCAGTTCACCGGTGACCGGCTGGTCTTCGTCCGGGCCGTCCGGGTCGTCGAGCACGACGAGCACGGCCTGCGGTTGTGGATTCCGCGGCACACGGCGATGTCCGCGACGATGACCGCCGACGGGCGCGGACTGCGGGACATGCCGTTCTCCGAGTGGGTGACGGTGGAACGGGAGCTCACCGCCATGCGCTGGCGCGGGCCGAACGTCTTCATGTTCATGCCGCCCGGCGCGGCGCACTCGGTGCTCTTCTTCTGGTACCCGGAGGACACCTTCTACGGCTGGTACGTGAACCTGGAGGAGCCCGGAGTCGTGTGGCAGGACGAGACCGCCGCGGGCATCGACATCTGCGACCAGGACCTCGACATCTGGGTCGACCGGGACCGCACCTGGTCGTGGAAGGACGAGCACGAACTGGAGGAGCGGCTCGGCTTCCCCGAGCACTACTGGGTCACCGACGAGCAGGCGGTGCGGGCCGAGGGGCTGCGGGTGGCCGAGCGGATCGAGAAGGGGCACTTCCCCTTCGACGGCACCTGGTGCGACTTCCGGCCCGACCCGTCCTGGCCGGTGCCCGACGAGCTGCCGCCCGGCTGGGACCGGCCGCGCGCCCGCCGCTGAGAGCCGGCTCGGGGCGGCCCGGCGTGGCCGGCGCCGCCCCGTCCCTGGTCAGGGAGTGAGGACCAGGGAGATGTTGTGGCCGCCGAAGCCGAAGCTGTTGGCGACCGCGGCGCGGACGGGCATCCGGCGGGCGCCGCCCCGGGCCACATCGATCTTGATCTCGGGGTCGAGTTCCTCGAGGTTGAGCACGCCGGGGACGATGCCGTCGCGGACCGACAGCAGGGCGCTCATCGCGCCCAGCGCCCCGCTGGCGCCGATGAGGTGACCGGTCATCGACTTGGTGGCGGTGACGACCGGGTGCGACCCCAGGGCGGAGGCGATGGCCTCGGCCTCGGCGACGTCGCCCTGCGGCGTGGAGGTGGCGTGCGCGTGCACGTGGTCGATGTCCAGCGGGGACAGGCCGGCGTCCGCCAGGGCCGCGCGGATCGCCCGGGACTGCCCCTCGGGGTGGGAGGCGGTGATGTGGTCGGCGCTGGAGGTGATGCCCGAACCGGCGATCCGGCCGTGGACGGTCGCGCCGCGGGCGGCGGCGAACTCGGCGCTCTCCAGCACCATGACGGCGGCGCCCTCGCCCATGACGAAGCCGTCGCGGGTGACGTCGAAGGGCCGCGAGGCGGTCTCCGGCGAGTCGTTGCGGGTGGACAGGGCGCGCATCTGGGCGAAGGCGGCCATGGTGAGCTGGTGCACGCAGGCCTCGGCGCCGCCGGTGACGACGACGTCGGCGCGGTCCAGCCGGATCAGGTCGGCGGCCATCGCGATGGCCTCGGCGCCCGCCGCGCAGGCGCTGACCGGGGTGCGGGCGCCGCCCTTGGCACCGATGTCCATGCTCACGTAGGCGGACGGGCCGTTGGGCATGAGCATCGGGATGGTGTTGGGGGAGACGCGCCTGGGCCCGCTGCTGGTGATGGTCTCGTATTGGCCCAGCAGGGTGTTCGCGCCGCCGATGCCGGTGCCGATGACCACGGCGAGCCGCAGCGGGTCGACCTCGGGCCGGCCCGCGGACTCCCACGCCTCGCGTCCGGCGACCAGGGCCATCTGCTCGACCCGGTCGAGGCGGCGGGCCTCGACCCGGCTGAGCACCTCGGTGGGGTCGACCTTGAGCAGGCCCGCTATCCGGGAGGGCAGTTCCCCGGCCCACTCGTGCTCGATCAGGGTGACCCCGGACCGTCCCGCGAGCAGTGCCTCCCAGGTGCTCGGCAGGTCGCCGCCCAGGGGGGTGGTCGCGCCCAGGCCGGTGACGACCGCTTCACGCATGGTGTTCTCCCGTCTAGATCTCACAAACCGCTGTTGTCTCGAGAGTCGAGACCGGTTCACCGGATCCTCAGTCTGCCAGGGGATAGCAGAATTCTCGCTGGGGATCTTGGACCAAGCTGACCGCCGGGCTGTTGTAGGTAACCTATAACTTGATCTTGATCCTGCCGGGTTTCCGGGCGCTCTTAGGATGGCGGGGTGAGCATCGAGGCGATCGCGCTGCTGAACGATCCCGTCCGGCGCGGGCTTTACGAGTACGTGGCGGCCCAGGGGTACGACGTGGGGCGGAACGAGGCGGCGGAGGCGGCGGGCGTCCAGCGCACCCTGGCCGCCTTCCATTTGGACAAGCTCGTGGAGGCGGGCCTCCTGGACGCGGTCTTCCGGCGGCCCGCCGGACGCGGCGGCCCCGGCGCGGGGCGTCCGGCCAAGTACTACCGGAGGGCCTCGGGGGAGTTCGCGGTGAGCGTGCCGCCCCGCGACTACCGGACCGTCGCGTCGCTGCTGGCGGAGGTCGTGAAGCAGGCCGGCCTGGACGGGAAGGCGGAGGACGCCGCTCGTGCGTATGGCCGGACGTGCGTCGGGGAGCCGGAAGAGCTGCTGCGCGAGCGCGGCTACGAGCCGTACGAGGAGGACGGCGTCCTGCGCATGCGCAACTGCCCGTTCCACCTGCTGGCCGAGGAGTACCCGGTCCTGGTGTGCTCGATGAACCTCGCCCTGCTGGAAGGGGTCGTCGAGGGCTGCGACTGGAGGGCGCGCATGGATCCGGCTCCCGGCAGGTGCTGTGTGGCCCTTTCTAAAACTAGCGAGATTTGACATATTGGCGACATGTATCTCGCCCAGTTCAACATCGCGCGCCTTCTGGCCCCCATCGACGACCCCGCGACCGCCGACTTCGCCATGAACCTGGACAGGATCAACGGGCTGGCCGAAGCCGCGCCAGGTTTCGTCTGGCGCCTGGCGGCCGAGGACGAACCCTCCACCCACCCCTATGCCGACAAGACGATCGTCGTGACCATGAGCGTCTGGGAGTCCCGACAGGCCTTCTTCGACTTCACCTACCGCAGCGTCCACCTGGACTTCCTTCGCCGCCGCGGCGAATGGTTCGAGCACATGGAGGCCCCCGCGAGCGTGATGTGGTGGATCCCCGAAGGGCACATCCCCACCGTCGAGGAGGGGAAGGAGCGCCTGGAACTGCTCCGCGTCCGGGGCGCCACCCCTGAAGCGTTCACCTTCCGCGAGCACTTCGAGCCGGAACCCGCCCGTTAGAATCCGGGGACCATGGCCGACGAGCAGCCCCGCGACCCCGATGTCGATCTGCGGATCCCCGCACAGCGCCGGGAACTGGAGCGGACCCCGCGGCGGGTGCTCGGCGCCATCGCGCTGGGCGGGGCGCTGGGCGCCCTGGCCAGGCACGGGCTGACGGTCCTGCTGCCGTCGCCGCAGGGGGAGTTCGTCCGCGCGATCTTCCTCGTCAACGTGACGGGCTGCCTGCTCATCGGAGTGCTGATGGCGGCGATCGCGGCCCTGCCCTCCCTGCCCTCCCTGACCCGGCCCTTCCTGGGCGTGGGCTTCCTGGGCGGCTTCACCACTTTCTCCGCCTACATGATGGACGTCCACCGGTCGGACACTCCGGCCACCGCCCTTCTCGTCCTGCTGGCGACCCCGCTGGCCGCCCTGCCCGCCGCCTGGCTGGGCTCGGCCGCGACCCGCGTCCTGCTGCGCCGCACGGAGGCCGCGCGTTGACCGCCCTGCTCATCGCCCTGGGGGCGGCGGTGGGGGCGCCGCTGCGGTACCTGGTGGACCGGGAGGTCCAGCGGCGGTGGGGGACGGCGTTCCCCTGGGGGACGCTCGCGGTGAACGTCGCCGGGTCGGGGGTGCTGGGGCTGGTCGCGGGGGTTCAGGCGGGAAGCGGAGTGATGGAGCTGGCGGGGGTCGGATTCTGCGGGGCGCTGACGACCTATTCGACGTTCGGGTACGAGACCGTCCGGCTGATGGAGGAGGGGACCGGAGGACGTGCCCTGGCCAACGTGCTCCTGAGCACCGGAGCCGGTCTGGCGGCCGCAGGGCTGGGGCTGGTCGTGGGAGGAGTATTTTGATGCGCCGGACGTTGGCCGGACGATTGCCCTGAAACGAGCAGCGCACCTAGGCTGGCCACCATGATCACGCAGAGGGGGGACGAGTGAGTTCCGTCCCGGTCGGGTGGAGTCTTCGCAGACGCAGGGAGGAGGCGGTGCCGAGACTGCTCGACGCGGGCATCGAGACCCTCCTGGAACTGGGGCCGGTCCGCTGCACCCCGCAGGCCGTCGGCGCGCGCGCCGGGGTGGCTCCGGCCGCGCTGTTCCACCACTTCGGCACCCTGGAGGACTTCTACATGGCGGTGGCCGAGGAGGTCGCCTGCCGCCAGCTCGTGGCGATGCAGGGACTGCTGGACGCCGCGCCCCGGGACGAGGAGCCCCTGGAGACAGCCCTGCACATGCTGGCGGAATTGAGCTCGCACCGCATCTGCGGGGTCTTCCTTGAGCTGATGGGCGCGGCCCGCACCGACCCGGCCCTCGCCGCCCGGCTCGGCCCGCTGCTGGACGCCTACCGCCGCGACATCCAGGAGATCGCCGGGCAGCTGCCCGGCCTGGACGTCCTGCCGCCGGCCCTGTTCGCCGACCTCGTCCAGCTCGCCCTCGACCTGTTCCGAGGCACCCGCCTGCGCGGGGGAGACCAGCGGGAGCGCCTCCCGCTGATCATGGCGATCCTGCGGGGCAGGGTCGCCGTCTTCATGGACGGTTGAACTCCGGGGAGCGCGCGCCCCTTCCGGGAGGCGGGACGGGCACCGGCTCCCGGTGGCGGCGCGGCCCGTAACGGGGGGCGACGCTGGGCCGGGGCATCTCGTGCCGGGGGAACAGCACGATCGCCGCCAGGGTGAGGACGAAACCGCCGGTGCGCAGGACCGTGGGGGCGAACCCGTCCGGCCAGGGCTCGTCGAAGAGCACCGGGCTGCACAGGACGAGCATCGTCCGTCCGGTGACCGTGATGAGGGTGGCCACGATGGCGATCCGGCAGCGTTGCAGGGCGATCTGCAGCTGGGCGAGCGCGATGGCGGCCATGCCCAGCGTGAGATAGGGGTAGGGCGAGGACACCAGGGCCCAGACGTCGCCCTCGCTCGCCCACACCGCCGCGATGCCCCGGATTCCCGTCTCCGCGACGCCCGAGCAGACGCCGGCGCCGATGCCGTAGGCGACGCCGGCCAGGGGCCGCGCGTGCCGCCCGCCGCGCCTGCGGTCACCGACCAGCCAGACCAGGCCCGCGATCAGCAGCGGCGGGACGGTCACCAGCGCCAGTTCGGGCAGGGTGGGGGAGCGGGGGTCCAGATCGGTCCCGTCGGTCTCGGCGCTGGACAGCCCCAGCAGGACCGTCGCCACCCCGAACAGCGCGACGCTGGCCCACTCCCGCGCGCTGAGCCGTTCGCCGAGGAAGAGCGTCGCGTAGGCCAGCAGCAGCATGAGGCTCACCGAGAAGACCGGCTGGGCGACGCCCAGCGGCAGCGCGGAGAAGGCGATGACCTCGTAGGCCAGGCCGATGAACAGCAGGATCCCGCCGGTGAACCAGACCCAGTCGGTGAGCATGTGCCAGGCGGTGTGGAACAGCCGGCTGCCGCGCAGCGGGGGCATGCGGGAGGCCGCCTGGCGGAAGAAGAGGAAGGCCACGTAGTAGACGCTCGTCCCGAGGAGTGCCGCGCCGACCGAACCCAGGGTGACTCCGTCCAAGTCGGGGCTCCTCATCTGAAAGTGTGATCTGGCTCTCTCCGTCGCACACCTTAGAGCAACGATGTCGGGATTGTTATCTCGGCCCCATATCACCTAAACCATATTGATCACCCTATGTGGCACAATCCTCACCCTCATACTCGATCTCTCAGGGAGGCGCGCCCCAATGAGACGGCTGAACGGCCCGGGAGCCCTGCTCCTGGCCGCGGCGGTGGTCCTTGGCACCCCCGGTGCGGTCTCCGCCTCGGCACGTGCGGACAAGACCCTTCGACTCCGGCAGGGCACCCCTGTCAACGCCGCGAGCAGGGCGGGAGGCACCTGCCCCGTACCCGCGGACAAGGACGGCTGGCACTTCACGCTCGCCGAGGCGCCGAGCAGGGTCACCTTCCAGTCGGTGACCGTCACCTTCGACATCGGCGGCACCCAGACGGTCGGGGCCGGCGGCCGCGACGCCTACGTGGCGTCCGAGCGGGGCGCCAACCTGACCGGGGCCACCGCCGTCGTGGACGGTTCGCTGCTCGTGCTGCCGCTCGTCCGCTACTTCGACCTGGCCAACACCTGCCCGGGCCAGGCGCCCCCGCCCCCGCCTCCACCCGCGCCCGCGCCCGCGCCGGAGCAGCCTCCCGCGGAGCAGCCGCCGGGCGACCAGCCCGGCCAGGACCAGAAGCCGGACGGCGGGAACAACGGTTCGGGGCAGCAGAAGCCGAAACCCGGCGCCACCCCGACGTCGGCGAGCCCCACCGTGACCCCCGCGGCCACCACGGAGCTGCCGAAGGTCCCCGGCGGGATCGACCAGCCCGAGCTGCAGGTCAACACCGATGACGACAGCACTCCCGTGGCCGTCGCGGCGGACGAGCCCTCCGGCGGCCTGGGCATCCAGGGGTTCGCCCTCGCCGCGGCCGGCGTCTTCCTGCTGGTCTTCGGATGTGCCGCCGTCTACATCAACATCCGCCGCCGCAACGCCTGAGCAGCGCCCGGGAGCGGCCCCGCCGGTCGGGGCCCTTCCGGCGTTCCGGTAGATTAAGCGCGCGCTTAATAAGCGAGCGCTCAGCGGACTGGAGGACGACGTGCGGCGGACGCTGTTCAACGAGGACCACGAGGCTTTCCGGGAGACGGTGCGCGCTTTCGTCGAGCGCTCGATCCTCCCGAACCACGAACGTTTCATGGAGCAGCGCTCCATCGACCGCGACGTGTGGCTGGAGGCCGGCGAGCTCGGCCTGCTCGGCCTGGAGGTCCCCGAGGAGTACGGCGGTTCCGGCGCCCACGACTTCCGCTTCAACGTCGTGGTCAACGAGGAGCTCTCGAAGGTCGCCCTGGCGTTCGCGTCCTGCATGAGCATCCACGCCGACATCTGCGTCTCCTACCTGGTGAAGCTCACCACCGAGGAGCAGAGGAAGCGCTGGCTGCCGAAGTTCTGCACCGGCGAGCTGTGGACGGCCATCGCGATGACGGAGCCCGGCGGCGGCTCCGACCTCGGCGCCCTGAAGACCACCGCGGTCCGCGACGGCGACGAGTGGGTCATCAACGGCAGCAAGACCTTCATCACCAACGGCTACTCCGCCGACTTCGTGATCGTCGCGGCCCGCACCGACCCGTCGAAGGGCTCCAAGGGCATCTCCCTCTTCGCCGTCGAGGCAGGCACCCCCGGCTTCGAACGCGGCCGCAAGCTCGACAAGATGGGCCAGCACGAGTCCGACACCGCCGAGCTCTTCTTCAGCGACGTCCGCGTCCCCGCCGACAACATGATCGGCGAGGAGGGCACCGGCTTCATCAACATGATGAAGCTCCTCCCTCAGGAACGCATCGCCACCGCCGTGACGAACCTGACCCACGCCACCCAGATCTTCAACGAGACCCTCCAGTACGTGAAGGACCGCAAGGCCTTCGGCCGGCCCGTAGGCTCCTTCCAGCACAACGCCTTCCAACTGGCCGACCTCGCCACCCGCCTGGACGTCACCCAGGCCTACGTGGACAAGTGCATCGAGGCCCACGTCGCCGGCGAGATGACCACCATCGACGCCTCCAAGGCCAAACTGTGGTCCTCTGACGTCCAGAACGACGTCATCGACGCCTGCGTCCAACTCCACGGCGGCTACGGCTACATGCACGAATACCGCGCCGCCCGAGCCTGGGCCGACGCCCGAGTCACCAAGATCTGGGCCGGCTCGAACGAGATCATGAAGCTGATCATCTCCCGGGACCTCGGATTGTAGCTCTCACCTGCACCTTCATGGTTTGGCTGGTGCGGGAAATCTAGCACCGTGTTAGATCGTTTGTTAGAAAATCCGGTAAGGATCTTCCTTTCGCCATCGGTCCTGTCCGGTATCTCCAAGTCTGTTCTCGTGCTCATCCGTCTGGCGGGGCGGGTTGTCTGCTTGGGAGTGCCTGGAGTCCCAGAGTCGGTCTTTTGGACTGAAATACAATGAGTCTCTTATCGGAGGGTCTGGTCGGTTTTTGCCGACCAGACCCTCCGCGCCTGCTCCTGGTGAGAGTGGGTCGAAGGGCTTCCTGGATCGCTCGACTCGGTTCTAGGGTCAAGAGTGAGAAGGGGAACGACGGCCTGCGGACTCTACTTATTCTGTGGTTAAGAGCGTGCAGTTCTCTGTGGCTCTTTTAAGGGGTTGTAGTTCGGCCACGTCTGTTTGAATCACTCCCTCAACGCTGGGGTCAAGGGGTTTCGGGATCAAATCCTGTCGTCCCGCTGAACCCAGATCTTGATTTGCGATGTAAAGGGCATGGGGGGAGATGTTCGACTTCGATATCTCTCTCGACGTCCGTGCCCGTCAAACGGGGACAACATCAGGCTGGCAGGAGGCAGGTCCTGGAGCCCTGGAGAACGACCTGGCGTCGGCCGAGTAACGGGTCTGCTTCTCATCCCTAGAGGTTCGGCCATGTCCTGATCTGCATTACTAGATTCACTGCTCGTGAAGAGCGCATGGAGCCATCCGGCCATCGTCCTTGTTGCTTGCCTGATCAGCGGGATCGTAGGTGCGATATTTGCCCTGTTTGTCGCGAACACCTCAGGCATGTTCGACGGTCGGCAAGGCCCTCCAGGCATGCAGGGTCCGCAGGGGTTCGCTGGGCCTCGCGGGCCTGAGGGGAAGCCTCCGCAGATGTCTTCGTATTTCGACAGCTCGGGATTTTGTCCCCTCGGCTCGAGGTGGCAGACGGTGACGGTGCCCAGCCAGTTCTTGGTGCCGCCTACTGGGGGAGTGGCCAACCCGATCAACAGCCGAACCATCTACGCCTGCGTCCGCTGACAAGAGCAGGTTCGTTGAAGGACACGATCCTTGATCGTTTAGGGTTCGCGTCAGTGGGCGAGCCAGCGACGGCTGCCAGTCGGCAGGTCCGATATGGAGATCGATGATGACACCATCTACTACGGCGCACAGCCGGGTCTGTTTAGCTAAGAGGTGGGACAGGTTGTTGCTGGTCAGTGACGGTGTCGGGTGAGGCGGCCGTCGGGGTGAGACCGGTGACGGCGTAGACCGTTTTGACGGCCGACATCATGGCGCGCAGTGGAAAGCGAGCGCCCCATGGAAGTTTCACTCTGCGGCCGAGTAAGGGCAAGATAGCGTGCAAGGGGAAGTGGTAAACCAACAGTCTGGGCGGGGGTCGCGAGCGGCCCGTCCCGATGGCGGGAGAGACCGAATGGCCGTGTACGGCATCGACCTCGGAACTACCTACTCATGCGTTGCGCGGATCGATGATGTCGGCAGGCCTGCCGTGTTGCGCAACCTCGAAGGCTCGGACACCACACCCTCCGTCGTCTACTTCGAGAGCTCCGACAGCGTCGTCGTAGGGCAGAGCGCCAAGGACGCCGCCGTTCTCGATCCCGAGCACGTCGTGCAGCTCGTCAAACGGGATATGGGCCATGTGGTTCCGCGCGAGTTCCACGGTCGCACCTACACGCCCGAGGAGATCTCCGCTCGTATCCTGCGCAAACTCGTCGACGACGCCAAGGCCTTCAGCGGTGACGAGGCGCACGATGTGGTGATCACAGTGCCCGCTTACTTCGGGCTCGCCGAGCGGAACGCCACCCACAAGGCCGGCGAGATCGCCGGACTGCGCGTCCTCGATGTGGTGGCCGAACCCGTCGCGGCCGCACTTGACTACGGGGCCCTGGAGGGAAACGAGGACGGTGGGGACCGGGCCATCCTCGTGTACGACCTCGGCGGCGGCACCTTCGACACCACGGTCCTCACCCTTCGCGGTCGCGAGCTGACCGTGCTGTGCACGGACGGTGCGAAGGAACTGGGCGGCAGCGACTTCGACGATCGCATCGTCATGCATCTGGTGGAGCGGTTCCGTGAGCGATTCCCGGACGTCGCCGACCCCCTGTCCGACCCACTGACCGAGACGCAGCTGCGCAGGGACGCGGAAGAGGCGAAGAAGGCTCTGTCCTTCCGCGAGCGGTACATCGTCCGGATCATGCATCAGGGCATGGTCGAACCGGTCGAGCTGACCCGAGACCTGCTCGAGGAGTTGACCCGCGATCTGGTCGATCGCACGGTCGACATCACCCGCCGGACGGTCGAACTGGCTGCGGAGCGGGGAGTATCGGCATTCGATGACGTCCTGCTCGTCGGCGGCGCCACGAAGATGCCCGCCGTCGCGGCCGCCCTGCGCACGCTGTTCGGCTTCGAACCCAGGCTGCACAACCCCGATCTCGCCGTGGCCTGCGGTGCCGCGCTCTATGCTCTCGACCAGGCCGCGTTCATCACCTCCACCAGCGCACTGCCCGCTGACGGGGTACTCGATGTGCCGGAGACCGGCCTCACCCACCGTTCATACGAGATCACCACGGTCGCCTCGCGCGGTTACGGCATCAAGGTCACCGACCCCGATACCGACCGGGAGTACATCACCCACCTCGTGCACGCCAACGACAGGCTGCCGGCGTCGGTGACCGAGGACTTCTACACCCTCCGCGACGGCCAGCGGCAGGTCCAGATCCAGGTGATGGAGCAGGCGGGCGCCGTCGAGTCGGAGGAACTGCAGCACAACACCGTGGTCGCGCAGGGAACGCTGAAGATTCCGCCGAACAAACCGGCGCGCTGGCCCTTCCAGTGTGCTTTCACGCTCGGCCTTTCCGGGCTTCTCACCGTCATCGCCACCGAACAGGAGACCGGTGAGCAGATCGAGATCTCTGTTCAGATCGGAGGACTGTCGCAAGAGGCGGTCGACGAGGCCCGGGTTGTGATGAGCCGTCAGCGGATCCTTTGACCGGGGACAAAGACGGAGCGGGGCGTGGACTTCGACGAAGCGCGTTACCGGCGCGAAGTGCTCGACGCCGGGTTGCCCGTGACCGAGGACCTGCGCACGCGCTACCAACTGCCGCAGCACCTCGACGGCCCCGCGGTCGCCGCGGCCGTGGCCGCGGTCCTCGCCTGCTGGCGACGCAGCCGTGCTCGGCTCAAATACCGTGCGGTCATCGTGCAGTTGGAGGCCGGGTACCTCATGCACCAGCCGCTGCTGGACGAAGCGGCGCACGGGGACCCGCGCCGGCTACGGGCGGCGCTCGAGGAACACGGCCGGCTCGCCGAATCGGAACGTGCGCGGCTGCGTGCGGCAGTGGAGGAGGCCGCAGGCGGGCTGGGACTGCTCGCCGAGAGCACGCTCGCAAAGATCGCCACCGCCCACCGGGTCGGCGAGGACCGGGTGCGGGAACTGGTGTCCGAACTGGGAGTGCGCGTCACCGAGCCCGACTCGCTGCCGGAGTCGGTACCCCATCTCGCGTACGCGCGCTGCGCCGGCCACCTGGAAGTGCTTCGACTGCGACACCTTGCCGATTTCCTCGCGACGGGGGTGCCCGGCGGACGGACCGACCGGCCCGTCGGCGTCTTCGGCGCGCCGCCCGTCGACCGGCGGACCTTCGAGGCGGCGGCGCACGCCTGGGGCCGGCTGCCGCACGGTTCCGCCCAGACCGCGGCCCAGGCTGTGATCGCCGCCCTGCGCGAGGTGCTGGCCGAGCAGGGGCCGGAGGGAGCCGCCCGGATCCTGCGTCACGAACTGGCCGTGCTGCTGCGGCGGCGCCGCGACGCTCGCGCCACCCCGGCCACGCTCCTGGCCTACGCGGTGGAGGAACTGTCCATCGCCGAGTACGACGCGCGGCGGCTTGTTTTCGCGGTGCTGCACGAGGCGGCCGGTGATCCCGTGGCGGACAGGCTGCGCCGTCTGGCTGCGGACGGGCGGCTCGTCGAGGCAGCGGCCGTGGCGGAGAGGATTCCCGCCGACTCGCTTTCCGAGGCCGTCCGCGCGCTGGTCGAGCATATGCGTGGAGAACTCGATGCGGCGCACGCCTTGCTGGATCGCGCGCGCCGGTTGCCATCGGCTGAGGCGGACCAGGCCTGGGACCTGCTGGAACGAGCGGAGGCAGCGGTCCTTGACCTCCCGGGGATCGACTCCGTGCGCCGCGGCCTCGCGGTCCATCCCGTCTCGGGGCTCACCGCGGTCCCGGACAAGGCACACATCGTCCTCCGGTGGCGGCCCTCGCCCTCCAGGGCCGGCGAGCCCGAATACGTGCTGCTGCGCGCCGAGCGGCACCCGCCGCTCGGCGCTGCAGAGGGGACGGTGCTGCCGCTCGCGTCGCCGCGTGACACCCTGTATGTGGATGAATCGCCCCCGGCCGGGGTCCCGCTGTACTACGCGGTCGCCGTGCGCCGGGCAGCCGAACCGGCCGGTACGCCCGCGCCGCTCGTGGTGTGCGGACCCGTCGTTCACTGGCCTGAGGTCTCTGACGTCCGACTGCACCCCGGAGACGGGGAGATCACCGCCGGGTGGATCTGCTCGCACAGGGCCGAGTCCGTCGAGGTCGTCCGGACCGGGCCGGACGGCGCGGAGGTACGGGTCGCCGCCCGGCCAGACGGCTTCACAGACCGGGGGCTCGCCAACGCGACGACATACCGATACCGCGTTCGCGTCGCCTACCGCGCCGACAACGGGCGGCTCGATCACACGGACGGCCTCTGGTTCTCGGCCGCGCCGTCTGCGCCGCCCGAGCCGGTCACAGACCTGGATATCCGCCTCGTTGACGGTGGCCTCCTGGCGTGCTTCGACCGGCCGCCCGGTGGCAAGGTGCGCCTGTACGGCTTTGACGACGCGCCCCCGTGGACCGTCGGCACCAGGCTCCGCACGGCAGAGCTTCCCGGGTCGCCGATCACGACGCACCATACCCGGGACGGACTGCGGTTCAGACCGCCGGATCGGCCCATCGTGGTGCTCGCGGTCACGGTCGCCGGGGATCGCGCCGTCATCGGAGCGCACGCTGCGGTCACCGCGCAGCGCGTCGGCGCCCTGGCGGTCACACGCCACGGCGGCACCGGATTGGCCGTCGTCTTCGACTGGCCGCCGGACAGCGGCAGCGAGATCGAGGTCACCTGGCGGACCTCTGGGGATGCGGGAGAGCGACGGCGCTCGATAACGCGTGCCTCCTATCGGAACGAGGCGGGTGTGCGGTTGCCGGTCCCGGACGGTGCCGGCGTGGAGATCGAGGTGCGGGCTGTCGCTCTGCTCGGCGACCTGCGCGCCTATGGTCCACCGAGCAGGCTGGTCCTGCCTCCACGCGCCGACGTCGACTATCGCCTGGAGCGGCACGGCCTGCTCCGGCGCCGCACGGTCACCGCCGTCTTCACCGCGCGCACCACCGTAAGAGCCCAGCGGCTGCTGCTGGTGCGGTCGCGTGATCCCGTATGGCCGCTGGAACCCGCCGACGGGGACGTTCTCGCGGAAGCCGCCGACGTGACGCTCGGTCCGGGGCGGGAGGCGAAGCTGTCAGCGGACCTGGCCCGTGGCCCGGACGGCTGGCTGCGCTGCTTCGCCTTCGGTGAGGCGCTCGTGCTGCGCGACCCGCCGCAGCACACCCTTAAGGCCACTTAGAGGGAGCTCACGTGAGACTGTCGTGGCGTGGCGTCCGGGTGTGCCCGCACTGCTTCCGGAGCATTTCCCGAGCTCAGATCGCGTACGTCTGCGTCTCCTGTGTCGGTTCCCCGACCGGTTCGGCGGTGTGCGGCACCTGCGGGCGCACCCTCCGGCCGCGCTGCGCCGCCTGCGGACACCACCTGCCAGAGGGCTACCTGCGCGCTCCCGGAAGACTCGTGGCACTGGTCGGACCGGCCGGCTCGGGCAAGAGCACCTACATCGCCGTTCTCGTACATGAACTCATGTACCGTCTCGGCGCCGAACTCGAAGCCGCGCTGCTGCCCTGCGACGACGACACGATGGCCCACTACCACGAAAGATATGAACGGCATCTGTACGAGGAACAGCACATCGTCCCCAAGACCGTCGAGAACGACGGCGGCCGACCTCTTGTCCACCGCCTCGTCCGCGTCCGGCGAGGCCGCTTCGGACGTGCCCGCGAGCAGGCGCTGACCTTGGTCTTCCTCGACACCGCAGGCGATGACTTCACCTCGCGCGACCGCATGGAGGCCGAACTGCGCTACCTCGCCGCGGCCGACGCCGTCGTCGTCCTCATCGACCCGCAGGACCTGCCGGGCGCGCCTCTCAGAGGCCGCGGCGGAGTGCCGGGGCGGTCGGGCGAAGTCCTCACCCGGGTACTGGACCACCTGAGCGCTGGCCGGAAGGTGACCGTACCGGTGGCGGTCGCCCTCACCAAGGCCGACCTGCTGTGGCCGCACCTGCCGGCCAATTCGTCGCTGCACCGCACCCGCCGCCCCGGCCCTTTCTTCGACGACGACGACCGAGCCGCCGTCCACACCGAGCTGCAGGCCCTCCTCAGGCGCTGGCAGGAGCACCGGCTCGACGCGCGGCTGCGCCGGTTCTGCACGGACTACCAGCTGTTCGCCCTGTCCATGCTCGGCACCGCGCCTCGGCAGGACGGCGGCCTGGGAGTCGGCGGTGTCGTACGCCCGCACCGGGTGGAGGACCCCCTGATGTGGCTTCTGCACCGCTTCGGCGCTCTTGACAGGGAACGGGCCTGAGGTACATGGACGCGGGTCGGCCTGGAAGAAGGAGCGAGCCCATGGCGGACCCCGTGATCCTGATCCTGGGGATCGTTCTGCGGGTCCTCCTGATGGTCGGCTATGGCGTCCTCGTCATCCTGCCGCAGCTGGTGTGGACCCAGCTGCACAATGTGTGGCGGACGTTCGGCCGTGCCACACCCACACCACCCGATCCGCACAGCGATCCGGCCATCCCCGCCTACCTTCGCGTCATCGCGCTCCGTGACCTCCGCGCGGTGTGGTGGGATGGACTCGACAGGCATGAAAGGCCGATGGGGGACGCCAAGCGGTTCCTGCTCGGGGAGAGCGGCCGCACCGCGATCCTTCTGAATTCCGCCTTCATGGCCACGGCTGCCGCCGCGGTGCTGGCCGCGACCGCGCTGAGCATCCTTCCCCTGCTGCTCACCTTCGTGCTCTGGGTACTGTGCTGTGCGCTGTGGACGCTCTGGTGGGCGCTGTGGGCGACGGTCGCGCGATTGACGCGCGTGCGGGGCGGGCCCTCGCCGTGCGTGTACTCCGACTGCGGACGCGCCATCGTGCGACCCGCGCGGCTGTGTCCCACCTGCCACGCCCGACATCGGGAACTGGGGCCGGGTCGGTACGGTGTCCTGTACCGCCGCTGCCGCTGTGGCACCCGGCTCCCAGCGGTCCTCGGCCTCCGGCGGCTGCAAGCCCACTGCCCGCACTGCGACAAACCGCTGCCCGCCGGATACGAACGGTCTCGAGTGGTCGTACTCGCCGGCGGCTCGAACGCTCTGCGCGGTGCCGTGCACCGGCAGGGACTGGCTGAAATGGGCGCCGCACCCGGGAGCGAACCGCCGCTCGTGCGCGCTCGTGGGCGCTCCCTGCTGCTGTTCGATCCGGCCGGAGACGCGTTCGGTGATCAGGAGTCCGTGGCCGCCCTGGACATCCTGCGCCACGCCGACGCACTGATGTTCGTGGTGGACGAGCCCACCGCGAACAGCGCCGACGTGCGGGCCCTCACCCGGGTCCTGCACGTCGTGGCCGCACTCCCCGCGCGGCGCCGTCCGCACCGCCTGGCTCTGCTGTACACCGGCGCATCGCGGGGGGACGACAACGTACTCGCCAAGCTGGAGGCGGACGGCGGCGGCCATCTGCTGCGCGCCCTCGACACCAGCGGCATCCCGGTGCGCTGCATCCCGGCCCAGGCGCTGGGCCGGACATTGTGGTGGCTGGCCGGCATGACCGGTGCGCCCGGTTCCGGAGAGCTCGTGGCTCCTCCGCCTCTTCACCGACCCGTGCGCACCGCGAACCGCCTTCCCCGGCACCGCGCCGTACGCCTCGGTCTCCTGCTCGCCCAGGCCGCCGGATATCTGGTGGTACCGATGGCGCTGCTCCTGCTACAGGCGCGCCTGCTCCCGTCCGACGCGTTCTTCGGACTTCCCGGCGCCTATGACAAGTGGCGGCATCCGCTGACCGGTACGGTCCACCAGATCGACCTCACCGCCATGGCCAGGCCGGACTGGCCGAAGATCAGCGCGAGCCATTCCGACCCCGGCCACCCGCCCTCCGCCGCGTTGCCCGCGCACAAGGGCTACTGGTCGTTCATGGGTTCGACGCAGAGTGAACACTGGCTGAGGGTCGATCTCGGCATGCCGCTGCCACTGAGTGAGGTTTCGGTGAACTTCGTCCCGGACAGCGTCAAGTCGGTGTTCTCGCCGAGCGTCGGAGTGGTGGGGCAGATTGGTGCCGATATCATCCGGGCCCCTGACCGTCGGCAGTGGCGCGAACACAAGAAGGACGACGGAAGTTTTCTCGGCAAGATCTATGGCTATGACATACCGTTCGCGAAAACCGTTGATTCCATCCGCATCGGCGTCGGCTCTCGACTCTTCGGAAAACCGGACGAAAACAGGCAGCTCCGCCTGAGGGAGTTCGCCATCCGCTGGACCAGCTCTGACGCGCTGCGCCTGCGGCCTGCCGACGGCGGCCGGATCACGGTCGAAAACGCCACCGCTCGCGACCTCGCCATCACCATACGCCCGCCTGTGCTCCCCCCGGGATGGCACGCCGCCTTCGTCGGAAGCCCTCCCTCCGTGCTCAGAGCACACGACACGTACGAGGCGCGCTGGCTGATCACTGCGCCGAAGGGGGCCACGGGCCGCGTTCCGATCGCTTACGCCGTCGACGCCACCGAGGACGGCCGCACGGTGACGTCGCGCTGCCTGGCTCTGCTCACGCCGCTCCTGGCGGCCGAGCAACTCTGCTGACCGCCTCAGCGAGCGTCGGAGGATGCCCATCGCGGTCCGGCGAAGTCAGCCAGCGCCGCGCCCAGCCGGGGGTCCAGGTGCGGAGTCAAACCGAGCGACAGGACGAAATACCAGCCCCCGCCCATGCGGGAGCGGCGCGGCGGGCGCGGCGCGCCGGCGAGCAGTCGCACCTGCAGCGCGTAGAAGCGCGCGTCCCTGCCTCGGACGATCGCACGGCGCACGGTGATCTCCTCGACATGCCGCCATTCGTAGAAGCGGCGGCGCCGCCCGATCACTGAGGCGACGCCGTGCCGGGTCAGTTCCAACTCCACTCTCCGCGGCGGCATGAGGTAACCGAGCACGGTGATCATGGCGCCGACGAAGGGCCAGAAGAGCAGCGCCAGCCAGGCCGCCGGCTCCTCCCACTGACCCGACACACTGAATCGAACGACGAAGAGGCCCATGAGCGGGCCGAGCACGGCCCAGTGAGCCAGCGGAAGCCGCCGGGACCGGCCGCGGAGAAGGTAGCCGTCCTCGGTGTGTTCCACGGTGAAATCGCGGGGGTCCGCGAGGAGGGGGAGGCGGGACGCCTTGAGGCCGGATAGACCTCCCCTCCTCGTCCGGCCGCCCCGTTCCGCTTCGCACCGTCCAGCCAGATGCTCCTGGAGACGGCGGTTGCGGAAACGGTAGGTACCGCCCGACACCTGCAGCAGACCGGCTGCCCGCGCGTCTTTGAGGAACGTCATCAGAGACCAGGGCACCCTCCCGACCGTCGCCAGAGAGCATTTGGCGAGCACCCAGCGGCTCCATGGGCTGAGCAACACCAGCAGCGCGGAGGCGCCCGCCCAGCCTGCGACCGCCGGCCACCAGCCCGGTTGCCCGCGGAGCCAGAAGAAGGCGCCTCCACCGGCGCCGATGAGCGGGGCGACCAGTGTCACCGTCGTGAGGAGCGCGTTCCGTTCGCCGTGCAGCAGTTCGTCAGGGGTGGCGGCGTCCACGGTGTCCGCGGGGGCCGCGTACACGATCATGAGCAGGGCAGGCAGCACACCGCCGATGGCGAACCACACCAAAGCGGGATGAGGTACCACGAAGACATAGAGCGCGAGCAGGAGGACGACGAGGGCGGGACCGCCCGTGAGCACCGCCAGGCGGGCCTGTGGGTCCACCCGTGAGTGCGGATCGAGAGAACGCGTCGCGTGGACGAACAGCAGGGGGTCCGTGCTGCGACGCGGTTCGGTGAGCCGCTGGCCGAACCATGAGGCGGCCACGGACCGGGCGACGGCCGCGAAGAGGACCCCCACGCTGACCTCGGTCGTCACGATGGGGCCACCCAGCATGGAGCTCTCCGCGTGGCTCGACGTCACCAGCTTGATGACAAGGGAGAGCAGTATGCCCGTCGTGAGGAGCGCGGGCAGTGCGAGAAGCCTGGGCAGCGGCGCCTTGTACAGCCGCCACCAGGCGAGCTCGGACTCCTCGCGGCGGCTCAGGAGCAGCGCCAGGTAGGAGAGCCAGGCGTCGGCCCGTTGGGAGTCCCAGACGCGGGGCGGATGCAGCCGGTCGGGATCTGGAGGCCGCGACGGAAACGCGACGGGCACGATCCGATCGAGGAGATGGGCTTCGACGGCCTGCCGGTCGGGGTAGGCCTGCCGGTCCGCCAGTTCGTTGGGATCGGTGGAATGATGCTCGTACGATCGGCGTACCAGCCACACCATCAACGGATTGCTCAGAGCCCAGCTGACGGGCGCGGAAGGCTCTCTCTCAAGGGTCTCCAGGAGCCGTGCCCACGCGGCGGTGCGAGCGGGAGGCCTGGCCCTACGGAGGTAGTCCGCGACCTCGTCGGGGCGCAACGGCAGCGATTCGATCACGGTGGCGCGGCGCAGCCCCCTGCCGTCCTGGTCCAGACGCGCGTACTCGTTCGTGCGGGAGACCAGTACGGCGTCCCTCTCTCCGCCGAGGCCTGCGTTGAGCGCGTCGAGGACCTCGGCCCGGCGGCGCTCGGGAAGTTCGTCGAGACCGTCCAGGACGGGCAGCACCCGCCGCTCGAGGAGCAGCCGGCGGGCCGGGTGGACACCGTCGACGGGCGGCAGACCCGGGTGGTCCCGTCGCAGCCGGTCCGCCAGCCAATCAATGAACGGCTGGCGCTGGACGTCCCAGGACTCCAGCGACAGCACGAGCGGGATCGGCACGTCGTCCTCACCCTGTGTCAGACGGCGAGCGAGGAGTTCGAGGGCGAGCAGGACGGCGAGCACCGTCTTCCCGGACCCGGCGGTGCCGAGCACGACCAGCCGCTGAGGCCTGAGCCCGAGAAAGACCCCGGCTATGGTGTCGGTCCCAGAGCCCGCAGGCACATGATCCCCGGCGGACGCCACACGACGGCTGGGCGTCCAGCGCACGGGCAGCGGCTTGGGGTCGGTCAGGTCCCAGGCGTCGGCCTCGGCCCGCCACCGGTAGAGGAGACTGCGCGCCAGTATCCGTTCGGCCGCGGCCAAGGCGGAGTGGTCGTCGAGCGGCGGCGACTCTACACGCAGGGTCAGATGGAGATCGCCTTGGAGGATCCCGATCTGGATCAGGTATTCGGCCGTGCAGTCGACCGCGGTGTTGGCGATGCGCGGCCCATCGCCGGACTCCATCTGACTCGGCATGCGTCTCCGCCCCGTCATTGTCGGTCCACAGTACTCGTCCGTGGTGCTCAACACCGTCGGCTGAGCGTGGGCCGAGTCGGCCGCCCGCGCATTGACGCTCGCCTCAGGACCCCGTCGGGTCGCCGTGCAGACGGACCGTACTGAGAATTTTCATGATCGTCGAGTCCGGGAGTTCGTCCTTCACACCCCTGGCGCAATAGAGACTCCATGCGACGAATGCACCCGCGGAGTTCTTGAAGCCGAACGTTATGGCCTTACCGTCGCTTGCGCAGGGCCCTCTCTGCGGAGTGCCCTTGGAACGGGCCCAGGCGATGCTGCCCCTGATACCGGATTCGGTGGTGTACGGCTTCGCTACCTTGTCGTAGGTGATGCTCTTCTTGTCCGGCTGCGTGTAACCGCCGTACACCCACTGGACCACCTGAAATGATGCGATCTCGCCGGTGCTCTTGCCGCCGATGGCGCCCTTGGTGCCCGCTGCGGCCAGCCAGGTGTAGTCCATGAGCCCATCCTTGCCCTCGTCGGAAATGCACCAGTCCTTCTTGAGGCGTGCCGGCGCGGACATGAGGATGATGGGGGTCGTGCTGTCTTCGGCCCCATCGTCCGTGAAGCCGATCAAAGAGTCGGGCGGCCCGACCTCCCAGTCCGGCGGCACGTCGAAGGCCGTGCCCCACTTCGGGTTGATGACGACCTTCCAGCCTCGGACGGTGGGCCTCTCGAGGACGGGAGGTCTCTCGAGCCCGCCGACGCGAGACTCGCCGGACGCCGACGCGACGGCGCTCGACGAGGCACTCGCCGACGCGTTGACGTTCCCACCGTCACCTAGAGCCCAGAAGGCGGTGACGCCCGAGACGACGGTCACCGTCGTGGCCGCTGCGACCGCGATGATCTGCGGGGCTCCGACAGGCGAGAGCGCTCCGGACCGCGTTCGCCGCACCTGCCCGAAAGGCTCCTGGTTCTGAGATTCCGGGCCCGGCTGCTCAACCACCGTCGTCGTCCGCTGAGCGATCGGCATTACCGGCCAGAGGCGGCAGGGTGAGTCCGTCGGCCGACCCTATCGAACCGGCCTGGATCACCATCCCTGTGATCCGGCTGCCCTCGATGGTGTTCGTCACTGCTCCTGCGGGCCTCTCACGCTCCCGCTCCGAAGCCCCTACGGCCGGGTCCGCGCCGCCACCCGGGGCCGCCCCTCCCGGGCCGGGAACTCCCGCGCCGGATCGTCCGGGATCAGACGAACCGGCGCCCGCGCCACGTCCGCGAACCATCCCGTAGGCCGACAGACTCAGACCTGCCAGTCCGAAGAACGCACCCAGCACGCTCGCAGACTTGTCGGCTCTGTCCAGTCCCGCCCTCCAGAAGTAGACGGCCAGCCCCACCACCGCCACGGCAGCCATGACGCCGCCAACCCATCGGACGCTCCGCAACGACATAGTTCCATTGTTTCACCCAAACAAGATCATAGACCCGTATCCAGGCTCCTTCTGTGCTCGTAGCGTTCATCGACGAGCACCGGGACCGCTTCGGCGGCGTCGAGCCGGTCTGCCACGTACTGACCATGCACGACTGCAGCATCGCCCCCTCCACTGAGACGCCAGTGAGAATGGATGAGGTGGTCGCGGCGAGGTATGACTCATGAGACGCCAGACTCCCCGGGATGTCTTTTTCGGGATCCGTCTACCTTGTCGGGCCACCGGCATAGCAGTCCCCTCGG
>NZ_JBDPLZ010000018.1:0-56122 GCF_039871655.1 Actinocorallia sp. B10E7
CCAAAGAGATCATGCGCTGCCTGAAACGCTACATCGCCCGAGAGATCTTCAAGATCCTGACCAGGGCAAACACCCTCAGCGAGGAAGGCCTGCACGCAGCTTGACACGACATAGGAGCATCCCGAAGGTTCCGGACAGCGGATCCTGCGCAAACTCGGACTGACCTCGCGGGCGCGGGTGGCTGCCTGGGCGGCGGAGCACCTCGCCTCCTCATCCGCCATGCGCTGAGCGCCCAACGCGTTCATCCGCGCCGGTCATCGGCGCGGATGAACACTGCAAGGCTTGGCCTTTCGAGGGGAGCCGCGATCAGGGCAGGCGGTACTCCATGTGGCTGATGGCGTGGACGAAGTTGCCGACCAGCGGCTGCGGTTCACCGAAGGTGATGCCGGGGGCGCGGGTGAACAGCTGCTGGAAGATGTGGCGGAGCTGCATCTTGGCCAGGAAGTGGCCCATGCAGTAGTGGGGGCCGCCTCCGCCGAAGCCGACGTGCTTGTTGGGGGTGCGGGTGATGTCGAAGACCTCGGGGTCGTCGAAGACCGCGGCGTCGCGGTTGCCGGAGGAGTAGAAGATCGCCACCCATTCGCCCTTGCGGATCTCCTGGCCGCCCAGGACGGTGTCCTGGGTCGCGGTGCGGCGGAAGGTCATGACCGGGGTGACCCATCGCACGACCTCCTCGATGGCCGGGCCGATGCGGGCGTCGAAGTCCTCCAGCAGCAGGGCGAGCTGGTCGGGGTGGTCGGTGAACGCCTTGGCGCCCAGGGTGATGGTGTTGCGGGTGGTGTCGTTGCCCGCCACGGACAGCAGCACGAAGAAGGAGGCGATTTCGTCGTCGGTCAGTCTGACGCCGTCGATCTCGGCCTGCACGAGCTCGGTCCAGATGTCGTCGCGCGGATTGGCCCGGGTCAGCTCGGTGAACTCCATGCCCATGCCGAGCAGGCCGACGAGTCCCTCGGTGAGCAGTTCCGCGGGTGCGCGGCCTTGGGCGATCTCGGGGTCGTTCCAGCCGACCAGACTGTCGGTGAGGCGGGCGGCTTGCTCGCGTAGTTCCTCGGGGAGGCCGAGCATGTCGTAGATGGTGTTCATCGGCATCCGCATCGAGAACCGCTCCACGAAGTCGCCTTCGCGGGTCTGCAGCAGTTCGTCGACGAGCCGGGCGGCCCGGTCCTTGATCTGCTCCTCGATCTTGCGGATCTGGCGGGGGGTGAACGCGGAGTTCACCAGCCTGCGCAGGGACAGGTGCCGCTCGTCGTCCATGGCCAGGAACGAGCTGGCGGCCTCCAGGAACTCCTCGGGGACCTCTTCGAACTGCACGCCCTCCCCGGAGCAGAAGATCTCCGGGTGGGTGCTGACCTCGGCGATGAGCTCGTTGGTGGTGACGGCCCAGTATCCGTCGTTCTGGGGCGGCATGAGTTGCCCGGCCACCGGGGGCTGCCAGCTGACCGGGGCCTGCTCGCGGAGTTGCCGGAAGGTCGCTTCGCGTTCTTCGGCCGTCTTCGCCCAGAAGGACATGTCCGAGATGCAGATGGGGTGGTAGGGACGCTTGTCGATGGTGACGGACACGGTGTTTCCTCTCGTCAGAGGTTCGGGGTGGGGGAGAGCGGATCGAGCGGCAGGCCGATGCGCGTCAGGACTTCTCGATTCGCTCCGTGTAGCGGGTGCGGGCCGAAGCGTCGAAGTGCAGGAAGGTGTCGTAGGCGCCCATCTTGTGGTTGAACCAGTCGCGCAGGCGCCGGCCCAGGAACGGCTGGATCTTCAGGATCGGCGCCAGGATCTTGGGCACCACGACGTCCTTGCGGCGGTGTTCGATGGCCTCGGCGATGGCCGAGGCGACGTCTTCGGGCTCGACGGTGGGGATGAGCTTGAGCCCGGCGGTGCCCGCGATGAGATCGGTGTTGGTGAAGGAGGGCATCACGCAGGTGAAGTGCACTCCGGTCCCGGCGAATTCGACGCGCGCGGCTTCGGTGGCCTGGATGACGGCGGCCTTGGCGGCGCAGTAGACGATGCCGCCGGGGATCGGCGCGCGGCCCGCGGTGGAGGCGACATTGACGATGTGGCCGCGGCCGCGGGCGACCATCCCGGGGAGGGCCAGCCGCATGCCGGTGAGAGGACCGGTGACGTTGATCTGGAGCGAGCGCCGCTCCAATGCCGGGGACATCTCCAGGAACGCGCCGATCGGCATGATCCCGGCGTTGTTGACGAGGACGTCGATCTCGCCGTGCTTCTCGGCGCTCGCGCGCAGGAAGGCGGCGAAGGACTCCTCGTCCGTGACGTCCACGTGGAACGCGGCGACGTCGGCGCCGATCTTCTCGGCGGCCTGACGGGCGGCGGCCTCGTCGATGTCACCGATGGTGACCGCCGCGCCGCGCCGATGCAGCTCTTCCGCCGTGGCGAAGCCGATGCCCCGGGCCGCGCCGGTGATGACGACGTGACGTCCCTTGGTTCTGCTGTTCTCGGACATGCTGGGTGACTCCCGGAGGTGGGGTGGGTTTGCTCAGAGGTCGAGGACCAGGCGGCCGGAACGGCAACGTGAGACGCACGGCATGAAGTAACCCTCGTCGCGGTCTGAGTCTGTGAGGACGGAGTCCCGATGGTCCGGTTCGCCCTCGATGACCTTGGACTCACAGGTTCCGCACACACCCGAGGTGCAGGAACTGTCCAGGTCGATGCCGTGTTCGCGGGCGACGGCGAGCACGCTGGTTCCGGTGGGGACGTGCGCGGTGACTCCGGAGCGGCGGAACTCGACCTCGAACGCGGTGTCCGCGCTGTCGTCGAGGTCGGTGCGAGGGGTGAACCGTTCGGTGTGGAGGCTGCCGCCGGGCCAGGCCTGACAGTGCCGCTCCACCGCGGTCAGCAGGGATTCGGGGCCGCAGCAGTACACCAGGGTGCCGGGCAGGGGAGTGCCGAGCGCGGATTCCAGGTCGAGCAGGCCGGTCTCGTCCTCGGGTTGCAGCCGGACCCGGTCGCCGTGCCGGCTCAGTTCGTCGCGAAAGGCCATCGAAGCGAGGGTCCGCCCGCCGTAGAGCAGCCGCCACTCGGCGCTCTGCCGTTCGGCCGCCCGGATCATGGCCAGGATCGGGGTGATGCCGATGCCGCCGGCGATGAAGAGGTAGGACGGCGCGGGCTGGAGCTCGAAATGGTTGCGCGGCCGGGAGACGGCCACGACGTCTCCGACCCGGAGCCGTTCGTGGACGTACGCCGAACCGCCGGCGCTGTCGGGAGCGCGCAGGACGGCGATGCGATAGGTGTGCTCGTCCTCCGGGTCTCCGCACAAGGAGTACTGCCGCACCAGGCCGTCCAGGCGCAGGTCGATATGCGCCCCGGCCGTCCAGACGGGGAGTGGTGAACCGGAGGTCAGATCCACTGCGAGGACGCCGTCGGCCAGGGTCTCGAGCCGGGCCACGGTGAGCGTCAGGTCGCCGTTCCTGTCGCTCTCCAGGGCGCGCGGTGCTTGCAGGATCGTCACGGGGGGCCTCTTTCGGGGTAAGGATCCGGCACGTCGGTGCCGCCCGGCCCGCCAAACATAAGTCAACTTATGTTCGAGGGCAAGACCCGTCCCCCCTGCTGTGAGGCCTCCCTCGTCACAGGTCCCGTCGTTCCTCGATGTGCTCCAGGAGTCGGCGGAACGCCCAGTTCAGGTGATGGGGGTCGGTGGAGTCCCCTTCGAACTGCTCGAAGCCGACGAGCACGTAGAAGGCGGTGCGGGCGTAGCCGGTCGAGGTCTCCCGGTCTGAGAACAGCGCATCCATGGCGTGCTGTACGGCGTCCAGGCGCTCCCGGTCGACCAGTGCCTGTACCTCGGCCACCTGGGGGTCGATGAGACTCCAGGCGCGGATCGCGGCCTCGGCCCTGTGGGGCAGGCTCAGGGCCAGTTCGCGCAGCAGGTCCAGTGCTTTGGCCGGGTCGTTCGTCCGCGACGCGGCGGCCGCGAGCAGTGAGGTGCGCTCCTTGCGCCACTTGTCGAGCAGTTGGCCGGTGAAGTCCTGCCAGTTCTGGAAGTGGTTGTAGAACGAGCCGGTGGTGACCCCGAGGGCCTTGCAGAGGTTGGCCTGTTTGAGCGCCGGATAGCCCTCCTCGGCCAGTACCCGCATGGCGACGTCGAAGTAGTCGTTCTTGGTGGCCCGGGGTGCCATGGGGCTCCTTCGGCGTCGGGTTCCCCGCTCGACGGAGGGGATCGGTGGTGTGCTTCGTTGAGGGATTTTTCCACCCCCTTCCAACATAAGTTGACTTATGTTAGCGTCCGCGGTCGATGGAGGACGGGGCTCGCCGCATCGGCGTGTCCACCGGCTCCTCCCAGGAAACCGGAGGTCGAAGCCATGTCCTTGCAGAGTCGGGAAGAAGTGCGCACCTACCTGGGCGGCGTCTTCGAGACGGCCTTCGCCGACCCGGAGTTGGCGTCCAAGCTCAAGGAGACCGGGCTGGTGCTGCAGTTCGACTACAGCGACCCCGAGACGGTCATCACCGTCGACACCGCGTCCGGGTCCGTCGTGCTCGGCACGATCGACGGACGTTCCCCCGCGGCGACTCTGTCCATGACGGCCGGTGTCGCCAACCGTTACTGGCAGGGCAAGGTCAGTCTGCCGCTCGCGATGGCCAAGGGCCAGATCAAGGTCGCCGGCAACGTGGCCGGACTGCTCAAGATCGCGCCTCTCGGCAAGAAGCTCTACCCGATCTACGTCCAGAGGCTCAAGGACGACGGACGTGACGACCTGATCGCCGCCTGAACCGCCCTTTGCCAGAAAGGCCATCCATGTACCGTTCCTTAACAGTGTCCAGGAGTGACCCTGTGATCAGCGGCCTGCCCCGAACGGTGCTGGACAGGCTGATCCCCCGCGTTCACGCACCCGGCAGATGCACCGATCGTGTCCGTGTATCCGTTCGGGTGGGGCGGGTTCCCTCACGCTCCGAATCGCAGCGTTCGGCCTGGGCGGTCCGATGCCCCGCACCATCACTCCGGTGGTGCGGGGGCGGTGCCGTCCGACGCCGGGCGCCATGTCCCAGGGCGCGTCTGCCGATCACCAGGCTCGCGGCCTCGTGCCGGGTGGTCTCACGAGTGGTGGTGCTGGTGGGCTTCTGCCAGTACTTCGCTCCCCACACGCTGGTGTAGGCCGGATCCACCGCCACCAACGCCAGGTCGTGCTCGGCGGCCATCGGGGCTCATGCCGGGAGCGGAGCCCTCCGACGAACCGGCCGCCGAGCTCATCGCGTACATCCGCGAGAGGCTGGCGCTACAAGGCGCCCCGCAGCGTCGACTTCGTCGAAGACCTGCCCCGCACCCCCACCGGCAAGCTGGTCAAGCGCAAGCTCGTCGACCGTTACGGCCCGGACGGAGTGCCGAGGTGAGCACCGCTGCGGAGACCCCGGCCATCGAGATCGAGCTTCTCCCTGTAATACGAACACAGGCGGTGCGGCGTCGAATGCTCAGGAGCGGATTCTCGTACCGCTACGCCTGACCTTCAGCCACCCTCTCCCAAGAGATACGTAATCAAGTACATCAGCTGCAAGGCTGTCGTGCGGGTGCGCCGAAGGATCCTCACTACGAGAACCTGCCACCACACCGTCCGTGTTCATGCTGAGGCCTCTGCTGGCAGGGGAAGTTCATTCGACACGGCCTTCTGGAGAGCTTCAACAGTCGAAGCTCTCTAGAACCTCGGCAGGCCTTGGAGCGGGTGGTAAGGGGTCATGCCCGTGCCTGAGACGACGACCAGGGCCGTGGGGGCCGGGACCAGCTGCAGCCGTGAGTCGATGCGGCGCAGCGGGACGGTCGCCGACCTGCGCTCCGCTCCGGTGGCCGGGTCGAGGATCCGGAGCTTCATCGTGTCGAACCGCGCGGTCGCCATGATGACGTCCTGGCCGTCCACGGCGAGGGCCGAGACGGAGTCGCGGTCCTCCTTCGTCGCCCACAGGCGGCGGCCGTCGGCCAGGGCGTAGGCCGTGACCTGGTGCCGAGCCTTCTCGGTGCGGGTCGGGGTGATGACGGCGTCCCCGGTGACGGCGATCCGGAAGACCGGGATCGACCTGCCGGGCAGCACGGCGGAGGCGTCGATGGCCGCGGCCGGGATCGTCGCGGTGATCTTGCCCTCGGCGTTCACGGCGAGCAGCGAGGTCGTGCCGCGCTGGTCGGTCTCCCGGACGTGCAGAACGAGCGGGTCCGCCGAGATCAGGGCGACGTTGGCGTTGCCGACGGCCGGGATCCGCAGGGACCACTGTTCGCGTCCGGTCGCCGGGTCGAGCGCGCGGAGCACCTCTCTGGAGACCCCGTCCCGGTCGTTGCAGCGCTCCGCGGCGATCGCCAGGTTCGTCCCGCCGGCGATCCAGGAGTAGCGGCACACCGGGCTCTGCGGGACGCGTTTCCAGCGGGGCTTCCCGTCGCGGGCGCCGAGCGCCTGGAGCGTGCGCTGGGTGCGGATCATCGCGGTGTCGCCCGCGATGGCCAGCTTGTCGGCGTCGGTACCGCTCGACGCCTCTTCGGGCGGGATCGTCGCGTTCCACAGGCTCTTGCCGGTGGCCAGGTCGACGGCCGAGACGCGGGAGCACTGGGTGCTGGTCGTCTGCTCGGCGATCATCCCGATTCCGTCGACGGCGGTTCTGCTCATGCCGCACAGGACGTCGCGGCCGGGCAGAGTGGACTGCCAGCGCTGCCCGCCCGACCCGGCGTCGAAGGCGGTCAGCCCGTCGAACCTGGCCCTGACGACGAGCCCGCCGGACGTCCAGACGCCCTCGGTCTCGGCGTCGGAGACGGTGTCGGACGGCGACGTCCAGGTCACCTCCACGGAGCGTCCGTGCATGGCGTCGAACAGGACGGCGCCCGGGTAGATCCCGATGGCCGTGACCAGCACGCCCGCCAGGCAGCCGACCCGCCCGGCCTTGAGCAGCCCGTAGATCGACAGCGGGATGAGGGCCATGAGCGAGAACAGCGACAGGACGAAGATGGTGCCCCAGTTCTGTGGGCACGGCCCGCTGCTGATCCCCCGCGACGACGACCCGCACGAGCCGCCCGCCTCGGTTTCCAACACGATCCAGTCGCGCACCTGAAGGGTGAGCATCAACCCGACGCCGACGGCGGCGACCAGACCGATCACCAACCATTTGACGTTGACCGTCCCGCGCATCCGGCCGCTCCTCTCTACGAGCGACCGGAGTATCGCACGCCCCACCCGCCCTTCCGGACGAAGGAGATCAAATCGGGATCAGAGCGGGAGGTCTTCGCCGCGTTCGGCTTGGTCGCGGCGGAAGGGCGTTCAGCTCGCGAGCAGAGGGGCGGGTTGCGGCTGTGGCGCGTGTCCGCGTTCTCCCAGATCGATCTTGGTGTGGGATGGGACGTTCGCTCATGCCGATGGCCGGACGTTCCCCAGGATCGGCGGGACCATCAGAGCGTCCATGAGGGACGGTTCACATGCCGTCGACGGTCCTACCTTTCGCTTGACCGATGGCGCGCATGGATTCGCATCCTGATTTGAAGGTAAGTGTTGTGAGCCGGCGGGACAATGAAGGCAGCCAGTCATGGAACGCGAAGGGGGACCGCGGATTTTGTGGTCGCGATCAGGTCTTGAAAGGCCGTTGCCGTGGGCTGGTCAGCTCGGCGGAGACCCGCGGCAGTGGGTGCTGTCGGCCGACGATCCGGCGGCCCGCTGGGTGATCTTGACGGGGGTGCTCGGCCGCACCACCGAGGACCTCGACGTCGTTTCGGCCCACCGCGAGGCCCTCACGGATGTCGGTACCGCTGATCTGCTGGGCAGACTGCCTGACTGGGAGGGGGGCGACCGGTTGTCGGGCCACAACAGCCCGGCATTCGCGCCCAACCTTCTCAATCTCCTTGCGGACCTCGGCGTGCGAGGGGGCGAAGACGCCGGGATCGAGCGGCTGCTCGACCAGATGCTCGCCCACCAGGAGCCGACGGGCAGGTTCCCTTCCTTCGGCGCGCCGCGAGGAGGGGAGGCGCCGGTATGGGGAGCGCTGCTGTGCGACAGCCATGCGATCCTCGAGGTGCTGGTGCGGTACGGTCGCGCCGACGACCCCCGAACACGCGCCGGGCTGGACCGGCTTGCGGTGGACCTGGCCGATACCGCCCAGGGCCGCGCCTGGCCCTGCGTGCCGCATCCGGTCCATGGGTTTCGCGGCCCCGGCCGCAAGGGGGACTTCTGCCCCCAGGTGACCCTGCAGGGGTTGCGGGTGTTCGCCAGGCTCCCTGAGGACCAGCGGCCGCCCGAGTTGATCCGGGTCGCCCGGGTCGCGCTGCGGGCCTGGAGGATGCGGGGAACCGAGAAGCCTTACATGTTCGGCCACGGCAAGGCGTTCAAGACGGTCAAATGGCCGGTCACGTGGTACGGCGCGTATGCGATGCTCGACACTCTCGGCCGCTTCCCGGCACTGTGGCGAGGGGCCGCGGCGGAGGAGGAGGACCGCTCCGCGCTGGCCGAGCTCGCCGCCTGCCTGATCGCCTACAACGTGGGTGCGGGAGGAACGGTGGTTCCTCGTTCCGTCTACCAGGGCTGGGCCGGGTTCTCGTTCGGGCGCAAACGCGAGCCTTCACCGCTCGCGACCGCCTGGCTGCTGAAGGTCCTGTGCAGGCTCGACGACCTGGCCCCTGAAGCCGCCGCCGTCGACGTCCGCCGCCTGCCGAGCTCCAAAGGGGGAACCGGAACGGTGGTGCCTCCACCCGGATGACGGGCCGAACGACCGGCGCATGGCGCCCCACGGGGTCTCGTCGCCCGGGCTGCAGCAGCCGTGGAGCGGCAGGACAAGACCGAGCCCTACCGGGAGACCGGCCTCAAGATGAAGCACTCCGGATCCACCCAAAACGGGGCACATCAGTCGGCCAGATCGTGCCTGCCGACCTGCATCATGTGCTCTTGGGCATCTGCCAGCACCTTGGCCAGACCAGCCAGCGAACGCTCGATCTCAGCGGGGTCGCTGACCAGCTTTGACAGACGGTATCCGTTCGCCTCGAAGGTCACCTTCACGAGGCTGACAGGTCCGGTTTTGGCGGCCACCGCCGGCGCCACCCTTCCGGAGCTCAAGGAGCGGATGGGGCATTCCAGTGATCGCGCGGCGATGATCTACCTTCATGCCACCCAGGAGCGTCACCAGGAGATCGCCGACACCCTCAGCGCCATGACCAGGGCGCAGCTCAAGGGCACGGCGGAAAAGCCATCGGGCACGCGGCGGGCACGCAGGGGAAGAAAGCAGTCCTGACATGACGAAGGCCCAGGCAGAGTTTCTCTCCCTGACCTGGGCCTTCGTCGGCTGTACCCCCAACGGGAAGCGCTCCGCACGGCTGCACGCTCACGGTGTCGGCCGTGTTCCCGTCCACCGCTTACACGACGGGCGGTCCCCTTCGGAAGATCGTCGAACCGTGTCTCTCTCAACACCCGTGCCCGTCGGACGGCGGTGACGGGGCCGCCCTCAGCCCGCTACCACCAGCAGTCGTACTGCCTGATCGCGGCGCCCTTCGTGGTGAGGCCGCCGTAGTCGGGGGCCAGGCACTTGCCGGTCGAGGCGTTGCGCAGGACGTATCCCGTCGTCTTGCTGCCCGCCTTGAGCACGAGGGTCACCGGGTAGATCTTGTAGTGCTGCTCGTCGGGGCCGCAGTGCCAGTTGATGACCTTGGTGCCCGAGCTCTTGCTCCAGCCGTCCACGGCCATGCACCTGTTGGACCAGTCACTGTAGATCTGGTACTGGCCGCTGCTCTTGTGCAGGGTCTCCCATCGCTGCTGATCGGTCTTCTGGCAGCTCTGCTGGACCAGCGGGGTGCCGGCGGCCTTGCTTCCGCCGGAGATGTCGGCGCACAGGCTGCTGTAGGAGTTGACCAGCCTGCGCTCGCCGTCGAACCTCCAGATCCGGTAATCCTTGCCGTAGTCCTTCTTGGGCGGCGTCCCGCCGGCGACCTTGGTGATGAACGGCGGCGCGGAGGCGTTGGGGCAGTGGTCGGCCAGCTCGCTCGCGGTCAGCGCACGGGTGTAGCCCTTGAAGACCGGGGACCGGGTGTTGTCCGGGCTGGTGACGTAGTCGGTGGCCGTCTCGTTCCTGTTCCCGTCATAGGAGGCCTTGACCGTGACGTGGGACCGGTAGAGGGGGTCCTGCACCTCGATCCATCCCACGGAGTACGCCGGGACCGTGGTGCTGTGCGTCTCGGAGTAGCTCTTGGTCCAGCTCCACGACCAGCCGATCTTCGCGCCCATCTGCTGCTCGTACTGGGTGCCGATCGCGCCGGACTTGTGCTTGAGGCCGAAGTCCAGGCCCACGCTGAAGCTCGTGCTCTGGGAGTGGCCCTTGCTGAAGCTCACGGAGCCGCTCGTCTCGCACTGCACGTGCCAGTCGGTCTTGCGCTCGGGCGTGCTCCAGACCTGCTTCGGCTGGTCATTGATCGTGATGACGCATTCGGGGTCCTCGTAGATGTAGTCGCCCTGCTGGACGTTCCTGGGATCCATGCAGTCGGCGATCACGTCGGCGGGGCCCGCGGAAGCGGGTCCCTGCACGGCGATCACGGTGGGAGCGGCCACCGCCAGGGGCAGCAGAACCCTCAATGCTCTCCGGACAACTGCGTTCACGTGGAGAACCTTTCCTCGGCCTGAAGGGTCGCCGCAGCCTAGGAATCACACGGAACCGTCCGGTGTACGAAAGGCGGCCTCCTTGTTGATCAAGAATGTTTTTCACCTTTCGCGCACGACACCTGATGTTCGCCTGAAGTTATTTCTGACAGCAGAGGCGTCGGTCGTCGTTCACTTGACGACCACGCCGCAATGCCCGGCCCGGCGAGCGGGGCGGAAAGCGGACCGGCGACCCGGGTCAGCGGCAGGTCCAGAGGACGGCCGTGTAGGGGGCCCCTCAGGCGGTCGCCAGCGGGTACGGTCTTCCATCGGCGTCGATGAGCCTGGCCACGGTGGGGGCGCCCGAAGGAGCCTCGCCGTAGGCCCAGACCGATCAAGGAAGGAAGATCATGTGTCATCATCTCATCCGCCGGAATTCGGGTGTGTTCAGCGAACGGCCCTGTTTCGAATCCAGTGGTAGCGGAACGTAGTCATCCCTCTGCTCCGATTCCTGTCGAGGTCGGCATGTAGCGCTGGTTGGCCGCTCTACATGACCACTGGATATAAGGCGGGGCCGTTCGCTGAACACGCACTCAGCCCGTTCTCTGGGAATGCGGATCAGGCCGCTGTGGCCGAGCTTGATCCGGATCTGCGAGTTGTTCCTTGGCAGAGACGCTCTCGTGACGTCCTGAGAGAATAATCTGGTCTCGGCCAGGCGGACAGGAGATCTTGATGTGCCCTGCGGGATGCCGGCACTCCGAGCTCCTGCACATCGAGGCGGAAGGCTGCCGAGCGGCCGGATGCGGGTGCATCTACGGGCTGGTCCCCGGATCGAGGCTGATGGGCGCTGTGCGGTGTTGTGGCTTCTTGCGGGGCTCGATCGCCGGTTGCGGGAGACTCTGAGCCGCGATGGAGACGGCGGGAGGCCGGGAAGGACGGGGGCGGCTGTGGCGGGCGCGCGGGTGAGGTCGGAGCGTGAGCCGGGGCGTCCGCGCGAGGCGAGGGTGGACGTGGCCGCGCTGGCCGCGGCCCGTGAACTGGTCTGTGAGCTCGGCTATGCCGACACCACGATCGACGGGATCGCCCGCCGGGCAGGGGTCAGCCGGACCGCCATCTATCGTCGCTGGCCGTCCAAGGCGCTGATCGTGCACGCGGCCGTGTTCCCCGCCTCCGATCTGCGGCTGCATCTGACCGTCACCGGAGATCTGGCCGCTGATCTGCGGGCGCTGGTGTTCGGGCTGGCTGCTTTGTTCGAGCGCCGGGAGGTCCTGGCCGCCATGCCGGGGCTGATGGCGGACGCGGTGGCCGACGCCCGGTTGCGGGAGGCGTTTCAAGCCGGCCTCGAGTCGGCCGTGCGGGACGAGTTGAGCGGAATGTTGTCGGACGCCGTCGCGCGTGGGGAGGCTCGTGAGGACGTCTCGGCCGAGACGCTCCTCCACCTCGTGACCGGCACGATGCTCTTCCGCGTCGCCGTTCGTGGGCTGGACTCCCTGGAGGAGCTGGCGTCGGAGCTCACCATGATCCTCCAGCGGGCCTGCCTGCTCTGACGCGGTTCCTCCGCTTCCATCGCTTTCGAGTGATTGACATCACAGCCAATTACGCTACATCATGACTCGAAATATTCCGTCCAGGAGGCGATGCCCAGTGGATCTGCGCACGAGTGCGGTGTTCAAGGACTTGATCGGCGAGCTGACCGCCATCCAGGAACGACTCCTCAACGACCCCGGCCTGGATGAGAAGAGCCTGCTCGAAGGCCACAAATGGATCTTCTCGGTGCTGCGGACCGGCCTGGAGACCCAGGTGTGGGCAGACCCGGACGCGCCGCGGTTCGTCGACATCGTCGGCCCGCATCACAAGTGGGGCGGCGACAACGCCGACGCGTTCTACCAGTTCGCCCCGCTCGACCCGTCCCGGACCTATCGGGTGCGCGGCCTGCGCGGCGACGCCGTCTACCTCTCCCTCACCGTCTACGGAGGCCCGAACGACGGGCGTTACTCGGACCGGATCGTCGCCATCGCCAACGACCGGAGCATCCCCTTCGCCGACGACGGCGCCTTCGAGTTCACCATGGGGCCGGGTGAGGACACCGACCTGAGGCTGGAGCCCGACGCCGTGTGCGCGATCACGCGCGACTATCTCGCCGACCCCAGGACCGGCCGCCGCGCCGAGTGGAGCATCGAGTGCCTCGACCCGGCCCCCGGTCCGCGCCGCGACGACGACGCCGACCTGGCCCGCCGGTTCCAGGCGGCGCTGACCTGGCTGCGCGAGCAGTCCGCGCTGATCCTTCCCCTCGAGGACGACAACCGCGTCGATGACCCCTACCCCGTCCCCGAGCACACGATCGGGTGGGCGGCGGGCGACGCCGCCTACGCGATGGGCTGCTTCTCGCTGCGGCCCGACGAGGCGCTGATCATCGAGGGCCGTTCACCCGGGTGCGCCTTCTGGAACCTGTGCTTGTGGAACCCGTTCCTGCACACCTATGACTACGACCGCGAGCGGGTGACCATCAACGGCCACCAGGTGGCGTACGAGGACGACGGCTCCTGGCGCATCGTCGTCTCCGCGGCCGACCCCGGCCACCCCAACTGGGTCTCCACCTCCGGGCATGAGAAGGGGCGCCTCTGGTTCCGCTGGTTCCTCCCGGACCGGACGCCCGACCGGCCGACCGCCCGCGTCGTGCCGATCTCCGCGGAGGCGGTGAGATGACCGACAGCGTGCATCTCGACGACCTGGCCGAGCCGCGCTTCCCCGCCGAGGCGCAGACGGTCCTCGACATGATGGCGGGGATGGCCGACGGCTGCCCGCTGGAGCCCACGGCGCTGATGGAGGCCGCCGCCGCGCAGAGCGGCGGGCTGACGGACTTCGGCGACCCGCCCTTCCTGGACAACCTCGACCTGTTGTGCCGGTCGCTTCGCGAGGAGGCCGGACTCGGCCCGCACGGGCGGACGGCCGTGCACATCCAGTTCGTCCAACTGCTGAAGAACCGGCTCCTGGTCGAGGACCTGCTCCGACGGCATCCGGAGATCCGCGACATCCCGATCACGGCACCGATCGTCATCGCCGGGATGCCGCGCACCGGTACCACTCACCTGCAGAACCTGATCGCCGCGGACCCCGCGATCCGATCGCTGCCCTACTGGGAGGCGGTCGAGCCCGTTCCCCCGCCGGGAGAGGAGGGGATCGAGCCGCGCATCGCGCGTACGACGGCCGCACTCGACTTCGCGCACACGGCGATGCCGCACTTCCGGCGGATGTTCGACCTGGCGCCGACGAACGCGCACGAGGAGATCGATCTGCTGGCCATGACGTTCGCCTCGGCCTACTTCGAGACCCAGGCGCTCATCCCGTCCTACCGGGACTGGTACACCTCGGCCGACCAGACCCCGGCGTACGCCTATCTCAAGACGCTCCTGCAGGTGCTCACCTGGTCGCGGCCGGGCCCGGAACGATGGGTTCTGAAGTCCCCGCAGCATCTGGAGCAGTTCGGCCCCCTGCTGAAGGTCTTCCCGGACGCGGTCGTCGTGGTCACACATCGCGACCCCGTCGCGATCACCGCCTCGATGACCACGATGATCTGCTACGCCCTGCGCATGAGCACCGCGCCGATCGACCCGCACAAGGTCGGACGCTACTGGGCGTCCCGCACCGAGGACCTGCTCACCGGCTGCCTGCGCGACCGGGCCCTGGTCCCCGCCGACCAGTCGATCGACGTGCTCTTCCACGAGTTCATGGCCGACGACGTGGCCACGGTACGGCGTATCTACGAGGTCGCCGGGCAACCGTTCACCGCAGAGACGCAGGCCGCCATGGCCACCTACATGGCCGAGCACGGCCGAGGCCGCCACGGCACCGTCGCCTACCGGCTCGACGACCTCGGCCTCGACCCCGCCGAGCGGCGCAGCGCGCTGGCCCACTACGCCGCCCGGTTCGGCACACGGGAGGAGACGGCGCACTGACCTGGCGGTTCTCAGCCGGTCGCCTGGGTCGGCGATTCGATGCCCTCGGCGATGGACGGAACCTCATCGAGGAGAAGGCGACTCTCTTGTTCCCGCCGGTGAACGGGTGCGAGGTGATGAGGGAGTGCGGCTGCCTTCTCCGCCAGAGCCGGGTAGGGGTCCAAGCCGAAGGGCGTCGTGGACGGCCGTGCGGCAGTCGATGCGACCAGCCCGAATTCAGCAGGTTCAGGTGTCGCGGGCGGTCTCGTCGGCCGGCACGAGCCCGTGGGCGAGTTCACGGCGTTGCCGGTACTCCTGCAGTGCGTGATCAGGATCGCGTTCTTGGACTGGTGTTCGGCTGCGGCCGCCTCGTCGAGCCAGGCGTCCAGGCCCTCGGGAAGGCGTGCTGCGAAGGCCACGGGAAACTCCTCACTCGTGCGATGGTCTGGTATCACGAGTGGTGCCAAGCCTGATTTCATGACGAGGGGTTCCGGCTGGAGGTGGTCTACGACCAGACCGCCGGCACGATGAATGCCGGATCACCCCGACCCCGAAGGCGGTCCCGCCCAGTACCGGTCTGCCCGGGGAGTCATCGAAACCGGAAGCGCAGGGGCGAAATCCTGGGAAGCAGAAAGATCGGGATCATTCGATCCCGATCTTGCAGCCATTCGGCCAGTACCCCCAACCGGATGCCGGCCAGGTGGCTGCAACCTTGCACGACGCATGCCACCATCGGTTCGCCCCACGTTCGTTCTCATGTAGGCGCAGAACTCGCGCCGTGTGGCTTCTGATGACATGACATGTCCACGAGGTTGCGGCGCTCGTTTCGGCAGCGCCGCCGGACCTGATCGCAGCGGCGGATCGGCGCGCCAGGCGGAGGATGGAAGAGGTCGGGCTGGCGCCGCATCCGGAGAAGACCAGGATCGTCTACTGTCAGGATGGGAAGAGGCGTGGCTCGTACGAACACACCCCGTTCACATTCCTGGGGTTCACGTTCCGGGCCCGGGGAGCGCGGGACAAGAACGGGAGAATGTTCACCTCGATCCTGCCCGCGATCAGCAAGGACGCCCTGAAGAGGCTCAACGCGGAAGTGAATTCCTGGCGGCTGAACCACTGCACGAGCCTGTCCGAAGCGGACCTCGCCCGCGGGATAAATCCGGTGGTGCGCGGTTGGATGAACTATTACGGCGCCTCCTACAGGCCGGCGCTATATCCCCTCCTGGCGCGCATCAACGCCTACCTGACGCGCTGGCTCCGCGAGAAATTCAAACGACTTCAGGGGCGCAGAAAGGCACAGACTGCGGGGTGTTGGCGGAGCGCGCGAGGTCCACTCGCAGCCCGGTCGCGGTGCTCGCGTCCGGCACGGTGTACCAGTCATTCGGGAACGGCAGCAGGCAGGCCGCCGGATCCACCGGATCGCAGACGACAGGGTCCCCGCAGGCGCGGCGGAGGCCGCAACCGGAACCAGAAGGCTCGCCGCGACGAGAACGAGCACGGCAGCGCTCCGTCCGGACACCCGCCACCTCCGCGTCCTGGAACTCCTTCACGCGCTGCCGCACCATCCCTGCCGCCGACGCCGCGGTCAAGACCCAGAACGGGGAAGAAGCGAAGAGCGGTAGAGCGCGGGCGGCCGGGTGGTCTCTTACGCCCGGGGCGCGATCCTCTGGCACACGACCCGGTAGCGCAGGTGGGTCGCGTGCGGAGTGATCCGGGTGTCGAGGCATTCGAAAACGTGCCGGTCGGCTCCGGTGAACAGCCGAGTGCCGGAGCCGAGGGTGAACGGCGCCAGCTGAAGGCGGAGTTCGTCCACGAGCTCCGCCTTCAGCGCCTGCCGGGTGACGTCGGCGCCCATGATGATCACGTGTTTCTCGCCCGCCGCCGCGTGAGCCCGCCGGACAGCCGCGGCAAGGTCGCCGACGAAGGAGAACGAGGCGCTCCTCATCTCGAGGTCGTCGCGCGTGCGGTGGGTGACGACGAAGGACGGCACCGGGTAGGGCGTGTCGTTCCACTGGTCGAGGCCGACGTCGAACGTGCGGCGGCCGAGGACCACCGCGCCGACCGCGGCGAACGTGTCGAAGATGATCTCGCGGTCGGCGGGCGAGGGGTCGAAGATCCAGTCATGCAGTCGTTCACCGCCCGCTCCCATCGGCAGTTCTCTGCTGATGTCCGGCCCGGCCATGAAGCCGTCAAGCGAGATCGTCACGTGTGCGTACAGCATCGGGATCCCCCTTCAGGGTGAGTGCGGTGAGGATGAGCGCCGCGGTGAGCGCGTAGGCGGCGGGGTAGCCGGTCAGGCCCGCCATGACGCCGAGGGCCGCCGACCCGATGCCCATCCCGGCGTCGAAGGCGAGGTTCCACAGGGCGCTGACGGCTCCGTAGCCGGAGGCGTCGACCCGGGAGAGCATCAGGGTGTAGGTGGCCGTCTGGGCGAATCCGAAGCCGGTGCCGAGAAGGGCCGCGGCGACCAGCGGCGCGGGCCCGAGCAGGGCGGTTCCCGCGGCGCAGACCACCAGGGCGGGCACCACCAACCGGGACGGCCCGTGCCGGTCCGCCAGCCGCCCGCCCCACCAGCGGCTCACGGTCATCGTGAGCGCCTGGAACAGCAGAGCCGACGGAGCGGCCCCGCCCGCCGTGATCGGCAGGAACGTGATCGCCGCCCCGGCCGCCATGGCCGTCACGCCGAACATCACCGAGGGCCTGACCAGGCCCGGGCTCCGCAGTCCGGCCAGTATCCCGGCCGGGTCGCCGGTGCCGCGGTCGGGCAGCGCGGGCAGGCAGAAGAGCCCGGCCATCGCGGACAGACCACCGATCACGAAGACCGGGGTGAAGCCGACCGCGTGGGCCAGCCAGACGCCGAGCGGCAGGGCCAGCACCGCCGGGACCGCCGCGACGACTCCGGCCACCCCCAGGCCCTCTCCGCGACGCCCCTCAGGCACGAGCAGCGGGACCAGCGCCCCGCCGACCACGACCACGAGGCCCGTTCCGAGGCCGCGCGCGAACGACACCCCGCCGACCAGGGCGGCGGAGGCGCCGAGCGGGAGGATCAGAGAGGGCAGACCGAGCAGCAGCAGCCCGGCGCCGAGCACGTTCCGGTGGCCGAAGCGGTCCGTCAGCGCGGGGGTGAGGAGTTCGCCGACGACCGTCGCGGCCAGCAGCAGCGCGTTGGCCGCCCCTGCCTCCGCCCTGCCCGCACCGCTGCCGGCGACGTAGAGCGGCACCACCGAAAGCAGCAGGTAGAAGCCGGTCAGCGCTCCGAAAGTCATAGTGAACAACAGGGCGAGCTGTCCGCTCACCAGACGCGATCGGGTCATGCGGGAACCGTAGAGGCGGGGATCGGCCTCCGCTAAGGTCCAATTTCGTGTCCATCGAGTGGGCCGGTTGGTCGCCGGAGCTGCTGGTGCGGCTGGATCGCGCGGGGCCGCTGCGCGTCCAGCTGGAGTCCGCGCTGCGGGAGGCGATCCGGTCGGGACGGCTGTCGCCCGGCGAACGCCTGCCGTCATCGCGGGCGATGGCAGCTCGGCTCGGCGTCTCCCGAGGACTCGTGCAGGAGGCGTTCGACCAGCTCAAGGCCGAGGGATATCTGACCACCCGGACAGGCTCCGCTACCCGGGTGGCGGCGCTGATGGTCCCGCCCATGGCGCCCACCGCCCGGTTCGAGCCCCCGGATCCGCCGATGCTCGCCGATTTCCGGACCGGCGTTCCCGATCTGGCCTCGTTCCCGCGCGCCGACTGGGCGTGGGCGCAGCGCGAGGCGGCCCGGACGGTCCGCACCGCCGATCTGGGGTACGGCGATCCGCGCGGCGCCCACGGGCTCCGCGAGGTGCTGGCGGGGTATCTGCGGAGGGTGCGCGGCGCCGCCGCCGACCCCGGCGACCTCGTGATCTGCGGCGGCTTCGCGCAGGGACTGATCCTCGCGCTGCGGGCGGCCGGGGTCCGCAGAGTGGCAGTCGAGGACCCCGGGTACAGCGCAGAACTGCTGGAGGCCGTCGCCTGGATCGGCATGGAGACGGTGCCCGTGCCGGTCGACGAGGAGGGCGTCGACGTCGGGGCCCTGCTCGCCTCGGGCGCGGACGCGGCCGTCCTCACCCCGGCCCACCAGTGGCCGACGGGGGTGGTGCTGTCCCCCGCCCGGCGACGGGCGCTCGCCGCGACGGACCTGCTGCTCGTCGAAGACGACTACGATGCCGAGTTCCGTTACGATCGCGACCCCGTCGGCGTGCTCCAGGGCTTGGCCGCCGACCGCGTCCTGCTGATGGGCACGGTCTCCAAGTCACTCGCCCCAGCGGTGCGGCTCGGCTGGATCCTCTGCCCGCCCGCCCTGACCGGGGCCGTCGCCCGGCAAAAGGCGGTCGTCGACCGGGGCTCGCCGCACCTGGACCAGTTGGCGCTGGCCGCGCTGCTCCGCTCCGGCCGCTACGACCGTCATCTGCGGCGGATGCGCACCCTGTACGCGGCCCGCCGAGACGCCCTGGTCTCCTCACTCGCCCAGCACGCGCCGCAGGTCCGCCTGTCGGGGCTGGCGGCGGGTTTCCACGCCGTCGCGCACCTGCCCGCACACCTGTCCGAGGGGGAGGTCATCGCCGCCGCCCGCGAGCGGGGCGTCGCGTTGTACGGCATGAGCACGCACCGCTCGGGCGGCGCCGCGGCCCCGCCACGGCTCGTCCTGGGTTTCGGGAACCTCCCGGAACAAGCGATCCGCGAGGCCGTGCCGTTGATCGCCCCGCTCTTGCGCTGAGGCCCCGGAGCACGGCACGGGGGCGTGAGAGAGGTTCGGGGACCGGGCGAGCATCGTCTTGGCGGCCACGTACGGGGAGGAAGGGCCTGCTCCGGGAGCCATCTCCCAGACCGGGCTCTTCACGCTACCCATGAGGTGATCCTGTGTCCGAGGCGAGCGCAACCATTGACACATGCCCCCGCCTACCCCATCGGCGACATCTGCCGCATGGCCACGGTGACGACCGCATTTCGGCCTGGTGTGTTGAGGGGGGAGTCCATGACGTGCATGCCAGGGGGCCATGTTGCTGTCGGCTGATGCATGCGGTTTCTATGGGAGGCGGCGGTAGACGTCGCGGTGGTTGCCGACCGCAAGGACCCATACGGTCAGCAGGCCGTTTTCGATGGTGTACACGACGCGGTGGTCACCGATCCTGAGCCGCCGGCGGGCGTTGTGGCCTTGGAGTGCTTTGATGTCGAACGTCGAGGTGTCTCCCGTGTCCATCGCCTTCTGGAGTTCGGTGAGGCGGTGCAGGGTCTGCGTGGCGTCCTGGCGGGGGATTTTGAGCATGTCGCGCTGGGCTTGGGGGGTGAAGCGTGTGGTGTGTCCCATGGGTCAGCCGTGGTGGTCGCGGATCAGGGCCGCCATCTCTTCGAGGGAGACCGACCCCTGTGTGTGTTCGGTCTCGGCTTCGTCGGCCAATTGGTTGAGCCAGGCGTCTTCGGCTTCTTCGGCGATCTGATGCAGTCGCCGGTATTCCTCGATGTCGAGTACCACGGCCTCTTGCTTGCCTCGGCGGGTGATGATCGTCGGGGTCTTGTCACGGTGTGCGCGGTCTATGACGTCGGCGAGGTGGCTGCGCACCTCCGCCATGGATGCGATCACCGGCTCGCTCATGTCACTAATGTAACAGGTGTACATGAGCGGTTTCGGGAAGAAGGAGCAGGCCGAGTTCTCCAGGGTGAGGGCGTCCCCCGCTGTTCGGGGAAGAGAGGTGACCGCAAGAACCGTCCCGCACCTTCGCGTGTCGCGGCTGGAAGGCCGCAGCAGTCGGGATGGGCGGCGGCGTCTTCCCCGAACCAGAAGGTCTGGCCCGATCGTGTCCAGGCGAGCAGGTGGACGAGCTGTGTGAACGTCGACGGGGCGAAAGACGGTCGATCGGGCATCAGCGTCAGTGGAGAACCGCTGTCGAGCGTCCCTCGTCCACGGTGTACGAGCCCGCGGAGATCGCCCTGAGGCCGACGGGATACAGGAGCAGCCGGTAGACGTCAACGAGTCCCGCCTGGTGCAGCGTCTGCACGAGCTTCCAGCTTCCATGAACCTGGAGCTCGTTGCCGGGAAGCTCCTTGAGGCGGCGTACCCGGTCGACTGGATCACCACGTAGGACGGTCGTCGGGCTCCAATCGGCTTCCCCGCCGTTCAGCATCGAGCTGACGACGTACTCGGGCAGCGTGTTGAGCTTGGCGGCGATCAGGTCCTCAGGGTCGGTGGCCTTCGACCAGTACCCGCCGAGCAGGCCGAAGGTCGTGCGGCCGATGATGCTCGCGTCGATCTCGGTGTCGCGATGTTCGAATCGCAAGGCCGTGGCCTCCTCCGCCCGCAATCCGCCGATGTCCCCGCCACCGGGGCGGAGTCATCGGCGATGAGGATCGAGATGCCGAAAACGCAGACTGCACAACGTGAGGACCGCGGCCGGTCGACCACCGCAGGGCAGCAGCCGAAGGAGGAGCACCCGGAAACGAAATCACCCGAGTCCAGCCGAACCATTGGCATATGCCCTTGGCCGTCCCATCGGTGACGTTCACCGCATTCGGGTCGGCTAGATCGTCAACAGGGTCCTGGCGTGTCGGCTCGGGCGGGAGCAGCGGTCGATCCTTCTCGCAGGGGCACTGCTGTCCTGAGACTTCGAGGCGCAGTCGGCGCCCACCGTCGTCCTGCGCGTCATCGACTCGATATCGCGGGGCGATAGCGTCTCCTGCCTCCGCCCCTGCGCTCGGAAAGCCCGCCATGCAGCGTGATCTTCTGCGGGTCGCCGTCTTCGGCGTCTCCTTCTCCCTGCCTGTCTCGGCCGCCGTCGTGGTCGCCGCTCTCCTCCTGACCTCGGAGCCGGACCTGCCTTCCGCACCGATCGCGCTTCCGTCGACGTCGAGTCCTGCGCCGCAGTCGACCGTCACCGTGACGGTCGAGGCGCCGGTTCCGTCGCGTAGTGCTCGGCCGCCCGAACCCAGCTCGCGGCCCGTTCCGCAAGGATCGGTTGTCTTGGTGCACCGGAGTACGACGGCCTCGGACGACGAGTGCACGAGAATCGTCACGGTGTACGAGAATCGGTCCAACACGGCGGTCGTTTCGATCACCCAGTCCTTCCAGACGAGCTACGCGCCCAAGCATGAGGAGGGCGAGTATCCCGAGGACAAGGATGGTCCGGTCAAGACACTCACCCAGGACGCGGGCATCGCCCCGTACGCCACCCGTCAGCTGACCTGGGATGTCTGCGCTCCGGAATTGACGAAGCTGATGAATCCCTATCCGGAGGACGGCACGGGCGGCTTCATGAGCGAAGTGGGCGCGGTTCCGACGAAGACCAGGTGGAAATGGCTGGCCTAGTGAAACGCTGCTCGACGTGTCCCACAGATCCGTTGCGAACACGTTGCCGGTCGCGTGACGGCCCAGGCCACTGACACCGGTATGAGCAGCGCTTACCAGAGGTCGGCAGTCGCAACAATCGTGGAGCGGAGAGCCCGTGCACGTTGAAGCGCTCGGGGATGTGTTTCAGGAGAGCTCGAAGATCGCGGCGTCCTTGTTCCTCCCAGAGGGTTTGACGCTGCCGACGCCGAGGAGGCGCTGGGTGCCGGGGATGCGGACGAACTCGGCGACGCCTGCGGTCTCCTCGTCGACGTGGCCCAGGAAGCGTTCGCTCCAGCGTCCGGTGGCAGTGCGATGAGTGAGGACCAGGTCGTACTCCAGGCCCCCGTCCCAGCCGGAGATCTTCTCGGAGACCAGGAGCCAGAGGCCTCCTCTGCCGTCGGGGATGGGGGTGTGGCCGAGCTCGGAGGTAGGGTCGGCCTTCTCCTTCCGCCATCTGCCGTTCTTGTGGCGGAGGAGGAAGGATTCGATCTTCGGATCGTCGTCGGTCCAGTTCGCGATGTGGTTGGCGACCATCCAGACGTTCTCGCCGGCGAAGACCGGTTCGGTGAAAGTGGTCATGGATTCCTCGGTCTGCTTCGGTAGGAGGGCGCCCGGACCCGCAGGTCTCCAGCGCCGCCCGTTGAAATGCACGGCCTCGGTCTTGCCGTGCCTACTGAGGCCCCAAGCCCAGACCGTCTTCCCCCGGGCGGCAGCGTCCCAGACGGGAACCGGGGTCTTGACCTTGTGCCAGCGCCGGCCGTCGAAGCGCAGCGCGCGGGACTGCAGGCTGTCGAACACCCAGACTCCACGCCGGCCGGTGGTGGAGATGGTCAGGGGGAAAGTCGATTTCCAGCGCCTGGCGAGCTTCCAGCGTTCGCCGTTCCAGTGCAGCAGATAGGCACTGCCTTGCCCGTCGAATGAGCCGCCTCCCACGGCCCAGATGTTGCTCCCGGATGAGGCGTCAGCCGCCTGTATCCCACCGTTCAACCCGCTCGGAAGCCGGTCCTTCTTCCAGGTGGAGCCGCTTTTGCGGTAGACGAGGGGCCTCGCCTTACCTGCAGAACGGGTGGTGCCGAACGCCCAGACGTTCTTCGCGTCCGGGGCGACGATGGCGTTGAAGTCACTGTCGCCTTGGAGAGGACTGACCCAGACGGGGGTCAGCGGGTCCCTTGCCGCGGCGGTGGAGGCTCCGGCCGGAAGCATCAAGACGGCCGAACAGAACACCGCGGCCAGGATCCGTCCGGCACTGGTTTCCCACATGTCAGGCACTGTCCCACAAAGATCGCTTAACGACGCCAACCTCAACCGAGGTGGCGAAACGCGCCGGTGCCGCGGGCGGGAGAGAACGACGGTAGGCGGCGCTCCTCGGGCAGGGAGGTTCCCCGGATTGCCGGAAGGCTACATAGGTAGAACTCCCGGATTCTTCGGAATCGTTTCCTCCCGTTCCGGTCATCTTGAAGGTGGGTGCTTCCGCCCTGGAGAGAGCGGAGAGGCCGTGGTGCTACCGAGCATGGGTAGGGAAGCAGGTAGCGGGCTACAGGCGTGGGTGAAACGCTCGAAGAGCCAGCCGGTGGCGTTGCGTGAGCGGGGTGGGTTGCGGTTTGCGTTCTACGGGCGGGTGTCGACGGAGGGTTACCAGGATCCGGTGACGTCCCGGGCGCGCCAGCACGGTCAGGCTGAAGCGTTGGTGGCGGGGTTCGGGCGGATCGTGGCGGAGTTCTTCGATGTGAGGGAGAGCCGGGTGTTGCCATGGGCGCGGCGGACCCAGGCAGCGGCGCTGGTGCTGGCGATGGCCGATCCCGATCGGAGCTTTGATGCGGTCGTGGCGGGGAGTACGACCGGGCGTTCTACGGCAATCAGTTCAGCCTGATGGCTCCGCTGTTCGAGCACCACGGGGTCCAGCTATGGCTGCCGGAGGCGGTAGGCCGGGTCGACTTCCACGCTGAAGGACACGAGCAGCTGATGATCTCGTTGGGTGTGCAGTCCAAGCGGGAGATCGCCCGAACCCGGATGCGGGTGATGACCGCGATGACCGCCCAGGTGAGAGTCCAGGGCCGGTATCAGGGTGGTCGTCCTCCGTATGGATATCGGCTGGCTGACGCAGGACCGCACCCGAACCGGGCGCATGCGGCGTGGGGGCGCAGGGCGCATCGGCTGGAGCCCGACCCCGCAGACCGCGCCGATCGTACGGTGGATGTTCGCGCAGCGGTTGGCGGGGCAGAGCCTGGCCCGCCTCGCCCGGGCGCTGAACGATATGCAGGTCCCGTGCCCGTCGGCGGCCGATCCGCAGCATAATCCTCATCGCTCTGGTGGGGGGTGGTCGGTGAGCACGGTGCGGTCGATCCTGGCCAATTCCCGCTACACCGGCCGCGAGGTGTGGAACCGCCAGCCCTCGGCCCACGACCTGATCGACCCGGGCAACACGGGTCTGGGTCACCGTCAGGCGCAGCGCTGGAGTCTCCCGGAAGACTGGGCGATCTCCGAACGTCCCGTTCATGAGGCGCTGGTGAGCGAAGCCGACTTCGTCGCCGTCCAGGGCGTCCGTGCCCGTCGCGATCATCCCTGCCAGGTGTATCTGCTGGCCGGCCTGCTGCGGTGCGGTCTGTGTGGGCGGCGGTTGGAGTCCTGCTGGGCCAACGGCCGGGCCGCCTACCGCTGCCGTCACGGCCACACCAGCGCCTCCCGCCCGGATCCGCGGCGTCCGAAGAACCTCTACGTGCGTGAAGACCATCTCCTGGCCCGCCTGCCGGCCCTGTACCTGCTTCTGACCACAGACCTGGCCGACCTGCCGGAGGAACAGGTGCCCGGTGCCGAGGACGTCATCGGGTGGCTCCACGCCCGCCGCATCGAGCTCGTCTACGACCAGCGGACGCGCTCTCTACGGGCCGACCTTCCCGGAACGGCGCGGGTCATCGTCGACCAGAAAGCCGGTTAGGCCACCACGAGACGGCAGATGAAAGGAGGAACGCCCGGAAACGAAAACACCCGAGTTCAGCCGGTGCTGACCTCGGGTGACGGTCGACCCTGCCCGAAAATATCCGGACATGTACAACTTTGGTGTCCGAGGGCGAGTGCAACCATCGGCACATGTTCTTGGCCGTTCCATCGGCTGGATCACCAAGAGGGTCCCGGCGTGTCAGCTCGGGCGGAAGCGGTGGTGGATCCTTCTCGCAGGGCGCTGCTGTCCCGAACCTTCGAGGCGCTTCTGGGGGAGGGTGCGGATTCGGATCCGGTCATTCGTAGTGGGTGCGGCAAGCGACGATCTGGACGGTGTCGGCTTCGATGGTGTAGACGATGCGGTGCTCGGTGGTGATGCGGCGTGACCAGAAGCCGGACAGGTTCTGCCGGAGGGGCTCGGGCTTGCCGATGCCTTCGTAACCGTTGCGGCAGATGTCTTCGATCAGCCGGTTCAGTCGTTTGAAGGTCGCGTGGTCGTTCTGCTGCCACCAGAGGTAGTCGTCCCAGGCCTCCGGCGTGAAGAGGATCTTCACCCGGTTTCCCGGTCGTCGTCTTCGAGGAGTTCGCGCGGCTGGGCCTGGCCGACGCGCAGGCTCTGGATGGACGCGGCGAGGTGACGGGCGTTGGCGGGGATGCCGAGGAGGAACGCCGTCTCCTTCAGGGACTCGTACTCGCGCAGGCTGATCACGCGGAAGCCGTCCAGGGCCGGCGGGACGGCCCGCGCCGGAGGCCGTGCACACGTTGTTGTCCCACGCCGTGCTCTCCCGGACCGGCCGTCCCGTCGCTGACGAGGTCCAGCGCGTCCTGGGAGGCCGCCGGGTCCGTGCGGCCTCCCAGACGGCGGGGGAGATCCACCAGCTGAAGATCTCGCTGGACGGTGTCCGGAACCTCCGGGCGGTTCAGTCGATCAACTCGTGTCTTGGCGTGAGCGCGAGGTGTTCCGCTCGTCGGTACGGCGCGTGACGGCGTCGGCCCTCCCGGATTCCATGGTGGACGGGCCGAGGCTCACCCCACCCCGGCCGTCACGAGCGCGAAGGAGCACCATGTCCACACTTCGGCCCGGTCGGGTCGTCATCGTCGGGGGCGGGCTCGCCGGGATCACGGCGGCCGGCGAGTTGAGGGCCCTGGGCCACACCGGGACGATCACGGTGCTCGACCCCGGCGAGGTCCCCTACGACCGGCCGCCGCTGAGCAAGGCCTTCCTGCAGGGCACGACCGATCTCGACGGCATGCGCCTCGTCCCCGAGGAATGGTTCGCCGACAACGACGTGCGCTGGCTGGGCGGCCGTTCCGCGGTCGCCCTGCGTGCCACCGAGGCGGGGGTCGAGCTGGATGACGGTTCCCTCGTGTCCGCGGACGCCGTCCTGCTGGCGACGGGCGGGCTGGCCCGTCCCCTGCCCGTACCGGGCGGCGATCTGACCGGGGTGTTCGGGCTGCGGAACGTGGAGGACGCGCGGGCGCTGGCCGAAGTCCTGGTTCCTGGCGCCCGGATCACCGTGGTGGGCGGCGGCCTCATCGGCGCGGAGGTCGCCTCCACCGCTTGCGCGCTGGGCTGCGAGGTGACTCTGGTGGAGCCCGCGACACCGCCGCTCGCCGGCGCGCTCGGCCCGGAGATCGCCGGGCATCTGCACGCCCAGCACACCGCGGCGGGCATCGAGGTCATCGCCGACACCGTCGCCGCGATCACCTCGGACGGCCCCGCCTTGACCGTCACGACCGGCGGCGGCCGCGTGGTCGCGGCCGACGCCGTCGTCGCGGGCGTCGGCCTCGCCGTGGACACGCGCCTCGCGGCGACCGCGGGCCTGGCCACGGCGGGCGGGATCGTCGTGGACGACGCGCAGCGCACCTCAAGGCCCGGCGTCTTCGCCGCAGGGGACCTCGCGGTCTCCGGGGCGGCGGGGGGCCACCGGCGTGAGCACTGGCAGGCGGCGCGGCACGCGGGCCGGACGGCCGCCGCCGGGATGCTCGGCCTGCCGCTGCCTCCCGCCGAACCCGACTGGTTCTGGACCGACCGGCACGGCGTCCACGTGGAAGCCGTGGGCGCCCTCGACAGCCCGAACCGGATCATCAGGACGGCCCCGGACGGAGCCCCCCAGGCGGTCTTCTCCCTGGACGCCGACGGCCGGATGCTCGGCGCCGCGGCCATCGACGGGAACCGTCTCATCGTCGTCGCCCGCCGTCTCGTCGGCACCGAGGCGCAGCCCGACCCGGAGGTGCTGGCCGACCCGTCCGCCGATCTCCGCCCCCTGCTCAAGGCCCGCCGCTGACCCCTGCGCACCGGATGTTCCGGCGAACGGAACCGAACGTGCTCTGGGCCACATTCCCGACCGAGACTCGTGGTACGGCCGCGACGCCGGACACACGGCGCGGCGCGACCCACCCCTGAGTGCGCGACGGCTCGCCCGCCGGCATTCACGCGAACGAAGGACGCACCCCATGTCAACCATTCACGCACTGGGCTACCTCGTGGTGAGGGGCCCGATCGAGGAGTGGCGCCGATTCGGCGCGGAGATCCTCGGCGCGCAGCTCATCGACGGCCAGGACGGCGAGCTGCTCCTGCGCCTGGACGACCGCGCCTACCGGGTCGTCATCGAGGAGGGCGAGCCCGCCGGGCCGCGCAGCCTCGTGGCGCTCGGCTTCGAGACCGCCAAGGCCGCGGATCTCGACGCGCTCGTGGCGACGCTGAACGCCGCGGGGGTCGAGGTCGGCGAGGAGCCCGAGCTGGCCGCCCGCAGGCAGGTCCGCAGGCTCGTCTCCTTCACCGATCCCGACGGCAACCGCCTCGAGGCCTACTACGGCCAGGCCACCGACCACCACGCCTTCGTCTCCCCGCGCGGTGTCTCCTTCGTCACCGGAGACCTCGGCGTGGGCCACGTGTTCATGCTGTCCGACGACGCGCAGAAGGCCGCCGCGTTCTACTGCGACGTCCTGGGCTTCCGCCTGTCCGACACCATCGATTTCCAGATCGCCGAGGGAATCTTCCTCCACTGCAATCCCCGCCACCACTCCGCCGCGTTCGCCTCGATCCCCGGGGCGCCCTCCGGTCTGGGCCACCTCATGCTCGAGGTCTCCGACCTGAGCGCAGTGGGCCGCGCACTGGACGCCGTAGGCGCAGCCGAGGACACCCTGACCATGGCCATGGGCGAGCACACCAACGACCGGATGACGTCCTTCTACGTGCAGACCCCGTCCGGCTTCGACGTCGAGTACGGCTGTGACGGCCTGCTCATCGACGACGCGGAGTGGACCGTCGGCCACTACAGCGCTGCCAGCCTGTGGGGCCACCACTTCCAGACTCCGCCGGCCCCGGCCGAGGCGCGACAGGAGGCGGCGGCACGATGATCGACCTCACTGCACTCGATGCCTCCGGCGGTCTCATCGACCCGCGCATCTACACCGACGAGGACGTCTACCAGCTCGAACTGGAGCGGGTGTTCGGCAGGTCCTGGCTGTTCCTCGCGCACGACTCCCAGCTTCCCAAGCGCGGCGACTTCGTCCAGACGTACATGGGTGAGGACCCCGTGCTGGTCGTCCGGCAGCGGGACGGGAGCGTCAAGGCGTTCCTCAACCAGTGCCGCCACCGGGGCATGCGCATCTGCCGCGCCGACGAGGGCACCGCGAAGACGTTCACGTGCAGCTACCACGGCTGGGCCTACGACCTCGAAGGCAACCTCATCAACGTCCCCGAGGAGGGCCGCGCCTACCGGAACGAGATCGACAAGTCCAAGTGGGGGGCCCTGAAGGTTCCCCGGATCGCCGTCTACAAGGGCATCATCTTCGGAACGTGGTCCGCTGACGTCCCGGAGATCGAAGAGTACCTGGGCGAGATGACGTACTACCTCGACGCGGTCCTGGACGCCTACGAGGGAGGCATCGAACTCGTCCCCGGCCCGATGAAGTGGGTCATCGACTGCAACTGGAAGTTCGCGGCCGAACAGTTCGCCAGCGACATGTACCACGCGCCGATCTCGCACCCCTCGGCGTTGATCGCCATGACCGACGACCCCGCCGGGCAGGCCGCGTTCTCGCTCCAGGCGCAGTTCTCGCCCGGCCGCCAGTTCGCCGGCAACGGCCACGGTTCCGGCTCGTTCTGGCTGCCGGAGTTCGGGCCCGACTTCCAGTTCGGCCCCGAGGCGAGCGCCTGGCAGACCGGCAAGCGGGAGGAGGTCTTCGCCCGGATCGGCGAAGAACGCGCCCACAAGGTGTACGGGCACAACACCGTCTTCCCGAACTTCTCCTGGCTCGGCCCGCCTCGCTCGCTGCGGGTCTGGCACCCGCGCGGGCCCGGTCAGGTCGAGGTCTGGGCGTGGGTGTACATCCCGAAGACCGCGCCCGAGGAGGTCAAGGAGGACTACCGCAAGATGAGCGCGTTCACGTTCAGCCCCGCCGGGGTCTTCGAGACCGACGACGGTGAGAACTGGACCGAGGTGCAGACGGTCCTGCGCGGCTGGATGGCCCGCGCCAACTCCTTCAACGCCCAGATGGGCCTCGGCCACGAGGAGCGCGACACGCACGGCCTGCCGGGCCTGTCCAACGACGTGTTCAGCGAGACCGCCGCGCGCGGCTTCTACCAGCGCTGGAAAGACCTGATGACCGGCCGTACCTGGGCCGAGATCGCCGAGCTCGACGCGGCCCGCCGCGCCGCCGAGGAGGTGCCGTCCGCATGACCGCCGCGACCGCGCAGTCCGCGCTGCGCACCACCGACCCCGTGCTCCAGCACCGCGTCGAGCAGTTCCTGTACGCCGAGGCCGAGTTGCTCGACGACCACCGGTACACCGAGTGGATCACCCTGTTCGCCGAGGACGCCCGCTACTGGATCCCGACCCGCTCCACCCGCACGATCCGTGAGCGTGACAAGGAGATCTCGGCGCGCGGCGAAGGGGCTCACGTCGACGACGACCACACGATGCTGTGCGGACGGGTCCGGCGGATCACGTCCGGGCTCCAGTGGTCGGAGGAGCCGCCGTCGCGGACCCGCCGTCTGCTCACCAACATCCGGATCACCGAGCTGGACGGCGGCGAGCTGGCCGTCCGCACGAACTTCTGGGTGTACCGCAGCAGGCTGGAGCGCCACGAGGACTGGTTCGTCGGCGAGCGCTCCGACGTGCTGCGACCGGCCGGCCCGGACGCCGCCTATCCGTACCTGATCGCCGACCGCAAGATCGTCCTGGAGCAGACGACGATCCTCGCGCCGAGCATCAGCATCTTCCTGTGAACGGGGCGACAGGCATGACCGACACACTGACCCGCTGGGTGCGGGTGTGCTCCGTCGCCGAGGTGCCCGAGGACGAAGGGTTCGTCTTCGCGACGGTCCCGCCCGTCTCGGTGTTCCGCTCCGGCGACGAGCTGTTCTGCATCGACGACACCTGCACCCACGAGACGTTCTCGCTCGCCGAGGGCTGGGTGGAGGACTGCGTCGTGGAGTGCACCCTGCACATGGCCAAGTTCGACCTGAGGACGGGCCGGGCCCTGTGCCCGCCCGCCAGCCGCGCTGTGCGGACGCATCCCGTGCGCGCCGAGGACGGCGACGTCCTGGTGGCGCTGCCCGCCGACTACACGCTGCCGAAGGAGTCATGATGGGCTGGCTGGACACGACACCGGTCCTGATCACCGGCGCGGGATCGGGGCTGGGCCGGGCGATCGCCGAGCGGTTCGACGCCGAAGGCGCCCGCGTCGTGGCGTTCGACCGGGACCCGGTCAAGCTCGCCGACCTGCGCGAATGGTCGCTCGGCCGGATCGTCACCGTGCAGGGCGACGTCACCTCGCCGGAGGACAACGCGAAGGCCGTCGCCACGGCCGTCGAGGAGTTCGGCGGACTCGAGGTGTTCGTCGGGAACGCCGGGATCTGGGACTTCTTCCGCGGACTCCTCGACACCTCGCCCGAGGACCTGGCCCGGGGCTTCGACGAGGTGTTCGCGGTCAACGTCAAGGGCTACCTGCTGGGCGCGCGCGCCGCGGCCGAGGCGCTGCGGGAGTCGCACGGCAGCATGATCTTCACGCTGTCGAACGCCGCGTTCTTCCCCGCGGGCGGAGGACCGCTCTACACCGCGTCCAAGCACGCGGGCGTGGGCCTGGTCAGGCAGCTCGCCTACGAGCTGTCGCCCGAGGTCAGGGTCAACGCGGTCGCTCCCGGCGGCATGGCCACCGACCTGCGCGGCCCCGGCTCGCTCGGCCTCGACGGCACGTCCATCACCGACGCGATGCCGATCAAGGAGCTCGTCCGGACCCGCTCGGCGCTGCGCAACGACGTCGAGCCCGCCGACTACACCGGCTCGTACGTGCTGCTGGCGTCCCGCGCGAACTCCTCGACGGTCACCGGCGCGGTCTTCGACATCAGCGCGTTCGGCACGCCGCAACGTCCCCCGGCCCAGTAAGGAGCGATCATGGAAATCACCGAAGAGGGCACCAGCCGCTACGCGCGGACCAAGAACTTCCGCATCCACTACCACGAGGCCGGCGAGGGCCACCCGGTCGTGCTGCTGCACGGCAGCGGCCCCGGCGCCACCGGCTGGAACAACTTCCGCGACAACATCGGCCCGCTCGCGCGCGACCACCGGGTGATCGCGGTGGACATGCCCGGCTGGGGCCGCAGCGACACCCAGACCGACGAGACCGGACGCGACCACATCGCCACGCTCGTCGAATTCCTCGACGAGCTGGGGATCGAACGGGCCGCGCTCGTCGGCAACTCCATGGGCGGGGTGACGTCCATCTCCACCGCGATCCGCCATCCCGAGCGGGTCAGCCACCTGGTGACGATGGGTGCTCCCTGCCCGGGGCCGAACTTGTTCTCACCGGGTGGAGGACTGTCGGAGGGGATGACGGTCCTCCTAGAGGCCTACCGCGACCCGAGCCCGGAGGGCATGCGCCGGCTCGTCCAGGTGATGTGCTTCGACCAGGCGCTGGCCACCGAGGAACTCACCGAGACCCGGTCGCGGGCGGCCTCGGAGCGCCCGGAGCACCTGCAGGGATTCCTGGGGTCGTTCGGCCACCCGTCGTCCTCGATAACCGCCTTCTTCGAGCTCGGCTCGAGGATCGCCGAGATCGGCGCACCGACCCTGGCGATCCACGGCAGGGACGACCGGGTCGTGCACTTCGAGAACAGCCTGCGCCTGCTCGGACTCGTCCCGGACTCACGGCTGGTCCTGCTCAACCGCTGCGGCCACTGGGCGCAGCTCGAACACGCGCGCGAATTCAATTCGATCGTCGCGGGGTTCATCCGCGATCATTAACGATCTACCGGCGGACGGGGCGACAGCGATTCGGCTGTCGCCCCTCTTTTTCGGCGCCTCGGAACATGGATTCCAAGCACCGGGTTGAGTATCCTGAGAAAGTGCTAGAAGGATCGTTCTAACGATTCACTTCCGGTGTCATGATCAGGAGGAGTGCGGTGGGCGAAGACGCCATCCATGAGTTCACCCGGGGCCCGGGCCGAGGCAGCGCGGGCCTTTCGATCCTGAATAAGGCCGGCAGGATCATGCGCGCCTTCAGGCTCGGCGACGCGCATCTGAGCCTCACCCAGCTCAGCCACCGCACCGGCCTGCCGAAGTCCACGGTCCACCGGGTCGTCAAGATGCTCGTGGAACTCGGCGCGCTCGCCCGGGACAGCGAGGAGTACACTCTCGGCCCCATGGTGTTCGTCATGGGGTCGCGTTCCCCGGAGATCGGGATGCGCGAGCTGGCCCGGCCGTACCTGAAGACCCTGGCCGCGCGTACCGGCCAGACCGTCCAGTTCGCCGTCCTGCGCGACCGGGAGGTGCTCTACCTGGAGAAGGTGCAGGGCCCCGGCTCCGACCGCACCCTCAGCCCCGTCGCCGTAGGAGACCGTCTCGGCGCCCACATGCCGGCGCTCGGCAAGGCCATCCTCGCCTTCTCCCCTCCCGAGACCGTCCAGGCCGTCCTCGGCGGGCCGCTCGACCGCCGCACTTCGACCACGATCATCGATCCCGCCCGCCTGGCCGAGGCACTCGACCGCATCCGGGACAGCAAGGCGGCCACCGACACCGAGGAGGTCGCCTGCGGCCTGCGCTGCGTCGCCGTCCCCGTCCTGCAGAACGGCAGGGCGGTGGCCGCGGTGTCCATCCCCTTCGGCGCGGCCGACGGCACGGGGCAGAAGTTCGTGGGAGCCCTCCACGAGACCGCGATCAAGGTCGCCCGAGCGCTCCGGGAAGCCGACGCGCCCGTTCTGAGGTTCGCTGAGGGAGCATGACCATCAATACCGAGACCTCCTCCCGTGAGGTGATCCTCGAAGCCGCCGAAAGGCTCATGGCCGAACGCGGCTACGCGGCCACCTCCATCTCGAAGATCTGCGCGGAGTCCGGACTGCCCGTGGGCTCGGTCTACCACCATTTCGGGAACAAGGCCGGAATTCTCGAAGCGGTCCTGGAACGCGGAACCCGCCGTTTCTACGCGCAACTCGAAACTCTCACCGCCGACCCGGCCCTGTCGGCGATGGAACGCATGCGCAGCTATTACAAGAACGCCCCAGAGATCGTCATCGACAACCGGCATTACCTGAGCATCCAGCGCGACTTCCTCGCAGGCGCCGACACCGCTCTCGCCGCCCTCCTCGACGCCAACAACCGACTCGTCACCTCCACCCTCGCCCGCGTCATCGTCCCCGCCGCGGCCGAGGCCGGCGTTCCCGACCCCGAGGCCCTCGGCGCGCGCCTCGCCCGCCTCTCGGTCACCTACGCCATAGGCGCCATGCTCCTCAGCCGCTTCGAACCCGACCTCCTCCGCGCCGAGATGGCCCCCCTCCTGGACGTCGTCCTGACCGCCATCACCGCCGCCGCCCCGCAAGGGTGAGCCGGCCGGACGGCCGGCAAGGTCATGGATCCGGTCGTCAAACGTTCGCCTTGTCCACGCGCGGAACCACGCTCAGCCGCTACATGAGCACCCTGAGCGAGGGGCTGGCGAGCATCGTCCTTCCTCCGGCGCCGGTGCAGGGGACACCGCCCTGGTGACGGGCGTCCCGATGCCGTGTGGGCCGGCCCCTGTCACGCGAAGTGGGCTTCCTCCTTCAGCACGGACGCCAAGGGTTGGGAACACTCATTTGAGGAAGCGCCAGCGGAAGCCGTGCGCGAGTCCCAGCGCCGGGTTGCTGAACTCGATCGACAGCTCGTTCGCCGCGTCGGGCATGACTTCGGTGCCTGCGGCCGGTGAGTCGTCGAGCATCCGTGGGGTGACGGCGTCGAGCCGCCAGACTCGGATCTGTTCTGGGGGTGGGCACTTCAGGCATAGCTGGAAGTCATCGCATCGGACCAACGGGGTCAGCGCGTAATGCCGCAATAGGTTCGGATCCGGGAAGGTATAGCGGAGGGTGAGGCTGTGGCGGTCGCCCCGCCGGAGGGTTCGCGGTAGCTTGATCACGAAACGCCGAAGGCTGTCGGAGGGCCGTTCCACCGCGATCAGCAGGCCGCCGAACATCGCCTCCGCGGACAGCTCACGGACGACCTCGCCGGGCGAGCGCGGAAGACTCACCTCAATTTCCAGAGTATCGAGTGCGGCGGCCGTGGCCACCAGCCGGCGTTCTTCGATGACCTCGCGCAAAGGCAGATCGAGCCGCACCAGCGTCTTGATCGACGCGAAGTACCAGCCGTTCTTCCGCGCGGAGGAACGGCTGATCGGGGCCTTCTCTTCGGAGAGGACGTTCGCCAGGAGGACGAGTGCTTCGTCGACCCGGCGGCGCACCGTCCGCTCGTCCCGTCCGAGGGTCTCGGCGAGCCACTGGAGCCGTTCGCCGAGGAAGCGTTTACGGGCCTCGGGATGGACGCCGAGCGCCACCTGGGCCACCAGCCGGAGGTCTTCGGGCAGCGGTTCGACGGCGGTGGTGAGCCAGGAGATGACGGAGCCGCGGTCGACGGAGTCGGACACGCCGGACGCGGTCATCCGCTCGATGAGACGCGGACCTACGAGGCCAGGGTCAAGGGGACCCATGAGGCCGCGCCCCTTGCAGAGTTTTCCCAATTCCTTCCGGAGCTCCGACGCGCTCATAGGCTCTGGATATCACATTTTTGGATGATCAGTCCTGCCATGTGCCCGGGCTCTGTGCACCGACACGCCTTCCCTGCGCATAGCGCCTTCAAGGCGAGGGATTGTCCCTTTGCGGGGGACTCCGATCAGCCACACCTGTTCGCCGTCCCGCTCCACCTGGAGGGGGGGACGCTCGGGGACATGCCGTAGGAACGGGGTATACCGGTCCCTACCGAGCTCTGTCATCGGAGTCAGCCGCTGGTTCGCCGATCCACGCCAGATGAGAGCGGTCGGTTCGCCGGCTCGATAACGGCCGGTCACCACGGCGTCGGCTCCGGCGAGCGCGTTTCGACGGGCGGTGTCGAGTTCGTCCTCTTCGTAGCCGGTATAGACGAGGACGTCGACCGGGTGTCCGGCCGCGACGGCTCGCACCGAGGCCAGCAGCTCAGCGAGCCCCTCGGCCTGCTGGAGGGGCTCGCCGCCGCTGATGGTCAAGCCGTTCGCGCCCGCCCTGACCGCTTTCCGCCAGAGCCGCGTCACCTCCTCGACCGAGGAGGTGAAGCCCGCCCCGGACGGCCACGTGTCGACGGACATGCATCCGGGGCAGGCCAGCGTGCACCCCTGGAACCAGACGCCCAGACGACGGCCCGGCCCGAGTGCCAGCACCGGGTAGAGCACCCGGCTCAGAAGGAGCGCGGTCATGGCCGTGTCATCGTCCGGGAGACCGTCTCTGTCAGCGCGGGAAGTCCTGCGGCCTCCGTGAGCGCCACGTAGTAGGAGTATTCGGCCTGGTCATAGGACAAGTGCGTGTGGGTCACGCGCTCTTCCAGCCGCTCGGCGAACGTCAGGCGCATCGCGTCGAGTTCGGCGTGTGCCCGGGCTTGCTCGGCGTGCGCCGCGGTGTTCTGCTGATGGTGCTTGTTCAGGTTCTCGCGGGCGTCGTGGACCCGTTTCTCCGCCTCACGATGGGCGATCTGCAGGGGATGCTCCTGGGCCAGCCCGATCAGGAAGGCGATGCCGCCGGTCGCGAGGAGCAGCGCCACGAAAAGCAGCCCGATGCTGCCCGGCGAGATGTCGAGGGCCTCGGCGGGAGTGGGGTACGGCTGATGGGTGACAGGGTCGGTGAGCGGTACGCCGTTGGGAGTCGGCGGTATCAGCATGACCTTCGCGCGGAGCGTCCCCAGCCGCCAGAGGAGGTAGAGCCAGGGGATCAGCATGGCGATCGGCAGCCAGTCCATCGTCCGGGCGGTGCCCGTCAGATGGCGGCGGCGGAACAAGTGCCCGGCGAGATGGGGAAGCAGGACCAGAACGAGGGAGACGGACACCGTGAGAACCCAGGTCAGGGCGTGTTCGAGGAAGGATTCTCCGTGGAAGTGGCTGAAGATTTGGTATTGGATCGGCATGTCGACGCCGATCAGTCCGAGCAGCACCGCCCGGCGAATCCCATTGGAGAAGGGCGGCTGGAAGGAGGCCGCCTCCCACCGCTCGTATGGCTCGAACATCGATGTCTTCTCCGGGCCCCCGGTCGCTTCGGGTTCGGGGCCGGGTTCGGGGAGCGACTCGATCTTCGGGTCGGGCGGGGCGGCGGGATGGCGGTTCAGGTGCTCCGAGGCCAGCCAGTCGAGCTTCGCACGGTTGATCTTGAGCTGTTCGAGCGCCTCCTCGTGGACACGGGTGAGCTCTTGGAGTGTCTTGTCACTCTTCTCCACCGCCGCATCGGCGGAGGCCGCGTCGTTCTCCAGCTTGCGGAGGGAGTCGGCGAGGTCGGTCCGGCATTCCTGGACCTTGCGGGCGCGTTCCCGCTCGAGTTCCAGCTGGTAGGGGAGACGCTCGCTGAGCGACTCCAGCGACCAGACGTCGTAGACGGCACCGCGTACGTGCTCGATCGCCTGGGTGCGCACCTTCTCGATGAGCGCCGGATCCTCGGGCCGGTAACGCAGAGGATGGACGGTTCGGACAGGAGCGGGCCGGGGGCTGGGGGCGTCTGACATTCTCGAGCCTCCGCTCATTGAAGGGTCAAGGGCTCGGGCACCCCGGCGTGGTCCTTGAGGACGCTGCGCCAGAACGCGTCGAACTGGGAGAACTTGGCGGGGTCCTTGCCTTGGAGCATTCCGTAACCGGACGTCGTGAGTTTGATCGATGAGAGGTCGGAGATCTGTCCCCGGTCCACGAGCCCGTCGATGATCTTCTCGCGCTTCAGTTCCGTGCCGAGGTCGGCCCGGTAGAGGCTCACGTGCGGATCGGTGTGCATGAAGTCGCTGACGACGAGAACGTTGAAGTCTCCGGCACTGTCGGGGTGGCTCCTGGCGATCCTGGCGAGTCCGCCGAGCACGTCCGAGCCGCCGTCGTTGCGTTTGTCGTCGTAGATGCATTTGAGAAGGCTCTGGGCGGCGATGAGCGTCGCGGCGCGGAAACTCGCCCGCACCTGCTCACGCGGGGTGGTGCCGATCTCGTCGGGGTCGAGATCGATCGGTTCGGAACTGCATGTCGAGGCCGCGGAGTTCACCGTGATCGCGGCGAACACGACGTTGCGGCACTTGGCCTTGAGCAGGAACCGGTCGAGGTCCTTCCTCAGTTGCTGATCGGCGTTGAAGCCTGTCGTCTCCCGGCTCGAACCGGAGCCGTCCACGACGATGCCGCACCCTCCGCTGAGCCGTTGCGGACCGCCGCAGGCGGTGAGACCGGGGAGGAGCAGCGCGAAGCCGATGGGCAGGGCCAGGAGCCTGGCGCGCCAGGAAGGACGAAGGCGGTCAGGTGCAGTCATGGGGGTCCTCCGGTGCTCCCGGATCCGGCTTCAGTTCCGGATTGATGATCTTGATTGCCTTGTCGATGACACCCGCGGAGTCGCCGGCGTCGTAACCGAACTCCTCGCGCCCGGTCAGCAGGTTCCAGGGATCGCTCCAGAACTCCTTGACGACCGTGGACGCCTTGACGGGCTTCCACGCGTCAAGGTGGCGGGGGCGATACCGTCGCAGTCCCGCGTGGCCGGCGGAGAGAGCCCGGAAGTAGCGCACGATCCACAGATCGCAGGGGTGAGCCGCGACCTGAGCGCGCCCCATCGCCTCGCGGGTGACCGAGCCCCAGTCCCCGAGGGCCTGGGAGAGCCTGCCGAAGGCCGCGGGGCTGACCGTCCCGACATTGGCGTTGAACTCGCGGACGACCGCGAACGCCTCGGTGTGGATCCGGGCGATCAGATGGCGCTCCTCGTAGAAGAGCTCACTCAGTATCGTCTTGGAGAGCCCGAGGGCTCGTTCGTGCCGGTCTTCGATCGCGGGCGTCCAGGGATGGGGGCATTTCCCGGCCCCGAACTCGTTCGCCCCCGGCAGGGTGAGGACCCGCCATAGCCCGTCCCAGGTTCCGGCCCACCATGCTGAAAGCATTTCCCATCGATTGAGCTTCTCAGTGCTCTGTGGCGCCATAGGTAATTCCATAAAACGTTGGAATGGGAGTCTGTCGTATTCCGTGCGCTCGAAGTAGATCTGATATCCGGCCTCTTGGAGTACGATCCCATAAATATATCCCCATGGCCAACATGATTGTGGAGCGTACTTTCATTCCACTGTCTCCAGGAATTTTCGGTGTTCTATGGAATGGTGGAACGGGCATGGGGTGCCAGAATCGGAATCCGGGAGCGCGGAGGCTCGTGCATGTCCCAGCAACCACCCACCGACCTCGATCCGGGACGGAGCCGCCGTTCCGCGGTGAACACCGATCTGGACCCGGGACGTCTCCCGCGGCACCAGGTCTTCCCCGGTCTGCCCCCGGCGGAGCTGGCGGCGCGGTTCGACTCGGTGCGCGAACTGACCGGGGCCGGAGCCCAGGCCGGCCTCCACCTCGTCCGGGAGGACGGCGCCGAGCGGGTGCTGAAGGTCTACCGGCCGGAAGAGCCGCGCGACCCCGGCGTCTGGCAGGCCGTGGCCGGCAGGCGGATCCGGGACGAGCTCGTGCACGTCTTCGAGGCCGGCGCGGTGGGCGATGTCTTCTACGAGCTGATGGAGCACATCGAGGGCGAGAGCCTGGAGACCAGGCTGAAGGAGCGCCCCCTCGACGCCGCGACCGCGCGGGCGATCGTCGTCCGGCTCGCCTCGGCGCTGGCGGAGCTGCACCGGCTGGGCGTCGCCCATCTCGACGTCAAGCCCGGCAACGTCCTGCTGCGCCCCGAACCTGGACCGGACGGCCACCCGATACCCGTGCTCATCGACTACGGGATCAGCCGGCGACTCGGCCCGGGGGAATACGCCCGCGCCGCCGCCTGCAGCACCCGCTGGGCCTCGCCCGAGGCGCTCAGCGCGAGGCCCACCCGGCGTTCGGACTGGTGGTCGCTCGGCGTCCTGCTCTACCAGATGGCCACCGGGCTCCTTCCGCACGAGAGCGCGGAGGGCGATGGCGAGGACGGCGACCTGGACGACCTGATAGCCACCCAGGTCAGCGCCCACCGTCCGGTCGACTACGACCTCATCGAGGATGAGCGGCTCCGGCTGCTCTGCCGCGGTCTGCGCCAGCACGACCAGCAGCACCGCTGGGGCTCTGAGGAGATCGAGCTCTGGATCGCCGGCGAGACCCCGGAGATCCTGGAGGGAGAGGGCGGCCGGGTCGGGGACGACGTCGATCCCTTCGTGCTGTTCGGCAACGACTTCCGCGACCCCCGCGATCTGGCCGGGTTTCTCCATCTCCACTGGGATCAGGCGGCCTCCTGGTTCTTCGAGCCGAAGGCCGGGGAGGCGTGGAAGGCGCTGACGGCCTGGGCCGAGCAGTTCATGGCTCCGGTCGGCGGCCTGCCGGACGGATCGGCTCCTTCGCTGCTCGACCGGGAGGATCTCGCCGCCATCTCGGCCGCGGTCACCCGGTCCCGCCGGAGGAGGGAGCGGTCGTCGCTGCTGCTTCTGCGGCTCGTCGCCTGGCTCGATCCCAGCCGCTCGCCGCAGATCTACCGGTGCGAGATCATGGTGCGCGAGAACCTCATCGGACTGGCACAGCGCGCCATCCGTGGCGAAGCGCGCGCGATCTCCATCCTGGATGATCTCGCCGATCCGGTGGTCGCGGGCCTGCTCTCCGGCGACGACCCCGACCACGAGGCGTCGCTGCCCGCGATCATCGACCGCCGGCGGGCGCTGCGGGTCCGCTGGAACAGCGGGGAACGTCCCCAGGAGGACGTCGAGGCGGAGCTGTTCTGGCTGGCGACACAGGACCCCAAGGCCGAACGCCGCCTGGCCCGCCTCGCCGCGGAATCGGCTGAGGGGTTGCCGAGCCGGGTCCCCTGGCATGCCGCGCTCGTCGCCTCATCCGACCCCCTCGACCATCTGACGGCCCACCTCCGTGCGAAGGAGGCGCGCGCGGAGTCACGGAGGATCGCCGAGGAGACCGCCGAGCGGGAGCGGCTCTCGGCCTACCACCATGCCCGGGAGGAGAAGTTCCGCTGGATCGAGAGCCAGCAGCGGCTCATGGCGATCGGCTGGGCGGCCGGAGGCATAGCCGTCCTGATCATCGTCTTCTGGTGGATCGTCACCTTCAGCGACCGGATCCCTGCGATCCCGCAGACCTCGATCGTGCGGGCCACGTCGAGCCTCGTCCTGGCCGTCACCGTCATGGCGGTCGGAGAGTTCGCGCTCAGCGCCCGCATGGGCGGTCTCTACTACAGGTACGGCAGAAAGTACTCCCTGCTCGGAGCATTCGCCCATCTGAGCGCGCCGATCCTCAGGCCGTTCCAGAGCAACGCCTGGCCGCTCGTTCCGGTGATCATCGCGGTCGGCGCTCTGATGGTCGCCGGCACCTGGTACGTCCCCGACATCCTGCCCGGAGTGTGCTCCGCGGCGCACGTCATCTGGACGGTCCACAGATGGCAGGCCCAGAAACGGGATTTTGCCCCCCACTCCGGCGCGGGCGGGGATACCGCGTCGGCCGTCTTGATGGAGGAAACATGAGTCTGTTCGGTGGCACTTACCTCAGCGAAGCCGTCCCGGTGATGACCAAGCCGCCGGAACCGGTGATCACTGCCGCGTCGGTGCACGCGTCGCATGTCCACTCGATCCACCACGAGACGATGGGGCACTCCCTGGGCAGCGGGCACGAGATCGCCAACGGGATCCTCGACTCCGCGGGCCATGCGCTGCTCGCGGGCGCGACGATCCTGGGAGCGGCGGGCCTGGCCGTGGTGGTGACCAGAGCCGTGGTCAGGAACACCGAGCGGCTGGCCCGGGGGGTCGATCGGCTCGACAGGGAACTCGCCGACCTGGAACGCAGGTATGTGGACGCCTGCGAGGCCGCGGCACTGTGGGAGAACATGGCCGAACAGGTCGTCGAGGTCAACGCGCGGCTCGCGGTGCTGCGCGGTGCGGCCCGCCGGGGCTTCGGGGACGACCCCGACCTGCCGATCCCGCCGCCGCTCGCGATGGGCTGCCGGTCCCTCTCGGAGATCGCCGATGAGTGCGCCCGGCGGAGGGACGAGATCGACGAGGCCTGGGCGGAGTTCGATCTGCGCGCCGAGAAGCGGGCCCGTGACCGGCTCGCGATGTCGCTGCCCGACATCGATCCGTCCCTGCTGCCGACGGCCGAGGAACTGCTGGCGAGGACGGGGCGTCCGGCCCCGCCTGTGCGCGGGAACACCGCCGAGCGCGAGGCCGCGCGCCGCAGGACCGAAGCGTCCGTCCTGCTTGAGGAGTTTCTCGCCGAGACCTCCGGAAGCCCGATCGTCTCCGCCAGGGATCGCGCCCGTCTGCTGGAGACCGCGGCGAAGGCCGGGCAGCCCACGAACGGCGCGCCCGCCCAGCTCGACCTGCTCGCACGGCGGATCGCCCAGTTGCGTGCCAAGGTCCGGCGCCACCACGAGGACGCCCTGCTGTGCGGTCGACTTCTGGAGGGCATCGAGTACCTGAACCGCAGCGGAGCCCTCGACGAAACCGACCTCAGGGTGGTCGCTGAGCTCAACGCGGTCATCGAGGGCGACGACACCCTCGCCGAGGAGGTACGCGGCGAGGCGATCCGGCTGGCCGGACGTGCGAGCACGCTCGCGGAACAGCACCGCCACGCCCGACGGCTGGCGGAACTGCTGAAGGCGGAGGGCTATGAGGTCACCTTCACAGAGGCCACCGGACCCGCCTCGCCTGATCGGTTCCAGGTCTCCCTCGCGGGATGGAACAAGGAGCACTACGGCGACGTCATCGTGGACGGGCTGCGGGTGAAGGGCCAGTTGGTCGGGGCGGTCGAGGCCACGGACAGTCAGGCGCGGCTCCGAAGCGCCGATCACTGCAAGGCCTTTCACGACTCCATGGCCGAGGCGACGCGGCGGCTGGAGGCGGAAGGCACCAAGGTGACCGATCTGCAGGCGTCGCTGACGGAGGTCCAGGCGAGGGCCGAGAACCCCGGCGCCGCCCTGGATGAGGGCGCCGAGCCCGCCCAGCGGACGCATGACCTGGGAGCCGGACGATGACCGCAGAGCAGCGCCTTCCCGGGTGGCCGACCTTCGTCCGGGAACTCGACGGCACGCTCGCCGTGGCCTCGCAGTACATCCTGCACGGCGACACACGCGACATGTTCCGGATCCCGGCGGACGCCGATCGCCCGGCGATGCTCGTCTCGCTCCAGGACCTGATCTGGCGGGCGCTGCGGGTCAGCGGCTACCGCTGCCTCATCCGCTATGACCTGGTGGACGGGATCAGCGTCTACCCGGAGACGGCGGAGGCGCGGGCGGAAGCCCAGCGGATTCTCGGCGTCCGCGGCCTGCCGGAGGGGTGCATCTCCCTGGAGAATCTATGCGGGTACCTCCAATCGGTGGCATGTCCGAGGACCCCGCTCGACCCGGAGGCCGAGGGCGGCGAACCGCTGCCGCCCGGAGCGCTCCCGCTCTATCCGCGGGTCGCCTTCCTACTGGACTACGCGTCGCGGATCCCGCGGTCGCTCAGCGGCCTCGACGCGGCCGAACGGGACTTCTTCCTGTTCTGCCAGAAGCTCGCCGATACCGCGGAGAGCGTCTACGCGCGGGGCGGAGCCCGTCCCTACAGCATCTTCAACCCGCTGATCTGGCTGGTCGACGGGGACCGGGACCTGCCGGCGTGGTTCACGGGCGGCAGCGAGCGCATCAGGGTGATCGGTCTGCCCCGGATGGAGCTGGACGAACGGCGCGAGGTCGCGGAGGTGCTGGCACGCCGGTTCGGCAAGCGGAGGCAGGAGTACTCCGAGTCCGACAAGAAGGTGATCGAGGAGTTCGTCCACGCCACCGACGGCATGGGCGCGTTCGCGATGAGCGAGATCACTCGGCTGGCACAGGACCGTGGTACCGGTTTCGCGGGCCTGTCCGAGGCGACCCGCATCTACAAACTGGGCATCTCCGACGACCCGTGGGCGAGCCCGGGGCTACGGGGCCGGTTGGTCAAGGAAGTCGAGCGTCCCCCGTCGTCCTTCAGTGAGGAGACCCACGACGAGCGGAGCCTGTACGACCGGGTCATCGGCCAGGACATGGCAGTCGACAAGACCCTCGACATCCTCATCCGCGCGGCGACCGGCCTGTCGGGAGCGCACAAGACGGCCAAGGGCAGCAGACCACGGGGCGTCCTGTTCTTCGCGGGGCCGACGGGCGTGGGCAAGACCGAGTTGGCCAAGGCGGTCTCGAAACTGCTCTTCGGCGACAACGAGTCCTATCTGCGTTTCGACATGAGCGAGTTCTCGGCCGCGCACGCCGCCGACCGGCTCGTCGGAGCTCCGCCCGGCTACGTCGGGTTCGAAGCGGGAGGAGAGCTCACCTCCGCCATCCGCAACAGGCCTTTCCGCGTGGTCCTCTTCGACGAGATCGAGAAGGCTCATCCGTCGGTTCTCGACAAGTTCCTGCAGATCCTCGAGGACGGCCGTCTCACCGACGGCCGCGGGATCACGACGCACTTCTCCGAATGCGTGCTGATCTTCACCTCGAACCTCGGGATCATCACGACCGATCCCAAGACCAACATGAAGTCCCACGTCGTCCGGGCCGAGCAGAATCTGGGATACGACGAGCTGAGCGCCCGGATTCTCGAAGCCATCCGCCAGGAGTTCGTCATGAACATCGGACGGCCCGAACTCCTCAACCGCTTCGGCGACAATTTCGTGATCTTCGATTTCATCTCGGCCGAGACGGCTGACAAAATCTTCCAGACGCTCGTGGCGAACACGATCCACACCATCGAAACCGGGCTCGGGATCCATCTGAGGATCGCGCCCACGGCGGGCGAGGACCTGCGTGCCCACTGCACCAAGGACCGGGAGAACGGGGGCCGGGGCATCGGCAACGCGCTGGAGACGGTGTTCATCAACCCGCTGTCACGCGAACTGCTCATCGGCGGCTACCGGCGCGGGACGACGCTGACCGTCGTCGAGGCGCAGACCGGCCTGGGCCGTCCGGCGCTCGTCGTGAAGCCCGGAGGAGAGCGGTGATCGACTGGCACTGCGGTATGGGGTGCGTGGAGCAGTACGACGCCGACGAGATCGACGTCCGGTGCTCCGCGCACGGCATCCCGATGAACTCCGGCTCGATCGCAGCCCCGTCGGAGCCGCCGGAGCCGATCGAGGAGGGTGCGGCAGCGGAACCGGTCGGCGCGGTGACCGAGCCGGAACCGGAGCCCTCGGCCCCGCCTGCCTCCGTGCCCGCGGGCACGGAGGTCTGCTGGGACTGCGGGAGCCCGTCGCCGGTCTCGACGAACACCCACTGCCTGGACTGCCACGAGCCGCTCGTCCCTCCGCCGCTCCTCCTGACGTTCGACCATGGCGGCAGGCTCTCCGTCGGGCTCTCCGAACGGATCGTCCTGGGTCGCTCACCGGAGTCGACGGGCTGGTCCCATCTGGAGAGGTTCACGAACGTGAGCCGGATCCACGCCGTGATCCGCGTCGACCGCGACGGCCGATCCTGGATCCGGGACGAGAGGTCGATGAACGGGACATTCGTCAACGATGAGGAGATCCACCACCCCGCGGAGCGGGAGCTCGCGCATGGAGACCGGGTCAGGTTCGGACTCCATGCGCGGAGCGTGGTCAGGGTCGCCGGGAAGCGACTCCCTGGTGGGTGAACGCCGCCCATGCGGAAGGCTCGGCGAGCGTGCCACTGAATCGGGTGAGCACGGCCTGTAGCGTTTTCGGGAGGCGTTCGGGGGCCTTCCGGTCCGGGTCGAGCATCCAGCGCTGGGCCGCGCGGAGGGCGTCGGCGGCGTCGAGCCCGGTGGACAGGTTCAGATGGAACATGTACATGAGGAGCGCGGCCGCCCGGTCGAGCACCTCCCAGCGGGAACCGACGACCTCGGCCACGCCCGCCGTCAGGAACGCGGTGGCCAGGGTGAGGCTCTCGTCGTAGTCGGCTCCGGCGAGGTCGGAGACGCAGGCGCTGAGCACCATCAGTTCGCATGTGAGCCGGTCTTGTGAGGTGAGCGCTTCGGCCACGGGCAGAACGTCCTCGCCCGCGAGGAGGATCGCCGACTTGCGCGGTGACGGCGCGGACCGCGCGTGTGAGGCGCAGTGCAGGAGACGGGCGCGGCCCAGGGCCGCCCGGACGTTCTCGGCCGACGCCGGTTGGCCGGTGATGCCGAAGATCTCGGCATCGGGGTAGAAGCTCATGCTCAGAGCCTCGGCCTCCCGCGACGCCCAGGGCAGCCCGAAGCCTCCGTGTCCGGGGTCGGCGATGAGCACGGGACGGCCGAGATGTTCCCTCCGTTTCGTTCGTACACCGTTCATCAGCTGGCGGCCGGAGACGGAATAGGACAGCACCGCGTCCTCGCAGACGTACCGGGTCTTCTCCGCGAGCCGACGCCGTGCCGCGTGCCAGGGCACGAGGCCGAGGACACCGCAGGGGACCAGGACGACGCGCGGTGTCTCGCCTTCGGGCGTGATGCTCGCGCAGATGTCGAGTACCTGCTCCATCGCGCTGGACCAGGCCCAGTCGCAGACCTCGGCGACGGCCGTCCGCTGTTCGGGCCTGGCCTCCGGATCGTCCGCGGTGAGTCCGGCGAGGGCCCGCACCGGGCCGAGCGACCGCTCGGCGAGGGCGGGAAGGCGCAGCGGCCGCGGCACGCCCTCCCGGTCCAGGACGATCGCCCAGCCGCCGTCCTGGCCGGGCAGCAGGTAGACGAAGGCGTGGGCGCCCGTGGCCGCGGCGGCGGCGCCGATCTCGGCGGGGGTGGGGACCGCCAGGAGCCCGCCGGCCTCGGGCCGGTCGTCGAGCACGGCCAGCACCCGCCGGTAGAGGTCGGACGGCGTCTCTCCGCCGATGATCTGGCGGAGGAAGGAGTGTGCCGCTTCGGGGCCGACGCTGTCGATCTCCAGGACGCCGGGGGCGCGTTCCGCCCAGACCGCGGCCAGGTCGTCGCGTCCGGCCGCGCGCAGCGAGTCGGGGATCGAGGTGAAGGTCGTCGCGCTGTGCAGGACGAGCCCGCGACCGAGTTCGAGGGCCTCGACGGCCAGATCGGGGCGTCCGTCTTCCAGGCTCCACAACGCGACGGTCCAGGCGAAGCCGTCGCCGTCGCGGGCCCGGGTGAGCCCGTGATCGGGCCCGATCTGGAGCAGGACCTCCCGGGCCCGTGCCCGGAGCGCGCGCAGCCCTTCCCGGACGGCGTCCGCGCTGTCGCCGCGCAGCCGCAGCGCCTGCGCCAGCCGGAAGAGCGGTTCGGCGGATCTTCCCTCGGTGAGGTCGGCGCTGCTCTCGTCGGCGGCGCGGTACCAGTCGATCGCCTTGTCGAGGTCGGCCGCGTCGCCCCGGGCGGTGTGCCGCTGGGCGTAGGCCAGGGCGAGCATGCTCATGAGGGGCGGACGATGGTGGACGCCGAAAGTCGGGTTCGTGATCGTGCGTTCCAGCCGGGGGATGAGCCGGTCGATGGCGTTGAGATCGCCGTCCATGAGGAACCTGAGCATTCTGGCAAGGGCGCTGAGAGCGGTGAACAGATGCCGGGTCGAGGAGCCGGTGTCCTGGTCGCCCGCCTCGATCGCGTAGTCGAGCCCGAGCGAGAACTCCGTCATGTCACCCGTGATGAGGGCATGCTGGAGATGGAGGAAAGCCAGCCCGACGAGCAGAAAGACACGCGTGGAGTGGCCTTCGAGCCGCTCGACGAGCGCGGTGAGGTCCCCGATGCCCTCCGACAGCCGGTCGGCGTCCTGGGGTCCCCGCAGGTCCCGGTGGCGAAGGATGATCGTCATTCCGCGGATCACCTGCGCGTACTGGTCGCTCTCCGGAAAGTGGGCGAGGAGCCCCTGGGACTGCTCGAGGAACAGGTCGGCGGCCTCCTCCTCCTGGAGGGTGCCGCGGGTCATCGACTGCTCGAAGAGCACCGACCCGTAGGCGGCCAGGGCGATGGCGGAGAACCCGTCGTCCCGGGGAAGCCGCTCCAGCGTCTCGCCGAGCAGCTGGAGCCCGGCGCGCCGGGTCTCCGGGTCCCCGCTGCCGATCGAGCTCATGACCAGGCTGAGCCCGGCCATGAAGGAGTGACGCGCGGCCTCCCGCACGTCTTCGTCCGCTCCGGTCTCCGCCGCGCGAGCCTTGCTCTCCTCGAGGAGTCCGGTGGTGACCTCGACGGCCTCGGCGAGAGTCGGCCCCGCCCCGTTCTCGCGCAGCGGGTCCTCCACGGCGACCACCGAGGTGGCCCCGGCGAGCATCTCTCGCAAGAGCCCGGCGAAGGGATGGTCGCCCTCTGTCTGCTCCATGGAGCGCGTGAGGATCTGGAGGAGATCGGCCATCTGGGCGTCGCGGTCGATCGCGATCTTGCCGAGCCCGTAGCCGATGGGGGCGTGCATCGGATGGGCGGCGGGCAGCTCGTCCAGGAGCTCCCGGGCACGGATGACGGCGTCGTCGGCCGCCGTGTTCGGGTTCGACTGGAGTTCCGTCAGTTCCAGCCACGACTCGATGGCCTTCAGGTCGAGCGCGGGCATCGGCGGTGTCCCGGGGGAGCCGGAGGCCTGCACGATCTGGCCCACCACCTGCAGGAGGGACGTCTGATCGCCGGTCGCCAGTTTCCTGATGAGCGACAGCCGGTGGGCTATCGTGCGGATCTCTTCCGGGGTATCGGGAAGAAGGCTTACTTTCTCAAATATTTGCGATGATTCGGTCAGATCGGCGGAGGCTCTGGCGATGTTGAACTGGAATCCACGCATGGCAGCGAATACGGACGCGAAATCCTTCGCTGTGTCGGCGCGCAGGGTGTCCGGAAAAACCCGGAGGAGAAGGAGATAGGCGAGGAGCGCCGAGGCCTTGGTCTCGTACGGTCCGGGATCGGCCAGGAGGATCCGCAACCGGGCTATGGCCTGATTCACGTCCTCGCGATCCCCGCCATGGGCGTAATAGCGCAGGAAACGCAGCAGAGCGACCCGCAGGAGCGTCTTCGGAGCGCCGTCACCACGCTCCAGCGCACCGATGGCCTCGTCGAGCTCGGCCGGGTCGCAGCCGCTGATGCCGTGGGCGAGAACCCGCTCGGCCAGGAGCGAACCGAGCGTCGTCTCCCACTCCGCGCGCGTCCGCGTGTCTTCCGGAGGAAGATCCCTCAGACGCGCGCGGAGATCCGAGATCGTGGCTTCGGGGTCGGTCATCGCGATCGCCTCCTCGTGTTTGCCGAGGATTATGCACCTGTCGTGGGGGCGGGGCCACCAATTCTATTATTGTGCCGCATTCCATGGAACAATGAATCGGGTTCGCTGCTCGCTGTTTTCGTTTTCAGTGTCTATTCTCTTCGTTGGACGGTGCTCTCGCGCCGGGGAGGGTTCCCTTGAATCCACGGGAGGAGCCGCACCATGCTGGGTTGCGAATCCGGGGGCCGGGCGTGGTCCGCCTTGCCGGGAGACGCCCCTCTGCCGGCGAAGGCGGTCCCGCTGCTGCTGGCTCACGGCGCCGCTCTCGCCGAGGCGCTTCCGGCACCGGGCGTCCATGACCTCTGGTGCACCGTGACAGCCGAGGCAATCCTGCGCAGCGCTCGGCTGAGGGTCCTGAGCGCTCTGGCCGAACGGGTGCTGGACGATCCCCCGAGTCCGTTCGTCCTGGACATCACCGGAATGAGCCGCGGGGATCTCGCGGCCTGGACGGCCGGATGCGCCGCCCGATGCGCCGCGCTGACCCGTCTGATGGGCGAGGCCGCCGACCGGGAGGCGCTCAGGCTCCTGGGAGAGAGCGATCCCCCACTGGACACCTCGGTGGTGGACAAGGCGGAAGGGCTGGTCCAGGGCGTCGCGGAAGCCGAATCGCTGGGGAGAGTCGGCCGCAGGGTCAAGCGCGGGTACACCTCGCTGGACCCCACAGTGTCGGCGCGCGCACGCGTTCAGGTCCTGGAGATGGCGGCCCGCGCGCTGGCCACCCGCTCGCCTGCCGCCGGGCTCAGCGGCGTCGACCCGCTCGCGGCGGCGGTGCGCACGCTCAACGCGGCGGCCCGGCGCGGGATCGAGCAGGCCCTGCCCGCCGCGGTCCATCTCCAGGTGTTCTCGGCCTTCCCCGCCCACCCGACGCGGGACTGGCTGATCCACCGTCTGCGAGGCGCGCTCGACGCGGTGACCGACCGCGGCGGAGCCGCGCTCGACGAGACCCTGCTCGACGACGCCGAACGCTGGCGGTCCCTGCTGGAGGAGGAAGCCGAGCAGGTCTTCCTCGCCGAGGTTCTGGAACGCCACTTCGCGGGGTTCGGAATTCCGCTGTCGGTCACCACGGACCAGGTGGCGCCCGCGGTGGTCCTGGCCGGGCCGGACGGACGGCTCCTGCTCGACGGCGGCCGGGTACGCGGTGGACCTTCGGGCGACGGGACGGTCTCGTCCCGGTTCGTAGAGGCGTTCGGCCTGCTGGGATCGGTCACCGGCGGGATCCCCGTCTGGGATCCCGCCGCGTTCGCCGAGCCCCGCGGCACGGCCGGCCTGGATCAGTCGCCCAACTCGCTGACGAGGCGCTGAGCCTCGCGCAGCTGACGGCTGCCCTCCAGATAGCTCGTCGAGCGCAGCCGGACGGCCCGATGGGCGTGAGTGCGCGCCCGCCCGGGATGAATGTCGCGCAGCGCCCGCGCCAGAAGGTAATCCGACCAGCCGGGGTCGAGCATCCCCCGGCCCTCGACGGCCTGCACCTCCCGCAGTTCGGCGACCGCGTCCTCGGCCTGTCCGAGCAACAGGAGCGCGTGCGCGTAGACGATCTGCGCCCGCAGGGTGGAACGGTGCCCGTCGCCGTACCGGCGGCGACGCGACTGGAGCATCTGCCGGGTGAGGTCGGCGGCTTGCCGGGCGAGATCCCGGCGGGTGTCGGTATCGGCTCGGTCGGCCAGGAGCAGCAGGGTCTGCGCGAAGACGATGTTGGCGATCCAGGTGAACGGCCGGTCAGGCCCGTACCGGTCGATCCGGAACAACGCCTCGCGTTCCAGGAGCTCGCGTGCGGTCTCCAGATCGCCCGGCCTGTCGCGCTCCCTGATCGTCAGAGCCAGATTGGCCCGCGCCGTGGACGTCCGGGGATCGTCCGCGGAGAAGAGCTCCTCGCGTAGCCGCTGCTCGTCCCGGTACATCTCGATCGCCCGGTCGATGTCGCCTGGCAGCCCCCGACGGCGGGTGTACTGGGCGCGGAGCGACCGGGCGGTGAGCATCGCGGGATCGTCCGGCGGCAGCCGCACCGCACCGCGGCGGACGAGGTCGTCCCAGACCGCGGCGGAGTCGGCGACCGGCCGGCCGCGGCTGCGGATCTTCTCCAGCTCGTACTCGATCCGGAAGATCAGCGCGGCGGAGTGACCGGGTGTACTCCGGGCCTGTTCGAACATCTCCTCCAGCATCGCCGCGTCGCCGCTGTCGGCGGTGTAGACGGCGACGGTGTGCAGCTCGGCCAGCATGGTGGCTTCGGAGGCCATGCGTCATGCTCCCTTGGCGAGTCGGCGGATGGTGTCGAGTGAGACGTCCGACGGCAGCGCCGCCGCGATCTCCTCCTCGGACATGCGGTCGAGGACATGGACGATGTCGCGCAGCGAGCTGCGGATCCGTCCGAAGGCGTCACGCACGGTCTCCGGCCTGCTGTAGGGACGCATGAGCTCGTCGTAGACCGCGTCGACCACGGCGTCGGGCGAGATGCCCAGCGGCCCGGTGGCCTCGGTGATGACCCGTTCGAGCAGGGCTACCGCGTCGTCGAACGGCAGATGGTGCTCCACCACCAGACAGAGGTCCTGGGCGGCGCTGAGCGGGGGGATCGTCGGTCGGCTGGACGCCAGCGCCGGCTCCGCGGCGGCCCACAGCGCGACGGTCTGGAGGAGGGTGGTGGCGGCCATCCTGGTGGATTCCGCTCGCATCCGGCTGAGCCCGTTCATCCAGCCGAGACGGTGGTCGTGGTACGACCAGATCTGGGTCTCGGCGAGCAGCCGGTCGACGATGTCCCCTTGCTCCAGCCGGGAGCGCGTCGCCGACTGGTCGATCGCGTCGACCAGCGGGAGTTTCCTCAGCGCCGCGTAGAGGGTGGACGCCGACTGGCGTCCCACCTCCTCGACTATCCGCTGACGCTGAGGCCTGGATTGGGCCGCCGCGTCGGTCTCGCGGAGAAGCGCCGTGAGCGTCTCGTAGTACTCAAGACGCTTGGCGGGCGTGCCGAGCCGCTTCTGCCAGTTGGAGATGGGGGTCTGCTTCAGGTAGAGGACCAGATGGACCATGCTTCCCCTATTTGTGTTCAGTTCCCGTCGTTGCCGGTAAGACGCAATGATGAACGAATCGGTTGTCGCCGGAATTCAGTGCGGTGAAGTGACCGGTATTTGTCCACTCTGCAGCCCTGCGTCAACTCTGGGATTCTTGTCAAAGAAAAGGGCTGGAAGTGCGGGAGCAGGGAAACCCAGACTGGAGTCACCGGCAAAGACCTCGGAGGTGGAAATGCTCTGTCAGGGAGAAGAGGACGAAGAGCCTTAGGCCTTCGGGACCGGGGTCTCTCGCGGTCGAGGGCGCCGCGAGAAGCCCCGCGCCCGGTCATGCCAGCGAGGGCGGCGGGACGATGGCGGCGGCGAATCCTTCGAGCAGGTCGTTCGCCCGTTCGACGCCACGGGCGCTGTCGAAGTCCAGGGTCTCGTCCGGCAGGGGCTTGAGGAAATCCTCGCCACACCGGTCGCCGAACAGCAGGAGCGCCCGCTCCGGCCGGTTCCGCCGCGACATCCAGAGCATGCCCTGGACGCGCTCCTCGGCCTCCCAGAGCTGACCGGCCCAGACCCTGGTCTGGATCTGTTCCGCTCCACTGGCCTCCAGAAGCCATTCGTCCTGGCCGAGCCTGCTGAGGTCCAGAGCGCTGACCAGATTGGCGAGCCGCAGGTCGGCGGTCGTCTCCACGGCGCTCAACCGTCGGCCGGCGACCTCGTGGTGACCGATGAGCCGTTCGGTCCGTCCCGGATCGAACCGGCGCTGGCGCAGGAGCACCTCGGCCAGCGCGGTGTCGGCACGGTCGGCCGCGTAATAGTACGGATACGGGTAGAGCCTCGTGCCGTCGAAGCGGTATCCGGTGAAGAACGGATCCTCCCGGGGCGGTGCGAACGACTCGGCGGCGAACCGGGACTCGTGGAAGCGCCACAGCACGGTTCCCGCCGGAAGCGTCGTCAGGGACACGGCGTCGGCCCGGTAGACGAGCGGTTGGGGCGGCATCAGATCGTCTCCCTGAGCGCTCGGGCGGCGGTGACGAGCCGGTGGTCGTCGATGTGGCCGAGGAGAGCGGCGGGCACGCCGTCCAGGAGGGAGTTGTCGCCGAACCACCAGTCGGCGGCGCTCCACGCCTCCTCGTCGGCGTGGAGCAGCCGGTTGACCTCTCGGACCACGGGCAGCACCCGTCCGTCGGCGTCGAACTGGAACAGCGGAGTCCGGAGAGTCCCGTCGCGTTCGTTCAGCAGAAGCAGTCCGGGCTCGGTGGTGTCGCCCGGCATCGCGTCCCGTGCGGGCTCGCCGAGGAGCCGCTCGCGGGCACGCTCGATGATCGGTGACGCGGCCGGGGTGGAGAGCTCCGCGAGCAGGCGCCGCGCCTCCTCACGGAGCTCGGCCAGCGACGCCGGTTCGACGACCGCGGTCGTCGAACGGAAGGTGTCCCCCTCGGTGTCGAGGACCAGGGCGACCAACTCGTCGTCTGGGGGGAGATGGTCGAGTAGAAGCGTGTTCAACCTGATCCAGACCTGGTACGGAGTGCCGGAGTGCTCCAGTTCGGCGAGCAGCTCGGCGAGATCGGTGATCACGGAGCCGAGTAGCACCCGAAGTCTCGGCAAATGTCGTTGAATAGCACGAACTATGTCTTTTTCGGACATGACATGCTCCCTAGTGGTGATGCCTCCAGGGCATCTTGCCGTGAATTGGTGGGGCTTGTTGTTCTTTTGTTCAGTGCGGTTCCATGAAGGCTCCTCCCTCCCTCCTGGCTATCCAAGTTGGTTAGGGCGTCCTAACTCTGGGCGTCCTCCGGGTGGGATCCGGAGGTCTTCGGCTCTGCTTTCTGTCCTGTTTTCTGGATGATTTTCGGGATTGAGTCCGCGTGAAGATCGGAGTGACAGCCGGAAGGAGGGCGTATGTGGCGTCGGATCAGATGGGATCTTCCGCGGCGGAGGGACCTCGAAGCCCGCATGGTCACCGGGGTCGCACTGCTCTTCGCGGTGCTCTCCCTCTTCGGGGACCTCGTCTCCACTGACATGCAACTGGCGGTATGCACGGTCGGCATCGGGCTGCTCGTCCACAGGCTCACGCCACGCGAGCCCGAACCCCGCCTCTGCGCGAGGGAGGAACTCCTGCGTGCCGACGTGTACGAGAGGCTCCGTTCCGCCCGCGAGGTCTGGATGTTCGCTCCGTCAGGACAGAACTTCCTCAGCGCCGTGAACCGGGCGACGTTGCGCGAACACGTGCTGGCGCGAGAGAGAGGGGTGCTCCGGGCCGTCGTCCTCGACCCCGAACTCCCCGCCACGGTCGAGACCGCGGCACGGCACCTCAGCGGAGACCACCCGACAATGCCTTTTCCCGAAGCGCTGTGCTGGGCCTACGCCGAACTCAGCGAACTCTGCGCGGGCGGGACCATGGGCCGCGGTGAGGTCCGCCTCCTCGGCTTCAACCCCGGTTTCAGCATCGTCGCCATCGATCCGTCGTCCAGAAAGGGCATGCTGATCGTGGAGTTCCACGGATTCCACAACCCGTCGAGTGCGGCCCGTATGCACCTGAGGCTCACCTCGGCCGATGGCGACTGGTACCGCTACTGGCTTGGCCAGTTCGAGCAACTCTGGGAAGCCACTGGAACGGCCGGGTCGCCATGTACGACCCTACGAGAGTGACGGATGCCCCAAACCACTACGAGTTGGTTGCCGAACTACGCGTTCTGCGAGAACGAGGCCTGCTTCATCTGCGCAGACTGTCGCTGCCCGGGCTGACGGCCGCCGCCCGGCTCCATGACCCGGACGCCCCGGAGTCGCCTGCGGCGATCGAGGCACTGCTGCGGGCCGCGATCACCTCCCTGGACCCCGGCCAGTTGGCGGACGCCGCGTCCTACACTCTCGGCCTCGCCCCCGGCACCCGGGACTGGCCCGCCCAGGACCGGCGCCGCCGCTCGGCGGAAATCTACGGGGTCACACCCGAGCATTTCCGCAAGGGCAGGGAGCAGGACGTCCTCGAACAGATCGCTGAGAGCATCATGGGATTCTGCGAGGGGGCGGTGCGGGTACCGCCGCCCTTGGCGCCTCGAACCTCCATCCCGTTCCCGGACCCTTCATTGCACCCGCTGACATTCCATGTCGGCCCGGTCGAACTGCTGACCGAAGCGGATGTACTGGTCTCGTCCGAGAACATTTATCTGGAAGTGTCGAAGACCTTCGGTACCTCGGTCTCCGCAGCGATCCGGCGCGCAGGCGCCATCCGTGAGCCGTCTGGCGAGATCGTGGATGACGTGATCCAGCGGGAGCTGTCGGCCTGGGTCCAGCGCAACGCGCGGCCAGGTCTTGCGGTTCCAGTCGGAACCATTGCCGAGACCTCACCGGGGAAACTGGCGGCCAACGGCGTCCGCGCTGTGTACCACGCTGCCGTGGCCTCTTCCGGAGCCTCGGCTTCCGCGTACACCGTCACTCCCGACGCCATCCGACTGGCCGTGCACAACATCTTCCGGCTGGCAGCCGCCCGCCGCTCCGCCTACACTCCGCCCTTGTCCTCCCTGTGTTTCCCTCTGTTCGGTGCGGGGCGCAGTCGCCTTTCCGCCAAGACCAGCGCCTCCGCCTTGTGGCGGGCCTTCATCGCCGAACTCTCCGTCGATCCCACCTGGGCTCTCCACCTGGTGACCAACGATCCCGATCACGCTACCGAGGTCCTCGCCACCCTCTCCTGAAGCCGAGGCCGGGGTCTGATAGAGCCACTGCCGCCCCTACCCGCTCTCGCGGTTGGCTGTGGTTGTGAACTCCCTGCTTACGGCCAGTCGATTTGTCGCCCTCAACGCTGAACTACCTGGCCGGGTGATCCATCGGCACCGCAAAGCCATCGGTCCGTCTGGCGGCGGCTGAACCCGGGCCGCCAAGCCCTGCTGGCGCTGGTCCACCTGCGCAAGGGCGAGACGTTCGCGCAGTTCGCAGCCGGTTTCGGAGTCTCGGCAGCGACCGCCTGGCGCTATGTGCAGGAGGTCGTGACGCTGTTGTCGGCTCGTTCTCCGAAGCCGGCGGCGGCCCCGCACAGAGCCGAGCCCTCTCTGCCAGACTGGCGTGACACACGGGACGGCGAAGAAGGACTGATTTTCGTCGGTGCCAAAGGGGCGATGCCGCGGCGCGGCGGGTTCCGTCGGATCTGGGCCAAGGCCCTGGCCGAAGTCGGCTTGAAAGGCATCCGCTTTCACGATCTTCGGCACACTGGGAGTACTTTGACAACCATCGCCGGCACCACGCTTCCGGAGCTCAAAGAGCGGATGGGGCACTCCAGTGATCGTGCGGCGATGATCTACCTTCACGCCACGCAGGAGCGTCATCAGGAGATCGCCGACACCCTCAGCGCCATGACCCGGGCACAGCTCAAGGGCACGCAGGAAAAGCCAACGGGCACGCGGCGGGCACGCAGAGGAAGAAAGCAGTCCTGACATGACAAAGGCCCAGGCAGAGCTTCTCTCTGACCTGGGCCTTCGTCGGCTGTACCCCCAACGGGAAGCGCTCCACACGGCTGCATGGTCACGGTGTCCGCCGTGCGCCCCATCCGTCGTGTGACGGCGTGAGGGTTCATGTCTGAGAGGCGTCGCGCACCATACGCCTGATCCAGGTATCGGCCCACAGAGCCGTTCCATAGGGTCCCTCTCTGTCAGACTGGTGTGACACACGGGATGAACAGATCCTTTTGATGTGAAGCAGGGCGAGACAGGACCATCAGGACAGTGACGATGACCCTCGCCGACCAGGCCGCCATGAGAGGGCAGGATGGTCGAGTGACCGATGAGAAGCCGAGCCGGCCCAAGCGGCGGACGTTCACCGCGGCCTACAAGGCCCGGATCC